>NZ_JPFZ01000001.1 GCF_000722775.1 Streptococcus mitis subsp. hohhotensis
TTAACAGCGCCTTTTACATCTACTGTGATTAGATCTTGTTCAACCGGTTCTTCCTTTTCTTCCTTCACTTCCTTTTCGGTCGATGAATCCTTAGAAACAGCTTCAACTTCTGCCTGTAAATTCGTTTCTTTGACAGGTGTTTGTGGAGCTCGCTTTAGCAGGAAAAATCCTCCGACAAGCAAGCCTAGAACAGTACAGATAACAATAATTTTATACTCTTTAATTTTCTCGATAATTGCTTCCATATTTTCTCCTCTCTTAAATTATTCGTAAGAGGAAGAAAAAACAGTTGAAAATTTCTTCTCAACTGCTTATTTATTTGCAAAATAGTCTTCCTTGGTCAAGACATAATGAACTCTTGTCACGATTCGGCCTTCTTCATGCTGGT
>NZ_JPFZ01000002.1 GCF_000722775.1 Streptococcus mitis subsp. hohhotensis
GGTTCAGAAATTGGGGATTATATCATTGAGCACAAAGAAGTCAACTTCATCAACTTTACAGGTTCAACTCCTATCGGAAAACGTATTGGTCGTTTAGCTGGTATGCGTCCTATCATGCTGGAGCTTGGCGGGAAAGATGCAGCTCTTGTACTAGAAGATGCAGATTTGGAACATGCCACTAAGCAAATCGTTGCAGGTGCCTTTAGCTACTCAGGCCAACGTTGCACGGCCATTAAACGTGTCATTGTTCTCGAAAGTGTAGCAGATACATTAGCTACTTTGCTTCAAGCAGAGGTTGCTAAATTAACAGTTGGTGACCCATTTGACAATGCTGATATTACACCTGTTATTGACAATGCTTCAGCCGACTTTATTTGGGGATTGATTGAGGATGCACAAGCAAAAGGGGCTCAGGCTCTTACACCAATCAAACG
>NZ_JPFZ01000003.1 GCF_000722775.1 Streptococcus mitis subsp. hohhotensis
TGCTTTAATAGCGTTTGTGCCTGCTGTTTCTTTCTCAGTCACTCCAGCTTGGTCAGTTGCTGCCTCAATAGCCGCCTTAGCCAAATCTGCTGCCGCCTTAGTTGCTTCTTTAGCCTTCGCTTTTTCAGATTGACTCAATTGATCATTCGCATCAATCTCTTTATCTTTAGTAGCTTTAGCTTGATCAATCGCATTTTTAGCGTTTTCTTTACCTACTGGAGTCACTGCTTTAATAGCGTTTGTGCCTGCTGTTTCTTTCTCAGTCACTCCAGCTTGGTCAGTTGCTGCCTCAATAGCCGCCTTAGCCAAATCTGCTGCCGCCTTAGTTGCTTCTTTAGCCTTCGCTTTTTCAGATTGACTCAATTGATCATTCGCATCAATCTCTTTATCTTTAGTAGCTTTAGCTTGATCAATCGCATTTTTAGCGTTTTCTTTACCTACTGGAGTCACTGCTTTGATAGCGTTTGTGCCTGCTGTTTCTTTCTCAGTCACTCCAGCTTGGTCAGTTGCTGCCTCAATAGCCGCCTTAGCCAAATCTGCT
>NZ_JPFZ01000004.1 GCF_000722775.1 Streptococcus mitis subsp. hohhotensis
TAGTGACTAAATATGAATTATCAGATGGTACTGAATTAACAGGTGAATTAACATTTGATAATGCAACAACTCCAACTACAGTAGAAGAAAAAGGATTAGCAGTTGCAAATGCAACAGATGTATCAAATGGTACAAATTATGATGCAAGCACTCCAGCTAACAAACCGAATAAGATTACAACAGCAACTGGAGAAGTATATTACCTAGTATCTTCTGATAATGGAGTAAAAGCTGGCTCAGCAACAGTTACTGGAACAGTTGAAGAAGGTAAAATAAAAGAAGTCACTTATGTTTACGAAAAAGCAGGTTCAGTAGTCATTAAATACATTAATACTGAAGGTACTGAAATTAAAGCAACTGTACAAGATTCAACAAATGCTAAACCAGGAACAGCATATAACGCAGCTGAAACCGATGAAAAACCAGCAACAATTGAATTTAACAACAAGAAATATAAATTAGTTACTAAAGAAGGTACAACTACAACTAATGCTACTTACTCTGCAGAAGCAGTCGTAACAAATGGCGAAAACGTTGGCGCTGCAGAAGGACAAGTAGTATCAGGAAAAACACTTGAAGTAACCTATGTTTATGAAGAAGTTAAAGGTAATGTTCTAGTTAAATATGTAGATGAAACAGGAGCTCCATTGGCAGGAACAGCTTCAATACCAGGAAATACTACAGAAGCAGTAACAGCAGACGGAGTGAAAGCAGTTACTGAAGCAGAGTTAGGCACAAGTTATGATAATAAGGTAGCTGAGAAAAAAGCAACTAAGATCACAACAGCAGATGGAAAAGTATATGAACTTGTAACAGAAAATAATGGATTATACAATACATCAGAACCAGAAACAGGAACAGTAACAGAAGCTGATAAAGTTGTAACATTCGTTTACAAAGAGAAAAAATCAGCAGTAAATGTGAAATATGTTGACAAATCTGGTCAACCAATCGCCGGAACTGCAACAATGCCTGGTGATAGTACTGAAGAAGTAACAGCAGATGGCTTAAAACCTGTAACAAATGCAAGTGTTAACACTGATTACAATGTTGAAGACAAAAAAGCATCTAAGATTACAACAGCAGATGGAAAAGTATATCGATTAATTGCTGAACGTGATGGATTATTAGATGGATCTAAACCAGTATCTGGTAAAGTAGAAGAAAACGAAATTACTGTAACTTATCAGTATGAGTTAGTAAATGGGAACGTAACTGTAAGTTATAAAGATACTGAAGGTAACAAGATTCCAGGTTACGAAACACCAAAAGATGCAGAAAAAGATGCACCAACAGGAAAAGCCTTCAACACAGCAACAGAAGCGTTGAAACCAGCTAAGATCACAACGCCAGATGGCAAAGTATACAACCTAGTGCCAGGCCGTACAGAAGGCAACGAAAATGGAAAAGTAACAGAAAATCCGCAAAACGTGACATATGTATATGAATTAGCCAAAGGTAACGTAACAGTAAGCTACAAAGATACTGAAGGTAACAAGATTCCAGGTTATGAAACACCAAAAGATGCAGAAAAAGATGCACCAACAGGTAAGGCCTTCAACACAGCAACAACCGAGTTGAAACCAAGTAAGATTACAACGCCAGATGGCAAAGTATACAACTTAGTACCAACACGTACAGAAGGCAACGAAAACGGTAAAGTAACAGAAACTCCACAAAACGTAACTTATGTATATGAATTAGCTAAGGGTAACGTAACAGTAACTTACAAAGATACTGAAGGTAACAAGATTCCAGGTTATGAAACACCTAAGACAGTGGAAACACAATCACCAACAGGAAAAGAGTACACTACTGTAACAGAAGCGTTGAAACCAAGTAAGATTACAACATCAGATGGAAAAGTATACAACCTAGTACCAGGCCGTACAGAAGGCAACGAAAATGGCAAAGTAACAGAAAATCCGCAAAACGTGACATATGTATATGAATTAGCCAAAGGTGATGTAACAGTAAGTTACAAAGATATTGAAGGTAGCAAGATTCCAGGTTATGAAACACCAAAAGATGCAGAAAAAGATGCACCAACAGGAAAAGACTTCAATACAGCAACCAATGAGTTGAAACCAAGTAAGATTACAACGCCAGATGGCAAAGTATACAACCTAGTACCAGGCCGTACAGAAGGCAACGAAAGTGGAAAAGTAACAGAAAATCCGCAAAATGTGACATATGTATATGAATTAGCCAAAGGTGACGTAACAGTAAGCTACAAAGATACTGAAGGTAACAAGATTCCAGGTTATGAAACACCAAAAGATGCAGAAAAAGATGCACCAACAGGTAAGGCCTTCAACACAGCAACAGCTAAGTTGAAACCAGCTAAGATCACAACGCCAGATGGAAAAGTATACAACCTAGTACCAACACGTACAGAAGGCAACGAAAACGGTAAAGTAACAGAAAATCCGCAAAACGTGACATATGTATATGAATTAGCCAAAGGTGACGTAACAGTAAACTATACAGATACTGAAGGAAATGCGATTGAAGGTAAGACAAGTGTCAAAGCTGAAACTCAAAGTCCAACAGGTAAAGAGTACAACACCAACACACCTGAATTGAAACCAGAAACAATCACAACTGAAAGTGGCAAAGTGTACAAATTAGTACCAGCCCAAACAGTCGGTAAGGAAAATGGTAAAGTAACGGTTGCACCAACAGAAGTAACGTATAAATACGAACTCCAAAAAGGTGATGTAACAGTAAGTTACACTGATACTGAAGGAAATGCGATTGAAGGTAAGACAAGTGTCAAAGCTGAAACTCAAAGTCCAACAGGTAAAGAGTACAACACAAACACACCAGACTTAAAACCAGAAACAATCACAACTGAAAGTGGCAAAGTGTACAAATTAGTACCAGCCCAAACAGTAGGAAAAGAAACAGGTAAAGTAACGGTTGCACCAACAGAAGTAACGTATAAATACGAACTCCAAAAAGGTGATGTAACAGTAAGTTACACTGATACTGAAGGAAATGCGATTGAAGGTAAGACAAGTGTTAAAGCTGAAACACAAAGTCCAACAGGTAAAGAGTACAACACAAACACACCAGACTTAAAACCAGAAACAATCACAACTGCCAATGGTGATGTTTATGAATTCGTGAAAAAATCTGAAACATCAGCTTCTGAAACAGGAAAAGTCAATACAGGAGTTACAACAGTTGAGTATGTATACCGTAAAGTTGTAACAAGTTATGTAGATGAAGAAGGCAAAGAAATCAACCCTTCAGACAAAGGAACGAAGGATAAGAAAGACATTCCAGAGTACATTTACAAAGAAACTAAGAAAGACGACAAAGGCAATACAACGCATGTATACCGTCAAGTCATAACAAGTTATGTGAATGAAGAAGGCAAAGAAATTAGCCCTTCAGACAAAGGAACGAAAGATAAGAAAGACATTCCAGAGTACATTTACAAAGAAACTAAGAAAGACGAAAAAGGAAATACAACGCATGTATACCGTCAAGTCGTAACAAGTTATGTGAATGAAGAAGGCAAAGAAATCAACCCTTCAGACAAAGGAACGAAAGATAAGAAAGACATTCCAGAGTACATTTACAAAGAAACTAAGAAAGACGAGAAAGGAAATACAACACATGTATACCGTCAAGTCGTAACAAGTTATGTGAATGAAGAAGGCAAAGAAATCA
>NZ_JPFZ01000005.1 GCF_000722775.1 Streptococcus mitis subsp. hohhotensis
AATTAACGCTTGAAAAAATAGTGATGATTTTGATGTCGTGATTCCTAGCCGTTCTCTACGCGAATTTTCAGCAGTATTTACAGACGATATTGAAACTGTAGAGATTTTCTTTGCCAATAACCAAATCCTCTTTAGAAGCGAAAATATTAGCTTCTATACTCGTTTGTTAGAAGGTAACTATCCTGATACAGATCGTTTGATTCCAACAGACTTTAACACTACAATTACTTTTGATGTGGTAAACTTACGCCAGTCAATGGAACGTGCTCGTCTTTTATCAAGTGCGACTCAAAATGGTACTGTGAAACTTGAAATTAAAAATGGGATTGTTAGCGCCCATGTTCACTCTCCAGAAGTTGGTAAAGTAAACGAAGAAATCGATACTGATCATGTTACTGGTGAAGATTTGACCATTAGTTTCAACCCAACTTACTTGATTGATTCTCTTAAAGCTTTAAATAGCGAAAAGGTGACCATTAGCTTTATCTCAGCTGTTCGTCCATTTACTCTTGTACCAGCAGACACTGACGAGGACTTCATGCAGCTCATCACCCCAGTTCGTACAAATTAAGTGAAAGAGGTTGAGCCTAGCTCGCCTCTTTTATGATATAATCGAAAAAGAAAAGGAGAGTAGTATGTATCAAGTTGGAAATTTTGTTGAGATGAAAAAACCACATGCTTGTACCATCAAATCAACAGGTAAAAAAGCAAATCGTTGGGAAATTACACGTGTAGGAGCAGATATCAAAATCAAATGTAGTAATTGTGACCATGTTGTCATGATGGGGCGCTATGATTTTGATCGAAAAATGAATAAAATTATTGACTGAGCACCCTTAGTTAGAGGGTTAGCAAGTTTTCCCTTTTTGTGTTATAATATTAGGGATTGAAATGAAAATGGAGAATGAGAAAATATGGCTTTAACAGCAGGTATCGTTGGTTTGCCAAATGTTGGTAAATCAACACTCTTTAATGCAATTACAAAAGCAGGAGCAGAGGCAGCGAACTACCCATTTGCAACGATTGACCCAAACGTTGGAATGGTAGAAGTTCCAGATGAACGCCTACAAAAACTAACTGAAATGATTACTCCTAAAAAGACAGTTCCAACAACATTTGAATTTACAGATATTGCAGGGATTGTAAAAGGAGCTTCAAAAGGAGAAGGACTAGGGAATAAATTCTTGGCCAATATCCGTGAAGTAGATGCGATTGTTCATGTAGTTCGTGCTTTTGATGATGAAAATGTTATGCGTGAACAAGGACGTGAAGACGCCTTTGTAGATCCACTTGCAGATATTGATACAATTAATCTGGAATTGATTCTTGCTGACTTAGAATCAGTGAACAAACGATATGTGCGTGTAGAAAAGATGGCACGTACGCAAAAAGATAAAGAATCAGTGGCAGAGTTTAATGTTCTTCAAAAGATTAAACCAGTCCTTGAAGATGGGAAATCAGCTCGTACAATCGAGTTTACAGATGAAGAACAAAAAGTTGTCAAAAGTCTCTTCCTTTTGACGACTAAACCAGTGCTCTATGTTGCTAATGTGGACGAGGATGTGGTTTCAGAACCTGACTCTATTGACTATGTTAAACAAATTCGTGAATTTGCAGCGACAGAAAATGCTGAAGTAGTCGTTATTTCTGCGCGTGCTGAGGAAGAAATTTCTGAGTTAGACGAAGAAGACAAGCAAGAGTTTCTTGAAGCACTTGGTTTGACAGAATCAGGCGTTGACAAGTTGACTCGTGCAGCTTACCACTTGCTTGGACTGGGAACTTACTTCACAGCTGGTGAAAAAGAAGTTCGAGCTTGGACCTTCAAACGTGGTATGAAGGCTCCTCAAGCAGCTGGGATTATCCACTCAGACTTTGAAAAAGGATTTATTCGTGCAGTAACCATGTCATATGAGGATTTAGTAAAATACGGATCTGAAAAGGCTGTAAAAGAAGCTGGACGTTTGCGTGAAGAAGGAAAAGAATATATCGTTCAAGATGGCGATATCATGGAATTCCGCTTTAATGTCTAAAAAATTTAATGAATAGTGTCACTTAGGTTGGAAAAAAATTCCAACCCTTTTGGCTTTTGAAAGGAAAAATAAATGAGCAAATTACTTGTAGGATTAGGAAATCCAGGGGATAAATATTTTGAAACAAAACACAATGTTGGTTTTATGTTGATTGACCAACTAGCGAAAAAACAAAATGTCACTTTTACACACGATAAGATATTTCAAGCAGACCTAGCATCCTTTTTCTTCAATGGAGAAAAAATTTATCTTGTCAAACCAACGACCTTTATGAATGAAAGTGGAAAAGCAGTTCATGCTTTATTGACTTACTATGGTTTGGATATTGAAGATTTACTCGTCATTTACGACGATCTTGACATGGAAGTTGGGAAAATTCGTTTAAGAACAAAAGGCTCAGCGGGTGGTCATAATGGTATCAAGTCTATTATTCAACATATAGGGACTCAGACCTTTAATCGTGTTAAGATTGGAATCGGAAGACCTAAAAATGGAATGTCAGTTGTTAATCATGTTTTGAGTAAGTTTGACAAGGATGATTATATTGGTATTTTACAGTCTATTGACAAAGTTGACGATACTGTAAACTACTATTTACAAGAGAAAAACTTTGAAAAAACGATGCAGAGGTATAACGGATAAATGGTGACCTTATTAGATTTATTCTCAGAAAATGATCAGATCCAAAAATGGCATCAAAATTTAACATATAAAAAAAGACAATTAATGTTAGGTTTGTCAACTTCTACAAAAGCTTTAGCAATTGCAAGCAGTTTAGAAAAAGAAGATAAGATTGTTTTACTGACGTCAACTTATGGAGAAGCAGAAGGACTTGTTAGTGATCTTATCTCTATCTTGGGTGAGGAACAGGTCTATCCATTTTTGGTAGATGACTCCCCTATGGTCGAGTTTTTGATGTCTTCACAAGAAAAAATCATTTCACGGGTTGAAGCCTTGCGTTTTTTGACTGATTCATCTAAGAAAGGGATTTAGTTTGTAATATTGCAGCAAGTCGATTGTTTTTACCGTCTCCAAATGTATTCAAAGATAGTATTGTAAAAATCTCAGTTGGTGAAGAATATGATCAATACGCGCTTATCCATCAGTTAAAGGAAATAGGCTATCGAAAAGTCACTCAAGTACAAACTCAGGGCGAATTTAGTTTGCGAGGAGATATTTTAGATATTTTTGAAATATCCCAGTTAGAACCTTGCCGAATTGAGTTTTTTGGTGATGAAATTGATGGTATTAGGTCATTTGAAGTAGAAACACAATTATCGAAAGAAAATCAGACAGAACTCACAGTCTTTCCAGCTAGCGACATACTTTTGAGAGAAAATGATTATCAAAGAGGTCAGTCAGCTTTAGAAAAACAAATTCCAAAGACTTTATCACCTATTTTAAAATCATACTTAGAAGAAATTCTTTCAAGTTTTCACCAAAAACAAATTCATTCTGATTACCGGAAATTTTTATCTTTGTGTTATGAAAAGACATGGACTGTCTTTGATTATATTGAAAAAGACATACCAATATTCTTTGATGATTATCAAAAATTGATGAATCAGTATGAAGTCTTTGAAAGGGAGTTAGCACAATACTTTACAGAAGAATTACAGAACAGTAAAGCATTTTCTGAGATGCAGTATTTTGCTGATACAGAGCAAATCTATAAAAAACAGAGTCCGGTTACCTTTTTCTCTAATCTGCAAAAGGGGTTAGGAAATCTCAAGTTTGACCAAATTTATCAATTTAATCAATATCCTATGCAGGAGTTTTTCAATCAATTTTCTTCTCTAAAAGAAGAAATTGAACGATATAAAAAAATGGATTATACTATTATCCTGCAGTCTAGCAATTCAATGGGAAGTAAAACATTGGAGGATGTGTTAGAGGAATATCAGATTAAATTAGATTCTAGAGATAAGTCAAGCATATGTAAAGAATCTGTAAACTTAATCGAGGGCAATCTCAGACATGGTTTTCATTTTGTAGATGAAAAAATTCTGGTGATTACTGAACATGAGATTTTTCAAAAGAAATTGAAACGTCGTTTTCGAAGACAAAATGTTTCAAACGCAGAGAGATTAAAAGATTACAATGAACTTGAAAAAGGGGACTACGTTGTTCACCACATTCATGGAATTGGTCAATATTTAGGGATTGAAACAATTGAAATCAAGGGGATTCACCGCGATTATGTAAGTGTCCAGTATCAAAATGGGGATCAAATTTCCATCCCCGTGGAACAGATTCATCTACTGTCTAAATACGTTTCAAGTGATGGGAAAGATCCAAAACTCAATAAATTAAATGACGGTCATTTTAAAAAAGCAAAGCAAAAAGTTAAGAACCAGGTAGAGGATATAGCTGATGATTTAATTAAACTTTATTCTGAACGCAGCCAGTTGAAGGGTTTTGCTTTCTCAGCTGATGATGAGGATCAACATGCTTTTGATGATGCTTTTCCGTATGTTGAAACGGATGATCAACTTCGTAGTATCGAGGAAATCAAGAGGGATATGCAGGCTTCTCAACCAATGGATCGACTTTTAGTTGGGGATGTTGGTTTTGGGAAGACTGAAGTTGCTATGCGTGCAGCCTTTAAGGCAGTCAATGGTCACAAACAGGTTGTCGTTCTAGTTCCGACGACGGTTTTAGCGCAACAGCACTATACCAATTTTAAGGAACGATTCCAAAATTTTGCAGTTAATATTGATGTATTGAGTCGTTTTAGAAGTAAAAAAGAGCAGACCGAAACACTTGAAAAATTGAAAAAGGGTCAAGTTGATATTTTGATTGGAACCCATCGTGTTTTGTCAAAAGATGTTGTGTTTTCTGATTTGGGCTTGATGATTATTGATGAAGAACAACGATTTGGTGTCAAGCATAAGGAAACCTTGAAAGAACTGAAGAAACAAGTGGATGTCCTGACCTTGACAGCAACGCCAATCCCTCGTACCCTCCATATGTCTATGCTGGGAATCAGAGATTTGTCTGTTATTGAAACTCCGCCGACTAATCGTTATCCAGTGCAAACCTATGTTTTGGAAAAGAATGAGAGTGTCATTCGTGATGCTGTTTTGCGTGAAATGGAGCGTGGAGGTCAAGTTTACTACCTTTACAACAAAGTTGACACGATTGACCAGAAGGTTTCAGAATTACAGGAGTTGATTCCAGAGGCTTCGATTGGTTATGTTCATGGTCGAATGAGTGAAATCCAGTTGGAAAATACTCTACTAGACTTTATTGAGGGACAATACGATATCTTGGTGACAACTACCATTATCGAGACAGGGGTGGACATTCCAAATGCCAATACTTTATTTATTGAAAATGCGGACCATATGGGCTTGTCAACCTTGTATCAGTTAAGAGGAAGAGTCGGTCGTAGTAATCGTATTGCTTATGCCTATCTCATGTATCGTCCAGAAAAATCAATCAGTGAAGTCTCCGAGAAGAGATTAGAAGCGATTAAAGGATTTACAGAATTGGGCTCTGGATTTAAGATTGCTATGAGAGATCTTTCGATTCGTGGAGCAGGAAATCTTTTAGGAAAATCCCAGTCTGGTTTCATTGATTCTGTTGGTTTTGAATTGTATTCGCAGTTATTAGAGGAAGCTATTGCTAAACGAAACGGTAATGCTAACACTAACACAAGAACCAAAGGGAATGCTGAGTTGATTTTGCAAATTGATGCCTATCTTCCTGATACTTATATTTCTGATCAACGACATAAGATTGAAATTTACAAGAAAATTCGTCAAATTGACAACCGTGTCAATTATGAGGAGTTACAAGAAGAGCTGATGGACCGTTTTGGAGAATACCCAGATGTAGTAGCCTATCTTTTAGAGATTGGTTTAGTCAAGTCATATTTGGACAAGGTCTTTGTTCAACGTGTGGAAAGAAAAGATAATAAAATTACAGTTCAATTTGAAAAAGTCACTCAACGACTGTTTTTAGCTCAAGATTATTTTAAAGCTTTATCCGCAACGAACTTAAAAGCAGGCATCGCTGAGAATAAGGGATTAATGGAGCTTGTATTTGATGTCCAAAATAAGAAAGATTATGAAATTTTAGAAGGTCTGCTGATTTTTGGAGAAAGTTTATTAGAGATAAAAGAGTCTAAGAAAGAAAATTCCATTTGATATTTTTCTTCTATAAAATAGATAAAAATGGTACAATAATAAGTTGAGGTAATAAGGATGAGATTAGACAAATATTTAAAAGTATCGCGAATTATCAAGCGTCGTACAGTCGCAAAAGAAGTAGCAGATAAAGGCAGAATCAAGGTGAATGGAATCTTGGCCAAAAGTTCAACGGATTTGAAAGTTAATGACCAAGTTGAAATTCGTTTTGGAAATAAGTTGCTACTTGTCAAAGTACTAGAGATGAAAGATAGTACAAAAAAAGAAGATGCAGCAGGCATGTATGAAATTATCAGTGAAACACGGGTAGAAGAAAATGTCTAAAAATATTGTACAATTGAATAATTCTTTTATTCAAAATGAATATCAACGTCGTCGCTACCTGATGAAAGAACGACAAAAACGGAATCGTTTTATGGGGTGGGTATTGATTTTGATTATGCTATTATTTATCTTGCCAACTTTTAATTTAGCGCAGAGTTATCAGCAATTACTCCAAAGACGTCAGCAATTAGCAGACTTGCAAACTCAGTATCAAACCTTGAGTGATGAAAAGGATAAGGAGACAGCATTTGCTACCAAGTTGAAAGATGAGGATTATGCTGCCAAATATACACGAGCGAAGTACTATTATTCTAAGTCGAGGGAAATAGTTTATACGATTCCTGACTTGCTCCCAAGGTGATAAAATGGAAAATTTATTAGATGTAATAGAGCAATTTTTGAGTCTGTCGGATGAAAAGCTGGAAGAGTTGGCTGATAAAAATCAATTATTGCGTTTACAAGAAGAAAAGGAAAGGAAGAATGCGTAAATTCTTAATTATTTTGTTGCTACCGAGTTTTTTGACAGTTTCAAAAGTAGTTAGCACAGAAAAAGAAGTTGTCTATACTTCGAAAGAAATTTATTACCTTTCACAATCTGACTTTGGTATTTATTTTAGAGAAAAATTAAGTTATCCCATGGTTTATGGAGAGGTTCCTGTTTATGCAAATGAAGATTTAGTGGTAGAAACTGGAAAATTGACTCCTAAAACAAGTTTCCAAATAACGGAGTGGCGCTTAAATAAACAAGGAATTCCGGTATTTAAGCTATCAAATCATCAATTTATAGCTGCGGACAAACGATTTTTATATGATCAGTCAGAGGTAACTCCAACAATAAAAAAAGTATGGTTAGAATCTGATTTTAAACTGTACAATAGTCCTTATGATTTGAAAGAAGTGAAATCATCCTTATCAGCTTATTCTCAGGTATCAATCGATAAGACCATGTTTGTAGAGGGAAGAGAATTTCTACATATTGATCAGGCTGGATGGGTAGCTAAAGAATCAACTTCTGAAGAAGATAATCGGATGAGTAAAGTCCAAGAAATGTTAGCGGAAAAATATCAGAAGGATTCATTTTCTATTTATGTTAAGCAACTGACTACTGGAAAAGAAGCTGGTATCAATCAAGATGAAAAGATGTATGCAGCTAGTGTTTTGAAACTCCCTTATCTTTATTATACGCAAGAAAAAATAAATGAGGGTATTTATCAGTTAGACACGACTGTAAAATACGTATCTGCAGTTAATGATTTTCCAGGTTCTTATAAACCAGAGGGAAGTGGTAGCCTCCCTAAAAAAGAGGATAATAAAGAATATTCTCTCAAGGACTTAATAACAAAAGTAGCTAAAGAATCGGATAATGTTGCTCATAATATATTGGGTTATTACATTTCAAACCAATCTGATGCCACATTCAAATCCAAGATGTCTGCCATTATGGGAGATGATTGGGAGCCAAAAGAAAAATTGATTTCTTCCAAGATGGCCGGGAAGGTCATGGAAGCTATTTATAATCAAAATGGATTTGTGCTAGAGTCTTTGACTAAAACAGATTTTGATAATCAGCGAATTGCCAAAGGTGTTTCTGTGAAGGTAGCTCATAAAATTGGGGATGCGGACGAATTTAAGCATGATACGGGTGTTGTCTACGCAGATTCTCCATTTATTCTTTCTATTTTCACTAAGAATTCTGATTATGATACGATTTCTCAGATAGCCAAGGATGTTTATGAGGTTCTAAAATGAGGGAACAAGATTTTTTAAATCATTTTCTCAAGAAGGGATATTTCAAAAAGCATACTAAGGTGGTGCTAGCTCTTTCTGGTGGATTAGATTCTATGTTTCTATTTAAGGTATTATCTACTTATCAAAAAGAGTTAGAAATTGAATTGATTCTAGCTCATGTGAATCATAAGCAGAGAGTAGAATCAGATTGGGAAGAAAAGGAATTAAGGAAGTTGGCTGCTGAAGCAGAGCTTCCTATTTATATCAGCGATTTTTTAGGAGAATTTTCAGAAGCGCGTGCAAGAAATTTTCGTTATTATTTTTTTCAAGAGGTCATGAAAAAGACAGGTGCGACAGCTTTAGTCACTGCCCACCATGCTGATGATCAGGTGGAAACGATTTTGATGCGTTTGATTCGAGGGACTCGCTTGCGCTATCTATCAGGAATTAAGGCGAAGCAAGTAGTCGGAGAGATAGAAATCATTCGGCCCTTCTTGCATTTTCAGAAAAAAGACTTTCCACAAATTTTTCACTTTGAAGATACATCAAATAAGAAAAATCATTATTTTCGCAATCGTATTCGAAACTCTTACTTACCAGATTTAGAAAAAGAAAATCCTCGATTTAGAGATGCAATCTTAAGTATCGGTAATGAAATTTTAGATTACGACTTAGCTATAACTGAATTATCTAACAATATTGATGTAGAAAATTTAGAGCAGCTATTGTCTTACTCTGAGTCTACACAAAGAGTTTTACTTCAAACTTATCTGAATCGTTTTCCAGATTTGAATCTCACAAAAGCTCAGTTTGAAGAAGTTAGACAAATTTTAAAAACTAAAAGCCAGTATCGTCATCCGCTTAAAAATGGTTATGAATTAGTAAAAGAGTATCAACAGTTTCGGATTTGTAAAATCAGTCCGCAGGCTGATGAAAAGGCAGATGAATTTGTGTTATACTACCAAAATCAGGTATCTTATCAAGGTTATTTATTTTCCTTTGGACTTCCTTTAGAAGGTGAATTAATTCAGCAGGTACCTGTTTCACGGGAAACATCAATACACATTCGTTATCGAAAACCAGGGGATTTTTTGATTCAAAATGGGCATAGAAAAAAACTCAGACGTCTATTTATTGATTTGAAAATCCCTATGGAAAAGCGAAAATCTGCTCTGATTATTGAGCAATTTGGTGAAATTGTTTCAATTTTGGGAATTGCGACCAGTAATTTGAGTAAAAACACGAAAAATGATATAATGAACACTGTACTTTATATAGAAAAAATAGATAGGTAAAAAAATGTTAGAAAACGATATTAAAAAAATCCTCGTTTCACACGATGAAATTACAGAAGCTGCTAAAAAATTAGGTGCTCAACTCACTAAAGACTATGCAGGAAAAAATCCAATTTTAGTCGGGATTTTAAAAGGATCTATTCCTTTTATGGCTGAATTGGTCAAACATATCGACACACATATTGAAATGGACTTTATGATGGTTTCTAGCTATCATGGTGGAACAGCAAGTAGTGGTGTTATCAATATTAAACAAGATGTGACTCAAGATATCAAAGGAAGACATGTTCTCTTTGTAGAAGATATCATTGATACAGGTCAAACTTTGAAGAGTTTAAGAGATATGTTTAAAGCAAGAGAAGCAGCTTCTGTTAAGATTGCAACCTTGTTGGATAAACCAGAAGGACGTGTTGTAGAAATTGAGGCAGACTATACCTGCTTTACTATCCCAAATGAGTTTGTAGTAGGTTATGGTTTAGACTACAAAGAAAATTATCGTAACCTTCCTTATGTTGGAGTATTGAAAGAAGAAGTGTATTCAAATTAGAAAGAACAATTTTTAATGAAAAAACAAAATAATGGTTTAATTAAAAATCCTTTTCTATGGTTATTACTTATTTTTCTCCTAGTTACAGGTTATCAGTATTTTAGTACAGGTAGTGTTGCAGGGAAAAGTGAGCAAATTAATTATACAGAATTGGTAAAAGAAATTACCGATGACAATGTAAAAGAATTGACTTACCAACCAAATGGCAGTGTTATCGAAGTTTCAGGTGTTTATAAAAATCCTAAAACAAGTAAAGAAGAAACAGGCATTCAGTTCTTTTCTCCTTCTGCTACAACAGTAGAGAAATTTTCAAGTATTATTCTTCCTTCAGATACTACAGTATCAGAATTGCAAAAACTTGCTTCTGACCATAAGGCAGAAGTAACTGTTAAGCATGAAAGTTCAAGTGGTATGTGGATTAATATTCTTGTATCCATTGTGCCATTCGGTATTCTATTCTTCTTCCTATTCTCTATGATGGGAAATATGGGAGGAAATAATAGCCGTAACCCAATGAGTTTTGGACGTAGTAAGGCTAAAGCCGCAAATAAAGAAGATATTAAAGTAAGATTTTCAGATGTTGCTGGAGCTGAAGAAGAAAAACAAGAACTAGTTGAAGTTGTTGAATTTTTAAAAGATCCAAAACGATTTACAAAACTTGGGGCTCGTATTCCAGCAGGTGTCCTTCTGGAGGGACCTCCGGGAACAGGTAAAACTTTGCTTGCTAAGGCAGTAGCCGGAGAAGCAGGTGTTCCATTCTTTAGTATCTCAGGTTCTGACTTTGTAGAAATGTTTGTCGGAGTTGGAGCTAGTCGTGTTCGTTCTCTTTTTGAAGATGCCAAAAAAGCAGCACCAGCTATTATCTTTATCGATGAAATTGATGCTGTTGGACGTCAACGTGGAGTCGGTCTCGGCGGAGGTAATGATGAACGTGAACAAACCTTGAATCAACTTTTGATTGAGATGGATGGTTTTGAGGGAAATGAAGGGATTATCGTCATCGCTGCGACAAACCGTTCAGATGTACTTGATCCTGCCCTTTTGCGTCCAGGACGTTTTGATAGAAAAGTATTGGTTGGCCGTCCTGATGTTAAAGGTCGTGAAGCAATCTTGAAAGTTCATGCTAAGAACAAGCCTTTAGCAGAAGATGTAGATTTGAAATTAGTGGCCCAACAAACCCCAGGTTTTGTTGGAGCAGATTTAGAGAATGTCTTGAATGAAGCGGCTCTAGTTGCTGCCCGTCGCAATAAATCGATAATTGATGCTTCAGATATTGATGAAGCAGAAGACAGAGTTATTGCTGGTCCTTCTAAGAAAGATAAGACAGTTTCACAAAAAGAACGTGAATTAGTTGCTTACCATGAGGCAGGACATACCATTGTAGGTCTAGTCTTGTCGAATGCCCGTGTTGTCCATAAGGTTACAATTGTACCACGTGGCCGTGCAGGTGGTTACATGATTGCACTTCCTAAAGAGGATCAAATGCTTCTATCTAAAGAAGATATGAAAGAGCAATTGGCTGGCTTAATGGGGGGACGTGTAGCTGAAGAAATTATCTTTAATGTCCAAACTACAGGAGCTTCAAACGACTTTGAACAAGCGACACAAATGGCGCGTGCAATGGTTACAGAGTACGGTATGAGTGAAAAACTTGGTCCAGTACAATATGAAGGAAACCATGCTATGTTTGGTGCACAGAGTCCTCAAAAATCAATTTCAGAACAAACAGCTTATGAAATTGACGAAGAGGTTCGTTCATTATTGAATGAAGCACGAAATAAAGCTGCTGAAATTATTCAGTCAAATCGTGAAACTCACAAGTTGATTGCAGAAGCATTATTGAAATACGAAACATTGGATAGTACACAAATTAAATCTCTTTACGAAACAGGAAAGATGCCTGAAACAGTAGAAGAGGAATCACACGCACTATCCTATGATGAAGTAAAATCAAAAATGAATGACGAAAAATAACCCTGAGAGAGGCAAGACCTCTCTTTTTTGTGCAGTTGAGGAGCTAAGGGGAACAGAATGGGGAAATGTGCCAAAAGTGTATCTGAATCTGTTAGACTGTATCTAGAAAGGGGAAGATTATGCTTAAAAAAATGTATGAAGAAGTCCAAGGAATTGTATACAAGTGTAGAAATGAATATTACCTTCATTTGTGGGAGTTGTCGGACTGGGATCAAGAGGGAATGATTTGCTTACATGAATTGATCAGTAGAGAAGAAGGGCTAGTAGACGATATTCCACGCTTACGTAAATATTTCAAAACAAAATTCCGGAATCGAATTCTAGATTATCTCCGTAAACAAGAAAGTCAAAAACGGAGATATGATAAAGAGCTTTATGAAGAAGTGGGTGAGATAAGTCATCGTATAAGTGAGGGAGGACTCTGGCTAGACGATTATTATCTCTTTCATGAAACACTAAGAGATTATAGAAACAAACAAAGTAAAGACAAACAAGAAGAGTTAGAACGCGTCTTAAGAGATGAACGCTTCCGAGGGCGTCAAAGTGTGCTAAAGGACTTACGTATTGTGTTTAAAGAGTTTGATATCCGTACTCATTAGGAATTCATGCAAAAAAGTAAAAAAGTTTAAAAAAGTAGTTGACAAAAAATAAAAAGTCGGTATAATAGTAAGAGTTGAAAACAACAACTCAGGTCCGTTGGTCAAGGGGTTAAGACACCGCCTTTTCACGGCGGTAACACGGGTTCGAATCCCGTACGGACTATGGTATGTTGCGGTTAGAACACTTGATGAAAAAAGTTTTAAAAAAGTTTCAAAAAAGTGTTGACAAGCGAAAGCGACTGTGATATACTAATATAGTTGTCACTTGAGAGAAGCGAGTGACAAAGACCTTTGAAAACTGAACAAGACGAACCAATGTGCAGGGCACTACAACTAAGGTTGTAGTACTGAACAATGAAAAAACAATAAATCTGTCAGTGACAGAAATGAGTGAGAACTCAAACTTTTAATGAGAGTTTGATCCTGGCTCAGGACGAACGCTGGCGGCGTGCCTAATACATGCAAGTAGAACGCTGAAGGAGGAGCTTGCTCTTCTGGATGAGTTGCGAACGGGTGAGTAACGCGTAGGTAACCTGCCTGGTAGCGGGGGATAACTATTGGAAACGATAGCTAATACCGCATAATAGTAGATGTTGCATGACATTTGCTTAAAAGGTGCAATTGCATCACTACCAGATGGACCTGCGTTGTATTAGCTAGTTGGTGGGGTAACGGCTCACCAAGGCGACGATACATAGCCGACCTGAGAGGGTGATCGGCCACACTGGGACTGAGACACGGCCCAGACTCCTACGGGAGGCAGCAGTAGGGAATCTTCGGCAATGGACGGAAGTCTGACCGAGCAACGCCGCGTGAGTGAAGAAGGTTTTCGGATCGTAAAGCTCTGTTGTAAGAGAAGAACGAGTGTGAGAGTGGAAAGTTCACACTGTGACGGTATCTTACCAGAAAGGGACGGCTAACTACGTGCCAGCAGCCGCGGTAATACGTAGGTCCCGAGCGTTGTCCGGATTTATTGGGCGTAAAGCGAGCGCAGGCGGTTAGATAAGTCTGAAGTTAAAGGCTGTGGCTTAACCATAGTACGCTTTGGAAACTGTTTAACTTGAGTGCAAGAGGGGAGAGTGGAATTCCATGTGTAGCGGTGAAATGCGTAGATATATGGAGGAACACCGGTGGCGAAAGCGGCTCTCTGGCTTGTAACTGACGCTGAGGCTCGAAAGCGTGGGGAGCAAACAGGATTAGATACCCTGGTAGTCCACGCCGTAAACGATGAGTGCTAGGTGTTAGACCCTTTCCGGGGTTTAGTGCCGCAGCTAACGCATTAAGCACTCCGCCTGGGGAGTACGACCGCAAGGTTGAAACTCAAAGGAATTGACGGGGGCCCGCACAAGCGGTGGAGCATGTGGTTTAATTCGAAGCAACGCGAAGAACCTTACCAGGTCTTGACATCCCTCTGACCGCTCTAGAGATAGAGTTTTCCTTCGGGACAGAGGTGACAGGTGGTGCATGGTTGTCGTCAGCTCGTGTCGTGAGATGTTGGGTTAAGTCCCGCAACGAGCGCAACCCCTATTGTTAGTTGCCATCATTCAGTTGGGCACTCTAGCGAGACTGCCGGTAATAAACCGGAGGAAGGTGGGGATGACGTCAAATCATCATGCCCCTTATGACCTGGGCTACACACGTGCTACAATGGCTGGTACAACGAGTCGCAAGCCGGTGACGGCAAGCTAATCTCTTAAAGCCAGTCTCAGTTCGGATTGTAGGCTGCAACTCGCCTACATGAAGTCGGAATCGCTAGTAATCGCGGATCAGCACGCCGCGGTGAATACGTTCCCGGGCCTTGTACACACCGCCCGTCACACCACGAGAGTTTGTAACACCCGAAGTCGGTGAGGTAACCGTAAGGAGCCAGCCGCCTAAGGTGGGATAGATGATTGGGGTGAAGTCGTAACAAGGTAGCCGTATCGGAAGGTGCGGCTGGATCACCTCCTTTCTAAGGATAAGGAACTGCGCATTGGTCTTGTTTAGTCTTGAGAGGTCTTGTGGGGCCTTAGCTCAGCTGGGAGAGCGCCTGCTTTGCACGCAGGAGGTCAGCGGTTCGATCCCGCTAGGCTCCATTGGTGAGAGATCACCAAGTAATGCACATTGAAAATTGAATATCTATATCAAATAGTAACAAGAAAATAAACCGAAAACGCTGTAGTATTAATAAGAGTTTATGACTGAAAGGTCAAAGAATAAGGTTAAGTTAATAAGGGCGCACGGTGGATGCCTTGGCACTAGGAGCCGAAGAAGGACGTGACAAACGACGATATGCCTTGGGTAGCTGTAAGTAAGCGATGATCCAGGGATTTCCGAATGGGGGAACCCAACAGGTACTACCTGTTACCCACATCTGTTAAGGATGTGAGGAGGAAGACGCAGTGAACTGAAACATCTAAGTAGCTGCAGGAAGAGAAAGCAAAAGCGATTGCCTTAGTAGCGGCGAGCGAAACGGCAGAAGGGCAAACCGAAGAGTTTACTCTTCGGGGTTGTAGGACTGCAATGTGGACTCAAAGATTATAGAAGAATGATTGGGAAGATCAGCCAAAGAGAGTAATAGCCTCGTATTTAAAATAGTCTTTGTACCTAGCAGTATCCTGAGTACGGCGGGACACGAGAAATCCCGTCGGAATCTGGGAGGACCATCTCCCAACCCTAAATACTCCCTAGTGACCGATAGTGAACCAGTACCGTGAGGGAAAGGTGAAAAGCACCCCGGGAGGGGAGTGAAATAGAACCTGAAACCGTGTGCCTACAACAAGTTCGAGCCCGTTAATGGGTGAGAGCGTGCCTTTTGTAGAATGAACCGGCGAGTTACGTTATGATGCGAGGTTAAGTTGAAGAGACGGAGCCGTAGGGAAACCGAGTCTGAATAGGGCGAATTAGTATCATGACGTAGACCCGAAACCATGTGACCTACCCATGAGCAGGTTGAAGGTGCGGTAAGACGCACTGGAGGACCGAACCAGGGCACGTTGAAAAGTGCTTGGATGACTTGTGGGTAGCGGAGAAATTCCAAACGAACTTGGAGATAGCTGGTTCTCTCCGAAATAGCTTTAGGGCTAGCGTCGACATTAAGATTCTTGGAGGTAGAGCACTGTTTGGGTGAGGGGTCCATCCCGGATTACCAATCTCAGATAAACTCCGAATGCCAATGAATTATGGTCGGCAGTCAGACTGCGAGTGCTAAGATCCGTAGTCGAAAGGGAAACAGCCCAGACCACCAGCTAAGGTCCCAAAATAATTGTTAAGTGGAAAAGGATGTGGGGTTGCACAGACAACTAGGATGTTAGCTTAGAAGCAGCTATTCATTCAAAGAGTGCGTAATAGCTCACTAGTCGAGTGACCCTGCGCCGAAAATGTACCGGGGCTAAAACAATTTACCGAAGCTGTGGATACCTTTATAGGTATGGTAGGAGAGCGTTCTATGTGTGAAGAAGGTGTACCGTGAGGAGTGCTGGAACGCATAGAAGTGAGAATGCCGGTATGAGTAGCGAAAGACAGGTGAGAATCCTGTCCACCGTAAGACTAAGGTTTCCAGGGGAAGGCTCGTCCGCCCTGGGTTAGTCGGGACCTAAGGAGAGACCGAAAGGTGTATCCGATGGACAACAGGTTGATATTCCTGTACTAGAGTATGTAGTGATGGAGGGACGCAGTAGGCTAACTAAAGCAGACGATTGGAAGAGTCTGTCTAAGCAGTGAGGTGTGATATGAGTCAAATGCTTATATCTATAACATTGAGCTGTGATGGGGAGCGAAGTTTAGTAGCGAAGTTAGTGACGTCACACTGCCAAGAAAAGCTTCTAGCGTTTAAACATACTCTACCCGTACCGCAAACCGACACAGGTAGTCGAGGCGAGTAGCCTCAGGTGAGCGAGAGAACTCTCGTTAAGGAACTCGGCAAAATGACCCCGTAACTTCGGGAGAAGGGGTGCTGACTTTAAGTCAGCCGCAGTGAATAGGCCCAAGCAACTGTTTATCAAAAACACAGCTCTCTGCTAAATCGTAAGATGATGTATAGGGGGTGACGCCTGCCCGGTGCTGGAAGGTTAAGAGGAGTGCTTAGCGCAAGCGAAGGTATGAATTGAAGCCCCAGTAAACGGCGGCCGTAACTATAACGGTCCTAAGGTAGCGAAATTCCTTGTCGGGTAAGTTCCGACCCGCACGAAAGGCGTAATGATTTGGGCACTGTCTCAACGAGAGACTCGGTGAAATTTTAGTACCTGTGAAGATGCAGGTTACCCGCGACAGGACGGAAAGACCCCATGGAGCTTTACTGCAGTTTGATATTGAGTGTCTGTACCACATGTACAGGATAGGTAGGAGTCTAAGAGATCGGGACGCCAGTTTCGAAGGAGACGTTGTTGGGATACTACCCGT
>NZ_JPFZ01000006.1 GCF_000722775.1 Streptococcus mitis subsp. hohhotensis
TTTTCACGGCGGTAACACGGGTTCGAATCCCGTACGGACTATGGTATGTTGCGGTTGAGGCACTTGATGAAAAAAGTTTTAAAAAAGTTTCAAAAAAGTGTTGACAAGCGAAAGCAACTGTGATATACTAATATAGTTGTCGCTTGAGAGAAGTGAGTGACAAAGACCTTTGAAAACTGAACAAGACGAACCAATGTGCAGGGCACTACAACTAAGGTTGTAGTACTGAACAATGAAAAACAATAAATCTGTCAGTGACAGAAATGAGTGAGAACTCAAACTTTTAATGAGAGTTTGATCCTGGCTCAGGACGAACGCTGGCGGCGTGCCTAATACATGCAAGTAGAACGCTGAAGGAGGAGCTTGCTCTTCTGGATGAGTTGCGAACGGGTGAGTAACGCGTAGGTAACCTGCCTGGTAGCGGGGGATAACTATTGGAAACGATAGCTAATACCGCATAATAGTAGATGTTGCATGACATTTGCTTAAAAGGTGCAATTGCATCACTACCAGATGGACCTGCGTTGTATTAGCTAGTTGGTGGGGTAACGGCTCACCAAGGCGACGATACATAGCCGACCTGAGAGGGTGATCGGCCACACTGGGACTGAGACACGGCCCAGACTCCTACGGGAGGCAGCAGTAGGGAATCTTCGGCAATGGACGGAAGTCTGACCGAGCAACGCCGCGTGAGTGAAGAAGGTTTTCGGATCGTAAAGCTCTGTTGTAAGAGAAGAACGAGTGTGAGAGTGGAAAGTTCACACTGTGACGGTATCTTACCAGAAAGGGACGGCTAACTACGTGCCAGCAGCCGCGGTAATACGTAGGTCCCGAGCGTTGTCCGGATTTATTGGGCGTAAAGCGAGCGCAGGCGGTTAGATAAGTCTGAAGTTAAAGGCTGTGGCTTAACCATAGTACGCTTTGGAAACTGTTTAACTTGAGTGCAAGAGGGGAGAGTGGAATTCCATGTGTAGCGGTGAAATGCGTAGATATATGGAGGAACACCGGTGGCGAAAGCGGCTCTCTGGCTTGTAACTGACGCTGAGGCTCGAAAGCGTGGGGAGCAAACAGGATTAGATACCCTGGTAGTCCACGCCGTAAACGATGAGTGCTAGGTGTTAGACCCTTTCCGGGGTTTAGTGCCGCAGCTAACGCATTAAGCACTCCGCCTGGGGAGTACGACCGCAAGGTTGAAACTCAAAGGAATTGACGGGGGCCCGCACAAGCGGTGGAGCATGTGGTTTAATTCGAAGCAACGCGAAGAACCTTACCAGGTCTTGACATCCCTCTGACCGCTCTAGAGATAGAGTTTTCCTTCGGGACAGAGGTGACAGGTGGTGCATGGTTGTCGTCAGCTCGTGTCGTGAGATGTTGGGTTAAGTCCCGCAACGAGCGCAACCCCTATTGTTAGTTGCCATCATTCAGTTGGGCACTCTAGCGAGACTGCCGGTAATAAACCGGAGGAAGGTGGGGATGACGTCAAATCATCATGCCCCTTATGACCTGGGCTACACACGTGCTACAATGGCTGGTACAACGAGTCGCAAGCCGGTGACGGCAAGCTAATCTCTTAAAGCCAGTCTCAGTTCGGATTGTAGGCTGCAACTCGCCTACATGAAGTCGGAATCGCTAGTAATCGCGGATCAGCACGCCGCGGTGAATACGTTCCCGGGCCTTGTACACACCGCCCGTCACACCACGAGAGTTTGTAACACCCGAAGTCGGTGAGGTAACCGTAAGGAGCCAGCCGCCTAAGGTGGGATAGATGATTGGGGTGAAGTCGTAACAAGGTAGCCGTATCGGAAGGTGCGGCTGGATCACCTCCTTTCTAAGGATAAGGAACTGCGCATTGGTCTTGTTTAGTCTTGAGAGGTCTTGTGGGGCCTTAGCTCAGCTGGGAGAGCGCCTGCTTTGCACGCAGGAGGTCAGCGGTTCGATCCCGCTAGGCTCCATTGGTGAGAGATCACCAAGTAATGCACATTGAAAATTGAATATCTATATCAAATAGTAACAAGAAAATAAACCGAAAACGCTGTAGTATTAATAAGAGTTTATGACTGAAAGGTCAAAGAATAAGGTTAAGTTAATAAGGGCGCACGGTGGATGCCTTGGCACTAGGAGCCGAAGAAGGACGTGACAAACGACGATATGCCTTGGGTAGCTGTAAGTAAGCGATGATCCAGGGATTTCCGAATGGGGGAACCCAACAGGTACTACCTGTTACCCACATCTGTTAAGGATGTGAGGAGGAAGACGCAGTGAACTGAAACATCTAAGTAGCTGCAGGAAGAGAAAGCAAAAGCGATTGCCTTAGTAGCGGCGAGCGAAACGGCAGAAGGGCAAACCGAAGAGTTTACTCTTCGGGGTTGTAGGACTGCAATGTGGACTCAAAGATTATAGAAGAATGATTTGGGAAGATCAGCCAAAGAGAGTAATAGCCTCGTATTTAAAATAGTCTTTGTACCTAGCAGTATCCTGAGTACGGCGGGACACGAGAAATCCCGTCGGAATCTGGGAGGACCATCTCCCAACCCTAAATACTCCCTAGTGACCGATAGTGAACCAGTACCGTGAGGGAAAGGTGAAAAGCACCCCGGGAGGGGAGTGAAATAGAACCTGAAACCGTGTGCCTACAACAAGTTCGAGCCCGTTAATGGGTGAGAGCGTGCCTTTTGTAGAATGAACCGGCGAGTTACGTTATGATGCGAGGTTAAGTTGAAGAGACGGAGCCGTAGGGAAACCGAGTCTGAATAGGGCGAATTAGTATCATGACGTAGACCCGAAACCATGTGACCTACCCATGAGCAGGTTGAAGGTGCGGTAAGACGCACTGGAGGACCGAACCAGGGCACGTTGAAAAGTGCTTGGATGACTTGTGGGTAGCGGAGAAATTCCAAACGAACTTGGAGATAGCTGGTTCTCTCCGAAATAGCTTTAGGGCTAGCGTCGACATTAAGATTCTTGGAGGTAGAGCACTGTTTGGGTGAGGGGTCCATCCCGGATTACCAATCTCAGATAAACTCCGAATGCCAATGAATTATGGTCGGCAGTCAGACTGCGAGTGCTAAGATCCGTAGTCGAAAGGGAAACAGCCCAGACCACCAGCTAAGGTCCCAAAATAATTGTTAAGTGGAAAAGGATGTGGGGTTGCACAGACAACTAGGATGTTAGCTTAGAAGCAGCTATTCATTCAAAGAGTGCGTAATAGCTCACTAGTCGAGTGACCCTGCGCCGAAAATGTACCGGGGCTAAAACAATTTACCGAAGCTGTGGATACCTTTATAGGTATGGTAGGAGAGCGTTCTATGTGTGAAGAAGGTGTACCGTGAGGAGTGCTGGAACGCATAGAAGTGAGAATGCCGGTATGAGTAGCGAAAGACAGGTGAGAATCCTGTCCACCGTAAGACTAAGGTTTCCAGGGGAAGGCTCGTCCGCCCTGGGTTAGTCGGGACCTAAGGAGAGACCGAAAGGTGTATCCGATGGACAACAGGTTGATATTCCTGTACTAGAGTATGTAGTGATGGAGGGACGCAGTAGGCTAACTAAAGCAGACGATTGGAAGAGTCTGTCTAAGCAGTGAGGTGTGATATGAGTCAAATGCTTATATCTATAACATTGAGCTGTGATGGGGAGCGAAGTTTAGTAGCGAAGTTAGTGACGTCACACTGCCAAGAAAAGCTTCTAGCGTTTAAACATACTCTACCCGTACCGCAAACCGACACAGGTAGTCGAGGCGAGTAGCCTCAGGTGAGCGAGAGAACTCTCGTTAAGGAACTCGGCAAAATGACCCCGTAACTTCGGGAGAAGGGGTGCTGACTTTAAGTCAGCCGCAGTGAATAGGCCCAAGCAACTGTTTATCAAAAACACAGCTCTCTGCTAAATCGTAAGATGATGTATAGGGGGTGACGCCTGCCCGGTGCTGGAAGGTTAAGAGGAGTGCTTAGCGCAAGCGAAGGTATGAATTGAAGCCCCAGTAAACGGCGGCCGTAACTATAACGGTCCTAAGGTAGCGAAATTCCTTGTCGGGTAAGTTCCGACCCGCACGAAAGGCGTAATGATTTGGGCACTGTCTCAACGAGAGACTCGGTGAAATTTTAGTACCTGTGAAGATGCAGGTTACCCGCGACAGGACGGAAAGACCCCATGGAGCTTTACTGCAGTTTGATATTGAGTGTCTGTACCACATGTACAGGATAGGTAGGAGTCTAAGAGATCGGGACGCCAGTTTCGAAGGAGACGTTGTTGGGATACTACCCTTGTGTTATGGCCACTCTAACCCGGATAGGTGATCCCTATCGGAGACAGTGTCTGACGGGCAGTTTGACTGGGGCGGTCGCCTCCTAAAAGGTAACGGAGGCGCCCAAAGGTTCCCTCAGAATGGTTGGAAATCATTCGCAGAGTGTAAAGGTATAAGGGAGCTTGACTGCGAGAGCTACAACTCGAGCAGGGACGAAAGTCGGGCTTAGTGATCCGGTGGTTCCGTATGGAAGGGCCATCGCTCAACGGATAAAAGCTACCCTGGGGATAACAGGCTTATCTCCCCCAAGAGTTCACATCGACGGGGAGGTTTGGCACCTCGATGTCGGCTCGTCGCATCCTGGGGCTGTAGTCGGTCCCAAGGGTTGGGCTGTTCGCCCATTAAAGCGGCACGCGAGCTGGGTTCAGAACGTCGTGAGACAGTTCGGTCCCTATCCGTCGCGGGCGTAGGAAATTTGAGAGGATCTGCTCCTAGTACGAGAGGACCAGAGTGGACTTACCGCTGGTGTACCAGTTGTCTTGCCAAAGGCATCGCTGGGTAGCTATGTAGGGAAGGGATAAACGCTGAAAGCATCTAAGTGTGAAACCCACCTCAAGATGAGATTTCCCATGATTTTATATCAGTAAGAGCCCTGAGAGATGATCAGGTAGATAGGTTAGAAGTGGAAGTGTGGCGACACATGTAGCGGACTAATACTAATAGCTCGAGGACTTATCCAAAGTAACTGAGAATATGAAAGCGAGAGGTTTTCTTGATTTGAATAGATATTCAATTTTGAGTAGGTATTACTCAGAGTTAAGTGACGATAGCCTAGGAGATACACCTGTACCCATGCCGAACACAGAAGTTAAGCCCTAGAACGCCGGAAGTAGTTGGGGGTTGCCCCCTGTGAGATATGGAAGTCGCTTAGCTTTATTCCGCCATAGCTCAGTTGGTAGTAGCGCATGACTGTTAATCATGATGTCGTAGGTTCGAGTCCTACTGGCGGAGTAGTTAATTAAAGGAGGTTTCAGCCTCTTTTTTGTTATGTAATTAATAATCTAGGCTCTTTTTCAACTGTAGTGGGTTGAAGAAAAGCTAAGCTCGAGAAAGGACACATTTTGTCCTTTCTTTTTTGATATTCAGAGCGATAAAAATCCTTTTTTGAAGTTTTCAAAGTTCCGAAATCCAAAGGCATTTCGCTTGATAAGTTTAATGAGATTATTAGTCGCTTCTAATTTAGCGTTGTAAGTTGTAATATGAAGTCTCTTCAAAGTAGGTAGGAGTTGCATTTTGAACCACTTTACAAATAGGAACTATAAACTCTCCCTCTACTTTTCTTGAAACAATTGAAGTCCGCTCAAAACGCCGTCCGATAATATTTTCATATACTTTCTCCTCTCTAGGAGTCCGTGCATCATAAGGACGATAGAGGTAGGGGGCGATTCCCGTTTCGTCAATATAGTAGATTGGAACTAGAATAGTATGTTACAACTACTAAAAATATTTCTAGAAATTAATTTGACTTTCCTAATCGATTTATTCATCTCTTATTTCAATTTACTAGATATGCATAGCTTTATTATAACATGCGCATTTTAAACTAAGCGACTATACAAAATTAAGCATACCATCAGCTATTATAGATAATGCAAGATTACATAGATTTGAATATCTGATAATATGCGTTTTTCTTATTTTAAGATTTTTTCCTCAGTCTCTTTTAGTATTTAACGCAGTCAATAAGGTTTTTATCAAAGTCTAATTTAGGTAGTAAATTTATTTCTATTCTGTCAACTTTTCCTATTTTTTCTCTTGTTGAGGTTGGTATTTTAACAATTCAGGAGTTATTAATGATTAATTAAAATTTTTTGTTAGAATAAGATCATAAAAAGTAAAGGAGTGTATGCTTATGCTACAAAATATTTATGATCAGATGACTGATTTCTATGACAGTATCGAAGAAGAGTATGCTACTTTCTTTGGTAATAGTTGGGACTGGGAACATTTTCATTTTAAATTTTTGATTTATTATTTAGTTAGATATGGTATTGGGTGTCGTAGGGATTTTATTGTTTACCATTATCGTGTTGCTTATCGTTTGTATCTTGAAAAGATGATAATGAAACAAGGTTTTATTTCTTGTTGAGATAGTCTGAGTTAATTTCCGAACAAATTTACTTTTTTATAGAAAGATAATAATAAATAGCTAGTTATTTTTCTAAATCATTTTTTAATAGTTGGAAATAGCAAATCTTTCTATTGTTTCTTCTTGATAAAAAGTCGATTTTTTCTTATAATAAATTGTAAGATATAATTGCAGGTGAGATTCCTGCCATGTATGTGAGAAAGGAAGAGCCTGAGGGCTCAGACAAGATTATGACTTCAGTTGTTGTTGTAGGTACCCAATGGGGTGATGAAGGTAAAGGGAAGATTACAGATTTCCTTTCAGCGAATGCAGAAGTGATTGCACGTTACCAGGGTGGTGATAATGCAGGTCACACGATTGTGATCGATGGTAAGAAATTTAAGTTGCACTTGATTCCATCTGGAATTTTCTTCCCTGAAAAAATCTCTGTTATTGGGAATGGTATGGTTGTAAATCCTAAATCTCTTGTGAAAGAGTTGAGCTATCTTCATGAGGAGGGTGTGACAACTGATAACTTGCGTATTTCTGATCGCGCGCATGTTATTTTGCCTTATCATATCGAGTTAGACCGTTTGCAAGAAGAGGCTAAGGGCGACAATAAGATTGGTACTACAATCAAGGGAATTGGTCCAGCTTATATGGACAAGGCTGCTCGTGTTGGGATTCGTATCGCCGATCTTTTGGATAAAGATATTTTCCGTGAGCGTTTAGAACGTAACCTTGCTGAAAAGAATCGTCTTTTTGAAAAATTGTATGACAGTAAAGCGATTGCTTTCGATGATATTTTTGAAGAATATTACGAATATGGTCAACAAATCAAGAAATATGTGACAGACACATCTGTCATTTTGAATGATGCGCTTGATAACGGTAAACGTGTGCTTTTTGAAGGTGCACAAGGAGTTATGCTAGATATCGACCAAGGTACTTATCCATTTGTTACGTCATCAAACCCTGTGGCTGGTGGTGTTACGATTGGTTCTGGTGTTGGTCCAAGTAAGATTGACAAGGTTGTTGGTGTATGTAAAGCCTATACGAGTCGTGTAGGAGACGGTCCTTTCCCAACTGAGTTGTTTGATGAAGTGGGAGAACGTATCCGTGAAGTAGGTCATGAATATGGTACAACAACTGGTCGTCCACGTCGTGTAGGTTGGTTTGACTCAGTTGTGATGCGTCATAGCCGTCGTGTTTCTGGTATTACTAACCTTTCATTGAACTCTATCGATGTTTTGAGTGGTTTAGATACAGTGAAAATCTGTGTGGCCTATGATCTTGATGGTCAACGTATTGACTACTATCCAGCTAGTCTTGAGCAATTGAAACGTTGCAAGCCTATCTATGAAGAGTTGCCAGGTTGGTCAGAAGATATTACCGGAGTTCGTAATTTGGAAGATCTTCCTGAGAATGCGCGTAACTACGTTCGTCGTGTGAGTGAATTGGTTGGCGTTCGTATTTCTACTTTCTCAGTGGGTCCTGGTCGTGAACAAACAAATATTTTAGAAAGTGTTTGGTCCTAAGAGATTTTTAAGATTTGTTTAAGATAGGTCGGGTATACTATAGACAGTTACAAGAAGACCTCCTAACTTGTTGTAACAAATATCCTAAACTTTTCTTTTTCATAATAATCTCCCTATAAAGTCACCGCATTCGGTGGCTTTTTTTGTCTTGGGATTCATGATATAATAATAAAACTGACAAGTAGGAAAAGGTAAATTGATGAATTATACAGTTGAAGAAAAAGAAGTCTTTATGAGGGAGGCCTTGAGAGAGGCTGAGATTGCTCTTGAACACGATGAAATTCCAATTGGTTGTGTGATTGTCAAGGACGGAGAAATCATTGGCCGTGGGCATAATGCGCGTGAGGAACTGCAGCGAGCGGTTATGCATGCGGAAATTATGGCCATAGAGAATGCGAACCTAAGTGAGGAGAGCTGGCGCTTGCTGGACTGCACGCTTTTTGTGACCATTGAGCCTTGTGTCATGTGTAGTGGGGCGATTGGACTTGCCCGTATTCCAAACGTGGTCTATGGGGCTAAAAACCAGAAATTTGGCGCTGCTGGGAGTTTGTACGATATCTTGACAGATGAGCGTCTTAACCATCGTGTGGAGGTTGAAACGGGAATTTTGGAAGATGAATGCGCAGCTATTATGCAGGACTTTTTTAGAAATAGACGGAAAAAATAATTTTGCTTTTAAAATGAATAGGAATGTGATATAATAAATAGTGGAGCAACAGTTCTGCGTGAAGCGGGTCAGGGGAGGAATCCAGCAGCCCTAAGCGATTTGAATTGTGTGCTCTTTTTTTCGTGCTTTTTCCGAATAAATAAGATAGAATAATCTAGAATAAATGATAATAGAAAAGAGAAGATGATGAAAATTCGTGGTTTTGAATTGGTTTCTAGTTTTACAGATGAAAATTTATTGCCCAAGCGTGAGACAGCACATGCGGCTGGTTACGACTTAAAGGTTGCTGTGCGTACGGTTATTGCGCCAGGAGAGATTGTCTTGGTTCCGACAGGTGTTAAGGCTTATATGCAGCCGACTGAGGTTCTTTACCTTTATGATCGCTCCTCAAATCCTCGTAAGAAGGGTTTGGTCTTGATTAACTCAGTTGGGGTCATTGATGGGGATTATTATGGAAATCCTGGGAATGAAGGGCATATTTTTGCTCAGATGAAGAATATTACAGATCAAGAAGTTGTTCTTGAAGTTGGGGAACGTGTTGTCCAGGCTGTTTTTGCTCCTTTCTTAATTGCAGATGGAGATGTGGCTGATGGCGTTCGAACTGGTGGATTTGGATCGACTGGGAACTAGGATGAAGATTATCTTTGTACGTCACGGGGAGCCAGATTACCGTGAGTTAGAGGAGCGTTCTTATACGGGATTTGGGATAGATTTGGCGCCTTTGTCTGAGAAGGGACGACTGCAAGCTCAGGAACTGAGCATCAACCCTTTACTCTCTTCAGCAGAAATAATCATATCTTCTGCAGTCACAAGAGCTTTAGAGACTGCTAGCTATGTGACTTGTGCTACGGGACTTCCTTTAAGAGTAGAGACTTTATTACATGAATGGCAGGTCTATGGAACTGGAATAGAAAACTTTGAAACAGCTAGAAGACTGTTTTTAGAAAATAAGGGGGAGTTGTTTCCTAATAGTCCTATTCAATATGAGACAGCTACGGAGATGAAGTCTCGTTTTCTAGAATGCATGGCTAAGTATCGAGAATATCAGACTGTGGTAGTGGTAACTCACAACATGCTCATGCGCCAGTTTGTACCAAATGAGAAGATTGATTTTTGCCAAGTGATTGAGTATGAGTTAGAGATATAGAAAGAGGTTTATCATCGCAAAGAAAAAAGCGACATTTGTATGTCAAAATTGTGGGTATAATTCCCCTAAATATCTGGGACGATGCCCCAACTGTGGGTCTTGGTCTTCTTTTGTAGAAGAGGTTGAGGTTGCCGAGGTCAAGAATGCGCGTGTGTCCTTGACAGGTGAGAAAACCAAGCCCATGAAATTGGCTGAGGTGACTTCAATCAATGTCAATCGAACCAAGACGGAGATGGAGGAATTCAACCGTGTACTTGGAGGCGGAGTGGTACCAGGAAGTCTCGTCCTAATCGGTGGGGATCCTGGAATCGGGAAATCAACCCTTCTCCTACAAGTCTCAACCCAGTTGTCTCAAGTGGGGACAGTTCTCTATGTCAGTGGGGAGGAGTCTGCCCAGCAGATTAAACTACGAGCAGAGCGCTTGGGAGATATTGATAGCGAGTTTTATCTCTATGCAGAGACCAATATGCAGAGTGTTCGAGCTGAGGTGGAGCGCATCCAGCCAGACTTCCTCATCATTGACTCTATCCAGACCATTATGTCTCCTGAGATTTCAGGGGTGCAGGGGTCTGTTTCTCAAGTGCGTGAGGTGACGGCTGAGCTCATGCAACTGGCCAAAACTAATAACATTGCCATCTTTATCGTAGGTCATGTGACCAAGGAAGGAACCTTGGCTGGGCCGAGAATGTTGGAGCATATGGTGGATACGGTGCTTTACTTTGAAGGGGAGCGCCACCATACATTTCGTATTTTGAGAGCGGTCAAAAATCGTTTTGGTTCCACTAATGAGATTGGGATTTTTGAGATGCAGTCGGGCGGTTTGGTTGAGGTACTCAATCCGAGTCAAGTTTTCTTAGAAGAGCGTTTGGATGGGGCGACTGGTTCGTCAATCGTTGTGACTATGGAAGGGACGCGTCCGATTTTGGCGGAGGTTCAGGCCTTGGTGACACCGACCATGTTTGGAAATGCCAAGCGTACGACGACAGGACTTGATTTTAATCGTGCTAGCTTGATTATGGCTGTTTTGGAAAAGCGGGCAGGGCTTCTCTTGCAAAATCAGGATGCCTATCTCAAATCTGCTGGCGGTGTCAAATTGGACGAACCTGCCATTGACTTAGCCGTTGCTGTTGCCATTGCTTCGAGCTATAAAGACAAGCAAACCAATCCTCAGGAATGTTTTGTAGGAGAACTAGGTTTGACTGGAGAAATTCGGCGCGTAAATCGTATCGAACAACGCATTAACGAAGCTGCTAAACTGGGATTTACTAAGATTTATGTACCTAAGAATTCCTTGACAGGAATCACTCCGCCCAAGGAAATTCAGGTCATTGGGGTGACAACGATTCAGGAAGTTTTGAAAAAGGTCTTTGCATAATCCGTGACAAATCCTCTTAAAAATGATAAGATAGGAGAAATATTTGACTATCAAATTTTCAAGGAGGGAATCGTGTCGTATTTTGAACAGTTTATGCAAGCCAATCAGGCTTATGTTGCTCTACATGGGCAGTTAAATCTGCCACTTAAACCCAAAACAAGAGTTGCCATTGTGACCTGTATGGACTCTCGTTTGCACGTTGCGCAAGCTCTAGGTTTGGCACTTGGGGATGCTCATATCTTGCGGAATGCAGGTGGCCGAGTGACTGAGGACATGATTCGTTCGCTGGTTATTTCCCAGCAACAAATGGGGACAAGAGAGATCGTGGTGTTGCACCATACAGACTGTGGTGCTCAGACTTTTGAAAATGGTCCTTTTCAGGAGTATTTAAAAGAGGAACTAGGTGTCGATGTGTCAGACCAGGACTTCTTGCCCTTCCAAGATATAGAGGAGAGTGTACGCGAGGATATGCAACTCCTTATCGATTCTCTCCTAATCCCAGACGATGTCATTATCTCTGGTGCCATTTATGATGTAGATACAGGAAGTATGACGGTTGTAGAATTGTAAAAATTCCATTTAGAAAGAAAGTGTATGAAGAAAAACAGCATTTTATTTATTTTTATCTTATTGCTATGTATTGGTTTGCAGTATGAAACTATCTACTATACTGACGGTTCGATGTCAGGTGCGGAATATGGACTAATGGGAGTTTCTATCTTTCTAGCTCTCTTTTACATGATTCCGGCTCTTTATTTCCTTTTCCGTATTGGGAAAAAATGGGAATTACCAAAGAAGGCCTTGATTCTGTCTTTATTGGGTGGGATGTTCCTTTCAGGCTGGTTGTCTAGCTTTGCGAATACCTATATCCATGATTTGCTGGGCGTTCTTTTCCCAGATAGTGCATTTTTAAATGCCTTTGAAAGTGCGATTGTGGCTCCTTTAGTAGAAGAACCCTTGAAATTATTGCCACTTGTTTTTGTTTTGGCTTTGGTTCCTGTGCGAAAATTAAAATCTTTGTTTTTACTTGGGATTGCTTCAGGTTTGGGATTCCAAATGATTGAGGATATTGGCTACATTCGTACGGATTTGCCAGAGGGCTTTGACTTTACTATTTCGAGGATTTTAGAGCGTATCATCTCAGGAATTGCCTCTCACTGGACTTTTTCAGGCCTGGCTGTAGTAGGTGTTTACTTGCTTTACAGAGCATATAAAGGGCAGAAGGTTGGCAAGAAACAGGGGCTTATTTTCCTAGGTTTAGCCTTGGGAACTCACTTCTTGTTTAATTCTCCTTTTGTAGAATTAGAGACAGAGTTGCCTTTAGCGATTCCAGTGGTTACGGCTATTGCTCTCTATGGTTTTTATCAGGCTTATCGCATTGTTGAGAAGCACAATGAGTTGATGAACTAGAATATTTTTTAAAAGAATGATGCAAGGGTACAAATATGGTGCCCTTCTTTTATTTTTGATTGAAAAATAGTGCAAAAAGCGCTACAATGGTAGATGGAAAATCTTGTGAAAAGCACAAGCGATACATATATACCGGAGGAAATCATGTCTTTTTCTGATTTAAAGCTGTTTGCCCTTTCTTCTAATAAAGAATTGGCAGAACGTGTGGCGCAGGAGATTGGGATAGAGTTGGGGAAATCAAGTGTTCGCCAATTTTCAGATGGAGAGATTCAGGTCAACATCGAAGAATCAATCCGTGGGAAACACGTCTTTATCCTACAATCAACTAGTTCGCCTGTAAATGACAATCTGCTTGAAATTTTGATTATGGTAGATGCTTTGAAGCGTGCGAGTGCAGAATCTGTCAATGTTGTCATGCCTTACTATGGGTATGCACGTCAGGATAGAAAGGCGAGAGCGCGTGAGCCAATCACTTCAAAACTTGTCGCAAATATGCTTGAAGTAGCTGGAGTGGATCGTTTATTGACCATCGACTTGCATGCTGCGCAGATTCAAGGATTCTTTGATATTCCTGTGGATCACTTAATGGGAGCTCCTCTGATTGCGGATTATTTTGAGCGTCGTGGTATGGTTGGTTCTGACTATGTGGTTGTCAGCCCAGACCATGGAGGGGTGACTCGTGCCCGTAAGTTGGCAGAATTTTTGAAAACATCTATCGCTATTATTGATAAACGTCGTAGTGTTGATAAGATGAATACCAGTGAAGTCATGAACATTATCGGTAAGGTCGAAGGCAAGACTTGTATCTTGATTGATGATATGATTGATACGGCTGGAACGATTTGTCACGCGGCAGATGCCCTTGCAGAAGCTGGTGCTGTTGAAGTCTATGCAAGCTGTACGCACCCAGTTCTTTCTGGTCCTGCTATGGACAATATCCAAAATTCAGCTATTAAGAAATTGGTTGTTTTGGATACCATCTATCTGCCAGAAGAGCGTTTGATTGATAAGATTGAGCAAATTTCAATCGCTCATCTCCTAGGGGATGCTATTGTGCGTATCCATGAAAAACGCCCACTTTCTCCACTTTTCAGTATTGAGAAAAAGATTTAATGACCAAGCCTGAGATAATTCTCAGGTTTTTTTCGTCTCTTTTGCGAATAAATAGATAGTAACAGTGAATCTAGGAAATCTAGATTAAAAAATGTGCTATAATGAAAGGAGAAAGAGTATGGCATTACGTCATCCGGGCATCAGCCCAACCAATGACTTGGTAGCTAAGAAAATCTTTAGCAATCCAGAAATCACTTGTCAATTTATTCGCGATATGTTGGATTTACCAGCCAAAAATGTAACCATTTTGGAGGGAAGTAACATTCACGTCTTGCCTTCCGTACCTTACTCGGCCCAGGATTTCTATACTAGTATAGACGTCTTGGCGGAGCTAGATAATGGAACGCAAGTAATTATTGAAATCCAAGTTCATCATCAGAATTTTTTCATCAATCGCCTGTGGGCTTATTTGTGTAGCCAGGTCAATCAAAACCTTGAAAAAGTTCGCCAACAAGAAGGCAATACTCATCAAAGTTACAAACACATCGCACCTGTTTACGCTATCGCAATTGTGGACAGTAATTACTTCTCAGATGATTTGGCTTTCCACAGCTTTAGTATGCGCGAGGACACGACAGGTGAGGTTTTAACTATCACAACTAATGGACAAGAAAACCATTTGGTTAAGATGGCGTTCTTGGAATTAAAAAAATACAGAGAAACCAGCAAAGACGAGGTTCGCAAGCCGTGGTTGGAGTTTTTCGGTAATAAGCCCTTTACCCAGCAACCCGAGCGAGCCATCAGCCAAGCAGACCAACTGCTGGACTATAAGAGCTGGTCTGAGGAGGACAGGAAAATGTTTAGTCAACTACGTATGCGCGAAGAACAGGCGTTATTGGCTCAGGATTATGCCTTGGAACAAGCTGAAGAAAAAGGCTTAGAACGTGGGAAACTCTTTGCCTTCCTGGATATGGTCCGCCAAGGTCTTCTGACATCTGAGGTAGCTAGCCAGCAATTGGGCATGACAGTCGCTGAGTTTGAGGCGTTGTTGTAAGACTAGCACTAATAGTCAAGATGGCATTCTTGGAACTAAAAAAATACAGAGAAACCAGCAAAGATAGGATTCGCAAGCCGTGGTTGGAGTTTTTCGGGAATAACCCCTTTACCCAGCACCCCCAGCGAGCCATCAGACAGGCAGATCAACTGCTAGACTATAAGAGCTGGTCCGAGGAGGACAGGAAAATGTTTAGTCAACTACGTATGCGCGAAGAACAGGCGTTATTGGCTCAGGATTATGCCTTGGAACAAGCTGAAGAAAAAGGCTTAGAGCGTGGAAAAGTTGAGGGACAAATCTTTACCTTTCTAGATTTAGTACGCCAACATGTTCTGACTTCCGAGATAGCTAGCCAGCAATTAGGTATGACAGTAGCTGAGTTTGAGGCTTTACTGTGAGTTCGATCTTTCATCTAATAGTAGGAAGTTTATGAAATGGAAAGTGTTATCCAAATACTTGCCGTTTTTACTTGACTTTTACAAGGGTTTGTAAGATAATACCAAGGAAGTAAGTTCTGTCTAACTATCTGTATACTTTGGATATAAAAGCTATCATCTGAGGGATGAGTGTTTGCGAAATGTCAACTTGGAGGCTAGAGTCTTTCAGGGGAATTTTTTCGCGAGTAAGTTTTCTTCTCCTTTTTTCTAAGAAATAGGTAAAAAGTTTAAAAAACATAAGAAAACCCTTGACAAATTCTGCAAATATTTATATACTGTATGGTAGTAAGATAGTCTTACGAAAATAATATAAAGAAAAAAGAAGGAGATAAAACGATGAAAAAAGTTTTATTGACAAGCGCAGCAGTTGTAGCTGCAGCAGCAGCTCTTAACGCAGCTCCAGTTCATGCATATGGCAACTGGTCAGGATGGGATGGTAGTGCAGGAAACCCAACACACCACGATGGTGTAGTTGCTCCAGCTAACCAATACAAACCAGCTAAACCAGTTACTAACCCACGTGGTTCTAACGACAACGGTTACGGTACTCCAACACATACACAAGGTACAGTTACTGTAACAATTATCGATCTTTCAACTGGTAAACCAGTAGCAGGTGCTACTGTTGATTTCAATGCTGGTGGTAAAGTTTCATCAGTAACAACAGATGCTAATGGTGTTGCTAAATTGGCAGATGTTAAACCAGGTACAGCCGTTGCGTATCGTTTGAATGTTCCAGCTGGATATGCAGAAGACTCATACAATGGTCATGTTACAGCCGTTGCTGGTGATGTTCCTGCAACATTCTCAATTCGCCCAGCAACAGTTCAAAACAACCGCAACACAATTCATCCAGCACAACCAGGTCAATCATATGGTGAAGTAGTTAAATCAGCATGGGTTAAAGATGATAAAGGTCAATGGAACTATCTTGTTGATGAACAAGGAACTAAAGCTACTGGTTGGAAACAAATTGATGGCAAATGGTACTTCTTTAACGCTGAAGGCGCAATGCAAAAATGGTGGGTTAAAGTTGGTAACACTTGGTACTACCTAAACGGTTCAGGTGAAATGCAAACAGGTTGGTTGTTTGACGGTGGTAAATGGTACTTCCTTGAAGCATCAGGTGCTATGAAAGCTAGCCAATGGTTCCAAGTAAAAGACAAATGGTACCACGTTGACGGTTCAGGTGCATTGTCAGTAAACACTACTGTAGATGGTTACACTGTAAACGGAAACGGTGAATGGGTTTAATTTTAAATAATTGAATCATAACAGGAGAGAAATCTCCTGTTTTTTTGACTTTAAACAATGGTAGTGGGTTGAGTTTTGTCTATATGACTGGATGGCAAAAAATTGATTGTAAGACCTACTACTTTGAAACTGAAGGCTTCAAGCAGTTGGAATTGGTAAAAGTTGCTGATAAGACTTATTATTTCGTTGAAAATGGTGAGAAGAAAACTGGATTTATCAAAATAGATGAAAAAACTTACTATCTAAAAGATGGTGTTCTGACACCAAATATTGCTGTAATTGATGGTAAAAAATTCTTTATTGATAATAAGGGAAATCGCTCTGTTGGATGGAAGAAAATTGACGGTGACTGGTATTATTTCTCTAAAGAAGATGGAATGAAGACAGGTTGGCTGAAAGATGGTTCATGGTATTACTTGGATGAAACTGGTGTGATGAGAACTGGTTGGAAACAAGTTGATGGCAATTGGTATTATTTAAACGATTTAGGTGCCATGCAAACTGGTTGGAAACTTATAAATGGTAGTTGGTACCATCTCGACAGTTTAGGTAAAATGAGTACTAGATGGATAAAAGAAAATGGTACATGGTATTATCTAGATGGCTCAGGTGCTATGCAGACAGGTTGGAAACTTGTAGATGGTAAGTGGTATTATCTTAATAATTCAGGTGCCATGAAAACTGGCTGGTTGAAACAAGGTGGTACATGGTATTATCTTGATGGTTCAGGCGCTATGAAGACAGGCTGGTTCAAAGTAGATGGTAAGTGGTACTATGCTTATAGCTCAGGTGCCCTGGCTGTCAGCACTACAATCAATGGTTACACAGTAAACGCCAACGGTGAGTGGGTGTAATGGATATAATAAAGAAATAAGGGGAAATTCCTCTTATTTTTTTGTCAATAGGGATGTTATTTGTTGGAAAAAAATTGAAAAAGTGTTGACAAAGGTGTTGACAAAATATCAAAAGATTACTACACTAGTGATAGGGATTATATTTAGTCTCATATTTTTTGAATAGGATTAAATAAATGAATATAATTGAGCCATTAAAAGAATTTTTTGGGTATGATGTTCCATTGGGAGTCTGTATCATAGTAGCGTTAGGTGCTTATTATTTTGTTTTTAAATTACAAGAAGAAAGACGGAAAGATTATAAGACGACCTTTAACAGTCAAGCCAAGGTGATTGAAGAGCTCAATAAAATAATTGTTAATAGAGATAAGAGAATTAACGATTTAGAAAAATGTTTCATAATAAAAGGAGGTAGAATAATATGGGTACAATTTTATTTTTAATTATTGTTGTATTACTTGGTTTCTTTTTCTATCTACAAGATACAAAAAAACATAAGAAAATGTTTGTATATAATCTTCTATACACACTTTTCCAAGAAAAATATATAATAAAAGACATGATTTGTGAATACGAAGAGAAATATCCAGCTTTAACTAAAGTTGTATTGTCTTTTGTAGAGACACAGTCAGATGTTTCAACGATAGTGAAAAATTCGAAAAAAGTTGAGGGTTCTCTGAAGCAACAGTTAGATAAAGAAATAGATGAAATAATTGCATCCAAAAAAAATCCTGAATTATTGCGAGTAATGCATTGGTATTTCTTAGCTTGTATTACAATCTCAACTCTTCGAACTCACGATAATATAGATATAATCAAGAAAGATTCTATCGATTTCGAAGAAGGTGCAATATCTAAATCCGATTTAAAAGGCAATTATTGTTTTGCGTAATTATATAGAGGCTGAGAAAAAATTCACTTCTAAATATCAAAAAATAAAGATTATACTTGATACATTAAAAAAGATTGGTATAATAGATTCATCAAATAAAAATTTTAAATTTTTGACGGGGCAGCGGTAAGACGGTGTCCTATTTTTTGTGGCATATAATCGCGTGAGGGCTTTGTTGGATAGCATAAAATAAAAAGTGAACAGGATAGTATTTTAGTCCTGTTCACTTTTATGTTATTAGTTATTGTATGGTCTTACAAGAGCTCCTCAAACTCAGAGACGGTCATACCTAACTGCTGGCTAGCAACCTCGGAAGTCAAAAGACCTTGACAAACGAGATTTACTAGACCTACTTTTAATCCCTCTTCGATACCCTCTGCTCGTCCTCGTTCAAGTCCTTGTTCAATCCCCTCAGCACGGCCACGCTCTAGACCTTGTTCGATACCCTCCGCCCTAGCAGTTTCCAAGGCATAGTCCTGCGCTAACAAAGCTTGTTCTTCACGCATACGTAGTTGACTAAACATCTTCCTGTCCTCCTCGGCCCAGCTCTTGTAGTCTAGCAGTTGGTCTGCCTGGCTGATGGCTCGCTCAGGTTGTTGGGTAAAGGGCTTGTTGCCGAAAAACTCCAACCACGGCTTGCGAACCTTGTCTTTGCTGGTTTCTCTGTATTGTTTTAGTTCTTATTTGAGATGCTCTTTCAATAGTTCTTCAAACTTAGCTACGGTCATACCCAATTGTTCACTCGCAAATTCGGAAGTTAAAACATGTTGACGAACCATGTCTAAGAAGGCAAAAAGTTTTCCACGTTCTAAACCCTGTTCAAGACCCTCAGATCGTCCTCGTTCAAGTCCTCGTTCAAGTCCTTGTTCAATCCCTTCAGCACGACCGCGTTCAAGACCACGCTCTAAACCTTTCTCCTCAGCTTACTCCAAGGCATAGTCCTGTGCTAACAAGGCTTGTTCTTCACGCATACGTAGTTGACTAAACATCTTTCTGTCCTCCTCGGCCCAGCTCTTGTAGTCTAGCAGTTGGTCTGCCTGGCTGATAGCTCGCTCGGGTTGTTGAGTAAAGGGCTTATTACCGAAAAACTCCAACCAGGGCTTGCGAACCTCGTCTTTGCTGATTTCTCTGTATTTTTAGATCTTATTTATGATGGTCTTTCAATAGCTCCTCAAACTCAGCCACGGTCATACCCAATTGTTCACTCGCAAATTCGGAAGTTAAAACATGTTGACGAACCATGTCTAAGAAGGCAAAAAGTTTCCCTTCTTCCCTTCCTTCAACTTTCCCACGTTCTAAGCCTTTTTCTTCAGCTTGTTCCAAGGCATAGTCCTGCGCTAACAAAGCTTGTTCTTCACGCATACGTAGTTGACTAAACATTTCCCTGTCCTCCTCGGACCAGCTCTTGTAGTCCAGCAGTTGGTCTGCCTGGCTGATGGCTCGCTCGGGGCGCTGGGTAAAGGGTTTGTTCCCGAAAAACTCCAACCATGGCTTGCGAACCTTGTCTTTGCTGGTTTCTCTATATTTTTTTAATTCCAAGAATGCCATCTTGACTAGATGGTGTTCCTGTCCATTGTTTGTGATAGTTAAGACCTCACCTGTCGTATCCTCTCGCATGCTAAAGCTATGAAAAGCTAGGTCATCTGAGAAATAATTGCTATCCACAATAGCGATTGCGTAAACTGGTGCGATGTGTTTGTAACTCTGGTGTGTACCACCTTCTCGTTGGCGAATTTTTTCTAGGTTTTGATTGACCTGACTGCACAAATAAGCCCACAAGCGATTGATGAAAAAATTCTGATGATGCACCTGAATTTCAATGATTACCTGCGTGCCATTGTCCAACTCCGCCAAAACATCTATACTGGTATAGAAATCCTGCGCCGAGTAGGGCAGGGAAGACAAGACGTGAATATTACTTCCCTCCAAAATGGTCACATTTTTTGCTGGTAAATCCAGCATATCACGAATAAATTGACAAGTGATTTCTGGGTTGCTAAAGATTTTCTTAGCAACCAAGTCATTAGTTGGGCTGATGCCCGGATGACGTAATGTCATATTCTTTCTCCTTTCATTATAGCACATTTTTAAATCTAGGTTTACTAGATTCTCTGGCTCTATCTATTTATTCGGAAAAAGGATGAAAAATACTCGGTCTGGCTCTTCCCAATGGTATTTTTTGGTGCTTTCCTTTATAATGGGTGTATGGATAAGAAAAAATTATTATTGATTGATGGGTCTTCTGTTGCTTTTCGGGCGTTTTTTGCGCTCTATCAGCAGTTGGATCGTTTTAAGAATGCGGCTGGCTTGCATACCAATGCGATTTATGGTTTCCAGTTGATGTTGAGCCATTTGTTGGAGCGGGTTGAGCCGAGTCATATTTTGGTGGCTTTTGATGCGGGAAAGACGACCTTCCGTACAGAGATGTATGCGGACTATAAGGGTGGTCGGGCTAAGACTCCTGATGAGTTTCGTGAGCAATTTCCTTTCATTCGTGAGTTGCTGGATCATATGGGGATTCGTCATTATGAGTTGGCTCAGTATGAAGCAGATGATATCATTGGGACATTGGATAAACTAGCAGAGCAGGATGGTTTTGATATTACCATTGTCAGTGGGGACAAGGATTTGATTCAGCTGACGGATGAGCATACGGTGGTTGAAATTTCCAAGAAAGGTGTGGCTGAGTTCGAGGCCTTTACGCCAGATTATCTCATGGAAAAGATGGGCATCACACCGACTCAGTTTATCGATCTCAAGGCGCTCATGGGTGATAAGTCGGATAATATCCCTGGGGTGACCAAAATTGGTGAAAAGACGGGTATCAAGCTCTTGCTGGAGCATGGCTCACTCGAGGGAATTTATGAAAACATCGATGGGATGAAGGCTTCTAAGATGAAGGAAAATCTTATCAATGATAAGGAACAGGCCTTTTTGTCTAAAACACTGGCGACCATTGATACTAAGGCACCGATTGAGATTTGTTTGGAGGATTTGGTCTATAGTGGTCCAGATGTGGAAAATCTTGGGAAATTCTACGATGAGATGGGCTTCAAACAGCTCAAACAGGCTTTAAATGTTTCGTCAGCTGATGTGGCTGAAAGTTTGAACTTTACTATCGTTGATCAAGTCACTCAAGACATGCTGACTGAAGAATCTATCTTCCATTTTGAGCTTTTTGGTGAGAATTACCATACGGATGATTTGGTTGGTTTTGCTTGGTCTTGTGGGGATAAGCTCTATGCCACAGACAAACTTGAACTTTTGCAAGAGCCGATTTTCAAGGACTTTCTAGAAAAAACACCTTTGAGAGTTTATGACTTTAAGAAGGCTAAAGTTCTCTTGCATCGTTTGGGTGTGGATTTGCAGGCGCCTGCTTTTGATAGCCGATTGGCTAAATACCTCCTTTCGACTGTGGAGGACAATGAAATTGCGACCATCGCTAGTCTTTATGGTCAGACTTACTTGGCCGATGATGAGACTTTCTATGGTAAGGGAGTCAAGAAGGCCATTCCTGAACGCGAGAAATTCTTGGAGCATTTGGCTCGTAAGCTTGCTGTTTTGGTCGAAACAGAACCTATTTTGCTTGAAAAACTTAGCGAAAATGGTCAGTTAGAGCTTCTTTATGATATGGAGCAACCTCTGGCTTTTGTCCTTGCCAAGATGGAAATTGCTGGGATTACGGTCAAGAAAGAGACCTTGCTTGAGATGCAGGCTGAAAATGAGCTTGTTATTGAAAAACTGACTCAGGAGATTTACGAACTGGCTGGTGAGGAGTTTAATATCAACTCGCCTAAGCAGTTGGGCGTGCTTCTCTTTGAAAAATTGGGACTTCCTCTAGAGTACACTAAGAAAACCAAAACTGGATACTCGACTGCGGTGGATGTCTTGGAACGTTTAGCTCCTATTGCTCCGATTGTTAAGAAAATTCTCGACTACCGTCAGATTGCCAAGATTCAGTCTACTTATGTGATTGGCTTGCAGGACTGGCTTTTGGCTGATGGCAAGATTCATACTCGCTATGTGCAGGATTTGACCCAGACTGGGCGTCTGTCTAGTGTGGATCCAAACCTGCAAAATATCCCTGTGCGCTTGGAGCAAGGTCGTCTCATTCGTAAGGCTTTTGTGCCTGAGTGGGAGGATAGTGTTCTTCTTAGCTCCGATTATTCACAGATTGAATTGCGCGTTTTGGCGCATATTTCTAAGGATGAGCACTTAATTAAAGCCTTCCAAGAGGGGGCAGATATCCATACTTCGACAGCCATGCGTGTCTTTGGCATTGAGTGTCCTGAGGATGTGACTGCAAACGATCGTCGCAATGCCAAGGCTGTCAACTTTGGAGTGGTTTACGGGATTTCAGATTTTGGTTTGTCTAATAATCTGGGCATTAGCCGTAAGGAAGCCAAAGCCTACATTGATACCTACTTTGAACGCTTCCCAGGTATTAAAAATTACATGGATGAAGTGGTGCGTGAGGCGCGTGATAAGGGATATGTAGAGACACTTTTCAAGCGTCGTCGTGAGTTACCAGATATCAATTCTCGCAACTTCAATATTCGTGGTTTTGCGGAGCGAACTGCTATCAACTCACCTATCCAGGGTTCGGCAGCAGATATTCTCAAGATTGCCATGATCCAGCTGGATAAAGCCTTAGTTGCAGGTGGTTATCAGACTAAGATGCTTCTGCAAGTGCACGATGAAATCGTCCTTGAAGTTCCTAAATCTGAATTGGCAGAGATGAAAAAATTGGTCAAACAAACCATGGAAGAAGCCATTCAACTCAGTGTTCCCCTCATCGCAGATGAAAATGAAGGGGTAACCTGGTACGAGGCTAAATAAAAAGGGGGCTAGTCCTCCTTTTTTGTAGTAGAATTATGCAAGCCTTTTCAAATTGTGCTATACTGATGAAAAAGGAGGATTTCTATGAGTCAAGAATTTATCAATCCAAGTGATGGTGTGATTCGTCAGTATCTCGCAACGAGTAAAACCCTTGCTGTGGTGGGTTTGTCTGACCGTGAGGAAACAACCAGCAATCGAGTGACAAAGGAAATGCAGGCTAGGGGTTATAAAATCATTCCAGTCAATCCCAAGGCGGCAGGTGGCGAAATCTTGGGTGAAAAGGCTTATGCTAGCCTCGCTGAGATTCCTTTTCCTGTAGATATTGTCAATGTTTACCGTCGCAGCGAGTTTTTGCCAGATGTGGCGCGTGATTTTCTCAAGGCTGATGCCAAGATTTTTTGGGCACAGCTAGGACTTGAAAGTCTAGAAGCGGAAGAAATCTTGCGTGCTGGTGGATGTGATGACATCGTGATGAATCGCTGTATCAAGAGAGAACATACACGCTTGATTGAGGAAGCATAAGAAAAAGGTAGCTGGTGGGCTACCTTTTGTGTTAGAAAATGCCGATAAGGATCTGCATACCAAGACTAGTGAGGATGATGGCTATCCAGCAGATGGCTCCGAGAAGAATGGATTTTCCACTGGATTTGACCATAGCGACCAGATTGGTTTTGAGACCGATAGCACTCATGGCCATGACAATAAGGAATTTAGAGAGTTGTTTGAGAGGGGTAAAGAAACTACTGGACACACCTAGAGAGGTGAGTAGTGTAGTGAGGAGAGAGGCAAGGATAAAGTAAAGGATAAAAAGTGGGAAGACTTTTTTCAGTTGTAGGCTTTGCTTGTTTTCTTGTTGGCGACTTTGCCAGTAGGATAGAAAGAGCGTGATAGGGATAATGGCCAAAGTACGTGTGAGTTTAACAATGGTTGCAGACTCGAGGGTATTGCTTTGGTAAAGACTGTCCCAAGCGCTGGCGGCAGCCGTTACAGAGGAAGTGTCGTTGACCGCAGTCCCTGCAAAGAGGGCGAAGCCTTCATTGGATAGATGAAGCCAGGTGCCGAGGGTTGGAAAGATGAGCGCAGCCAAGACATTGAAGAAAAAGATAACGGAAATGGCTTGGGCTACTTCCTTTTCCTTAGCATCAATAACAGGCGCTGTCGCTGCAATGGCAGAACCACCACAGATAGAAGAACCTACTCCAATCAAGGTAGCCAGTTTTGTGTCCAGTGCAAAGAAGCGCTGGAAGAGGTAGGCAACAATCAAGGCAATTGAAATGGTGGACAGGATGACAGGGAGTGAAGATTGTCCGACTGCGAAGACTTGCGAGATATTGAGACCAAAACCAAGCAAGATAACGGCATACTGGAGCAATTTCTTGGAACTAAAGGTCAATCCAGCATCCAGTTGTTTATAAGACGAGAGAAAGGGATGTAGGAGCATGCCCATGAAAATTGCAAAGACAGGCGCGCCAATAACAGGGAAGAATCCTCCTAAGTACCAAGATACGATGGAAATGAGAAGGCAGGCCAAGATGCCTGCTCCATTTTTGGATAGAAATGACATAAAAACCTCCAAATAGAATCTGTTACCATTATAGACCTGTAAAGAGGAAAAGTAAAATAGAAAGTGGAAAGCTATTCTATCATGTATTTTTGCGGTCGGGGGGCTTTTGTAGTATAATAGAGATACGTTTTTACAGTAGGAGGTATCTATGGACTTAACTAAGCGCTTTAATAAACAGTTAGATAAGATTCAAGTTTCGTTGATTCGTCAGTTTGACCAGGCTATTTCGGAGATTCCTGGGGTCTTGCGTTTGACCTTGGGGGAACCTGATTTTACAACGCCAGATCATGTCAAGGAGGCGGCCAAGCGAGCGATTGATCAGAACCAATCCTACTATACAGGGATGAGTGGTCTGCTGACTCTACGTCAGGCGGCCAGTGATTTTGTTAAGGAAAAGTATCAACTGGACTATGCTCCTGAAAATGAAATCTTGGTTACAATTGGGGCGACAGAGGCCTTATCTGCTACCTTGACAGCTATTTTGGAAGAGGGAGACAAGGTACTTTTGCCAGCTCCTGCTTATCCGGGTTATGAACCGATTGTCAATCTAGTTGGGGCAGAGGTTGTCGAGATTGACACAACTGAAAATGGGTTTGTCTTGACACCAGAAATGCTAGAGAAAGCTATTCTCGAGCAGGGTGATAAGCTCAAGGCGGTTATTCTCAACTATCCGGCTAATCCGACAGGAATTACCTATAGTCGGGAGCAGTTGGAGGCCTTGGCAGCTGTTTTACGCAAGTATGAGATTTTCGTTGTCTGTGATGAGGTTTACTCAGAATTGACCTATACAGGCGAAGCCCATGTGTCTCTGGGAACTATGTTGAGAGACCAGGCTATCATTATCAATGGTTTGTCTAAATCGCATGCTATGACTGGTTGGCGTTTGGGTCTGATTTTCGCTCCTGTGGCCTTCACAGCCCAGTTAATCAAGAGTCACCAGTACTTGGTGACTGCCGCAAATACTATGGCTCAACATGCTGCGGTGGAAGCCTTGACAGCTGGTAAAAACGATGCGGAGCCTATGAAGAAGGAATACATCCAGCGTCGGGACTATATTATCGAGAAAATGACTGCTCTTGGTTTTGAGATTATCAAACCAGACGGTGCCTTCTATATCTTTGCTAAGATTCCAGCGGATTACAATCAAGATTCCTTTGCTTTTCTGAAGGATTTTGCTCAGAAGAAGGCCGTTGCTTTTATCCCTGGAGCTGCCTTTGGGCGTTACGGAGAAGGATATGTTCGCCTGTCTTATGCAGCGAGCATGGAGACTATCAAAGAAGCTATGAAACGACTTGAGGAGTACATGAGAGAAGCATGATTCAGTCTATCACGAGTCAAGGCTTAGTGCTCTACAATCGTAACTTTCGTGAGGATGACAAGCTAGTCAAGATTTTTACAGAGCAGGCTGGCAAACGCATGTTTTTTGTCAAACATGCTGGCCAGTCTAAGCTGGCACCGGTTATTCAGCCCTTGGTGCTGGCACGATTTCTCTTACGAATCAATGATGATGGGCTCAGTTACATTGAGGACTATCATGAGGTGATGACTTTTCCCAAGATTAATAGCGATCTCTTTGTCATGGCTTATGCGACCTACGTAGCAGCTCTTGCCGATGCTAGTTTGCAGGACAATCAGCAAGATGCCCCCTTGTTTACTTTTTTACAAAAGACTTTGGAGTTGATGGAAGCTGGCTTGGATTATCAAGTTTTGACCAATATTTTTGAAATCCAAATCTTGACTCGATTTGGAATCAGCCTCAATTTTAATGAGTGTGTATTCTGCCATCGGGTCGGTCAGGCTTTTGACTTTTCTTTCAAATATGGAGCCTGCCTCTGTCCAGATCATTATCATGAAGATGAGAGACGTTGCCATCTCAATCCCAATATCCCCTATCTGCTCAATCAGTTTCAAGCCATTGATTTTGAGACCTTGGAGACCATTTCGCTCAAGCCTGAAATCAAGCAAGACTTACGCCAATTTATGGATCAACTCTACGAAGAGTACGTTGGGATTCACCTAAAATCAAAGAAATTTATTGATTCCCTAGCAGACTGGGGACAATTACTAAAAGAGGAAAAGAAATGAAAAAAATCGCAGTAGATGCCATGGGAGGCGATTACGCACCCCAGGCCATCGTTGAGGGTGTCAATCAAGCCCTAGCTGACTTTTCAGATATCGAGGTTCAACTCTACGGAGATGAAGCTAAAATCAAGCAATATCTGACAGCCACAGAGCGCGTCAGCATTATCCATACGGATGAAAAGATTGATTCAGACGATGAACCTACGAGAGCTGTTCGGAAGAAGAAAAATGCCAGTATGGTATTGGCGGCCAAGGCTGTCAAAGAGGGTGAAGCAGACGCTGTCCTTTCAGCTGGGAATACAGGTGCCTTGTTGGCTGCAGGATTCTTCATCGTGGGTCGTATCAAGAATATCGACCGTCCTGGACTTATGTCAACCTTGCCGACTGTAGGTGGGAAGGGGTTTGACATGCTGGACCTTGGTGCTAATGCGGAAAATACAGCCCAGCACCTCCATCAATACGCGGTTCTAGGTTCTTTCTATGCTAAAAATGTTCGTGGAATTGCGCAACCACGTGTTGGTTTGCTCAATAACGGAACAGAGAGTAGTAAGGGCGACCCGCTTCGTAAGGAAACTTATGAATTACTGGCGGCTGATGCGAGTTTGAACTTTATCGGAAATGTGGAAGCGCGTGATTTGATGAATGGCGTTGCGGATGTTGTTGTGGCAGATGGTTTCACGGGAAACGCTGTGCTCAAATCTATCGAAGGGACAGCCATGGGAATCATGGGCTTGCTCAAGACAGCTATTACAGGTGGTGGTCTTCGAGCGAAACTAGGCGCACTCCTTCTCAAGGATAGCCTTAGAGGTTTGAAAAAACAGCTCAACTACTCAGATGTTGGTGGAGCAGTCTTGTTTGGTGTCAAGGCACCGGTTGTCAAGACTCATGGCTCAAGCGATGCCAAGGCTGTGTATAGTACAATCCGCCAGATTCGTACCATGCTAGAAACAGACGTAGTTGCCCAGACTGCGCGCGAATTTTCAGGAGAATAAAAGAGATGACAGAAAAAGAAATTTTTGACCGTATTGTGACCATTATCCAAGAGCGACAGGGAGAGGACTTTGTCGTGACAGAATCCTTGAGTCTGAAAGACGATTTGGATGCGGACTCAGTTGACTTGATGGAGTTTATCTTGACACTGGAAGATGAATTTAATATCGAAATCAGCGATGAGGAAATTGACCAACTCCAAAGTGTAGGAGATGTGGTTAAGATTATTCAAGGAAAATAGCAATCGGAGTTCCAAGACAACGGAAGTAGATGGTTTTTAGAAATGAGGAATATCGGATATCCTTGTAAAAATGGGAAAAACACGTTATAATGGACTTATTAGAAGAGAAAGGAAGTATACTCGTGGCTACATTTAGTATTACTCGTGATATCACACTCACAAAAGAAGATTTTGAAAAAATTCAAGCCTCTAAATCAACTGATTTGTTGCTTGATATTATCAAAAAGAATACAGATAAACAAGAACAACCTTCCTTACTAGGTCTAGAGAAGCTGGTAAGATAAAGTATGAAATTATATGCCTTACCACTAGGGGATGTCATCAAATTCATACGACAAACCGTTATTACTAGAAATCCTGAATATACTAATGAACAGAGAATACGTCAAAAAGTCCGTGAGAACTTCTCTAAGATTGTTTCTGAGCAAGTGTCGTTTGGTAAAAATGAGGATATGTTAGAGTATCTTAAAAATGATGCAATTACAACAGAGCTGACACATAAATCGAGAAATTTTATTATTATTGATCAAGAGATATCAGGAGAGAGATTTGAGATTTTAGGTTTTTTTTACACTAACATTAAAAATTGTTAATGTTCAAGAATTAGATAATGACAGCAAAAAATCTTTTGTTTTAAGTGGGAAAAACGCTAGAAACTTAAATTATATACCAGGACTTTTGATTGCTCAATTTGGAAGAAATTTACACTTTAATAAAATTACTGGTCAGCAAGTTATGGAATTAGTTGTTGACAAAATTCAATTAGCCCAGAGCATTTTAGGGGGGAAAATGGTTTATTTGGATAGTGTCAATGAAGATAAAGTGATTAATTTTTATAAATCGTTTGGTTTTGTTGAATACGGTGAGATTATTAGGGATAATAAGCACCCTGATGTATACTATCAACCAATGGCTCTTGATATGACAAAAGTGATTGTTGAGTAAATATAGGAGTTCCAAGGCACTTGCTTTGGAATTTTTTATTTGGTTCAAGTGACCGTTTAGGAACAGATTTAGTCTTTCTAGGGACAGTAGAAATCTGAGGAGACATAAGGGATATAATAGAGTCAGAAAAAATCAATCTCCAAAAAGGAGAAAAAAGAAAGGATTTTCACGATGAAAAAATATCTTTATTCTAGTTTGTTAGTTCTTGCAGGAGGCGTTCTCCTAGCAAATACTACGGTAGCCTATGCTGATTCCCCATCAGCAAGTGAGAAAGAAGCGATTGCTCAATTAGTTAATCAAGGCAAGATAAAAGCTGAAGAAGCTGATCAAGTAAAATTGATTGGTTTTGAAGATAAAGAAACCCAAGCAGAGGGAAATCAAGAGAAGAAAGCTTTCAATCAATATCGTGATCCGAAAGGAACATGGATGCAAACCAATGGTAAATGGTGGTTTAAATACGGTTCAGGTGGTTATGCTAAAAATTGGGAACAATTAGATGGCAAGTGGTACTATTTTGATGACCAAGGATGGATGAAAGAAAATACTTGGATTCAACCTGATGGTAATTATTACTACTTATCTGCTAGTGGTGCTATGGTCACTGGTTATCAACGTGTGAATGGTACACCATATTTCTTTAGAGAAAGTGGTGTATGGGTAGAAAATCGTGGACAGGCACTTGGTGAATATGCCGAGACATTTGTAGGGAAAATCCCATATGTTTGGGGTGGGGCAGATTTGAATAGTGGCGTAGATTGCTCAGGATTTACGATGGCTATTCATGCTAAGTTTGATATTAGTATTCCTAGAGTGACCTATGGTCAAGCAACAGGAGGAAGCTATGTAAGTAATGGTTCTCAACAAGCTGGAGATTTGATTTTGTATAATAGTGAAGAGACAAATGACCATGTAGGTATTTATGTTGGTGGTGGAAAGGTAGTTCATGCTCCGTATCCAGGTCAATATGTTTCTTATATGGATCAATACGGTATTACTCAAAATACAATTCGTAGATATTGGTAATATTGTCTAATTTTTCACAATATTATTGACTTTGACAATGAAAAGTATTAGAATATAGCTAAATAAAGAGGGGAAGCCCTCTTATAGCTGTTCAATAAAGGAGGAAATAGCTATGAAAAAATCTAAATTACTTACTCTTGGTTTGCTTGCAGGTGCTGGTCTGCTTTTATCTATCAACCAAGCACAGGCTGCAGATACTTGGGTTAAAAATGGTGCTGACTGGAATCTTTCTCAAGATGGCAGTCTAGCTAAGGATAAATGGGTACAAAATGCTGGTTCTTGGTACCATTTTGACGGTTCTGGAAAAATGCAGACAGGCTGGTTCAAAGACGGTGATACTTGGTATTCACTAGCAGATAGTGGCGCCATGCGTACTGGCTGGTACAAGGAAGGAAATACATGGTACTCACTAGCAAATAGTGGTGCTATGCGTACAGGTTGGTACAAAGAAGGATCTACATGGTATTACCTCAAAGACAGTGGCGCTATGGCAACAGGATGGGCGACTCCAAATGGTAAATGGTCTTACTTTGAAAAATCAGGTGCTATGGTCGCAGATAGAGCTGTCCCAGCCAGTGATGGGGAAAGTTATGTTATTGGTAAGGATGGCTATCTAGCAAATAGAAAAGATGCTGGATACAGTATTCATGATATTGTCAAACTTGGAGATGGGCAAGAATATTTGCTAAATGCTAAAGGTGACGATGTTATTATTGAAAAAAATGCTTGGTATATCAGACCAGAGTTCAAGAAGTTTTCTAATAAATATGGAGATGAGGTTGCAAATACAACCTTAGCTCTAGTGGATAATAAAGAAGAAGGACAAGAAATTGATCCTAAGGCAGTTGTACAGAACTTCCAAAACTTACCAAATCGCTACTACTTTGATGAAAATGGACATCGTGTGGTTAATATCCCAGCAATGACAACCTATTCAGAGATTAAAAAAGTTGGCAATGATGTCTATTTAGAAAATCCAGGTGCACGACTTCGTCTTGGAGCTACCCACTTTACAATCAATAACAATAAACTATACTATTTAGAAAATGAGCAAGGTAAGCTCAAAACAGGTTACTTTGTATTAATTGATGATGGTATGGCTACAACCCACTATCACTTCCTAGCCTATGCGGATCAATCTGGTGAAATTCTTAAGATGAAACGCTTGCCATCAGGAGTTTCAGATTATCTGGATAAAGAAATCGATGGTTTATACGGTGAAAAAATTAAGATTGAATCTCCACACTCAAACGAATATTATAAAGTGGTTGTGGTTAAATAAAAATAACATCTTCACAACTAATCGTTAACGCTCTAACCAATATACCATTTTCAGGAGGCTTTAGATTTCTTGTATTTTAAAAGGAAACTAAAGCCTTTTGTAGATGGAGCAGGGGATAGAGTTATCTATAAAATAATGAAAAGGAGTCTGTCATGGAAATGAAAAATACATTTGTAGAATTGGAACAATTTGAAGAGTTAACTCCAGAGGTTTTGGAGGAAGTGAATGGTGGAGGGATTTTTGAAGATACTGTAAAATGGTGCAATAAATTATTTGGTACGGGTAGACACGTTGCTTAAATTCACAGTATTAGTTAGAGATTAGATTTATTTATGCTTATTTTAGAATTCTTATTTTCTGTGATATATCTACTGTTGGTAGTCGTTTCAACCATAGTGCCTACTATTTATTTGGGTGCTCAAATTTCCCCAGAATTTTATAAAAAACGTTATTGGATACTTATATTTTTAATTAGTTTATCTGCTCGTCAAACATTTGGAGAATTATTTCATATAGGAGTTCTTATCTACTTTTACTGTATTTTTTTATTAGTATTGCACAAGGGAAAAGGGGAATCTCTTTTTCTTTCTCTGTATCTTTTTCTCTTCTTTCAAAGTATTCGTTATTTATTTTTGACAATTTGGATTCGTGTATTATCTGGTGAGCATTGTTGTTTCGTAGATTCGTTTTCTACTTTATATATATCTATATTTGATTTATTATCAATCTTTCTATGTTGTAAAATTATGAAGCGTTGGTCTTTGGATTTGGATTTATTCTTTTCAGATACTTTTAAAACCCACTATCGTAAGAGCTTTTTCATTATCCTACCTCTGACTGGATTTAGGATATTCTCTTCGTTCATGACCAATAGAAATAGTTCTTTTTACGTTCGCTTTGACACGACCATTTCTCTCCTGATTTTCATTCTCTTTTTCTCCTGGCTCTTTTATATCAGACACTTAGAGCAGGTTTATCGTGATGAGCAGACCATTCAGAGACAGGAAGAAGAAAATCGTTCCTTGCAAGGGATGGTGGATAAGTTGGGTCATCTCTATGATGAGGTTCGAGGTTTCCGTCATGATTTTGCAGGGATTGTCGCTAGCATGGAGCCTGCCATAGCGAATCAAGATATGGCTGAGGTGTCTACCATTTATCAAGATGTCTTTCTGAAGACCAATGAAAAGCTGAGAAAGGCGGACTACACGGCCTTTAATCTTCACAATATCCATGACATAGCCATTCGTAATACCTTGGCAAAAGCCATGATTGTGGCAGATAATCAGGGAATTCATTTTAGTTTGGAGACGGTGGGGGTTGTCGAAGAGCTGGCTTTGCCGATGTTGGAGGCTATCCGTATCCTCTCTATCCTCACGACAAATGCCTTAGAGGCAGCTAGTGAGGCAGAAAATCCGCAGATTCGGGTTGCTTTGTTGGCAGGTGATAGGAGTGTCCGTTTTATCATTGAAAACACTCGTAAGAAAGAAGAACTGAATCCCAGCATTCTCAGTCAAAAGGGTTACTCTACCAAGGGTAACCACAGTGGACTGGGCTTAGCGACCTTGGAAGATATGGTTTTTCATTATGATTTAAACTTAGATACCCAGCTAGGAGAGACGACTTTTAGACAAGATTTAGAATTGCCATTTAAGGATGAGAAACGAGGGGGAGAGGAATGAGAATTTTAGTTTTGGAAGACGATAGAGTTCAGCAGGGACGGATAGAGCAGACTTTACTAGATATCGGTCGCTCTCGCAATTTGAGATTGGAAATTGATATTGCCAAAAGCTATGGAGATGTTGAAAAGTATTCTCAGTATTTTGACCATTACCAGCTCTATTTATTAGATTTAGAGATTGATGGAGAGCGTGAACGGGGCTTTCAGGTTGCTCAACAGGTTCGGGAGCGAGATCCCTTTACAAGTATTGTCTTTGTGTCCACGCACTCGGAGGCCTTGCCTCTAGCTTTTCGCTATCACTTGTCTGCCTTGGATTTTATTTCCAAGGATCAGCCAGAGGAAGATTACCGTTATCAGTTGGAGCGCTGTCTGGACTATGTACTGGCAGTGGACAAGAGGGAAAATATGCGTCTCTTTACCTATAGTTTTGAGGGAAGACGGGGCTTTACTCTGCCCTACCATGAGATTTTAGCCTTTGAAACCTCAGTGGAATCCCATCGTATCAAGGTTTATTATGCCAATCATTCTATCAAAACCATTTATGGTAGTCTCAAGGATATCGCTGCAAAGGCTGAAAAAGATTACTTTGTCTATGCCAATCGCAATACGTTGGTCAGTTTACAGGCCATTGAAGAGATGACTGCGACAGAAGTAACTCTGTTAGAAGGTCTGCACTTCCCCGTATCACGAACAGCCAGAAGAACCCTTAAAAAACATCTCAATGTCTAATATCTGTTAGACTTGGATGAGTTTATCAATAAGAATGTCGGAAAATTTTCTGATATTCTTATTTTTTTGACTTCCTTTTCGAATAGATAAGTAAGAGGAAAAGGAAAGGAGCCTAGTTCATGTTTATATCAATGTTTCACCCATGGTTCACTGAGTTATTTTTTAAATAAATTTAATTTAGTTGTACATTTTCGAAATTTTTTTCGAATAGATAAGTAAGAGGAAACAGAAAGGAGTCTGGTTTATGTATCTACCGATTTTCTATTCATGGTACATTAAATTATTTTTGAAATAAAATTTAATTTAGTTGTGTATTTTCGAATTGTTTTTCGAATAGATAAGTAAGAGGAAAAAGAAAGGAGCCTGGTTTATGTATCTACCAATTTTTTATCCGTGGTTTACTAAATTATTTTTCAAATAAATTTAATTTAGTTGTACATTTTCGAAATTTTTTTCGAATAGATAAGTAAGAGGAAAAGGAAAGGAGCCTGGCTTATGTATCTACCGATTTTCTATTCATGGTACATTAAATTATTTTTGAAATAAAATTTAATTTAGTTGTACATTTTCGAATTATTTTTCGAATAAATAAGTGAGACGAAAAGGGAGGAGACTACGCGATGTATTTACCAATCTTATTGCCATGGTTTATCAAATGGTATTTAAAATAAATGAAATCTACCTGTTCATTTTAAATCACTTCTCAAATAGATAAGTGAGACGAAAAGGAATTCAGTAATTTATCTATTCTGGTTTTTAAAATGGTTTAAGAGCCAGAAATCGTAAACTAAAAAATAGAAATAAAGGAGAAAAAAGATGACAAATTTTGACAAAATGGAACAGAACTTTGTAGCTCTTACAGAAGAAGAGTTGATGAATGTAGATGGGGGAATTGCACCACTAGTAGTTGCGTTTGGAGTAGCGGCGTTTAAAGGTTTTTCTGTAACAGGAGGGGCTATTATACTGGGAGCAGGTCTTTATCAAGTTGGAAAAAATCTAAAATAAGACTTTGAGTAAGTTTTATGAATAGAATATTAAAAAAAATATATATAGGATCTGCTTTAATAGCTTACAGCATATTATTAATTTATTCTCTACTTAATTTAGAGAAGGTATCGTTGGGGATCTGTATTTTGTTAGTAGCATTGACATACTATATTAATAAAAAAGAAATATTTAAAGCAAAAGTGAATAGGAGCAAGGAGAACTTAAAATGAATATTTTAGTAAATGATAATCAGTTTACAGAAATGACAGAAAAAGAACTAGCAACAGTTGATGGAGGAGTACTTCCTGCAGCAGTAGTAGCAGTTCCAGTAGGAATCAAGGTTGCAGGGTATGTTGTCGGTGGTTTATCTGCTGTAGGGCTAGTTGCATGGGGTTACTTCAGATAAGATAAAACACTTTGGAGAAATCAATAAATTTTTCAAACGAATTTGTGGCTATTATATCAGCCTCAGGGATGGTAGGTTTATTAGTGGGAGTCACTATTGGCTTAGCTAGTATTATTTAAAGAGGGATATAACATGCAAAATTTGAATCAATTTGAAATCGTAGAGCAAAGTGAATAAGTTGGAGCAGCTTTGGGGTATTATGCGAATAGACCATAATCTGATTGTAGTCAGAGAGGCATTTCTATGTTTTTAAAAAAAGAAGTGATATTATTAGGGGTATTGTTATCGCTACGTATTATTTTTACTATCGTTCAAATTTTAATTGATTATAAAATATTATCTGGACAGTATAGTGTAAATTTTATGGATATTTCAGAAGTATTTACTTATCCAATACTCATTTTACTCATTTACATAGCAATAAAATATAATACAAAGGAGTAATGAAGAACATGAATCAAAAGGATTTTGTGTATGTGAATGGCAGCATTTTTCCGCCATTCTTGTCAGGTAAATAGGAGTCTACCATGAAACAATTCTTATTAGGTTTTGCTGAGGGTTATTTTACCATATCTCTCATAATCTACATCGCAACGTATTTGATTTTGAAAAATCCGATCAATACCCTATTTTATCCAGAAATTTACCCCGTTTTATTTGGGCTCTTTTATCTAGGATATAAGGTCAATAAAAAGCAAGTAGAGTAAGCAGCTAAGAATGACTTGTTAGTCTGAGCTGAAAATGGCTAGGGTAGAATCTAAGAATGCATCACATTGGAGTTTAATATGAAATTCGTTAAATCAGTATTGAAAGTTTTGCCTGAAATCATGGTATTACTTAGTTCGATGTCTTATATAATCATCAGATTAGTAGCTGATATGAATAAAGTATCTTTACCTACTTGGTTTGATAGTTTCAATATACCAACGATTGCATTATTTATGATGGTCTTCATTCTTTTATACAGAAGTAAAGAAAAAAAGAATGGATAAATTTGAGGTAGTAGACGCTCTATAGTGAATAGGTGTCTTATAGTAACGAATCAAAAAAGGAGTAACTATGAATCGTAATTTAGAACGGTATAATCTATTCTGACTATGAATAGATCATACCATAGGTGGCTTAGAAATAGCAGGGACATTAAAAATTGAAGTAACTTTAAATAGGATGTCGTAAATGTTGCTATCAATGATTTATTTGTTCCAAGCTTGCCTAGGGTGTCCGAAAAAAATCATTTTCCTTTCAATAGCATATTTTTAGTAGGTAGGACGTTTGTTCTGCCTATTTTTATCCCAAAAGTGCAGTTGAGGTGTTTATTTGGAGTTTTACATATATTTTTGATAAAATAGGCGTAGAAATTAGGAAAGTTGAAGAAAAGGAATGAAGAAGGTTTTAAAATATTTTTTAGTATTTATTTTTCTATTTTTGATGAATATTTTCATCTTTAAGATACTAGCAACTCTGGGATTTCAGCTGACAATGAGTGAAAAGAGTTATATTGTACCACCGGTGTTTTCGATTATCGTTTTATATATGATTGACAAAAGAATTAGGAAGAAAAAGAAATAAATATATATTTTAGGCACGACATTTGTTCTGCCTATTTTCTTTATCCTAAAAGTGCATTTGGGAGGGAGATAGGCGCATTTGGGAAGGAAGTGCAGTTTTTGTTTGGGGATTGGGGTAAGATAGTTGTTATCAGATGAGTTTATACTCTTCGAAAATCAAATTCAAACCACGTCAACGTCGCCTTGCCGTATATATGTGACTAACTTCGTCAGTCCTATCTACAGCCTCAAAACAGTGTTTTGAGCAGCCTGCGGCTAGTTTCCTAGTTTGCTCTTTGATTTTCATTGAGTATTAGGAAAAAGGAGATGAATATGAAATTTGGGAAACGTTACTATCGTCCGCAAGTGGATCAGATGGACTGCGGTGTAGCTTCATTAGCCATGGTTTTTGGCTACTATGGTAGTTACTATTCTTTGGCACACTTACGAGAATTGGCCAAGACGACCATGGATGGGACGACGGCTTTGGGTTTGGTCAAGGTGGCAGAGGAGATTGGTTTTGAGACGCGGGCCATTAAGGCGGATATGACGCTCTTTGACTTGCCAGATTTGACCTTTCCTTTTGTTGCTCATGTGCTTAAGGAAGGAAAATTACTCCACTACTATGTGGTGACTGGGCAGGATAAGGATAGCATTCATATTGCCGATCCAGATCCTGGGGTGAAATTGACCAAACTGCCACGTGAGCGTTTTGCGGAAGAATGGACAGGGGTGACTCTGTTTATGGCACCTAGTCCAGACTACAAGCCTCATAAGGATCAAAAGGATGGTCTGCTCTCTTTTATCCCTATATTAGTGAAGCAGCGTGGCTTGATTGCCAATATCGTTTTGGCGACACTCTTGGTAACCTTGATTAATATTGTGGGTTCTTATTATCTGCAGTCTATCATTGATACCTATGTGCCAGATCAGATGCGTTCGACACTGGGGATTATTTCTATTGGACTGGTTATCGTCTATATCCTCCAGCAGATCTTGTCTTACGCTCAGGAGTATCTCTTACTTGTTTTGGGGCAACGTTTGTCGATTGATGTGATTTTGTCCTATATCAAGCATGTTTTTCACTTGCCTATGTCCTTTTTTGCGACACGCAGGACAGGGGAAATCGTATCTCGTTTCACGGATGCTAACAGTATCATTGATGCGCTGGCTTCGACCATTCTTTCGATTTTCCTAGATGTGTCAACGGTTGTCATTATTTCCCTTGTTTTATTTTCACAAAATACCAATCTCTTTTTCATGACCTTATTAGCGCTTCCTATCTACACAGTGATTATCTTTGCCTTTATGAAGCCGTTTGAAAAGATGAATCGGGATACCATGGAAGCCAATGCGGTTTTGTCTTCTTCTATCATTGAGGACATCAATGGTATTGAGACTATTAAGTCCTTGACCAGTGAAAGTCAGCGTTACCAAAAAATTGACAAGGAATTTGTGGATTATCTGAAGAAGTCCTTTACCTATAGTCGGGCAGAGAGTCAGCAAAAGGCTCTGAAAAAAGTTGCCCATCTCTTGCTCAATGTCGGCATTCTCTGGATGGGGGCTGTTCTGGTCATGGATGGCAAGATGAGTTTGGGGCAGTTGATTACCTATAATACCTTGCTGGTTTACTTTACCAATCCTTTGGAAAATATCATCAACCTGCAAACCAAGCTTCAGACAGCGCAGGTTGCCAATAACCGTCTGAATGAGGTTTATCTGGTAGCTTCTGAGTTTGAGGAGAAGAAAACAGTTGAGGATTTGAGCTTGATGAAGGGAGAGATGACTTTCAAGCAGGTTTACTATAAGTATGGCTATGGTCGAGATGTCTTGTCGGATATCAATTTGACTATTCCGCAGGGTTCTAAGGTGGCTTTTGTGGGAATTTCAGGGTCAGGTAAGACGACATTGGCCAAGATGATGGTTAATTTTTACGACCCAAGTCAAGGGGAGATTAGTCTGGGTGGTGTCAATCTTAATCAGATTGACAAAAAAACCTTACGCCAGTACATCAACTATCTGCCTCAACAACCCTATGTCTTTAACGGAACGATTTTGGAGAATCTTCTTTTGGGAGCAAAGGAAGGTACGACTCAAGAGGATATCTTACGGGCGGTCGAGTTGGCAGAGATTCGGGAGGATATCGAGCGTATGCCACTGAATTACCAAACAGAATTGACTTCGGATGGGGCAGGAATCTCAGGTGGTCAACGTCAGAGAATCGCTCTGGCGCGTGCTCTCTTGACAGATGCGCCGGTCTTGATTTTGGATGAGGCGACCAGCAGTTTGGATATTTTGACAGAGAAGCGAATTGTCGATAATCTCATGGCTTTAGACAAGACCTTGATTTTCATCGCCCACCGCTTGACCATTGCTGAGCGGACAGAGAAGGTTGTTGTCTTGGATCAGGGCAAGATTGTTGAAGAAGGAAAGCATGCTGATTTGCTTGCACGGGGTGGATTTTACGCCCATTTGGTGAATAGCTAGAAAGAGGAGAGGATGAAACCAGAATTTTTAGAAAGTGCGGAGTTTTATAATCGTCGTTACCATAATTTTTCCAGTCGGGTGATTGTCCCCATGTCCCTTCTGCTCGTGTTTTTGCTTGGATTTGCAACTATTGCAGAGAAGGAGATGAGTTTGTCTACTAGAGCTACTGTTGAGCCTAGTCGAATCCTTGCAAATATCCAGTCAACTAGCAACAATCGTATGCTTGTCAATCATTTGGAAGAAAATAAGCTGGTTAAAAAGGGAGAACTGTTAGTTCAATATCAGGAAGGGGCAGAGGGTGTCCAAGCGGAGTCTTATGCCAGTCAGTTGGACATGCTCAAGGATCAAAAAAAGCAATTGGAGTATTTGCAAAAGAGTCTGCAAGAAGGGGAGAACCACTTTCCAGAGGAGGATAAGTTTGGCTATCAAGCCACCTTTCGCGACTACATCAGTCAAGCAGGCAGTCTTAGGGCTAGTACATCGCAACAAAATGAGACCATCGCGTCCCAGAATGCAGCAGCTAGTCAAACCCAAGCTGAAATCGGCAACCTCATCAGTCAAACAGAGGCTAAAATTCGCGATTACCAGACAGCTAAGTCAGCTATTGAAACAGGCGCTTCCTTGGCCAATCAGAATCTAGCCTACTCTCTCTACCAGTCCTACAAGTCTCAGGGCGAGGAAAATACGCAAGCTAAGGCTCAGGCAGTGGCGCAGGTTGAAGCGCAGCTTTCTCAGTTAGAATCTAGTCTTGCTTCTTACCGTGTCCAGTATGCAGGTTCAGGTGCCCAACAAGCCTATGCGTCAGGCTTAAGCAGTCAATTGGAGTCTCTCAAATCCCAACACTTGGCAAAGGTTGGTCAGGAATTGACTCTTGTAGACCAGAAAATCTTGGAGGCAGAGTCAGGCAAGAAGGTACAGGGAAATCTTTTAGATAAGGGGAAAATTACGGCGAGTGAGGATGGGGTGCTTCATCTTAATCCTGAGACCAGTGATTCTACCATGGTTGCAGAAGGTACCCTACTAGCTCAACTCTATCCATCCTTGGAAAAAGAAGGGAAAGCCAAACTTACAGCTTATCTAAGCTCAAAAGATGTAGCAAGGATCAAGGTCGGTGATTCTGTTCGCTATACGACGACTCATGATGCCAAGAATCAACTTTTCCTAGATTCTACTATTACAAGTATTGATGCGACAGCTACCAAGACTGAAAAAGGGAATTTCTTTAAAATTGAGGCGGAGACTAATCTAACTTCTGAGCAGGCTGCAAAACTTCGGTACGGGGTGGAAGGTCGCCTACAGATGATTACGGGCAAGAAAAGTTACCTGCGTTATTATTTGGATCAATTTTTGAACAAAGAGTAATGTTCGTATTTTTAGAGTTAAATGATTTTAAAACTGTGAGAAAGATTCTTCTTGCGGTTTTTTCTTTATGATTTTTGATGTTGCTACGTTATTTATTCGGTTAAATTCTTGTAATTTTAGGTTTTTTATGGTAGAATGTGCTCAAGTAATACGAAAGGCGAACTTTAAAATGTCAAAACAATTGATCTATTCGGGAAAAGCTAAAGATATCTATACAACTGAAGATGAAAATCTTATTATTTCAACTTACAAGGACCAGGCGACTGCTTTCAATGGTGTCAAGAAGGAGCAGATTGCGGGCAAAGGAGTGTTGAATAATCAGATTTCATCTTTTATTTTTGAGAAATTAAATGAGGCTGGTGTGGCGACTCACTTTGTGGAGAAGCTTTCAGATACGGAACAACTCAATAAAAAGGTTAAGATTATTCCTTTGGAAGTCGTGCTTCGCAATTACACGGCTGGTTCCTTTTCAAAACGTTTTGGTGTGGATGAGGGAATCGCCTTGGAGACTCCGATTGTTGAATTTTACTACAAAAATGATGATTTGGATGATCCATTCATCAATGATGAGCATGTGAAATTCCTACAGATTGCGGATGACCAGCAAATCGCTTACTTGAAGGAAGAAACCCGTCGTATCAATGAACTCTTGAAAGCCTGGTTTGCTGAGATTGGCCTCAAGTTGATTGACTTTAAGCTAGAGTTCGGTTTTGACAAGGATGGCAAGATTATCTTAGCAGATGAATTTTCACCAGATAACTGCCGTTTGTGGGATGCGGATGGCAACCACATGGATAAGGATGTTTTCCGTAGGGGATTGGGAGAACTGACAGACGTTTATGAGATTGTTTGGGAAAAGTTGCAGGGTTTGAAATAACAACCTCAAGGTCATTTGGAAACATTGCAAGAGCTGAAATAAAGGAATAAGAATTGATGGATAAACGTATTTTTGTTGAAAAAAAGGCTGATTTTCAGGTCAAGTCAGAGAGTTTGGTGAGAGAACTCCAGCACAACTTGGGACTTTCAAGCTTGAAAAGTATTCGTATCGTGCAGGTTTATGATGTATTTGACTTGTCAGAGGGCTTGTTTGCGCCTGCAGAGAAACACATCTTCTCTGAGCAGGTGACAGACCATGTCTTGGACGACGCGGCTGTGCAGGCGGATCTTGCCAACTATGCTTTCTTTGCCATTGAAAGCCTGCCTGGCCAATTTGACCAGCGTGCAGCATCTTCACAGGAATCCTTGCTTTTACTAGGAAGTTCGAGTGATGTGACAGTCAATACAGCCCAACTTTACTTGGTCAATAAAGATATTGATGCGACTGAGTTGAAAGCGGTCAAGAACTACTTGCTCAACCCAGTTGATTCTCGTTTCAAGGACATCACGACAGGGATTGCCAAGCAGGAATTTTCTGAGTCAGACAAAACCATTCCTAAATTGACTTTCTTTGGAAGCTATACAGCAGAAGATTTTGCCCGCTACAAAGCCGAGCAAGGGATGGCAATGGAAGTGGATGATTTGCTCTTTATCCAAGACTACTTTAAGTCAATTGGGCGCGTGCCGACGGAAACAGAGCTCAAGGTTTTGGACACTTACTGGTCTGACCACTGCCGTCATACGACTTTTGAGACAGAGTTGAAACAGATTGATTTCTCAGCTTCTAAATTCCAAAAACAATTGCAGGCGACCTATGACAAGTATATTGCTATGCGTGATGAGTTGGGCCGTTCTGAAAAACCACAAACCTTGATGGATATGGCGACTATTTTCGGTCGTTATGAGCGTGCCAATGGACGTTTGGATGACATGGAAGTGTCTGACGAAATCAATGCTTGCTCAGTTGAAATCGAAGTGGACGTTGATGGTGTGAAAGAACCATGGCTCCTCATGTTTAAAAACGAAACCCACAATCACCCAACTGAGATTGAGCCATTTGGTGGGGCGGCTACTTGTATCGGTGGTGCTATTCGTGACCCATTATCAGGTCGCTCATATGTTTACCAAGCCATGCGTATCTCGGGTGCTGGAGATATTACCGCACCGATTTCGGAAACGCGTGCTGGTAAGCTGCCACAACAAGTCATCTCTAAAACGGCGGCTCATGGTTATTCTTCATATGGTAACCAGATTGGGCTTGCGACGACCTACGTTCGTGAGTATTTCCACCCAGATTTCGTTGCTAAGCGTATGGAACTAGGTGCTGTTGTCGGTGCGGCTCCTAAGGGCAATGTGGTCCGTGAAAAACCGGAAGCGGGTGATGTCATTATCCTCCTTGGAGGTAAGACTGGACGTGATGGTGTCGGTGGTGCGACAGGTTCTTCTAAGGTTCAAACAGTTGAGTCTGTTGAAACTGCTGGTGCTGAGGTTCAAAAAGGAAATGCTATCGAAGAACGCAAGATTCAACGTCTTTTCCGTAATGGTGAAGTGACACGTCTGATCAAAAAATCAAATGACTTTGGTGCTGGTGGTGTCTGTGTAGCTATTGGTGAATTAGCAGACGGTCTTGAAATTGATCTAGACAAAGTGCCATTGAAATACCAAGGTTTGAACGGTACCGAAATTGCCATCTCTGAATCTCAAGAACGGATGGCTGTGGTGGTTCGTCCTGAGGATGTAGATGCCTTCGTTGAGGAATGTAACAAAGAAAATATTGACGCTGTTGTGGTTGCGACAGTGACTGAAAAACCAAATCTAGTCATGCACTGGAATGGTGAAACCATTGTAGACTTGGAACGCCGTTTCCTTGATACCAATGGTGTGCGCGTGGTCGTTGATGCTAAGGTGGTTGACAAGGATGTCAAACTCCCAGAAGAGCGTCAAACATCTGCTGAAACACTGGAAGCAGATACTCTTGGGGTTCTATCTGACCTCAACCATGCTAGTCAAAAAGGCTTGCAGACTATCTTTGACTGCTCTGTTGGACGCTCTACGGTTAATCACCCACTTGGTGGTCGCTACCAACTCACACCAACTGAGGCATCTGTGCAGAAATTGCCAGTTCAACACGGTGTGACTCATACTGCGTCAGTCATGGCTCAAGGTTTCAACCCTTATGTAGCAGAATGGTCTCCATACCACGGTGCTGCTTATGCGGTTATTGAAGCGACTGCTCGTTTGGTGGCTGCTGGTGCCAACTGGTCTAAGGCTCGTTTCTCTTACCAAGAGTATTTCGAACGCATGGACAAACAAGCTGAGCGTTTTGGTCAGCCAGTAGCAGCTCTCCTAGGCTCTATCGAAGCTCAGATTCAGCTTGGTTTGCCATCTATCGGTGGGAAGGACTCTATGTCTGGTACCTTTGAAGAATTAACTGTGCCACCAACTTTGGTAGCCTTTGTGGTGACGACGGCAGATAGCCGTAAGGTGCTTTCGCCAGAGTTCAAGAATGCTGGTGAAAACATCTACTACATCCCAGGTCAAGCTCTTGCTGCAGAGATTGATTTTGACTTGATTAAGTCTAACTTTGCTCAGTTTGAAGCCCTTCAAAAGGCTCACAAAGTAACAGCAGCTTCAGCTGTTAAATACGGTGGTGTGCTTGAAAGTTTGGCCCTTGCTACCTTTGGAAATCATATCGGTGCAGAAGTAACCTTGCCTGAACTTGAAACGGCTTTGACAGCTCAATTGGGCGGATTTGTCTTCACATCTCCTGAAGAAATTGCTGGAGTAGAGAAAATCGGTCAAACGAAAGCAGACTTTACACTCCTTGTCAACGGTGTGAAGCTAGATGGACAGAAACTTGACAGTGCCTTCCAAGGCAAACTGGAGGAAGTTTACCCAACAGAATTTGCCCAAGCCAAAGAACTGGCTGAAGTACCAGCTGTGGTATCAGATGTTGTGATTAAAGCAAAAGAAAAGGTTGAAAAACCTGTGGTCTATATCCCAGTCTTCCCAGGAACCAACTCGGAATATGACTCAGCCAAGGCCTTCGAAAAAGAAGGTGCAGAGGTCAACTTGGTGCCATTTGTTACCTTGAATGAAGATGCTATTGTCAAGTCAGTTGAAACCATGGTTGACAACATCGGCAAGGCTAACATCCTCTTCTTTGCAGGTGGATTCTCAGCTGCGGACGAGCCAGATGGTTCAGCTAAGTTTATCGTCAATATTCTGCTCAATGAAAAAGTGCGTGTAGCTATTGATAGCTTTATCGCTCGTGGTGGCTTGATTATCGGTATCTGTAATGGATTTCAGGCTTTGGTCAAATCAGGTCTTCTTCCATACGGGAATTTTGAAGAAGCTACTAGTACTAGCCCAACCCTCTTCTACAATGATGCCAACCAACACGTGGCCAAGATGGTGGAAACTCGCATTGCCAACACCAACTCACCATGGCTTGCTGGAGTGCAAGTGGGAGATATCCACGCTATTCCTGTTTCGCACGGTGAAGGGAAGTTTGTCGTGACGGCTGAGGAATTTGCGGAGCTCCGTGACAATGGACAAATTTTTAGCCAATATGTTGACTTTGATGGAAAACCAAGTATGGATTCTAAGTACAATCCAAATGGTTCTGTCCATGCTATCGAAGGAATTACCAGTAAGAACGGCCAAATCATCGGTAAGATGGGCCACTCAGAGCGTTATGAGGAAGGTCTTTTCCAAAACATCCCAGGAAATAAAGACCAGCACCTGTTTGCGTCAGCGGTTAAATATTTCACTGGAAAATAAGACTTGCAGATTTTCTAATAGATAGTATCAGTAATGTAAAAGTTATGTAGATTTATCTCTTGACGATTGCAAATGAAAATTAGGTATAAAAAATGACATACGAAGTAAAATCTCTTAATGAAGAATGTGGTGTTTTCGGTATCTGGGGACATCCAGATGCTGCTAAATTGACCTATTTTGGTCTCCATAGTCTTCAGCACCGTGGTCAGGAGGGGGCAGGAATTCTCTCCAATGATCAAGGACAACTGAAGCGCCATCGCGATATGGGTCTTCTATCAGAAGTCTTCAGAAATCCGGCTAACTTAGATAAATTGACAGGAACTGGTGCGATTGGGCATGTGCGTTACGCGACTGCTGGCGAAGCTTCTGTAGATAATATCCAGCCCTTCCTCTTCCGTTTTCACGATATGCAGTTTGGCTTGGCTCATAATGGGAATCTGACCAATGCAGCCACTCTCAAGAAGGAGTTAGAAGAAAGAGGAGCCATTTTCAGTGCGACTTCGGACTCTGAAATCTTGGCTCATCTTATTCGTCGCAGTCATAATCCGAACTTGATGGGCAAAATCAAGGAAGCGCTCAGCCTTGTCAAAGGTGGCTTTGCCTATATCCTGCTGTTTGAGGATAAGTTGATTGCGGCTCTTGACCCCAATGGTTTCCGTCCGCTTTCTATCGGGAAAATGGCCAACGGAGCGGTGGTGGTTTCCTCTGAAACCTGTGCTTTTGAAGTCATTGGTGCTGAATGGATTCGTGATTTGAAGCCAGGTGAGATTGTGATCATTGATGACAAGGGCATCCAGTATGATAGCTATACAGATGATACTCAGTTAGCAATCTGTTCTATGGAGTATATCTATTTTGCCCGCCCTGATTCTAACATTCATGGTGTCAATGTCCATACGGCACGTAAACGTATGGGTGCCCAATTGGCGCGTGAATTTAAGCATGAGGCAGATATCGTGGTCGGTGTGCCCAATTCTTCCCTCAGCGCAGCCATGGGATTTGCGGAAGAATCTGGTTTGCCAAATGAAATGGGTCTTATCAAGAACCAATACACCCAACGTACCTTTATCCAACCGACTCAAGAATTGCGGGAGCAAGGGGTACGGATGAAATTGTCTGCAGTTTCTGGTGTTGTCAAAGGCAAGCGTGTTGTTATGATTGATGACTCTATTGTACGAGGAACAACTTCTCGTCGTATCGTTCAGCTCTTGAAAGAAGCGGGTGCGACTGAAGTTCACGTTGCTATTGGTAGTCCAGCGCTAGCTTATCCATGTTTCTATGGGATTGATATCCAGACTCGTCAGGAACTGATTGCGGCCAATCACACGGTTGAAGAAACGCGCCAAATCATTGGAGCTGACAGCCTGACTTACCTCTCTGTTGAAGGTTTGATTGATTCGATTGGGATTGAAACAGATGCACCAAATGGTGGTCTCTGTGTCGCTTACTTTGACGGTGACTACCCAACACCTCTCTACGATTATGAAGAAGACTATCGTCGAAGTTTGGAAGAAAAGACCAGTTTTTACAAATAGATGGCAGATCTTCCGTTAAAGAAAAGGAATATAAAAATGACAAATAAGAATGCTTATGCCCAGTCTGGCGTGGATGTTGAAGCGGGTTATGAAGTTGTTGAACGGATTAAAAAGCACGTGGCTCGTACGGAGCGTGCAGGTGTCATGGGAGCTCTTGGTGGCTTTGGTGGTATGTTTGACCTTTCAAAGACTGGGGTTAAAGAACCTGTCTTGATTTCAGGGACTGACGGTGTCGGAACTAAGATCATGCTGGCTATCAAGTACGACAAGCACGATACTATCGGTCAGGACTGTGTGGCCATGTGTGTTAATGATATCATCGCTGCAGGTGCGGAGCCTCTCTATTTCCTGGACTATGTGGCGACAGGGAAGAATGAACCAGCTAAACTAGAACAAGTTGTCGCTGGTGTGGCAGAAGGTTGTGTGCAGGCAGGCGCTGCCCTCATTGGTGGGGAAACGGCTGAAATGCCTGGCATGTACGGCGAAGCTGACTATGACTTGGCTGGTTTTGCGGTCGGTGTGGCTGAAAAATCTCAAATCATTGACGGTTCAAAGGTGGCAGAAGGAGATGTTCTTCTCGGACTTGCTTCAAGTGGGATTCATTCCAATGGTTACTCTCTCGTCCGTCGTGTCTTTGCGGATTACACAGGTGAGGAAATCTTGCCAGAATTGGAAGGCAAGAAACTTAAGGAAGTTCTTCTTGAGCCAACTCGTATCTATGTCAAGGCTGTCTTGCCACTCATCAAAGAAGAGTTGGTCAATGGAATTGCCCACATCACAGGTGGTGGCTTTATCGAGAATGTCCCTCGTATGTTTGCAGCTGACTTGGCTGCTGAGATTGAAGAAGACAAGGTTCCCGTGCTTCCAATTTTCAAAGCTCTTGAAAAATATGGTAAAATCAAACATGAAGAAATGTTTGAAATCTTCAATATGGGTGTGGGGCTCATGCTGGCAGTTAGCCCTGAAAATGTAAGTCGTGTCAAGGAATTGTTGGATGAACCAGTCTATGAAATTGGTCGTATCGTCAAGAAAGAAAACGAAAGTGTCATCATCAAATGAAAAAAATAGCGGTTTTTGCCTCTGGTAATGGCTCAAATTTTCAGGTGGTAGCGGAACAATTTCCAGTAGAGTTTGTCTTTTCAGACCATCGTAATGCCTATGTGCTCGAACGTGCAGACAAGCTCGGCGTTCTGTCCTATGCTTTTGAACTCAAGGAGTTTGAGAGCAAGGCAGACTACGAAGCAGCCCTTGTCGAACTCTTGGAAGAACACCAGATTGACTTGGTTTGCCTAGCAGGCTACATGAAAATCGTTGGACCAACCTTATTAGCAGCTTATGAAGGCCGGATTATCAACATTCATCCAGCCTACCTGCCAGAATTTCCAGGAGCTCATGGGATTGAGGATGCTTGGACTGCTGGCGTTGCTGAGAGCGGCGTGACCATTCACTGGGTAGATTCTGGTGTGGACACTGGTAAGATCATCAAACAAGTACGTGTGCCACGGCTGGCTGATGATACCATAGCCAGCTTTGAAGAACGTATTCATGCCACCGAGTATCAGCTCTATCCTCAAGTGTTGGAGAGTTTAGGGGTGGGTAGAAGATAAGAAGTAAATCAAGTTTTGATTTTGCAATATTGCTAGGAGAAAAAATGATTGAGATAAAATTAGTAGATGAGAGTAGTTTTCAGGCAGTGCTGGATTTGAAAATATCTGAAGCTGATGAACGAGCACGTTTCGTGTCTCCAAATGTACGCTCTTTAGCTGACGCATGGCTCTACAGAGAGAATGGGGATGTGTTTCCAATGGCAATTTATTGGAATGAGCTTGTGGTTGGTTTTCTCCTGTTGGAAATAGATAAGGATGAAGCGGAATACTTTATCTGGCGGATAATGATTGGTCAGCAGTACCAAGGAAGAGGTCATGGTCGAAAAGCCTTGGAAGTTCTAATCAAAAAGGCTCAGATGGATATCGCTTGCAATCATATTATTGCAGATTATGTGGTTGGAAATGAAAAAATGAAGCACCTGCTGACTAGTTTGGGTTTTCAGGAAACAGGATTTATAGAAGAAAATAACGAAGTCGCTATGCGCTTGGACCTAAAGAAAGAGGAATATAATGACTAAACGCGCCTTAATCAGCGTCTCAGACAAAGCGGGCATTGTTGAATTTGCCCAAGAACTCAAAAAAACTTGGTTGGGACATCATCTCAACAGGTGGAACCAAGGTTGCCCTTGATAATGCTGGGGTGAGCACCAGTGTCATTGATGATTCATATGATATCTTTGATTCAAAATTGGAGTCAGTGATTGTTGAAAACGGCTTCAAACGGAGGTATTTGTAATGTTAGAATCTAAAAAAACAACTCGATATGTATTTTATGTCTATCTGATGTTATTAACTTGGGGAATCTTATTTAAGTTTGAGACCAATCCTGAATTTATAGCATTTTTCTTAGCTCCAAGGTACATCAATTGGATTCCATTTTCAGAACCACTAATAGTAGACGGAAAAATTGTTTTTGCTGAAATGTTATTTAATCTGATTTCCTTTATTCCATTAGGTGTTTGTTTCCCTCTGATAAAAACTAATTTATCTAGTTTAAGAATAGTCGGGACAGGTTTCTTGATTAGTCTATTGTTTGAGTGCTTACAGTATATTTTAGCAATAGGTATAACAGATATAACGGATTTGGCTTTAAATACGCTAGGTGTTTGTGTAGGCTTACTGATTTATCAAATTTTTATAAGAGTGTTCAAATCACAGACTAGAAAATGGGTCAATATCTTAGGTATGATTAGCCTTGGTTTTGCTTATTTTGTTTTACTGTTACTGCATTTAATTGGTGTTTAACTAATGATTAAAAAGGAGAATATAATGACTAAACGCGCCTTAATCAGCGTCTCAGACAAAGCGGGCATTGTTGAATTTGCCCAAGAACTAAAAAAACTTGGTTGGGATATTATCTCAACAGGTGGAACCAAGGTTGCCCTTGACAATGCTGGGGTGGAGACCATTGCGATCGATGATGTGACGGGCTTCCCAGAGATGATGGATGGCCGTGTTAAGACCCTTCATCCAAATATCCACGGTGGACTCCTCGCTCGTCGTGACTTGGATAGTCACCTGGAAGCGGCCAAAGATAATCAAATCGAGCTCATTGACCTTGTAGTGGTCAACCTTTACCCATTCAAGGAAACAATCCTCAAAACAGACGTGACTTACGCTGATGCAGTTGAAAACATTGATATCGGTGGGCCATCTATGCTTCGTTCAGCAGCAAAAAATCATGCCAGCGTGACAGTTGTGGTAGACCCTGCTGACTACAGTGTGGTTCTTGACGAATTGTCAGCAAATGGTGAAACAACTTATGAAACTCGTCAACGTTTAGCAGCAAAAGTATTCCGCCACACTGCGGCTTATGATGCCTTGATTGCAGAATACTTCACAGCTCAAGTGGGTGAAAGTAAGCCAGAAAAACTGACCTTGACTTATGACCTTAAACAAGCTATGCGTTACGGTGAAAACCCTCAACAAGACGCAGACTTCTACCAAAAAGCCTTGCCGACTGATTACTCCATTGCTTCAGCCAAACAGCTCAACGGTAAAGAATTGTCATTCAACAATATCCGCGATGCTGACGCTGCCATTCGTATTATCCGTGACTTCAAAGACCGTCCAACCGTTGTGGCTCTCAAACACATGAACACATGTGGAATCGGTCAGGCTGATGATATCGAAACTGCTTGGGACTACGCTTATGAGTCTGACCCAGTGTCTATCTTTGGTGGGATTGTCGTTCTCAACCGTGAGGTGGATGCTGCGACAGCTGAGAAGATGCATGGTGTATTCCTTGAAATCATCATTGCACCAAGCTATACGGATGAAGCGCTAGCCATTTTGACCAATAAAAAGAAAAACTTGCGTATCCTTGCCTTGACATTTGATGCTCAAGAGGCTAGCGAAGTGGAAGCAGAATACACAGGTGTTGTCGGTGGACTCCTCGTTCAAAACCAAGACGTGGTCAAAGAAAGCCCAACTGACTGGCAAGTGGTGACCAAACGCCAGCCAACTGAGATAGAAGCGACAGCTCTTGAGTTCGCTTGGAAGGCTATTAAATACGTCAAATCAAACGGAATTATCGTGACTAACGACCACATGACACTTGGTGTTGGTCCAGGTCAAACTAACCGTGTGGCTTCAGTCCGTATTGCCATTGATCAAGCTAAAGACCGTCTTGACGGCGCTGTCCTTGCTTCTGATGCCTTCTTCCCATTTGCGGATAACGTGGAAGAAATCGCCAAAGCAGGTATCAAGGCTATCATCCAGCCCGGTGGATCGGTCCGTGACCAAGAGTCTATCGAAGCCGCTGACAAATATGGCTTGACTATGGTCTTCACAGGCGTGAGACATTTTAGACATTGAAAAATGAGGTTTATAGAAGAACCTGGTATTTTTATATAATTAGGTAAATCAATAGAATGGAGAAGTTAAGATGTCGTTAAATATAGGGATGTCATTATCAGGACCAACCATTGGAATTAGTCCAGATTTTAGAGAATTTATAAATGTTATAAATAAAAAGAGATATATCAGAAAAAGCAGGATTGATAATATACATTTTCCTTTTGCGGGTCAAAGTACTATGTCATGGGAACTTAGAGGTGATTACAAGCATGGTTTTTATGCCTTCTCTTCGATAGCATTCGAAGGAGAATTTGGACCAAATCCAGATGTATTTATGCTTTTTTCAAAGAATGATAATCTGATAGAATTTAATAGTAAAGAGCATTCGCTAAATGATGATGATTTAACAGTGGTTAAACTAAAGAAAAATATTTTTAAAAATAACAAGTATGAATATGGAATTGAAAAAGAGCTTAATTATTATTCTAATAGTGAATCAGAGTATGATATTCGTCCGTTCATTATTGTTGTATTTGGCGAAGATTCGTTAGGATTTGCTACTATTACATTGATAAACAAAAGTTCAAGTACGGCAAATTCAAATGGATTTATTGGGGGAACAATGCCAGGAACGGGGGTAAGCCCTTTTCAACCTCAGGCAAGAAAATTAGTGTGGCCAACTGGCAAAGATTTATTACGTACATTAAAGGAGCCTCAAACGGGTCGTTCTTTTAGGTTAGATAAAGAACAGGTTGATAATATTTTAAATTTGAAAAGGTATTTTATTAATTTATTGGAACCGAACATTGCTAAAGTGTTGAAAGAGGAATATATAACGGAGTGAGACATTTTAGACATTAAGAACGTAAAGAGTCTGGGATAAAAGTCTAACCTTAAATATAAAAAGCGAACAAAACAAGTTATCTGACACTCAGAATTCTGTCTTGTTCGCTTTTTTGTCTAATCTATCGATTTTTAAAATTTATAATAAAGAATTCCTAAAATCAAAATCTTTTTGTCCCAGACTCTTTTTTGCGTAAAAATGCGGAGTGAAACAAGATTAAAACGAACGTTTATGATATAATATTATTAAATAATTCGCAAAAGAGGTTGAGAAATGAAGCTGTTAGTTGTCGGTTCGGGTGGTCGTGAACATGCGATTGCTAAGAAGTTGCTTGAATCAAAAGACGTTGAAAAGGTCTTTGTAGCTCCTGGGAATGATGGGATGACTCTGGATGGTCTGGAATTGGTAAATACCTCTATTTCCGAATATTCTAAATTGATTGACTTCGCAAAGGCCAACGATATTGCTTGGACCTTTATCGGTCCAGATGATGCCCTTGCTGCTGGTATCGTGGATGATTTTAATGCAGCTGGTCTCAAAGCCTTTGGTCCGACAAGATTGGCGGCAGAGCTAGAGTGGTCCAAAGATTTTGCTAAGGAAATCATGGTCAAATATGGCGTTCCGACAGCAGCCTATGGCACATTTTCAGATTTCGAGGAAGCCAAGGCTTATATCGAAAAGCAGGGTGCGCCTATCGTAGTCAAGGCGGATGGCTTGGCGCTTGGTAAGGGTGTCGTCGTTGCGGAGACGGTTGAGCAAGCGGTCGAAGCCGCTCACGAGATGCTTTTGGACAATAAATTTGGTGACTCAGGTGCGCGTGTGGTTATTGAGGAATTCCTTGAAGGAGAGGAATTTTCACTCTTTGCCTTTGTCAATGGTGATAAGTTCTACATCATGCCAACAGCTCAGGACCACAAACGTGCCTATAATGGCGATAAGGGGCCTAACACGGGGGGGATGGGTGCCTATGCGCCAGTTCCACACTTACCACAGAGTGTAGTTGATACAGCGGTTGACACCATTGTCAAGACAGTCCTCGAAGGGATGATTAAAGAAGGTCGCCCTTATCTGGGTATCCTTTACGCAGGGCTTATCTTGACAGCTGATGGACCTAAGGTCATCGAGTTCAACGCTCGTTTTGGAGATCCTGAAACGCAAATCATCTTGCCTCGTTTAACATCTGACTTTGCACAAAATATTACGGATATCCTCGATGGCAAGGAGCCAAACATCACCTGGACGGACAAGGGTGTGACTCTGGGTGTGGTTGTCGCATCCAACGGTTATCCGCTAGACTATGAAAAAGGTGTCAAGTTACCAGCCAAGACAGAAGGTGACATTATCACCTATTATGCAGGGGCTAAGTTTGCGGAAAATAGCAGAGCACTGCTATCAAACGGCGGACGTGTCTATATGCTCGTCACCACAGCAGATACTGTCAAAGAAACTCAAGACACCATCTACCAAGAACTCGCCCAACAAAAAACAGAAGGCCTCTTTTACCGAACAGATATCGGAAGCAAGGCCATAAAAGATTAACAGACACAAAAATTGTCATGGTGAGCGAAAGCGAGCCACTATAGAATAATCGTCGCAGTAGTGGAACTCCTAGTAGCTTTGCTACTAGGAGCGGAAAACTGGAGACCTAAGCTCCAGTTTTAGTAATGGAACGCCACAAGCGTTCGCTTACGTCCGCACTACATTAGACGATTATTAAAAAGAAAAATAAAAATTCACAAAATACGTTAATGGTCGTATGGTTTGCGAGCGTTAGCAAGCTAATATAGAACAATTACTACTGTTGTGAAAGAACGATTGGATGATAATCCAATCGTTCAGGGAAATTGGAAGACCTTGGACTTCCGATTTAGACATGAGACACCTTTGGTGGCTGCTGCCGTCCCTCACAACCTAAGGTGATTGTTGAAAAAGAAGAAAAAGGAGAAGAAATGAAACCCGTAATTTCCATTATCATGGGCTCAAAATCAGACTGGGCAACCATGCAAAAAACAGCAGAAGTCCTAGACCGCTTCGGTGTAGCCTACGAAAAGAAAGTTGTTTCTGCCCACCGTACACCAGACCTCATGTTCAGACATGCGGAGGAGGCTCGTAGCCGTGGCATCAAGGCCATTATCGCAGGTGCTGGTGGCGCAGCCCATTTGCCAGGTATGGTCGCAGCTAAAACAACCCTTCCTGTCATCGGGGTGCCTGTCAAATCGCGTGTCCTTAGTGGCGTGGATTCACTCTACTCTATCGTGCAGATGCCGGGTGGCGTACCGGTTGCGACTATGGCTATCGGTGAAGCAGGTGCGACTAATGCGGCCCTCTTTGCCCTCCGTCTCCTTTCAGTAGAAGATCAGGCTATCGCGACAGCTTTGGTAGATTTCGCAGAAGAGCAAGGAAAAATCGCAGAGGAGTCTACAAATGAGCTCATCTAAAACAATCGGAATCATCGGTGGTGGCCAGCTCGGTCAGATGATGGCCATTTCTGCTATCTACATGGGGCACAAGGTTATTGCGCTTGACCCTGCAGCGGATTGCCCAGCCTCTCGTGTAGCGGAAATCATCGTGGCGCCTTATAATGATGTGAACGCCCTTCGTCAGCTGACTGAGCGTTGTGATGTCCTGACCTATGAGTTTGAAAATGTCGATGCTGATGGTTTGGATGCGGTTATCAAGGAAGGACAACTCCCTCAAGGGACCGACCTGCTCCGCATTTCGCAAAATCGCATTTTTGAAAAGGACTTTCTCTCAAACAAGGCTCAAGTCACTGTGGCACCTTACAAGGTTGTGACCTCAAGCCAAGATTTGGAAGTTATTGACCTTTCTAAAAATTATGTCCTAAAGACTGCTACCGGTGGCTACGATGGGCATGGACAAAAAGTCATTCGCTCGGAAGCAGACTTGGGAGAAGCCCGTGCACTAGCCGACTCAGCAGACTGCGTTTTGGAAGAGTTCGTCAACTTTGACCTTGAAATTTCTGTCATCGTGTCAGGAAATGGCAAGGACGTGACAGTTTTCCCGGTTCAGGAAAATATCCACCGAAACAACATTCTTTCAAAAACCATTGTGCCAGCCCGCATTTCAGAAAGTCTAGCAGCCAAAGCAAAAACCATGGCAGTGCGAATTGCTGAACAGCTTAATTTGTCTGGAACTCTTTGCGTGGAAATGTTTGCGACAGCTGATGACATCATTGTCAACGAAATCGCCCCACGCCCACACAACTCTGGACACTACTCGATTGAAGTCTGCGACTTCTCCCAGTTTGATACCCATATTCTAGGCGTTCTGGGATCGCCATTGCCAGCTATCAAACTGTATGCGCCAGCCGTTATGCTTAATGTACTCGGCCAACACGTTGAGGCTGCTGAAAAATATGTCACAGAAAATCCAAGCGCCCACCTCCACATGTATGGTAAAATAGAAGCGAAGCACAACCGCAAAATGGGACATGTGACTTTGTTTAGTAATGTGCCGGATAGTGTGGTTGAGTTTGGTGAGGGGATTGATTTTTAGGAGGTAGTTTTGGAAACTTTTGTTCAATATATTGTGCCAATTCTAGAATTAATCATGTCATTTATTGGTGTTGTTTTTCTTTTCAAACCATCTACTCCATCGGTAAATATTGATATTGGTGACAAGTATTATTTTACTCAGAATATCAACAAAGAAAGTAATAATTCTAATTCAACAAATCATAGCGATTATGGTCCTATGGTTTTATGTTTTTTGATATTTTTTGGGATCTACCTTTTTTATTCATTGGCAGGAAAGTTAATGATTCTTATAATTATGGTAATTTCATTGATAAAAATTTTAAGATATTGGAGGTTAGGAATTGACTATAAATTTGAACTGATTCCTCCAGTAGTAAGTATTGTAGTTTTTTATCTTTTAAATTTTTTACCAACTAATGTAAAAGAATTTTGGGAAACAAATACAAAAATTGATTTTAGTAAGTTTTCTGGTTTACAATCAACCATTGAATCAATTTCAGCTCCTATACCAGAGTTTTTAAAGTTGTTTACAAATTTTAAAATTGATAGAGTCAGAAATATTTCAATTTTTTCAATTTTGATAATGACTTTATTTGTTCTACTTTATGAAGGAACATCTGTATTGCAGAAAAAGGAAAATCTAAAAATATCATCTAAAAGTTTTGTAGCTTTTTATTGTATATCATTATTCATCTTACTGGGATACGCATTTTATAATATTGAGCAAAATCCTGTGAGAATTGTAACAGAAATGATTATTAAATATTTAAATAATTAAGCTGTATAACACTTATATCAATAATTTTTAAGTTATTTAGATTTAATTCGCCATTGGATACGGATCTAAGTAGCTTGCTGCATTATCTGTCGGTGGCGATAAGCAAGGAGGAGTTTAATTAGCCTATGAAAACTATCGGTCTGATTGGTGGTATGAGTTGGGAAAGTACCACATCTTACTACCAAATCATCAATGAAACCATCAAAAAAGAGCTGGGTGGCTTGCATTCAGCTAAGATTCTACTTTATAGTGTTGATTTTGCAGAGATTGAGCATTATCAAGCAGTCGGAGACTGGGAGAAAAGCGGTCAACTTTTGGCAGATATTGCTCAGCGCTTGGAGCAAGCTGGTGCAGATTTCATCGTTATTTGTACCAACACTATGCACAAGGTTGCTTCGCAGATACAGGAGCAGATTACGATTCCAATCTTGCATATTGCGCAGGCAACTGCGCAGGCCTTGTTGGCTGACGGTATTCAAAAAGTCGGCCTCCTAGGGACCAAGTACACCATGACTCAAGATTTTTACAAGGAGAAATTAATAGAGTCTGGGTTAGAAGTGCTGATTCCAGACCAAGCTGGTATTACAGAGGTCAATCGAATCATTTATGACGAACTTTGCCTAGGGAATATCAAAGAAAGCTCAAAGCAGACTTATCTTGCCGTTATAGATGATTTGAAAAAAGCAGGCGCTGAAGCTGTTATCTTGGGGTGTACCGAGATTGGTCTCCTCGTCAAGCAATCAGACACCGACCTGCCTCTCTACGACACAACAGTGATTCATGCAGAGAAAGCGGCGGAGTGGGGGGTAAATAAATGATTATAGAAGACAAGCACAACCGCAAGATGGGACATGTGACTTTGTTTAGTGATGTGCCAGATGAGATTGAGGAGTTTGGGAAAGGGATTGATTTTTAGGACAAGTCTATGATACAAATTATCGTTAATGCATTTATTGAAAAAGATAAGACTGGAGCAGTTGTCGAAGTCTTGTTTGCTAGTGCTGACCAAAATAAGGTACAAGCTAAATATGAAGAACTAGCTATACAATATCCTGAAAACTATTTAGCAATTTATGATTTACCATTGGATACTGATCTCAATGAATTACCACACTATCCATCTGTGTTTATTGGAAAAGAGGAGTTTGAGTAGAAATCTTGGTTTACCTAGATAACTTATTCCCAACAGCTTACGAAGAAAGGAAAAATTAACAATATGATCGACCGTTACTCTCGCCCTGAGATGGCGAATATTTGGAGTGAAGAAAATAAATACCGTGCTTGGCTTGAGGTGGAAATCTTGGCTGACGAGGCATGGGCTGAGTTGGGGGAAATCCCTAAGGAAGATGTAGCTTTGATTCGTGAAAAAGCGGATTTTGACATCGACCGTATTTTGGAGATTGAGCAGGAAACTCGCCACGATGTGGTTGCCTTTACACGTGCGGTTTCTGAAACGCTTGGCGAAGAGCGCAAGTGGGTTCACTATGGTTTGACTTCTACCGACGTGGTGGATACTGCCTATGGTTACCTTTACAAGCAGGCAAACGACATCATTCGTCGTGACCTTGAAAACTTCACCAACATCATCGCTGATAAGGCTAAGGAGCACAAGTTCACCATCATGATGGGGCGTACCCACGGTGTGCACGCTGAGCCTACAACTTTTGGTCTTAAATTGGCGACTTGGTACAGCGAAATGAAGCGCAACATCGAGCGTTTCGAGCATGCGGCTGCTGGTGTGGAAGCTGGTAAGATTTCGGGTGCGGTTGGGAACTTTGCCAACATCCCACCATTTGTTGAGCAATACGTCTGCAACAAATTGGGTATTCGTGCTCAAGAAATCTCTACACAGGTGCTTCCTCGAGACCTTCACGCTGAGTACTTTGCAGTTCTTGCCAGCATCGCGACTTCTATCGAGCGTATGGCAACGGAAATCCGTGGTCTTCAAAAATCAGAACAACGCGAAGTAGAAGAATTCTTTGCCAAAGGTCAAAAAGGGTCTTCAGCTATGCCTCACAAACGCAACCCTATCGGTTCTGAAAACATGACTGGTCTTGCGCGTGTTATCCGTGGTCACATGCTGACAGCCTATGAGAACGTGGCTCTCTGGCACGAACGTGACATTTCACACTCATCAGCTGAGCGTATCATCACACCAGATACAACTATCTTGATTGACTACATGCTCAACCGTTTTGGAAATATTGTCAAAAACTTGACAGTCTTCCCAGAAAACATGATCCGCAACATGCACTCAACTTTCGGTCTCATCTTCAGCCAACGTGCCATGTTGACCTTGATTGAAAAAGGGATGACACGTGAGCAAGCTTATGACTTGGTGCAACCAAAAACAGCCTACTCTTGGGACAATCAAGTCGACTTTAAACCACTTCTTGAAGCAGATCCAGAGGTGACATCACGCCTGACTCAAGAGGAAATCGATGAGATCTTCAACCCTCTTTATTATACCAAACGAGTGGATGATATCTTTGAACGTCTTGGATTAGGATAATTAGAATAAAAAATCGAATTTTTATTACTCCATCTATATGAGTAGTAGAATTTCGATTTTTCTTTTTTATAAACAGAACGCCAATATTTTATAGCAGATTGAAACTGGAATAGTACATAATGACTGTTAAGATATTTCTAGAAATTAATTTAATTTTCCTAATCGATTTATTCACATCTTATCTCAATCTACTATAGTAAAATTTAAACAAATTTAGTCTATCTTAATTGACATATAGAAAATACAGTTTTGATGGGATATAATAATCATAGAAAAAAGCCCAAGCGATTAGGCTTAGGCTTTCTTCTTAGTGATCACGGTCACATGAAATGAATTTGATTTTGTAGTAATCCGCTCGTTTATAAGTTTCGCTGTAAGCGAGAACCTGACCAGTAGACTCTAATTTAGTAGTCTTGGTTTGTAAAACGCTAGGGAATTGTTCATCGACTCCGAGGACTGAAGCCGCATGTTCTGGAGTTGGAAATGCTATTTCATTGATTTCTTCAAAATGTTCATCATTCATGTGGATGTGATAATCCAATTTGAAACGGTTATAGATAGAGCTATAATATTCAAGATTTGGATAATTTGCGTTGATGTATTGTTCTGGAATATAAGATGTGTGATAGATGTATACGACACCATTTGTTTCGCGTACACGTTCAATCTTGTAGTAGAATTGGTTACCGCGTAGTCCAAGTTTTTCTAGGTAGCTTAGTTTGTTTCCACGCTCAATAGAAAGGACGGTCACTTTATCATCTTTAGTTTCAAAAACTTCTACATCAGAAAACTCTACGAGTTTGTGTTTGCGTGCGCGTGAAACGAATGTACCCTTTCCTTGTTGGCGGACAATATAGCCATCTTTGGCAAGGTCGTTTAAGGCGCGGACAACTGTGATAGAACTTACATCATACATAGCGATCAATTCAGCTTCAGTGTAAAATTTATCTCCACTAGCGAATTGGCCAGAAATGATTTTGTTCTTTAATTCATCTTTTATATATTGATACTTTGGAATTGCCATAATTTCACCTCGATTTTCCTTCTCCGTTAAAGATTTTACCATAAAACCGGAAAGAATAGTAGTCTTTTGAATAAAAAAATTAGAATAATAGGCTATAAGGTTAATTTACATAAAAAATAGGAGGTTTTATACATTTTTATACATGCTACCTGTTTGAAGCTATATGTCTGTAAATTTTATATCTTTATAAGTTTTTTGTGTAAAAGTTGGGGAAAAATGAAAAAAATTGTGAAAAGCTATTGACAAATGTGGTATATTGAGTTATATTCAATATATCAACAAATGAAAGCGTAAACTTTAGTTGTCAGAAGGTAAGAATATGACACGATTTGAGATACGAGATGATTTTTATCTCGATGGAAAATCATTTAAGATTTTATCTGGCGCCATTCATTATTTTAGGGTTCCTCCAGAAGATTGGTATCATTCGCTCTATAACTTGAAGGCTCTTGGTTTTAATACAGTAGAGACTTATGTGGCTTGGAATTTACATGAGCCTCGTGAGGGTGAGTTTCACTTTGAAGGAGCTCTGGATTTGGAGCGATTTCTCCAAACGGCACAAGATTTGGGTCTCTACGCTATCGTTCGTCCCTCTCCCTTCATTTGTGCAGAGTGGGAATTCGGTGGTTTACCAGCTTGGCTCTTAACCAAAGATATGAGGATTCGTTCCTCAGATCCTGCCTATATTGAGGCTGTTGGTCGCTATTATGACCAGCTCTTGCCACGATTGGTTCCACATTTGTTGGACAAGGGTGGCAATATCCTTATGATGCAGGTTGAAAATGAGTATGGTTCTTATGGAGAAGATAAGGCTTACCTGAGAGCCATTCGACAGTTGATGGAAGAGCGTGGCGTAACCTGTCCACTCTTTACATCAGATGGTCCATGGAGAGCTACTCTGAAAGCTGGAACCTTAATCGAAGATGACCTCTTTGTGACAGGGAACTTTGGTTCTAAGGCACCTTATAACTTTTCACAGATGCAGGAATTCTTTGATGAACATGGCAAAAAATGGCCACTCATGTGTATGGAGTTTTGGGATGGCTGGTTCAATCGTTGGAAAGAACCGATTATCACACGGGATCCAAAAGAATTAGCAGATGCAGTTCGAGAAGTTTTGGAGCAAGGCTCTATCAATCTTTACATGTTCCACGGTGGTACAAACTTTGGATTCATGAATGGTTGCTCGGCTCGAGGAACTTTGGACCTGCCACAAGTTACGTCTTATGATTACGATGCGCTTCTGGATGAAGAAGGAAATCCAACTGCCAAATACTTGGCAGTCAAGAAGATGATGGCAACACATTTTCCAGAGTACCCGCAGTTGGAGCCACTCTACAAAGAGAGTATGGAGTTGGATGCTATTCCACTAGTTGAAAAAGTTTCCTTGTTTGAAACCCTGGATAGCTTGTCAAATCCAGTAGAAAGTCTCTATCCTCAAAAGATGGAGGAGCTGGGACAAAGTTATGGCTACCTACTTTATCGAACAGAAACAAACTGGGATGCAGAAGAAGAAAGACTTCGTATCATTGATGGTCGAGATAGGGCTCAGCTTTATGTCGATGGTCAATGGGTCAAAACCCAATATCAGACAGAGATTGGGGAAGATATTTTTTATCAAGGTGAAAAGAAAGCGCTATCTAGGTTAGATATCTTGGTAGAAAATATGGGGCGTGTCAACTATGGACATAAGTTCTTAGCAGATACGCAACGTAAGGGAATTCGGACAGGGGTTTGTAAGGATTTGCACTTCTTACTAAACTGGAAACACTATCCACTCCCACTAGATAATCCTGAGAAAATTGATTTTTCAAAAGGATGGAATCAAGGACAACCAGCCTTTTACGCTTATGACTTTACAGTCGAAGAGCCAAAAGATACTTACCTAGACTTATCTGAGTTTGGTAAGGGAGTTGCCTTTGTAAACGGGCAGAATCTAGGACGTTTTTGGAACGTCGGCCCAACCCTCTCTCTTTATATTCCTCATAGCTATCTCAAGGAAGGTGCCAATCGTATCATCATCTTTGAGACAGAGGGCCAATATAAAGAAGAGATTCATTTAACTCGTAAACCTACACTAAAACATATAAAGGGGGAAAACTTATGACAATTGTAGGATGCCGTATCGATGGACGTTTGATCCACGGACAAGTAGCCAATCTATGGGCTGGAAAACTAAATGTTTCACGTATTATGGTTGTAGATGACGAAGTTGTCAACAACGACGTTGAAAAGAGTGGTTTGAAACTTGCGACACCACCAGGTGTAAAATTGAGTATTTTGCCAATTGAAAAAGCGGCAGCCAATATTCTTGCTGGAAAATACGATAGCCAACGTCTCTTTATTGTGGCTCGCAAACCAGACCGCTTCCTTGGTTTGGTAGAAGCAGGTGTACCACTTGAAACCCTTAATGTTGGGAATATGTCTCAAACACCAGAAACTCGCGCCATCACACGTTCTATCAACGTAGTAGACAAGGATGTGGAAGACTTCCACAAACTGGCAGAAAAAGGTGTTAAACTTACTGCTCAAATGGTTCCAAATGATCCAATTTCAGACTTTTTGAGCTTATTAAAATAGGAAAAAATTTTTAGGAGGTCATTGTTATGATACAATGGTGGCAAATTTTACTTCTCACTTTGTACTCAGCTTATCAAATCTGTGATGAGTTGACGATCGTTTCATCTGCAGGTTCCCCTGTATTTGCTGGTTTCATTACTGGTTTAATCATGGGAGATGTGACTACTGGTTTGCTTATCGGTGGTAACTTGCAATTGTTCGTTCTTGGGGTTGGTACCTTCGGTGGTGCTTCTCGTATTGACGCAACTTCTGGTGCAGTTCTTGCGACAGCCTTCTCTGTTTCACAAGGAATTGATACAGCACTTGCGATTACAACAATCGCTGTGCCAGTAGCAACTCTCTTGACTTACTTCGACGTTCTTGGACGTATGACAACTACTTTCTTTGCTCACCGTGTGGATGCTGCAATCGAACGCTTTGACTATAAAGGTATTGAACGCAACTACCTACTTGGTGCGATTCCTTGGGCTCTATCTCGTGCCCTTCCAGTCTTCTTTGCGCTTGCTTTTGGTGGTGAATTTGTACAACACGTAGTAGATTTCGTTACAAAATACCAATGGGTTGCAGATGGTTTGACTCTCGCAGGACGTATGCTTCCAGGTCTTGGATTTGCAATCTTGCTTCGTTACCTTCCAGTTAAACGTAACCTTCACTACCTTGCAATGGGATTTGGTTTGACAGCTATGTTGACTGTTCTTTACTCATATGTAACAGGTCTTGGTGGCGCTGTTGCTGGTATCGTAGGTACTCTTCCTGCTGAAGTTGCTGAAAAAATTGGTTTCGTGAACAACTTCAAAGGCTTGTCTATGATTGGTATCTCTATCGTAGGTATCTTCCTTGCAGTGCTTCACTTCAAAAATAGCCAAAAAGTAGCTGTAGCAGCACCTTCTACACCATCAGAAAGTGGGGAAATCGAAGATGACGAATTCTAATTACAAACTTACAAAAGAAGATTTTAACCAAATCAATAAACGTAGCTTGTTTACTTTCCAATTGGGTTGGAACTACGAACGTATGCAAGCTTCTGGTTACCTTTACATGATTTTGCCTCAATTGCGTAAAATGTATGGGGATGGAACTCCTGAATTGAAAGAAATGATGAAAGTTCATACTCAATTCTTCAATACTTCACCATTCTTCCATACCATTATCGCTGGTTTTGACCTTGCCATGGAAGAAAAAGATGGTGTAGGTTCAAAAGATGCCGTTAATGGTATCAAGACAGGTTTGATGGGACCATTCGCTCCTCTTGGAGATACAATCTTTGGTTCACTTGTACCTGCTATCATGGGATCTATCGCAGCAACTATGGCTATCGGTGGTCAACCTTGGGGTATCTTCCTTTGGATCGCAGTTGCAGTTGCTTATGACATCTTCCGTTGGAAACAGTTGGAATTTGCCTACAAAGAAGGGGTTAACCTTATCAACAACATGCAAAGTACTTTGACAGCTTTGATTGACGCGGCATCTGTACTTGGTGTCTTCATGATGGGTGCTCTTGTAGCAACAATGATCAACTTTGAAATTTCTTACAAATGGGCAATCGGTGAGAAGATGATTGACTTCCAAGACATCTTGAACCAAATCTTCCCACGCTTGCTTCCAGCAATCTTTACTGCCTTTATCTTCTGGTTGCTTGGTAAGAAAGGTATGAACTCTACTAAAGCTATCGGTATTATTATCGTACTTGCTTTGGCTCTTTCTGCCTTTGGTAAATTTGTACTTGGAATGGGCGCATAATTTATGGCTAAATCATTAATTTTGGTGAGTCATGGTCGCTTCTGTGAAGAACTTAAAGGTAGCACTGAAATGATCATGGGTCCACAAGATAACATTCATGCAGTGGCTCTTCTTCCAGAAGATGGCCCAGAAGAATTTACTGCAAAATTTGAAGCTGCTATTGAAGGATTGGATGATTTCCTAGTCTTTGCGGATCTTCTCGGTGGAACACCATGTAACGTGGTAAGCCGTTTGATTATGGAAGGTCGTGACATCGAACTTTATGCAGGGATGAATCTTCCAATGGTGATTGAATTTATCAATGCGAGCCTTACAGGCGCAGATGCGGACTATAAGAACCGTGCTACAGAAAGCATTGTGAAAGTTAATGACCTGTTAGCAGGCTTCGATGATGACGAAGATGAATAAGATGTGACAACGTGAAAATCGTTAGAGCATTTTATATAGAATATACATGGGAATGGGGCTTACTCCCATTCCCATATTTGATAGAAAAAGAGGAACTCAATGCTACATTATACAAAAGAAGACTTGCTCGAATTGGGTGCAGAAATCACTACACGTGAAATCTACCAACAGCCTGATGTATGGAAAGAAGCTTTTGAATCTTATCAAGCAAAACGTGAAGAAATTGCAGCCTTCCTACAAGGGATTGCTGATAAACATGACTATATCAAGGTTATCTTGACAGGTGCGGGGACTTCTGCTTATGTGGGAGATACCTTGGTACCTTACTTTAAGGAAGTCTATGACGAACGCAAATGGAATTTCAATGCTATTGCGACCACAGATATCGTTGCCAATCCAGAAACCTATTTGAAAAAAGATGTTGCGACTGTCCTTGTGTCTTTTGCTCGTAGTGGGAACTCGCCTGAAAGTGTGGCGACTGTTGATTTGGCTAAAGCCTTGGTGGATGAGCTTTACCAAGTGACGATTACTTGTGCTGCAGATGGGAAATTGGCTCTTCAAGCTCATGGAGATGACCGCAATCTCTTGCTCTTGCAACCAGCTGCTTCCAATGATGCTGGATTTGCCATGACTTCTAGCTTTACGTCTATGATGTTGACAGCTCTCTTGGTCTTTGATCCTACAGAATTTGCTGTGAAAGCTGAACGTTTTGAAGTTGTGACTAGTCTTGCCCGTAAAGTTCTAGACAATGCAGAAGATGTCAAAGAGCTTGTTGACCTAGACTTTAACCGTGTCATCTATCTAGGTGCTGGTCCTTTCTTTGGACTTGCTCATGAAGCTCAGCTCAAGATTTTGGAATTAACAGCTGGTCAAGTTGCGACCATGTATGAAAGTCCGGTCGGCTTCCGTCACGGTCCAAAATCTCTTATCAACGAAGATGCAGTTGTTTTGGTCTTTGGTACAACGACAGACTACACTCGTAAGTACGACTTGGACTTGGTTCGTGAAGTTGCTGGTGACCAGATTGCTCGTCGTGTCGTGCTTTTGAGTGATCAAGCCTTTGGTCTTGAAAATGTCAAAGAAGTGGCACTTGGTTGTGGCGGTGTCTTGAATGATATTTACCGTGTCTTCCCTTACATCGTTTATGCCCAACTCTTTGCCCTATTGACTTCACTCAAGGTAGAAAATAAACCAGATACACCTTCTCCTACAGGTACCGTAAACCGTGTGGTACAAGGTGTTATCATCCACGAATATCAAAAGTAAGGAAATGTTTGTGAATTCTTGACAAGAGTATTTGTAAATCATCAGATAAACCATAGATTGTCAGTAGGCTTTCTATGGTTTGTTTGCTTGAGAGAAATAGTAAAAGGAGAACAAAATGAAAGTATACACAGAGCGTGTATTTGGAAATGTTGAGGGCAAGGATGTCTTGGCCTATCGCTTTGAGACAGACGGTGGCTACCAACTTGAGGTTATGACTTATGGTGCGACCATCTTGCGTTATGTCACACCTGACAAGGCTGGAAATTTTGCCAATGTTATCTTGGGTTTTGATGATTTTGATAGCTATGTAGGTAATAGTCCCAAGCATGGAGCTAGCGTAGGTCCTGTGGCAGGCCGTATTGCTGGTGCGACATTTGAGCTTAATAGCAAGACTTATGACCTTGAAGTCAATAATGCTAGCAATTGTAACCACAGTGGTTCAACAGGTTGGGATTCTACATTGTTTGAACTAGTTGAAGTGAGCGACTATGGTCTGACCCTCTACACAGAGCGTACAGATGGGACAGGAGGATTTCCTGGGAACCTCAAGATCTGGATCAGTTATCACTTGGAAGAAACTGGTGCCTATGAAATCAGCTACAAGGTGACGACCGATCAGGATACGCTGGTCAATCCAACAAACCACAGCTATTTCAACTTGTCTGGTGATTTCACGCAGACGATTGACCGCCATGTCTTCCAACTAAATACAGAGGGCATTTACCCAATCGCTCCCGATGGTGTTCCTGCCAAAACTCCAGACGCCGATCGTGATGTGGTCAAACACATCTACAATGGTGCCTTGTTGAAAGACATCTTTGCAGAGGAAGATGAGCAAATCCAGCTGGTATCTGGTTTGGATCATCCATTTGCTCTTCCTGCAGGTCATGATAATGCTGGTTTCCTTTATGACCAAAACTCAGGCCGCTTCCTGCTTTTCAAGACAGAGGCTCCTTGCTTTGTAGTCTACACAGCAAACTTTGTGGATGAAAGTGTCATCATAGGAGGTCGGCCAATGGTACAGCACAATGGGATTGCCCTTGAAGCGCAAGCTTTACCAGATGCTATTCACAGTGACCTCAAAGACCAAGTCATTCTCAAAGCCGGTCAAACCTTAATCAGTACGACACGTTATGAGCTTGTTGTGAAATAAAGGATGAAGATTCTACTTTTGGGGTGAATAGTATTTGCCTTATAACATTAGTAGAAATGGGCAAAGAATAGGAAAATATGATATAATTTAGTATTGAAAATACCTGTCCTATCTAAAGGATAAAAGGAGAAAAAGATGAAGAAAATTGTATTTGCTAGCGCCTTGGCTTTGACTTTGGCTGGAGCAGTTTTGACAAATGATGTTTTTGCTAATGACAGATTGGTGGCAACACAATCTGTTAATGGTAAAAATGAAAATGTATTGACCTCAGAGGTGCTAAAACCTGCTAGTGGCAATGTTTTGGTTGGAATCAAGGGAGAATTTTTAACTCCAAATAAACAATCTATTTTGGACGCGATTAATAAGATTCGTAAGGAAGCGGCTGATGAAGGTTTGGTAGATAAGTATGTCCCTATTAAATGGTCTACTGATCTTGAGAAAACTGCTTTTGTACGAGCTACTGAGGTGTCAGTAGCTTTAAAACCTGAGCGTCTTTCTACTAAAGAAATCTGGACTGCTTTTCCATCTAGCAATAGTATAAGAGGAGAAGCTTTAGATGTGAACTATGAAGGTTTTCTAAAAGCAATTGAAAACTGGCATGCTGAGAAGGCGAATTATGTAGCGAAAAAGAAGGGTGGAACCTCTAAAGAATTTACAGGTTATTATGAGGTTTTGATTAATCCTAAATTTACATATGTGGGTCTTGCAGCTTTTAAAAACGCAGCCAGCTCTCAGCAAGTAGCAACGATTTCTCTAGCTTTAGGTGATGATGCTTCTTCAGAGGAATTGGCTGGTGGATATGGTTCTGCTATTCAGTATACAGAAGTGACTGCATCAAATCTTTCAACAGTTAAAAGTAAAGCTACGGTTGTAGAAAAACCGCTGAAAGATTTTAGAACATCTACATCTAGTCAGTCTGGATGGGTGAAGTCTAATGGAAAATGGTATTTTTATGAGTCTGGTGATGTGAAGACAGGCTGGGTGAAAACGGGTGGTAAATGGTACTACTTGAATGATTTAGGTGTCATGCAGACTGGATTTGTAGAAGTTGATGGAACATGGTATTTCCTTGATAGTTCAGGCGCGATGTTTACAGGCTGGGGAACAGATGGTAGCAGATGGTTTTACTTTGATGGCTCAGGAGCTATGAAGACAGGCTGGTATAAGGAAAATGGTACTTGGTATTATCTGGATCAATCAGGTGTCATGAAGACAGGTTGGTTTAAAGTTGGACCACATTGGTACTATGCCTACGGTTCTGGAGCTTTGGCTGTGAGTACAACAACACCAGATGGTTACCGTGTAAATGGTAATGGTGAATGGGTAAACTAGGCTGAAAATGTCAGGCTATAGGTAAAGTATTCATCTTACTTAGCAAAAAGAATGAACGATAAGAAAGAGGTTGATGGCGAACATTGACCTCTTTTGATTTATAAAGATTGGATTCTTGTCTTCTCAATTTCAGACTTTTCTATTATGGACCAATATTTTATGGCATATTAAAAGTATAATTGGTAATCTAAAAAATGCTGTAATTGGTCTGAAGTCCATACTTACTTGTTGAGATGTTATCTCTGCTTTTTATCGCTATAATTCACTGTATTTTTCTATAGTATGCAGAATATTTTTAAGTATATTTTCATAGAAATTTCTATCAACTTATTGTATAATAATAAGTAATTATTAGAAGATTCTCAGAGAAAGGTTGATATAGTCAAACTATTCTTTGAGAATTTATACTTTTATGCGCAAAATAATTGATTGACATAAAGAGTATAGAAAATAAAGATGAGGTTAATATGGGTCGAAAAAGTATTGGTGAGAAACGCCAGAGTTTCTCGATGAGAAAGTTGTCAGTGGGATTGGTATCAGTTACTGTAGCTAGTTTCTTTTTGATGAGTCAAGGGATTCAATCGGTATCAGCCGATCATATGGAAAGTCCAATTCATTATAAGTATATGACTGAGGGTGAATTGACAGACGAGGAAAAATCCTTGCTGGTAGAGGCCCTTCCACAACTGGCTGAAGAATCGGATGATACTTACTACCTGGTTTATAGACCTCAACAGTTTTTACCGAATACAGGTTTTAACCCAACTGTTGGTACTTTCCTTTTTACTGCAGGCTTGAGCTTGTTAGTTTTATTGGTTTCTAAAAGGGAAAATGGGAAGAAACGATTTGTTCATTTTCTGCTGTTAACTAGCATGGGAGTTCAATTGTTGCCGGCCAGTGCTTTTGGATTGACCAGCCAAATTTTATCTGCCTATAATAGTCAACTTTCTATCGGAGTCGGGGAACAGTTGCCAGAGCCTCTGAAAATCGAAGGTTATCAATACATTGGTTATATCAAGACTAAGAAACAGGATAATGCAGGGATTTCAAGGATAGTTGATGGGCAATACTCTGCTCAAAAAGATAATCAACCAGACTCTACAAAAATATCAGATGTAGTTCATTCAGCTGATTTAGAATGGAACCAAGGATGGGGGAAGGTTAGTTTACAAGGTGAAACATCTGGGGATGATGGACTTTCAGAAAAATCTTCGATAGCAGCAGAAAATCCCTCTTCTAATGATTCACTCGTAAGTCAAGGTGAGCAGAATCCGAGTTACAAAGGAGAATCTGTAGTTCGATCAACATTGCCAGAACAAGAAAATCCTGTATCTGCTACAACGGTGCAGAGTGCGGAAGAGGAAGTATTGGCGACGACAAACGATCGACCAGAATATAAACTTCCATTGGAAACCAAAGGCACGCAAGAACCGGGTCATGAGGGCGAAGCAGCAGTCCGCGAAGAGACTCCAGAGTACACTAATCCAGTAGCGACAAAAGGCACGCAAGAACCCGGACATGAAGGTGAAGCAGCAGTTCGCGAGGAAGAACCAGTCTACACAGAACCGTTAGAAACAAAGGGCACGCAAGAGTCAGGTCATGAGGGTGAAGCAGCAGTTCGCGAGGAAAATCCAGTTTATACTAATTCGTCAGAAGCTAAAGGCACGCAAGAGCCCGGTCATGAGGGCGAAGCTACAGTTCGCGAGGAAACACCAGAGTATACTAAACCACTAGAAACCAAAGGTACGCAAGAACCGGGTCATGAGGGCGAAGCAGCAGTCCGCGAAGAGACTCCAGAGTACACTAATCCAGTAGCGACAAAAGGCACGCAAGAACCCGGACATGAAGGTGAAGCAGCAGTTCGCGAGGAAGAACCAGTCTACACAGAACCGTTAGAAACAAAGGGCACGCAAGAGTCAGGTCATGAGGGTGAAGCAGCAGTTCGCGAGGAAAATCCAGTTTATACTAATTCGTCAGAAGCTAAAGGCACGCAAGAGCCCGGTCATGAGGGCGAAGCTACAGTTCGCGAGGAAACACCAGAGTATACTAAACCACTAGAAACCAAAGGTACGAAAGAACCGGGTCATGAGGGCGAAGCAGCAGTTCGCGAGGAAGAACCAGTCTACACAGAACCGTTAGCAACGAAAGGTACGCAAGAAGCCGGACACGAGGGTGAAGCAGCAGTCCGCGAAGAATCTCCAGTCTACACAGAACCGTTAGCAACGAGAGGTACTCAAGAACCGGGTCATGAGGGCGAAGCCGCAGTTCGCGAAGAGACTCCAGAATACACTAATCCAGTAGCGACAAAAGGCACGCAAGATCCAGGTCACGAAGGTGAAGCTACAGTCCGCGAAGAAACACCGGAGCACACTGATCCAGTGTCAACAAAAGGCACGCAAGAACCAGGACATGAAGGTGAAGCCGCAGTCCGCGAAGAAACACCAGAGTATACTAAACCACTCGAAACTAAAGGTACGCAAGAACCGGGTCATGAGGGCGCAGCAGTAGTGCAACCGGAGTTACCCGAGTACACTGACCCAGTAGCGACAAAAGGCGCGCAAGAAGCCGGACACGAGGGCGAAGCCGCAGTCCGCGAGGAAACACCAGAGTATACTAAACCACTCGAAACTAAAGGTACGCAAGAACCAGGACACGAAGGAGAATCCGTAGTAACAGAGGAGCTTCCGGCTTTAGAAGTTACTACAAGAAATAGAACGGAAACAGAAAATATTCCTTATACAACAGAAGAAATTCAAGATGCAACACTTCTGAAAAATCGTCGTAGAACAGAACAACCAGGTCAAGCAGGAACGCGTACAATTCAATATGAAGACTACATCGTAAATGGTAATGTAGTAGAAACTAAAGAACTATCACGAACTGAAGTAGCTCCAGTAAAAGAAATCGTTAAAGTAGGAACACTAGTAAAAGTTAAACCTACAGTAGAAATTATAAACTTAACAAAAGCTGAGAACAAAAAATCTATAACTGTAAGCTATAACTTAACAGACACTACATCGGCGTATGTCTCTGCAAAAGCGCAAGTTTTCCATGAAGACGAGTTAGTCAAAGAGGTGGATATAGAGAATCCTGCCAAAGAGCAGGTGATATCAGGTTTAGATTACTACACACCTTACACACTAAAAACACGTTTAACTTATAATCTAGGCGAAAACGATGAACAAAGTACAGAAACATCAACTCAAGCTTTCCAACTAGATTATAAGAAAATAGAAATTAAAGATATCGATTCAGTAGAACTATACGGTAAAGAAAATGACCGTTATCGCAGATATTTAAGTCTAAGTGAAACACCGACTGATACGGCTAAATACTTTGTAAAAATAAAATCAGATAGATTCAAAGAAATGTATATACCTGTAAAATCTATTACAGAAAATACGGATGGAACTTATAAAGTGACGGCAGCTGTTGATCAACTTGTAGAAGAAGGTGCAGAAGGTTACAAAGAGGACTACACATTTAATGTAGCTAAAACTAAAGCGGAGCAACCAGGAGTATATACATCATTTAAACAACTTGTAACGGCGATGCAAAGTAACTTAGCAGGTGTATATAAATTAGCTGCTGATATGACAGCTGATGAAGTAGGGGTACCAGAGAATCAAACAAGTTACATAACAGGAGAATTTACAGGAACGCTAGTAGGAGCCGAAGGAAACAAAGCATATGCTATATACGACTTGAAAAAACCGCTGTTTGATGTATTAAAAAATTCAACTGTAAAAGATTTAGATCTTAAAAATACACAAGTGGATAGCAAAGAAAATGCCGCAGCAGTAGCAAAAACAGCGAATAATGCTACTATCAGCAATGTAGCTGTAGAAGGAAAAGTATCAGGAAGAAAATCTGTAGCAGGATTAGTAGTAGATGCTACAAATACAAGAATAGAAAACAGCTCATTCAGCGGAAAACTAGTCGCCAACCACGCGGATAACAATGCGAATTATGCAGGAGGAATCGTCGGTAAATTAACTGGAGGAAATGCCAAAGTTGACAAATCGAAAGTAGATGCAGTCATCTCTACCGCTGCTCGTAACAATAACCAAACAGCAGGAGGAATCGCAGGTAAATTAGAAAATGGAGCGTTAGTAACACGTTCTGTAACAACAGGTAAAATCCTAAATGGTCAAGGGTATCCAAGAGTCGGAGGAATAGTTGGGTCTACATATCCAAGAGGTCGTGTGGACAATGTAGTAAGCAATATGAATGTCGGTGACGGATATGCCACTACAGGAGATCAATTCAGTAGTGCAGATGTGAAGAATACTATTACCTCTGTTGAAAACAAAAAACAAGATAACTTCGTTCGAAAAGTAACTAAAGAAGAAGCGGATGCTAAGATTGCTTCTTATGGAATAACAGTAACTCTTGATGATACTGGACAAGACCAAAAAGCAAACTCAAAAGAAGTTGACTATACAACATTAAATAAAGCGCAAGTTGAAAGAAAAGTAGCGTATAATAACATAGAAAAACTAATGCCATTCTACAATAAGGAGCTAGTTGTTCACTATGGTAATAAAGTGGCGACAACGGATAAACTTTACACTACAGAACTGCTAGACGTAGTGCCGATGAACGGAAATGAAGTAGTAACGGATATTAATAATAAGAAAAATTCAATCAATAGAGTTATGTTACACTACAAAGACAACACGGTAGAATACTTAGATGTAACATTCAAAGAAAACTTCGCAAACAGCCAAGTGGTCGAATACAATGTTGCAGACAAAGGATACATATTCACACCAGAAGCATTTGTATCAGATTATACAGCGATAACTAATAACGTACTAAGCGAATTACAAAATGTAACATTCAGCTCAGAAGCGACTAAGAAAGTGCTAGGAGCGACAGATGACGCAGCGTTAGATAACTTATACTTAGATAGAGAATTTGAGGAAGTTAAAACTAATATAGCAGAACACTTAAGAAAAGTATTAGCGATGGATAAATCAATCAACACTACAGGAGATGGTGTAGTTGAATACGTAAGCGAAAAAATTAAAAATAACAAAGAAGCATTTATGCTGGGACTTACATACATGAATCGTTGGTACAATATTAATTATGATAGTCTGAATACGAAAGATTTATCAGTGTACAAGTTTGACTTTAACGGAAACAATGAAGCTTCAACGCTAGACACTATCATCGCCTTAGGAAATAGTGGGCTAGAAAACCTACGAGGACCAAACACGACAGGTCTATACGCGAGCGCACTTGCACCACTTAAAGGAGAAGATTCAGTCTTTGACTTCGTAGAAGCCTATAGAAAACTATTCTTACCAAACAAAACCAATAACCAGTGGTTCAAAGACAATACAAAAGCCTACATAGTAGAAGCAACATCAGATATAGAAGAAGTTCGTGAAAAACAAGTATCACCAACGGCTGATAAGAAATACTCAATAGGAGTATATGATAGAATATCAGCACCAAGTTGGGGATATAAGAGCATGCTACTGCCACTATTAACGATGAAAGAAGAAAGTCTGTATGCAATATCTACTCTATCAACATTAGCCTTCGGTAGCTATGAACGTTATCGAGACAGAGGAGCTGATGGAGCGATTCTCTCAGGAGATGCCTTGAAACAATATGTTCGTGGAAAGGTAGACCAATCTGCAAAATGGCAGAGAGATCATTATGACATCTGGTATAAAGTCCTAGCGCCAGAATTTAAAGAAAGATTATACCGTGCAGTGCCGGTAACAGATGCATTTGAGGTAAAAGATACAAATGGTAGAGGCTACTGGGCAACATTATCAGACAAAAACATAGACTCTATCTATAGTTTCTTCGGGCCAGCAGGTAAATACCATACGCCAAGAAAGAATGCAGGAGCTTACGCAACAGGAGTAGAGGCCTACTTTGTAAGTGATAGATTGTTAGACCAATATGGAACATCGGTTTATAGTCATGAGATGGTGCACAACTCAGACGGAAAAGTCTACTTCGAAGGAAACGAGCGACGTGAAGGACTGGGAGCAGAACTATATGCACTAGGACTACTTCAATCAGCGGACAGTGTAGATAAAGATGCAATAGTATTAAACACAATCTTTAAAGGAGATAAAGACTCAAGAACTCGTCTACACACATACGATCCAACAGCAAGATTCACTTCTGAAGAAGAAATTCAACACTACTTACACGGAATGTATGATGTGCTATACACGCTTGATGCGATGGAAGCCAAGGCAGTATTAACTCAATCTGACACGGTTAAGAAACAATGGTTTAGAAAAATAGAGAACTACTATGTGCGTGATGATAGATATAACAAGGATACACACGCAGGAAACAAGGTTCGTCCATTAACCGATGAAGAAGTAGCAAGATTAAAAACGTTAGACTCATTAATCGAAAATGACATCATCAATAGACGTGCTTATCAAAATGAAGCTCAATACGGAAGAAACGGATATTACACAATAAGTATGTTCTCACCTATCTATGCAGGACTAAGCAATCCAAACGGTGCACCAGGGGATGTCATGTTCAGAAAAACAGCGTATGAATTATATGCTGAAAAAGGCTACCACAAAGGATTCCTACCATATGTTTCAAATCAGTATGCAGCAGATGCGCTTGCAGAAGGAAGTAAAACATATTCAAACTGGTATAAAAAAGATGTTGCTTTAGTCACAGATGATTTAGTATTGAAAAAAGTATTTGATAATCACTATCCAAACTGGGTAGAATTCAAAAAAGATATGTTTAATCAACGTATAAGTAAACAGGCAAACTTGAAGCCAATTACTATTCAATATGAACTCGATAAGCCGAACAGCACAAAAGAAGTAACCATTTCATCAGCACAAGAAATGCAAGCTTTAATTGATGCGGCAGTAGCGCACGATGTGAAAAACCTTAAACGTGCAACAGAAAATGTTCCGTCAAGTTGGGTTCATTTACTGAAACAGAAAATCTATAATGCCTACCTACGTAGCACAGATGATTTCAGAGAATCTATTTATAAATAAGATTGTAGAGTTTTATTGTTGAATAGTGTTTTTTGTAAGAATGAGGAGTCAGATGACCAATCTACTCCTTTTTCTTATGGAGTGATATAGAGATGTGATTGAATCCAGGTTGCAGGAATTGTTTTTCATTCGCCAACGACCAATGGTGACAAGATGTATCTCAATCCCACAGAAAACGTCGATTTGAGAAATAACTTTGCTAGCCTGGTTAAATAAACACAAAACAATCCTAGAAGATTTTTCTGGGATTGTTTTTTGCTGGGGAGTTCCTTCAAGTTGTATGACTTGACTTTCTTGATGGGAATGATATAATAGTTGTAACAAAAAACATTACAACAGAAAAGAGGACTATTTATGACCTATGAATACAAGAGTCACATTTATTTGGCAGAGGCAGTTTTAAATGTAAAGGATTTGGCAAGTCAAACAGCCTTTTATCAGCAAATTATTGGTTTAGAAATCCTATCTCAAACTGAGACAGAGGCCGTTCTAGGCCTGGGTGGAAAAGCCTTGGTACAGCTGATTCAAGCACAAGAGAGTGGAGAAGTAAGGGAATATTATGGCCTTTACCATCTGGCTATTCTCTTGCCGACACGCAAGGCATTGGCTGATGTCTTGAAACACCTGACAGATTTACAGATTCCTCTTGTTGGCGGTGCAGATCACGGTTACAGTGAGGCCCTTTACTTGGAAGATTTGGAGGGGAATGGCATCGAGCTCTATCGAGATAAGCCAGTTTCCACATGGGATATTCGAGAAGATGGACGCATTATTGGGGTGACAGAGGCCCTTGCGGCGCAGGATATCTATGAGTTGGGGGAAAGAGTAGAGCCCTTTATCCTAGCAGAAGGTACGAGAATGGGGCATATCCATCTTTCCGTCAAGGATAGTCGAAAGTCCAGCCAGTTTTATCAAAAGGTGTTAGGACTAGAGGATAAATTCAGTTTGCCGAGCGCTAGTTGGATTGCAGCTGGGGACTACCACCATCACTTAGCAGTCAATGAATGGGGAGGAAAAGGCTTAGCTCCGCGTAAGGCAGGTTTGCCAGGCTTAGCCTACTATGTCATTGAAATCGCTCGTAAAGAAGAACTGTTAACGATTGCGCAAGGAGCACAAGAAGTTGATGCACCAATCAAATGGCTGACATCGAGCCAGCTGGAAATCACAGACCCAGACGGAATCGTGACCCGTATTCGTTTAGCAAGATAGACAGTATGTGATGAAAATCAGAGTATAAATTGTAGGAGTCGGATATGTAGAAAATTTGATATGATAGTAGGGAATAAGGAGAAGAATACAATGACCAGTGAATACCAGAAAATGATTGCAGGAGAACCCTATCATCCGTTTGATCCTGAGTTGCGGGCCTTGGCTCAGGCTTCTCGCCAAAAACAGGCTGCCTTTAACAAGGAAGAAGATCCCTTGAAGGGGGCGGAGATTATTAAGACTTGGTTTGGTTCGACTGGGCAAAATCTCTATGTCAATCCACGCCTGGTGGTCGATTATGGGGTCAATATCTATCTAGGAGAAAATTTTTATTCTAATTGGAACTTGACCATGCTGGATGTTTGTCCGATTCGCATCGGGGACAATGCTATGATTGGTCCCAACTGTCAGTTCTTGACTCCTCTCCATCCATTGGACCCGCAGGAACGTAATTCAGGTGTGGAATACGGCAAGCCTATTACTATCGGAGACAATTTCTGGGCTGGAGGTGGTGTTATTGTCCTTCCTGGAGTGACACTGGGCAATAATGTTGTTGCTGGAGCAGGTGCTGTAATCACTAAGTCCTTTGGCGACAACGTTGTCCTAGCTGGAAATCCTGCGCGTGTGATTAAGGAGATACCTGTGAAATAGAAGTAAAAAGGAACAGCGGAGGTTGTTTCTTTTTTGTAGGTTTCATCATCTTTTACCCAGCCCACATTTACCTACTCTATATCTTAGCAAGTCTGTTTCATTGATTAATTTAAAAGCATCTCGTAAGTGGGATGCTTTTTTCTCCTTAGTTTATCAGCCCCCTCCTTGACACTGTGTCAGCTTTTGATACAATAGTACAAAATCAGAGGAGGTGGATTATGATTCAGAAACATGCGATTCCTATTTTAGAGTTTGATGACAATCCTCAGGCGGTCATCATGCCTGATCACGACGGGCTAGACTTGCAGTTGCCTAAGAAGTGTGTCTATGCTTTTTTAGGTGAGGAGATTGACCGTTATGCGAGGGAAGTAGGGGCGGACTGTGTCGGCGAATTTGTTTCAGCCACCAAGATCTATCCAGTCTATGTCGTTAACTACAAGGGAGAGGGAATTTGTCTGGCTCAGGCACCTGTCGGCTCCGCTCCAGCAACCCAGTTTATGGATTGGTTGATTGGCTATGGTGTGGAGCAGATTATCTCTACTGGTACCTGTGGTGTGCTGGCTGATATAGAAGAAAATGCCTTTCTAGTCCCTGTTCGCGCTCTGCGAGATGAAGGAGCTAGTTATCACTATGTGGCACCTTCTCGTTATATGGAAATGCAGCCAGAGGCTATTGCTGCTATTGAGCGAGTGTTGGAAGCCAGAGGGATTCCCTATGAAGAAGTCATGACCTGGACGACAGACGGTTTTTACCGAGAAACGGCTGAAAAGGTGGCTTATCGCAAGGAAGAAGGCTGTGCTGTTGTGGAGATGGAGTGTTCTGCGCTTGCGGCAGTAGCCCAACTGCGTGGGGTTCTCTGGGGTGAATTGTTGTTCACAGCTGATTCCTTAGCAGACTTGGACCAGTACGATAGTCGTGACTGGGGTTCAGAAGCTTTCGAGAAGGCCTTGGAACTCTGCCTTGAGATTGCCTTTCAGATCTAGCTACTCTTCTTCTTTTTATGGTACAATGGATGTATGTTATTCAAATTATTTGTGAAAAAACTTGAAAGGGTCTTTGGCGGACTTTCGCCTGCTCGTCGCATTTTTTTAAGTTTCGCTGGAGTTATTTTTATAGGCTCTCTTCTTTTGAGTCTGCCTTTTGTTCAGGCAAATGGTTCTCAGGCCACTTATTTTGACCATCTCTTTACGACGGTGTCCATGGTCTGTGTGACTGGCCTTTTTACGCAACCAGTGGCTACTACCTATAATGTCTGGGGTCAGCTGATTTGTATGCTCTTGATCCAGATTGGTGGTCTGGGACTCATGACCTTTATCGGAGTCTTTTATATTCAGGGGAAGCAAAAGCTCAGTCTTCGCAGTCGTGAAACCATTCAGGAGAGCTTTAGTTACGGGGAGACTCGGTCACTGAAGGCCTTTATGCGCTCCATCTTTTTGACGACTTTTCTGGTGGAGGGCTTGGGTGCCTTTCTACTAAGTTTCCGTTTTATTCCTGAGTTTGGCTGGGGACGGGGCATTTTTACCTCCATCTTTTTAGCCATTTCAGCCTTTTGTAATGCTGGTTTTGATAATTTCGGCAGTAGTAGTTTAGTGAATTATCAGACAGATCCCTTGATCAATCTGGTCATTGCTGGCTTGATTATCACAGGTGGTCTTGGCTTTATGGTCTGGTTTGACTTGGCAACCCAGTTTGACAAGAAGAAAAAACGTCGTCTGCGTTTCCACACCAAGTTGGTCCTCTTCTTGACTGCAGGAATTTTGCTGTTTGGGACAGTATCCACACTCTTTACGGAGTGGCACAATCCAGGGACTATTGGCAATCTCAGTATCCCAGAGAAAGTGTTGGTTAGCTTTTTCCAAACCGTCAGCATGAGAACAGCTGGCTTTGCTTCTATTGACTACACTCAAGCTCGGCCTGTGACCTTGTTTATCTATATCCTGCAGATGTTTCTTGGAGGGGCGCCTGGAGGAACGGCTGGGGGGCTCAAGATTACGACTTTCTTTGTCTTATTGGTCTTTGCGCGTAGTGAATTGCTGGGCTTACCTCATGCCAATGTTGCGCAGAGAACCATTGAGGCTCGCACAGTCCAAAAATCCTTTAGTGTCTTCATTATCTTTTTGATGACCTTCCTGTTGGGCTTGGTGTTGCTGGGAATTACAGCAGAAGGAACACCGCGCTTTATCTACCTCATGTTTGAGACCATTTCAGCCCTTGCGACAGTTGGGGTAACGGCAAATCTGACACCAGAATTGGGCAAGTTAGCCCTCAGTATTGTCATGGTGCTCATGTTTATTGGCCGTATCGGTCCCTTGACCTTGTTGGTTAGTTTAGCGGATTACCAGCCTGATAAGAAAGATTTGATTCAGTATATGAAAGCAGATATTAGTATTGGATAAGAAAGGAAGAACTATGTCAGATCGTACGATTGGAATTTTAGGTTTGGGGATTTTCGGAAGTAGTGTCCTGACGGCCCTAGCCAAGCAAGATATGAATATCATTGCCATCGATGACCACGCCGAGCACATCAATCAATTTGAGCTAGTTTTGGCGCGTGGTGTAGTTGGAGATATTACAGATGAGGAACTCCTCAGAACTGCAGGTATTGATACCTGTGATACGGTTGTAGTGGCAACAGGGGAAAATCTGGAGTCAAGTGTGCTTGCAGTTATGCACTGTAAGAGTTTGGGGGTACCAAGGGTTATTGCCAAGGTCAAAAGCCAGACAGCTAAGAAGGTGCTGGAAAAAATCGGTGCTGACTCGGTGATTTCACCTGAGTATGAAATGGGACAGTCCCTAGCGCAGACCATTCTCTTTCATAACAATGTTGATGTCTTTCAGTTGGATAAAAATGTCTCTATCGTGGAGATGAAAATTCCGAGTGTTTGGGCAGGTCAAAGCCTGAGCCAGCTAGATCTACGTGGCAAATACAACCTCAATGTTCTAGGATTCCGTGAACAAGAAAATTCACCGCTAGATGTCCAGTTTGGACCTAATGACCTCTTGAAGGCAGATGCCTATATTTTAGCAGTCATTAACAACCAGTATCTAGATGACTTGGCAGAATTAAATTCGTAAGGAGGGGATTTCCCTCTTTTTTGATGTCCAAGATAGCAAATAGACAGAAACCTGTATCCCAAATGAGACCAGAACCCCTTGTATTCCAGTAAAAGTCCTTCAAAAACGGGACTTTATGATAGAATAGAAAGAAATGATAAGAGAGAGTAATACTCTTCGAAAATCTCTTTAAACCATACTAGTGTCGTCTTGCCGTAGATATCATAGGTATAGGTAACTGACTTCGTCAGTCTTATTCACAACCTCAAAACCGTGTTTTGAGCTGACTTCGTCAGTCTTATCTACAATCTCAAAGCAGTGCTTTGAGCAACCTGCGGCTAGTTTCCTAGTTTGCTCTTTGATTTTCATTGAGTATAAGAAAAAATCAGTCCCCTAAAGGAGTAGATTATGAAGTTATTGTCTATCGCCATCCCTAGCTATAATGCCGCAGCCTATCTTCATTACTGTGTGGAGTCGCTAGTGATTGGTGGTGAGCAAGTTGAGATTTTGATTATCAATGACGGGTCCCAGGACCAGACTCAGGAAATAGCTGAGCGTTTAGCCAGCAAGTATCCTAGCATCGTTAGAGCTATTTATCAGGAAAATAAAGGCCATGGCGGTGCGGTCAATCGTGGCTTGGCGGAGGCTTCTGGGCGCTATTTTAAAGTAGTTGACAGTGATGACTGGGTGGATCCTCGTGCTTACCTAAAAATTCTTGAAACCTTGCAGGAACTAGAGAACGAGGGGCAGGAAGTGGATGCCTTTGTGACTAATTTTGTCTATGAAAAGGAAGGCCAGTCTCGTAAGAAGAGTATGAGTTACGAGTCGGTCTTGCCTGTCCAGCAGATTTTTGGCTGGGACCAGGTTGGAAATTTCTCAAAAGGCCAGTATATTATGATGCACTCGCTGATTTACCGGACAGATTTGTTGCGAGCGAGCCAGTTCCAACTGCCTGAGCATACTTTTTATGTCGATAATCTCTTTGTCTTTACCCCCCTTCAGCAGGTCAAGACTATGTACTATCTACCTGTTGATTTCTATCGTTATTTGATTGGGCGTGAAGACCAGTCTGTCAATGAGCAAGTGATGATTAAGCGCATTGACCAGCAACTCAAGGTCAATCGACTCTTGGTAGACCAGCTTGATTTATCTAAAGTAAGCCACCCCAAAATGCGAGAATATCTGCTGAATCACATTGAGATTACGACGGTGATTTCCAGTGCCCTGCTCAACCGAGCTGGAACAGCGGAACATCTGGCAAAAAAACGTGAGCTGTGGACTTATATTCAACAGGAAAATCCAGAGGTCTTTCAAGCTATTCGTAAGACTATGTTGAGCCGTTTGACCAAACATTCAGTCTTGCCAGCTCGCAAACTTTCCAATGTCGTCTATCAAATCACCAAATCTGTTTATGGATTTAATTAATATAAGTATTTTATAAGAGGGATTTAAGAAAAATTTTAACTTTTTCTTAATCCTTTTTAATTTTAGGAGATTATACTAGAGTCATCAAATAAAGAAAAACTCTAAGGAGAATCCTATGAAATTCAATCCAAATCAAAGATATACTCGTTGGTCTATTCGCTGTCTCAGTGTCGGTGTTGCCTCAGTTGTTGTGGCTAGTGGCTTCTTTGTCCTAGTTGGTCAGCCAAGTTCTGTACGTGCCGATGGGCTCAATCCAACCCCTGCTCAAGTAGCGCCAGATGCGACTTCGGTGAGTGAAAAGAGCGACTTATCAGCAGAACTTCTTAAAGAAGCAGTCGATACAGCTCTTCCTTCAGAACAGGCAGATTCAACACCTAAAGCAAGCTTGGATACTGCAAGCTCTCCAGAAAAAGCAGATGCAGGTGCTAAAGAGCCAGTAGTAGCACCAAAAGAAGAAGCGCAAGCAAAACCAGAATCTAAGAAACAAACAGAAGATGCGGTTAAACCTGTGGACAGTCCTGCAGCTACAGTTTCTGGACAAGACCGTGAAGCAAGTGAAGCTCAACCAGCAACCACTCCAGCTGAAGTCCAAAAAGGTGTGGCTGACAACACGAAAGACACAGTAGATGTTCCAGCTACTTACTTGGACAAAGCGAACTTCCCAGGCCCATTCACAGCTGGTGTCAATCAAGTTATTCCATACGAATTTTTCGCTGGTGACGGTATGTTGACTCGTCTTATCTTGAAAGCTTCTGACAAGGCCCCATGGTCAGACAATGGTTCAGCTAAAAATCCAGCTCTTCCACCAGTAGAAAAATTGGGCAAAGGTCTCTATTTCTATGAAGTGGACTTGGCCGGCACCCAAGGTAAATCAGATAAAGAGCTTCTTGACCTCTTGAAACAAAATGGCACTCAAAGTTATAAAGCTACCATCAAAGTTTACGGTGCGAAAGACGGCAAGGCCGATTTGACTAATCTCGTAGCGACTAAAGATTTGAATGTCAACTTGAATGGCTTGACTACCCCAGCTGAAGTTCAAAAAGGTGTAGCCGACAACACCAAAGATACAGTAGACGTCCCAGCTACTTACTTGGATAAAGCTAATTTCCCAGGTCCATTCACAGCTGGTGTCAACCAAGTCATTCCATATGAATTCTTCGCTGGTGACGGTATGTTAACTCGCCTTATCTTGAAAGCCTCAGACAAGGCTCCATGGTCAGACAACGGCTCAGCTAAAAATCCTGCCCTTCCACCAGTAGAAAAATTAGGCAAAGGCCTCTACTTCTACGAAGTAGATTTGGCAGGGACTCAAGGCAAATCAGATAAAGAGCTTCTTGACTTGTTGAAACAAAATGGTACACAAAGTTATAAAGCCACTATCAAGGTATACGGTGCCAAAGACGGCAAGGCGGATTTGACTAATCTTGTAGCGACTAAGAATTTGGATGTCAATTTGAATGGCTTAACCACTCCAGCTGAAGTCCAAAAAGGAGTAGCTGACAACACCAAAGATACAGTAGATGTTCCAGCTACATACTTGGGCAAAGCCAACTTCCCTGGTCCATTCACAGCCGGTGTCAACCAAGTCATTCCATATGAATTCTTCGCAGGTGACGGTATGTTGACTCGCCTTATCTTGAAAGCCTCAGACAAGGCTCCATGGTCAGACAATGGTTCAGCTAAAAATCCCGCTCTCCCACCAGTAGAAAAATTAGGCAAAGGCCTCTACTTCTACGAAGTAGATTTGGCAGGGACTCAAGGCAAATCAGATAAAGAGCTTCTTGACTTGTTGAAACAAAATGGAACTCACAGCTACAAGGCAACTATCAAGGTTTATGGTGCGAAGGACGGCAAGGCCGATTTGACTAATCTCGTAGCGACTAAGGATTTGACAGTGAACTTGAATGGACATCAGTCTCTTACTCAGATGCAATCAGGTTTCGTCCCATCTTCTAATGGTTCAGCTATGCCGGCTCCAATGATGAATAGTCATCAAGATGCGTCTAAGATGAACGCTCAAATGCCAAGTGCCAATCAGGATGAGATGAAATCTAAAATGCCAGCTGCTAGTCAGGATAAGATGATGCCTAACAAAGAGCAGGACAAAACCATGAATGCTAGCCAGCCTATGGCAACACCAAGCATGAAACAAGATCAAGCTCCAGCAGCCTCAAGCCAAATGTCTGATGAAGGCAAGATGATATCCAATAACAAGGTATCAAGTCCGATGATGGCTGCTCAAATGAAAGACCAAAAAGACATACTTCCATATACTGGTGAAGCCCAAACATCAATGGCTACTATTGGATTCTTTGGATTAGCCTTGGCCGGCCTGCTAGGTGGACTCGGTTTGAAAGCTAAAAAAGAAGAAAATGACTAGTCTAGTTACAGACTTTCTATCTAGGATATGAAAAATCCAGATATCGTTTAGAATGTTCGTAAAGAGATTAAAATGGTGTTATACTATTGTGGTATAGCACTGTTTTTTTCAAAGGAGAGACAGATGGGAAAGACAATTTTACTCGTTGACGACGAGGTAGAAATCACAGATATTCATCAACGTTATCTGGTTCAGGCGGGATATCAGGTTTTGGTGGCCCATGATGGAGTAGAGGCCTTGGAAATCTTCAAGCGAAAAGCGATTGATTTGATTATTACAGATATCATGATGCCTCGGATGGATGGTTATGATTTGATTAGTGAGGTCCAGTATCAATTTCCAGATCAGCCTTTTCTCTTTATCACGGCTAAGACTAGTGAGCAGGACAAGATTTATGGTCTGAGCTTAGGGGCAGATGATTTTATTGCCAAGCCCTTCAGCCCTCGTGAGCTGGTTTTGCGTGTCCACAATATCTTGCGTCGCCTTCATCGTGGAGGTGAGACAGAGGTCGTCAGTCTCGGGGATTTACGGATGAATCACGGTAGCCATGAGGTCCAAGTCGGAGATGTAGCGCTTGATTTGACCGTCAAATCCTTCGAACTTCTATGGCTTCTAGCCAGCAATCCAGAGCGGGTTTTCTCTAAGACAGACCTCTATGAAAAGGTCTGGCAAGAAGACTATGTGGATGACACCAATACCTTGAATGTTCATATTCATGCTCTTCGACAGGAGTTGGCTAAACATGCTAGTGCAGAAACACCGACCATCAAAACCGTCTGGGGCTTGGGCTACAAAATTGAGAAAGCACGAGGTAGTCAATGAAATTAAAAAGTTATATTTTAGTGGGGTATGTCATTTCAACACTCCTAACGATTATCGTGGTTTTTTGGGCTGTTCAAAAAATGCTGATTGAGAAAAGCGAGATTTACTTTTTGCTTGGAATGACCATCGTTGCTAGCCTTGTCGGTGCTGGGATTAGTCTCTTTCTCCTGTCGCCAGTATTTACGTCGTTGGGTAAACTCAAGGAACATGCCAAGCGGGTAGCGGATAAGGATTTTCCATCAAATCTGGAGGTCCAAGGCCCTGTAGAATTTCAGCAATTAGGCCAAGCTTTCAATGAAATGTCCCATGATTTGCAGGCGACATTTGATTCCTTGGAAGAAAGCGAACGAGAAAAGGGCTTGATGATTGCTCAGCTATCGCATGATATCAAGACCCCCATCACTTCAATCCAAGCGACGGTAGAAGGGATTTTGGATGGGGTTATCAAGGAAGGAGAACAGACTCATTATCTGGCAACCATTGGGCGCCAGACGGAAAGGCTCAATAAACTGGTTGAGGAGTTGAATTTTTTGACCCTAAACACAGCTAGAAATCAGGCGGAGACGACTAGTAAAGACAGCATTTTTCTGGATCAGCTCTTGATTGAGTGCATGAGTGAATTTCAGTTCTTGATTGAGCAGGAGGAACGAGATGTTCATTTGCAGGTAATCCCTGAGTCTGCCCGAATTGAGGGAGATTATGCCAAACTTTCTCGTATCTTGGTGAATCTGGTCAATAATGCTTTTAAATACTCAGCTCCAGGAACCAAACTGGAAGTGGTGGCTAAGCTGGAGAAAAACCAGCTTTCAATCAGTGTGACCGATGAGGGGCAGGGAATTGCCCCAGAGGACTTGGAGAATATTTTCAAACGCCTTTATCGTGTCGAAACTTCGCGTAACATGAAAACAGGTGGTCATGGCTTAGGGCTTGCGATTGCGCGTGAATTGGCTCATCAATTGGGTGGAGAAATTACAGTCAGCAGCCAGTACGGTCTAGGAAGCACCTTTACCCTCCTTCTTAACCTCTCTGGCAATGAAAATAAAGCTTAAAACCCCTTTACAAATCTAGCCATTCATGGTAGAATGGATTTTGTGCGAAATATCAGCAGGAAAGCATGAAGCTCGTCAACAGGTGTCTTATAATAAGTAACCTTGGCTGTTTAGGCGAAGGGCATCTGCACGAATCAGGGCTTTCTAAGTGACTATTTCCACCGAAATATTATTTATATCAGGAGGACATTCACATGTCACGTTATACAGGACCATCTTGGAAGCAAGCTCGTCGCCTTGGCCTTTCACTTACAGGTACAGGTAAAGAATTGGCACGTCGTAACTACGTACCAGGACAACACGGACCAAACAACCGTTCTAAATTGTCAGAATACGGTTTGCAATTGGCTGAAAAACAAAAACTTCGTTTCACTTACGGTGTAGGTGAAAAACAATTCCGTAACTTGTTCGTACAAGCTACAAAAATCAAAGGCGGAATCCTAGGTTTCAACTTCATGCTTCTTTTGGAACGTCGTTTGGATAACGTTGTTTACCGTCTTGGTCTTGCGACTACTCGTCGTCAAGCTCGTCAATTCGTAAACCACGGTCACATCCTTGTTGACGGAAAACGCGTTGATATCCCATCATACCGCGTAACTCCAGGTCAAGTGATCTCAGTTCGTGAAAAATCATTGAAAGTTCCAGCTATCCTTGAAGCAGTAGAAGCTACTCTTGGACGTCCAGCATTCGTATCATTCGACGCTGAAAAATTGGAAGGTTCATTGACTCGCTTGCCAGAACGCGACGAAATCAACTCAGAAATCAACGAAGCACTTGTCGTTGAATTCTACAACAAAATGCTTTAATTTTAAGAAATATCTTACAGAAAGCCTACAACAGTGGGCTTTTTGCTTTGTCTTAAAACGTTGATTTCTGGGTTTGTCCCCCTTTTTGTCCCCCTTTACAAAGAACTTACAGCTTTCTCATAAAATGAGACGGCTGTTTTTGCTTTTTCTTTGGAGAGATGACTGTAAGTGTCCATAGTCATAGCTAGTGTAGAATGACCTAGACGGTGTTGTAATTCTTTATATGGTATTCCAGAGTTTAGCAAAAGACTAGCGTGTGTGTGTCTAAAACCGTGGAATCCAATATTAGGTACACCAGCATGTTTGAAACGTGTGTTTAAACGAGTTGATAGTGTTTTATTGTTTGGGTATTTATGAATAAAATCTGAGAAGACAACAGTTTCAGTCCGACCAAGTTTCCAAGCTTCTTGCCTTTGTCTTTTTTGATACACTTTTAAGACCTCTATAGTTTGTGGGTCAATATCAATTGTGCGATAACTTGCCTCAGACTTTGGGCTGTTAATCTCACCTAAATGATTTAGTGTCTTTGTAATATTCACAGTTGCATTATTTAGGTCAATATCTGACCAGTGTAGAGCTAAGGCTTCGTTAATACGGCAACCAGTAGCAAGAAGAAACTTGTACAAAGTAATTTCATAGATATTTCTATATATTGCTAAGTTAGCCTCTTCTAAATAGCTGAGAAATTGCTTTAACTCTAAGTTATTAAAGTGTTTTACTTTGTTTCTACCCTTTTTTATTTTACGAGGAAGAATAACTTCACGAGCTGGATTCATATCAATAATCTGCATTGTCACAGCATATTGTAGTATACGTTTATTTAGCGCGTGAATTTTATCATAGTGTAGAAATGCGCCTTCTTCTCGTTTGTTAGCACGTAGAGCTAGTTGATTAACAATGCGTTGGATAGTTGGAGTAGTTAACTTATCTAACCTATAAGAACCAAATAAAGGAATCACATGGTTAGATAGTAGTCGCTTTACTGAATCTTGCGTATTTGGTTTTACTGTGTGTTGATAGCTTTCCCACCATAGTTGAGCTACTTCTTCATAACTTGTTAGTGGGATTATTTCTTTTTTAGTGAAGCCATTATTTTGGAATTCAGCCTTAGCTAATTGAGCTTTTTTCTTCAATTCAGTTTTAGTTCTAGCTGTCAGATTAGACTTTATTTTTTTCCTGTGAGTTTATCTACTCCTAAGTATACTTTGGCACGATATACAGTGCTACCATTTTGTTTTTTTATTTCTGCTATTTTCATTTTTTAACCTTTCTAACATCAGTAGGCAAGCTGTAAAAGGTTATGAAAAATAGATATTATGATTTGTGTCTAGAACGAATACCTTCAATTAGTATCTGTAGAGCAGTTAAGTCCTCAGTTGTGAGTGCTTGACCATCAATAGTTATTTTTACATTCTTCCTAAAGATATAATCAAGATTAATTTTGATATTTTCCCCATTGATAATATCTTGGCTAATATCTTTGTATGTTTTTAACTTTGAGAATATGGATTCGCCATTTCTTAACTCAATTAAATCTTTTAAAAGTTGCTTCTCTTTATCGTTATGAACAGAATCCATGTGGATATTTTTGATTATATCATCAATATAAGAGTTAGCCAATTGTTGATATTTAATTTTGTGCTCATCAAACTCTAATCCACCTTGTTCGCATTTTTCTTTTATAGAGAGTGAAGCAATGCTTTCAGTAATTTCAGAGAGTTTAGTTAAACTGGGAATCTTTTTCTCATTTTCAATTTGTGAGATATAAGACTGTGATACTTTTAGTTCTTCAGCAAGGCTCTTAGTAGTTACGTTACCTTCTGTACGGTATTTTTTAAGATATGCTCCTATCATTTTTAACCTCCGTTTAATAACTTTAGTAATATTTTAGCAAAAAACTCTTGACATGTAAATAGAAAACTGATAAAATTCCAAATATAACCCAAGTCAATTAACTTGGTTAATAGGCGAGCTGTACTAGTTATGAGAGGATAGTTGTGCACAAAATGGAAAAGAAAGGGGGTGTCTATGTTTAGTACACCACAAGGGATATTATCTCAAGAAGCAGAACTAGCATTGTTGGGAAGGATTGAGCATTTAATAAATGATTATCTATCACATGCAATGCTTTCACCTCACAGTGACTCGTTTGGCTTGATACAACAGAAAGAGTTAATCAAAGAACTAGGTATTAGTTTAGTAACTCTGCATGAATGGGAGCGTTTGGGGTTAACTCGATACTGTCCACCAATAGAAGGAACTCGCAAAGTTTTCTATAAGAAATCAGATGTTATGAAGTTTCTTTCAATTACTAGTAAGGAGTGAATACATTGTATGAAAAGAAAATAAACACAATTGAAAAGTTCTATGATTTCTTGAAATACATAGGTACTTGCAACCATGTTGAATCACAGATTCAATTGCTATCAATTACGCTATATAGTGTAATGCTTATCCAAGAAAGGATTGTCTAATGACATTAATTACCATAAAACCAAAACATTCTGTTCTAGAAGCAGATATTAAATTTGAAACTTACCCTGAGAATGCTATTCAAGATTTTGATAACGCTACTCCAATAACTGAATATAAGGAAGAATGGCGAATATATAAAAATGAGGTAATTGATTCTACCCCTCACATAGAGCCTTCAGAAAAAGAGAAGATGAAAAAGAGAAAAGCTCCTTTTTATATCATGGCAGATTTTTTAATGGCTCATCTCATTGTGGTTAGTATAGCTGAAATAGAGGATACTGGTGAAGGTAACTTATTTGTGTATAATCCCAAAGAGGGGATTTATCAACCTGCTTGGCATATTGTTAATAAATTAGCAAGAAGGTTAGAACCTTCTTTTAGGAGTAATGATATATCAGAGATTTTTTCTGTACTAAGTTGTATCTGTAAAAATGTAAGTATATATCAAGGCTCACGTTACATAGCGTTAGGGAATTGTATTTATGATACTTATTATGGGGACGGAATGAAGTACAGTCCTTCAATTGTGTTTACACATAAGGTACAAGTAAATTATAATTCAGAAGCAACTTCTCCAGTATTGGGCGATTGGTCTATTGATTCTTGGTTAACTGAACTGTTTAATAATGATGCTGAACTAATTCACTTAGCATGGCAAACAATTTTGGCAGTGATACGTGGTTATGCTGATGAGAGAATTATTTGGCTGATTGGAAAAGGAGGAACAGGTAAGGGTAGTTTCCAAGAGTTGTTAATTAACTTAGTAGGTAGGATTAATACAGCATCCATGAAACTAATTGAATTAGAGGGCAAAAATCGTTTTGCCACTTCACAGTTAATAGGTAAACATCTAGTTATTGGAGATGATAATCCTATTGATAAGGTGGTAACAGACCCTTCTACTATGTTTTCTCTAGTTACTCATGATATTGTCACAATCGAAAAGAAAGGCAAACAGGCCTATTCTGCTCGACTTACTCCTGTGATTGTTCAATCATCTAATCGATTGATTAAGATTCAAGGAGACAAAGAAGCTATAGCAAGAAGAACTTTCATACTTCCCTTCGTTTCTGAATTTAACAAAGATGGTTACAAGAGAGAAATAAAGCAGGTTTATCTAAAACGTCAGGATGTATTAGAATATGTATTGAAGAATGCATTAGAATATGATATCAGTGATGGATTCAAGGATATCAGTCACCACCCTGCTATCAAGGAAATTCATGGGAAGTCTATGACAAGTGTTGAACAGTTTTCATCTTATCTGTTTAGTCGTGTGAAATCTACTTTCTTGCCGAATTCATTTATGCTATGGGCATATGAACAATTCTGTGAAGGAAATGGTTTAAAACGAGAAACTAAGGAAGCCTTTCACAAAGAATTAAAAGATGCACTTCCATCAGACTGGGTATTTAAGCCAACATTATCTACTTGTAAAGATTTTGATGAGGGTGATTCTGTTTATTTTATTCATTCTGAGTCTTTTAATTTGGATTCTACAAAGAGATATAAAGGGTATGTAATGAAGTCATGCTCTTGATACACTTGAAACAGTAAATTTCATTTCTATTTTCAATTTTATTTGTTTTATTTATTCTAAGAAGTTGGAAATTAGTGTATCAAGTGTATCATTCTGGAGATATACAAAGTGTGAACGACTAGCCCGCCACGAGCGAAGGCAAAGGAGTGAAACACTTTGTTAAGTACCAAACACGCCTAATTTATTCCATGGTCTAATTGACAGCAAGAAACAAGGCACTCTCGTACAAATGAACTGTCCATCCGAAAAACTAAAGCCTTTCGTCTGAGACGTTCTTAGCGTACTTTGTGCCTACTTACTGTCAATTTGCTTTCACGGCATAAAGGCGTATGCTTGTGAGATAAAATAGAGAATAAAACTAGCTATTTAATAAGGATTTAGATTATAGAATTTAACATTTTTATAGTGTTGTCTTGATTCAGCTATCAGTTTTTTCTGTACAATTGTATCAATTTATCTTTTTGTGTTTGTGGTTAGTAATGCGCGTGATAATGGGATTTCTAAGGGGCGATTAAAAAATAGAATAGTAATGGATGTATGTGAATTTTGCTATTCACCGATTAACTCTCTATATCAAAAATGTGTTAGTAATGTGGAATTGTCTGAAAGAGATTCATGTGATGTAACGGATATACAAAATCCCTGCAATGAGTAATTGCAGGGATTTTCAGGTAACTAGGAAAACTTTGTAAGTATAGGGAATATTGTTTTAGTCTATTTTGTAGTAGACAGCTTTTTCATCAGATGGATGTGTTTGAGTAATGATAATTCTAGTTTTACTTTTATCAGTTGGGTCTTCGATTGATACCATTTGGTTATTCTCAAATCGTTTCATAGGTATACTTGTTCCAGGGGGATATATTCCCATTGCAGCTCCTATAGGTCCTGAGCTGATACTAAAACCTATGTGTCCATCGCTTCCCATGCCTGACTGAGCTATCTGTCCTCCTTTTGTTAACCCATTCTTATTAAACACTATTTCATATCCTAGTTCATTCCTCCAAGTACCAGCTATACTAGAGTAGTCTCCATGTAGAATAGCCTGTGTATCAATTTCTTGTGTTGTATTTTCTGTGTGCTTTTCTTCTGTGGGAGTCGTGATAAGTGTGGCATCAGTAGCAACCCAGAATTGAAATTTTTCAGAGTCTTCCATGATTCTGACTGTGAAAGTAACGGTTGCTCCTTCTTGCCATCCTTCAATCATAGATTTCTTAATTTGTATTTGTACACCAGTTATAGGAGCATTACTAGCTTTTACCCAAATAGTATGGTATGTTTCTAGAGCTTTAAAATGTCCTACGTATGCTTCCCAAAATTTTTGGCGTGTTAGTTCTGCTGTGAAGCGGTATAGTTGACCAGTTTTTAACCTACCATCATTTTCCATGTCTCGAAGCTCTTCGGCTGTCGTGTCTATTATACTATCTTCAGTTGAGCTAGAGCTTGTGGTAGATGTGCTGGATGATGCAGAGAAACTAGAAGTAGTAGATGAGATTTGTTGTGAAGAGTGACTATCTACTGTTTCTATATTTTCATTTAGATGTCTAAAGAATAAAAAAGTAGCTCCTATAATGGTAAGAAGTAGAAGTGTAATTGAGGTTATAAGAATCCAAAATTTGTTGCTCTGTGGTAGAGGACAAACTACTACGTGATTCTGATTTTGGTAAACTTCAACAATATCGTTTACTTTAGGATGAAAAGTTAACTCATTGATAGGAACATTTAGAGTCTCATTTGTGTGGAGTCGAATGATAATATGTGTTTCTGAAACGTGAATAATTTGGTTATGTTTTTTATTTTTCATGTAGTATTAGTTCTCGTACATATAGGCAACCATGAGAGGTAGTGTTTTTGTGGATTTAAAGACCGTTTCATAACTTTGTCTTCCTTTTACTAGTCCGTACAATGTTATATGGTCATCTTCGGCTATAACTCTATTGTTGTATTCAGAAGGAATAGAAACCAAAATAATTTTATCATAGTCATCATTTATGGCTACACGCAGTGTGTAGGCTTTCCCATCTTCCATAGCTTGTAAAACTTTACCATATACTCTTACTTTAGTATCTACGGCTATTTCATCATGATTCCACTTGTTATAGTCTACTTCACCATAATTTGCTTTATCATTATCTACAGTAATCTTAGGTTTTGATGGTACTGAGGATGAGGAACTGGAACTACTTTCCTTTAAGGAAGATGAAGAGGTAGAGCTACTTTTTTTGGATGATGAAATTTGTTTTGATGTTGAACTTGAAGTTGTTTGATTGTTTGAAATTTGTTTTTTAGTATTTATAAAACTTATAACAATAATTACAAACAGTAATAGTAGAGTGACTATAATTCCTATTTTTTTAGATTTGTTCTTTTTCTCTATGTTGTTCTTGTTGATGTCGACTTTTATGACAATACCTTCATAAACTTCTACATAATCCCCTATACTAGGTTCAAAGTCACAAGATTCAATAGCAATTTCCTTTAAACTTCCATCTTCATAACCTATATAAGCAGTATCTTCAGTTATTTTAATAATTTTCCCTATGTTCATTAGTACTCTCCTATTTTAATATTCCAGAAAACTTAACTTCATCAGGTGCCATTACATAACGATTCACAGCGACTTCTTCCCCACTGAGAGTGTAATAGAATCTAGGGCTATTTACTCCGTGGGATTTGGCAATTTTATATAAAGATTTGTTTAATGCACTGATAATTGCTCTAAGTTCTTTGTTTGAATACGAAGCATTATTTTCTGTGAGAATGATTCTGATGCCAAGTGTTACAGATGTTTTTTCCATTTCAAGCATATGTGCTCCTGATTGTGTATTTACTTTATCTACACCTCCTTGAATTGCATTATAGAAAGCATCTAAATCTACTTTTCTGTTTTCTTCATTAGACTTTTTTTCAGATTCTTTAGATTTTTTCTCTGCTTCCTCTTTCAATTTTTTCTGTTTTTCCCGTTCTTCCCGTTCTTCTCGTTCTTTCCGCTCTTTTTCTTCTTTAATCTTTTCGATTTGTTTATTAAGTTTTAATTCCACTTCGTTTACACGGGAGGACAAACTACTAATTTTGTACTCGTGGTCGTTTGGATATCTATCTTCTAGGTATTTAATTTCCTTTTTAACAGATGACAATTCACTATCATCAGAAACAAGCTTCAAAGCTTCCTCTAACGTTATATTTTGTTTTATATTTGTTGTGTTATTTTCTAGTGCTTCAACTAGCTTAGTAACACGTTCCGTATCTTTAACATATTGTTGATTACCATAGCTTATTGCAATATAAGCAAATAATCCAAATAATAAAGTAAATATCACTAGAAAACCTACAATATATTTATAAATTTTTTCTTGGTTCATTATTTATTCCTTTCTTATAAATGACTCAATCACTTCAACACTAGCTTGACTTGCTTTCGGTAATATGTCATATACTGTACCATTTGTGAAGTAAGTGAGATTGGGGATTGTTTTGAATCCTACATTTGTTTTAAAGTTATTCCAACTTGTCTTATCTATATGCTCACTATCTAAGTAATACACAGTTGTCTCAGTTTTATCTACTGCTTTTGCTAGCTTTGGAGCAAATTCTTGGCAGTATGGACAACTCTCTCTCCCTGTGTATAGGTAAAAGCTTTCTTTATGTTGTATTTTCTGTTCCACAGCCTCTAAACTTATCTTTTGGAGTCTCTTTATAGCTATCTGGTATTCTGTTTGTGGTAGAGTAGTTAAGTATGCTGTGAATGTGACGATTATAATAAGTAGTAGTGACAGTAGAATAAGAACTTTTTTACTATTCATCACATCCGTATCCGTCTTTGTCTCTATCTAGCCATGGACCATATTGTGGGTCACTAGCAGGTATGTTTACACGTCCTGCTTTTCGTGCTTCCTTACAGTTTTTGAACGGTCTTAAATTTGATTGTGGAGCAGGTGTAGACGATTGTGTAGGAGTGGTTGTGGTGTGAGATGAAGCTTGTTCTTGCTCTTTTGCTCGTGAAGATGCTTTCCTTTCCTCCTCTTTTGATTTGGAGGCTTCAATACTTGCTTTTTCCTCTTCTTGTGCTTTTTCTGTTTTTCTCACTTCACTGATTACTAACGAACCTTTATCGATTGAATCATATTTTTCTAAAGATACTGTATTTCCTGTATAGACCATAAGTTCATTCATTTTCACAGCTAGTGATTCAGGTGTACGGATAAGAAGCTTCTTACCTGTTATGTTGTACTCACGGTATTCATCTTTTTCTTCAATCCCAATTACCTCAGCTTCAACTTCGTAGAGTTTATCTGTGTTAGAGAGTTTGTGTGCTACCTCTCTCAGTGCTTTGGCTCGCAGTATGATTTTAATTTGTGGTGTATTTAGATAAGCATCTACAGCTATATGTCCAGTTGGAGACCATTTCTCTATTTTAGAGCTAGTTTCACTACTAGATGATGAAGTAGAGGAAGATGAACTAGACTGTTTAACTTGTGAAGACTGTTTGACAGAATCACTAGCCTTGGTTTGAGCTTGTGAGTGTTTAGTGCTACCGCTAGTTAGTAGTGTGAAGAACAAAATGAGGATAAGCAATAGTACAATACCACCTATAATCTTTTGTTCTTTGCTTAATTCCTTAAGCTTTTTAAGCATATATAACCTCCAAATGTTTAACTTTATTTAATGAAATAAAATAAATATTTCCTAATAGTTATAATTATATCACACAAACTTTAACAATAGAATATGTTTTTATTAAATATTAAACTATAGAGAATGTAAACCTGATTGTTTAATCTATAAGATAGATAGTAGATTTAACATAGAGGGTGAAGGAATGGATGATATATTAGAAAATATAAGTAATCAGATACGAGACTTACGAGCTTCAAAGAAGATTACACAGCAAGAATTAGCAGAAAGAACAAATCTAAGTGTTCCTTATATCAGTCAGATAGAAAATAATCATAGAAATATCTCTTTGGAAACTTTTGTGAAGATTGTTGATGCTTTAGAAGTTCCGTTGAGTGATTTTTTCTTACCTTATTCTGTTCCACAAGATACAGAGATGATGGAACTGTTATTGAAGATTCAGAAACACCCACAGCATAAGATGATTGTTCATAAGGTGATGGAAATACTTGAATTAAGCCAAGATAGTTAGTGATAAATAAAAAGCACTAAAGAGTAATTTATACTAAATCTATCCAACCATATATAGTTGTTTTAGTATCTATTATTATTTCATCATGCTTAAAATTGTTATAGTCTCTCTCGAAGTGATTTTTAATAGTAATCTGTAGGTCGGGTGATTAGAAATTATCTGTACTGTTTGTATATTGTGAGGATTAGAGGTGACATTATTCAGATAAGGAATGAGAATTATTTTTCTTAATTGAAGAGGTCGATTAAAAAACAAAAAGAAAAAGAAAGCACTGAATCTGAATATTCAGCGCTTATCTATTTTCTTAAAAAACGTGTTACTAAATCCATTCCCCATTAGCATTTACAGTATAACCATCAACTGTAGTGCTTACTGCTAATGCTCCTGAGCTATAAGAGTAGTACCATTTAGTGCTGACTTGATACCAACCAGTTTTCATAGAACCTGATTCAGTGAGGTAATACCAAGTACCACTTTGACTAAGCCAGCCAGTCTGCATAGAGCCTGAGCTGTTTAGGTAGTACCATGTACCAGATTGATTGAGCCAACCTGTTTGCATAGCTCCTGAACCGTTGAGATAATACCAAGTTCCATTAACTTTTTGCCAACCTGTTTTCATAGAGCCTGAATCAGTCAAATAGTACCAAGAGCCTCCTTGATTTAACCAACCAGTCTTCATTTCTCCATCTTGTGCTAGGTAATACCATGCACCGTTTACTTGAACCCAGCCAGATTGCTTGTTCTTTGATTGGTCATAGTAGAACCATTTACCATTTTCTTGCACCCAACCTTGTTTCTGTGTTGTAGCTTCTTCTTTTTTAGTAGTACTTTCGTCTACTTTCTTTTGCTTCAGTTCATTCTCCTGTTTTTTTAATGGTTCTTCAGCTTTAACTGTAGTATCACTCTTAGGTTTCTTTATTCCCTCTTTAATTTTTTCAAGAGAGTCATATCCTCTACGCTTATTTATTTCTGCAACATAGTCAGCATAGGGTGTATCTCCACCCTCAAAAGGGTTCCCAGTAGTTTGGCTAATCGTTTTAGATTCATAGGGGTCTTCGACTTTTCCTGTTTCAGGATGATACCAAGCAAGTACGCCTGCTTCCCCCCAGTAGAATATACCCCAATTATTTCTGAGAACATCTCCCACATATTTTAAATCTTCACTGTTTGCATATTTTTTATCTGCAATTATTCTTTCTATATACTCAGCTTCTTGTCTTTTCTTTTCTTCTGACCTGTTTCTTCTAGTTTCTTTAAGTTTTTCTATGTATTCTTTATGTCTCTTTGCTTGTTCCTCTTTGTCTTTATCAAACTCTTTTTTGATTTTATCAAAACTATCATACCCTCTAAGGCGGTTTGTTTCAGCAATATAGACACTCGAGACTAAACCAACATCATCAAAAGGGTAACCATAATGTATTTTCTCATATTCGGTTACATTTAAAGGGTCTAATATAATTTCATTTTCAGGCTGATACCAAGCAAGTTCTCCATTTTTACCCCAGTAAAATACGCCACTATTTCGAGCAATTTTTTGATTTTGCATTTTAAAATCTTCATCCCAAATAGCTTTCGTCTTCTTTGGAATATCATTTATTATTTTACTAATTCTTTCAGTCTCGCTTTTATTAATTACATGGTCTGCTGAGACAGACTTAACACCAGCAAAAACTATAAACAATGCTATAAGCGCTGTAATAATTGTGTTTTTCTTTTTCACTTTAAATACTCCTTTGTTTTATAATTCATTTCAAGCAATAAGAAGTCATTTAAACTTTATTACTTAAATATAAATCGTAAATTATTATACCATAAATCAAGTAATATCACTATATTTTCATAAAACACCTCCTGTTTTATATTTATGTTTAAAACATTGTTAAACACTATCCTAATTATATCACAGTTACATATATATTAGTTAATGTTTTTAATAATTTTTTAACTCTAGCAAATGTAAAATATACACCTTAATCTACAAGATGAATGGGGTAAAATAAAAAGCACCTAAACGGTACTTCTTACTTGCCTACTGAACTCATCACCATGAAATTTGTACTCCTTTTTGTCCACCTCGGAGTAAAGTTTAATCTATTTTATTTAATATGTAAATTCTAAAAATACTACAGAATCAACATTTATAAAGCATACCAAAGTGTAATTTATACTAAATCTATTCTACAACAAAATGTTGTAATATTTTATTGAATAAGATAGGCTTTAGAGCCTTGATATTGAGCACTTTGGGGCGCTTTCCCTTAGTGCTTTTTTTGTTTTTACAATAGCTTTTAAGCATACAGCTATAAGTATCTATACGCGACTAGACCTGTATAGTTTAAAGTGATATAATAGTCTAAAAGGAGGTACTACTATGAATGTTTTAGAAAAAAATACACAGGTAAACTTTAAGACTAACAGAGACTTGTTAGAGAAGGCTAAAGCTATTATCACATCGCAAAATCTTGATATGACAGCCAGTTTTAACTTGTTTTTAGAACACATTGTAGAAAATAAAGCCTTGCCATTTGAAACTCAAGTAGACAAAGAAAGAGAAGAACTTCTATTAGGATTGCGTGCCGAAATTGCCCGTAGCTTTGAGGATTTAGAACATGGAAGGACTTACAGCCTTGATGAAGTGAGGGCTAACCTTGGAATTTAACGAGAACTCATATAGCCTTATTATCTCTGAAACGGTACAAGAACAGCTAAGAGGTATTAAAGATTATATCTCAGCTAACTACTTTTCAGAACAGGCAGGAGCAAACACAGTTAAGAATATTCTTTACGGATTGGAACGTCTTGAAGTTTTCCCGGAAGCAGGATTTGATGCTGATGAAAGAGTAGGAGTTATTATATACCCACCCCACAAAACTCGATGCATCATTTTAGGCGATTACCTAGCCTTCTATCATATTTTAGAGGATAGAAAAGCTGTCTTTGTATCAGATATTATTCATAGCAAACAGGATTACATTCGCTTGTTCAAGAAAAAATAGTGCATATTATTGAACTGCGTTTTGGATTCCAAAAATTTTAAAAAAGATTACTCTATTTCAAAAATTTTTAGGAATGAAAATATAAAAAAAGAGAAACCTCATAATGAAGTTTCTCTTGCTTTTAATCGTCCGAATCAATATTCTTATTTCAAAAAAGGTAGTGAAAAAGGTAGTGATTCGAATGATTTCCCTTGCAATATAGTGAAATTAACAAAAAGAAAAAACGCTAATCAAGCGTTTTTCTTCTGTATTGATTCGTATTGAATGCTTATTTAACCTCTGTAAGAGTTAAATAATTTCTATTTTAGCTGTTAGAAACGTTGGTACATCAATGTTTCTAGAATGCTACATAATAAAAGGTAGAGTGAATGGTAGAGTAGTTATTGCGTTAGCTCAGCAATCTTTTCAAGATAAATCCCCACAGCTTCTAACTTTCGTTGTGGTGCTAATTCAGCGTAAGTATCCATTGTAGTTGAAATGGATTTATGTCCCATTCTGACTTGGAGTTCTTTCCAATTTGTTCCAGCATTAAGTAGCATTGAAGCATGAGTATGTCGGAATAAATGGAAACCATAGTTTGGTAACCCAAGACCTACTAACCTTTTCTTAAGAGTTGTTCTCTCGTTTCTGTCACACATATAGTTCCCATAGATTGTAGGGAAAATAAGTTTTGTTCTATGTCTGTTGTGCAATTCAAGATACTTGTTCATTTCGTGGTGGAAATCTATGAGTTTTTCTATTATGGGGGGAGGGACAGGGACAGAGCGATTTCCTGCATCAGTTTTTGGTGTAGCTTTACAGATAACTTCCCCTTTTGTCCCATCTTTTTTATTTGCGGTTTTCCACATCAATGTTTTACTGACATTAATAGAAGAATTTTCAAAATCTAGGTCATCAATCGTCAATGCAAGTAGTTCATTTATTCGCAAAGCAGAGGCTAATAAAGTATTACAAATTAACTTAAATCGTCGATTGGCTCTATTGTTATCTAAACTTTCAAGATAATTAAGCCATATTACAAGACTATCATCATGTAATACCATGATGCGTTGCTTATTTGATTTTGGCTTAGGTGGTATCTTAACAGAGCTAACAGGATTAGTGATTAGTCCATAGTTTGTAATTCCATAGTCAAAAATATCTTTCAACTTATGGATAACAGCACCAAAATCTTTAGCACTACCTTTATCAGCACGCTTTATACCAGATTCAATGGACTCTTTTGATTTCTTTGCCAAACCATTTAACCAAAGCTGAATATCCGCAGATTCAATTTTATCTGGTTTGTAATCTCCAAATTTAGGGATAATATAATTATCAAGATAACCTCTTACTCTGTTCAGAGTATTATGCGAGTTGACCCAGGTCTTATATGATTTAAACCATTCTTCAGCTAAATCTTCCAGTGTATCAATGACGATAACTTTTTCTCGTGTTGAGCCATTTTTTTCAAATTCTAGTCGTGCTTGAATGATTGCTCTATCTAACTGTTTTAGTGTCTTGGCTGTAATGGTAGTAGTGACTTGCTTACCAGTTTTGATATCTTTTCCCAGAAATGTCCCCTTCAAAGTGTATGAGATGGACTTATCTTTTTTGATTTTTTTAATGACTTTTTTGCCATTATGAATAATTGTTTCAGTTTCCATATTTGCCTTTCTTCATGGATATTGAAGTAGGCTAAAATAGTTACCACTCTTTCTTTTAGATAAAACTATTTTAGCACAAATTTTCAGAATTAGGATTGTAAAAAGTTGATAATATCATCTAGTAGATAGAAGACGGTTCGAGTTCCCTCTATAGGAGGTTCTAATCTTTTTAATCCTTTTTGTTCCCAAGTTTTTAGTGTGTTTGGGGAGATATTTAGCTGTTTTAGCAATTCTCGCTGTTGTATTATCTTTAGTGGTATGTTCTGTTCTTTGATTTGAATGAGTTTGATAAGTGTTTGCAATAATTGTTCAATTTGTTCTAATTTTTCGTTATTCATTATTCTCTTTCTCCTCTGTGTTTGAATTATGGAGTCGATTAGGATTGTATCTTCGTGAATCTAGGTATTTGGCGAAGAAATATGTACGTTCAATGATAAGCCCTAATAAATTGGTATTGTTTGCTCGGGCATACCAGACCAATTCTTCAAATTCGGTAAAGTCGTTCTCTTCGATAATATCAACTACTTCATGTATAAAATCCGAGGAGTTCATCTCCATCAAGAATTTTTCTAAATTAAAGCCGCAACCGACTTCAATATCCTCAATGTTGTAGGGGGTCTTATCTGGATTTTCCGCATGGGTAAAGTAGTCAAATAAACCAGTGGGAGACATAACTACCTCCACATGTGCTGGACCGTTTAGTTTGTCACTGATGATATCTGATACTTGTGAATAGCTTTTCAGTGAATCAAAGAAGAAAGCACCGTGTTTGTGCGATTTCTTGAACTCTCCCGTCTGTCTATTAACATCCTTATCGTGCCAAGGACTAAGAATAAACGGAATATGGAGTTCCTCTAATATATTCAAGTAGTTCTCTGGTGCGCTTTCCTCGTAGAAGAGAAACGTCCATTTGGTTGAGCGCTGTTCTTTTGCCATAGGCAGTTACCTCATTTCTTTTGGGTTCTATTACTAAGGAGAAATGTCAGGTCGTATGCAAAGTTTTTTTGAAAAAATTGAATTTTTTGTGATTATTGATTATTGACCTATTGGGGGTCGTAGTAACCCCAATAGGTCATGATAGAAAAGAATATAAAAAGGGGCTGTCTGGCTTTTGCTTAACGCAAGCCACAGCCCCAAGGGATTAACGTTTTTGTCCAGTGAACCACAATTGGTTACGAACTCGAATAGGAGAGGAGAAATAATAGTCTGCGTGTTGGCTGACGATTTCTTCTTTTAATTGTGCTTCCATCTCTTTTAGGATTTTTTGCCCTTGTTGGTCTCTAGGGACTTTTAGAAAAATAGTGATGGTATCTTTTCGTATATCTACAATACACTTGCGAACAGCTCGGTTAAATCCTTTATGGATTGGATTGATGGTGGTAACGGTCTGGTGTTCAAGGTTGCTTATCTTCTGTACTCGTTCACGCTGAAACAGGAAGTGTCGCAACAGGAAAGTGTGATAGACAGATTGGATATAGTTCCGAAGACTATCTGTTTTCAACCGTTGTATTATCTCTAATCCAGTCAATAGTAAGGCAAGTAGTAGTGAAATAAGAGCGGATTTGTGACTTACAGAACTAATGGTATCAGTAATGTTTTTAACTGAATCTAGGTTGACAAATGAGATGTTGGCTAATTGGACGGAAAGAAAATTGAATAGCCAGCCGAAGACAGAGCAGATAGGAGTAGAGAGAACCAAATATAGTATAAGATTGAAACTTCTTATAAAGTAGTTTTTTGTGGTCATAGGATACCTCGCTTAGTGTAGTAGGTTGGACAGAGTAGGGGCAGAACTTGGTAGGGGTGTTCATTGTCGATAACTTGGATGATACCTGTACCATGTCCTGTTGGAATGACAATCCCCTCTGGATCGAGGTCAGGAAATAAAAATTGAGTAGTTTTCTGATTGATATTTCCAATTTGTAACAATACGTTTAGCTGTTCCCTTACTGAAATTGGGATAGTATTGTGGTCAAAACGCTGACTTACTAAAAATAGATGGATTTTGGTAGCACGTCCTAACAAGGCAATCTGTGAGAGTAAGGAGAAAAATGCTTCTTTGATATTCTTATTGACTCCCTCTGATAGAGCTAGGACTTCATCAATAACAATAGTTAGATGGGTAAATTGATGGTTGGGATTATCATACAAGATAGCTTGTCGTTTTTGAATGAGATTTGCACATTGACTTAATTGTTCGTTGACCTGTGATACAAAATCAGATTTTGAACGGTTTTCGACAGGGTGGATAACGGAAATATGATTTTCTCTTGCCCAACGACTTGGGGTATCAAATTTCGGGTCAATGATAATCAAGTCAGACATATGCTTCAGTACACTCAAGAAGTAAGTGAGAGCATACGATTTCCCAGAACCTGAATTTCCAGCAATAGCCCAGTGATTGACCTTGTCTAAATTGAGTTCAAAGTGCTTCATGATAGGGATTTTCCCATGTGGCAATCTGGCTGAAAACTTATCCAAATCAGGAATCGCTAAACGTTCTGAAATCCCTCTTTTCCAAGGGAAGAATAAACCACGTTGAATGTGTAAGTCATCTGTGTCTAGAGGGACAAAATAGGTAGCATTTTGTTTTAGAAGCGTATATTGTGGGTAAAGTGAAGCATTGGCAATCAGAAAGATTTTCTTGTATAAGTCGTCATCGAGGATATAAGCGCACGGTAGGCGAGGGACAAAGACAAAGCCGTCTTCTTGAATAATGACGTTAAAAGAATTAGTATAGCTGGTTTCCCCCTGCATTAAAGCCCCTAGAGCCATGTTTAGGCTCTGGAGCAGGTAAGATTGCAGGAAAGGTTGGTTCAGCACATCACGAGATTGTGAGGTCATTACCGAACCTCCTTGATACCATTTGCTTTGAAGTAAACGTTATATTTTACTTCGCAGGCTTGTAGGGTGTCAAATTGAATCATGGATTGAAACGCTGGAAGCTCAATCGTATCTTCGAATTTTACTTGGAAAGGGTCTTGCCCTTCCTGTACAAACCATGCTTTATAGGCTACGATTTCTCCTGTTGGTTTTCCTTCTTCAAACCGTTGTTGTGGTTCAAGTTCGGTACTAAGTGAGTAAATCGGTTGTTTTTGACTGATAATTTTATCAGCCAATGTAGTTGTATAACCACCTTTTGTTGTTTTCATTTTAAACGCCATAGGGTTGTTCCTCCTTTATTATTGAGAAATAATACGAATGAGACTTGCTCGGTTTTGGTCGTGAGCTGGACGTAGTTGCTCTAGTTATGTATCACCTCCTTATTACTAAGGAGAATGAGACAACCAAACGCAAAGTTATTTGTTAAATTTTTAATTTTTTTATAAAAAATCCAGTGACAGAGACACTGGATTTGAGGTATTAGCGATAACTTTTTAATAAAGGAGCTAATTTTTTTAGTGCTTTACAATAATGAGATTTGACAGTTACATCACTCATTTTCTTGTAATGTTCAGTGATATAGCGAGCCGTTTCTTTATAGCTTGAACCTTGTTCCGCTATCATTTCAACAATCTTACTGTCAATTTCTGATAGGGATGCTTTAGCTTCACGAATAGCTTGTCTTAACTCCGCTAGGATTAAAGCTTCTTCGGGATTCAAATCAGAACTTGCAACTACTTCATAGCGTTCACGTCGTTTACCGTTATTACGAGATATGCTTTCTTCCATACTTCGTTTATGGTGGTATCGGTCACGCCGTTCTGCATTACTTTGTTCTTGTTGAAGCAAACGAGTTACTTCATTCCAATTTTTAGCTTTAATAGCTTCTTTGATTTTACGCTCACGACGTTCTTGTACTTTATTACTCATAATGATGAGCTCCTTTCTGTCCTTTGGACAGAAGGAAACAAAATGAGCAAATATTGAACGCTGAGTATACCAAAAGGCACAACAAAGAAACAGCGAAACAATTCTATGCAAGACATGACCTTTATCGTCATGTCATCATATTTGTTTCAATCTGTCCTTTGATGGCCATCAATTTGGACTATTAAAATTTATATCAAGAGTTTTTCTTGATATATTCAGTATAAGGCGTAATGTTCTTTTATTTTTTACTTCTTTTTTTACTTCAATAGACTAATTTGTAAAACGAGGCGCAAAAAAAGACTAGGCGATTCACCTAGTCTTTAAAGAGCAAATTTTCGTATCTCCTCTTCACTTAATAATTTAATAAAGGCCTGTTGTACGTTATCTAAAGCGTGAGCCATTGACAGCAACTCCTTATTTAATTGTTCTTGGAAATAGTATGTTACTTGGGTGTTATTAGTCAATAACCCCACAATATGGCGATTGACGCTTGTATTGTCTAAATTAATATCATATAGGTCAACTAAATCAATAAGGTCGATTTCGCTTAGTCCTTGAGCTGCAGCTTCTTCAATTCTTTTCTTATCCTCTAGTGAAAATCTTGTTGGCTCTAATTGAATAGTGTGCCTTTCTTGAATTGGTCTTGTTGCATAAGGGTTGGAAACCCAACTGATAATTTCATCAAAAGTTCTTTCCTCAGTCCTTTCTATATCATTGGATTGATAAATATTAATGCCTAGATTTGCCAACTCTTCTTTAGAATATTTTTGATATAACTCTGCGATATCCTTACCTTGACTGAGTAATTTCATATAGTCCTCATATATCTGTTTGAATTTCACTCCATCTATTTGTTGACCACCAGTCATACTAAACGAATAGGTTGTTCTTCCTTTTTGAGAAATAACTAATGGGACGGATGTAAGGTAAGATTTTGGAATATTCTCTTTATACATTCTTTCTAATATATCATTTACCATAAATCCGATATTAAACAAGGGATTTTCTTTGAGTTTTTTTATTAGATTAGGGATAATTTCTGTCGAAACATTATCATACCACCATTTATTGATGAGAGGATCAATGTTTTCTTGCCTAAATGTTGAGGGTATGTCATTTCCGCCTAATTCAAATAGGATACCACAGACATTAACTTCAAATGATTTAATTAAATTATCCCCTAACATCAACCAAAGAATATCAAACATTTCTTCAAAATCAATGACAGTCAATTCATTGATGGTACGGGTTCTAAAACTTCTAGCGGGGTTATAACTTTTTCCACCAACCCATACGTCAATGTCATCTTTCTTGTGAAAAGTATCCATTTCAGTTTCAGTAGAAATCATAAATCTTTTTCTTTGAATATTGAAATTTGCAAATGTCTTGGCAATACTTAGACAACTTGATTGGATTGAAATTAAATCATCACTCATGAAAGAATATAGTTTTTCATCTACAGCCTCTAAATCTCTATATAAAATAGAACTGAAAAAATAATGAAACAGATTCTCAATAAACTCATCTAACTCTCCAAAAACGATATACGTATAGCTCGAAGCGGTTAGAGCATTTAAATAAACTAACATCGAACTCGTAATTGGTCGCTTACCACTTTCAACTTGACTAACTTGACCTGCATTGCCTAGTTCGCTTTGTGTAATATTGTATTTTTTTCTTAAATTTTTGATACGAGTAGGTATTTCTTGTGAATAATTTTCTTCAAAAAATTTCATATATAATCCCCCTATAATCATGGAAAAGTAGAAAGTAGTAGAAATAGTTGTTATCCTAGTTGATTAAAAAAATCTCTGATTTCCTCATCTTTTATAAAATAATATATAATTTTCCCCTCTCTTCTAGTGTCCAAGATGTTTTGATTGGCTAGTTTACGAAGATGGTGGGAGGCAGATGCCATACTGAGATTTAATAAACAGGCTATATCGCAGACACAGAGTTCTTCGACGGCAAGGAGATAAAAGATGATATTTATCTGTTTATTATCGGTAAATTTTGATAAAATGCGAAGTGATTTTTGGACTTTTTCCTTTTCAAGGTAGTTCGTTGCGGTTGTAACATTTTGTTGATTTATAACATCCACTTGACAGATACTATCTTTTTTCATAATTTTTTCTCCTAGCCTAACACAGCCCATAGCATGTCAAAGCTGTTGTTTTCAATCAGGATATACATCCCCAATCCTAAATAGACAACGGCAATAAACCATCTACTATATTTTTCCAAAGTTTCTCCAACAGAAGGGACTTGTGCTAATTTTTGTGCAGAAAAAACCAAGAGATAAATCATGACTAGAAAAGTAAGTAAAGTCACTATCAAATTCGCTAAATTTAAGGTGGTAAAATATGGGACAAAGACACCAATATTGTCAGCGCCACAACTTGCAAAAGTAATCATAGCGACTAGAAAAATCAGGTTTTTATTGTCTTTGCGCAAACCTTCTTTGGCAATAGCTTCTCCATCAGAATCTCCTAAAAGCAAAACTTTTAGGCCTAGGAAAATTGGAATCAAACCGAGTAAACCTAAAATCTCTTTACTAGGAATATAATTTAAGACAAATGCAAAAAGCAAACTTAGGAATATTAGACTAACAGAGCCTAGAAATTGTCCTAAATAGATGTTAATGATGTCTTTTCTGCTTTTTCTTTTGGCAAAAAATAACATTAGGATAATAAGTAAGTCTACGGCTGTCCCAGAATACAGTATTATTGAAGTAACAACATTTTGAATCATAAAACACCTCATTCAAATATATTTTTGAATGTATTTTAACATTAAACTTTGTAGATGTCAACTTAAAATTCACCAAAATATAGATAAGGCGTTAGTGTACCAAATATTAAAAAGCCCTGCCATCGAAATGATAGCAGGGCTTAACTTCAATATCCAGATGATATATTTATCTAAAAAAGGTAGAGTAAAAGGTAGAGTTTTTATTGATTTGTAGTGCGATATAATGAGTTTCAAAAAATCAAAAATCACTTTAAATCAATATTTTGACGTCTATTGACGTGTACTGAAACCCTTACTTCACCTCTGTAAACACAACGTGTTTGCGAAGTTTTGGTGAGTATTTCTTCAATTGAAGACGGTCTGGAGTGTTACGTTTGTTTTTAGAAGTAAGGTACAAGCGTTCACCAGATTCTTTGTGTTCAAGTGTAATATTTACGCGCATGGTATCTCCCTTCTATTATTCAGCTGATGCAGCTTTAGCGATTTTACGTCCTTTGTAGTATCCTTTAAGTGATACACGGTGAGAACGTGAGTAATCTCCAGTAGTTTCGTCAAAGTTTACAGATGGAGCTGTTACTTTGTAGTGTGTACGACGTTTGTTTTTCTTCGCTTTTGAAGTGCGACGTGCAGGTACTGCCATTTCGATTTCTCCTTTAGGTATTTATATTCGATTCAATCTACTGATTTTCATCAACCATACTAGGATAACACATTTTTTTTGTAAAGTAAAGTTACTTGACAAAAAAAGATGAAAAAAATAGAAGCCATTCAATCTAATTAATCGAAATTTTCTGAAAATTCAAGAATTTTCTTCTGTTCATTGCCTTTAAAATGTGCTATAATAGTTAAAACTGAAACGGGAGGGATAAGATGACAGAATTAGATAAACGTCACCGCAGTAGCATTTATGACAGCATGGTTAAATCACCAAACCGTGCCATGCTTCGTGCGACTGGTATGACAGATAAGGACTTTGAAACACCGATTGTGGGAGTGATTTCGACTTGGGCGGAAAATACACCATGTAACATTCACTTGCATGATTTTGGGAAATTGGCTAAAGAAGGTGTCAAATCAGCAGGTGCTTGGCCTGTGCAGTTTGGAACTATTACCGTAGCGGACGGGATTGCCATGGGAACGCCTGGGATGCGTTTCTCTTTGACATCTCGTGATATCATTGCGGACTCAATCGAGGCGGCTATGGGTGGTCACAACGTGGATGCCTTTGTCGCTATCGGTGGCTGTGACAAGAACATGCCTGGTTCTATGATTGCCATTGCTAATATGGATATCCCAGCTATTTTCGCCTATGGTGGAACCATTGCACCGGGAAATCTTGATGGCAAGGACATTGACTTGGTTTCTGTCTTTGAAGGTATCGGAAAATGGAACCACGGTGATATGACAGCTGAGGACGTGAAGCGTCTTGAATGTAATGCCTGCCCTGGCCCTGGTGGCTGTGGAGGTATGTATACAGCTAATACTATGGCGACTGCTATCGAAGTTCTCGGTATGAGTTTGCCAGGCTCTTCATCTCACCCAGCTGAATCAGCTGATAAGAAAGAAGACATCGAAGCAGCAGGACGTGCTGTTGTCAAGATGTTGGAGCTCGGTCTCAAGCCATCAGATATCTTGACTCGTGAAGCCTTTGAAGATGCTATCACTGTAACTATGGCTCTCGGTGGCTCTACAAATGCCACTCTTCACTTGCTTGCCATTGCACATGCGGCTAATGTTGATTTGTCACTTGAGGACTTCAATACGATCCAAGAGCGTGTGCCTCACTTGGCCGACTTGAAACCATCTGGTCAGTATGTCTTCCAAGACCTCTATGAAGTCGGTGGTGTGCCTGCGGTTATGAGATATCTCTTGGCAAATGGTTTCCTTCATGGCGATCGCATCACATGTACTGGTAAGACTGTTGCTGAAAACTTGGCTGATTTTGCAGACCTTACACCAGGCCAAAAAGTCATCATGCCACTTGAAAATCCAAAACGTGCAGACGGTCCGCTTATCATCTTGAACGGGAACCTTGCCCCTGACGGTGCGGTTGCCAAGGTATCAGGTGTGAAAGTGCGTCGTCACGTTGGACCAGCTAAGGTCTTTGACTCAGAAGAAGATGCTATTCAGGCCGTTCTGACAGATGAAATCGTTGATGGCGATGTTGTCGTTGTTCGTTTCGTTGGACCTAAGGGTGGTCCTGGTATGCCTGAGATGCTCTCACTTTCATCCATGATCGTTGGTAAAGGTCAAGGAGACAAGGTTGCCCTCTTGACAGACGGACGTTTCTCTGGTGGTACTTATGGTCTGGTTGTTGGACATATCGCTCCTGAAGCTCAGGATGGTGGACCGATTGCCTACCTCCGTACAGGTGATATCGTTACGGTTGATCAGGATACCAAAGAAATTTCCATGGCCGTATCCGAAGAAGAACTTGAAAAACGCAAGGCAGAAACAATCTTGCCACCACTTTACAGCCGTGGTGTCCTTGGTAAATATGCCCATATCGTATCATCTGCTTCTCGTGGAGCTGTGACAGACTTCTGGAATATGGACAAGTCAGGTAAAAAATAAACTCAAAAAGCAAGCCAACTTCGGCTTGCTTCTTTTCATCTCCAAAAGTGATTTGCCTGCTTATACTCAATAAAAATCAAAGAGCAAACTAGAAAGCTAGGCGCAGGTTGCTCAAAATACTGTTTTGAGGTTGCAGATAGAACTGACGAAGTCAGTAACATCTATACGATAAGGCTAAGCTGACGTGGTTTGAAGAGTATTAACGAGGTGGCAGTCCAAGGGCAATGCGGCCGTAGCGACTGATTCGTGTGATTTTCCAAGCAGGCGACCAGGTAACTTCAACCTTGACATCTTCGATACCCTCGATTTGTTTCAGACCTGCGACGATTTCGATAGGCAGGCTTTCGGCGCAATCACAGGCAGTATCAGTGAAGGTCATGACAATCTTGCAGAGACCCGTTTCATCCAGATTGATTTCATAAATCAGCCCTAGATTGTAAACATCCAATTCCACATCTGTATCAAAAACCTTCTCTAGTTTTTCGATAATTTGGTCTTGTAAGGCCAAAGCGCGGTCATTGATTTTGATATCGTCTCTCATTACAGTCCCTCCACGTGATAAATATCCTCTATTTTCTCATAATTCTGACAATTTGGCAAGCTTTTGATGAATTTTCTGAAAAAATATGATAATATAAAGAAAACGCTGAATCAAGGGGAAGCCTATGGAGCAGATTGGAAAAGTCTTTAGACAATTACGAGAGTCAAGAAATATCTCACTGAGACAAGCAACTGGGGGACAATTTTCGCCGTCTATGTTATCCCGCTTTGAAACAGGTCAGAGTGAACTTTCGGTAGAAAAGTTTCTATTTGCCCTGGAAAATATATCTGCCAGTGTGGAGGAAATCCTCTTTCTGGCGAGAGGTTTTCAGCATGATACAGATTCTGAGTTGAGAAAAGAAATCATAGATGTCTTGGATCCAAAGAATATAGCACCTCTCGAAGACCTGTATCGCAGGGAGTATCAAAAGCATACCCATTCTCAAAACAAGCAGAAACATATTCTAAATGCCATTCTTATCAAGTCTTATATGAAGAGTATGGATGAAAGGGTAGAGTTAACAGCAGAGGAAGGGAAAGTCCTTCATGACTACTTGTTTTCTACTGAGATTTGGGGAATCTATGAACTCAATTTGTTCTCAGTCAGTTCTCCCTTCTTATCTGTTTCTCTCTTTACTAGATATGTACGAGAAATGGTCCGAAAATCTGATTTTTTAATGGAAATATCTGGTAATCGAAACCTTTTTCACACTATACTATTGAATGGCTTTTTAGCCAGCATTGAGTGTGAAGAATTTACCAATGCCTCTTATTTTAAACGTGTTATCGAAGAGCATTTCTACAATGAAAATGAAACTTATTTCCGAATTGTCTATTTGTGGGCGGAAGGTCTTCTTGATAGCAAGCAAGGTAGAGTCAAGGAAGGCCAGAAAAAGATGGAGGATGCTGTCCGTATTTTTGAGATGCTTGGCTGTAATAAATCTGCCGAATACTATAGAAAAACGACCGATTGTTGAATATCTGCAAACTACGAAAATAATTTGAAATTTTAAGTGATAGAATTGTTGGGCTCTCTCGTGTCACTGGAGAAATTCTCTCGTTTCTTTGTGCTCATTTTATTTGTTGCATATATTCAAAAGTTTTTCCTCTAAAATTTCTAAGTGCTATACTATAGTCATACTTCACATAAAACTTCTAACAAGAAGGGAGATTATCTATGAAACTATTGTTCAGAAATCAAGCTTATCGACTCTTGACTTTGTCACGCTTCTTCAATGCTTTTGGTGCTTCAATTTTTAACCTGGTATTTATCGTCTATGCATCGACCCTACCACAAGCCTCCTTTGCTGTTGCTATGGCGAATATTGTCATGATTCTTCCGACCTTCTTTACAGTTTTTGTAGGGATTCGGGCAGATTATACGAGGGCCAAGGTCAAATGGATGGTCTATAGTGGTTTGTTTCAGGCGGTTTTATTTTTTCTAGCAGCTTTAGTTGTCCAGCAAGCTAGTCTATTTGCCTTTTCTAGCCTGTGTTTGATCAATGTCATTAGTGATGTCATCAGTGATTTTGCTGGTGGTTTGCGCATGCCTCTTATTAAGAAAAAAGTAGCTGAAGATGATCTGATGGAGGCTTATTCTTTTTCCCAGTTCATCACCTATATTTCAGCTATTGGTGGTCAAGCTTTTGGAGTCTGGCTCTTAGGGCTATCGGTCAATAATTTTTCCCTCGTTGCGGGAATCAATGCCTGCTTTTTCCTCGTATCAGCCTCTGTTCTCTTTTTAGGAAAAAGCAAATTGAGCCTGTCAATGTCATTTGCTGATGGTGAATCACTAAAAAATGAGAAGCTATCTATCAAAGACCAATTTCTAACGATTTATAGAAATTTACGTCTCGTTTTTCTTAAAAGTGGACAGAAAAACTTTGGTTTTATGCTCTTTGCTGTCTTGCTGATCAATGCCTTGGGTGGCGCTTTGGGTGGAATTTATAATATCTTCTTTTTGAGCCATTCTCTCTTGAATTTTTCTTACACGGAAGCACTATTTATCAATCAATTCTGTGTTTTAGTAGCAATCATCATTAGTAGTCTTACGGGCAATGATTATTTTGGGAAGCAGTCCTTGCCTAGATTGATGATGTGGGCGACTGTAGGACTCAGTCTAGTTGGTCTAGCTAACGTATTCAATCAAGTCGTACTTGGTTTACTATTTCTCTTTTTAACTCTGTATGTGTCTGGTAAAGTTCAACCAAAGATTAGTGCCATGCTCATGAAAAATCTAGCTCCAGAGGTTTTGGCTCGTACTAGTAATTTTTTAGGTTTATTGTTTACCTTATCCATACCTGTGGGAACAGCTTGTTTTTCACTTATAGCTGTGTGGAATATACAGTTGACTTGGATGCTATTTGTTGGTCTCTCCTTGATAGCTATTCTTTTGACAGGTCTTAATCTCAAAAATGATATCTAATACTCTTCGAAAATCAAATTCAAACCACGTCAACGTCGCCTTGCCGTACTCAAGTACAGCCTGCGGCTAGTTTCCTAGTTTGCTCTTTGATTTTCATTGAGTATAAATCCTAATTTTTTTCTTACTGTTTTAATCCCTCTATTTATGGTAAAATAAGACTATTAAGTTTAAAGAGGATTCCCTATGAAATTACAAAAACCAAAAGGAACGCAGGATATTTTACCTGCTGAGTCTGCCAAATGGCAGTACGTTGAGGGCTTTGCCCGTGAGATTTTCAAGCGCTACAACTATGCAGAAGTGCGCACGCCTATTTTTGAGCATTACGAGGTTATCAGTCGCTCTGTCGGAGATACAACGGATATCGTAACCAAGGAAATGTATGATTTCTATGACAAGGGTGACCGCCATATTACCCTCCGACCAGAAGGAACGGCACCAGTAGTCCGTTCCTATGTGGAAAATAAACTCTTCGCCCCAGAAGTGCAAAAGCCAAGTAAGTTCTACTACATGGGCCCTATGTTCCGTTACGAGCGTCCACAGGCAGGGCGTTTGCGCCAGTTCCACCAGATCGGAGTTGAGTGTTTTGGATCTAGCAATCCAGCTACCGATGTGGAAACAATCGCGATGGCAGCCCATTTCTTGAAAGAAATCGGCATCCAAGGTGTCAAATTATATCTTAACACTCTTGGAAATCCTGAGAGCCGTGCGGCCTACCGTCAAGCCTTGATTGACTATCTGACACCGCTCAAGGAGACCTTGTCTAAGGATAGCCAACGTCGTTTGGAGGAAAATCCTCTCCGTGTCTTGGACTCTAAAGAAAAAGAAGACAAGGTGGCAGTGGAGAATGCACCGTCTATCTTGGATTTCCTTGATGAAGAAAGCCAAGCACACTTTGATGCTGTGCGTCAGATGTTGGAAAATCTTGGAGTAGACTATATCATCGATACCAATATGGTGCGTGGTCTGGACTACTACAACCACACCATTTTTGAGTTTATCACTGAGATTGAGGGCAATGACTTGACAGTCTGTGCGGGTGGTCGTTACGATGGTTTGGTTTCTTACTTTGGAGGCCCTGAAACTGCTGGCTTTGGTTTTGGACTTGGTGTAGAGCGCCTGCTTCTCATTCTTGAAAAGCAAGGTGTGGCCCTCCCTATCGAAAACGCCCTAGATGTCTATATCGCAGTCTTGGGTGATGGAGCAAATGTCAAGGCTTTGGAATTGGTACAGGCTCTTCGCCAACAAGGTTTCAAAGCAGAGCGTGATTACCTCAACCGTAAACTCAAAGCTCAGTTCAAGTCAGCCGATGTCTTTGCGGCTAAGACTCTCATCACTCTAGGAGAGAGTGAAGTCGAAAGCGGACAAGTGACAGTCAAGAATAATCAAACCCGAGAAGAAGTGCAAGTGTCACTTGATGCTATCAATCAAAATTTCTCAGAAATCTTTGAAAAATTAGGCTTTTAATAGTAGAAAAACTGGTCAGGATCTTATTCCTGACCTTTTTCTTTTACAAAATGACAAAAATAATAAACTTTTTGACAAATATGCTTGTCAAAAAGAAAAAGATGTGTTACAATGTAAGCAAGTTAAGAAATAGAAAGCAGAAAGGAGCTATGATGTGGGTAGTATTTATACTATTTATGATTTTCTTTTATTCTAATAATTCTAAAAAAATCAAGAAACTAGAGAATAAAATCAAAAAGCTTGAGCGAAAAGAGAAAGGAAATATAGAAATGTCAAGATTATTGCAAGAATTAATTGGGAAAAATCCAACAATCGTTGGACAAGTGTTTGGAACATCTTTATGGGAAGTTGTGGATGTTGACGAGGAATGGGTCAAACTACGTAGTGTTGATAAAGAGGGAAAAGAAAAATTCAAGTTGCAACGTATTGAGGATATCCAAACCGTTGAATTTGATGGAGAGTAGGTGTGTAACATGCAACTAAAAAATCGTCTAAAAGAGCTTCGGGCTCGCGATAGTCTCAATCAAACCGACCTAGCCAAGCTGGCAGGGGTTTCCAGACAGACCATTAGCCTACTAGAACGGGATGAGTACACCCCGTCCATTATCATTGCCCTGAAAATATCTCAAATTTTCAACGAAACAGTCGAATCGGTATTTCGCTTGGAGGAGGATGAGTGATGAACAAGTATAAAGTAATCTATTATGTAGTTGCCATAGCTTTATTAGTCAGCGTATTTCTATTGATTGGGATGGACTTAGGCTGGTTTAATCCCTATCAAAGTGACCAATTTATTTGGGCCTACTTTGCTCTTATCCCAGTCGTTGACTGGATTGAAAAGAAATCCAAAAATCTAGCAAGTGAAAAAGGAGAATGAATATGAAAAAGAAACATGGATTGTTATTTTTAATGTCTGTTGTCTTGGGAGGTTTCTTGGGCATGTTTGTAGGGATGTTTAAGGCACGTGCCGAATCCCACGAAATTATGTTAGATGTAAAAGTCTTGATACCATGGATATCAGCTATTTGTTTACTGATAGGTTTTATTAGCATTCTTTTGACGTTCAATTTCTTAAAGAAAAGCAGAAAATTTCACTCCTTGTATCAAGAGGAAATGGATGATGATTTGAATGAAACCTATTATGTGCAAATGTATCGGAATCTTGAGTTTGGAACTATTGCTTTTAATATTACAAGTGTAGCGATTTTGTTGGCTCTTTTCATCTCATTAAATGAAGTGATTGTACTAAATGGAAGCCATCTAACCTTATCTCTTTCTTTTTTGGTATTAGTGCTGATTTTCAGTGTTCAAAAATATCTTTTTAAGACCATTGCGATTGTTCGTCAGTTTGATTTGGCATTTTTTTCTACACCAAAGGATGTCATGGACTTTATCAATTCTTACGACGAAGGGGAGCGTCAGGCTAATTTAGAACAAGGTTTTCAGGTTTTATTCCAATTAAATCAGTATGTCTTGCCAGGTCTCTACATTCTAATTGATCTCTTTTCCTTACTGACAGGAGAGATTCAGTTACTAGCTTTCTTGCTTGTCGGAGCAATCCATGTTTATATCAATGTGATGCAATTGCCTATGGTAAAACGTTATTTCAAATAAAGGAGTTATCTATGAAATTACTTAAAAACCTTGGCTGGTTTCTTCTAGCCATTCTATCCTTTTTATTCATCTATGGCTTCATTCAGGGACTCGCGACTACTTCGCTTGCCTTAGGCGCTTCACCCTATGCTGTTACCCTACTCTATGTGGCCTTGGCTGGAGTATATGTGTACGTCATTTATAAATGGTACCAGAAAGGTCCTGTTCATATTGAGAAGAGTGGCTTCAACCGATTTATTTGGCTTCCTGCCTTGGTTTGGTTCTTATCTCTAGTTGTCCAGTTTTTCTTGCCTAACGACCCTTCAGTAAATCAGCAAACAGCGACAGACTTGACCTTATCTCAACCACTTTTCTCATTCTTTGCTATTAATATTTTTGCTCCTCTGACGGAAGAACTCATCTTTAGAGGAATGCTGGCACGCTATATCTTTCCTAAGCAGGACAACAGCAAACAAACTCTGCTTTTCCTTCTGGTAACTAGTGTTCTGTTTGCCTTGATTCATTTCCCAGGAACTTTGCAACAGTTTTTAGTTTATGCTAGTCTAGGATTGAGTTTGGGTCTGGCTTATGTAAGCCGAAAAGGTCTTCTTTACAGCATTTCTCTTCACGCTTTGAATAATTTAGTCAGCTTTTTGATGATTCTCATGCTATAATAGAGTCAGGAGGTCACATGAAACGAGTAATTTTATTAGCAGTGATTCAAGCAGTCGTTCTATTTTTCATCATTGGGGCGCTAGCTTATGCCTTCAAGGGCGATTTCTTCTACAACTATCTAGCAGTTGTCTTTGCCCCTATTGCAGGTGTCTTGCGCTTTGGGACAGCCTACACAACGGAAATTGTCTTGCCTCGAAAGGCAGCCGAAATTGCTGAAAAGCGTAAAGCAGGCAACAATTCAAAATAAAAGAGTCCGATGAACTTCATCGGATTTTTGTATGTGCGTTAATTTTTAGGGACTTTACCTGATTTTTAAAGACTAGTAAACTTTTCTGATGATTTTCATGAAGAGCCTGCGCTTTTATGGTAAAATAGTAACAGAATAAAAGAGGAGAGAAACAATGAAACGTAGTATGTATGCTGGTCGTGTTCGTGAGGAACACATCGGACAAGAAATGACCTTGAAAGGATGGGTTGGCCGTCGTCGTGACCTTGGTGGTTTGATCTTTATCGACCTTCGTGACCGTGAAGGAATTATGCAGTTGGTTATCAATCCTGAAAAAGTTTCTGCAGAGGTTATGGCAACAGCTGAAAGCCTTCGTAGCGAATTTGTTATCGAGGTGACTGGTCAGGTCGCTGCGCGTGAGCAAGCCAATGATAAGTTGCCAACTGGTGCAGTTGAGTTAAACGTGACAGCTCTGACAGTGCTTAATACAGCTAAGACAACACCATTTGAGATTAAGGATGGCATTGAGGCCAATGACGATACACGTTTGCGTTACCGTTACCTTGACCTTCGTCGTCCAGAAATGTTGGAAAATCTTAAACTTCGTGCTAAGGTGACCCACTCTATCCGTAATTACTTAGATGAGTTGGAGTTTATCGACGTGGAGACACCATTCCTTTCTAAGTCAACGCCAGAAGGGGCGCGTGATTATTTGGTGCCATCTCGTGTTAATAAAGGGCATTTCTATGCTCTTCCACAAAGTCCACAAATCACTAAGCAGCTCTTGATGAATGCTGGTTTTGACCGCTACTACCAAATCGTCAAATGTTTCCGTGATGAGGACTTGCGTGGTGACCGCCAGCCTGAGTTTACCCAGGTCGACTTGGAAACATCTTTCCTTACTGAGCAAGAAATCCAAGATATCACAGAAGGCTTGATTGCGCGCGTGATGAAGGAAACAAAAGGCATCGAAGTGACGCTTCCATTCCCTCGTATGAAATACGATGACGCTATGGCTCTTTACGGTTCTGACAAGCCAGATACTCGTTTTGACATGTTGCTTCAGGACTTGACAGAAGTGGTCAAAGGTGTAGACTTTAAAGTCTTTTCAGAAGCACCTGCTGTAAAAGCCATTGTGGTCAAAGGCGCTGCGGACAACTATTCACGTAAAGACATCGACAAGATGACGGAAGTAGCCAAACAGTACGGTGCCAAAGGTCTTGCTTGGGTCAAGGTAGTTGATGGAGAACTAAACGGACCAGTTGCCAAGTTCTTGACAGGCATCCAAGCAGAATTGACAACAGCGCTTGCACTTGAAGATAAGGACCTCGTTCTCTTTGTGGCGGATACGCTTGAAGTGGCCAATGCAACTCTTGGTGCCCTTCGTGGACGTATTGCCAAAGAGCTTGGTTTGATTGACAATGATAAATTCAACTTCCTTTGGGTGGTTGATTGGCCAATGTTTGAATGGTCTGAAGAAGAAGGTCGCTACATGAGCGCCCACCATCCGTTCACCCTTCCACAGGAAGAAACAGCTCACGAATTAGAAGGTGATTTGGCTAAGGTTCGTGCCATTGCTTACGATATTGTCTTGAACGGTTATGAGCTTGGTGGTGGTAGCCTTCGTATCAACCAAAAAGACCTTCAAGAACGTATGTTTAAGGCTCTTGGTTTCTCAGCTGAAGAAGCAAATGACCAGTTTGGCTTCCTTCTTGAAGCCATGGACTATGGTTTCCCACCACACGGTGGCTTGGCTATCGGGCTTGACCGATTTGTCATGCTCTTAGCAGGAGAAGAAAATATCCGTGAAGTCATTGCCTTTCCTAAGAACAACAAGGCAAGTGACCCAATGACACAAGCTCCTTCAACAGTAGCTCTCAAACAACTAGAGGAACTCAGCTTACAAGTAGAAGAAGATGAAACAAGCAAAACGAATTAAGCGGTGGCGCTATTATCTGCGCCGCTTTGCTCATCAGATAAAAATTTTACGTGTCTTACAAAGCATCTCTCGTGAAAAATACGATGAGAAGATTTCGGCTTCTCTGGTCTATGGTTTTTTATCAGCAGTAGCGGTCAATTTCTTTTTCCAACCAGGTCATGTGTATTCGAGTGGTGCGACAGGTCTGGCACAGATTATCTCTGCCTTGAGTAATCACTGGTTTGGTTTTCATATTCCGATTTCGCTGACCTTCTATGCCATTAATTTTCCTTTGATGGTCTTGGCTTGGTATCAGATTGGCCATAAGTTCACCGTCTTTACCTTTATCACGGTATCTATGAGTTCCTTCTTTATCCAGTTTGTCCCTGTGGCGACCTTGACGGAGGATCCCATTATCAATGCCCTTTTTGGGGGTGTTGTCATGGGCTTGGGGATTGGTTTTGCTCTTCGCAACAATATCTCCAGTGGTGGGACGGATATTGTCAGTCTGACCATTCGCAAGAAAACAGGTAAGAATGTCGGTAGTATTTCTTTCTTGGTAAATGGGACCATCATGCTGATAGCAGGTTTGACCTTTGGTTGGAAATACGCTCTCTACTCTATGATTACCATCTTTGTCTCTAGCCGTGTGACAGACGCTGTCTTTACCAAGCAAAAACGGATGCAGGCTATGATTGTGACCAATCATCCAGATAAAGTAATTGAGAAAATCCATAAAAAATTGCACCGCGGAGCAACCATGATCCACGATGCAGAAGGAACCTATAATCACGAGAGAAAGGCAGTTTTAATTACTGTCATTACACGTGCAGAGTTTAATGAATTTAAACAGATTATGAAACAGGTGGACCCAGGCGCCTTTGTCTCTGTATCTGAGAATGTTCATATTCTGGGACGATTCGTTGAAACAGAAAATTAGTGACTAAAAAAACCAGCGCGAGCTGGTTTTTATTTTTCGATAATTTTGTGGGCGATTAACTGACGGTAACAAATTTGTTTATTGCTCTTAGCGTCGTTGATAATCTGAAGAATCGTTTCAAATGATGTTTGACCAAGTTCTAGGCTATTGATATCGACATAGGCTGCCAAGTTGAGCTTGGGATTGACTGAGTCGAAGCTGAGAACAGGGACATCTAGCTGGTGCTTAGCGATGTAGTCACAGACCCCTTCAGCTAGGAGGCTATCAGTTGTGATGATAGCATCAATCATAGGATCGTGTTTAAACAAACGCTTACTGAATTGATAACCTTTTTCTTCTAGGAATTCGTTCGCAAAATAGGTCAAGTTACTATCAAGAGGCAGTTGGTACTGTTTGAGTGCTGACTCATAGCCTGTTAAACGGTCTTGTGTTACGAAGAGTCTCTTAGTCCCTCCAATAAAGGCAATTCGTTTGCAGCCTTTTTTGATGAAATATTCAGTCGCATCAAAGCCAGCTTGAACGTTGTCATTATCGACAAGTGGAATGAAGGGGGACAGAGATTTTCCGAGGATGAGGAAGGGGAACTGCTCATCAGCCACCAGTTTGACTAAAGGATCTTCCTCTTCGGCATAAAGGAAAATTAAACCGTCTACACGTTTACCATAGACCATTTGTGAGATGGCAGTAAGACGCTCCTTCTCATCTTTCCCTGTTGCTATCTGAATGGCATAGTGGTTTTCAGATGCGACTTGAGAGATGCCGCGTAGGACTGATGGAAAGAAAGGATTCTGGTAGAAGGCATCTGAATCATCAGGAAGAACTAAGCCGATAACTTGCGTATAACTGCTTACCAAACTGCGAGCATTGAGGTTGGGGTGGTAATTGAGTTCCTTCATAGCCTTGCGAACGCGTTTTTTTGTTTCGTCGCTAATGGTTGATTTGTTTTGAATAACACGGGTTACGGTTGAAGGCGAAACACCAGCAGCCTTGGCCACGTCTTTAATCGTAACGGGCATAAAAATCTCCTATTTATGGTAATCTGGGTCACGGAAATGCGTTTTATAAAAGATAGTGACCAGATACAGAACAAAAAGAATGTTTTGTACAGTAATGAGAGTTGTCATATTTTGGCCAAAGAGTCCCAAAATAAGCGTAATCAGAGTTGGTAATCCTAAACAGTTCAAGATAAAATGGTAGCACTCTTTAAAGGTTTTAAATGAAAAGAGGCGTGATTTCTTAGTGATATAAAGGAGAAGACTCGCTCCTAAAGAGACGATAAAGAAATTCAAACCAAAGAGGAAGCTTGCACCGAGAACTAGGAAGAGACTGATATAGACACGATTCTGCTGGTACCAGTCTTTAGAAATTGCTTGGGTCAAGCTGTCTTTGCTTTTGAAACTCTCAGTCTGAATGGCTCGGTAAGAGATGCGGGTCAGTTCCTTACTTTCCTTGCTGATGACTAGCTCATTCGTATCGAAATGCAGTTGCAAGTCCTTAGGTAACTCCTTACTTTGACTTGGACCGATTAAAAGAGAAGGGGCTTGACTAGCTGTTCCTGTATAAGTTAATTTACCATCAACAATTGCAGCATGCTCAGAGAGGTCCTGGACAACCCCATCCGTCAGAGGTTCATAGACATTATCGATGAAGGTTTCTAGCGGATAAGTCTCCTGAGAGCTGTTTTGGATGGCAATGGGTACCATAGACAAGCTGATAAGGAAGATACTGGTAAAGAGAAGTTGAAACCAGTTGAGCCCGAAACGTTTGGATAGGGGCTTACGAAATCCCCAAATACTTGAAAAATAAGAAAATGGATATGGAAGCATAGGTATCTTTCTAAAAGGTGTTTTCTATATGAGTATTATTATATAGAGAAATGCGCTTTATTTCAAGTCTAGGAGAAAAATTGCTTGTTGCAAGAATATTATTTACAGTAGCAATCGCTAATACTCAATGAAAATCAAAGAGCAAACTAGGAAGCTAGCCGCAGGCTGCTCAAAACACTGCTTTGAGGTTGTGGATAGAACTGACGAAGTCAGCTCAAAACACTGTTTTGAGGTTGCAGATAAAGCTGACGTGGTTTGAAGAGGTTTTCGAAGAGTATAAAATGAAAAAGGGTGGCGGGGATATATTATCCCTTGTCGCCACCACTTGTAAGTCCTGAAACAAAGTTCTTTTGTAGGAAGAAGAAGAGAATACAGATTGGAAGGGCAATGAGGATAGCACCTGCTGAGAAGTAGGCAATCTTCAAGTTTTTCACATTGCTAACGAAGGTTTGGAGACCTACGGCAACAGTAAAGTATTCTTTCTCACGAAGCAAGAAACTAGAAAGGATATAGTCTCCAAAAGGTCCCATGAAGGCCCAGAGAGCTTGTACGGCAACCATTGGGCGAACAAGTGGAAGAACAATTTGCCAGAAGCGGCGGAAGTGTCCTGCACCGTCTAGTTTTGCAGATTCGTCTAGAGACATTGGCACTGTATCGAAGTAGCCTTTCATGAGCCAAGCATTCATCGGGATACCACCACCAACGTAGAGGAAGATGAGGAACCAGCTGTGGTTAAGGGCGTTCAACATAAGTGCCATAACGAAGAAGGCTGTCAAAGCGGCCATGGTTGGCACCATTTGGATAATCAAGAAGAAGACCAAACTTTGTTTACGAGCCAAGAAGTTGTAACGGCTGTAAGCATAACCAGCAAGTACGATAATACTTGTTTGAACAGCCATAGTAATTAAGGCGATAATCAAAGTGTTGAGATACCAAGTACCGTATAGGGTTTCAGTAAAGAGTCCTTTAAAGTTATCAAAATTGAAGTCGATGTTAGTATCGAGTTTAAAGGCCGCGACATTACCTGCTTTAAAGGCTGACATGATGGTAATCAAAAGTGGATAGATAATCACGATTGATAGGCCAATTAAGTAGAGGTAAGTAAGGGTTTGAGTCAGTCTACGTTTGAGTTTAATTGAGTTATTCATCTTAGACGTCCTCCATATCAAATGCGTGTAGTTTCTTGAATGCGATCATAGAGATTGAGATGACAATGATAGAGATAATCAAGGTAACAGCTGCCGCCATTGAGTATTGAGGAGATGTACCTGTTGTCAAACGGTAGATCCATGAGATCAAGATATCGGTTGAACCAGCTCCACCTCCGACACTACCAGGTCCTCCACCATTGAAGAGGTACATGATAGAGAAGTTGTTAAAGTTGAAGGTGTATTGACTAATCAAAGTAGGTGCCGCAACAGCCAAGATCATTGGGAAAGTGATGTTGCGGAATTTTTGCCAAGCATTGGCACCGTCAATATAAGCTGCTTCGTAAAGGTCGTTAGGGATAGATTGTAAGATACCTAAAGTCAAAACGTAGATGTATGGGAATCCAAGCCAACCTTGCATCATAATCAAGGCAATTTTTGTCCAAGTTGGATCTGTTTTCCAAGGAATAAGAGCACCATCAAGGAAAGGAAGGAATTTAGCAAAGATTGGCAAGACTTGAGTGTTGATAGCACCGACACTATCATTAAACATATTTGAGAATGTCAAGATAGTGATGAAGGCTGGGACAGCCCAAGGAAGAAGGAAAATAACACCAAAGATACGTTTTCCTTTGATAAATGGTTGGTTAGCAATGATAGCTGTGAAGATACCGATTACGATTTGTAAAGTTGAGGCAGCCAAAGCCCAGATGATAGTCCAAGAAAGAACGGAACCGAAGGCAGAACGGAAGGTACTCAAACTCCAGATGTTCGTAAAGTTCGTCAAACCAACCCAGTCCAACAATTTGTTTGGTGGCAAGTGTTGGAAATCGTAGTTGGTAAAGGCGATCATCAAGGTTACGATAACTGGGAAGATAATCGCAAAAGTCATGGCAACATAAGATGGAATGATCAAGAGGTAAGGGAAGCCATTTTCATAGATTCCTTTGACCATTTCTTTAAAGGTAAGTGCTACTGGTATGCCATTATTAATGTGTTTGGCAGTTGTATGTGCATCTTTGATATTTGCGAAATAAAAGAGTACATAAACAACTACAAAGATTAAATGGAAGGCACCGCGAATCAGCATAAAGAGGGAATTGTCACGACCTGGCTTGTCACCAAGAGTGATGAGATTGCTCAATTCAGGGGCTGCAAGTGCTAGAAAATAAAGGACAAATACGATGGTTACACCAAGGAAGATAAAACCTTTGGCTTTTTGTTTATTGTAAATCTGTCCTAACCCAGGAATGATAGACAGCAGGGCTGCTTTGCTAGGTTGTTGCTTTTCCATAATAACTCCTTTCATAGGATACTGGTTTTTAGATAAAACCTAAACTATTTGTGTTTTTGTTGATAAATTCAAAGGGGGATTTGAATTCCACCCCCCTTGAACAAATTTCTTATTCACCAAATTTTTGTTTGATTGTTTCTTTGATCAATGTTACAGCATCGTTAGCTGCTGTTTTAGCATCTTTCTTGCCACTTACAGCATCAAAGAGCATATTTTTCGCTGGATCCCAAACTGCAGACATTTGAGAGATGTTTGGCATTGGTTGAGCGTTCTTGAACTGTTTGATAACAGCAGTTGTCAACTCATCGTTTTTACCTTCAGCGTATGAACGAGCCTCAGTGTTAGCTGGGATTTCGTTAGTCTTATCGTATAATACTTTTTGTTGTTCAGTTGAAACAAGGAAGTCTACAAATTTTTGAGAAGCTTCAAGGTTCTTAGTGGCTTGAGGGATGACCCAAGCTTTACCACCACCAAATGCAGCATATTCTTTTCCGTTTGAAAGAGTTGGGATAGTCGCAACACCGTAGTTTACTTTAGCATCTTTGAAGGCTTGAGCTTTCCAAGGTCCGTCGATGATAGCAGCTGTTTTACCTTCTTGGAAATGAGTTTGGATTAAGTTACCAGCACCTTCAGTATCTTGCATACCTTTAGGCCATTTTTCATACCAAGATTTAGCGTACTCTATACCTTTGATAGCTCCGTCGTTGGCAAGACCGATATCTTTAGCGTCCTTACCGTTTTGACCGAATACGTAAGCGCCGTTACCAGCAAGAAGCCCGTATGCATAGTAGAAGTTTGTCCAGTCAGCTAGGAAAGCAGAAGTTTTTCCATCTTCACCAGCGAAGGCATATTTGCTATCTTTAGCAAGGTTTTCTAAGTCAGCAAAAGTTTTTGGAGCTTCTTTTATCAAGTCTTTGTTGTAGTACATAACAAGTGACTCGATAACGGCAGGAGCACCGTAAACTTTACCATTAGCAGCTGTTACAAGAGATTTAGTTGTGTCGTCTGTTTTAGCGCCGTCGCTCAATTTAACTTCTGAAAGTTGTCCGTCAGAACCAAGGCTACCTACACGGTCGTATGGAGCCATCATAACATCAGGGACATTACCAGATTGGTTGTCAAGAGAAAGTTTATCAAGACCTCCTAGAGCATCACCAGTTTTAAGAGTGACTTTTACTCCAGCTTCTTTTTCATAAGCTTTAGCAACCTCTTCAATATAGCTCTTATATCCCTCGTCTACATATACAGTGAGTTCTTTCGCTTCAGATGAACCAGAATCAGCAGGCTTATCAGCAGTTTTGCTTCCGCAAGCTACCAAAAGCAAGCTAGCAAGTGTAACAGTTCCAAGCACAGCAGTGCTCTTCATGAATTTAGATGACATAGTGTATTCCTCCTAAAGAATAACAAATTTTATAATGAGGAAACGCAAACGTTTTCCTTTATGGGACTAGTATAGCACAAATAGAAAACGGTTGCAAGTGTTTTTTGTAAAAATTTTAAAAAAATTTCACGGGAATGGTAAGCGTTTTATTTGTTTATAATAGAAGAAAAGTCAGAAAATATATTTTCATGATTTTACTGAAATTATTTAGGGAAACGATTGCCTAGATTTTGAACAAAAAATAAATTGCTCTAGACCAAAAGTAGGCTAAGTTGAGCCTTCTATTTGTAGTTGAAGAAGATTTTGTAAATAGAAAAGGAAAATGTATATGTATACATAAAGAAGGACAAGTTTTTTTAAAAAAATAATCAAAAAGTTTTTTAAAAACGCTTGCAATTGTCGGGGAAATACGCTATAATTATCTTAACGCAAACGTTTGCGCCCAAAAATGAAAATTTAAACTACAAATACACGAGGTGTTGTTTATGAAAAAACGTCAAAGTGGTGTGTTGATGCACATCTCTTCTCTCCCAGGAGCATACGGAATCGGATCATTTGGTCAAAGTGCTTACGACTTCGTTGATTTCTTGGTTCGCACAAAACAACGTTACTGGCAAATCCTTCCATTAGGAACAACTAGTTACGGAGATTCTCCTTACCAATCTTTCTCAGCCTTCGCAGGGAACACTCATTTTATCGATTTGGATATCTTGGTGGAGCAAGGTTTGTTGGAAGCAAGTGACCTTGAAGGAGTTGACTTTGGTAGCGATGCGTCTGAAGTTGACTATGCTAAAATCTACTATGCACGTCGTCCTCTTTTAGAAAAAGCGGTGAAACGTTTCTTTGAAGTCGGAGATATTAAAGATTTTGAGAAATTTGCTCAAGACAACCAATCATGGCTTGAGCTCTTTGCTGAGTATATGGCTATCAAAGAGCATTTTGAAAATCTTGCTTGGACAGAATGGCCAGATGCAGATGCTCGTGCTCGTAAAGCTTCAGCACTTGAAAGCTACCGTGAGCAATTAGCAGACAAGTTGGTTTACCACCGTGTGACTCAGTACTTCTTCTTCCAACAATGGTTGAAATTGAAAGCTTATGCTAACGACAACCATATCGAAATCGTTGGGGACATGCCAATCTACGTAGCGGAAGATTCAAGCGATATGTGGGCAAATCCACACCTCTTCAAGACAGATGTCAACGGTAAGGCGACTTGCATCGCAGGATGCCCACCAGATGAATTTTCTGCAACTGGTCAGCTTTGGGGTAACCCAATCTATGACTGGAAAGCAATGGACAAAGACGGCTACAAATGGTGGATTGAACGCTTGCGTGAAAGCTTCAAAATCTACGATATCGTTCGTATCGACCACTTCCGTGGTTTCGAATCTTACTGGGAAATCCCTGCTGGTTCCGATACAGCAGCACCTGGTGAGTGGGTGAAAGGTCCGGGCTACAAGCTTTTTGCAGCCGTTAAGAAAGAACTTGGTGAGCTAAACATCATCGCTGAAGACCTTGGATTCATGACTGATGAAGTTATCGAGTTGCGCGAACGTACTGGCTTCCCAGGAATGAAGATTCTTCAATTTGCTTTCAATCCAGAAGACGAAAGTATCGATAGCCCACATTTGGCACCTGCTAACTCAGTTATGTACACAGGAACTCACGATAACAACACGGTCCTTGGTTGGTACCGTAACGAGATTGATGATGCGACTCGTGAGTACATGGCTCGCTACACTAACCGTAAAGAATACGAAACAGTTCCACACGCTATGCTTCGTACAGTCTTTTCATCAGTTAGCTTCATGGCAATTGCAACTATGCAAGATTTGCTAGAATTGGATGAGGCAGCTCGTATGAACTTCCCATCTACTCTTGGTGGAAACTGGTCTTGGCGTATGACTGAAGATCAATTGACACCAGCTGTCGAGGAAGGCTTGCTTGACTTGACAACAATCTATCGACGAATTAATGAAAATTTGGTAGAATTAAAGAAATAATACAATATCAGGAGACACCTTAAACATGTTATCACTACAAGAATTTGTACAAAATCGTTACAATAAAACCATTGCAGAATGTAGCAATGAAGAGCTTTACCTTGCTCTTCTTAACTACAGCAAGCTTGCAAGCAGTCAAAAACCAGTTAACACTGGTAAAAAGAAAGTTTACTATATCTCAGCTGAGTTCTTGATTGGTAAACTCTTGTCAAACAACTTGATCAACCTTGGTCTTTACGACGATGTCAAAAAAGAACTTGCTGCTGCAGGTAAAGACTTGATCGAAGTTGAAGAAGTTGAATTGGAACCATCTCTTGGTAATGGTGGTTTGGGACGTTTGGCTGCCTGCTTTATCGACTCAATTGCGACTCTTGGTTTGAATGGTGACGGTGTTGGTCTTAACTACCACTTTGGTCTTTTCCAACAAGTTCTTAAAAACAACCAACAAGAAACAATTCCAAATGCATGGTTGACAGAGCAAAACTGGTTGGTGCGCTCAAGCCGTAGCTACCAAGTACCATTTGCAGACTTTACTTTGACATCAACTCTTTACGATATTGATGTTACTGGTTATGAAACAGCAACTAAAAACCGCTTGCGTTTGTTTGACTTGGATTCAGTTGATTCTTCTATTATTAAAGATGGTATCAACTTTGACAAGACAGATATCGCTCGCAACTTGACTCTCTTCCTTTACCCAGATGATAGTGACCGTCAAGGTGAATTGCTCCGTATCTTCCAACAATACTTCATGGTTTCAAACGGTGCGCAATTGATCATCGACGAAGCAATCGAAAAAGGAAGCAACTTGCATGACCTTGCTGATTACGCAGTTGTACAAATCAACGATACTCACCCATCAATGGTTATCCCTGAATTGATCCGTCTTTTGACTGCACGTGGTATCGAGCTTGACGAAGCAATCTCAATCGTTCGTAGCATGACTGCCTACACTAACCACACAATCCTTGCTGAAGCCCTTGAAAAATGGCCTCTTGAATTCTTGCAAGAAGTGGTTCCTCACTTGGTACCAATCATCGAAGAATTGGACCGTCGCGTGAAAGCAGAATACAAAGATCCAGCTGTTCAAATTATCGATGAGAGCGGACGTGTTCACATGGCTCACATGGATATCCACTACGGATACAGTGTTAACGGGGTAGCAGCACTCCACACTGAAATCTTGAAGAACTCTGAATTGAAAGCCTTCTACGACCTTTACCCAGAAAAATTCAACAACAAAACAAACGGTATCACTTTCCGTCGTTGGCTCATGCATGCTAACCCAAGATTGTCTCACTACTTGGATGAGATTCTTGGAGAAGGATGGCACCATGAAGCAGATGAGCTTGAAAAACTCTTGTCTTATGAAGACAAAGCAGCTGTCAAAGAAAAATTGGAAAGCATCAAGGCTCACAACAAACGTAAATTGGCTCGTCACTTGAAAGAACACCAAGGTGTGGAAATCAATCCAAACTCTATCTTTGACATCCAAATCAAACGTCTTCACGAGTACAAACGCCAACAAATGAACGCTTTGTACGTGATCCACAAATACCTTGACATCAAAGCTGGTAACATCCCTGCTCGCCCAATCACAATCTTCTTTGGTGGTAAAGCAGCTCCAGCCTACACAATCGCTCAAGACATCATCCACTTGATCCTTTGCATGTCAGAAGTTATCGCTAACGATCCAGCAGTAGCTCCACACTTGCAAGTAGTTATGGTTGAAAACTACAACGTTACTGCAGCAAGCTTCCTTATCCCAGCATGTGATATCTCAGAACAAATCTCACTTGCTTCTAAAGAAGCTTCAGGTACTGGTAACATGAAATTCATGTTGAACGGAGCTTTGACACTTGGTACTATGGACGGTGCTAACGTGGAAATCGCTGAGTTGGTTGGCGACGAAAACATCTACATCTTTGGTGAAGATTCAGAAACTGTTATCGACCTTTACGCAAAAGCAGCTTACAAATCAAGCGAATTCTACGCTCGTGAAGCTATCAAACCATTGGTTGACTTCATCGTTAGCGATGCAGTTCTTGCAGCTGGAAACAAAGAGCGCTTGGAACGTCTTTACAAGGAATTGATCAACAAAGACTGGTTCATGACTCTTCTTGACTTGGAAGACTACATCAAAGTGAAAGAGCAAATGCTTGCTGACTATGAAGACCGTGACGCATGGTTGGATAAAGTTATCGTTAACATTTCTAAAGCAGGATTCTTCTCATCTGACCGTACAATCGCTCAGTATAACGAAGATATCTGGCACTTGAACTAAGATACAAGTTTATACTAATACATTTTGTAAAAAAGCGAGTTTCGATTGAAATTCGCTTTTTTTGAATGATGTGGATTTGGATCAATCTTATTTAAAAGGGATAAATCATAGATACAGTGAAGGCTTAAAATGCTGGTTTTTACGGTCTTCATCCTCATGTTTCTTTGTAGTTGCTTACCTCATATTTCTTGTATTCGCTTACATAAAGTATTATAATATGATTATAGGAAAGAAGGTGTTTTTATGTGGAAAAAATATTTTTCAAAATATAAGTGGACGGATTTATTTTGGATTTTATTTGTTATTTTGACCTGCCTCTATATTGGTAACCATGATTTGTTTCCTCTCAATCATCAAGAATTCTCTTTTCGTGGTAGCGTTTGGGGTCTGGTACTGGCCTTATATCACTTATTGTTCATTGATAAGTTTGTTATCTCGAATCGAAAATAAAGTTTAGGGCTATGCTTAGCTGTGTACCTTTATTGATTTTTGGAGGAAGCTTTTGTCTCTATTATTTATTGCTTTAAATTTATTTATCTTGTACAAGATTTATTCTTTGAGGCGGGAGAAATCGAAATACTTGATTTATACGGCCTATATCATATTTGGAATAAATGTACTATATGGTATTCAATGGTTATTAAAAGAACTGGTTTCAAATATTTCCACTTAATATGTATAGAAACTCCAGTGATTTTTGCATAACAAAACGCATAAGATTAAGGTTTTTGAGTACCTGTTCTTATGCGTTTTCGTAATATTGAGGATTTTCGGTAAGTTTTATACCTTTGGGAAGTCTAGTTTAGAATGCTTTCCCAACCAAAATCTCTGCTTCAATGGTAATCTCTGTCAGTTGGCTCCAGTCAATCTTGCTCTGGTCGATATGAAAGAGGAGAGGAGTCATACTGAGTAGGGCTTGGAGCTGATCTGCTGTGATAGTCTTAGTCAGAGAGGCCGTTTGGTTAGATAGGATGGTAAAGTGTTCCTGGAAATGTTCCTTGATATCTTGGTTAGAATAATCCTTGTTTGTCAGCTGGTCTTGTACCTTCTGACGGATTTCCTTGAGGTGATTTTCAGTTGGAATAACCTTTATCAAGATGCCGTCTTTGGATAAAACGCGACGAAATTCTCCATAATTGGCAGGGGAAAAGATATCAAGTAAGATATCCATGCTGGCGTCTTTTATAGGAAGACGAGCTAAGTCACCAACGAACCAATTGACTGCCCAGTTGGGTTCGCTCTTGGCAGCGATTTGGACTGAATCTTTGGAAATATCAAAGGCATAGAAAGTTTTTTCAGAGTGACTTTCTTGGAGTTTGCGAGAATAGAATCCTTCACCACAACCGATATCCAAAATTGTTGTGGTAGTTTTTGAACTTGCAAGCAAGTCAGATACAGCCTCTAAGATAGCCCGATAAAAGCCGGCTTCTAGGATTTGTTGGCGGTTTTGAAAATTTTCCTTATCGTAGTTAGCAGATTGCTTGATTTGAGGGGCTAGATTGACATAGCCAAATTTAGCCAAGTCAAAAGAATGGCGATTGTTGCATTTGAGACTGCTCTCTAGCAGAGTCAGATTTTCTCGACAGATAGGACAGGCAAAGGCAGTAGCAGAAGCAAAACGCTGAAGTTTGGGTTTGAGATTTGTATTCATAGTTTAAGTGTATCAAAAGAGGTAAATGAAAGCAACTTTAGGAGTAAGTAGATGGGAGATTCAGTAGAAATAAAACTAATACTCTTCGAAAATCAAATTCAAACCACGTCAACGTCGCCTTGCCGTACTCAAGTACAGCCTGCGGCTAGTTTCCTAGTTTGCTCTTTGATTTTCATTGAGTATAATTCTCCAATTTATAAAATGAAATTGCTTTTATGTCTAAATTGCTATATAATAATGATAAGGAGGAAATAAGTATGTTAAAAGAAGTACTAACCGTTGCAAAAGTTGCGAAAAAATCATCACTCTTTTTGGGTGGTGTCGCATTTGGTACCCTTGGTTTGAAAATCTTGGCAAGTAAGGAAGCTAAAAAAGGTTATTCTAAAGCTTTGGCTAAGGTTTACAAGTTGAAAGACGGGCTAGATGCATCTGTTTCTGTTGTGAAACAACATGGAGACGATGTTTTGCAAGATGCCAAATATTTGTACGAGCAAGAGAAAAAAGAAGAGCAATTAGATAGCCTTATAGGAGAATAATATGTCTTTTAAAGTGCTACATAGAGGATACCAACATATCCGACTATCATCTTCTTTTTCACTCACCTTGGATATTCAAGACTATCTTCGTTCCTTGGCGAGAGATGAAAAGGGGATAGAGTCTATCCAATTTTACATGGATCAACAGCACTTTACTCTACGTATAAAAGAAGGCTTTTCTGTATTAGATAATGCAGAAGCCTTTTTAAAAAGAATTGATAAAGGGAAAGTTTCTGAGTTGATGACTCTTCCCATTCGTAGAGAAGAGAGTGCTTATTCTATTGTTTCAGGTGCAGCGATTAAGCGTATACTTTTTCGTAGTTTTGTGCCGTATCCTATTCGCTATATATGGACTTGTTATCAGGCTTTTGGCTATATTAGAGAAGCCTATCAAACACTAGCGCGTAAGGAACTAACGATGGAGGTCTTGGACTGTTCGGCGATTTTATTGTCCTTGTTTATGAACCAATCCAAGACGGCTAGCAATATCATGTTTATGCTTGATTTGGGGAATCATTTAGATCAGTGGTCCTTGAAAAAAACTGCAACAGATTTAGAACAAAGCCTTCTTGCAAAAGAGAGCGACGTATTCCTAGTACAGGGCGATACGGTTGTTAGTATCAAGAGTTCCGATGTTCAAATAGGAGATGTCTTGGTCCTATCTCAAGGAAATGAAATTCTGTTTGATGGACAAGTAGTTTCAGGTTTAGGTATGGTCAACGAAAGTTCCTTGACGGGAGAGAGTTTTCCAGTTGAAAAAAGAGAGTCTGATTTGGTTTGTGCAAATACAGTATTAGAAACTGGAGAGTTACGTATTCGTGTAACCGATAATCAGATGAACAGCCGGATTTTACAACTGATTGAGTTGATGAAGAAATCTGAAGAAAACAAGAAAACGAAACAACGCTATTTCATCAAAATGGCGGACAAGGTCGTCAAATATAATTTCTTGGGGGCTGGGCTGACTTACCTATTGACAGGTTCTTTTTCTAAGGCTATTTCTTTCCTATTGGTTGATTTCTCCTGCGCTTTGAAAATCTCTACTCCTGTAGCTTATTTGACGGCTATCAAGGAGGGGTTGAACCGTGAAATGGTGATTAAGGATGGAGATGTTCTGGAGAAATATCTGGAAGTCGATACTTTCTTGTTTGATAAGACTGGAACAATCACAACTAGTTATCCTATAGTTGAAAAGGTGTTACCTTTTGGGGACTATAGTGAGGAAGATATTCTAAGAATCAGTGCCTGTCTTGAGGAACACATTTATCATCCTATTGCTAATGCCATCGTCAAGCAAGCCGAGATAGAGGGAATTGAACATGAGGAAATGCATGGGAAACTCCAATATATCGCAAGCAAGGGGATCAAATCTCATATAGATGGCCAACCAGTTTTTATTGGGAATTATGTTTTGATGCAGGATGAGCAAATTCATATCAGTTCAGAACAAAATGCTTTAATTGAAGAGTACAAGAGTCACTACAATCTCTTATTCTTAGCCTACCAGAATGAATTGATTGGAATGTTCTGCATTCATACTCCTTTGAGAAAAGAAGCAAAAGCAGCCTTGGAGAAACTTAAGGCACAAGGGAAAAAATTGATTCTGGCAACAGGGGACACCTTGGTTAGAACAGAGGAATTAGTCAAAGATTTGCCCTTTGATCAGGTCTATACAGACTTGAAACCTGATGGGAAATTTGAGTTAGTAGAGGAACTACAGAAAGCAGGTCACACTATTTTGATGGTTGGGGATGGGTTGAATGACTCAGCGGCTCTAACCCTATCAGATATCGGTGTGGTGATGAATGAGAGTGCAGATATTTCTAAGCAGATGAGTGATATCTTATTGTTAGATAATCGTTTGGATTTCTTCCAAGAGTTGGATTGGCTATCATCATCTTTGCAAACACTCATAAAGAAGAATATTCAAGATACTGTTGTCGTAAATAGTAGTTTGATTGGCTTTGGCTTGTTTAATTGGCTCAGTCCTTCAAATCTCTCCATCTTACATAATCTAACAACCTTACGCATTGTACTGCGTAGCCTGTCTATTAAAAATAGATAGATGAGAGTTATTAACAGCAAAAAGGAGTTACCTTTCTCGAGGTTAACTCCTTTATTTATAGATCAATGTTGAACAGTTTAGTAAGTCAATACAAAGTATTTTTTCTTCCCACGACGGATAACAGTCAGTTCGTTCTCAAGCTTATCTGCGTCACTCAAGACATAGTCAAGGTCTTGGATGCGGTCGCCGTTGATGTAGATGGCTCCATTTTGAACATCTTCACGGGCTTGGCGTTTTGAGTTAACCACACCAGATGAGACGAGCAGTTCCACGATATTGTGATTTTCATCTGCTTGAACTTGGTAGTTTGGTACACCCCGAAGTCCTTGTTTGAGTTCTTTAACAGAAAGGTTTTTGATGTTTCCTGCAAAGAGTTGTTCAGTGATGTTAAGAGCTTCGTTGTAAGCTTCTTTGCCGTGAACAAGTGTGACGACTTCACGAGCCAAGACTTTTTGAGCCAAGCGTTCGTGTGGAGCCGCTTCAAACTGTTTACGGATGTCTTCAATCTCATCAAGTGACAAGAAAGTAAAGATTTTCAAGAAGCGAACAGCGTCTGCGTCCATAACGTTCATCCAAAATTGGTACATTTCGTATGGAGAAGTCTTTTCAGGATTGAGCCAGACGGCATTTCCTTCTGATTTACCAAATTTCTTACCAGTTGCATCTGTGATAAGCGGAACTGTGATAACGTGGCCAGTCTTGTCAGCCTTACGACGAAGCAATTCAGTACCAGCTGTCATATTTCCCCACTGGTCAGAACCACCGATTTGAAGAGTTACGTTGTGGTCTTGGTTAAGGACAAAGAAGTCGTACCCTTGCATGATTTGGTAAGCAAACTCAGTGTAGGAAATCCCTGTTTCAATCCGTTTTTTAACAGACTCCTTGCTCATCATGTAGTTGACCGTGAAGTATTTTCCGATATCACGGAGAAAGTCAATGAAGCTGATGCTGCCAAACCAGTCGTAGTTGTTGACCATGACAGCTTTGTTTTCACCATTTTCAAAGTCAAGAAAACGAGAAAGTTGTCCTTGGATAGACTTGACCCAGCCATCTACTGTGTCTTTTGTTTGGAGACTACGTTCAGCATCTTTGAAGGACGGATCTCCGATGAGACCTGTAGCACCGCCAACGAGCGCATAAGGTTTGTGACCTGCTAGTTGCAAGCGACGACTTGTCAAGATTGCGACAAGGTGGCCTAGGTGAAGGCTGTCAGCAGTTGGATCGTAGCCAGTATAATAAGAAACTTGACCTTCTTCTAGGGCTTTACGCAAAGCTTCTTCATCAGTCGTTTGAAAAATCAAACCACGCTCTTTTAGCTCATCAAAAATGTGCATGTGTCTTTTCTCCTTTTTAAAAATATTGTTTCTAACTATTGTATCACAAACTTGGGCAATAGCCTAGTAGAATAGGGAAGAAAGTGGCTATTTTATTGAAAGTTTACCTTTTATGGTATAATAGATAGAGTGAGGAAATCCATGCAAAATCAATTAAATGAATTAAAACGAAAAATGCTGGAATTTTTCCAGCAAAAACAAAAAATAAAAAACAGCTAGCCCTGGCAAGAAAGTCTCAAGTGTCCAAAAATCTAAATCCTTAGAGAAGCCAGCTATTTTTCCAGCTATTTTACTGAGTATAAAAGCCTTATTTAACTTACTCTTTGTACTCGGTTTTCTAGGAGGAATGTTGGGAGCTGGGATTGCTTTGGGGTACGGGGTGGCCTTATTTGACAAGGTTCGGGTGCCTCAGACAGAAGAATTGGTACATCAGGTCAAGGACATTTCTTCTATTTCAGAGATTACCTATGCGGATGGGACGGTGATTGCTTCCATAGAGAGTGATTTGTTGCGCACTTCTATCTCATCTGAGCAAATTTCGGAAAATCTGAAGAAGGCTATCATTGCGACGGAAGATGAACACTTTAAAGAACATAAGGGTGTAGTGCCCAAGGCGGTGATTCGTGCGACCTTGGGGAAATTTGTAGGTTTGGGTTCCTCAAGTGGGGGGTCAACCTTGACCCAGCAACTGATTAAACAGCAGGTGGTTGGGGATGCGCCGACCTTGGCTCGTAAGGCGACAGAAATTGTGGATGCTCTTGCCTTGGAACGCGCCATGAATAAGGATGAGATTTTAACGACCTATCTCAATGTGGCTCCCTTTGGCCGAAATAATAAGGGGCAGAATATTGCAGGAGCTCAGCAGGCAGCTGAGGGGATTTTCGGTGTAGATGCAAGTCAGTTGACGGTTCCTCAAGCAGCATTTTTAGCAGGACTTCCACAGAGTCCCATTACCTATTCTCCTTATGAAAATACTGGAGAGTTGAAGAGTGATGAAGACTTAGAAATAGGCTTGAGACGGGCTAAGGCAGTTCTTTACAGTATGTATCGTACAGGTGCCTTAAGCAAAGACGAGTATTCTCAATATAAGGATTACAATCTTAAACAGGACTTTCTCCCTTCAGCTACAGTCATAGGTGTGTCACGAGGCTATTTATACTTTACAGCCTTGGCAGAAGCTCAGGAACGTATATATGATTATCTAGTTCAGAGAGATAATGTCTCCGCTAAGGAGTTGAAAATTGAGGCAACTCAGAAGTTTTATCGCGATTTGGCAGCCAAGGAAATTGAAAATGGTGGTTATAAAATTACTACTACCATAGACCAGAAAATTCATTCTGCTATGCAAAGTGCGGTTTCTGACTATGGCTATCTTTTAGACGATGGAACAGGTCGTGTAGAAGTAGGGAATGTCCTGATGGACAACCAAACAGGTGCTATTCTAGGCTTTGTAGGTGGTCGTAATTATCAAGAAAATCAAAATAATCATGCCTTTGATACCAAGCGCTCACCAGCTTCTACTACCAAGCCCTTGCTGGCCTACGGTATTGCTATTGACCAGGGCTTGATGGGAAGCGAAACGATTCTATCTAACTATCCAACAAACTTTGCTAATGGTAATCCGATTATGTATGCTAATAGCAAGGGAACAGGAATGATGACCTTGGGAGAGGCTCTGAACTATTCATGGAATATTCCGGCTTACTGGACCTATCGTATGCTTCGTGAAAAGGGTGTTGATGTCAAGGGTTATATGGAAAAGATGGGCTACGAGATTCCTGAGTACGGTATTGAGAGCCTGCCGATGGGTGGTGGTATTGAAGTCACAGTTGCCCAGCATACCAATGGCTATCAGACCCTAGCAAATAATGGTCTATATCATAAAAAACATGTAATTTCTAAAATTGAAGCAGCAGATGGTAGAGTGGTGTATGAATATCAGGATAAACCGGTTCAAGTCTATTCAAAAGCTACTGCGACGATTATGCAGGGCTTGTTGCGAGAAGTTCTATCCTCTCGTGTGACAACAACCTTCAAGACGAATCTGACTTCTTTAAATCCTACTCTGGCTAATGCAGATTGGATTGGGAAGACTGGTACGACCAACCAAGACGAAAATATGTGGCTCATGCTTTCGACACCTAGATTAACCCTAGGTGGCTGGATTGGGCATGATGATAATCATTCACTGTCACGTAGAGCAGGTTATTCCAATAACTCTAATTACATGGCTCATCTGGTAAATGCGATTCAGCAAGCCTCCCCAAACATTTGGGGGAACGAGCGCTTCGCTTTAGATCCTAGTGTCGTAAAATCCGAAGTCTTGAAATCAACAGGTCAAAAACCAGGGAAGGTTTCTGTTGAAGGAAAAGAGGTAGAGGTCACAGGTTCGACTGTTACCAGCTATTGGGCTAACAAGGCGGGAGCTCCTACGACTAGCTATCACTTTGCTATTGGAGGAAGTGAAGCAGATTATCAAAACGCTTGGTCAAGTATCGTTAGCACATTGCCAACTCCTTCTAGCTCAAGTACTAGTTCGAATAACAGTTCAAGTAGTAGTTCTAGCAACAGTAGCAATTCAAGCGATACTAAACCTTCTTCTTCAACGACGAGACGATAAGTTCTTTAAACTTTTCTAAATGAAGTGGCTAATCAATGGATTGCCACTTTTTTCTTTTTCCTTTCGTGTTACAATAAAGGTATGAATCAGTATCAGAAAAAGATTGTTAAAGGAACTATTTATTCGCTCCTATCCGGCTTAATCTGGGGAATCTGTGGAATTTTAGGAGAATATTTCTTTACTCATTATCAAGTGTCTTCTGGCTGGATTACCTCTATGCGTTTGACACTGGCAGGGAGTCTTGTGCTCATTTGGTCTGCAATACAATTAAAATCGCAAGTGCTAGATATTTGGCGAGATAAGAAAAATTACCTACCCTTTTTAGCCTATGCTATTTTGGGGATTTTTTCAGTTCAGTATTTTTTCTATCTCTGTGTAGAATACTCAAATGCAGCGACAGCAACTATTTTACAGTTTATCAGTCCTGTCTTTATCCTCTTTTACAATCGCTTGGTTTATCAAAAACGAGCGTCAAAAAGCGCTATTTTTTATGTTTTGGTTGCCATGTTGGGTGTTGGCCTGATGGCGACAAAGGGAGATCTCTCTCAGTTATCTATGACACCACTAGCGCTTGTGACAGGTCTGCTGAGCGCTATGGGGGTTATGTTTAATGTTATCCTACCTCAGCCTTTTGCTAAGCGCTACGGTTTTGTTCCCACAGTTGGGTGGGGGATGATTTTGGCAGGTTTATTTAGCAATGTCCTCTCGCCGGTTTACCAGCTTTCCTTTACTCCTGATATTTGGAGCATCTTGATTTGTCTCATTATCGCTTTCTTTGGGACGGCTTTTGCTTTTTTTATTTCCATGAAGGCTGTGTCCTTGGTTTCACCTTTGGTGGTTTCCGTTATCAGTGCCAGTGAACCTCTCTCTTCTGCCTTGCTGAGTGTTTTATTTTTAGGTCTGGTAGTGGATTGGTCCCTTCTTCTAGCTATGACCCTGATTATTTTACCCATGATTTTCCTATCGGTAGAAGAAGCGAAAGAAAGTAAATAAAAAGTCTTTTCTTAATTTTAAAAGTGTGCTATACTAGAATAGTCAATAAAACACGGGGAGATAGTTGTGAAGAGTGTTTTTAGGTTGTATCGGTAGGAGCTTGCTTTTACCGACAGCACGTTTTATCTCACATCCCTAAAAATCATACCTAAAAACAAACAAAAAGGCTTCAAATTTGAGGCCTTTTTTGGTAGAATAGGTATCATTAAAATGAACTAGGAGGCGCCTATGACTGCCACAAAAATGAATGCTCAAGAAATTATCCAATTTATCGCCAATGCTGAAAAGAAAACCAGTGTTAAAGTAACCTTCGAGGGACAACTTACAACTGCTGTACCTAGCTCTGTTGTCAAACTAGGGAATGTCTTATTCGGAGACTGGAAGGATGTGGCTCCGCTTCTAGATGGTTTGGTAGAAAATCAAGACTATGTTGTTGAGCAAGATGCTCGTAATTCTGCAGTTCCTTTGCTAGATAAACGTACTATCAACGCTCGTATCGAACCAGGCGCTATTATTCGTGATCAAGTTGAAATTGGTGACAATGCTGTTATCATGATGGGAGCTGTTATCAATATCGGAGCAGAAATCGGTGCTGGGACTATGATTGATATGGGTGCTATCCTTGGTGGTCGTGCCATCGTTGGGAAGAACAGCCACGTTGGCGCAGGGGCGGTTTTGGCAGGTGTGATTGAACCAGCTAGTGCCGATCCAGTCCGTGTCGGGGATAATGTTCTCATCGGAGCCAATGCAGTGGTTATCGAAGGGGTTCAAATCGGTAGTGGTTCGGTTGTCGCTGCAGGAGCTATCGTGACTCAAGATGTCCCAGAAAATGTAGTGGTAGCAGGCGTTCCGGCTCGTATTATCAAAGAAATCGATAGCCAAACCCAACAAAAAACAGCGCTAGAAGATGCGCTTCGTACCTTGTAATTGTAAAAGAAAAATAGAGGCGGAACCCTTTTCCAGCCTCTTTCTGCTATATAGGAGGATAGATAGATGTTAGATTTGATTCAGACTAGACGAGATTTGCACCAGATTCCAGAGATTGGATTGGAGGAGTTTAAGACTCAGGCTTATTTGCTGGATGTGATTGAGAAATTGACTGCGGGCAAGGAGTTTGTCCAAGTTCGTACTTGGCGGACAGGTATTTTAGTTTATTTGCAGGGAAGTCAGCCAGAGCGGACCATTGGTTGGCGGACAGATATTGATGGTCTGCCTATCCTTGAACAGACAGGCCTTCCTTTTTCTTCCCAACATCACGGTCGTATGCATGCTTGTGGCCATGACTTCCACATGACCATTGCTTTGGGCTGTCTTGAGCGAGCCCTTGAAGAGCAACCCAAGAATAATCTGCTTTTCCTATTTCAGCCTGCTGAAGAAAATGAAGCTGGTGGGATGCTCATGTATGAGGATGGCGCTTTTGGAGACTGGTTGCCAGACCAATTTTATGGTCTCCATGTCCGTCCAGATCTGAAGGTTGGCCAGATTGCGACCAATACTCATACACTCTTTGCAGGGACTTGCGAGGTGAAGATTCGTTTCAAAGGCAAAGGGGGACATGCAGCTTTTCCTCATGAAGCCAATGACGCCTTGGTGGCGGCTAGTTACTTTGTGACCCAGGTGCAGTCAGTCGTCAGCCGCAATGTTAATCCAATCGAGGGAGCAGTGGTGACCTTTGGAGTTTTTCAGGCTGGAACAACTAACAATGTCATTACAGACACAGCCTTTTTACATGGCACCATTCGAGCCTTGACTCAGGATATGAGTCTCTTGGTGCAAAAAAGGGTCAAAACAGTTGCAGAAGGCGTTGCAGCAGCCTTTGATATGGAAGTTGAAGTGGAACTCAAACAAGGTGGTTACTTGCCTGTTGAGAACAATCCAGCCTTGGCGCGTGAACTGATGGACTTCTTTGAAGAAAAAGACGGAATTGAGTTGATTGATATCGAGCCTGCTATGACAGGTGAGGACTTTGGTTATCTCCTTTCAAAGGTTGATGGGGTTATGTTTTGGCTTGGTATCGATAGTCCTTATGCCCTTCATCATCCTCAGATGAGTCCTAAGGAAGAAGTTTTGGCTATTGGGGTGGATGCGGTCTCTAGTTTCTTGAAAAAGAAGGCAGCAGAGTAGAGGGCTTGTCTATGAAATCGGAATTACGTAAGCAAGTCTTGCAAGAAATGAAGGCATTACCTCGAGAACAAAAACAGGCTATAGACCAAGCTTTAACAGAACGACTGTTACAACACCCTTTTTACCAAGAAGCCAAGGTCATCGCAACCTATCTCTCTTTTTCTCATGAGTTCCAAACGCAGGGATTGATTGAGCAGGCGCTGAAGGACGGCAAGAAGATTCTGATACCCAAAACCTATCCCAAGGGGCGCATGGACTTTGTGGTCTATCATCCACAGCAGTTGATAAAAACTTCCTTTGGCTTACTGGAGCCAGAGGGAGTTTTGGAAGTAGTGGATGTCTCTCAGATTGATTTGATTCATGTTCCTGGCTTGGCTTTTTCGACGGAAGGATATCGGGTTGGATACGGTGGAGGTTATTATGACCGCTATCTGGAACAGTTTTCTGGTCATACTTTGAGTACGGTTTATCCTTGTCAAGTTCAGGATTTTATTCCTGAAAACCATGATATTCCTGTTGAGGAGGTATTCATTGATGAAGGAAATCTTTGATAGACGTTATCCTGTGACGAGTCTTTTCCTCCTAGTGACGGCCTTGGTGTTTCTACTAATGTTGGTGACTACAGGTGGAAACTTTGATAGGGCAGATACCCTATTTCGATTTGGAGCCATGTATGGGCCGGTCATTCGTCTCTTTCCTGAGCAGGTTTGGCGTCTCTTCTCTGCCATTTTTGTTCATATTGGGTGGCAGCATTTCATTGTCAATATGCTTTCGCTTTATTATCTTGGTAGGCAGGTAGAGGAGATTTTCGGATCCAAAAAGTTTTTCTTTCTCTATCTTTTATCAGGAATGATGGGCAATCTCTTCGTTTTTGTATTTAGTCCCCAATCCTTAGCAGCAGGAGCCTCGACTTCTCTCTATGGACTATTTGCTGCGATTATTGTTCTTCGCTATGCAACGCGTAATCCTTATATCCAGCAGTTGGGTCAATCCTATCTGACACTTTTTGTGGTTAACATTATTGGAAGTGTTCTGATTCCAGGAATCAGCCTATCAGGCCATATCGGAGGTGCAGTCGGTGGAGCATTTCTAGCAGTTATCTTTCCAGTCCGAGGAGAAAGACGGATGTATAGTAGCAGCCAGAGGGTAGGAGCAGTAGTCTTGTTTTTAGGACTTGCAGTTTTGCTTTTCTACAAGGGAATGGGATGAAAATTTATGTAATGAAAAAGATAAGGCATTTTTGAACCTTATCTTTTTATGTTATTCCTTTTCAGCCAATTCTTTTCCTAGTTGGATGAGGTAATCTTTCAAGTCATCTTTGACTTGTGGGTGCTTGAGGGCGTAGTCAATAGATGTTTTCATAAAGCCAAATTTATCCCCAACGTCGTAACGAGCTCCTGTAAATTCACGGGCGAAAACACGTTGTGTTTTATTGAGAGTATCGATGGCATCGGTAAGTTGGATCTCATTTCCAGCACCAGGAGTTTGATTTTCTAAGATATCAAAAATCTCAGGTGTGAGAAGATAGCGTCCGATGATTGCCAAATCACTTGGAGCATCTTCGGGGGCTGGTTTTTCAACGAAAGTTTCGACACTATAGAGACCATTAATCCCCTCACCTTGAGGAGCGATAACTCCATATGCTGAAACGTCTTCATGAGGTACAGGCATGACAGCAATGGTTGATGCGTGAGTCGTCTCGTAATCGTTCATCAATTGTTTTGTCAAAGGTATAGCGTGGTCATTTGTGATATCCATTAGGTCGTCACCCAGCATGACAACGAAGGGCTCATTCCCTACAAAAGCTTTTGCTTGTAAGACAGCATCTCCAAGACCACGAGGATGGCTTTGACGGATAAAGTGGAGGCGAATGCCAGTCGTTTCGTCTACTAATTTTAGCAAGTCGTTCTTGCCTTTTTCCTTAAGGTTGTACTCAAGCTCAAAGTTTGAGTCAAAGTGGTCTTCAATAGAACGTTTTGATTTACCAGTGACAACCAGAATATCTTCAATACCTGATTTAAGGGCCTCTTCTACGATAAATTGGATAGTTGGTTTGTCTACAATTGGCAACATTTCTTTAGCAAGTGCTTTGGTTGCTGGTAAAAATCGAGTCCCGAGTCCAGCGGCAGGGATGACTGCCTTTCTAACTTTTGATGTCATAAGAATCCTTTCTTTAGAGGGTCAAGACCACTCATTTTCTGCTTTAAATTCATTGTTCATGATGTCATAAATGGCATCTTTAATATTGGTTCCGTGGTAAATAACTTGGTAAATGGCCTGTGTAATGGGCATATAGACTCCAAGTTCTTGCGCTAGTTCATAGGCTGCTCGAGTTGTTGAAATTCCTTCAATTACCATGCCCATATTGGCTTCGATATCAGCTAGGGATTCTCCACGACCAAGGGCATCTCCAGCTCTCCAGTTACGAGAGTGGATGGAAGTTCCCGTTACGATCAAATCTCCCACACCAGATAAGCCACTATAGGTCAATGGACTGGCCCCGAGTGCTACCCCTAAGCGGGTAATTTCTGCCAATCCTCGAGCGATGATGGCTGCCTTAGCGTTGTCACCAAATCCCAGACCATGTAAAGCTCCAGCACCGACAGCGATAATGTTTTTAAGAGCACCGGCAGTTTCGACTCCAATAACATCCGTATTGGTATAAAGTCGGAAATAGTGATTACTAAAGAGCTCCTGAACGTATTGAGCTGTTTGTAAATCTTTAGAAGCAGCAGTGATTAAAGTCAGGTCACGCACAATAGTCTCTTCTGCATGACTAGGCCCTGATACAACGACGATATCACTACGGAGATGCTCAGGAATTTCTTCTTCAAGGATGGTTGATAATCGTTTATGGCTATCAGGTTCTAATCCCTTTGATGCGTGCATGATGATAGCCTTATGATCCAAGGTTTGTGCAACTTGTTGGGCAACAAGTCGTGTCACTTTTGTTGGGACAACAAACAAAATCGCATCTACATCTTTTAATGCCTCTGCTAAGTCGGTGTAGGCGATAATATTTTCATCTAGAACGACATCTTTAAAGTAGTGTTTATTAGTATGATAGGTATTAATTTCATTGATTTGCTCGGGAAGATTTCCCCAAATACGTACCTCGTGTCCATTGTCATTTAAGACTTGTGAAAGGGCAGTTCCCCAAGAACCAGGCCCCAAGACGGCGATGGTTTGTTTTTTCATGCTTTCCTCCTTGATAGAGTCCTTTCCATTATTCTATCATATTCTAGAGGATTTTGCACTTGCATTGCTGGGGAGTAGTGGCTTTGTTACTTGAAAAATACACAAAAACCGAGACTCAGTATTAAACTCTTAGTCTCGGTTTTGATATTCCTTAAAGAATAGCTCGGTTTATTTCAATTGATCTGTAACGTCTTTTGATAGCAACATTCCCAGATGATAAGTTTTATTGATATATGCAATGACATCATTGATATTTTCAGTCGTTTGAATTTTCTCCTTGATGTCAGCCCTAAATGTTTCATCCTTCAAAAGTTGTTCTTGGTAGAGCCTTTGCAGTCTCTCCTTCTCGTACTTATTGAGCAGAAAAAGGAAAACCAAGCTAATCACAACGAGGATATAAGCATATTGGCTCATAGGAAATCTCCCTGTATGATAAAGAAGTAGTAGTGAGTAAATCGATTTAGAGAACCCAAAATAGCAGAACAAGCCAGCAAAACTTGATAAGATTTTTGATAGACCTCTAAACCTAATTACGTATAGGATTTGGTCTTAGTTACTTAGACTGCTTTACAATCAAGTAACTTGAAGATTACGACATGAACCAAACCAAATCGATATTATTGGGTTAGATGAATTAGTGAAGCGTTTAGGTAAGTATCTCTGGTTACGACGTAAAGAAACATAAATCGATAATATTTATGTTTCTTTACTAGTGAAGCGCCTAGCCAAATCTCCGACAGGATTTGGTCTTAATTACTTAGACTGCTTTTTAATCAAGTAACTTGAAGATTACGACATGAACCAAACCAAATCGATATTATTTGGTTTGGTGAATTAGTGAAGCGTTTAGGCAATTCGCCATATAGCGATTGCCGTCAAGAGACTAGGAACTTTAGTTCCAGTCTCTTGTAACGATTTACATCTTCTCTGGCGCTTCTACTCCAAGCAAGCGAAGGGCTTCTTTGAGAACGACTGCGGTTGCGTAGCTAAGGGCTAGACGGCTGTCGCGTTCTGGACTTTCATCCAAGATACGTGTATGTGCATAGTATTTGTTAAAGGCTTGAGCCAGGCTAATTGCAAATTTAGCAATGATAGAAGGTTCAAAGTTATCCGCTGCACGGTTGATAATACGTGGGAAGTCTTGGATGAGCTTGATGATTTCCCAGCTTTCAGTATCATTCAAGCTATAGTTACCAGCTGTTTCTGGTTTGAAATCGGCTTTGCGTAAGATAGATTGGATACGAGCGTAGGCATATTGAACGTAAGGTCCAGTTTCACCCTCGAAGGATACCATGGTCTCTAGGTCGAAGTCATATCCATTTGTACGGTCGGTTTTGAGGTCATAGAATTTAATGGCTCCAACCCCAACAGCATGGGCTACCTGATCTTTATTTTCAAGTTCAGGATTTTTAGCTTCGATTTGGGCCTTGGCACGGCTAACTGCCTCTGCAACAGTAGGCTCTAGCAAGATGACATTCCCTTTACGAGTAGAGAGTTTCTTCCCTTCTTTTGTAACCAGACCAAAAGGAACGTGGGTAATGTCGTCACTCCAGTCGTAACCCATCTCTTGCAAGACAGCTTTGAGTTGTTTAAAGTGGGCAGATTGCTCTTGACCAACGACGTAGATAGATTTAGCAAATTGGTATTCATTTTTACGGTAGAGGGCTGCAGCTAGATCACGTGTGATATAGAGAGTTGCTCCATCAGATTTCTTGATAAGGGCTGGATGTTCGATTCCATATTTTTCAAGATTCACAACTTGGGCACCTTCTGATTCAACAAGAAGCCCTTTTTCAGAAAGAATGTCTACAACTGCATCCATCTTATCGTTGTAGAAGGCTTCTCCATTGTAGCTGTCAAATTCGACTTGCAATTCATTGTAAAGGCGGTTAAATTCCACCAAACTTTCATCACGGAACCATTGCCAAAGTGCGAGAGCTTCCTCGTCTCCATTTTCAAGTTTACGGAACCATTCGCGTGCTTCTTCATCCAAGCTAGGGTCATTTTCAGCTTCAGCGTTGATGCGGACATAGAGTTTAAGAAGTTCATCGATTGGATGAGCTTTTACAGCTTCTTCGTCGCCCCATTTTTTGTAGGCAACAATCAACATCCCAAACTGTTTACCCCAGTCTCCCAAATGGTTGACCTTGACTGTTTGATAACCGATTTTTTGGAAAATATGTGACAAGCTATCTCCGATAACAGTCGAGCGCAGGTGACCGATAGAAAATGGTTTAGCGATATTTGGGCTAGACATGTCGATAACAACATTTTCTTGTTTGCCAATAGTTTGGTCAGCATAGTGTTCTTTTTCAGTGATAACAGCTTGCAATACTTGAGCAGAAATGGCAGATTTATCAAGGAAAAAGTTAACGTAAGGTCCTGTTGCGACAACCTTTTCAAAGGCTTGGCTGTTAATTTTTTCAGCCAGTTCAGCAGCAATCATTTGAGGTGACTTACGTTCGACTTTTGCAAGTGAAAAAGCAGGGAAAGCAATGTCTCCCATTTCTGAGTTTTTAGGGGTTTCCAGTAAATTTAAAATAGCCTCTTGGTCTAGGCTATCAATGATGCTAGCCAATTCGCTAGCAATCAATTCTTTTGTATTCATTAAGAGCTCCTTTTTGGACTTTTCTACTATTTTATCACAATTTTAAAGAAAGAAGAAAAAATTTTTGAAATCTCCTATTTTTTTGGTATAATATAGTTATAAAAATAGTTATAAATATTCACATAAGAGGATTTTATGAGAAAAAGAGATCGTCATCAGTTAATAAAAAAAATGATTACTGAGGAGAAATTAAGTACACAAAAAGAAATTCAAGATCGGTTGGAGGCGCACAATGTTTTTGTGACGCAAACAACCTTGTCTCGTGATTTGCGCGAAATTGGCTTGACCAAGGTCAAGAAAAATGATATGGTGTATTATGTACTAGCAAATGAGACAGAAAAGATTGATTTGGTGGAATTTTTGTCTCATCATTTAGAAGGTGTTGCGAGAGCAGAGTTTACCTTGGTGCTTCATACCAAACTGGGAGAAGCCTCTGTTTTGGCAAATATTGTAGATGCAAACAAGGATGAATGGATTTTAGGAACAGTTGCTGGTGCCAATACCTTATTGGTCATTTGTCGAGACCAGCACGTTGCCAAACTCATGGAAGATCGTTTGCTAGATTTGATGAAAGATAAGTAAGGTCTTGGGAGTTGCTCTCAAGACTTATTTTTGACAAGGAGAGACGGAAAATGGCGACAGAAAAGCTATCACCCGGCATGCAACAGTATGTGGATATAAAAAAGCAATATCCAGATGCTTTTTTGCTCTTTCGGATGGGTGATTTTTATGAATTATTTTATGAGGATGCGGTCAATGCTGCGCAGATTCTGGAAATTTCCTTAACGAGTCGCAACAAGAATGCCGATAATCCGATCCCTATGGCGGGTGTTCCCTATCATTCTGCCCAACAGTACATTGATGTCTTGATTGAGCAGGGTTATAAGGTGGCTATCGCAGAGCAGATGGAAGATCCTAAGCAAGCAGTTGGGGTTGTGAAACGAGAGGTTGTTCAGGTTATTACGCCAGGGACAGTGGTCGATAGTAGTAAGCCGGATAGTCAGAACAATTTCTTGGTTGCTATAGACCGTGATGGCAGTCAATTTGGCTTAGCTTATATGGACCTAGTGACGGGTGACTTTTATGTGACAGGTCTTTTGGATTTCACGCTGGTTTGTGGGGAAATCCGTAACCTCAAGGCGCGCGAAGTGGTGTTGGGTTATGACTTGTCTGAGGAAGAAGAACAAATCCTTAGTCGTCAGATGAATCTAGTGCTTTCCTATGAAAAAGAAGGCTTTGAAGACCTTCATTTACTGGATTCACGATTGGCACCTGTGGAGCAAGCGGCATCTAGTAAGCTACTCCAGTATGTTCATCGGACTCAGATGAGGGAATTGAACCACCTCAAGCCTGTTATCCGCTATGAAATCAAAGATTACTTGCAGATGGATTATGCGACCAAGGCTAGTCTGGATTTGGTTGAAAATGCCCGTTCAGGCAAGAAGCAAGGCAGTCTTTTTTGGCTTTTGGATGAAACCAAGACGGCTATGGGCATGCGTCTCTTGCGTTCTTGGATTCATCGCCCCTTGATTGATAAGGAACGAATCATCCAACGTCAAGAAGTGGTGCAGGTCTTTCTCGACCATTTCTTTGAGCGTAGTGATTTGACAGACAGTCTCAAGGGAGTTTATGATATCGAACGATTGGCTAGTCGGGTTTCTTTTGGCAAAACCAATCCCAAGGATCTCTTGCAGCTGGCGACCACCTTATCTAGTGTGCCACGAATTCGTGCGATTTTAGAAGGTATGGAGCAACCTGCTCTAGCCTATCTCATCACACAACTAGATGCTATTCCAGAGTTGGAGAGTTTGATTAGCGCAGCGATTGCTCCTGAAGCCCCTCATGTGATTACAGATGGGGGCATTATCCGTACGGGATTTGACGATACCTTAGACAAGTACCGTCGTGTGCTCAGAGAAGGGACTAGCTGGATTGCTGAGATTGAAGCAAAGGAGCGAGAAAACTCTGGTATCAGTACGCTCAAGATTGACTACAATAAAAAGGATGGCTACTATTTTCATGTGACCAATTCACAACTGGGAAATGTTCCAGCTCACTTTTTCCGCAAGGCGACGCTGAAAAACTCGGAACGCTTTGGAACTGAAGAATTAGCCCGTATCGAGGGCGATATGCTGGAGGCGCGTGAGAAGTCAGCCAACCTAGAGTACGAAATTTTTATGCGTATTCGTGAAGAGGTCAGCAAGTACATCCAACGTTTACAAGCTCTAGCCCAAGGAATTGCGACAGTTGATGTCCTGCAAAGTCTCGCAGTTGTTGCTGAAACCCAGCATTTGATTCGACCTGAATTCGGAGATGATTCGCGAATTGATATCCAGAAAGGGCGCCATGCTGTTGTTGAAAAGGTCATGGGGGCTCAGACCTATATTCCCAATACGATTCAGATGGCAAAAGATACCAGTATTCAACTGATTACAGGACCAAACATGAGTGGGAAGTCAACCTACATGCGTCAGTTAGCCATGACGGCGATAATGGCCCAGATGGGTTCCTATGTACCGGCAGAAAGCGCCCGTTTACCGATTTTTGATGCGATTTTTACCCGTATCGGAGCAGCAGATGACTTGGTTTCAGGCCAGTCAACCTTTATGGTGGAGATGATGGAGGCCAACAATGCCATTTCGCATGCGACCAAGAATTCTCTCATTCTCTTTGATGAGTTAGGTCGTGGAACTGCAACTTATGACGGGATGGCTCTTGCTCAGTCCATCATTGAATACATCCATGAACATATCGGAGCCAAGACCCTCTTTGCGACCCACTACCATGAGTTGACTAGTCTGGAGTCTAGTTTACAACACTTGGTTAATGTCCACGTGGCAACCTTGGAGCAGGATGGACAGGTCACTTTCCTTCACAAGATTGAACCAGGCCCAGCTGACAAATCCTACGGTATCCATGTTGCCAAGATTGCTGGTTTGCCAGCAGACCTTTTAGCAAGGGCGGATAAGATTTTGACTCAGTTAGAGAGTCAGGGTACAGAAAGTCCTGCTCCCATGAGGCAAACAAGTGATGTCACTGAACAGATTTCACTCTTTGATACGGCAGAAGAGCATCCTATCCTAGCAGAATTGTCTAAACTGGATGTTTACAATATGACACCTATGCAGGCTATGAATGTCTTGGTCGAGTTAAAACAAAAATTATAAAGAATGAATGACTTGTCATTCTAGCTGTATCAAGAAGACTTCTTTGACAAGTTCCCACTTTTTTGCTAGAATAACATCACACAAACAGAATGAAAAGGAGCTGACGCATTGTCGCTCCCTTTTGTCTATTTTTTAAGGAGAAAGTATGCTGATTCAGAAAATAAAAACCTACAAGTGGCAGGCCTTGGCTTCGCTTCTGATGACAGGCTTGATGGTTGCTAGTTCACTTTTGCAACCGCGTTATCTGCAGGAAGTCTTAGACGCCCTCCTTGCTGGAAAATATGAAGCTATTTATAGTATCGGGGCTTGGTTGATTGGTGTGGCCTTGGTCGGTCTGGTTGCTGGTGGGCTCAATGTTGTCCTCGCAGCCTATATTGCCCAAGGAGTTTCATCTGACCTTCGGGAGGACGCCTTCCGTAAAATCCAAACCTTTTCTTATGCCAATATTGAACAATTTAATGCGGGAAATCTAGTCGTTCGAATGACAAATGATATCAACCAGATTCAGAACGTGGTCATGATGACCTTCCAAATTCTTTTCAGACTTCCCCTCTTGTTCATCGGTTCCTTTATCCTGGCGGTTCAAACCCTGCCTTCTCTGTGGTGGGTAATTGTTCTCATGGTAGTCTTGATTTTTGGTTTGACTGCTGTCATGATGGGGATGATGGGTCCTCGTTTTGCCAAGTTTCAAACCCTTCTTGAACGCATCAATGCTATTGCTAAAGAAAATCTGCGCGGTGTTCGTGTGGTCAAGTCCTTTGTCCAAGAAAAAGAGCAGTTTGCAAAGTTTACGGAAGTCTCAGACGAGCTTCTTGGTCAAAACCTTTACATTGGGTATGCCTTTTCAGTAGTGGAACCCTTTATGATGTTGGTTGGTTACGGGGCGGTCTTCCTTTCTATTTGGCTAGTTGCTGGGATGGTTCAGTCGGATCCGTCAGTTGTTGGCTCCATTGCTTCCTTTGTCAATTACCTAAGCCAGATTATTTTTACCATTGTTATGGTTGGATTTTTGGGAAATTCTGTCAGTCGTGCTATGATTTCCATGCGTCGTATTCGAGAAATTCTGGACGCAGAGCCAGCCATGACCTTCAAGGATGTCCCAGATGAAGAGTTGGTCGGAAGTCTTAGCTTTGAAAATGTGACCTTTACCTATCCAATGGACAAGGAACCGATGCTGAAAGATGTGAGCTTTACTATTGAACCTGGTCAGATGGTTGGTGTCGTTGGAGCGACTGGTGCAGGAAAATCAACCTTGGCTCAATTGATTCCACGTCTCTTTGATCCACAGGAAGGGGCTATCAAAATCGGAGGGAAGGATATTCGAGAAGTGAGTGAAGGAACCTTGCGTAAAACTGTTTCTATCGTTCTTCAACGTGCCATTCTCTTTAGTGGAACGATTGCAGATAACTTGAGACAGGGTAAGGGAGATGCTACTCTATTTGAAATGGAACGCGCAGCTAATATTGCCCAAGCCAGTGAATTCATTCATCGTATGGAGAAAACCTTTGAAAGTCCAGTTGAGGAACGGGGAACCAATTTCTCAGGTGGGCAAAAACAAAGGATGTCGATTGCGCGTGGGATTGTCAGCAATCCACGTATTCTGATTTTTGACGATTCGACCTCGGCCTTGGATGCCAAGTCAGAGCGCCTAGTGCAAGAAGCCTTGAATAAGGACTTGAAGGGAACAACAACCATTATCATCGCGCAAAAGATTAGCTCGGTTGTTCATGCAGATAAAATCTTGGTTCTAGACCAAGGACGATTGATTGGTCAAGGTACGCATGCAGACTTGGTTGCCAACAATGCCGTTTACCGTGAAATCTATGAAACACAGAAAGGAAAGGAGGAGTAAAATGAAGACAGTTCAATTTTTTTGGAATTATTTTAAAGTCTATAAGCTATCATTTGTAGTTGTTATCCTGATGATTGTTCTGGCAACTCTTGCCCAAGCCCTCTTTCCGGTCTTTTCTGGACAAGCAGTGACGCAGTTAGCTAATTTAGTTCAAGCTTATCAAGATGGCAATCCAGAACTTGTTTGGCAAAGTCTATCAGGAATCATGGTCAATCTTGGACTGCTGGTTTTGGTTCTATTTATCTCTAGTGTCATATACATGTGTCTTATGACGCGCGTGATTGCAGAATCGACCAACGAGATGCGCAAAGGCCTATTTGGGAAGCTTGCGCGATTGACGGTTTCATTCTTTGACCGCCGACAAGATGGCGATATCCTGTCTCGTTTTACCAGTGATTTGGATAATATCCTCCAAGCCTTTAACGAGAGCTTGATTCAGGTCATGAGCAATATTGTTTTATATATCGGTCTGATTCTTGTCATGTTTTCGAGAAATGTGACGCTGGCCCTCATCACCATTGCCAGCACACCAGTGGCCTTCCTTATGCTGATTTTTATTGTAAAAATGGCCCGCAAATACACCAACATCCAGCAAAAAGAGGTAGGGAAGCTCAACGCCTATATGGACGAGAGTATTTCAGGCCAAAAAGCTGTCATTGTGCAAGGAATTCAAGAGGATATGATGGCAGGATTTCTTGAGCAAAATGAGCGCGTGCGCAAGGCGACCTTTAAAGGAAGAATGTTCTCAGGAATTCTTTTCCCTGTCATGAATGGCATGAGTCTGGTTAATACAGCCATCGTCATCTTTGCTGGTTCAGCTGTACTTTTGAATGATAAGACTATTGAAACAAGTACCGCCCTAGGTTTGATTGTTATGTTTGCCCAATTTTCACAGCAGTACTACCAGCCTATTATCCAAGTTGCGGCAAGTTGGGGAAGCCTTCAGCTAGCCTTTACAGGTGCTGAACGGATTCAGGAAATGTTTGACGCAGAGGAAGAAATCCGACCTGAAAAGGCTCCAATCTTCACTAAGTTGCAAGAAGGTGTTGAAATCAGTCATATTGATTTTTCATACTTACCTGATAAACCTATTTTGAAAGATGTCAGCATTTCTGCCCCTAAAGGTCAGATGACAGCAGTTGTTGGTCCGACTGGGTCAGGGAAAACGACTATTATGAACCTCATCAATCGCTTTTATGATGTTGATGCTGGTGGTATTTATTTTGACGGCAAAGACATCCGTGACTATGATTTAGATAGCCTCAGAAGCAAGGTGGGGATTGTCTTGCAAGATTCGGTCTTGTTTAGTGGAACGATTCGAGACAATATCCGTTTCGGTGTGCCAGATGCTAGTCAAGAAATGGTTGAGGTAGCAGCCAAGGCAACCCACATTCACGACTATATCGAAAGCTTACCTGATAAATACGATACTCTTATAGATGATGATCAGAGCATCTTCTCAACAGGACAGAAACAATTGATTTCTATCGCTCGAACCCTGATGACAGATCCAGAAGTTCTTATTCTAGATGAAGCCACTTCAAACGTAGATACGGTGACAGAAAGCAAGATTCAGCATGCCATGGAGGCAGTTGTAGCAGGCAGAACCAGTTTTGTTATTGCCCATCGTTTGAAGACCATCCTTAATGCAGACCAGATTATTGTCCTTAAAGATGGAGAGGTCATTGAACGTGGTAACCACCATGAACTCTTGAAGCTAGGTGGATTCTATTCAGAACTCTATCACAATCAATTTGTTTTCGAATAAGAAAGAAGTTGTCCTATGTGGGCAGCTTTTTCTTGTCCATAAAAAATTTTTATCACAGCCTTAAAAAAACATATTAGACGAAAGTCATTTTGAGTGCTATGATAGGACTATCGTTAATATTCGAAAGGAGAGACATCATGGCTAGAACGGTTGTAGGAGTTGCTGCAAATCTATGTCCCGTAGACGCAGAAGGCAAAAACATTCATTCATCTGTATCTTGTAGATTCGCAGAGAGCATTCGTCAAGTCGGTGGTCTCCCTTTAGTCATTCCTGTTGGTGATGAGTCAGTTGTACGCGATTATGTGGAAATGATTGACAAACTCATTTTGACAGGCGGTCAAAATGTCCACCCTCAGTTTTATGGAGAGAAAAAGACCATCGAGAGCGATGATTACAATCTAGTACGTGATGAGTTTGAATTGGCCCTCTTGAAAGAAGCGCTTCGTCAGAATAAACCAATTATGGCAATCTGTCGCGGTGTTCAACTTGTCAATGTTGCCTTTGGTGGAACCCTCAATCAAGGAATCGAAGGTCACTGGCAAGGGCTACCTTTCGGAACATCTCACTCTATTGAGACAGTAGAAGGAAGCGTGGTGGCTAAGCTATTTGGGAAAGAAAGTCAGGTCAACTCCGTCCATCGTCAAAGCATTAAAGATTTGGCACCTAATTTCCGTGTAACTGCTATTGATCCAAGAGACCAAACTATTGAAGCGATTGAGTCTATCGACGAGCACCGCATTATCGGTTTACAGTGGCATCCAGAGTTTCTGGTTAATGAAGAAGATGGCAATTTAGAATTATTTGAGTATTTATTGAATGAACTGTAACGACTGGGACATCTGGTCGTTCTTTATTTTATTTTTTCAAAATTTTTGGAATGTGGGATTTTTACGCAAACGTTTGAATTCTGATAAAAATTGGAGAAATTCGACAAAAAAACTTGAAAAAAACGAAGGTAAGCGTTATGATAGAAAAGAAGAAATATTGGAGGAATAACATGTCACATATTAAATTTGATTATTCAAAAGTTTTAGACAAATTTGTTGCACCACATGAAGTGGAATACATGCAATCACAAGTAACAGCAGCAGATGAATTGATCCGTAAAGGAACTGGTGCTGGTAGCGACTTCTTAGGATGGTTGGACCTTCCTGAAAACTACGACCGCGAAGAATTTGACCGCATCTTGAAAGCTGCTGAGCAAATCAAATCAGACAGCGATGTCTTGGTTGTAATCGGTATCGGTGGATCTTACCTTGGTGCCAAAGCAGCAATCGACTTCTTGAACCACCACTTTGCTAACTTGCAAACAAAAGAAGAACGCAAGGCTCCACAAATCCTTTACGCAGGAAACTCAATCTCATCTACTTACCTTGCTGACTTGGTAGAGTATGTTGCAGACAAAGACTTCTCAGTAAACGTGATTTCTAAATCAGGTACAACAACTGAACCAGCTATCGCTTTCCGTGTCTTCAAAGAACTCTTGGTTAAGAAATACGGACAAGAAGAAGCAAACAAACGTATCTACGCAACAACTGACCGCCAAAAAGGTGCTGTTAAGGTTGAAGCAGACGCTAACGGTTGGGAAACCTTTGTGGTTCCAGATGACATCGGTGGACGCTTCTCAGTATTGACAGCAGTTGGTTTGCTTCCAATTGCAGCATCAGGAGCTGACATTAAAGCCCTTATGGAAGGTGCGAATGCAGCTCGCAAAGACTACACTTCAGATAAAATCTCTGAAAACGAAGCTTATCAATACGCAGCAGTTCGTAATATCCTTTACCGTAAAGGATATGCAACTGAAATCTTGGTAAACTACGAGCCATCACTTCAATACTTCTCAGAATGGTGGAAACAATTGGCTGGTGAATCAGAAGGAAAAGACCAAAAAGGTATCTACCCAACTTCAGCCAACTTCTCAACTGACTTGCACTCACTTGGTCAATTTATCCAAGAAGGAACTCGTATCATGTTTGAAACAGTTGTTCGTGTTGACAAACCTCGTAAAAACGTGATTATCCCTAGCTTGGAAGAAGACCTTGACGGACTTGGTTACCTTCAAGGAAAAGACGTTGACTTTGTAAACAAAAAAGCAACTGACGGTGTTCTTCTTGCCCACACAGATGGTGATGTACCAAACATGTACGTGACTCTTCCAGAGCAAGACGCTTTCACTCTTGGTTACACTATCTACTTCTTCGAACTGGCAATTGCCCTTTCAGGTTACTTGAATGCTATCAACCCATTTGACCAACCAGGTGTTGAAGCTTACAAACGTAACATGTTTGCCCTTCTTGGAAAACCAGGATTTGAAGAATTGAGCAAAGAACTTAACGCACGTCTATAATAGAAGAAAAGAGTGGTTTGTCCACTCTTTTTACTCTCTTTATCCATAGAAATTGGACTCAGCCAAGACTTGTGATATAATATAGAGAGCAAAAAGGCAGACGCCTAGAGACTTTATAGGAGAAACTATGTCAAAAGATATCCGCGTACGTTACGCACCAAGTCCAACAGGACTACTACACATCGGAAATGCCCGTACAGCATTGTTCAACTACCTTTACGCACGTCATCATGGTGGAACTTTTATTATCCGTATCGAAGATACTGACCGTAAACGCCATGTCGAGGATGGTGAACGTTCACAGCTTGAAAACCTTCGTTGGTTAGGTATGGACTGGGATGAAAGTCCAGAAACACATGAAAATTACCGCCAGTCTGAGCGTTTGGACTTGTATCAAAAATACATTGACCAACTATTAGCTGAAGGAAAAGCCTACAAATCTTACGTTACAGAAGAAGAGTTAGCAGCTGAACGTGAACGCCAAGAAGCAGCTGGCGAAACACCACGCTACATCAACGAATACCTTGGTATGAGTGAAGAAGAAAAAGCAGCTTACATCGCAGAACGTGAAGCAGCAGGGATCATTCCAACTGTTCGCTTGTCGGTCAATGAGTCAGGTATCTACAAGTGGCATGATATGGTCAAAGGTGATATCGAATTTGAAGGTGGTAATATCGGTGGTGACTGGGTTATCCAAAAGAAAGACGGTTACCCAACTTACAACTTTGCTGTTGTCGTCGATGACCATGATATGCAAATCTCTCACGTAATTCGTGGAGACGACCACATTGCTAATACACCGAAACAGCTTATGGTCTATGAAGCACTTGGTTGGGAAACTCCAGAGTTTGGTCACATGACTTTGATTATCAACTCTGAAACTGGGAAAAAATTGTCTAAACGTGACACCAACACCCTTCAGTTTATCGAAGACTACCGTAAAAAAGGCTATTTACCAGAAGCAGTCTTTAACTTTATTGCTCTTCTTGGTTGGAACCCAGGTGGCGAAGATGAGATTTTCTCTCGTGAAGAACTCATTAAACTTTTCGATGAAAACCGCCTCAGCAAGTCTCCGGCAGCCTTTGACCAGAAAAAACTCGACTGGATGAGCAATGATTATATCAAGAATGCAGACCTAGAAACTATCTTTGAAATGGCAAAACCATTCCTAGAAGAAGCAGGTCGATTGACTGACAAGGCTGAAAAATTAGTTGAACTCTATAAACCACAAATGAAATCAGTCGATGAAATTATCCCATTGACAGATCTCTTCTTCTCAGATTTCCCAGAATTGACCGAAGCAGAGCGCGAAGTCATGGCAGGTGAAACAGTCCCAACAGTTCTTGAAGCCTTCAAAGCAAAACTTGAAGCGATGACAGATGATGAATTTGTAACAGAGAATATCTTCCCACAAATTAAAGCAGTCCAAAAAGAAACAGGTATTAAAGGGAAAAATCTTTTCATGCCTATTCGTATCGCTGTTTCAGGTGAAATGCATGGACCAGAATTACCAGATACAATTTTCTTGCTTGGACGTGAAAAATCAATTCAGCATATCGAAAATATGTTAAAGGAAATCTCTAAGTAAGAAGGATGCAACAATGGACATCTGGGAAAAGATGTACGAAGAAGCACAGAAGCTATACGATCCACATGAAGTATCAGACTTTGTTTATGCCAATCATGTTGTAGCTGCAGTAGAAGCAGAAGATGGACAAATATTTACAGGATTCTGTATGGAGGGAACTTGTGGTGTTTTCCATCTCTGCGCAGAGCGGGCAGCACTCTTCAATATGTACCAATTTTCGGGACGAACTAAGGTTAAAAAAGTCTTAGCCTTTCGAGATAAACCACCTTATGGTGGAAGTTCAGCCATGCCTTGCGGTGCCTGTAGAGAATTCCTTTTAGAGCTTAATGCTGAAAATAAAGATGCAGAATTCATGATGGACTACGATACAAGAAAGACGGTGAAAGTCGCAGAACTAATCCCCTATTGGTGGGGAGAAGAACGTGCTTCTAAGTTTAATGAACAATAGAAGAGTCAGTACAATTCTGGCTCTTTTTACTATAATTTGAAAAACTGTACTTGAAAAGAATTGAAAGATTTGTAAAAAAGTTTAAAAAAGTAGTTGACAAAAAATAAAAAGTCGGTATAATAGTAAGAGTTGAAAATAACAACTCTGGTCCGTTGGTCAAGGGGTTAAGACACCGCCTTTTCACGGCGGTAACACGGGTTCGAATCCCGTACGGACTATGGTATGTTGCAGTTGAAACACTTGATGAAAAAAGTTTTAAAAAAGTTTCAAAAAAGTGTTGACAAGCAAAAGCGACTGTGATATACTAATATAGTTGTCGCTTGAGAGAAGTGAGTGACAAAGACCTTTGAAAACTGAACAAGACGAACCAATGTGCAGGGCACTACAACTAAGGTTGTAGTACTGAACAATGAAAAAAACAATAAATCTGTCAGTGACAGAAATGAGTGAGAACTCAAACTTTTAATGAGAGTTTGATCCTGGCTCAGGACGAACGCTGGCGGCGTGCCTAATACATGCAAGTAGAA
>NZ_JPFZ01000007.1:2500-123355 GCF_000722775.1 Streptococcus mitis subsp. hohhotensis
TTAAAGAAAATCCTAAATTGTTTATTGGAGTTGAGCTGGAATATCCTGTTGCAAATTTAGAAGGGGATGCTACAAATGTTGAAGTTATTAAGAACTTATTCAGATACTTAGTTTCCACTTTGGATTTCACTGTAGAAAAGGTAGATTATTTTGGATGTCCTATCCAGTTAGTGGATCAGATAAGTCAGGATGCTATTTTATTTGAAGTTTCCTATACAACGATTGAGTTTGCATTTGGTAAGGCCGAAACAATTCAGGAGGTCGAAAATCGTTTTAATAATTATATGGATGTAATTCAGAGAAAATTAGGCGAATCCAATCATGCTATCGTTGGCTGCGGTATTCATCCTGACTGGGATAAAAATGAGAATTGTCCAGTGGCTTATCCACGCTATCAGATGTTGATGGATTATTTGAATTTGAGTAGAAATGTTACTAAATCAGATTTACATCATTTCCCTGAATACGGAGCGTTTATTTGTGGGAGTCAGGTTCAGTTGGATGTTTCAAAGTCTAACTACTTACGAGTGATTAATGCTTTTACCCAAATTGAAGGGGCTAAGGCTTATTTATTTGCAAACTCTGAGTTTACAGGTGCGGATTGGGATACAAAAATCTCAAGAGATATTTTCTGGGAAGAATCGATGCATGGTATCTATCCAGAGAATGTTGGTGTCAATGCTAGCCTCTTTAAAGATGAGGATGATTTTTTTGATTATCTAGATCATTCTGCAATTTTTACTGCGGGACGTGATGGACAAACCTATTATTTTTATCCGATTCAGGCTAGGGACTATTTGGCTACACCTGAAATCCAAGCATTTTCTCTTAATGGGGATGATATTCTTATTTCCCCTCAAGAGAAAGATTTTGAAACTCATCGTAGTTATCAGTACCAAGACTTAACGACTCGCGGAACAGTTGAGTTTCGTAGTGTGTGTACTCAATCTCTAGATAGAACCTTCGCTTCAGCAGCTTTTCACTTAGGATTGTTGGTTAATTTAGATAAGTTAGAAGATTACTTAGAAACAGCACCTTTCTTTGAAGCATTTGGGAGAAATTATAAGTCTTTAAGACGACAATTTTCTAAGAAAAAGCTTACAGATCAGGAAGAAACTGCGATTATAGAGTTTTCAAAAAACTTACTTCTGTTAGCTGAGGAAGGATTGAAGATGAGAAATAAGCAAGAAATGACCTATTTACAGCCTTTGAAAGAAGAATTGGGACTATAATTTCTATTATAAAAGGAGAATTTTCTGAAAAATCATGATATAATGGATGAGACTATAGATAAAGGATAGAGAGTAATGACATTAGTTTATCAATCAACGCGTGATGCCAACAATACAGTAACTGCTAGTCAAGCAATTTTGCAAGGTTTGGCAACGGATGGTGGTTTGTTTACCCCGCTTACTTACCCAAAGGTAGATTTGGACTTTGACAAATTGAAAGATGCTTCTTACCAAGAAGTGGCTAAGTTAGTTTTGTCAGCATTTTTAGATGACTTTACAGCCGAGGAGTTGGACTACTGTATCAACAATGCCTATGATAGCAAATTTGATACTTCAGCTATCGCGCCATTAGTGAAATTAGACGGTCAATACAACCTGGAACTTTTCCATGGTTCAACGATTGCTTTTAAAGATATGGCCTTGTCTATCTTGCCATACTTTATGATAACAGCTGCTAAGAAACATGGTTTGGAAAATAAGATTGTCATCTTGACAGCGACATCTGGTGATACAGGGAAAGCTGCTATGGCAGGATTTGCGGATGTGCCTGGTACTGAGATTATCGTCTTTTATCCAAAGGATGGTGTCAGCAAGGTACAAGAGTTGCAAATGACTACTCAGACTGGCGACAATACTCATGTTATCGCCATTGATGGTAACTTTGATGATGCCCAAACAAATGTGAAGCACATGTTTAACGATGTGGCTCTTCGTGAAAAATTGGCGGCAAACAAGTTACAATTTTCATCTGCTAACTCTATGAATATTGGTCGTTTGGTGCCACAAATTGTCTACTATGTTTATGCTTACGCTCAGTTGGTTAAGACTGGTGAGATTGTGGCTGGCGATAAGGTCAACTTCACAGTGCCGACTGGAAACTTTGGAAATATCTTGGCTGCCTTTTATGCTAAGCAAATTGGCCTACCAGTTGGTAAATTGATCTGTGCTTCAAATGATAACAATGTTTTGACAGACTTCTTCAAGACACGTGTTTATGACAAGAAACGTGAGTTTAAGGTAACAACTAGTCCATCTATGGATATTTTGGTATCTTCAAACTTGGAGCGTTTGATTTTCCATCTTTTGGGAAATAATGCTGAAAAGACAGCTGAACTTATGAATGCCTTGAACAGGCAAGGACAATATGAGTTGACAGACTTTGATGCAGAGATTTTGGACCTCTTTGCAGCTGAATATGCGACTGAGGAAGAAACGGCAGCAGAAATCAAGCGTGTTTATGAGTCAGATTCTTATATCGAGGATCCACATACGGCGGTTGCCTCAGCAGTTTATAAAAAATACCAAGCTGCTACTGGTGATGCGACTAAGACAGTGATTGCTTCAACAGCTAGTCCATACAAGTTCCCAGTAGTTGCTGTAGAAGCGGTAACAGGGGAATCAGGCTTGACAGACTTTGAAGCCTTGGCTCAATTACATGAAATCTCAGGAGTGGCTGTGCCACCTGCAGTTGATGGGCTTGAGACAGCTCCTGTTCGTCACAAGACAACAGTAGCAGCTGCTGACATGCAAGCAGCGGTTGAGGCTTATCTAGGACTTTAAGACAGAGGGAGTAAACTCGGTTGGGAAACCAACTGAGTTTCTTTTCATCAGGAGGAAGGATTGTTTAAGAAAAATAAAGACATTCTTAATATTGCCTTGCCAGCTATGGGCGAAAACTTTTTGCAGATGCTCATGGGGATGGTGGACAGTTATTTGGTTGCTCATTTAGGATTGATAGCCATTTCAGGCGTATCAGTAGCAAGTAATATTATCACGATTTATCAGGCGATTTTTATTGCTCTGGGAGCTGCTATTTCCAGTGTTATTTCAAAAAGTTTAGGGCAGAAGGATCAGTCTAAGTTAGCCTATCATGTGACTGAAGCGTTGAAGATTACATTATTATTAAGTTTCCTTTTAGGAGCTTTGTCCATCTTCGCTGGGCAAGAGATGATTGGACTTTTGGGGACGGAGAGAGATGTAGCTGAGAGTGGAGGACTGTATCTATCTTTGGTAGGCGGATCGATTGTTCTTTTGGGCTTGATGACCAGTCTTGGTTCCTTGATTCGTGCAACGCATAATCCACGTTTGCCTCTCTATGTGAGTCTTTTATCCAATGCCTTGAATATTCTTTTTTCCAGTCTAGCTATTTTTATTCTGGACATGGGGATAGCTGGTGTTGCTTGGGGGACTATTCTGTCTCGTTTGGTTGGTCTTGTGATTTTATGGTCGCAATTAAAGTTGCCTTTTGAGAAACCGACTTTTGCCTTAGATAAGGAACTATTGACCTTAGCTTTGCCAGCAGCTGGAGAGCGGCTTATGATGCGAGCTGGTGATGTCGTTATTATTGCCTTGGTCGTCTCTTTTGGAACGGAGGCAGTGGCTGGAAATGCAATCGGAGAAGTCTTGACCCAGTTTAACTATATGCCTGCCTTTGGTGTCGCTACGGCAACGGTCATGCTGGTGGCCCGAGCAGTTGGAGAGGATAATTGGAAAAGAGTAGCTAGTTTGAGCAAGCAAACTTTTTGGCTTTCTCTGCTTCTCATGTTGCCCTTGACGCTTAGTGTCTATGCCTTGGGCATACCACTGACTCATCTCTATACGAATGATTCTCTAGCGGTGGAGGCTAGTGTGCTAGTGACACTTTTTTCACTACTTGGTACTCCTATGACGATAGGAACAGTTATCTATACAGCAGTCTGGCAGGGTTTGGGCAATGCCCGGCTTCCCTTTTATGCGACAAGTATAGGAATGTGGTGTATTCGCATTGGAACAGGATATCTGATGGGGATTGTGCTTGGTTGGGGCTTGCCCGGTATTTGGGCCGGAACCCTTTTGGATAATGGTTTTCGTTGGTTATTTCTACGTTACCGTTACCAGCATTATATGAGCTTGAAAGGATAGGAAATGCAAAAAACAGCTTTTATTTGGGATTTAGACGGGACTTTATTGGACTCTTACGAAGCGATTTTGTCAGGGATTGAGGAAACTTTTACTCAGTTTTCTATTCCTTATGATAAGGAGCAGGTGAGAGAGTTTATACTCAAGTATTCTGTGCAGGATTTGCTTGTGCAGGTGGCGGAAGAGAGAAAGCTGGATGTGGAAATGCTAAATCAGGTGCGTGCACAGAGTCTGGCTGAGAAGAATGCTCAGGTAGTTTTGATGCCAGGTGCGCGTGAGGTGTTGAATTGGGCGGACGAATCAAGAATTCAGCAGTTTGTTTACACTCATAAGGGAGACAATGCTCGTACCATTCTCAGAGACTTGGGTTTGGAATCTTATTTTACAGAGACTTTAACCAGTCAGAGTGGCTTTGCGCGTAAACCTAGTTCAGAAGCGGCTACCTATCTGTTAGACAAGTATCAGTTGGATTCTGAGGAGACCTACTATATAGGGGATCGGACTCTGGATGTGGAATTTGCCCAGAATAGTGGGATTCAAAGTATCAACTTTTTAGAGTCGACTTATGAAGGAAATCACAGGATTCAAGCGTTAGCAGATATTCCCCGTTTTTTTAAGGCTGAGCGATAAAAAGATTGTGTCAGTTTTGTGACAGAGATCTAACAAACTATTTCAAGTAACCGAGTTTGTTACAAGGAATAGACAGTTCTGTTAAATAGGCCCGAGAGGGCTTTTTTTCTACATTTTTTGTGTTATGATAGACAGGTACTCATTTGAAAGGAATTTGAAAGAATGAAGAAAAGAATATTATTAGCCTCAACAGTAGCCTTGTCATTTGCCCCAGTATTGGCAACCCAAGCAGAAGAAGTTCTTTGGACTGCACGTAGTGTTGAGCAAATCCAAAACGATTTGACTAAAACGGATAACAAAACAAGTTATACCGTTCAGTATGGTGATACCTTGAGCACAATTGCAGAAGCCTTGGGTGTAGATGTCACAGTTCTTGCGAATTTGAATAAAATCACTAATATGGACCTGATTTTTCCTGAAACTGTTTTGACAACGACCGTCAATGAAGCAGAAGAGGTAACGGAAGTTGAAATCCAAACTCCTCAAGCAGACTCTAGTGAAGAAGTGACAACTGCGACAGCAGATTTGACAACCAATCAAGTGACGGTTGATGATCAAACTGTTCAGGTTGCAGACCTCTCTCAACCGATTGCAGAAGCTCCAAAAGCGGTAGAAACTACAAGTACAAAAGAAGTAGCAACAAGTTCAGAAGTTACAGAGACAGTGACTGCTGCAGAAGAAGTCGCGCCTTCTACAGGAACTTCTGTCCCAGCGGAACAAACAGCCGAAACAAGTAGTGCAGTTGAAGAAGCATCTCCTCAGGCAATGACTCTAGCTGAGAAGCAGGAAACACAAGCAAGCCCTCAAGCTGAATCAGCAGTGGAAGCAACTACAACGCCAGTAGAAGAAACAGCAATCGAAACAACTGCAACAAGTGCAGAAGAAGAAAAAGAAGCTACACCAACAGTTTCTACTTATCAACTAGAAGAGAAGAAAACAGTTTCAACAACTTACGCAGCTCCAGCTGCGCCTGATTATGCTGGACTTGCAGTAGTGAAATCTGAAAATGCAGGCCTTCAACCACAAACAGCTGCCTTTAAAGAAGAAATTGCTAACTTGTTTGGCATCACATCCTTTAGTGGTTACCGTCCAGGAGACAGTGGAGATCACGGAAAAGGTTTGGCTATCGACTTCATGGTACCAGAAAGCTCAGAACTAGGGGATAAGATTGCGGAATACGCTATTCAAAACATGGCCAGCCGTGGAATTAGTTACATTATCTGGAAACAACGTTTCTATGCTCCATTCGATAGTAAATATGGACCAGCTAATATTTGGAACCCAATACCAGACCGTGGTAGCGTGACAGAAAATCACTATGACCACGTTCACGTTTCAATGAATGGATAAACCAGGATTGGTAATATCATTTTGACGAATGAGATCTAGCTTTCGTTATAGGAAGCGAGTCTCGTTCGTTTTTTTATCAATTTGAATGGAAAATTTTTGCAATGTTTGAAGCATAATTATTGCAATTTATTTTACTTTGCACTATAATTGATTGGTCAACTATTGATAAATCAATGAAAAAGAGGAAGAAATGATAGAGATTCAAGATTTACTGTATCAACTCCGCTTGTCTGAGCAAGCGAGTACGCAATTGTTTGAAAAAAGGCTTGGGATTAGTTTGACACGGTATCAGATTTTACTGTTTTTGCTGGAGAATTCTCCTTGTAATCAAATGGGAGTTCAGGAGCGTTTGAAGATTGATCAGGCTGCTTTGACCCGACATTTCAAGATTTTGGAAAAGGAAGGTTTGGTGGAGCGTCATCGTAATCCTGAAAATCAGCGAGAAGTGTTGGTAGAGGCTACGAAGTATGCCAAGGAGCAGTTAGTGATGAATCCACCTCTGCAGCATATCAAGGTTAAGCAAGAGATGGAAAGTATCTTAACAGAGTCTGAAAGAACAGAACTCAGCCGTTTATTAAATAAATTGGTTTTGGGTATTGAGAATATAGAGATCTAAGGAGAAAAATATGTCAATTATGACAATCATTTTAGCAACAATCGTTGCTTTCGAACATTTTTACATTTTTTATTTGGAAAGTATTGCAACGCAATCAGAAGCGACTAGCCGTGTCTTTAACATGGACAAGGAAGAACTGGCTCGTCCGTCAGTAAGTTCATTGTTTAAAAATCAAGGGATATATAATGCTCTGCTAGGAGTCTTTCTCTTGTATGGGATTTATTTCTCACAGAATTTAGAAATTGTGACTATTTTTGTTTTATTTGTGATTGGAGCTGCGGCTTATGGCTCTCTCACAGCAGATAAGAAAATTATTTTGAAGCAAGGTGGACCAGCTATTCTAGCCTTGATTAGTATTTTCCTCTTTAAATAAATTTGAAGGTCGATTCTAATCTCGCTAATCCTTTTCACTCCAGAATAAGAGAAATATGTTATACTTGTTTTTAAGAAAAAAGTCTCACTGAATTAGTTTTGAGGAGTTAGAGATGAAAGTATTAGTGACAGGTTTTGAGCCCTTTGGAGGGGAAAAGGTCAATCCAGCTTTGGAGGCCATTAAAGGTTTGCCCTCTGAAATCCATGGCGCTGAGGTCAGCTGGCTAGAAGTACCAACAGTCTTTCACAAATCGGCCCAAGTATTGGAAGAAGAGATGAGTCGTTATCAACCTGACTTTGTCCTTTGTATCGGCCAAGCTGGTGGAAGATCTAGCTTGACGCCTGAACGAGTGGCCATTAACCAAGACGATGCACGCATTCCTGATAATGATGGTAACCAACCGATTGACCTTCCTATTCGCCCGGATGGTGCTTCGGCCTACTTTAGTAATTTGCCGATTAAAGCGATGGTTCAAGCTATAAAAAAAGAGGGATTGCCGGCCTCTGTTTCCAATACGGCAGGGACTTTTGTCTGCAATCATTTGATGTATCAGGCCCTCTATTTGGTAGAAAAGAAATTTCCACATGTTAAGGCAGGTTTTATGCATATTCCTTATATGATGGAACAGGTGGTGAATCGACCGACTACCCCAGCTATGAGTTTAGTGGATATTAGGCGAGGGATAGAAGCGGCAATCGGCGCCATTATCGAACATGGAGATCAGGACCTCAAGTTGGTAGGCGGAGAAACTCATTGATAGAAAAAAGCTTGAGGGAACAACCTTCAAGCTTTTGGACGTTTTCGAGCCAGTACTGCTCGGTAGAAAATTATTTTATTGATTTGAATGTAGGGTAGGAGTGAAAAACTAGCAATTCCAAAGGTAATCCAATTGAGGAAATACCAAGGAAGGAGTTGTAGGTCTAGAATAAAGCGCTGAATTTTGTAACCTTTCATTAAGAAACGGCTGGTTTTAAGGATTTGTCCTGGTTTGGCTTGTCCTAAGTCTAGGGTGTCACAGAGGAGAAATTCTACCTGCGAATAGGCATAGTATTGTGGAATATAGAGACTATTTCCGACAATCATCAAGAGGATACTTGCTAGAAAATAGAGACCAAAGGTCATGAGGAAACGCTCCGTTTCAACTGACGAGAGATCCAGATTGGGAAATTCAGGATGGATTGCAACGAATTTCTTTGCTAGAAAGCTACTGTAAAAAAGGAGGTAAATCCCAAGCAAACTAGGAATGCTCCATAAGAAGAGATAGAAACGTTTGAGAAGTAGAGTCAAAAAGGTTTGTGAAAAGTGTACTTCGTTAAAGAGAGTAAGACTATTTTTGACGGATAGTTCTGTATCTGGATTCTTGATGAGTTTTAGGGTTGTATAGACTGAACTGGTTAGAAGAATAGCTCCGATAAAGGAGACTAATAGTGGAAAAAGGTAGGCTTGGAATACATGGCCAAACACGCTTACAAAGGGTTGTTCTAAAACACTCTCGTTGATGCGCTCTAAGGGATTGAGGAAGCCAGACAAGATGACCAGTATACTAGGTAAGAGATAGACGAGAAAGAGGCGGGGATTTTCAGATTGAAATTGTCTAGCCTGCAGACGAACGGTTTTTAAATCAATTTTTGGGTATTTCATTCTCTCATTATACCATAAATAGTACATAGCTTGCTAATCGTTTGAAATCAGTGGGTTTCTAGCGTGTTAAGTAAAAGTGAATACGAAATTGAATACGACACTACTTTTAGCTGGAGCGGATGAAATCCATGAGCTGATTAACGACTTCAACACGTTGATTATCGTTGATGTGGGTATACATATCAAGGGTAGTTTGAACATTATTATGACCTAATCTGTCCGAAATAATTTTGGCTGTAATACCAGCTTCAAATAGGAGAGAAGCGTGCGTATGTCTAAACCCGTGAGGCGAAATTTTTTTAAGATTATTGTGTTTACGAAAGAATCTTAAAAGTTTCACTTTCATAGTTGCAGCTAAAAGCCATCCCCCGCCATTGTTCGTAAAAATATAATTCGAATCATGTTTATAAGGCACACCAGCCTGGAAATATTCTTTTATTTGCTGTCGTTTCCAGAGTTTTAATACATTCAGAGTTTCATCATCTAAGGTGATAACCCTCTTACTCCTTTTGGTTTTAGGATCCTGAACAGTTTGTTTTTTACCAATCACGACAGCCGTGCGAGAAATGCTTAACAACTTATTTTCAAAGTCAACATCTGACCACATGAGGCCAATTGCTTCTCCAGTTCTCAATCCAGAAAAAGCGAGTAAGTGGAAAAAAGTGTAGTCTACTGGTTTACAATTTGCTTTGTAAACTTTAAGAAACTCGGTTAGTTCCTGTTTTGTATAGTAGTTTTCTTTGCCCTTTAATGGCCTATTTTTAGGCTTGATAATCTTGTCTAAAGGATTTGACTTAATGATGTCAATAGAAGTGGCATACTTGAAAATACGGCTGATTACAGAGTAGTAATTGGCATATAGGATATAGCGATTACTTAATTTGATAGCAACCTTCTGACAATAAGCTACACTGATCTGCTGAATCTTCATATCTGTAAAATATGAGTCAATCATAACATCAAGTTTCTTCTTAGTATTCTGATAAGTTGTTGGTTTTACAGTGCTCTTATAGCTATCAAGCCATAACTCAGCGACTTCAGCAAAAGTAGGGTTCTGGAAATCTTCATTGTTTGAAAAACCATTTTCTTCAACATCTAAGAGAAGGTCACGTTCGGCTGCTTTAGCTTCTTTAATGGTTTTAAACCCACGGCGTGTTGTACGCTTTTCTTTTCCAGTAGCAGGGTCTATGCCCAGGTATGTTTGAAAGAGATATCTAGTCTCTCCTTTTTTTGTAATATATTTTTTTATCATAAAAAAGTCCTTTCTTTTCGATTGCTTGCCCGCATAGTTGAAAAGGTGTAGAACTTATGATAAACTATAGTTGTATTTTTTTATCATCCTTTCCATTGCTTGCTTGATGGAAAGTTTAATCCTCACACTCAGAGTCGCCAAACTTTGCGAGTGTGGGGATTTTTTGTTGTCTTTTTTACTCTAGACCTGAGCTGACTTTAGAAGTCAACAAGAAAGAACCGTCGTCTTGTTTTGAAAACGAAAGAATAACGCTCTTGTATTTGCTACCAGTAGAAGTATATGATACTGTCTTGCTGTCGTGGTCATTTACTGAACTAGTTGTTACATTGTTAGGTTCTCCGTGAACGCTAGCAACGTCATCGTAGTTAGTTCCACCAGCTCCATAGTTGATAATATCGCCAACTTGAAGCGCATCAAACTGTTCTTTTGTCCAGTTAAATTTAGCATCTTCCTCTTTTTGAGATGATTCGATAGAAGAACTTACAGAGCTAACAGTCTCTTCAACGTTTTTACCTAGTTCTTTCAATGATTTAGCGTACATTGCTTGAGTTACTAATACAATAGCAATAGACACGACTGCTAGAACCGTCCCAATAATAGCTAGTGTTTTTGGTCTTTTTCGATTTACTGCAAAACCAATTAAACCGAAGATAAGAGCTAAAATAGCCAAAATGAATGAAAAATTATTGATGATAGGCATCCATGAGCCAAGTAGAGCCAGCGCTCCAAAAATAATAGCTAAAATACCTAAAACCTTGCGTTCTTGTTTCATAATGAAACCTCTCTATCAGCTTTTAGTGTGGATCAGTTGTTGCACATATTTATTTCCGTTTTACGCAACTATTTCCAAAATGGAAACAGTTGATTTTTACTATTGTTCGTTGGAAATTAGTATAAATCTAACCCAAGAACTTCTTTTATCTTGTCTAATAGTTTTTTATGGTCGTTTGTATCTAGCTTGTAAGCTGGTCTGTAAACTTTATCATATAACTCTTTTCCTGCTGCATCTAGCATTACTTGTCCATCACTATCAGTCTTTTTCTTTGTTTTATAGACGATTTTCCGTTTGTCTATTTCTTGGATTTTTCGGACATAAGCATAGGCTTTGGGCTTGGACGGAGTGTTTTGATATTTACTATTTTCAATCGTGATACCACCACGATATTTCTTTCCTGATTTTTTACCAGTTAAAGGTGCTACTAGTAGTGTTCCATCGGCTTTGTCAGGAGTTGTTAAGATGATAGCGTAGTGTTTTCCGTAAAATTCATTCCCACCTTTTTGTGGGAAGTTGATTAGATAAACTTCGCCTTGTTGAAATTTCATATAATGCTCCAGATAATAAAATAAGGTGTACCTCTTAGAAGTACACCAGACCGTTTTGTCCTTGACGAACAAGGCTTTATAAGTAAATATCGTATCCTTGACGAACAAGGCTTTTGACATTATTAGTGTACTTCTTTTTTTATTTTTTGTCAAGTAATTGTTTCCAAAATGGAAACAGTTGGTTTTATTCCCCTCTATACACCCCGACAACTGCATAGATTTTGATGTGTGTGTCTTCGGCTGGTGGGAAGTCAAGGATGATATCTTCATACTTGTCATTGAGTGACACTAGGCGTAAGCGTCCGTTTTCGGTATATATCTTCTTGAAGTAAGAACGGTCTCCGTATGCGATAACTGCTAGGTTTCCGTTGTAGGTAGTCAGTCCTTTGTCTACTAAATAGAGAATATCTCCGTCTTGGTAGTCAGGTTGCATGGAGTCTCCGCTTACCCTGGTCGCAATATCGTGGCGTGGTGGTTGCTCGTCAACCTCTATAGTCTCTCTGTCTGTATCGTCGTAACCGAATCCATAGTTGAATCCGCTAGCTGCAGCCGTCTCAGATACAACCTCAACTTGGTACAAGTCGATAACTTTCTCCGATACTTCGTTTATCTTCGCTTTTCTTCGTTTCTCTTGTTCGTCACGTAATTTTTCAGCGTATGTGATAACTTTTCTTTGTCCAGGTGGTTCTAGTTTGTCGTAGATGGATTGGATGGGGGAAGTGGTAGGAGTGGTTTCAATAGATGAAGGTTTGGCTAGGTCAAATAGATATTGAGGAGAAACTTCTAAAGCCTGAGCGTATATTCTAATATCCTTTTCATCTAACTGTCTATTTCCGTTTTCATGGTTAGAAATTGTATTTTGCTTAAAACCTGTCAGCTCGGCAAGTTTTTTTTGAGTTAATTTCTTGGATTTTCTTACTTCTTTAATTGAGCTACCTAGTATATTCATATTAAACAACTCCTTTCATTTCTTATTATATACTAACGTGACAAAAAAATAAATAAAAAAATCTCAAAAAGTGATAAAAAATTATTGACAAATATCTCAAGATGAGATATAATTAAATCAAGCTTAAGGAAATAACAAAAACAAAGCGGAGGGAAACACAATGAATAAAGGACTTACAACACAAGAACAAATCGCACTAGCAAAAGAAATCTTACAAGTTAAGAACCGCAGAGAACGCTCACTTAAATTAGGAGAAATCCTAGATCGTGAAAAACTATCGTCAGATGATATGTACGAATTGTATAACACACTATTGACAACAATTAGAGTTTACGGCGATGTTATCGGATTTGATGATAAAGATTTTCAAGAAATGGCTCTTACAATCTTAGTTCTTGAAAAGGTTGAAGAAGCCAAACAAGCTAGGGTAGCGTAGAGAGGTGCGATTCCTCTCCTAGCTATTGCTCCAAGAGCAAAATAAAAAAAGGAGGTAAGGCAAATGATGGAACACATCATAAAAAGCCTAGCAACCAAGGACACTGCAACCGTCATCTTGGTACTAGGCTTAATCAGAGAAGCACGTTTGTGGCACAAACAAATCTTAGAACACAAACGTAAGCTTCAAAACAAAAAGTAGAGAAAGGGGCAGAAGCTCCAACCTCTACTTGATAGTGTACCATCATTTGCCGTGAAAAGCAATGGATGAAAATGTTGGATTGATAATCCTAGCAGGATTTGTGATTGTGTCTTTTACTATCCGTCAGATAGTGAAGTACCGATGTTATAAAAAAGATAAGGAGTAGGAAGGAGATATCATGGAATCATTGATAATTTCAATTTTAACATCTTTGATTGTGACATCTACTATGATGCATTACCACATTTATAAAGTAAATGAACTATACAAAAAATATATGGATTTTGAAAAATCAAGTGTAGAAGAATTTGCTAAATCAATTACAAGCAGACTTCCAAAAAATTCTTCCCAAGAGGAGTAGAAAATATGAACGAACTACGAACCTTTGCCAGAAATGGCGGAATTTATACGAGTTAGGAGGGGAAATAAAATGATTCACCATTATATTACAAAGTATGAAGAAAAAGGGCGATATTATGCTGAAGCATGGCTTCAAATTGATATTTTAGGAAAAAGTTTTTGTTTATCAAAAAAACGCATCCGTTTAGATGCGTAGAGTGATCAGATTATTGTTTAACCCAACCATTACCTGGTTTTTGAGTTGGTGGTAATCTGTCACCTTTATCGATATGAACGACACGGCCACCAGGTACATTACCGCCACGAGGACCTTTTTCGATATAAGTTCCTGCAGGTTGATTATCTGTTCCAGGTTTTATTGGAGTATTTGCCATACTATCTTCTCCTTTCTATTGGAATTTTGACTAAAACGGGGAGAGGTCTTAGTCAAGAATGATTATAGCACAATCTAAATTAAATAACAATATGTAGTGTTTTTATATGTTTAAAACACAATATATTGGGAAAGGAGCAATGTGTGTGGAAGAAGTTTAAGCATTTATTGATTGAAAAAGGGATGACACAGAAGGCATTAGCTGAAAAAGCTGGTATCAGTCCAAATACAATCAGAAATATCAAAACCGAGCGTATTTCTTTTAAGAATATGTGCAAAATCGCTGATGCACTGGAAGTCAGCTTAGACGAATTAAGATAAGGGGGTGAGGGCGTGCAGGAACTTACAAAAAAGCAAAAGTTAAAAAAGCAAGAATTGAAGCCGAAAATAAAGCTTAGAAAAGAGAGAAAAAAACATGAACTTACGACAGTTTTTATGGCAGATTTAATTGGTTTGAAAAATCGCAGACAATATGAATTAAAAGAAAATGGCAAAGCTCCATTTCATGATTATGAGATATCTATTATTTCTAATTATTTTCACAAATCAGAGAGTGAATTATTTTTTTAAAATAAAATATCTCAATTTGAGATTAAAAAGAAAGGAGAACTTATGACAGATTTTAAAAACTTGAATCTTCAATTAATCTTTCAGAAATGCGACGGATGATTACACTGCAGTCAAAAATGATTTTCTGAGAGATCCAAAGCTTGAGCCGGCAACAATTGGGATATTGATGGTTGTTCTCAGTAATAAAGAGAATTGGCTTGTCTATCCAGAGGAAATAGCTAGACGGTTGAATATTAGCCGCGAAATGGTTTTAAGGCATTTCAAAAAGATTGAAAAAGCTGGATATTTACGGACTGTCAAAAAAAGCCTCGGCAGAGGGAGAGGAGTTCAGACTTTCAGATTCTTCTCAGATACAAAAATAACTGATTTTCAATTTGAAATTATGTTGCAACGCCTTGATGAAGCGATAGCTATGAAGAAGTCTGAGTTATCCACAATTACTTAATACAAAGTTGCGTTTTACAACATTGTATTTTGCAACATTGCATTTTACAACGTTGTAAAATAAGGCACTAATAAATATTAACTAACAACAAGTATTAAATAACAATAAATATTAAAAGACAACAAGTCCTACTTATCTAAATAAATAAAAGAGAGGGTAGAAAAATAAATACAAAGGAGAAAGAAATGAGACCAAGACGATATCCGTATAGTGGGGAAATAAAAAAGCCTATCAATTTTCAGATAGACTTAGAAAAATTCAAGCGTCTTAGCTATGAAGCCATTCATGATACTTCTCAAGTAACTCAATAGTAGTTATTGCAGAAGTTAAACTACTGACCATCCCAAGTTGCAATCCGTCTGTATGGTCAATCTGTTTAGTAGCTTCATTAGCTTTAGCAGCAATATCTTGCATATCTTCAGCTGTTAAAGATTCTCGAAATTCTTTAAAGGATTTCATAACATTACCTCCTTTCTGACTATATTATAGCAGAAATGGAGATTAGAGACAGAAAGGAGCAGGATGAAAGAAAAACTAAACGAATTTTTAAAATTCAGAAGTCAATTTACAAAACGAGAATGGATTGAAATTAACCAAGTTGTTGAAGCTCGTTTAAATGAAAAAGCCGACCAGTTGAAACTGGACGACTCAGATGTAGAAATCATTTCTAAAAGACTAGAAAGAGTTATCTAGAAACGATTTGAATAAAGATTGGATGGATACGATAGTCAGCACCACGATAGTGAATGTAGATATAATCCTGATGGTACATCGAGTTTGCTTCAGGTTTAGAAATTGGTGAGTAGAGTTCTGCATTTTCTTCCCACCAAATGTAAGGACTAGCCATATTTGGTCCCATTACACAATCGTCGTCGGCTGATAGGTTCACCCAATTTCCGCAAAGACATGCGTGAATTTCAGTCATAATATTACCTCCTTTCTGCTTACATTATAGCAGAAAAAGAGGGAAGGATAAGAAGATTGAGTAGAATAAAAAAGCACCTAACAGGAGTCAGGCGCTTACTAAAACAATTTAGACCATTATATCACAAAAATGCTTGCCCGCATAGTTGAGAGGATGTAAAAAAATGGAAGGTATAACCCTACAATTACGATTGGATGGCGAAAGTGCTGAATTGTTCACAAACCAATTACTGGCCTTTGCTGAAAAGCAAGTCAAGGAGCAGTTAGAGAATGATCGCATGCCAATCAATCAACAAGCCTTGATGAAGAAGTTCGGCTTTACTCATGGCTATGTAAAGAAGTTAGAACGCAAAGGATTAAGATTTCGTAAGCAAGGGAAAGATATTATGTACGATGTCAATGATGTTTATGAGATTTTGGAATTAGAGAAAGAAGTACGAAAATTAAGAGGGTAAGGAGAGAGAAGAAATGTTTGAACCACCGATTTTAGACCAGCTGATGGGTGTTGGAGCATTGCTGCTTGGATTTGCAGGGCTTTGCTGTCATATCAAACTACAAGAGGAGCGCAAGGAAGAAGAGAGACAAAAAGAGCAAGAATTTGCGTCTATGTTTATCAAAGGCTACAATCACGCATTCGAACGTGGTAGAGAGGACAAATGGCAAGAGGTTCGCAAGAATATTCGCCGTGAGTTCAAAGGCTTCACATTTGACAACGAACCGCCTGTAGGCTTGCGTCCTGAACCATTAGCATTACCAGAACCACGAAGAACACGCTATACAAAGCGTTTGGGATAGAGCAAAGGAGACGCAAATGACTAGAATTGAACTTGAAAACCGTGTGTGGCTTTTGGCCAATCATGAAGAAAAAACGAATTGCTGGAACTTGGAAAGGTGTATGCTCATGTTTGATTATGACAGAGATATAATGCAACCGCCTGAGCCACGAGAAGAACTCGACCCAAGCCAGTACATCTATGTTGGATGTGGGCAGTATCGATATGTGGGTGATGAAATATGATTGAGGAACTACTTGCAGAAATCGACAACTGGCGAGCTGAGTATATGCATCTTGGCCGAGAACTCGGAGAAATCATCAATGACCAACAGGATATTATTTTGAAATTACAAAACGAAAATAGACGTATAAAACGTGAAAATTGGAATTTGAAGAAGACGAAAGGAAGAAAGAAATGAAAAAACGATTATATTACAAAAAATGGAAACAAGAACTTAGAGAGGCAATGAGAGAAGAAATTGATGGCGATTATCTAACCGAGAAAATGGTTAGAAAAATGAGTATTAGCGATATGTCACACTATTTGAACCGATTAGCATTAGAAGAAGCTGGATACTGTGGGACAATGTTTAATTAATAAAAGAAAGATGGGAATAAAATGAGTTACGAGCAAATATCAGAATCAACATACTTTCAAAACATGAGCTACTGGAACCAAGTTGCACAAAATTATAGAGCGTTAGGCGGTCTAGGAATTTGTGATGATGAAACAGGCGAAGAGCTTTACACAATTTAAGGAGAAGAACAAAATGACAAACGAACTAACACAGAAGCAAGTTACATCAAATGTTGCAACACGAATCGAAGCAATGAAGGGCGAAGGACTCTTAATCGCACCGAATTATAGCGTTAGCAATGCACTGAGTTCAGCATATTATGCTCTAAAAAACTCCAACAGTGGGAATTTGCTCCAGCAATGCACTCAAGACAGCGTTTATAACGCGTTATTAGAAATGGTAACCCAAGGACTAAGCCCGGCTAAAAAGCAATGTTACTTTATCAAATATGGCTCTGACGTCCAATTGAGAATGTCTTATTTTGGGACCATTAAAGTTACTAAAGATTTGCAAGAGGTGAAAGACGTTACTGCTAATGTTGTCTACGAAGGGGATACGCTAGAGGTATCAGTTGAGAACGGGCGTAAGAAGTTAGTCAAACATGAGACAGATTGGCAGAACGCAGATAATCCAATAATCGCTGCTTATTGCATCATCACTCGAACTGACGGAGAAGAGTTCTTTGAAGTCATGACTAAAAAACAAATTGACAAGTCATGGTCTAAGGCGAAAACGAAAAATGTCCAAATCGACTTCCCTGACCAGATGGCTATGAGAACGGTTATCAATCGTGCGGCTAAAATGTTTATCAACACAAGCAATGACAGCGACTTGTTCGCTGGAGCAATCAATAACACAATTGCTGACGAGTATGACAATGGTCGTCAAATGAAAGAAGCTGAGCCAGTGAGAGAAGAGGCTGAAACATTAGATAGTATCCTTGGAGCTTCTGAAGAAGTGACTGAAAAATCAAAAAAAGAGGTTATCAACCAGGAATTGACGACCACAGATACAAGCTACCCAGCAGATGAAGTTCCAGATTTTGATAAAGAAACGGGCGAAGTAATTGATAAGGAGCCAGAAAATGGTCAAATAGACATGCTAGAAGGGGAGGATTTCTAAAATGGTTGAAGAATTAAAAGATGTGACAGATAGCTTAGAACTTGTTCCAGTAACAGATTTAGAGATTGGTTTTACTCTAAAAGCCGCTGAAATCGAAATCCAAGGTAAAGAAGTTCTGGAGCAAGCTTTAGAGTCTTACAAAAAGAAATACGCTGGCTATATTGTTACAGAAGAAACTTTATCAGATGACATTAAAGTCAAAGACGAGTTGGGACGAGTACAGCGTCAAATTGAACAAGAACTTAAAAACCAGCTTTCAGAATACTCTAAACCTCTTGACGAAGCAAAGGCGTGGGTTGAAAGCATATTAGACCCTATCAAAACTTTGCAGACAGACATTAAAAATCAAATCAGGGAGTTTGAGGAGAGAGAAACAGAAGCCCGAAAGGAAACGGTCAGAGAAGCTTTTGAATCTGCAATCGCAGAAAGTGGTACAGAACTTGACATCAAATTATTTGCTATTTACTTTGACGATTTCAGCAAGAAGAAGTGTTTTATGGCCGACAATGTGCGAATCAATCAAGCTACCTCTAAGATGATCGTCGGATTGGTTGCAGAAGAAGCTACTAAGAAGCAACAACGTGAAGCTGGACTTATCCAGATTACAGAAGCGGCAGCTAAAGCTGGTCTCGGACCTACTGTCTACATTCGTAGTTATGACAAGGGAGCGAAACTTGCTGATGTTTTGCAAGCAATTCTTGATGATAAGGCATTAGCTGAAAAAACTAAAGCGGAAACCGAACTAAAAAAGCGTATTGATGAAATGACTGCTATCGCGGTAGCTAAAGGTTTGAACCCTGAAAAGTACGTTGATTTGCTAAGAGAGGGTCGCTCTGCTTTGGATACTATCGATATCTTACATGCAGACGCAGATGAGCTTAGACGGACCAAAGCAGAAGCAGAACAAGAAGCTCAGAGTCGATTCTGCGCCCAAAATCAGCCTGAATTTAGGTCAGAAAGCAGTTCAGGGGGTAATCATACCCTAGAGCAAGAAACAGGCCGAAAATCGCAAAATATGGCTTCTGAGGATGGCGTTAAAAAATATGGTTACAAATTTACTGTAGATTTAATTTTTCCGGCAGAAAATGCAAAGGAAATAAAGGAGCAATTCAAAGAATGGCTTAACGCTAACGGTGTTCAATTTGAGCCACGAACAAAATCAGTAAAGGTGGAAATGGAATGACAATGGATTTACTTGGAGAAGATTACTACTCAGCAGCTTCCGCACGTCAATACTGGTCTATCTCGCAATACAAGCGATTTAGAGAGTGCGAAGCACGGGCATTGGCAGAGCTAGAGGGAGAGTGGGAAGACCAACGAGATAACACAGCTCTTTTGGTTGGTAACATGGTTCACAGCTATTTTGAAAGCCCAGAAGCACACAAGAAGTTTATGGATGAAAATGCGGATGCCATGATTTCGAAAGCTGGGAAAACCAAAGGTCAGTTAAAAGCTGACTTCTTAGTCGGCCAGCGAATGATTGAGCGACTGGAAGCTGACAAACAGTTCATGGACTATTATGTTGGCCAAAAAGAGGTTGCTGTCACAGGCAAAATCGAAGGGGTGGAATTTAAAGGCAAGATTGACTGCCTCAATGTCGAAAAGGGCTATTTTGTAGACATTAAGACTACAAAATCAGACATTGACAGCATGGTATGGGTTCAGGATGAAGCAAGCGGACGAAATATTCAAGTCCGCTGGTTCGAAGCTTGGGGATATATATTGCAGATGGCAGTGTATAAGAAAATGCTAGAAGAGAAGTATGGCAAGAAGTTTACCCCTGTTATCTATGCCGTGACTAAAGAATCTACTCCTGATACCCGAGCGATTGTTTTTCAATCTCAGGAAAAACTTGATTACGAGTTATCTGAGTTATCTATGCTTATTAAGCGTCTTGACGATGTTAAAAAAGGTAAAGAATGGGTAACACCATGTGGTCATTGTGAATACTGCAAAACAAAAGCTTTGAGTCAACGTGTGGAGGTAATCTGATGATCTATCTCTACGAAAATCATCTCGGTGGCTGGTACACGCTAGATCAATATGAAGAGCCAGATTACTGCGAAACACGCAGGGAATGTGATGAGTACATCGGCTCATTTCGTAGCATGGAAGGTGTTGCTCTGAAGCTATTGAAAGAGGATGCTTCAGACGAGGAAATTCATCGAGTCACTGGATTGAAAGTGATTATTAAGTTTGAAAAAGTGAGGAAATAAAATGATTAAAACAGTATTTCTATCATCCGACTACCCATCTGACGAGGCGATTGATAATCAAATAAATAGCTGGTTTGAAGAGAATCCAGACATTAAGTTGATTGACATCAAATTTCAATCAAACGTATCTGCTGTTGCTGACAGTGGATTCAGCGCTGAATATTGGCATACGTCAGCATTGATTATTTACAAAGTTCCCTCAGAGAACAATATAAAAAGTATCAAATCAAAAGAAAAGATAAAAAAATAACCAAAACCAACTATTTCCATTTTGGAAACAACTCAAAAACCAACAAGCCGTGCATTCTTGTAAAACTGCGAACTAGAAAACGTCAGTAAAGGTCATGTGACCTTGGACGAGCGACTGCCCGTATTTAGCCAATTCTCACAAAGGCAGTCGCATTTTTTAGATAAACAGATGAAATTTTTGGATTTATTCGCTGGCATCGGCGGTTTTCGTCTTGGTATGGAGTCCGCCGGGCATGAATGCGTTGGATTTTGTGAAATAGACAAATACGCTAGAGCCAGTTATAAAGCGATACACAATACAGAGGGAGAAATTGAATTACATGACATTACAAGAGTCACAGATGAGTCTATTCGAAGATTCGGAAGTGTGGACGTTATCTGTGGGGGCTTTCCGTGCCAGGCTTTCAGCATTGCGGGACACAGACGAGGTTTTGAAGATACACGAGGAACTTTGTTCTTTGAAATCTGTAGGTTCGCATCTGTTCTCAGACCTAAATATTTATTCCTTGAGAACGTCAGAGGACTCCTCAACCATGACGGAGGGGCTACATTTGAAACCATCATCCGAACCTTGGACGAATTGGGGTATGATGTGGAATGGCAAGTGCTTAATAGCAAGAATTTTGGTGTCCCCCAAAATCGGGAGCGTGTGTTCATTATCGGACATCTTAGAGGAGAACGTACCAGAAACGTTTTTCCTATCAGCGGAGAAAGTGAACAATCTGATCATCAACCACCAAAAATAGAAATTATAGGCAATACTAGAAATCCGAATGGCACAAGTAAAGGAACTAAAAGCGTGGTCTACGGTTCAGGTGGTGTAGTGGGAACTTTAACCGCAACAGATTACAAAGAGCCTAAGCAGGTCGCTATAAAACAGTTCGGAATCCTGCAACCCAATTTTAATCAATGTGGAGTGGTTTACGAAACAGACGGCATCGCACCAACAATCCGAGCCTATCAAGGTGGAGGTCTTGAACCTAAAATCATCCAACGTGGTCATGGGTATAATAAAGGCGGAGAATATGACATCGCTCCTACTTTAACTAGCAATGGCTATCACGAAAACAATCATTTATCAGATGGATTTAGAATTAGAAAACTAACGCCACGAGAGTGCTGGAGATTGCAAGGATTCCCAGACTGGGCTTTTGATAAAGCGCAAGAGGTCAACTCAAACAGTCAATTATACAAGCAAGCAGGAAACAGTGTGACAGTCAATGTCATTGCTGAAATAGCAAAGGAGTTACAATGAAAAATCTGACCTTATCGTTAGACATTTCAACTACTGCGACAGGCTGGGCCGTATTTCACGGCTCTGACCTTGTCCAGAGTGGTGTCTTAAAACATAAAAGCAAATCGTTCTTTGAACGTGGGCGGTTCATGGCTAGTGAATTGCGAGCGATTCAATCGAGAGCGCTCCAGAAGTACGACTGCCATTTTGAATCGATTGTGGTCGAGAAGAATTCAGTCATGGGACCAAATCAGCAGTCTATGATCAGCATCGGAATTGTGACAGGTATCATCCTTGGCCGACTGATTGCTGACAATGTGTACTTCGTGAACGTGTCGACCTGGCGCAAGTACTGGAAGTTTAGTTACAAGGACCGAAGTAAAAAGTCGATGAAGCTGCAGGCCGTTGCTAAGGTTGCGGATGAATTCGACCTGAACGTCAAAGACGATGAAGCTGACGCTATCCTGATTGGTTCATATTTTGTAAACCATGGCCAAGAATTTGGAAATTTGGAAAGCCACAAGGTGAGTTGAGGAGTTAGAAGATGAATAAAGATAAAATTTATATCGAAGGGTATGAAGTTGGATTTTCAGTAGACACAACGGGGGCTAGGGAAAAGAAAATTCAAGTCGCCAGTGGAGAAATCGTGAGCATAGACGAGAGATTCATTTACAAATCAATTGAACCAGAAAAAGTCAAAGTTCCGCAGTGTGTGGCGGATTGGTATGAGAAGAAAAAACATGATTTAAACCATTATATTTGGGATTACATCTATAATTGGAATCATCAAGAGGAATCGGAATTTAAAAGATGGATGAACTGTTCAATAATCTCATTTCAAACCCTCGTCAACATGCACCAGTTCGGCTACGAGGTCGAGAAAGAGAAACGGTATTTTGTGAAGATTAGAGCGACAAAACACTACATTGCTAAAGATGGAACTGGGAAAATATTTTTTCTTTAGCATACAAAGAAAGTTTTACAAAAAAAGAACTAGAAGAAGCTGGCTTCGGCTGGGTATTCGATTGCCCAGGAATTGAGATTGAGGAGGTGGAGTGATGATACAACTATTCTGCCCAAATTGTAATTCAACGTCTTCAGTACATCACCATACTGATTGGCGACATTTCGATAATTCGACCGGTCGATTGAAACCGGTCAGCGTTGTGCTATGCTTAGACTGTAAAACGCTATTTATAGACGATAGATCTTGGTAAAATAAATATCTAAAAAGGGAGGTCACAGAATGAAACGATTCATTACAGTATGTATCCTCGTCTCTGCTGGACTAAACATCTGGCAGATGGACAGGATTCGAGATTTGGAAGAGAAGAAGCCTATGATTATCTACAAGACGGATAATCAAGGCGCTGAGATATTTGGCAAGGTTGTCGAGAAAGGACGACATGGGAAGCTATACACACTTACGATTCGTGACTATGGTGTGTTTGTGGTTACGAAGGACGTGTATGACAAGGTGAAGATAGGAGATGAGGTTTTATTATAATGGACGATGTTTTACAAGCTTTAGCAAAAATGCTGAATATGACAGTTGACGAAGTAAGTTCTTTGCTTACAACATTTAAAGGAAATGCACCACAGATTTACGAACAGCTTATGAGAGAATGGACTTTGTACAATGTACTTGATAACACCTCTATAGCTATGATTTTGCTTAGTGCTATCCTAACAGGAGTTCTTGTGTATGTAGTAGTTCGAATCAAGGTAGATTCCGATAGTTTGAGTTATAGGTATATTCCAGAAGGTTTTACTAAGCTTGAATATGCAGAGAAACTTACAAAGGAGAACCTTAAAAACTCTAAAGGAACTATAAAAAAGCTAATTGTTGGTATTACACTAGCATTGATATTGGCTTTTGCTTCCAATATTGGTCGGTATCTTGTAGCACCAAACTACTTATTTATCGTAAATGAAATTGTACCAAAACTGACAAATAGATAGGAGTTATCATGAACACAATAGACAAAGTGAAACAATGGTTTATAGACCGTGACCTTGAAAACGGTGGACGACTAGACAAGCAATCTTTGAAACTCAGCGAAGAGTTCGGTGAGTTATGCGCCGGCTATCTCAAGAAGAATGAGCAACTGACCAAGGATAGCATAGGAGATTGTGCAGTCGTGATTGTCGGATTAGCCTTGCTGATAAAAGAGGATGTGCATAAGATTTTTGAGGAAGTAAGTTTCATTGAACATGAAGATGTGATGGATTCCTTTAAATGGTTAAGTGCTAACATTAGTAGTTTTCAATTGAATCAGGATATAGTCGGCAAGAAAATGTGTCGATATAATCTAGCGCATTCAATCGGTTATCTAAAATCAATCAGCAAGTCGCTAGGTTATGATTTTGAAGAATGTTTCGAACTGGCTTACCAAGAAATCAAAGACCGCAAGGGTCGTTGGATTGACGGTACGTTTGTCAAAGAGGAGGATTTGCCGAATGAAACTAAAATTTAGAGCGTGGCTAAAGAAAAAGCAAAAAATGGACAATTATATTGACCACATCAGTTGGCTTGAAGATGAGCTATATTGTATTGGAGATGGAATTACTTATATGGTTTCAGCGGAAGATTTAGTCCTCATGCAATCAACAGGACTCAAAGACAAGAACGGGGTGGAGATTTTCGAGGGGGATGTTGTCAGAATGCGAAATCCTAGAGATAGGAGACAGATTGGGATGTTCCAAGTGGTGAGGGTTGCAAACTCACCTATGCTAGGTTTACTTGATAAGAAGCTTACCACAGAAATCTTTAATCTTTATGAGCACATGAGCAATTACTATGAGGTCAAAGGCAACATCTACGAGAACCCAGAGCTTTTGGAGGATAAGGAATGAGACCAAAAAGATACCCTTTCAGTTGGAGGTAATAGATGAAAAACGAAAATAAATACTCCTTACCACAAGTGTTAGGCGGTTGCCTAGGTATGATACTAACCTTATTTATCACTCTATGGCTCGCAGGAGTAGTCATTCAGTATGGTTGGAACAACATCATTGCAGCAACATTTGAAATCCAGAGAATAACATTCTGGCAGGCTGTCGGAATCGACTTGCTCATTACTGCGATTACTGGAAATCCGAAAGGTGATACAGAAAAATCTTGGTTTGAGATTCTGGGGAAAGTTATTTACTGGTATCTTGTTCTTTGGGCTCTAATGTGGATTGTAGTGATCGTTTTGTAAAATAAAAAAAGCCAAGACACGCTCTGCCTCAGCTATAATCTCAATAATATTATTATATCACAAAGGAGACAGAGAGTGAACAAGGCTAAAGAGCTATTGAAAGAATTACAAGACCTTGACATGGACATCCAAAGCCGTATAGATGAAATCAATGAGCTTGAGGCAGGTTTGCTCTCAAGTCCTAAGTGGTCAGGTGTCAAAGTCCAAGGTGGACAGACTAGAAAAGTTGATGATGTCTATACTCAGCTTGTCGTGATGAAAGAGGCTATAGAGCAGGATACTAAAGAGGTTATCAACAGAAAACTTGAATTAGGTAGAATGATCAACAGGCTTAAAAATCCAAAAAGTAGGTCTGTCCTTAGAATGACTTACATTACTAAGACTTACATTGAGGATATTTGCGACAATTTGAGAATTAGCAAGGCAACTTATTACAGATTGCGCAAACAGGCTGAATCCGAACTAGAGGAGATAATCATAGACAAAGTGAGCTAAAGTGAATGCGCATGAAGTCTAAAATCTGTTAGAATGGTAGTGTCAAGAATTGAAAAGAGAGGTCTCAGAATTGGTAGATGGTTACCTGTAATCAGGGTGTCGTAAAGGCGTTGAGGGTTCGAGTCCCTCCCTCTATTTCGTTCATTGACGTCTCCTTTATCTTTATTATATTTTTTCGAGGCTTCGGTCTCGTTTTGGCGGTGACAGGTAAGTGGTTTCTATCCTATGTTTCCTTCGGTTCGATTCCGGGCATCGCCGTTAATGACTACAAAAAATAAATCAGAAAATTTATTTCTAATTAACACGCAAGGTAGTAGTCGCCTTGCAGTTGGAACGTAGCTCAGTTGGTGGAGCGATATGACTATAAAGGGTCTGAAACGTAGGCAGGTTCGAGTCCTGTCGTTCCAATTGTATCTCTGTGAGTAGCTATCACAATAGGGGTACAGGGCGGTAATTAGATTTAGGCTGATTAACCTGTAGGACAGAGATAAAGTAGCGCTATATAAGGCTCTGGTGGGGGAGGCACCCACTTACCGCATACAGTCACTCTTTGAGTGGCTTTTTTGATTTACAAAACGGACAAATAGGAGGTAATAGGTTGGGCAGAGCACGAGACCCAAACCGAGATAAAGCTTTTGAGATTTATAAGCAGAATAACGGAAACATCACTAACCGCAAGATTGGTGACATGTTGGGTGTGCCTGAAAAAACTATCTCAGTTTGGAAGTTAAGAGATAAATGGAGCGAATGTAGTACTTCAAAAGATGAATGTAGTACTACAAAAAGGAAACGGGGAGCGCAGAAAGGCAATAAGAACAGCAAAGGCGGAAGTATAGGTAATCAAAACGCCCTTAAACACGGCCTGTTTGCTAAGTATCTACCGCAAGGAGTGCATGAGATATACGAGCAACTGGCAGATAAGCAACCAATTGATATTCTTTGGGAGAACATTCAGCTAACCTATGCTAATCTTTTGCATGCCCAGCGCATTCTGTACGTTCAGGACGTTGATGATACAACCACTATGCTTATTGCAAGCACAGCAAAAGGCGGAGAAAGCTATGAAGTTCACACCGCTTGGGATAAGCAGGGTAAGGCGTTAGCTGCAATTGCAAGAATACAGTCAGAACTTAGAAATATGATTAAAACATATGATGAATTGACTCGCTCAAGCCTTGCTACAGAGGAGCAGAGATTGAGAATTGAGATTCTGAAATCTAAACTGCCTGACAATGAACCTGAGAACGTTCATGATGATGGTTTTATCAAAGCATTAGAAGGGATAGTCGAAGAAACGTGGCGAGAAGAAAAATAAAGACCAGTACATTCGAATTCCAACCTTTTAGCAGAAAGCAGAATAAGGTGCTAAGTTGGTGGCTTTGGAACTCTCCAGTTCATGAGTCAGAAGGCATTATTGCTGATGGCGCTATCCGTTCTGGCAAGACTGTTTCTATGAGCCTAGCTTTCGTTATCTGGGCGATGACATCATTCAATCATCAGAACTTTGCGATGTGCGGAAAGACAATCGGCTCTTTCAATCGTAACGTCCTGAAGCTATTACTGGTCATGATACAGTCAAGAGGTTTTAGCTACGTCTATCATCGGACTGATAACCTGATAGAAATCACAAAAGGCGACGTGTCGAATGATTTTTATATCTTTGGTGGTAAGGACGAAAGTTCGCAGGATCTTATTCAAGGTTTAACGCTGGCAGGTATCTTTTTCGATGAAGTGGCGCTTATGCCTGAGTCCTTTGTTAACCAGGGCACAGGGCGGTGCTCTGTGACAGGCTCTAAGTGGTGGTTCAACTGCAACCCAGACGGGCCTTATCATTGGTTTAAAGTTAACTGGATAGACAAAGCAGAAACAAAGAATATGCTTTATCTGCATTTTGATATGGACGACAACCTTTCTCTTTCAGAGAACATCAAGAAGCGTTATAGAAGTCAATATCAAGGTGTTTTCTACCAACGATATATACAAGGTCTTTGGACGGTGGCAGAAGGTATTGTCTACGATATGTTCAGTAAAGATAAGCATGTTGTATCAACTTTGCCAGAAATGAACAAACTGGGCAAATATGTTTCGGTCGACTACGGTACGCAAAATGCGACCGTTTTTCTTTTGTGGGAAAAAGATATCAATGGCAAGTATTACTTGACAAGGGAATACTATTACTCAGGTCGTGACGAGAACGTACAGAAGACCAATGCTGAGTACGCTGATGATCTAACTGCTTGGCTAGGAGATACGAACATCGAACGTATTATTATTGACCCGTCTGCTGCATCATTCATTGCTGAATTGAAGAAGCGAGGATATAAAATCAAAAAAGCTAGAAATAATGTCCTTGAAGGCATTCGTTTTGTTGGGTCTATGCTAGGCCAAGAGAAAATAGCAGTGCATGAGAGCTGTGTGAATACGTTGAAAGAGTTCCACGCTTATGTCTGGGACGAGAAAGCCTCTGCGAATGGCGAGGACAAGCCTATCAAGCAATTTGACCACGCAATGGACGCCCTGCGTTATTTCTGCTATACAGTATTATTCAAGTCAGGAGGTATGACTGTTTGGAAATAGAAGTAATTAAAAAAATAATCACGTCGCAGATGGTTAAGCACGGAAAGTTTGTCTCACAAGCAGCTGAAGCTGAGAAATACTATCGCAACGAGAATGATATTAAACGAAAGCGTAAGCCTGCCGATAAAAAAGGCGCTGAGAATGAAGCGAAAGCAGAAGATAACGCCTTTCGTAATGCTGATAACCGTATTAGTCACAACTGGCACCAGTTATTGCTTGACCAGAAAAAGGCTTATGTGTTGACCTATCCTCCTACATTCGACGTGGACGATAAAAAGGTAAATGATATGATCGTGGATGTCTTAGGAGACGATTATGAACGTATCAGCAAACAGCTTTGTGTGAATGCAGGAAATGCTGGAATCGCTTGGCTTCATGTTTGGAAAGACGCTAGTGATAAATCGTTTAGATATGCTTGCGTTGACTCAAAAGAAGTGATACCAATTTATTCAAAGTCCTTGGATAAGAAGTTGATTGGGGTACTGCGAGTATACTCTAGCATTGATGAAACAGATGGTAAGAATTACACTGTTTACGAATATTGGAACGATAAAGAGTGTTCTTTCTATCGTCATGAAAAAGAAAAGCCACTGGAAGAATTAGAGCCATTCCAAGCAATCTTTTTGGTTGATGCCATGAATGGAGACCAGTATAGTGATAATAGTTTTGAACATGATTTTGGTCTTGTTCCTTTTATTCCGTTTAGAAATAACGAAATAGAAACTAATGACTTAAAACCAATCAAAGACCTGGTCGACGTGTACGATAAGGTGTTTAGTGGGTTCGTCAATGATACAGACGATGTCCAAGAGGTTATCTTTGTCCTTACAAACTACGGTGGGCAGGACAAGCAAGAGTTTCTTGAGGATTTGAAACGCTACAAGATGATTAAGATGGACAACGACGGCATGGGAGACCAATCAGGAGTTACAACCATTGCTATTGACATTCCAACCGAAGCCAGAAATCTGATTTTAGAGCGGACTAAGAAACAAATCTTTATCAGCGGCCAAGGGGTTAACCCTGAAACAGATAAACTAGGGAACAGTTCAGGCGTTGCTTTGAAGTTCCTTTACTCTCTTTTAGAGTTAAAAGCTGGGAATATGGAAACTCAGTTCAGAAGTGGATATGCCACACTCGTTAAGATGATCTTGAAACATCTAGGGTTATCCGATAAACTCAAAATCAAGCAAACATGGACACGGAACTCAATCAATAACGATACAGAAATGGCTCAAGTAGTTTCTACTCTTGCAACTATCACATCAAGAGAGAACGTAGCTAAATCGAATCCAATTGTAGAAGATTGGCAGGATGAACTACGCTTGCAGAAAGCTGACCAAGAGGAACGCCCTGAAAAAGCCTACGATATGGAAGAGTTAGAGCATGAGTCGGAAGCTGAATAAAGAAGAGAAAATTGCCTTTATCGAATCACTTGACGACCTCAGCCGAGAAGAGAAAGACAGATTGCTATACGAGCTGGCTCAGATTGACGACCTCGGCGAGATAATAGACTACATCGATAATTTATACCACAGAACACTAAAACGCATTACAGGGCGTTTAGAGGCGTTTGAGAGGGTATCTAAAAATCGTAGCGACTCATTACCATTTTATCTGTTATCCCTGACTAAGGCTGACCAATTAAAAACTAAGCAAGAGATTGCTGGTTTTGTTAAGAAACATCCTGATTTAACAGAGTGGTCAAGGTCAATAAAAGTCAAAACAAATGCAGATGCCTTGTTTGCTGGTGTTGAGATGGATATCGCTGAAATGACTGGCAAAATCAACAAGCGAATAGAAACACATCTCAAACAAACCTACCAAGAAACCTACTTAAATCGTGCTTACAACTACCATAAGCAGACCAAAAGAGAACCGAATTTCAAGCCTGAGCGTCTAGAAGAAGAGTATCTTCAAAAGGCAATCAACGAAAACTTCAAAGGTAAGCGGTTCTCTGAGCGTGTTTGGGGCAGCAATATGGATGAATTGGTTAGTAGAGTAGAATCGCTTGTAACCAATGATTTAAACCGAGGCTATCCGATAGACCAGTCTAGTAAGCTTCTAGCAATTGAGTTCGAACGTGCTCGTAATCGTGCAGTGACTGTTTTGCAGACGGAAACGAACGGAATTCAGGCTCAGGCAACATTAGATGAATACCAAGACGACAATATCAAGAAGTACAGGTATCTAGCGACCTTAGAAGTTCACACATGCCCTATTTGTGGAGAGTTAGACGGCAAGGTATTTCCTGTTAAGGATGCAGAAAAGGGTGTGAATTATCCTACTATGCACCCTCACTGTCGATGTACGACGGTTCCTGCCTTAGAAAAAGGTGGGAAACGCTATGCAAGAGATATTGAAACAGGTAAAGGCTATGAGGTGGAAAGTGGTCAGACCTTCAAGGATTGGCGAAAGCAGCAGCTTGATAAGTATGGTCAGACTGCCATCAAAGACAAGCTACAAGCTGAACGATTGGAAAGGGACAGAGTCCGCAGAACCAAGGAGCAGTTCATCGCTTATAGGCAGGTTTTAGGCTCTCAAAATATGCCCAAAACATTTGCAGGCTTCTATAATTTGAAGTATAATGATGTTGAGGGATACAAGGAACTAAAAGACCGCATCAGATGGGCAAAGTCCAAGTTTCCTACTGAGAAATCTTTAAATGGACATTTCAAAAGTCATGGGAAAGAGTTCGGAGCGGAAAGCCCTGAAGAATATCAACAATTGGCTAGAAATTTATTATCTTCTGTTGTCTCTAAAAATATTATAGGTTATGATACTGGAGAAAGAAGAGTTCGATTTAATCGAGAAACGGGGACAATTGCGATTGGAAAAAGAAATGCCTCAGGAAAAGCGAGAATAACAACTATGTTTAAGCCAGATGATGGAGAGGAATATTACCATGACGACTATAAAAAAGAATATAATAATGATTGACGGATGGGAACATGTGCATTGCCCCGTATGTGGAAATTTAGTAGAAACTTATGATATTTGTGATGTTTGTCATTGGCAAAATACGGGAGCATTTAATATCGATGGCGGTCCAAATAAAATGACGCTTGCAGAGGCTAAAGAAGCTTACGCAAAAGGTTTACCGATTAGATAAATAAGCACCTAGAGAAATCTAAGTGCTTTTCTTATTTTTAATTTTTTTCAAAAAACCTCTTGACTTTGTTGCTACAAAGTTATATACTGACATTGTAGCAACAAAAAGGAGGTGAGCAAATTGCTTGCACGAAAAGAACAATTCAAAGATAAGCCTAAAAATACTATGTTGCGAGTTCGAGTTGATGACGAAACGGTTGATAAACTTGAAGAAATTGCAAAAAAAACGGATAGCACGAAATCTAGTGTTATCCGAAAGGGTATTGACAAGTTATATCAAGAATTAAATAAACAAAAATAGCCTAGAACCCACTAACGCCAATCAGACGGTTCTAAGCTATCACCACAGAAGTGTTTCTGCATGAAATATTATATCATGCTGAGACGCTCTTTTCAAGGTACACGAAGGAGTGTTTTTATTATGGCAAAAATTGAACTTTTAGACAGTTACGAAGATTTACTAAACTATGTTGAAGAAATCCGTGAGAGTATGGATTTGATTCACAATTGGCTAGCAAAAGAGCCAGATTGGGATAGTCAGTGTGACTTATATGAATTTATTGCTCAACATAGCTCACAATTCGCTGTATTGAATCTTATCATGTACAGGCTGGATAGTCTTAAAGATGAGCATCGTACCATTATTGATAATTATATTAAAGGAGCATAAAAATGGAACTACAAATTTTTAAAAATGAACAATTCGGAGAAGTAAGAACGACAGAAGTTAATCAAGAAGTTTATTTTAATTTGAAAGATTGCTGTCAGGTTTTGGAAATTAAAAATCACAACGACGCACTAAAACGGCTAAATAAGGATGGGGTCGTTACTACCGACCTCACCGACAGTCTAGGACGAACTCAACAAGCCAACTTCATCAACGAAGCTAATTTCTATAAGCTTGTTTTTCAATCTCGTAAACCAGAAGCAGAGAAATTTGCTGATTGGGTCACTAGTGAAGTTCTCCCCTCTATTCGTAAGCATGGCGCTTATATGACCGACCAAGTGGCTTATAATATCACGCACAACAAACAAGCCTTAGCAGACTTGCTCCTTATGGCTGGTAATCAACTGAAAGAAAAAGAAGCAGTCATTAAACACTTGGAAGCTGAAAAAGCTGTACTTTCCGTTGAAAATACCATAATGAAGCCGAAAGCAGACTATTTCGATGAACTAGTAGATAGAAACTTACTGACCAGCTTCAGAGAAACGGCAAAACAATTAAAAATCAAAGAACGTAAGTTTATTGACTTCTTGATGGAGAAAAAATACATCTACCGAGATAAGAAAGGTAAGCTCCAACCAACAGCCAATAAAAACGATGGTTTGTTTGAAGTCAAGGAAACACTCAACGAAAAAACACAATGGTCTGGTACACAGACTCTCATCACCCCTAAAGGCCGTGAAACCTTTAGACTACTTTTTATCTAATTATGCTTTAACCGCATCGAAATCGAGGCGGTTTTCTTATGCTCTAACCGTATGGAATCCCGTACGGTTTTCTTTTCGCCCTGGGCATGGCGTTAAAAGGTTCAAACATTGGACAAGTCCGTAGTCCTAACAAAAGCGGAGCGACTGGTGATGGAGAACACCTAAAAAGCCTAGCGTAGAGGAAAGGATTTTCAAAATGAAAAAAGAACAACTAGCAAACATCGGCTTAACTGAAGACCAAATTTCTCAAGTCTTCGCTTTGCATGGTGCGGATATCCAAAAGTTAAAGGATGATGTGGCAAGTAAAGAAAGCGAATTAGAGAGCGTTCGTGGACAGCTGACACAACGTGACAAAGACTTGAATGATTTGAAGAAAAAAGGCGCAGATGTTGAAGATATTCAGCAAAAGCTAGCAGACTTACAAGCTAAGTACAAACAAGATACAGAAGCGCTTGAGACGAAACTAGCAGACGAGAATAAATCTCGCTTAATCGATGCTGAATTGACAAAAGCTGGCGTTCGAGACGCAGAAATTTTTGGAAAAATCTTAAACAAAGACGAAATCTCTGTAAAAGATGGCAAATTGATTGGCTTGACTGAGCAAATCGAGGCTCAGCGTGCTAAGAGTCCATATCTCTTTAACGGGGAGAAACAAGCCCAATACACGCCAAATCAAGGCGATGGGCAAGGTGCTAATTTAGGGAATTGGGAAACTGCTATGAGCAATCTTGACTTTAACCTAACTCAATTTTTAGAACAACAAGGAGAAAATAACTAATGGCTAATGAACTTACAAAAATTCTAGACACGATTACACCTCAACAGTACAATGCCTACATGCAACAGTACACTGCTGCTAAATCTGCTTTCGTTCAAAGTGGTATCGCAGTATCAGACGAACGTGTCTCTAAAAACATTACATCTGGTGGTCTGTTGGTCAACATGCCTTTTTGGAATGACCTTACTGGCGATTCTGAGGTTCTCGGAAATGGCGACAAAGCCCTAGAAACTGGAAAAATTACTGCTGGAGCAGACATTGCCTGCGTTCTTTATCGTGGACGTGGTTGGGCTGCCAACGAATTGACTGGTATTGTAGCTGGTTCTGACCCAGTACGTGCTATCTTGAACCGTATCGGTGCTTATTGGCTACGTGAAGACCAAAAAGCCTTGATTGCTACCTTGAATGGTATCTTTGCTACTGGAACAGGTGGTGAGAAAGGTGCGCTTGAAGAAACTCACGTATCAGACCAATCAAAAGCGTCTAGTGGTATCGATGCAGGTATGGTGCTTGACGCCAAACAATTGCTTGGGGATTCTGCTGATCAAGTTACTGCGATTGCTATGCACTCAGCGGTTTATACAAAACTACAAAAAGATAACTTGATTCAATACATCCAGCCAACAACTGCGACTATCAACATTCCAACCTACCTTGGTTACCGTGTCATTATTGATGATGGTATTGCACCAACAGGAGATGTATATACATCATATCTTTTCCGCACAGGTTCAATCGGTCTTAACACAGGAAATCCATCAGGATTGACTACGTTTGAAACTTCTCGTGAAGCAGCTAAAGGTAACGACATGATTTACACTCGTCGTGCCCTTGTGATGCACCCTTACGGTGTGAAATGGACTGGCGCAGAAGTGGCTGAAGGAAACATCACTCCATCAAACGCTGACTTGGCTAAATTCAAAAACTGGCAACGTGTTTACGAGCCTAAGAACATCGGTATTATCGCTCTGAAACACAAAATTGGCAAATAGATTGGGTAACAGAATATGATTCAAGAATTGAAACAAGACAACACAATGTACTTGATCTCATGCGTTCGGAAAATGCGTCAGGATAATTATTTCAAAGACATGGAAGTTCTCCATTACGCTTTAACCCAAGCAGAAAACGAGATTTTGAATTATATTCACCAAGACAGTGTGCCTGGACGTTTAGAGAACGTATGGATAGACATGACCAACGACTTACTGGACAAGGTCAAGGAGCAAAGTGTGCTTGCTGAAAAAGCAGACGCAGACGACTTTTCGGTCAAGAGTATCAAAATGGGTGATACGACAATCGAAAAGGTTAGTCCTTATGAAATGATTCAACGAATGAAACAAGTGCCGTCATCACTTGAGCGCTACAAGCGTCAGTTGAATCGTTTTAGGAAGCTACTATGACCGAATATGCTAAGACGGTCTTTGATTGCTTGTATGACTGTAAAATGACGGTTAAAGGTTATACAGAGCAAGAGATAGACGGTTTGACCAGTATGTCAGAAAGCGTGCTATTAGAGGGCATTCCTTGCAGGATTTCGCAAATGAGCAATAGTTCAACGAACGGGAGCGACTATCAAGCTAACGGCTATGATATGAAACTCTTTTGCTCCGTTGTCTATGATATTCCTGCAGGTTGCAAGATTGAGGTGACTGATAGAAATGGGCACGTTAAAGTGTTTACACGGTCTAATGTGCCTATTGATCAGTATTGGTCACATCAAGAAATTGCTATAAAGTTAGAGGGCAAGTCATGAGTGGCAGTTTTGATTATCGCAGTTTCGCTAAGTTTGCTAACAACTTCAACAGGAATGCGAATCATGCGAGAGTAGACCGATTTATGAGACAGACCTTGAATTACGAAGGTACAGAATTGAAATCTAAAGTGAAAGAGAGAACACCCGTCGGTGTTTATACGGATCATTGGGTGGAGTTCACAACCAAAGATGGCAAACACGTCAAATTTTGGGCAAGTGCTCATGGTAAACAAGGCGGAACCTTGCAAAAAAGCTGGTCTAAAAGCCATATTGATGTATCTGGGCGGACTTATAAGCAGAAAGTTTATAACAAGGTCTACTATGCCCCACACGTTGAGTACGGGCATAAGACAGTCAATGGTGGCTTTGTTCCAGGGCAGTTTTTTCTTCATAAAACGGTTGAAGATACTAAAAGCGATATGGAAAAGCGTGTCCGTGATAAGTATGATGGCTTTATGAGAAAGGTAGTGTTAGGAAATGGCAAATAAAGGCTTTCGGTTGGTTGAGGAGTTAGTTAGTCATATCAAGGGCTTATATCCTGACATCAGGATTTATCTGGATGAAGTAGAGCAAGGTTTTAAAGAACCTTGTTTTTTTATCCATGTGGTTGATACTAAGTACACTCCAGAAGCCAATAAGCATGTGAAAGTACGTTCTAAAGTGGATTTGTCTTATTTTCCTCCTAAGAAAAAGCGTAGCGAGTGTTTAGCAATGCAGGAAGAATTGAGTTATAAACTCTTACACTTACCGACGATTCATTTATTTGACCGTCAGTATGAAGTGGTTGACAACGTTCTGCATTGTATTTTTAACGCAAGCACACGCTTGAAGTTAGAAGAGGAAGATATCAAACAACGTGAATTGAAAGTGAAAGAAGAGGTAAAAGATGGATAATGTAGATGGAATTGTGTTCCCTACTGCGGACATTTTGGAAAGTAGCGCTTTTACCAACGGAGAAAAAGACATCTTGGGGGCTATTTTAGACCCAGAAGAGTCTTATAGCTTGGAAGAAGCAAGAGCAAAACTAGAATACGAACTAGGAAGGAAGATTAACTAATGGCAGGTGGAATTTGGAAACGCCAAAATAAAGTAAGACCAGGTGCTTACATCAACGTCAAATCAAAAGACATCGCAATGACTCGCCTAGGTGGCGATGGTGTCGTAACAGTACCGTTGGCACTCAGTTTCGGTCAATCAAAGAAATTGATGAAAATCCGACGTGGTGAAGACCTATTTAAGAAGCTAGGTTATGAGCAAGAAAGCCCACAACTCTTGTTGCTAAATGAAGCATTCAAGCGTGTGAGTGAAGTCTTGCTTTATCGTCTGAATACGGGAGAAAAGGCAAACGTAAGCCTTTCAGACAACGTAACGGCTCAAGCTAAATATAGCGGTGTCCGTGGGAATGACATTACAGTAACGGTCAAAACAAACGTAGACGACCCAAGTTCATTTGATGTTGTCACATTCCTTGATACTGTTGTTATGGACTCGCAAACTGTAAAAGTCTTGGCTGATTTGAAAAACAATGATCTAGTTGAGTTTTCAGGAACAGGCGAACTGCAAGCGGTGGCTGGTGCTAAATTGACTGGTGGTACTGACGGAACAGTCTCAACTCAAGACTACTCAGAATACTTCAAAGCGCTTGAAACAGTTGAATTTAACTATATGGCTTTGCCAGTAGAAGACGCTTCTATCAAGAAGGCGGCTATCAACTTCATCAAACGTATGCGTGAAGATGAAGGACTTGGAGCCCAATTGGTTGTTGCGGACTCTGACGCAGACAGTGAAGCAGTAATCAACGTTAAAAATGGCGTTATCTTGTCCGATAAGACAGTTATTGATAAGACGAAAGCGACTGTATGGGTTGCAGCAGCAAGCGCAAATGCTGGTGTTGAAAAATCATTGACTTATGAGAAGTACGAAGATTCTGTTGATGTTGTGGGTCGTTTGAGCCATACAGAGACAGAAGATGCGCTCTTGAAAGGACAGTTTGTCTTCACCGCTCGTCGTGGTCGTGCGGTGGTTGAACAAGATATCAACTCACACGTCAGCTTCACGATTGAGAAGAACCAAGACTTCCGTAAGAACCGTATCTTGCGTACCTTGGACGATATCGTGAACGATACTCGTTATGCTTTCTCTGAGTATTTCCTTGGAAAGGTAAGCAACAACGAAGATGGACGTCAAGCGTTCAAAGCGAACCGTATTCGCTACTTCAAAGACCTTGAGGCTCGTGGTGCTATTGAAGACTTCAAAGTGGAAGACATCGAGGTGCTTCGTGGTGAGTTGAAAGAGTCTGTAGTGGTTAACGTCAAAGTGAAACCAGTAGACAGCATGGAAAAACTGTACATGACAGTTACAGTAGAGTAGGAAAGGAGATAGTATGGCTTTTTTAAAAGGTCGTGACGTAATCAGCGGTCAGGAAGGTACCGCTTTTATTCACATCGACGGTAGAAATGAGTTCATGTTCTATGTAAAGGAACTTGAAGCGACAGTTAAGAAAAACAAAGAAGAAGTCCGCACCCTTAACAAACGTGGTACGCAATCAAAATCGACTGGTTTCAAGGGAGAAGGTAAGATGACCATCTACGGTGTCACTTCAACATTCAAGGAAATGATGTTGGACTACATGAAGAATGGTCGTGATACATTCTTTGATATCCAAGTGACTAATGATGATGCGACAAGTTCAATCGGTCGCCAAACAACTATCTTGCGTGAATGTAACCTTGATGAAGTTGTGATGGCTCAACTAAAAGTTGAGGACGATTTCTTGGAAGAAGAAGTCAACTTTACTTTTGAAGATGTGGATATCTTAGAAAAATTTAATGCGCCTAAATTAGGTTAGAAAGAGGATAAATAAATGGCAATTTCAGACTTTTTACTAGAAAACGTTCAGCAGGAGGAAACAAAGGAAGTACACCTTAAGCGTTTCAAATCTCCTTTTGTCATTCGCAGTATTGACGAAAGTCTAAATGATACGTTGAAAAAACGTGCGACAATCAAGAAGAAAAACCGTCAAGGTGTGGCTATTCCTGAGTTCAACAACGATAAGTACATTGACTCTTTGATGTCTGCCTGCGTTGTTACGCCGGACTTGAAAGATGCTCAACTACAAGAGTCTTATCGCACAGTTGGGGATGAAGCAGCAACCTTGAAAGCTATGTTGAAGATTGGGGAATATGCTACCCTAATGCAAGAAATTCAGTCTCTTAATGGCTTTGATGAAGATATCAATGATCTTGTCGAAGAAGCAAAAAACGACTAGAGGACGGGGATGCAGAGTTGAGTTATGCTTACTACTGTTTGCATCAATTCAACTGGACTCCGTCCTTTTTGGATAGTTTATCTAAACGTGAAAAAGCCCTGATTTTTGCCTTTATCGATATCCGAGTAGAGGCAGAAGAAAAGGAACACAAAGAAATGGAAAGAAAAAGCAGAGGAAGGAGGAGACGGTAGAAGATGACTACATTAATGCAAACACTGGCGCTTAGAGATAATTTCTCAAGCCCTTTAAATCGAATTAACAGTACGATTAACAGGACTATTGCTAAGTTCGGCGAGTTGGATAGACGTGTCAAGAAGATGACGCAAACTGCAACGATTAAAGTCAAAGCAGATATGCCTAAGAATTTAACTGCGCCCAAAGCTACTAGCCCTGTAGCTCCTAAAATGGCGACACCTATCTCTCCTAAACTTCCTTCGACTGGGCCTCTTGTTGGTGGCTTAGGCGTTGCTACATCCATGCTTGGTCGAATGACTTCTATTTCTCGCGCTTTAAATTTCATGGTTGCTATTCAAGCCTTGAGGCAAATGGCTAATTTAATGAGTGGTCTGATTAAGTCAGGCGATGATTATATTCAGACTATGGCAAGGCTTAAGACGATAGAAGACGGATCTAAGACAGGCCAAGAACTCCAAGACGGTATCATGGCGGCAGCACAACGCTCAAGGACTGGCTTCGGTATCATGGCAGACTCAGTGGCTAAACTACGCTCACAAGCTGGAGAAGCCTTTAAAAGCAATGATGAAGCTATTGCATTCGCTGAACAGTTGAACAAGCTGTATAAAATTGGTGGTGCAAGTTTAGAGCAACAAAAAGCAGGGACGCTTCAAATCACACAGGCGCTTGCTTCAGGGGTTCTTCGTGGTGATGAGTTTAACTCTATGATGGAGAACGCTCCGCTTGTTGCCCAAAAACTAGCTAGACACCTTGGTGTCAGCGTTGGTCAACTGAGGGGAATGGCTAAAGATGGCCAATTAACAGGAGATACTCTTAAGAACGCTTTGCTTGGTTCAGCAGTTGAAACAAACGCTGAATTTGCGAAAATGCCGATGACCTTTGCTGATATGATGACTCAGATTGGCAACGTTGCTTCATACGCATTTCAGCCTTTGATTCAAGCATGGCAAGAGTTCATTAATAGTACCGCTGGACAAAACTTCATGGCAGGTTTAGAAACCGCTATGTTTGCGATCGGCCAGATAGCTCTGTGGCTCTTTAATCTCTTTGTTGAAGGCTGGGACTGGGTGACAGAGAACATCAATATAGTTATGACTGCATTAATACTTCTTGCAGCAGTTGCTCTTATAGCAGGTGTAGCAATGTTTGTAGCAGGTTTGATGGCAGGAGCTCCTTGGGCTTGGCTAATGCTGATACTGATAGGTGTAATTGGGATCGCGCTCTTAATCGCTACAGCTCTAAACGCTATGGGGATTTCATTCTTAGACGTTGCAGCTGCTATCGTTGCAGCCTTTGTCTTTGTCGGAACGGTAGTTTATGACATTATTATGTTCGTTATTAATCTTGTTATGTATATGATTGCACCGATTGTAAACATCTTCATAGGTATTTACAACATTGGTGTAGCAATTGCAGAGTTTTTGAGAAATGTTTTTAAGCACCCGATATATTCCATCAGAAAGTTATTTTATAATCTTGTTCGAACTGTATTAGATTATTTTGCTTCGTTTGTTGATGGGGTAGTAAATGTAGCACAATCTATCGGTAATGCTTTTATAGCTGGTGCAAACATGGCTATTAAGGCTATTAACTGGATTATAAAAGCAATAAATAAAATCCCAGGTGCTCCTAAAATAGGAGAGGTTGGTGAAATGGGCTACATGTCTAATGACGGTAGTTTTGCCAATGGTATTCGTGCGATGTTTACTCCAGGAGAGGCTCCTGATGATTATGAATCTTTTGACGGCATGCGCGCTAACATGATGACTCCAGGCAGTTTGTGGGATGGAATGAAAAATCCTTTCTCAACTGCTGGCAATGCTTTTAGTGGTACTAAGGCTTTTGGTCAAGGCGTTGGTGATGCTATGCAAGGCTTCGCTGATAAGATGAAAGGTCAAGATGAACTTGCTTCTAAATTTGACCAAATGAACCAAACGCCGGCAGGGGCTGGTGCTCCTTCTGGTGGTGCTGGTGGTCTTGGCGACAAGCTAGGCAAAGGCAAAAACATTGGTAACGTCGGTAAGATTGAAGATGAAGTCAAGTTGAAAGATGAAGATATCAAGATGATGCGTGATGTTGCAGAACGAAAATACATCATTGATTACCAAGTCCTAACACCTCAAGTTAGTGTTAAATATGAGTCTAAAAATAGCGCTACTGAGCAGGATATCGACGATTTGGTCGGTAAGATTGAAGATAAGATTATCGGACTGGTCGATAGCGACCTAGGAATTGCGTAGGAGGTAGAAAGAAATGGCGATTGGTATTTTTGTAGAGTACAAAGGTCAAGTCACACAACTTCCTGTCAATCCAGAAGAACTGAAAACGAAGAATAGCGCAAATAACGAGTCAACAACGAGTATTGCACTAGGAGAAATAACCCAGATGAGTTTTCCTAAACTCTCTGAGGTTACTTTCACTTCATTCTTCCCTAGAGACACTTTCCGCTCTTATGTCCTGAATAAATCAGGAACGCCTGAAACCTATGTTCGACTCCTAAAAAGAATCATGGACGGGAAAGAACCTTGTCGCTTGATTATCTCTGGAGTGGGTATCAATATGCTTGCGACAGTTGAGAGTTTCGAGCAACAAAGAAAAGCTGGTATTCATGAGGATGTTTACTACGACATCACTTTCAAAGAGTACAAGATGGCCAAGGCTCGGTTTGTAAAAATCGAAAAGAAGGTATCAGAAGAGAAGAAAGCTAGTCAGCCTCAGAAAGAGCAAGCCCCTTCGACTAAGAAAGAAGTGACTATCGGTGCAAAGGTGCTCGTCAATGGGCAGCTGCATAGAGATAGCTACGGAGAAGGGCCTGGTCAAACTGAGTCAAACGCAACTAGACTTGTCAATTATATCAATATGAAAGGGTCGCATCCTTATCACGTTACCATGTTGGATGGTGGTTGGCGTGGTTGGGTTACTGCTGATTCGGTACAAGTCCTATGATGGAATTTCTGATTCAAGATGTGAATGACGGTAAAGTCTTTGATATCACTGAGTTGGTCGGAGGTGTCAAATGGGAAACCAGTATTGATTTTCAGCCGGGAAAACTTGAGTTTGATATGATTATAGACTCGCAGGTTGCTTGTAACTTTGGGGATGTTATTCGCTTTAAGGTAGATGATAAGGGCATTTTTTACGGCAAAGTTTTTAAGAAAAAGCGGAAATCAGCCAAGAAATGGTCGGTTACTGCTTATGACAGAATGAGGTACCTGAAAAACACTGACACAATCGTGTTTGAAGCCTCTAAAAGTCATGAAATCTTTAGTAAGATTTGCGAAATCTCAGAACTTGAGTACAAGGTTGTCGATGAGGGAAACTGGACGTGCCCGGAGAAAATCGAAGATAAGAAAACCTATTTTGCGATGATCCAAAACGCTTTGGACTTAACTTTGATTCATGGCGGCATGTGGTACATCATCAGAGATAACTTTGGGACAGTCGAGCATATAGCCTTAAATTCGCTGATTACTGACTTAGTGATTGGTGATGATAGCGTAGCTAAAGACTTTGACTATGAAGGCTCTATCGATGATAGTTTCAACTATGTGAAGCTGACTAAAGACAACAAGCAGAGTAAGAAGCGTGAAGTGTACGTCGTGAAAGACTCTAAGAATGTTGCTCTTTGGGGCAAGTTGCAGTACCACGAAAAAGTGGATGAAAAGATGAATGAGAGTCAGATTCAACAAAAGGCTGAACTCTTATTAAAAGCTAAGAATCATCCTAAAAAGACTTTTAAAGTCCCTTGCCTTGGACATCTTGGAATCAGTGCAGGCAACAGTGTTGTGCTGGATTTTGCAGATTTAGAGTCTGAAGGGATTAAGAAGAACAGTCTTGGCATCATCTCTAAATGTACCCACAAGTGGGACAAGGTGCATACAATGGATTTAGAATTGAGGACGCTGGAATAATGGCAGGAGAGTTATTAGCACGCCTTTTGGCGCAAGGAGTAGATGATGGGACAGACAGAACAGATATTGTTTTTGGCTCTGTCACATCTGTTTCTCCTTTAACAATCAAGGTTAATAATAAACTTGAAATCCCTGAGTCCTTTTTAGTTCTAAGTCCGATGGTTAAAGAACTGCGTACTGGAGATACTGAAGGGGACAACAAGAGATGGATTGTTTTTCGTGATCTTGAAGCAGGAGACAAAGTCTTAATGATTAAAGCCCAGAACGGGCAATTATACTACGTTTTACAAAGGATGGAGTGAAGATGGTAGATATACGAAACATTGAAGAAGTTGTTTTGCCATCCTACACTTATCAAGTGAAAAATGGCAGAATACACGGATATATTGATGGCTTAGAAGCCATGAGGCAAGCTGTTGAAAAGATTTTACTTACAGAACGGTTTGAGTGGGTTATTTACTCTTCGAACTACGGAGTAGAATTGGATCGCTTGATTGGAAAGCCTTATGATTTTGTAAAAGCAGACCTTGAGAGAACAATTTCTCAAGCCTTGTTAGTTGATACAAGAATTAAAAGTGTTCAAAATTTCTTCATCGAGCAGCAAACCAAGGACAGCTTGCTTTGTATCTTTGAAGTTCATACTATATCCGGTTTATTTAAAGTTGAAAAGGAGGTGACGCTGATTAATGATAGGTGATTTCTTAGAAAAATACACGTTTGATTATCTGATGAATGACGCTCTTTCTCGCGTCAATGAAAATATTGATACACGGGAAGGCTCTATCATCTATGACGCATTGGCGCCTGCTTGTTACGAGTTAGCTGGTTTTTATTTGCGGTTGAAAAATCTACTGCTAGATACATTTCCACAGACTGCTATTGGCCAATACCTAGACTACAAAGTGGAAGAGTTCGGTCTACATCGTTATCCGTCAAAAAAAGCGGTACGCTTTGCGGAGTTTAAAAACGAGAGAAAAGAAGGCGTACAAATCGCTTTAGGTTCTCGTTTTGCGACAATTGACGATGCTGCACTCATCTACAAGGTAGTTCGTGCAACTAATGTAGCTGGCAAGTATGAAGTAGAGTGTGAGACGACTGGTGTTGTCGGAAATCGCTACTATGGTAATATCTTGCCCTTGGAAAACTACAGAAACCTAGCTACTGCAGTCTTAGGGGAAATCGTCACATCTGGGCAAGATGAAGAAACTGACGATGAATTGCGGAAGCGTTTCTTGATTTACGTCAATGAGAAACCTTTTGGCGGTAACTTCATTGAGTACGTTCAGCGTGTCCGGGAAATTGACGGTGTTGGCGCAGTTCAGGTCTATCCAGTTTGGAATGGCTCAGGAACGGTTAAAGTCGTTGTTTTAGACAACGACTTAAACTTGGCATCTACCGAGACAATCAAGAAGGTGCAAAATGTTCTGGATCCACTAGAATATACTGGAAAAGGCGTTGGACTTGCTCCTATCAATCATCGTGTGACGGTTACGACTGCGACACGCTTCCCAATTGATATTGAGTTTAAACTTGAGTTGATGACAGGATATCAGCTAAATCAAGTAAAAGAACTGGTAGACAAGGCTCTAGACCAGTATTTCTTGGATTTGAGAAAGAACTGGGCGCAATACTCAGATGTCAATACCTACAGTATGAAAATCTATCGCTCGCAGTTAATGGCCAGACTACTGACCATAAACGGTGTTGCAAACGTTGATAAGATGAAATTGAATAACCGCGAGGCTGATTTAGCGCTTGTTTTTACAGGACAATTACAACAATTGCCGTATAAAGGAACAGTGAGGACGGTTTAATGGTAAAAGAAGTAAACTTATCTGAATACGTTCCAGATTACTACGAGGGCGTCAAAGATATGAAAGAACTGGTTCGGGTTGAAAATGCTCTGTTTAAAGACGGTACTATCTCATTAGAACAGTTCATCAAGAATCAGTTCATTATGCTCTGTGATATCCCTACCTTAACGAAATTTGAGGAAGTCTATGGCATTGTTGCACACGCTGACGATACGTTGGAGTGGAGAAGAGAGCGTGTTTTGTTGCGGATCAATATGAGACCACCATTTTCATGGTGGTTTTTAATTCGCAAATTAGACGAGCTTTTCGGAAAAGGAAAGTACAAGGCTTCAGTAGATTTCGCTAATCAGGTCTTACTGATTGAGTCTGGAGCAGAAACGAGTGGACTTTTTAGAGAGTCAGTTATCTTTGTCAATGCAATCAAACCAGCAAATATGGGGTATACACATATCCCGACAGTGACAGAACGAGTCAAGATGAAAGAACGGTTATTCAAGACATCAGTAGATTTCGCTAGAGCAGGTTATGCAGTTGTAGGTGTGACACCTTTTGAGTATGAAGGACCATAAGAGGAGGTTTTATTCAATGATTAAAGAAGCGTTACTAAATACAGTTACAGAAACCGTACTAGCTAAAATAAACAAAGCAAGGTTGAACAATAATCAAATTGTGACGATACAGAAGCGACGAGAGCAGCGTTTTGTGTTGATTGATTTCTTGATCCCAGACTCAATCAGAGAAATCAATAAGATTGAGTTGCTAGACAGTTCAAACGTACCTCAGTCTGTCATTGATGTATACGTTCCTATTGAAACAACAACACGATTCAAATATAGACTGGAGGTGCTAACAGATGGCTAAAATCTGGAGGTCAAGAGATATCATCGGCGTTGAAGATGCGCAACGATGGGAAAACAAAGCTGATTCAAGTCACAGGCACAAGGTTGCAGACATCGACGGTCTTCCCGAAAAGATCGACGAGGTCACTAGAAGCAAGGCTGAGAAGGTTGACCTAACTGGTCACATCAACAACCGAAACAACCCACACGGTGTCACTAAACAACAAGTGGGGCTAGGGAATGTTACGAATGTTGAGCAAGCAAGTAAGCAAGATTTTCAAAATCACTTAAACAATCACAACAATCCGCATAATGTGACTAAGCAACAGGTTGGGTTAGGTAACGTAGACAACGTCAGACAAGCAAGTTATGAGTCAGTAGAGGCTTTGAAGCTTGAGTTCCAGGAACACGAAGATAGACTAAATGCTATCGAGTATATGTTCTTGCAGAACGACTTCACTGCTCCAATCCGTACAGAAGACGGTACAGAACATACCTTGCTTGCTGATGAAAACGGTCATGTGATTGTTGCAGATTGGAAATACATTATGGAGGTATAATATGGCAGTAATTAGTACACAGACGCGAAAAGTAACTGATTTGCCACAGGCTAGTCAGGTTAACAACTCGGACAACATCATGATTCATGATGGCCGTGGGTTGAAAAAAGTGTCTGTGCAGACATTAAAGAATGGAATCAGTAGCAATGTATCAGTAGCTACGTCGAGTTCGAACGGGATTGTCAGGCCAGATAATCAGACAACAGAGGTTTCAAATGGTGTGATGAAAGCCAAGACTGCGACTAGTGGGCAGGCTGGTGTGGTGCGACCTGATAACTCAACGATTACAGTCGATAGTTCGGGTGTTTTGCGAGTAAACAGGTTAGCTTTAAATATCCCAAGCTTACCGTCTGAAAACGTAGCCCACAAACTGATTAACCAGAACGGAAATCAGCAAATGAAGTACTGGTATGGGTCTAAAACACAATATAATGCAATCAGCACAAAAGACCCCAACACAATCTATGATGTGTATGAGTAGGTGATGCTATGGCTACAAGAGAAGGAATCTATGTCGGAGGACATGAGATTGTAGAACGATATGTTGGTTCAAGATTGGTTTGGGAGAAGTCGATGTTTGTAAAACAAATAGACGTCTCAGAAGAAATTTCGATTAGTGGTGGCGGAGAACTGACTGTTTCTTTGGTAGTGGAACGGAATGAATATAGAAATACAGGTCGTTGGGGCAATGGTAAGTTAATCACTGCAGGTCGAACAATATTAATCAAGTCAGCGACAGCGGAAATTTATACCGACAGCTGGAACAGCAGGTCTTACTACAAAGTTACTTTAGAGTTTTACAATCAGGCAGATAAAAATTATTTTTTGTCTAATCGTAATAATCGTTTTCAATTTTATTCTAAAAAGGGAAAGAGGTAATTAAACATGGAATTTGTATTAGTAAATAAATTTTTTAGAGTTGGCAAGACGGAAGTCTCTATTCAATGTGACAAGCCGTTTACTTTCTTCACTCGTGAGTTGGAGGGTGACCACTTGGGTGATACGGACGAAACGCTCATTGAAGCAGTCAAAGAGATTCTACGAACTGAACTTGACCCAACTAGTGCTATCGTTAAGAACCAAGAACAATTGGCTAAAACGACTGCAGCACTTGAACAAGCCAACCAGCTTATGGAAGGTATGCAGAAGGTCAGCTTGCATAATACTGATGATATCGAGGAAATCTTTGCACGCTTGGAAGTGCTTGAGAAACACAATGGTATCGATCATGAGCATGAGGATGAAGCAGAGGGACATGAAGAAACACCTCATGTTGCCGAGCCAGAAACACACTCTGTTGAACCTGCTCCAGTAACTCCACCGGTTCAACCAGAACCCCAACCAGCTACAGAAGTGGCTACAAACGGAGTTCCCAACGTGGTCGTATCTGAACCAGCACCAGTTCCAGCGCAACCAACTACTGAACAACCAGCAGCAGAACCACGTATCCAACCTGCACCAGCAGTAGAACAACCAACAGAAAGCGAGACAGAACATGAAATTCCTACACCGACAAGCGAAGCGAGCACTAGTGAAAACAATGGAGGTAGCAACAATGAGTAAAATTACATTAGACCAAGCTAAAATCGATATGTACATCAATCTATTGAAACGTGGAGCGATTGACTTTTCATTTGTCAACAAACGTTTCCGAGATCGTGTGCGTAAAGAATTGGAACGCCTTGGCTTGAGCAATTTGGCGAACTAGCGAGGTGTTTATGGATGTCTTTGAGAAAATAGAACACTTTTTCACTAGCGTAATGCCAGTGCTAACTCCAACAATCATTGCTTGGATAAGCTATCGGTTACCGAAAAAAGCCAAAGAAGAAACAGATAAAATTGTCTCGGAACTAACCGATGTCAAGAAACAGATTGAAGATGTCCAGACTACCGCTAAAGATAGCAATTCCAAAATCGACGAAGTGCAAGAAAAATTAAAAATTCACGATGAGGCGCATCTAAATACGATGAAGTTGCGCCTTGGTCGTGATATGCGACAGGCTATTAACAGAGGATATACCTCTAGAGATGAATTTTCCCTAGTAGAAAGTATGCATAAAAGCTATAAAACTCTAGGAGGTAATGGCTACATAGACCGTTTATTCAGCGATTTTGAAAAATTGGATATCAAAGAAGGCATCTTAATAGATGATTAGAAAGGGGCGCAGAATGGTCTGTAATCTCAATACGACCAATCTCGCACAAGTGGATGGCGGTTACCTCATAAAACAAGGTGATGTGGCTTCTACCTTTGGATTTGTCCTCCTAGACGAAGATTATCGAGCCGTCCCCTCTCTAGAAGGGGAGGTGGCGGTCGTTAGTCTGACAATGGGCAAGTACCAATGGAAGAAGAGCGTAACTGTCACAAACTCAGGCGTGATTTTTAACCTGGACACTATCTTACCAATCGGGAAATACCGCTTAGAGATTAGCGCTGGTGGGTATATTTTCCCAAGTGACAAAGAAACCCACATCAAGATAGTGGCTTCAGATAAAGAATTGGTCACAGAGGAAGTCCATGCTCTTAAGGAGCTGGATATCGCAAAGGAAGTTGAGAAACAACTTTCAGAAAAAACAGTAACAGATGGTGGAGTATGTCCGGAATTCCCAGATCTACTCTTTTTTTACAACTTGGGGAAGGTATAGAAAAAAATGGAAACTACAAAATTAACAGAATTTGCCCGCACATTGGGAGAGGATAACAAACGAGTTAACGAAGAATTAAAAACCAAGGTTAGTACTACAGCAATGACGCAAGCTATCTCTCAGGCAGTCACTCAAGCTAAAACGGAAGTTAAGGCTGAAATCTTGGGTGAAGGAACGCCTGAGAATCTTGATACGCTGAAAGAAATTGCGGACAAAATCACAAATATGGGGCAAGACGAAAATGGTGCTCTTCTCGGCAAAGTAACCGAAGTCAGCGGACGTGTAGACCAGATTGCCAATGTTGACTTGGTAGCAACTTACAACGCAGCGAAAGCGTGATATCTATGAATAACCTTGAAAATCTAGCAACGGAAATCGGTAAGGATATCAAGGATATCAAGACGCGTTACGCAACTAAAGAAGAGCTTCATGAGGCAACTGAGATAGATTATTCTCAGATTGTCACACATGAAGAATTAGACGGCAAGCATTATCTGACAGAACATCAATCGCTTGAAGAGTATGCTAAGAAATCTGAAACGCCAGTTTTTCGGTTTGCTAAAGGGGATATCCCAAGTGGCGGTGTAGGTGCAACTGCAACGATTACTACCGCAGACCTAATGAATCCTGACAGTGTTAAGGTCGGAGATATCATTGAAGATTACTGGAGTGGAGCTACAGGTGCTAACCGAGGAATTTGGAAGGTGACAGCAGTTAATGGGACTAATGTCTCTGTTCAAGGAATTGGTGCGAGATTTTTACCAACACCTTACAACGACACTGAATTGAAACAAAGGATTTCAACTCTTGAAAGCCGTCCAAGCTCAGGAAGTGGTGGTCTCGGTACTGAAGAAATAGCTACTTATAGCAATACAGTCATCTATATTCCGAACGGGAATATCGTATACAACAAGAGCTTAAAGAAATTATCTTTCCCAAAATGCAATGTAAAAATCGGGAAGTCCAATTATTGGTGTGAGGCTCAAGAGGTTTCTATTAATGGTAGTGCAGGATTTATCGTGTTTAACAAGGCTCAAAAACGAATTGTTGGAGGCGAGGTTAACACGACTAATGATGTATTACTTGGATATTACGACAACAATGCTGGTAATTACTACATCAATACTTTTAGTAAAACGACAAAGACCAAAAAAATTGCTTGTTTGGGTGATTCGATTACTGAAGGTGTTAACGCTGGAGGTTGGCAATGGCACCGCTACATTGACACTTGGTGCAAAAGCAACGGTATTAATAGCATCGTCACGAATTTAGGAATTGGCGGAACATCTGTCTGTACTTCAAGTTATGTGACAGATAGATTGAAGCCGTTTGTAAACAGACTCGATACAATACCAGCTGATGCGGACATTGTAGTTATCTTTGGAGGAACGAATGACTGGGGGAATAATGCAACTTTAGGAAGCATTATAGATACAGGGACAAGTTCGTTTTATGGAGCATACAAGTACATTCTTGAATGGCTTGCTGTCAATCGTCCAAATGCGAAAGTGATGACAATGACACCTCTGAAACGATATTTTAGAGGTGGTGGTACGACTTGGGTGAATGCTCAGACAACACCAAATAACAAAGGAAACCTGTTGCAAGACTATGTTCGAGCGGTAAAAGAAGTATCTGAAATGTACGCTATCCCTTGCGTTGATCTGCATAATAAGTCAGGTTTAAATCCTGTCTTAGAGAGTGTCAGAAATCGTTTCATTGGAGACGGTCTACATCCTACCGCAGAAGGAAATAAGAAGATGTATCCGGTCATTTTGGACAAGATGCGTCCATTCTTAGAATATGATTAGAGAGGAAAATAATATGATTAACTGGAAATTACGACTAAAAAATAAATTCTTTTGGCTGACTGCAATCCCAGCCTTCTTGCTTGTCTTGCAAGCTGGTGCAGCAGTCTTTGGATATCACCTAGATTTGGGTGATATCGGTAACAAGCTGATTTTGCTTGTCAATGCAGTATTCGTGTTCTTGACTGCTATCGGTCTGGTCAATGACCCGACGACTAGCGGAATCACAGACAGCACACGAGCGCTAGAATACAAGAAACCAAGTGAGGAGTAGGTATGTCTAAAAAACAAGAAATGATTCAATTCTTCATCGACAAGGTCAACGCTGACGATGGAGTGGACAATGATGGAGCTTATGGCTTTCAGTGCGCTGACGTACCTTGTTATGGGTTACGTCATTGGTACGGTGTGACGCTTTGGGGCAACGCTTATGACTTACTTGAGTCAGCACGTTCTCAAGGCCTGAAAGTCGTGTATGACGCTGACTATCCAAAGGCTGGTTGGTTCTTCGTGAAATCCTACGTAGCTGGTGACGGCGTCAACTACGGGCATACTGGCCTTGTCTATGAAGACTCAGACGGATATACCATTAAGACGATTGAGCAGAATATCGATGGCAATTGGGACTATTTAGAAGTAGGTGGCCCTTGTCGTTATAACGAGCGTTCTGTAAGTGAAATCGTTGGGTATATCGTGCCGCCTGAAGAGGTTGAAACTGGCTGGCAACAGAACCAATATGGTTGGTGGTGGGTTCGCGAAGACGGCTCATACCCAACCGATAAATGGGAGAAGATCAATGACGCTTGGTACTATTTCGACGAAAAAGGATTCATGAAACGTAGTACCTGGTTGAACTACAAGGACGCTTGGTACTGGTTCACGGATTTAGGATCTATGGCCACTGGCTGGGCTCGTATCAATAATGCTTGGTATTACTTCGATGAAGACGGTAAGATGGTTACTGGCTGGATTAAGCACAAGCTGACTTGGTACTACCTTGATAGTAAGAATGGAAACATGGTATCTAACTCATTTGTCCAATCAGCTGATAAGACAGGCTGGTACTACCTCAAGGCAGACGGAACACTGGCAGATAAGCCAGAATTTAAAATTGAGCCAGACGGCTTGATTACGACTAAATAATTTTAAAAAATAAATAGAAAGGAAACTTTTCTAAAATGTTTATCTACCGCAGGCTGTTTGGCTTGCGGTTTTTTTGTTTGCTCTGAAATACGCTTGATAATCGCTTGAAATTCCTGAAAAACATTTATAGATATAGGGTTAGGAGTGTTCTTTTTCGCTTGAATATTCTTTATTTTGCTCTGAAATTGTCTTGTTGACATCAACAAATAGCTTTATAAAGAGCTTGGTTGCCAATTTTGTTGACGTTAACAAAATTAGAGTTTGTATTTCTATTTTGCAAAAACACGCAATTTGAACGATTAGAAACAGAAATTACAATCCTATCGTTCAAAAAATTGCTTTCTTGAAGAATAGAGAGGAGAATGGCAGGGTATTATTGTCAAAAACGCCATTTTGTTAATAATAGATCCTTTTTATTTTTTGATTATTGTCAAAAACGGTGTTTTGTCAAAAATAAAAACAGTGAAATTAGTCACTGATCCTTTTGTAAACTATTAGAATTAAATTGCAACCTTCTCAACTATACGGGCAAATATGAGTGTGAAAATGAATACGAAGATGAATACGATTTAAAAAAACGATAGAAATTAATGAAAATGATTTAAAAGAGAAAATAAGCAAAAAATAAACTATCAACAAGCAATGGAAAGTACTTGTAAACACAAATTCTTTATACCATAGTTCGTGACAGTTCCAGCTTTTTTTGATAAAATCATACAGTATGCCCTTGGGCACAAAGTATGAACTGGGACTGTCTTTCCCAGCTTCGGAGGTAAAAAATGTCAGATTCACCAATCAAATATCGTTTGATTAAGAAAGAAAAACACACAGGAGCTCGTCTGGGAGAAATCATCACTCCCCACGGTACCTTCCCGACGCCTATGTTTATGCCAGTTGGAACTCAAGCCACTGTCAAAACTCAGTCGCCTGAAGAATTGAAGGAGATGGGTTCGGGAATTATCCTATCAAACACCTATCACTTGTGGCTTCGTCCTGGAGATGAACTCATTGCACGCGCTGGTGGTCTCCACAAGTTCATGAATTGGGACCAGCCTATTTTGACAGATAGTGGTGGTTTCCAGGTTTATTCTCTAGCAGATAGCCGCAATATCACAGAAGAAGGAGTAACCTTTAAAAATCATCTCAATGGTTCTAAGATGTTCCTATCACCAGAAAAAGCCATTTCTATTCAGAACAATCTGGGCTCAGACATCATGATGTCCTTTGACGAATGTCCCCAGTTTTATCAACCTTATGACTACGTTAAGAAATCGATCGAGCGTACCAGCCGTTGGGCTGAGCGTGGTTTGAAGGCTCACCGTCGTCCACATGACCAAGGGTTATTTGGGATTGTGCAGGGGGCAGGATTTGAAGACCTGCGTCGCCAATCGGCTCATGATCTTGTCAGCATGGACTTCCCAGGCTACTCTATCGGTGGTTTGGCGGTGGGAGAAACCCACGAAGAGATGAATGCGGTCTTGGACTTCACAACCCAACTGCTACCTGAAAATAAACCTCGCTATTTGATGGGGGTGGGAGCGCCAGATAGCTTGATTGATGGAGTGATTCGTGGTGTAGATATGTTTGACTGTGTCTTGCCGACTCGTATCGCTCGTAATGGTACTTGTATGACCAGTCAGGGACGTTTGGTTGTCAAAAATGCCCAGTTTGCTGAGGACTTTACACCACTGGATCCTGAATGTGATTGCTACACATGTAAGAACTATACACGCGCCTACCTTCGTCACCTCCTCAAGGCTGATGAAACCTTTGGTATTCGCTTGACTAGCTACCACAATCTTTACTTCTTGCTTAACTTGATGAAGCAAGTGCGACAAGCCATCATGGATGACAATCTCTTAGAATTCCGTGAGTATTTTGTTGAAAAATATGGCTATAATAAGTCAGGACGTAATTTCTAAAACGGAATAGATATAAGCTAAAAATCCTAAGTTTTCTCTTAGGATTTTTCTTCTTTTTTTGATAGAATAAAGTGTACAATGAAAGGAAGAATAAACTCGTATGCGCATTAAATGGTTTTCCTTGATTAGGATTACAGGTTTACTTTTGGTACTCTTGTATCACTTCTTTCAGACCATCTTTCCTGGAGGATTTTTCGGGGTAGATGTCTTTTTCACATTTTCAGGTTTCTTGATTACGGCTCTACTCATCGAAGAATTTTCTAAAAATCATGAAATTGATTTGGTTGGATTTTTTAGGAGACGCTTTTATCGTATCGTGCCACCTGTGGTTTTGATGGTCTTGGTAACCATGCCCTTTACCTTTCTAGTTCGCCAAGATTATGTGGCTGGAATTGGGGGTCAGATTGCGGGTGTTTTAGGCTTCATGACCAACTTCTATGAACTTCTAACAGGTGGGAGTTATGAATCACAGTTCATTCCTCATTTGTTTGTTCATAATTGGAGCTTGGCCGTTGAGGTTCACTACTATATTCTATGGGGATTGGCAGTTTGGTTCTTATCCAAACAGGCTAAATCAAATGGTCAGTTGAAGGGGATGGTCTTTCTTTTATCTGCTGCTGTCTTCTTGATCAGCTTCTTCTCCATGTTTATTGGTAGTTTTCTAGTGACCTCTTATTCCTCTGTTTACTTCTCCAGTTTAACTCATGTCTATCCATTCTTTTTGGGAAGTATCCTAGCAACGATTGTAGGCGTTCGTCAGACGACTTCCCTCGTCAAGCAGTTGGATAGAATCTGGGATTTACGAAAGACCCTGTTGGTTTTTGGAGGAGGTTTTGGCTTCTTACTCATTTTGACCTTCTTTGTCAAATTTACCTATCTCTTTGCCTATCTTATTGGCTTCTTACTTGCCAGCCTTGCAGCCCTTGCTATGATTCTGGCGGCGCGTGTCTTACATGAAAAGACACATCATATACAGGAGCCAAAAATTATCAGCTTTTTAGCGGATACTAGCTATGCGGTTTATCTTTTCCATTGGCCTTTCTATATCATTTTTTCACAGTTGACCTCAAATCTTCTTGCTGTGTTACTGACTCTGATTTTTTCTTATGGATTTGCCAGTTTTTCATTTTATGTATTGGAGCCGTGGATTGCAGGAAAGAGCACACCTATTTTACAAACTCTTCGTCCCCTGCCTTATATTCACACAATCCTTGCAACAAGTACAGGAATCTTGGCCTTCATTGTCCTCTTAGTGACTTTGTTGGCACCACAAGTGGGAGCGTTTGAGACAGACTTAACTGTCAATGGCTTGAAGCAAGCCGCAACAAATATTAGCCAGACCAAGGTGATGACAGAACGAGCAGAAGCTGATAGTTTAGGGATTGCTGATGGTACTATGTTAATTGGTGATTCGGTGGCTTTAAGGGCAAATACAGCCCTGCAGACAGCCCTTCCTGGAGCACAGATTAACGCGCAAGTCAGCAGAACAACCAAGACCGCCAATGAAATCATGCTAAATAATAGCCAGAATAAATTTCTACCAAAGATGGTGGTTATTGCAACAGGTGTGAATAATCCTGAAAATTATAAGGAAGACTGGGACAGTATCGTGAAAAATCTTCCTAAGGGCCACCATATGGTTTTGGTGACTCCTTATGAGGGAGATAAGACAAAAGAGACCTATGCAATCGTTGAGAAGGCGGCTGCCTATATGAGAGAATTGGCAGAGAAGACACCTTATATCACAGTTGCTGATTGGAATCAAGTTGCTAAGGAACATCCAGAAATCTGGGCAGGTACAGACCAAGTCCATTTCGGAAGTGACACTAGTACTATTGAAGCAGGAGCAAAATTGTATGCAGATACCATTGCTACAGCCTTGCAAACAGCTCAAGACAAACCAGTCAAATCAAAATAACTTGTATTAAAAAGAGAAGAGTTGGAGAAATCCAGCTCTTTTAAAATATCTCCAGAAAATAGGTCTATACCATTTACAAATAAAAAAGAAAGGTTTATAATGTAATTGACATAATAAATTGTAGAATAAATCTTTTAAGGAGGTTAACATTATGCCTAACTATATTAAAGCGGATCAGTTTTTCTACCCACACGGAGTTCGTCGTGGTGGTTACTTGGAACTTGTGGACGGCAAGTTTGGAAAACATGTAGAGCAGATTCCTGAAGGAGCAGAGGTAATTGACTATACAGGTTATAGCATTGCTCCAGGACTTGTGGATACCCACATTCATGGATTTGGCGGTGTGGATGTCATGGATAATAACATCGAAGGAACCCTTCATACCATGAGTGAAGGACTACTTAGTACAGGTGTCACCAGCTTCTTGCCAACCACTTTGACATCAACTTATGAGCAATTGCTTGCGGTAACAGAAAATATCGGTGCTCGTTACCAGGAAGCAAGTGGAGCGAAAATTCGTGGAATTTATTTTGAAGGGCCTTATTTCACAGAGAAATACAAGGGAGCTCAAAATCCTGCCTATATGAAAGATCCTCGTATGGATGAGTTTCGTGCTTGGCAAAAAGCAGCCAATGGCTTGCTAAATAAAATTGCCCTTGCGCCAGAACGTGAAGGTGTAGAAGACTTTGTACGTACAGTTACGGGAGAAGGCGTAACAGTTGCTCTAGGACATTCAAATGCAACTTTTGATGAGGCTAAAAAGGCAGTTGATGCTGGAGCTAGTGTATGGGTACATGCCTATAATGGGATGCGTGGTTTAACACATCGCGAACTAGGTATGGTAGGAGCTATGTATGAGCTCCCACATACTTACGCAGAATTGATTTGTGATGGTTATCACGTAGATCCAAAAGCTTGTGAGATTTTACTTAAGCAAAAGGGGACAGAAAACATCGCTCTTATTACGGACTGTATGACAGCTGGTGGGCTTGAAGACGGTGACTATATGTTGGGAGAATTTCCAGTAGTGGTTGCCAATGGAACTGCACGCCTCAAATCGACAGGTAACTTGGCAGGTTCTATCCTCAAACTTAAAGATGGTATGAGAAATGTAGTCGAGTGGGGTATTGCGAATCCACATGAAGCAGTCATGATGGCCAGCCTCAACCCAGCTAAATCCGTTCATATTGACGATGTCTGTGGTCAAATCCGTGAAGGTTATGATGCGGACTTTATCGTACTAGATAAAGATTTGGAATTGGTAGCAACCTACCTAGACGGTGTGAAACGTTATCAAGCATAAGAGAGAAAGCAGAAGTTAGAGACTAGCTTCTGCTTTTTATCTATATTGCTTTACCGGTAAATAAAAAAGTTAAAAAAATCACAAAAAAACTTGAAGAAACAAATGAAAAGGCTTACAATTATGTTATAAATAGTACAAATAAAAAAACGGAGGAGTACTTTATGAAAGCTTATACTTATGTTAAACCAGGACTTGCTTCTTTTGTTGATGTAGACAAACCAGTTATTCGCAAGCCAACAGACGCTATTGTGCGTATCGTAAAAACCACTATTTGTGGAACAGACCTCCATATCATTAAAGGAGATGTTCCTGCTTGTCAAAGTGGTACCATTCTTGGCCACGAAGGAATTGGGATTGTTGAAGAAGTTGGGGAAGGAGTTTCTAACTTCAAAAAAGGCGACAAGGTCTTGATTTCTTGTGTCTGTGCCTGTGGTAAATGCTACTACTGTAAAAAAGGAATTTATGCCCATTGTGAAGACGAAGGGGGCTGGATTTTCGGTCACTTGATTGACGGTATGCAGGCTGAGTATCTACGTGTCCCTCATGCAGATAATACTCTTTATCATACTCCAGAAGACTTGTCAGATGAAGCCTTGGTTATGTTATCAGACATTTTGCCTACAGGATATGAAATTGGTGTCTTGAAAGGAAAAGTAGAACCTGGTTGTAGCGTAGCCATTATTGGTTCAGGTCCAGTTGGATTGGCTGCTCTTTTGACGGCTCAATTCTACTCACCAGCTAAATTGATTATGGTGGACTTAGACGATAACCGCTTGGAAACTGCTGTATCATTTGGTGCGACTCATAAGGTTAATTCTTCAGACCCTGAAAAAGCCATTAAAGAAATTTATGATTTGACAGATGGTCGTGGTGTAGATGTTGCTATCGAAGCTGTTGGTATTCCTGCAACATTTGATTTCTGTCAAAAGATTATCGGTGTAGACGGAACAGTTGCCAACTGCGGTGTGCATGGTAAACCAGTTGAATTCGATTTGGACAAACTTTGGATTCGCAACATCAATGTAACAACTGGTTTGGTATCTACAAATACCACTCCACAATTGTTGAAAGCTCTTGAAACTCATAAGATTGAACCAGAAAAACTGGTAACTCATTATTTCAAACTAAGTGAAATTGAAAAAGCATATGAAGTCTTCAGTAAGGCAGCAGACCACCATGCAATCAAAGTCATTATCGAAAACGATATTTCTGAAGCCTAGGTAGTAAAAAGATTTTGGAACATAAGCAAATAGAAATTCAGTCATCCATCAGATGGCTGGATTTTTTATCTGGAAATTAAGAAATGAGCATATTTCTTTCCTTGTTTGGCGGAATTGGTTATAATATACGGTACAAAGGAATGAATGAATATGTATCGTGTTATAGAAATGTACGGAGATTTTGAACCTTGGTGGTTCTTAGAAGGTTGGGAAGAAGATATTGTAGCAAGTAGAAAATTTGACCAGTATTATGATGCTCTCAAATACTATAAAACTTGCTGGTTTAGATTGGAACAAGAATCCCCTCTTTATAAAAGTAGAAGTGACTTGATGACCATTTTCTGGGATCCGGAAGACCAACGCTGGTGTGATGAATGTGATGACTATTTACAACAATACCATTCTTTGGCTCTTTTGCAGGATGAGCAGGTTATCCCAGATGAAAAATTACGTCCAGGCTATGAAAAACAAACAGGTAAGGAAAGGCACCGTTCTTGCCGTATGAAATTAAAATAGAGAAAAAGTAACTTTTTGGAGTTGCTTTTTTTATTTTTCCAAATCTTTGCGAATAGTATAGGTGAGGAGGTAAGTATGGTTCAAGAAATTGCACAAGAAATCATTCGTTCGGCTCGGAAAAAAGGGGCACAAGACATTTATTTTGTCCCCAAGTTAGACGCCTATGAGCTTCATATGAGGGTGGGAGACGAGCGCTGTAAAATCGGTTGTTATGATTTTGAAAAATTTGCGGCCGTCATCAGTCACTTTAAGTTTGTGGCGGGTATGAATGTGGGAGAAAAGCGACGTAGTCAACTTGGTTCCTGTGATTATGCCTATGACGATAAGATGGTTTCTCTACGTTTATCTACTGTAGGTGATTATCGAGGTCATGAGAGTTTAGTTATTCGTTTGTTGCATGATGAGGAGCAGGATTTGCATTTTTGGTTTCAGGATATTGAAGAACTGGGCAAGCAGTACAGGCAACGGGGACTTTATCTTTTTGCTGGTCCAGTCGGCAGTGGCAAGACGACCCTGATGCACGAATTGGCCAAGTCCCTCTTTAAGGGGCAACAAGTCATGTCCATCGAAGATCCAGTCGAAATCAAGCAGGACGACATGCTTCAGTTGCAGTTGAACGAAGCAATCGGGTTGACGTATGAAAATCTAATCAAACTTTCTTTGCGCCATCGACCAGACCTCCTGATTATCGGAGAAATTCGGGACAGCGAAACGGCGCGTGCAGTAGTTAGAGCTAGTTTGACAGGTGCGACAGTCTTTTCAACCATTCACGCCAAGAGTATTCGAGGTGTTTATGAACGCCTGCTAGAGTTGGGTGTGAGTGAGGAGGAATTGGCAGTAGTTCTGCAAGGAGTCTGCTATCAGAGATTAATCGGGGGAGGAGGAATCGTTGACTTTGCTAACAAAGACTATCAAGAACACCAGCCGACTAGCTGGAATAAACAGATTGACCAGCTTCTTAAAGATGGACATATCACAAGCCTTCAGGCTGAAACGGAAAAAATTAGCTACAGCTAAGCAAAAAAATATCATCACCTTGTTTAACAATCTCTTTTCCAGCGGTTTTCATCTGGTGGAGACCATCTCCTTTTTAGATAGGAGTGCCTTGTTGGACAAGCAGTGTGTGACTCAGATGCGCACGGGCTTGTCTCAGGGGAAATCATTCTCAGAAATGATGGAAAGTTTGGGATTTTCAAGTGTCATTGTCACTCAGTTATCCCTAGCTGAAGTCCATGGGAATCTCCACCTGAGTTTGGGAAAGATAGAAGAGTATCTAGACAATCTGGCCAAGGTCAAGAAAAAACTAATTGAAGTAGCGACCTATCCCTTGATTTTGCTGGGATTTCTTCTCTTAATCATGCTGGGGCTACGTAACTACCTACTACCACAACTGGATAGTAGCAATATTGCCACCCAAATTATCGGCAATCTCCCACAAATCTTTCTAGGCATGGTAGGGTTTGTTTCTCTGCTTGCCCTTTTAGCACTAATTTTTTATAAAAGAAGTTCAAAGATGCGTGTCTTTTCTATCTTGGCCAGAATTCCCTTCTTTGGTATCTTCGTTCAAACTTATCTGACAGCTTATTATGCGCGTGAGTGGGGGAATATGATTTCGCAGGGAATGGAGCTGACGCAGATTTTTCAGATCATGCAGGAACAAGGTTCCCAACTCTTTAAAGAAATCGGTCAAGACCTAGCTCAATCCCTACAAAATGGCTGCGAATTTTCTCAGACGATAGCGACCTGTCCTTTCTTTAAGAAAGAGTTGAGTCTCATTATCGAGTATGGGGAAGTCAAGTCCAAGCTGGGTAGTGAGTTGGAAATCTATGCTGAAAAAACTTGGGAAGCCTTTTTTACCCGAGTCAATCGCACCATGAATCTGGTGCAACCACTGGTCTTTATCCTTGTGGCTCTGATTATCGTTTTACTTTATGCGGCAATGCTCATGCCCATGTATCAAAATATGGAGGTAAATTTTTAAAATGAAAAAAATGATGACATTCTTGAAAAAAGCTAAGGTTAAAGCTTTCACACTTGTGGAAATGTTGGTGGTCTTGCTCATCATCAGCGTGCTTCTCTTGCTCTTTGTACCTAATTTGACCAAGCAAAAAGAAGCAGTCAACGACAAGGGAAAAGCTGCTGTTGTTAAGGTGGTGGAAAGTCAGGCAGAACTTTATAGCTTGGATAAAAATGAAGATGCTAGCCTAAGTAAGTTACAAGCAGATGGGCGAATCACGGAAGAACAGGCTAAAGCTTATAAAGAATACCATGCTAAACAAAATACCAGTCAAACTGTTGCAGATTAAGGCATTTACCATGCTGGAAAGCCTCTTGGTTTTGGGTCTTGTGAGTATCCTTGCCTTGGGCTTGTCCGGCTCTGTTCAGTCCACTTTTGCGGCGGTAGAGGAGCAGATTTTCTTTATGGAGTTTGAAGAACTTTATCGGGAAACCCAAAAACGCAGTGTAGCCAGTCAGCAAAAGACAAGTTTAAGCATAGACGGACAGACCATTAGTAATGGCAGCCAAAAGTTGACCGTTCCTAAAGGAATTCAGGCACCATCAGGCCAAAGCATCACATTTGACCGAGCTGGGGGCAATTCGTCCCTGGCTAAGGTTGAATTTCAGACCAGTAAAGGAGCGATTCGCTATCAATTATATCTAGGAAATGGAAAAATTAAACGCATTAAGGAAACAAAAAATTAGGGCAGTGATTTTACTGGAAGCAGTAGTCGCTCTAGCTATCTTTGCCAGTATTGCAACCCTCCTTTTGGGACAAATTCAGAAAAATAGGCAAGAAGAAGCAAAAATTTTGCAAAAGGAAGAAGTCTTGAGGGTAGCTAAGATGGCCTTGCAGACAGGTCAAAATCAGGTAAACATAAATGGAGTTGAGATTCAGGTGTTTTCTAGTGAAAAGGGATTGGAGGTCTACCATGGTTCAGAACAGTTGTTGGCTATCAAAGAGCCATAAGGTCAAGGCTTTTACCTTGTTGGAATCCTTGATTGCCCTCATTGTCATCAGTGGAAGCTTACTTCTCTTTCAAGTCATGAGTCAGCTCCTCATTTCAGAAGTTCGCTACCAGCAACAAAGCGAGCAAAAAGAGTGGCTCTTGTTTGTGGACCAGTTGGAGGCAGAATTAGACCGTTCGCAGTTTGAAAAAGTGGAAGGCAATCGCATTTATATGAAGCAAGATGGCAAGGACATCGCTATCGGTAAGTCCAAGTCAGACGATTTTCGTAAAACAGATGCCAGTGGACGGGGTTATCAGCCGATGGTTTATGGCCTCAAATCCGCACAGATTACAGAGGACAATCAAGTGGTTCGTTTTCGTTTCCAGTTCCAAAAAGGCTTAGAAAGGGAGTTCATCTATCGTGTGGAAAAAGCAAAAAGTTAAGGCGGGTGTTCTCATCTATGCAGTCACTATGGCAGCCATCTTTAGTCTTTTGTTACAATTTTACTTGAACAGACAAGCTGCCCACTATCAAGACTATGCTTTAAATAAAGAAAGGCTGATTGCTTTTGCCATGGCCAAGCGAACCAAAGATAAGGTTGAGCAAGAAAGTGGGGAACAGGCCTTTAATCTGGGTCAGGTGAGTTATCAAAATAAGAAAACAAACTTGGTGACGACGGTTCGTACGCCTAAGAGTCAATATGAGTTCCTATTTTCTTCAGTCAAAATCAAAGAAGAGAAAAGAGATAAAAAGGAAGAGGTAGCGACTAGTTCAAGCGAAAAAGTGGAGAAGAAAAAATCAGAAGAGAAGCCTGAAAAGAAAGAGAATTTCTAGCCAATCAAACTACTTTGTGCTAAACTAAAAATATGAAACATGATTTTAACCACAAAGCAGAAACTTTCGATTCGCCTAAAAATATCTTCCTTGCAAACTTGGTTTGTCAAGCAGTCGAGAAACAGATTGATCTTCTATCAGACAAAGAAATTTTGGATTTTGGTGGAGGGACGGGTCTGTTAACCTTGCCCCTAGCCAAGCAGGCCAAGTCTGTAACATTGGTGGATATTTCGGAGAGAATGCTGGAGCAAGCTCGCTTGAAAGCGGAGCAGCAAGACATCAAGAATATCCAGTTTTTGGACCAAGATTTACTGGAAAAACCCTTGGAGAAAGAGTTTGATCTCATTGTTGTTTGTCGGGTTCTTCATCATATGCCTGATTTGGATGCGGCTCTCTCACTGTTTCATCAACATTTGAAGGAAGATGGACAACTCCTAATTGCTGATTTTACTAAGACAGAAGCTAACCATCATGGATTTGAATTGCCTGAACTGGAAAACAAGCTAATTCAGCACGGTTTTTCATCTGTGCATAGTCAGATCCTCTATAGCGCTGAAGACCTGTTTCAAGGAAATTACTCAGAGCTCTTTTTAACAGTATCCCAAAAATCACTCGCCTAGTCAGGGAGTGATTTTTTAGGTACGACGGGCATGACGTTCATCTGAGGTGTGAGTCCTCCGTGGGCACCTGCTACCGGTGAACCAAATAGCGATTCCAAAGTCTGATTATCATGAGCTAGTAGAGGGAGGAAGGGATAGCGAAATCGTGGCTCTACGAACAGAAAGAGCATAGAAAGTTGTATACAGTTTTGAAGTCTTTTGCCTGTTTTACTAGTTTTATACCGAAAATATACACACTATCTCCGATATATATATATATATATATCAAATAAAGCAATTTGCTGATTTTATTACTATTTTTGGCGTGGTTCGATTTACGGAAATATCAATGTTATATAGCCTTATACATAGAATTGAATAATAAAAATTTTTTATAATGAGCTTATATTGAGTTGACTTAATATATTCAAAGAAGTAGAATATAATTAGGGAAAAATACCTTTTTAGAAGAAGGAGTTAAATATGTTTTTTAGAAGACAAAAAGGTGAATATAGAGAGACGGATCGTGTGACCCGTTTCAAGTTGATCAAGTCAGGTAAGCATTGGTTGCGTGCCTCGACCTCTCAATTTGGACTCTTTAAAGTTTTGCGTGGTGGTGTAGATGCTGCTCAGGTAACAACTGAAGTTATCGAAGAGCAATCAGCAAATACACTAACAGGATTGGATATCCTGAAAGGGATAGCCGCAGCAGGGACGGTACTTGGAGGAGCAGTTGCAACACAAACAACTGTTTATGCCAACGACGCTCTAGAAAAGACAGTAGAGTCAAATCAAACACTTGCGAATACAGACACAGTAACTTTGGGAACAGTAAAAGATCAGGAGGGGGCTCAAGCCGACAGCTTATCAGTTTCTGTCAGCCAAAGCCAATCCTTGTCTGAGGAAGCTTCCAAGAATGCAAGTAAGCATCTTTCAGAAAGTGAAAGCCAATCAGTAAGTACTTCCACAAGTGCTTCTGTATCTGCAAGTACGTCAGCATCAACAAGTGCTGTAGCCTCTGCATCTGCAAGTACATCAGCTTTAGTAAGTGCTTCTCAATCACAAGCTGGAGTAACTTCTGAACTTGCAAAACCAGTAGCATCAGAAACAGCTTCAAACAAAGAGACATCTGTTCGTAAGGAAGATGCAGCTAATGCGACAGCTGGCGCAGCTCTTTCAAAAGTTATCACTGAAAGCCTCGCATCTCTACAAGCAGTCGAAACTCGTTTGAGTCAAATCACATCAACGACTTCAAGTTTGGTGGATACGACGACAACAGCTGCCGTAGCGACTACAGTATCTGCTGAGAGCAACAAGAAAGCTCAAGAAGACCGCAAACGTCTATCTAAAATCTCAGCGACTATGGGTGAATACCTCGCTAAGTCTATCGGTCTGCCAAATACAGAAGCAGCGGTTGCTAAGGTTAATGCAGCTGTAACAGCTATCGAAGAAGCGCTGAAAAATCCGAATGCTGACTTGACAGATGTTATCAAGCAAGCTACATCTGCGCAAAACTCAATCGTTAACGCTGTTCTCCGTGCTAATAACGGTAAACGTAGCGCCTTAAATGGTAAAGCAATGGAGAGAGGGGCTAATTTTAGGGTTGCACCAGGTGGGGCAACTGAAAATGATCCTACCAGTGCAAATTATGGTTTCTCCACAGCTACAGTTGGATATGTAGTAACGAAAAATGATGCAACTGCCCATTCATCTGCAGCTCGCAATATATATAAAGAAGGAACCTATCTTTATGCTACGCAAGGGAGACAGGCGAATAATGAGCCACCGGGCAGAGCGAATGTTCCTACACGTGTTGAGGTTAGGACAATCAAGGATCAGGTGTATATGACTTCTACCAGACATGGAAATACGACCGATTGGGAAGTTACTTTCAATGATGGTGGTGAACAACACGATAATCCGTTTTTCTACTTTACAGTTCCCAAAGGGCATACTGTTACACATATGGAGGTCCTTAGAAAAGATAGTGCCAATGCTAAATGGCAAACTTTGGCTAATAGTAATGGACATCAAGCATTCTTAGATATAGATAAAGGAAACGGTAACTATCGCCCTGCTATAGGTAATGCTTGGAATAACCAAGGTGGTTATTATTATGACAATGTAGCTGGTGTCGGACCAGGAGGGGTAGGAAGAGGTAATCTTACGAGTCTAAGAGATTTTGCCTTTAATAATCCAGAAGTCTATTATCAGACAGATAAAATATCAGATATTACTAAAGAATCGGGAGATTTTGCCTTTGATAGCATTGAAAATGCTACAGCAAATATTTATGCTCTTCACCCTAAGGGAAGTCTCCAAAGAGGTGGTTATAAAATCAAATACACCACTACGAGTTCGGACGATACCAATGATTTTTATATGGCTGGATTCCGATCTTTGGAAAATTCGCGCCATAAAAATTACCTTCAAATGAATGGCTCGAATGATAGATATGTATTAAAATTGAAAAGTGGTATCAAAAACACTTTTTTGAAACATGGTAGATTGGGAGATTTAGTTAACGGGCCTTATATTGGTAGAATAGCCAATGCTTATGATAGACATACAAAGACAGAGACGGCTATCCCAGAGTTATCACCTGGTGAAACTGTTACTTATTCTATTAAAGGTAGGAGGGATAATTCTACTTGGATTCAATATCGTGGTAATACCAAAAGTGTCCCATTTTCTAAGGGAACAGCCGAATTGACAATATCAGTTCCTAAAGTTGGAACTCGTACGCTTCCATTTAGAATTGTTACTCAGTCTGATGTTTATGAACCTGTGATTGATAAGACAGTGACGACGGCTACTGTTTTAAAGGGAAAAAATATTAATCCTGTATCTGTTATCCAGCGAATTGATGATAAATCTCGAGATATCCAAGGATTTGCACTACCTGATGACATGAATGATTATAATCGGGAGATTAATGGAGGAGGAAACGCTGCTAGAGTTCTTCCAAACACCGAATCAGGAACAGGTAGTAATCTAAGTCGTTTAAACGTTAAGAATGTTGAATGGGTTGGCGGTAGTAACGAAATTGGTTCAGGAATAGGGGAAAATATGGCTGTTAAAGCCAGGGTTGATGGGAAAGACGTTTACTTATCTGTACCTGATAATATGGATATCTCACGACTGGGAGATGAACTGACTAATGCAGATAAGCAGGCGATTCTTAAGTACCATGATTTAGATGGAAAAGCACAAATTACTGGAACTAAAATAGGATTGACTAAGCAACTTAAGACTATTTATAAAGATGATGAGGGTGGCGACTCTGTCGATATCTCAGAAGTTTTCTTTGAAAATGTTGCTAAGGCTACGGCTACAGCTCCTCATGTCGATCCTAAGAGTGATGGTAGTGTAGTTGTTCGTCCTGAAGTAAACAATGATAGGGTAAATATATCCTATACACCGACTACATCGACGACCACTAACACTCCTACTCAAATTACGATTAAAAAATCTGGAACTGCATGGGAAAGTACTGATCCTCTTCCAACTGGGGTGACATTAAATAAAAGTAATGGTCACTTGACTATCTCTGAAGAGGCGGTTAAAGATAAAACAGATGTAACAGCTACATCTTATAACTTCAACTCAGATGGAGCTGTAACCAGAGCTACTGCAAAGGCACCGTATAAAGCCAAAACAGATCGCTTTTATGCCGTGGAAGGTGAGGATAAGAATCAACTCAACGCTCGTGACTTTGTTGTAGATGGTGATGGTGGAGCACTACCTCAAGGGACAAGTGTTAAGTGGAAAGATAGCAGCCTAGATTTATCAACTCCTGGTCAGAGAAAAGCAACCTTGCTCGTTACCAAAGGAAGTGAGACTAAGGAAATTGAGTATGACTATACGGTTCATCCAAAAATTAAAGCGAGAACTGAAAATGAAGTCACAGGTAAGTTCTTTGCATTTAAAGGAACGCAAGGATCAGACCTTGGTAAAGTCGGCGGAGGACAATGGGCTAATCCATATGGTAGAAATATAGAGGGATATACAAATCTCAATGATTTGAAGGCTGAAAGTAGAGAGGTTAAATGGTTCTATAAGTATCGTTTAAATGGTACAGATACGGAGAAAACAACTACTGTTGGCAGAGACACGTTTGGTGAAGTATGGTATACAACCAAGGAGAATAAAAGTTGGCCGGATCCTGTAAGTCACAAGACGACCTATACTGTGACAGCTGTCTATCCAACAGGTCGCTTTGGAGCTGAGTCGGATCCTACTCGTGCTTTGAAGAGCGAAACAACATTTGACTATACGGTAGTTGATCCGGTAGCTAAGAAAGTTTATGAGACAACAGTTGGGAATATAACTCCTTTGAGTGAGATTATTCAGGATCCAGGCAAGGCGATTAAGAATTCTAGGGATGGTGTGCCGATTCCAGATGGTCCGACAGCTGCAACTAAGACCACTTACAGCTGGGTATCTGCACCAGATGCTAGCACAGTAAGTACTCCAGGTATCAAAAAGGCAGATGTCACAGTTACCTTGCCAAAAGGAGCGCAAACTAAGGAAAATAGTCATGAAATCGTTCCTGTAACCATCAAAGTTAGACCAAACCCACCACAAATCGCAAATGATCAAGTGAAACTACAAGGTGGTCTGCCAAATCGTAGTATTACAGTGACAGATGTCATACCAGGAGCAACAGTCGCTTTAACCATTGGTACCGAAATCTTTACTAAAAAATCTACTGGAACAAGTGTGACATTTGAACAGTCTGATTTGAAACGGGTTACTGATACCAATAATGGTTTGTTGCCTACAGGCGATGTAACGGTTAAACAAAGTAAGGAATTTGATAATCCAGTAACAGGTCAAAAGGAAACGTTGGAATCAGATGTAAGAACAGTTGCAATTACAGCTGAAACTGAAAAGCCACATGTAAGCTACAAAGTCACAATCGATGGTAAAGAGCCTAAGAAAGATAGTAAGGATTACTACTTGTTCTACGCAGGTGATAACATCAAGGTTGAATTTAGCGCTACTGACAATAGTGGAAAATTGAAAAAAGTGACCTTTAACCAAGGGGCTAATGAGTTAACGAATTTCTTTAATGACACTACCAATACGTATGGAAGTGGTGATGTACCTAAAATCGAAAGCATTGTAAATCAAGATCAAACAACAAGGGCAACGATAGGTAAAGTTAAAGATGATTTAACATATGATTCAGGGCATAAATGGACGCGACAAATTAAGGCAGTAGATCCAAGTGGTAATGAAAGTGATACCAACCTAGCTGAAGCGAAATTTGGTATTCAACAAGGACGTTTGGCGGATAAATTCCGAGGGGAACAGCCAACAGATGCAGTTGTAGTTGCCAACCCAAACTCCTTGACAGAGCCAGAACGTGCTAAGATTCTTGCGGCAGTGAAGGCAGCTAATCCTAAAGATACGAATCGTATTAAAGATGGAGATGAAGGCTATAGAATATCAACAGATGGTACCGTAACAATCACTTATAAGGATGGTACTTCTACTACGGTTCCACCAAAGGTAAAATATGGTGTTGAGAAAGTAGCAGATAAGTTTTATGCAATTAGTGACGAAACCGTAGCAAGTCTAAATCCAAAGGATTTTGTTCGTGGAGTGGGGAATCAACCTTTACCAGCAGGAACAACTGTTACGTGGAAGAAAGGAAGTGAGCCGACATTTACTGTAGGAGAAAATCGTACTGCGAAGTTGGTAGTTACCTATCCAGATAAGCGTCAACAGCCGGATGAAATTGAGTATAATTATACTGTTTATGAAAAACTGCAAACATTCACAAGAAACGGATTTAAAGGCAAGTTTTATGCTTTTAAAGCCAATCAAGGTAATGAACGTATAACTGGTGGCAACTGGGCAAATAATGTTGGGCGTGATTCTTATTTGTATACCAATGTTGATAAACTTCCTGCAGGTACTAAATGGTCTTATAAATATCAGTTAAATAATACAGGAGAAGAGAAAACAACTCCTATCGCTACTGATAAATTTGGTAATGTATGGCATACCACTGTGGAAACAAATCCGGAAAATCAACCCACAAGCCACCATACGACATATACAGTAAAAGCGGTTTATCCTACAGGCCGTTTTGGAACTGTGTCATCTAGTAATCCAGCATTAACACGTGAGGCAACTTTTGAGTATACGGTAGTTGATCCAGTAGCTAAGAAAATTTATGAGACAACAGTTGGGAATAAGGCTCCATTAGCAGATATTATTGCTACCCCAGGTAATGCAATTGTAAATTCAACAAATAGTGTAACCATACCAAGAGATACAACATATGAGTGGTTAGATTTAGATGCTGATACTATCGTTTCAGCTCCAGGTGTGTATGTAAGAAATGTCAAAATGATTTTGCCTGAAAGTACTACGAAGCCAGAATCTGATCCTCAGTATGTTCCAGGTAGAAATAGTGAACATGTTCCTATAACGATTAAGGTGAAACCAAAAACACCACAAATCGCAGATGATCAAGTGAAACTACAAGGTGGCCTGCCGAATCGTAGTATCACAGTGACAGATGTGACACCAGGTGCGACAGTGACCTTGACGATTGGTAATCAGATAATCAAGAAAGAGGTTCCAGCTGGCGCAACAAGTGTTACATTTACCCCACCTATTAATCCAAGTTCACCGAATAAAAATAATGGTGAAATAGATTACACAGCCTTTCCTAATGGAGTGCTTCCCACAGGTGAGATTACTGTGAAGCAGGAAAAAGAAGTGACTCTCCCAGGTGGCGGTAAGGAAACATTAACTTCTGGAGTAACTACGAAAGAAATCACTAAGGAAACAGAAGCGCCAAAAGTTACTGTTAAGGTTCAAGTTCTTCGTGATGGCAAGTGGGTAGATGCTCCTAAAGATTCACAGGGAAGAAATAAAATCTATGCGGGTGACCAGTTCCGTGTTAGAGTTGAAACTTGGGATAATAGTGGAAAAGTTACTCATATAGAAGCTTGGAACAATGAGACTAATGAACAGTTGAACTATGTTACAAGAAATGTAATTGATCATTCTACAGGAGGGATTGCTAATCAAAGAACAAATAAATTAACAGATGCGTCTCAAGCACAGCCTTATACTCATAATTTAACGAGTGATGGAACTTATAATGCTAATCAAGTATTTAATCCAAGCAAAGATTATACTAATACTGCAACACCAGATAATGATGATACACCCAATATTTGGACACGTTTTGCAAGGGTTAAAGATTTGTCTGGCAATTTAAAGGTTGAAAAGTATGTCATTGTACAAGCTCCGTTGAGTGAGAAATATACTCCGAATTCTCCAGTAATTCAGGTGGAAAATCTTACTACACCAACAGAAGCTGATAAGAAAAAGATTCGTAAGGCGATTGAAGATGCGAATCCTAATATGCAGATAAAAACTGTCTCTGTAGGTAGAGATGGTACGGTCACAGTTACCTATAATGATGATACGACGGATATATTTAAGCCGAAATTATCTGACTCGGATTACAGATCGCAAAGTGCCTCAACAAGCGCGGTAGCATCTACCTCAGCAAGCACAAGCGCAGTAGCCTCTACATCAGCAAGTACTAGCGCCGTAGCGTCTACCTCAGCATCAACAAGTGCGGTAGCATCTACATCAGCAAGCACAAGCGCAGTAGCATCTACATCAGCAAGCACAAGTGCGGTAGCGTCTACCTCAGCAAGCACAAGCGCCGTAGCCTCTACATCAGCATCAACAAGTGCGGTAGCCTCTACATCAGCAAGCACTAGCGCAGTAGCATCTACATCAGCAAGCACAAGTGCGGTAGCGTCTACCTCAGCGTCAACAAGTGCGGTAGCCTCTACCTCAGCAAGCACAAGTGCAGTAGCCTCTACATCAGCGTCAACAAGCGCTGTAGCGTCTACGTCAGCATCAACAAGTGCCGTAGCGTCTACCTCAGCATCAACAAGTGCTGTAGCGTCTACCTCAGCATCAACAAGTGCGGTAGCTTCTACATCAGCAAGTACTAGCGCCGTAGCGTCTACCTCAGCGTCAACAAGTGCCGTAGCCTCTACATCAGCAAGCACAAGTGCGGTAGCCTCTACATCAGCGTCAACAAGTGCAGTAGCGTCTACATCAGCAAGCACAAGTGCAGTAGCGTCTACATCAGCATCAACAAGTGCGGTAGCCTCTACATCAGCAAGCACAAGCGCAGTAGCCTCTACATCAGCATCAACAAGCGCTGTAGCGTCTACCTCAGCGTCAACAAGTGCAGTAGCGTCTACCTCAGCGTCAACAAGTGCCGTAGCATCTACCTCAGCAAGCACAAGTGCCGTAGCCTCTACATCAGCAAGCACAAGCGCCGTAGCGTCTACCTCAGCGTCAACAAGTGCCGTAGCCTCTACCTCAGCAAGCACAAGCGCCGTAGCGTCTACATCAGCATCAACAAGTGCCGTAGCGTCTACCTCAGCAAGCACAAGCGCTGTAGCCTCTACCTCAGCATCAACAAGTGCGGTAGCGTCTACTTCAGCGTCAACAAGTGCCGTAGCGTCTACGTCAGCAAGCACAAGCGCCGTAGCGTCTACATCAGCAAGCACAAGCGCCGTAGCGTCTACCTCAGCGTCAACTAGCGCCGTAGCGTCTACCTCAGCGTCAACAAGCGCGGTAGCATCTACGTCAGCAAGCACAAGCGCCGTAGCGTCTACATCAGCATCAACAAGTGCCGTAGCGTCTACCTCAGCAAGCACAAGCGCTGTAGCCTCTACCTCAGCATCAACAAGTGCGGTAGCGTCTACGTCAGCAAGCACAAGCGCTGTAGCGTCTACCTCAGCAAGCACAAGCGCAGTAGCCTCTACCTCAGCAAGCACAAGTGCGGTAGCGTCTACCTCAGCATCAACAAGTGCCGTAGCATCTACGTCAGCAAGCACAAGCGCTGTAGCGTCTACCTCAGCAAGCACAAGCGCCGTAGCGTCTACCTCAGCGTCAACAAGCGCCGTAGCATCTACGTCAGCAAGTACAAGCGCTGTAGCGTCTACCTCAGCATCAACAAGTGCGGTAGCGTCTACGTCAGCAAGCACAAGCGCGGTAGCGTCTACGTCAGCAAGCACAAGCGCCGTAGCATCTACATCAGCATCGACTAGCGCCGTAGCGTCTACCTCAGCAAGCACAAGCGCGGTAGCCTCTACCTCAGCGTCAACAAGTGCGGTAGCCTCTACCTCAGCGTCAACAAGTGCGGTAGCCTCTACATCAGCGTCAACAAGCGCAGTAGCGTCTACGTCAGCATCAACAAGTGCCGTAGCGTCTACGTCAGCAAGCACAAGTGCTGTAGCGTCTACCTCAGCAAGTACAAGCGCTGTAGCGTCTACGTCAGCAAGCACAAGTGCAGTAGCCTCTACATCAGCAAGCACAAGTGCTGTAGCATCTACCTCAGCATCAACAAGTGCCGTAGCGTCTACCTCAGCGTCAACAAGTGCGGTAGCCTCTACCTCAGCAAGCACAAGCGCAGTAGCATCTACTTCAGCGTCAACAAGTGCTGTAGCGTCTACCTCAGCATCAACAAGTGCCGTAGCGTCTACATCAGCAAGTACAAGTGCCGTAGCCTCTACATCAGCAAGCACAAGCGCAGTAGCCTCTACATCAGCATCAACAAGTGCGGTAGCCTCTACATCAGCAAGCACAAGCGCAGTAGCATCTACATCAGCAAGCACAAGTGCGGTAGCGTCTACCTCAGCGTCAACAAGTGCGGTAGCGTCTACGTCAGCAAGCACAAGCGCCGTAGCCTCTACCTCAGCGTCAACAAGCGCCGTAGCGTCTACATCAGCATCAACAAGTGCGGTAGCCTCTACATCAGCAAGCACTAGCGCCGTAGCCTCTACCTCAGCCAGCACAAGCGCTGTAGCATCTACATCAGCAAGTACTAGCGCCGTAGCCTCTACATCAGCAAGCACAAGCGCCGTAGCGTCTACATCAGCAAGCACAAGCGCTGTAGCGTCTACATCAGCATCAACAAGTGCGGTAGCCTCTACCTCAGCAAGCACAAGCGCAGTAGCGTCTACGTCAGCATCAACAAGTGCGGTAGCGTCTACGTCAGCAAGCACAAGCGCGGTAGCGTCTACGTCAGCAAGCACAAGCGCCGTAGCATCTACATCAGCATCGACTAGCGCCGTAGCGTCTACCTCAGCAAGCACAAGCGCGGTAGCCTCTACCTCAGCGTCAACAAGTGCGGTAGCCTCTACCTCAGCAAGCACAAGTGCAGTAGCCTCACTTCAGCGTCAACAAGTGCCGTAGCCTCTACCTCAGCATCAACAAGTGCGGTAGCCTCTACATCAGCATCAACAAGTGCCGTAGCGTCTACATCAGCAAGCACTAGCGCAGTAGCATCTACATCAGCATCAACAAGTGCGGTAGCGTCTACATCAGCAAGCACAAGCGCTGTAGCATCTACCTCAGCAAGCACAAGCGCTGTAGCATCTACATCAGCAAGCACAAGCGCTGTAGCTTCTACCTCAGCGTCAACAAGTGCGGTAGCCTCTACGTCAGCCTCAACAAGTGCAGTAGCGTCTACCTCAGCATCAACAAGTGCAGTAGCGTCTACCTCAGCGTCAACAAGTGCTGTAGCATCTACCTCAGCGTCAACAAGTGCTGTAGCATCTACCTCAGCGTCAACAAGTGCGGTAGCGTCTACATCAGCAAGCACAAGCGCTGTAGCATCTACTTCAGCGTCAACAAGTGCCGTAGCGTCTACCTCAGCATCAACAAGTGCAGTAGCGTCTACGTCAGCATCAACAAGTGCGGTAGCTTCTACCTCAGCCAGCACAAGCGCAGTAGCGTCTACCTCAGCATCAACAAGTGCTGTAGCGTCTACATCAGCAAGCACAAGCGCTGTAGCATCTACCTCAGCAAGCACAAGCGCTGTAGCATCTACATCAGCAAGCACAAGTGCGGTAGCTTCTACATCAGCATCAACAAGCGCGGTAGCCTCTACATCAGCCTCAACAAGCGCAGTAGCGTCTACATCAGCCTCAACAAGTGCCGTAGCATCTACCTCAGCATCGACTAGCGCCGTAGCATCTACATCAGCAAGCACAAGTGCTGTAGCTTCTACATCAGCAAGCACAAGCGCAGTAGCGTCTACGTCAGCATCAACAAGTGCGGTAGCATCTACGTCAGCGTCAACAAGTGCGGTAGCGTCTACGTCAGCGTCAACAAGTGCGGTAGCGTCTACGTCAGCATCGACTAGCGCAGTAGCGTCTACCTCAGCGTCAACAAGCGCTGTAGCCTCTACCTCAGCATCAACAAGTGCAGTAGCGTCTACCTCAGCATCAACAAGTGCCGTAGCCTCTACATCAGCAAGTACTAGTGCAGTAGCCTCTACATCAGCGTCAACAAGTGCGGTAGCGTCTACGTCAGCATCGACTAGCGCAGTAGCGTCTACCTCAGCGTCAACAAGCGCTGTAGCATCTACATCAGCAAGTACTAGTGCAGTAGCCTCTACATCAGCAAGTACTAGCGCTGTAGCGTCTACATCAGCATCAACAAGTGCCGTAGCGTCTACCTCAGCATCAACAAGCGCTGTAGCGTCTACGTCAGCATCGACTAGCGCTGTAGCGTCTACCTCAGCGTCAACAAGCGCAGTAGCGTCTACGTCAGCATCAACAAGTGCCGTAGCCTCTACATCAGCAAGTACTAGTGCAGTAGCGTCTACCTCAGCGTCAACAAGTGCCGTAGCGTCTACCTCAGCATCAACAAGTGCCGTAGCGTCTACCTCAGCATCAACAAGCGCTGTAGCGTCTACCTCAGCGTCAACAAGTGCCGTAGCCTCTACGTCAGCCAGCACAAGCGCCGTAGCCTCTACCTCAGCCTCAACAAGTGCAGTAGCATCTACATCAGCCAGCACAAGCGCGGTAGCGTCTACCTCAGCCAGCACAAGCGCTGTAGCCTCTACCTCAGCCAGCACAAGCGCAGTAGCGTCTACCTCAGCGTCAACAAGCGCCGTAGCGTCTACATCAGCAAGCACAAGTGCTGTAGCGTCTACCTCAGCAAGTACTAGCGCCGTAGCGTCTACCTCAGCAAGCACAAGTGCCGTAGCATCTACCTCAGCGTCAACAAGTGCCGTAGCGTCTACATCAGCAAGTACTAGCGCTGTAGCATCTACATCAGCATCAACAAGTATGTCAGTTCCGGATAGTACTGATAAACCGAACTTTAGTTTGAGTGACAGTGCTTCGCAATCAACGAGTCTAAGCGTGTCAGTCTCAACATCAGTGTCTATGTCGACTTCGACAAGTACGTCGCTTTCAGGTTTAGCTTCTGAAAGTGCTTCGACGTCAATCTCGCTTGTAGAATCAAATGTTGGTCATTCGACTTCACACGTTGGAAATGGTGCCGGATCGACAGATAAGTCAAGACAGCAGTTGCCAAATACAGGTACAGAAGCTTCCAAATCATCTGTACTCCTAGGTGTTTTGACTGCTGTAACCGGTCTAGGTCTGATTGCGAAACGCCGCAAACGGGATGATGAAGAAGAAATGTAAACAATCTTTCTGTAGCAGACTTCTCTACGGATAGATGTTTGAAAAAGTGGCTGGAACAAAAGTTTGGCCCATAAGAAAAAGTGAACAAAACTAGTTTTCTGGAAATCAGAATTCAGTTTAGTTCACTTTTTTATTTTATGGAAAATTGAAACTACAACAGTACACAAAGGCTACTAAAACATTTCTAGAAATTAATAATCCTTTCCTGATCGGTTTGTTCATATCTTTTTTTCATCCACAATAAATAAGAAATCCTACAATCCCAATAATAAAAATCGAATATCTCATCCTTGCTTCAAAGGTAAGCTAAGGTTGCTATTTTTTAGCTATGTATGGTTCATCTATTCAATAAAAATATACAAACATCTTAGCGATAATGATATGAAACAAAATTAATTTTTTGGATTATGTATTTTTGGAAAATTTTTTGTTTAAAATACAATATAGTTAATATTATATTAAAATCAACCTCAAACAAAATACTTATAAAATAAACTATTTTATAATAATGGTTAGGAAATCGCATCCAACGTCTTGTAACAAAAATTTAATATTTCGGAATCTTGAAACATAAAAACGCTTAAAAATTGGACTTTGTTTCTATGAAAACGTTTAAAATGGTTATTTTTCTAATATTTATAAAAAACGGTATATTTGCCTATAATATCCATATAAAATACTTTTTTTTTAGGTAAAAATGTTTTGAAAGTTATTGAATTAACTGCATTTGAAGTGTATAATATAGATTGGTATTTTATTGATAAATACACATAAATTTAATTGGAAAGGAATCTAAAAAATGTTTTTTAGACGCCAAGAAGGTGAATATAGAGAAACGGATCGTGTGACCCGTTTCAAGTTGATTAAGTCGGGTAAGCATTGGTTGCGTGCCTCGACCTCTCAATTTGGTCTCTTTAAAGTCCTGCGTGGTGGTGTAGATGCTGCTCAGGTAACAACTGAAGTAATCGAAGAGCAATCATCAAATACACTAACAGGATTGGATATCCTGAAAGGGATAGCCGCAGCAGGGACGGTGTTTGGAGGAGCAGTTGCAACACAAACAACTGTTTATGCCAACGACGCTCTTGAAAAGACAGTAGAGTCAAATCAAACACTTGCGAATACAGACACGGTAACTTTGGGAACAGTAAAAGATCAGGAGGGGGCTCAAGCCGACAGCCTATCAGTTTCTGTCAGCCAAAGCCAATCCTTGTCTGAGGAAGCTTCCAAGAATGCAAGTAAGCATCTTTCAGAAAGTGAAAGCCAATCTGTAAGTACTTCAACAAGTGTAAGTACATCGGCAAGCGCATCAGCCTCAACAAGTGCTGTAGCGTCTACATCGGCAAGTACATCGGCTGTAACAAGTGCTTCTCAATCACAAGCTGGAGCAACTTCTGAACTTGCAAAACCAGCAACATCAGAGACAGCTTCAAACAAAGAGACATCTGTTCGTAAGGAAGATGCAGCTAACGCAACAGCTGATGCAGCTCTTTCAAAAGTTATCACTGATAGCCTCGCATCTCTACAAGCAGTTGAAACTCGTTTGAGCCAAATCACATCAACGACTTCAAGTTTGGTGGATACAACGACAACAGCTGCCGTAGCGACTACTGTATCTGCTGAGAGCAACAAGAAAGCACAAGAAGACCGCAAACGTCTATCTAAAATCTCAGCGACTATGGGTGAATACCTCGCTAAGTCTATCGGTCTGCCAAATACAGAAGCAGCGGTTGCTAAGGTGAATGCTGCTGTAACAGCTATCGAAGAAGCATTGAAAACTCCAAATGCTGACTTGACAGATGTTATCAAGCAAGCCACATCTGCGCAAAACTCAATCGTTAACGCTGTGCTACGTGCCCACAATGGTAAACGTAGCCATCTCAATGGTAAGCAAATGGCACGGGGAGTGCATTTGCTAGCTCGTAACCCACAGCTTGGAAGTAATGCTATTAACCATTTTGTAGAGGATCGTGGTAACGGGGAAAAGGTAACCTACTTGACTTCTGGTGAGAGTGACAGTGTGAAGGCTCGTGTTGAACACGAGACCTTTATGAAAGCCACTCCTAAGTTTGATAGCAACGGGAAAGTAACGTCTATCGTCTGGACAGTCATGACCAACCCTGCCCAAACAATGAATAGAACGCAAAATACGCAGTGGTTCCAGATTCCAACTGAAGTCAATATGCCGACTGAAATCTATAGAACGACATATACTAGACGAGTGACAGGACAAGCGAATGCTGATTTTGCAAATCTGCCTGTATCTAACAATCCTGCAGAATTCCCTACTGAGTATAAAAATAATGACAGAAATGGTTCTGTCGAAGTAATCCGTAATTTTGACAAAGTTTCTCTTAACAACGGAGACCAACAATTTAACTTGCTCAAAAAGGTTGCTGCCCACAGTACGCAGGGCTGGGGTGGAGTATATAAAACTCTCTGGGAACAACATGTTAAAGACAAGATTATCTGGAGCAATGACCCTAGAACGATATATAAGCATGTCGATGTAGGGGATCAGGGACGTGTCTCTGTCATGCGTTTTGAAACCACAGTTCCTACTAATGTTACAAATGCTCAGTTGAGAGATATGACCTTCCTCTATGGTCAGGGGACACAAGCCACATCTTGGGCAGGTTCTGCAGCTCATAAGAACCCATTGAAATTGACAGTGCAGCAGGCCTATCCGTTTGCAGCACGTGATGGTGGAACATATATCGTAAATCAGGTTGATGCACCATATAATACATCTGAGTTTAATAAGGCTGGATTGAAATGGTGGTACTCAAATAATGATCCAAACCAAGCCTATGTTGACCCTAACCAGTACTTAGTACATCCAGGTACCCAAGACTATTCTGGTAAAAAAGGACCAGATGGCACTAAGATAGAGTTCTATCAGGGAAATAACCTTGTTGCAAAAAATCAAATTGGTCGTACTCCGGGAGTATTTGAATACAACATCCGTCGTGTCTTCCCTAATAATGAAGGAACGCTAAATACACCAGTTAAGTTTGTTGTGAAACCAAAAACTCCAGAAATCACAACAACTTTACAAGAAAATGTATCGTCTCAAACCATCACGGTAGCAAATGCAACTCCAAACAAAAAAGTTGAACTTTATAAAAATAATACCTTACTAACGAGCACTACTGCCAATGCGCAAGGGGTTGCTACCTTTAGCAATGTCCAAATGGCAAATAATGATAGCTTTAAGGCTAAGGTGAAAATTGAGAACCAACCTTCTTATATTGAAAAAAATACAACGAAGAATTATGTAGAATCTGAGTTTAGTAATGCCGTCACAGCTCGCTTTACAGATACAGAAAAGCCAAAGATTACGACAATCGTAGCCAACAAGGGTGCTAAGGTAGATACTGCTAATCCTCGTAAGATTCTCGTTTATCGTGAAGAAGAGATTGATGTCGATATCAAGTTGACGGATAACCTTAAACGACTAGATAAGATCAAAGTTCGTGGCAATGGAGCCAACGCAACAGCTCCTAGTGGCAAATTTGAGACAAATGATATTGTTGATGATTCAAAACAAACAGTGATGAATTTCACGACAAATCAAAACAGACTTGGTCAAGAAAATAATGCAACGGATACACAACCAAGTGTTGTGAAATTGACAGGTCATGTCGGAAAAGCCTATACAGGTAATTCAGGTTCATGGACTCGTTATGTAGCAGGTTATGACCACGTTGGTTTGACAAATGATGCTGGTACGGACAATGATAGCAATGCTGCCAAAATCATAGTTGAATACCGTGCGCAAGCAGAGAAGTACACACCAACAGCTGCTACTCAAAACGTAGATATTAAAGCAGATGGTCGTGTTCGTTTTGATAATCCTGAAACTTATATCACCAACCGTTCAAGTCTCCCAACTAACGGAACAACAGCTGGGACTAAGACAACCTATGCTTGGGCTGATGCTGAACCAACAAACTGGACAGCAGGTCAACATACACGTGATATTATAGTCACTTACCCAGATGGTTCAACAGATAGAGTTACAGTACAGTTTAACGCTCGTGATAATATTGCACCGAATGTAACAGTTCAAGGGAAAACACTTCCTACAACTCGTCCTACTGAATCGGATGCACCGCTCTTTACAGTCTATCGTGGCGCTACCTTTAACCCAATCGTTAAAGCTTGGGATAACTCAGGTAAGTTGACTAAATTGCAGGTTAAAAATCTACCAGGTGGTGTGACATCAGGAAACTTTACCGAGCAAAATGGTAAAACAGAAAGCAACCAGTATTCTGGACGTCTGATTAATGGAACAGTAAATGATAATCAAGCGCTTGGTACTCACATAGCTGAAGTTGTCGTATCGGATGGAACAACTGAAGTAACTCGTTACATGAAGTACCGTATTGTTGATGTTGTTCCTAAAAACTTGGACACTAATGGTGAAGTCTATAAAAACATGGGTGATAAGCTTGGAGATGCCCACTACTATATTGGAACGACAAGCAATGGTAACCTAGAGGATGATAAATACTTCCCAGGTGGAATGAACTTCGATAAGTGGAAAAATGCTCAAAGGGGAGATGCTACTAGAGAAGACTTAATTAATACAAACCCTGGTAAATGGACTTACAATGCTATCGCTACCTTCCCTGATGATACAAAGGATGAAGCGAGTACAACTCGAACAACCTTTACACCGAGTGAAAAAGAAGTTCGAGTTGGATTTGTATTAAAACCAAGTAGACCAGAGATTACTCCTCTCCTAAACGGTGATGTGACTGTTGCGCCTAAAACATCTGAGACCACAGTCAATCGTATGGAAATTACTTATACACCAACAGGTTCTTCAACGAACAAGACCTTGACTGCTAGAAAAGCATCAAATGGTACCTGGTCCTTGAATGAAACGCCATCAGGTGTGACAATTAACCCTTCAACTGGTGTCGTAAGTCTCCCAGAGAGAGTGACTAAGGATGGTTCAACGCTTAGTGCATTCACTTATACGTCGGATAATCGTGCCAGTGATGAATCCTCAACTCGTTTGGTAGTAGATAAAGAAGCTCCAGTTATCACAGCGACAAATGGTACTGCTACAACAGGTGAGAACGTGGATATTCCATTGACAGTTGTGGATACGGGTGTTGGTCTTGCCGATACAAATGGTGTTGTGATTACAGGTCTTCCTGCAGGTTTGAGCTATTCAAATGGTAAAATCACAGGTACAACAACAGCTCCGGCGGGTAGTTATCCAGTAACAATCGTTGCTAAAGATAAACTAGGAAACTCAAATGCTAAGAATCCGACAAGGATTACCATCACTGTTCAAACTCAAGCAAGTAAGTACAATGTCACAACTAAAAACAATGGTAACTTCTATGCGGTTCAAGATGAAGATGTTGCGAACTTAATTCCGAGAGACTTCGTCAATGGTACTATTCCAGAAACAGCTAAAGTCACATGGAAAACAGCACCAACGACAGGTGATGTTGGTTCAGGGAAAACAGCAGTCCTTACCATCACTTACCCAGATCGTTCTACAAAAGACTTAAACTACACTTACCAAGTCTATCCAAAACTGGAAACTAAGACGAATAACGGTCAAACAGGTAACTTCCATGCCTTCAAGAACTATAACCGTATTGGTGGACATACTTCAGTTTATACAAATATGGGGGTTAACACAGGTTTCAACAACCCTGATATTCCTATGAAATGGGAGTACTCATACCGCCTAAACAATGAGGGTGCTGAACGTAAGTCTACAGGAAACAATCCAACCTTTAGTTCAGTTTGGCATACAGAAGATAAAGATCCTGAAAACCAAACACACAAGACAAGATACACATTGAATGCTACCTATCCAACTGGTCGTTTCGGTGCAGTATCTGCAGACAATCCTGCCTTGACAACTTCAACGCAATGGGATTATGCCGTTTATGAGTATACTAAAGCAAAAGATGTGTTTGAAACAACCCAAGGAGATCTTGCTGGTCTGGGTTCAATAGTGGAAACACCAAAAGATGCTACAAAACCTACAGATGGTCGTACAGAGGTACCAGAGGGTACGACATTCGTGTGGCATAATGGAGAAAAACCAGATAACACAACTGTTGCAAATCCTGGTTTTTCTATCCATCGAATAAGTATGACATTGCCGGGTGACTCAAGTAATACAGTGCATACACTTCCAGTAGATAGAGAAGTGAAGGTTCTAGTGAAAGTCAATCCTAAGACACCGGTTATCGTAGAAAATACAATCTCTGAAAAAGGTGGTTTGCCAAATCAATCTATTCAGATTAATAATGTTGTTCCAGGTGCAACAGTTAACCTTACAATTGCTGGTAAAACAATCACTAAGACAGCTGGACCTAACGCTACAAGTGTAACCTTTGATGCTACTGACTTACAACCAGTCTATGCAGCTAATAATGGTCTTCTTCCTGTAGGGGATATCACTGTTAATCAGGCAGTTACACGTCGTGATCCTAGCGATAATACAGATAAGGTATTGACCTCTGCAACAGCAAGTGGAACGATTACTCGTGAAACGGAAGCTCCAGTAGCTCAGGATACAGTTGTAGAAGTCTGGGATGAAAAGACGAAAACATGGAATGCTGTACCGAAGTCTACAGATGCAAGTGGTCTTGTGACACATACCTTCTATGCAGGTGATAAACTCCGCTTTACAACCAAGTTCACAGATAACAGTAGTAAGATTGCGAATACTGTCGTAAGACAAGGTTCAAACACAGCATCAGCAACAGATAACGTCCTACATAGTACTTGGGGAACTGCTGCGCCAAATAATATTACAACAGTTACACCAGCTACTGCAACATCACCAGCAACAGTTGTACAAGAAGGAACAGTTAGGGCTGATCTTCAACATACTGAAGGTCAACACGTTACTCGTGCCATTGTCGCAGAAGATGTAGTTGGAAACCGTTCTGAGGGAAGCCGCTTCCGTCTGAAACAAGGTAAATTGGCTGAGAAATACCCAGGTGTAGATCCAACGACTAAGTTTGTCGTTGCAGATGCAGCAAACTTGACACCAGAAGAAAAAGCGCAAGTATTTGCAGCGATTAAGGCAGCTAACCCACAAACAGATAGAAAAATTACAAACTACACTCAAAATGAAAATGGTTCTGTAACCATTACTTATGCAGATGGTACGACAAATACAGTTCAACCAAACGTTAAATATGGTGTAGAAAAAGTTTCTGATAGATTCTATGCTATTAGTGATGAAACATTGGCAGACTTGGATCTAAGAAAATTTGTACGTGGAGTAGGAAATAAAGCCTTACCTGATAATACGCAAGTCACTTGGAAAACAGGAAGTGAGCCAACGTTTGATGTGCTTGGAGAACGTACAGCAACCTTATTGGTGACACATCCAGACGGAACAACGGATGAAATTCCTTATAACTACACAATTTATCCAAAAGTTGAGACGCATACAAATAACGGTTTGACAGGTGAGTTTGAAATCAATAAAGGCTGGAACCACATGGGTGGCCATACTCAAGTTTATACAAACTTGAATGATCCTGCCTTCCCTTCAGGAACAAACTGGTCTTATCGTTACAACACAGAACAGGGCGCTACAGAAACAACGGCTAATAGACCAACCTTTAGTGCGATTTGGAATAATGATAAATTAGGTAAAGAAACTTATACTGTGAAAGCGACATACGGTGTCAGTCGTTTTGGAACTATTACACCAGAAAACACAGTGCTTTCTAGTGAGGTTTCCTTTAACTACACTGTATTAGAATATACTGCTAAGCAGGTATTTGAAACAACAGTTGGTGACACAGCCCCTCTTGCAAGCATTATTGCAAATGCCAAGGAAGCTGTTAAGCCAGTTGATGGAAGTCCAGAAGCTCTTGCTCCTACTGGATTTGAATGGAATACTAATCAAACTCCAGATGCAGCAGCGGTGGCGAATCCGGGTTATGTGACAAGAAATGTCAAGATGACTTTGAGAGATTCTAGTGGTAAAACAAGAGATATTAATATCCCTGTAACTATCAAAGTCAACCTAACAACACCACAAATTGCAGATGATCAAGTAACAAATACAGGTGGTCTTCCAAATCGTAGTATTACTGTGACAAATGTGACACCAGGTGCAACAGTAACCTTGAGAATAGGAAGTAAGGAAATTCCGAAGACAGTACCAGCTGGTGCTACAAGTGTCGCATTTGGAGCAGATGAATTAGCAGATAGTAACGGTCTGCTTCCAACAGGAAACGTAACGGTTACACAAACTAAAGTTGTTACAAATCCTGAAGGAAATCCAGAAACTCTTAGCACATCAACGACTAAAGAAATTACTAAGGAAAACGAAAAACCAAAAGTAGAAGTTGTTCTGCAAGTCAAGGATGGGAATAATTGGGTTGATCGACCTAAGACAGCTGTTCGTGATAGTGCTACTGACGAAGAGAGACGTTCTGCTCAAGGATATGAACTTTACGCCGGGGATGAATATCGCTTTGTTGTGAAAGCTACGGATAACAGTGGTAAGGTTCGTAGTCTAGAAGTATGGGATGGTCGTACTGTCCAAGATAACATGACAACACGTAATCATAATTCTAATGGAACGATTAACAATCCCCCTGCTGGAGTTCCGATAACAGCTACTGCTACGGATCCAGCTACGTTGACAATTAATGGTAAGTACAACGAAAACCAACCCTATTTATCAGGTAATCTTTGGACGCGTCAGATTCGTACAAAAGACTTTTCTGAAAATACGAATAATGATACTACATTTAAGGTTGTTCAAGGGAAATTAAGTGAAAAATTCCCAGGTAAAGCGCCAGCACAGGTTCAAGTAAGCAATGCGACAACCTTGTCTCCAGAGGATAAACAAAAGATTCTTGCAGCGGTTAAGGGTTCAAATCCACAAGAAGATAATCGTATTAGTGGTTATGACTTTAAAGATAATGGTGCTGTATCAAATGGTAAAGTAAAAGTAGTTATTACTTACAAAGATGGTACATCGAACGTAGTAGAAGTACCAGTATCGGATTCTGTACATAAATCTGAACAAGCATCTACCTCAGCCTCAACAAGCGCTGTAGCCTCTACATCAGCAAGCACAAGTGCGGTAGCCTCTACCTCAGCATCAACAAGTACTGTAGCGTCTACCTCAGCAAGCACAAGTGCGATAGCTTCTACATCAGCAAGCACAAGCGCTGTAGCCTCTACATCAGCATCAACAAGCGCCGTAGCGTCTACATCAGCAAGCACAAGCGCTGTAGCGTCTACATCAGCATCAACAAGTGCCGTAGCGTCTACATCAGCAAGCACAAGCGCAGTAGCCTCTACTTCAGCGTCAACAAGTGCAGTAGCGTCTACATCAGCAAGCACTAGCGCTGTAGCCTCTACATCAGCATCAACAAGTGCGGTAGCCTCTACATCAGCAAGCACAAGCGCTGTAGCATCTACCTCAGCGTCAACAAGCGCAGTAGCGTCTACCTCAGCAAGTACTAGCGCAGTAGCGTCTACATCAGCAAGCACAAGCGCTGTAGCATCTACGTCAGCAAGTACAAGCGCAGTAGCATCTACGTCAGCAAGTACTAGCGCGGTAGCCTCTACATCAGCGTCAACAAGTGCCGTAGCGTCTACATCAGCAAGCACAAGCGCAGTAGCCTCTACATCAGCATCAACAAGTGCGGTAGCCTCTACATCAGCGTCAACAAGTGCAGTAGCCTCTACATCAGCAAGTACAAGCGCGGTAGCCTCTACATCAGCATCAACAAGTGCGGTAGCCTCTACATCAGCATCAACAAGTGCCGTAGCGTCTACATCAGCAAGTACTAGCGCGGTAGCCTCTACATCAGCAAGTACTAGCGCGGTAGCCTCTACTTCAGCATCAACCAGTGCGGTAGCCTCTACTTCAGCGTCAACAAGTGCGGTAGCCTCTACCTCAGCATCAACAAGTGCGGTAGCGTCTACCTCAGCGTCAACAAGTGCGGTAGCCTCTACATCAGCAAGTACAAGCGCAGTAGCATCTACATCAGCAAGCACAAGTGCGGTAGCGTCTACCTCAGCAAGCACAAGCGCCGTAGCCTCTACATCAGCATCAACAAGTGCGGTAGCCTCTACATCAGCAAGCACTAGCGCAGTAGCATCTACATCAGCAAGCACAAGTGCGGTAGCGTCTACCTCAGCGTCAACAAGTGCTGTAGCGTCTACGTCAGCAAGCACAAGCGCCGTAGCCTCTACCTCAGCGTCAACAAGCGCCGTAGCGTCTACCTCAGCGTCAACAAGTGCGGTAGCCTCTACCTCAGCAAGCACAAGCGCAGTAGCGTCTACATCAGCGTCAACAAGCGCCGTAGCGTCTACATCAGCAAGTACAAGTGCGGTAGCGTCTACATCAGCGTCAACAAGCGCCGTAGCGTCTACCTCAGCAAGTACAAGTGCGGTAGCTTCTACATCAGCAAGTACAAGTGCCGTAGCGTCTACATCAGCCTCAACAAGCGCCGTAGCGTCTACATCAGCCTCAACAAGTGCCGTAGCCTCTACATCAGCCTCAACAAGTGCGGTAGCCTCTACATCAGCAAGCACAAGCGCTGTAGCCTCTACATCAGCAAGCACAAGCGCCGTAGCCTCTACATCAGCATCAACAAGTGCGGTAGCCTCTACATCAGCATCAACAAGTGCGGTAGCCTCTACATCAGCAAGCACTAGCGCCGTAGCCTCTACCTCAGCCAGCACAAGCGCTGTAGCATCTACATCAGCAAGTACTAGCGCAGTAGCCTCTACATCAGCAAGCATAAGCGCCGTAGCGTCTACATCAGCAAGCACAAGCGCTGTAGCGTCTACATCAGCAAGCACAAGCGCCGTAGCGTCTACATCAGCAAGCACAAGCGCAGTAGCGTCTACCTCAGCGTCAACAAGTGCTGTAGCGTCTACGTCAGCAAGCACAAGCGCCGTAGCCTCTACCTCAGCGTCAACAAGCGCCGTAGCGTCTACCTCAGCGTCAACAAGTGCGGTAGCCTCTACCTCAGCAAGCACAAGCGCAGTAGCGTCTACCTCAGCGTCAACAAGTGCCGTAGCGTCTACATCAGCAAGCACAAGCGCAGTAGCATCTACATCAGCATCAACAAGTGCGGTAGCCTCTACATCAGCATCAACAAGTGCGGTAGCCTCTACTTCAGCGTCAACAAGTGCGGTAGCCTCTACCTCAGCAAGCACAAGCGCGGTAGCATCTACCTCAGCAAGCACAAGTGCTGTAGCCTCTACATCAGCGTCAACAAGCGCAGTAGCGTCTACGTCAGCAAGCACAAGCGCAGTAGCGTCTACGTCAGCAAGCACAAGTGCTGTAGCGTCTACCTCAGCAAGTACAAGCGCTGTAGCGTCTACGTCAGCAAGCACAAGTGCTGTAGCGTCTACGTCAGCAAGTACAAGTGCCGTAGCGTCTACGTCAGCAAGTACAAGTGCAGTAGCATCTACCTCAGCAAGCACAAGTGCCGTAGCATCTACATCAGCAAGCACTAGCGCTGTAGCCTCTACATCAGCAAGTACTAGCGCCGTAGCGTCTACCTCATCGTCAACAAGTGCCGTAGCCTCTACTTCAGCAAGCACAAGCGCCGTAGCGTCTACCTCAGCATCAACAAGTGCGGTAGCCTCTACCTCAGCATCAACAAGTGCCGTAGCGTCTACCTCAGCGTCAACAAGTGCCGTAGCATCTACCTCAGCATCAACAAGTGCCGTAGCCTCTACCTCAGCAAGCACAAGTGCCGTAGCCTCTACCTCAGCAAGCACAAGCGCGGTAGCATCTACCTCAGCAAGCACAAGTGCAGTAGCCTCTACATCAGCGTCAACAAGCGCTGTAGCGTCTACCTCAGCGTCAACAAGTGCAAGCACGTCAGCAAGTCAATCGACTTCAACAAGTATGTCAGTTCCGGATAGTACTGATAAACCAGACTTTAGTTTGAGTGATAGTGCTTCGCAGTCAGCAAGTCTAAGCACGTCAGTCTCAACATCGGTATCTATGTCTATTTCAACAAGTACATCAGTCTCAGAATCAGTTTCAACAAGTTCAAGCACACCAGCCTCTGAGTCTGAGTCAACAAGTGCATCTGCATCAATAGACACAGTATCTTCTGAAACACCATCAGAATCAACAGGTAAGTCAAGACAGCAATTGCCAAATACAGGTACAGAAGCTTCCAGAACATCTGCGCTTCTAGGAGCTTTGGCAGCTGTAACTGGTTTAGGTTTATTTGCGAAACGCCGTAAACGTGATAATGAAGAAGAAATGTAAACAATCTGCTTATCTCATATTTGATTGGCGATAGATGTGTCTATCGAGTTTGGACAAAAAAGTCTGTAAAATCATAAAAACGCATATTATCAGGTGTTCAAAAACTTGATAGTATGCGTTTTATTGTGAAAATATTTCCTTTCTTTTCGGATGGAATTGAGTTTCCCAGCCTTGTGTTTGTATAGTCGGTTAAAAAATTGAGTACGAAAAACTACTTCATAAAAGTATTGATAGATTATACACTTCGAAAATCTCTTCAAATCACGTCAACGTCGCCTTGACGTAGGTATGGTTACTGACTTCGTCAGTTCTATCTGCAACCTCAAAGTAGTGCTTTGAGCAACCTGCGGCTAGTTTGCTCTTTGTCATTGAGTATTAGTGGACTTTTCTTGCACTGTTTTGATCTTTTATTTCCTTCGATTATATATTAGAGAGGATTAGTAGAAGAGGGGTGAGTTAATTAGAATGATTATGTGCCATTTTATACCAAGCAATAATCAGACAGCAAGATAAGAGTACAGTTGTAGATAGTAAGAAACGTTTATCTGATCTTGTGTAGATAAGATTGATGTCATCAATAAAAGATTAACGGGCAACCAATGTAGATATAGTGTAATTTTTCTATAAGGATGGAAAAAAGAAGGGAAATTTGATAAGATAGGAATATGGATTTTGAAAAAATTGAACAAGCTTATACCTATTTACTAGAGAATGTCCAAGTCATTCAAAGTGATTTGGCGACCAACTTTTATGACGCCCTGGTGGAGCAAAACAGCATTTATCTGGATGGTGAAACTGAGTTAGAGCAGGTCAAGGAGAACAATCAAGCCCTTAAGCGTTTAGCACTTCGCAAAGAAGAATGGCTCAAGACCTACCAGTTTCTCTTGATGAAGGCTGGGCAGACAGAGCCCCTACAGGCCAATCACCAGTTTACGCCAGATGCCATTGCTTTACTTTTGGTGTTTATTGTGGAAGAATTGTTTAAAGAGGAGGAAATCACTATCCTCGAAATGGGTTCCGGGATGGGGATTCTGGGGGCTACTTTCTTGACCTCGCTTGATAAAAAGGTGGATTACTTGGGAATGGAAGTGGATGATTTGCTGATTGATTTGGCAGCTAGCATGGCAGATGTAATTGGTTTGCAGGCTGGTTTTGTCCAAGGAGATGCTGTTCGTCCACAAATGCTCAAAGAAAGCGATGTGGTCATCAGCGACTTGCCTGTCGGCTATTATCCTGATGATGCCGTTGCGTCGCGCCATCAAGTTGCTTCTAGTCAAGAACATACCTACGCCCATCACTTGCTCATGGAACAAGGGCTTAAGTATCTCAAGTCAGACGGATACGCTATTTTTCTAGCTCCGAGTGATTTGTTGACCAGCCCTCAAAGTGACTTGTTGAAAGGTTGGTTGAAAGAGGAGGCAAGTCTGACTGCCATGATCAGTCTGCCTGAAAATCTCTTTGCTAATGCTAAACAATCCAAGACTATTTTTATCTTGCAGAAGAAAAGTGAACTAGCAGTAGAGCCTTTTGTTTATCCACTTGCTAGCTTGCAAGATGCAAGTGTTTTAATGAAATTTAAAGAAAATTTTCAAAAATGGACTCAAGGTACTGAAATATAAAATAGATTTTGTTATAATAGATGAAAACGCTTAAAAAAGGGGTATCATGTTATGACAAAAACAATTGCAATCAATGCGGGAAGTTCAAGTTTGAAATGGCAATTATACTTAATGCCAGAAGAAAAAGTATTGGCGAAAGGTTTGATTGAACGTATCGGTTTGAAAGATTCAATTTCAACTGTAAAATTTGATGGTCGTTCTGAACAACAAATTTTGGATATTGAAAATCACACACAAGCTGTTAAAATCTTATTGGATGACTTGATTCGTTTCGATATTATCAAGGCTTATGACGAGATTACTGGTGTTGGACACCGTGTTGTGGCTGGTGGAGAATATTTCAAAGAATCAACAGTCGTTGAGGGAGATGTTTTAGAAAAAGTTGAAGAGTTGAGCTTGTTGGCTCCTCTCCACAATCCAGCCAATGCAGCAGGTGTTCGTGCCTTCAAGGAATTGTTGCCAGACATTACCAGTGTAGTTGTTTTTGATACTTCATTCCACACAAGTATGCCAGAGAAAGCTTATCGCTACCCTCTACCAACAAAATATTACACAGAAAACAAGGTTCGTAAATATGGTGCCCACGGTACAAGTCACCAGTTTGTAGCAGGAGAAGCAGCAAAACTCTTGGGCCGTCCATTAGAGGACTTGAAATTGATTACTTGCCACATCGGTAATGGTGCTTCTATTACAGCTGTTAAGGGTGGTCAATCTGTCGATACTTCAATGGGCTTCACTCCACTTGGTGGTGTGATGATGGGAACTCGTACAGGGGATATTGACCCAGCTATCATTCCTTACTTAATGCAATATACAGAGGACTTTAACACGCCTGAAGACATTAGTCGCATCCTTAATCGTGAATCAGGGCTTATGGGGGTTTCAGGTAAATCTAGTGATATGCGTGATGTGATTGCTGCTATGGAAGAAGGGGACCACGATGCCACTTTAGCTTATGAAATGTATGTTGACCGTATCCAAAAACATATCGGCCAATACCTTGCAGTCCTAAATGGAGCAGATGCTATTATCTTTACTGCAGGTATTGGTGAAAATGCTGCAAATGTGCGTGAAGATGTTATCTCAGGTATCTCTTGGTTTGGTTGTGATGTTGACCCAGAAAAGAACGTCTTTGGTGTGACAGGAGACATCTCAACAGAGGCAGCGAAGATCCGTGTATTGGTTATTCCAACAGATGAAGAGCTAGTTATTGCCCGTGACGTTGAACGCTTGAAAAAATAAGTAAAACTAGAAAAAATATTTAGGACAAGGAGTTGGAAAAGAGATTTTTCCAGCTTCTTTTTCTGATGGAAATGTCCAAAACCTTGCTATGATTGGCTTTTTTGAAAAATATGGTATAATAGTAGTAATTTAATAGATGGAGTTGAGTTTTGAAGAAAAACTTTCGTGTAAAAAGAGAGAAAGATTTTAAGGCGATTTTCAAGGAGGGGACAAGTTTTGCTAATCGCAAATTTGTTGTCTACCAATTAGAAAACCATAAAAACCATTTTCGAGTAGGTCTATCAGTTAGCAAAAAACTGGGGAATGCCGTCACTAGAAATCAAATTAAGAGACGGATTCGTCATATTATCCAGAATGCCAAAGGGAGTCTGGTAGAAGATGTCGACTTTGTTGTCATTGCTCGAAAAGGGGTCGAAACCTTGGGATACGCAGAGATGGAGAAAAATCTACTCCACGTATTAAAATTATCAAAGATTTACCAGGAAGGAAATGGGAGTGAAAAAGAAACTACAGTTGACTAGTTTGCTAGGACTGTCCCTATTTATCATGACAGCCTGTGCAACAAATGGGACAACTAGCGATATTACAGCCAATTCGGCTGATTTTTGGAGTAAATTTGTTTACTTCTTTGCGGAAATTATTCGCTTTTTATCGTTTGATATCAGTATCGGAGTGGGGATTATTCTCTTTACGGTCTTGATTCGTACACTGCTTTTGCCAGTCTTTCAAGTGCAAATGGTGGCTTCCAGAAAAATGCAAGAAGCTCAACCACGCATTAAGGCGCTTCGAGAACAATATCCAGGTCGAGATATGGAAAGCAGAACCAAGCTAGAGCAAGAAATGCGTAAAGTCTTTAAAGAAATGGGTGTCAGACAGTCAGATTCTCTTTGGCCGATTTTGATTCAGATGCCGGTTATCTTGGCCTTGTTCCAAGCTCTATCAAGAGTTGACTTTTTAAAGACAGGTCATTTCTTATGGATTAACCTTGGTGGTGTGGATACAACCCTTGTTCTTCCGATTTTAGCAGCAGTATTCACCTTTTTAAGTACTTGGCTGTCCAACAAAGCCTTGTCTGAGCGTAATGGAGCTACGACTGCGATGATGTACGGTATTCCGGTCTTGATTTTTATCTTTGGGGTTTATGCTCCGAGCGGAGTCGCTCTCTACTGGGCAGTGTCCAATGCTTATCAAGTCTTGCAAACCTATTTCTTGAACAATCCATTCAAGATTATTGCAGAGCGCGAGGCTGTAGTACAGGCACAGAAAGATTTGGAAAATAGAAAAAGAAAAGCCAAGAAAAAGGCTCAGAAAACGAAATAATAAGGAGGAATCTGGTAATGGTAGTATTTACAGGTTCAACTGTTGAAGAAGCAATCCAGAAAGGATTGAAAGAATTAGATATTCCAAGAATGAAGGCTCATATCAAAGTCATTTCTCGTGAGAAAAAAGGATTTCTTGGTTTATTTGGTAAAAAACCAGCCCAAGTGGATATTGATGCTATTAGTGAAACGACAGTTGTAAAAGCAAACCAACAAGCTGTAAAGGGAGTTCCGAAGCAAATTAATGATTTGAATGAGCCTGTTAAAACAGTCAGTGAAGCAACTGTTGATTTGGGTCATGTTGTAGAGGCAATTAAAAAGATTGAGGAAGAAGGCCAAGGTATTTCTGATGAAGTCAAGGCTGAAATCTTAAAACATGAAAGACATGCCAGCACTATCTTAGAAGAAACTGGTCACATTGAGATTTTAAATGAATTACAACTTGAAGAAACTGCTCTCGAAGAAGAAGTAGAAACTCCTATTATTGAAAACCAAGCTGAGCAAACTGAAAGTCAAGAACTAGAAGACTTGGGCTTAAAAGTTGAACCGAGCTTTGATATTGAACAAGTAGCTACGGAAGTAACGACTTATGTTCAAACAATTATTGATGACATGGATGTTGAAGCTACACTTTCAAATGACTATAACCGTCGTAGCATCAATTTGCAAATTGATACTAACGAACCAGGTCGTATTATCGGCTACCATGGTAAAGTCTTGAAGGCCTTGCAACTATTGGCTCAAAATTATCTTTACAACCGCTATTCAAGAACCTTCTACATTACTATTAATGTCAATGATTATGTTGAACACCGTGCAGAAGTCTTGCAGACCTATGCGCAAAAATTGGCGACTCGTGTTTTAGAAGAAGGACGCAGTCATCAGACAGATCCAATGTCAAATAGCGAACGCAAGATTATTCATCGTATTATTTCACGTATGGATGGCGTGACCAGTTACTCTGAAGGTGATGAGCCAAATCGTTATGTTGTCGTAGATACAGAATAAGTAAAATCAGGGTTATCCTGATTTTTTGCTAGCTGGAGGAGATTAAATTAATGTTGAATAAGATAAGAGACTATTTAGACTTTGCTGATTTGCAGTACCGTAATCCTGATAAGGCTGGAGCAGAGCGAGAGAAAATGCTGGAATTGCGCCACAAAGGCCAAGAGGCTCGAAAGGCTTTTACAGAACTGGCTAAAGCCTTTCAAGCAAGTCATCCAGAATGGCAACTTCAACAGACTAGCCAGTGGATGAATCAGGCGCAACGTTTACGACCACATTTTTGGGTTTATCTACAGAGAGACGGACAAGTAACAGAACCTATGTTGGCTCTTCGTTTGTATGGGACATCTACTGACTTTGGAATTTCCTTAGAGGTCAGTTTCATCGAGCGTAAGAAAGATGAGCGAACTCTAGGCAAGCAGGCCAAAGTTTTAAAAGTTCCAACCGTTGAAGGTGTTTATTATCTAGTCTACTCTGATGGTCAAAGTCAACGGTGGGAGGCGAACGAAGAAAATCGTCAAATTTTAAGAAATAAACTATCCAATCAGGAAGTCCGAAAAGTGTTAGTTAAAATAGATGTCCCTATAACAGAGAATTCATCTGAAGAAGAAATCGTAGAAGCCCTACTGAAATCTTATGATAAAATTCTTCCATTTTATCTAGCTACGAGAAACTAAGCTAATCATTAAAATATCATAAATCATACAGTCCAAGAGTGAACAGTCCGCTGTGTAATTCTTGGTCTTTTTGTTTACGCTTTCAAATTATATAATAAACCTACAAAAACAATTCAAAAGGAGAACAATTATGGAAGTCATTTCAAGTGTTCTAAATTGGTTTTCTAGCAATATTTTGCAGAATCCCGCATTTTTCGTAGGTTTATTGGTGTTGATAGGATACGCACTTTTGAAAAAACCTGCCCACGACGTTTTCTCAGGGTTTGTTAAAGCAACAGTAGGGTATATGTTGCTCAATGTGGGTGCAGGTGGTTTGGTTACAACCTTCCGTCCGATCTTAGCAGCCCTTAACTACAAATTCCAAATTGGTGCAGCGGTTATCGACCCTTACTTTGGACTTGCTGCAGCAAACAACAAAATTGCAGCAGAGTTTCCAGATTTTGTTGGAACTGCAACTACAGCTCTATTGATTGGTTTCGGAATAAATATCTTGCTCGTAGCTCTTCGCAAGATCACGAAGGTAAGAACCCTCTTTATTACTGGTCACATCATGGTACAACAAGCTGCAACAGTATCTCTTATGGTTCTATTCTTAGTACCACAATTGCGCAATGCTTACGGTACAGCAGCGATTGGTATCATCTGTGGACTTTACTGGGCAGTTAGTTCAAATATGACTGTTGAGGCAACTCAACGCTTGACTGGTGGTGGCGGATTTGCGATTGGTCACCAACAGCAATTTGCAATCTGGTTTGTAGATAAAGTAGCAGGACGCTTTGGTAAGAAAGAAGAAAGTTTAGACAATCTTAAATTACCTAAGTTCCTCTCAATCTTCCACGATACAGTTGTTGCATCTGCTACCTTGATGCTCGTATTCTTCGGAGCCATTCTTTTAATCTTGGGTCCAGACATTATGTCTAATAAAGAAGTCATCACTTCAGGAACTCTATTCAATCCTGCTAAACAAGATTTCTTTATGTACATTATTCAAACAGCCTTTACCTTCTCAGTTTACTTGTTCGTTTTGATGCAAGGTGTCCGCATGTTCGTATCTGAGTTGACAAACGCCTTCCAAGGTATTTCAAACAAATTGTTGCCAGGCTCATTCCCAGCGGTTGACGTTGCAGCTTCTTATGGATTTGGTTCTCCAAACGCTGTCTTGTCAGGATTTGCCTTTGGTTTGATTGGTCAATTGATCACAATTGTCTTGCTCATCGTCTTTAAAAATCCGATTCTTATTATTACAGGATTTGTACCAGTGTTCTTTGACAATGCAGCCATTGCGGTCTACGCTGATAAACGCGGTGGATGGAAAGCGGCTGTTATCCTATCCTTCATCTCAGGTGTTCTCCAAGTTGCTTTAGGAGCTCTCTGTGTAGCTCTTCTTGATTTAGCATCTTATGGTGGTTACCATGGAAATATCGACTTTGAATTCCCATGGCTTGGATTTGGATATATCTTCAAATACCTTGGTATTGTTGGTTATGTACTTGTGTGTCTCTTCTTGCTTGTTATTCCTCAACTTCAATTTGCCAAAGCAAAAGATAAAGAGAAATATTACAACGGTGCAGTTCAAGAAGAAGCTTAGTATCTAGAAAAGGAGAAATAAAATGGTTAAAGTATTAGCAGCGTGCGGAAATGGAATGGGTTCATCAATGGTTATCAAGATGAAGGTTGAAAATGCTCTCCGTAAGCTTAATCAAACAGATTTTACAGTCAATTCATGCAGTGTCGGTGAAGCTAAAGGTTTAGCAGCAGGATATGACATCGTAATCGCTTCTCTTCATTTGATCCAAGAATTGGAAGGGCGAACTAATGGGAAGTTAATTGGGCTTGACAACTTGATGGATGATAAAGAAATCACTGAAAAACTCAGTCAAGCACTACAGTAAAAGGTTGGAGGGGGCTGGATAGAAACTGAGAATCATCGTTTCTGTCCTTCTCCCTCTTTAAATAAAGGAGGCAGATATGAATTTAAAACAAGCTTTAATTGACAATGACTCGATCCGACTAGGTTTAGAAGCTAAAGACTGGAAAGAAGCAGTCAAGGTAGCAGTAGATCCCTTGATTGAAAGTGGGGCAATTTTGCCAGAGTATTACGATGCTATTATCGAATCAACTGAAGAGTATGGCCCTTACTATATCTTAATGCCAGGTATGGCTATGCCCCACGCTAGACCTGAAGCTGGAGTGCAAAGAGATGCCTTTTCATTGATTACCTTACAAAATCCTGTTGTATTTTCAGATGGGAAAGAGGTATCTGTTTTGTTGGCACTAGCAGCAACAAGCTCAAAAATTCACACAAGTGTAGCCATTCCACAAATCATTGCCCTGTTTGAATTAGAAGATTCTATTGCACGTTTACAGGCTTGCCAGACTAAAGAAGATGTCTTGGCTATGATTGAAGAATCTAAGGATAGCCCTTATCTCGAAGGATTGGATTTGGAAAGTTAGAAAGAGGAATAAAGAAATGACAAAAAGAATCCCTAATTTACAAGTTGCATTAGATCATTCAGACTTGCAAGGAGCGATTAAAGCAGCTGTTTCTGTTGGTCAGGAAGTAGATATTATCGAAGCTGGAACTGTTTGCTTGCTTCAAGTTGGAAGTGAACTGGTTGAAGTCTTGCGTAGCCTTTTCCCAGATAAGATTATTGTGGCAGACACAAAATGTGCTGATGCTGGTGGAACAGTTGCTAAAAATAATGCGGTTCGTGGAGCAGACTGGATGACTTGTATCTGTTGTGCAACCATCCCTACTATGGAAGCAGCTTTAAAGGCTATCAAGACTGAACGAGGAGAACGAGGCGAAATCCAGATCGAGCTTTATGGCGATTGGACTTTTGAACAAGCTCAGCTTTGGCTAGATGCAGGTATCTCACAAGCTATTTATCACCAATCTCGTGATGCTCTTCTTGCTGGTGAAACTTGGGGTGAAAAAGACCTTAATAAGGTTAAAAAACTTATCGACATGGGCTTCCGTGTGTCTGTAACAGGTGGTCTAGATGTAGATACTCTCAAACTATTTGAAGGCGTTGATGTCTTTACCTTTATCGCAGGTCGTGGAATTACAGAGGCTGCAGATCCAGCAGGAGCAGCGCGTGCCTTCAAGGATGAAATCAGACGAATTTGGGGGTAAACCATGGCACGTCCAATTGGAATTTATGAAAAGGCAACCCCGACACACTTTACTTGGCTAGAACGTTTAAATTTTGCCAAGGAGTTAGGATTTGATTTTGTCGAGATGTCTATTGATGAACGTGACGAGCGTTTAGCAAGACTGGACTGGAGCAAGGACGAGCGTTTGGAAGTTGTCAAAGCAATCTATAAAACTGGTGTTCGTATTCCTTCTATCTGTTTTTCAGGCCATCGTCGCTACCCATTGGGATCAAATGATCCAGTTCTAGAGGAAAAATCTCTAGAACTCATGAAAAAATGTATTGAATTAGCCCAAGACTTGGGAGTTCGTACTATTCAATTAGCTGGTTACGACGTTTATTATGAGGAAAAGTCACCCCAGACACGCCAACGTTTTATCAAAAATTTGAGAAAAGCTTGTGACTGGGCTGAAGAGGCTCAGGTGGTACTTGCTATTGAAATTATGGATGATCCTTTCATCAATAGCATCGAAAAATACTTGGCTGTAGAAAAAGAGATTGACTCTCCCTACCTCTTTGTATACCCAGATATTGGTAATGTATCTGCATGGCATAATGATGTCTACAGTGAATTTTATCTTGGGCATCATGCCATCGCAGCTCTCCATCTCAAGGATACTTATGCAGTGACAGAAAGTTCAAAGGGCCAGTTCCGAGATGTAACTTTTGGGCAAGGTTGTGTCAAATGGGAAGAAGCTTTCGATATTTTAAAACAAACCAATTATAATGGACCTTTCCTAATCGAAATGTGGTCTGAAAATTGTGAAACTGTAGAAGAAACACGCGCAGCCATTCAAGAGGCGCAAGCTTTTCTCTATCCACTAATTAAGAAAGCAGGTTTGATGTAAGATGAATCAAGTAATAAACGATATACGTAAACGAGTCTGTAATGCCAATCAATCATTACCAAAACATGGACTTGTTAAATTTACCTGGGGAAATGTATCGGAAGTCAATCGCGAACTAGGTATCATTGTTATTAAACCATCAGGCGTAGATTATGACGAATTGACACCTGAAAACATGGTGGTGACGGACTTGGATGGCCAAGTTCTAGAAGGAGATTTAAGACCATCTTCTGACCTCCCAACTCATGTGCAGTTATATAAGGCATGGCAAGAGATTGGTAGTGTGGTACACACCCATTCGACAGAAGCAGTTGGTTGGGCACAGGCTGGACGTGATATTCCTTTCTATGGAACAACCCATGCAGATTATTTCTACGGTTCAATCCCTTGCGCTCGTAGTTTGACCAAAGATGAAGTAGAAGTAGCCTATGAAAAAGATACTGGCTTGGTTATCGTAGAAGAATTTGAGCGTCGTGGTCTCAATCCTGTTGAAGTACCAGGTATTGTTGTACGTAATCACGGTCCATTCACCTGGGGAAAAAATCCAGAGAATGCTGTTTATCACTCTGTCGTACTAGAGGAAGTATCAAAGATGAATCGCTTTACAGAACAAATCAATCCAAGAGTTGAACCTGCTCCTCAGTACATTCTAGAAAAACACTACCAACGTAAGCATGGACCAAATGCTTATTACGGTCAAAAGAAATAAGAAATTGAATTGAAAAGAGGCTAGGACCTTTCGATCCAAGCCTCGCTTTTGTAATTGTAAGTATTCGTTATTAAGAGACTACTGTTGATAATTGAAATGCGTTAGTGAATGTGATACTATTATAAAGTTGTTTTCAAGGCAGTTGATTGATAGAGGAGTATGAAATATGGTACTGGATAAGGCAAGTTGTGATTTGCTTCAATATTTGATGGATCAAGAAACGTCCAAAACGATTATGGCGATTTCAAAAGATTTGAAAGAGTCAAGAAGGAAAATTTATTATCACATTGACAAAATCAATGCTGCTTTGGGTGACGAGGCGCTTCATATCATTAGTATTCCACGAATTGGTATTCACTTAACGGAAGAGCAGAGAGATGCTTGTTGTGAACTATTATCGGAAGTAGATTCGTACGATTATATCATGAGTGCGCATGAACGTATGATGATAATGTTACTATGGATAGGTATTTCTAAAGAACGTATTACGATTGAAAAATTGATGGAGTTAACAGAGGTGTCTAGGAATACTGTTCTCAATGATTTGAATAGTATTCGTTATCAACTAACTTTGGAACAATATCAGGTGACCTTGCAAGTGAGCAAGTCACAGGGATACCATCTTCATGCCCACCCTCTTAATAAAATTCAGTATCTTCAATCGCTTCTATATCATATTTTTATGGAAGAAAATGCCACTTTTGTATCTATTTTAGAAGATAAGATGAAAGAGAGGTTAGATGGTGAGTGTTTGCTTTCTGTTGAAATGAACCAATTTTTTAAGGAACAGGTTCCTTTAGTTGAACAAGATTTAGGGAAGAAAATAAATCATCATGAAGTAACTTTTATGTTGCAGGTTCTACCTTATTTGCTGTTAAGCTGTCATAATGTTGAACAGTATCAAGAAAGACATCAGGATATAGAGAAAGAATTTTCTTTGATAAGAAAAAGAATAGAGTATCAGGTGTCTAAGAAATTAGGAGAACGGTTGTTTCAAAAGTTTGAAATTTCTTTGTCAGAACTTGAAGTTTCTCTTGTAGCTGTTCTTCTCCTCTCCTATCGTAAAGATTTGGATATTCATGCAGAAAGTGATGATTTTCGGCAGTTAAAACTTGCTTTAGAAGAATTCATCTGGTATTTTGAATCACAAATCCGAATGGAGATTGAGAACAAGGATGATTTGTTAAGAAATTTGATGATCCACTGTAAAGCCTTGTTATTTAGAAAGACTTACGGTATTTTTTCTAAAAATCCTCTAACAAAACAAATTCGATCCAAGTATGGAGAATTATTTTTAGTCACTAGAAAATCTGCGGAAATTTTAGAAGGAGCATGGTTTATTCGGCTAACAGACGATGATATTGCCTATTTGACGATTCATATTGGAGGATTTTTAAAGTATACACCATCGTCTCAAAAAAATATGAAAAAAGTTTATCTCGTTTGTGATGAAGGTGTTGCGGTTTCGAGACTTTTGCTGAAACAATGCAAACTTTATTTTCCAAATGAGCAAATTGGCACTGTATTTACAACAGAACAATTTAAGAGTGTGGAAGATATTGCACAAGTTGATGTAGTGATTACTACTAATGATGATTTGGATAGCAGATTTCCGATTTTAAGGGTTAATCCTATCCTTGAAGCAGAAGATATTTTGAAAATGCTAGACTATCTTAAACACAATATATTTCGTAATGAGAGCAAAAGTTTCAGTGAAAATCTTTCTAGTCTTATTTCGTCTTATATTGTAGACAGTAAGTTGGCTAGTAAGTTCCAAGAAGAGGTTCAAACACTTATAAATCAAGAAATAGTAGTTCAAGCTTTTTTGGAAGATATTTGAAGGACAGTCCAATGATGAACACAAACCTGTGTTTTTCTTGGTCTTTTTTAGTGTTTTGAAGGGTGGTATACTAATCTCAAAGATAACAATTATATCCAAAGGAGGCAACATATGCCAAACGTCAAAGAAATTACAAGAGAGTCATGGATTTTAGCTACTTTCCCAGAGTGGGGAACATGGTTGAACGAAGAAATCGAAGAAGAAGTCGTACCTGAAGGCAATTTTGCCATGTGGTGGCTAGGCAACTGTGGTACTTGGATTAAGACACCAGGTGGTGCTAACGTTGTCATGGACCTTTGGTCAAACCGTGGAAAATCAACCAAAAAAGTGAAAGATATGGTTCGTGGGCACCAAATGGCAAATATGGCAGGTGTTCGTAAGTTGCAACCAAACTTACGTGTTCAGCCGATGGTTATCGATCCATTTGCTATCAACGAACTAGATTATTACTTAGTTTCACACTTCCATAGTGATCATATCGACCCATACACAGCTGCAGCAATTCTCAACAATTCTAAGTTAGAGCATGTTAAGTTTATCGGTCCTTACCACTGTGGACGAATCTGGGAAGGATGGGGTGTTCCAAAAGAACGTATCATCGTTGTTAAACCAGGTGACACTATCGAATTAAAAGATATGAAGATTCATGCAGTAGAATCATTTGACCGTACTTGCTTGGTAACTCTCCCAGTGAACGGTGCTGATGAGACAGGCGGTGAACTTGCTGGCTTAGCTGTTACAGATGAAGAAATGGCTCAAAAGGCTGTTAACTATATCTTTGAAACACCAGGTGGAACTATCTATCATGGTGCAGATTCTCACTTCTCAAACTATTTTGCAAAACATGGTAAAGACTTTAAAATTGATGTTGCTTTGAATAACTATGGTGAAAATCCGGTAGGTATCCAAGATAAAATGACATCTATCGACCTTCTTCGTATGGCAGAAAATCTGCGTACCAAAGTCATTATCCCAGTTCACTATGATATCTGGTCTAACTTCATGGCTTCTACTAATGAGATTCTAGAACTTTGGAAAATGAGAAAAGATCGCTTGCAATACGATTTCCATCCATTTATCTGGGAAGTTGGCGGTAAGTACACTTATCCTCAAGATCAACACTTAGTAGAATACCATCATCCACGTGGTTTTGATGATTGTTTTGAACAAGACTCTAACATTCAATTTAAAGCTTTGCTATAATATAAAAATATTCTTTGGAGGTTATCCGTATGTTGCATGATACGGATAATTTTCATATAATAGTAAAATAGAATGTGTGATTCAATAATCACCTCAAATAGAAAGGAAATTCTATGTCAAATCTATCTGTTAATGCAATTCGTTTCCTAGGTATTGACGCCATTAATAAAGCCAACTCAGGTCACCCAGGTGTGGTTATGGGAGCAGCTCCGATGGCTTACAGCCTCTTTACAAAACAACTTCGTATCAATCCAGCTCAACCAAACTGGATTAACCGTGACCGCTTTATTCTTTCAGCAGGCCATGGTTCAATGCTTCTTTATGCCCTTCTTCACCTTTCTGGTTTTGAAGATGTTAGCATGGATGAGATTAAGAGCTTCCGTCAGTGGGGTTCAAAAACACCAGGTCACCCAGAATTTGGTCATACAGCAGGGATTGATGCTACAACAGGTCCTCTAGGGCAAGGTATTTCAACTGCCACTGGTTTTGCCCAGGCAGAACGTTTCTTGGCAGCTAAGTATAACCGTGAAGGCTACAATATCTTTGACCACTATACTTACGTTATCTGTGGAGATGGAGACTTGATGGAAGGTGTCTCAAGCGAGGCAGCTTCATACGCAGGTTTGCAAAAACTAGACAAGTTGGTTGTTCTTTATGATTCAAATGACATCAACTTGGATGGTGAGACAAAGGATTCCTTTACAGAAAGTGTTCGTGACCGTTACAATGCCTACGGTTGGCACACAGCCTTGGTTGAAGATGGAACAGATTTGGAAGCTATCCATGCTGCTATCGAAACAGCAAAAGCTTCAGGCAAACCATCTTTGATTGAAGTGAAGACGGTTATTGGATACGGTTCTCCAAACAAACAAGGAACTAATGCTGTACACGGTGCTCCTCTTGGAGCAGATGAAACTGTAGCAACTCGTCAAGCCCTTGGTTGGGACTATGAACCATTTGAAATTCCAGAACAAGTTTATGCTGATTTCAAAGAACATGTTGCAGACCGTGGCGCATCAGCTTATGAAGCTTGGACAAAATTAGTTGCTGACTATAAAGAAGCGCATCCAGAATTGGCTGCAGAAGTAGAAGCCATTATTGATGGACGCGATCCAGTTGAAGTGACTCCAGCAGACTTCCCAGCATTAGAAAATGGTTTCTCTCAAGCAACTCGTAATTCAAGCCAAGATGCCTTGAATGTTGTGGCAGCTAAGTTACCAACTTTCTTGGGTGGATCAGCTGACCTAGCTCACTCAAACATGACTTATATCAAGACTGACGGACTTCAAGACGATGCTAATCGCTTGAACCGTAACATTCAGTTTGGTGTTCGTGAATTTGCAATGGGAACGATCTTGAACGGGATGGCTCTTCATGGTGGACTTCGTGTATACGGTGGAACTTTCTTCGTTTTCTCAGACTATGTGAAGGCAGCTGTCCGCTTGTCAGCCTTACAAGGACTTCCTGTGACTTATGTCTTTACCCACGATTCAATCGCAGTTGGGGAAGACGGTCCAACGCACGAACCAGTTGAGCATTTGGCAGGTCTTCGTGCTATGCCAAATCTAAACGTTTTCCGTCCAGCAGATGCGCGTGAAACGCAAGCAGCTTGGTACCTTGCAGTGACAAGTGAGAAAACACCAACTGCTCTTGTCTTGACCCGTCAAAACTTGACTGTCGAAGAGGGAACAGACTTCGACAAGGTTGCAAAAGGTGCCTATGTTGTCTATGAAAATGCAGCAGACTTTGATACCATCTTGATTGCAACAGGTTCAGAGGTTAATCTTGCTGTCTCAGCTGCCAAAGAATTGGCTAGTCAAGGAGCAAAAGTCCGCGTAGTCAGCATGCCATCTACAGATGTCTTTGATAAACAAGATGCAGCTTACAAGGAAGAAATCCTTCCAAATGCAGTTCGCCGTCGTGTTGCAGTCGAAATGGGTGCAACTCAAAACTGGTACAAATATGTTGGACTAGATGGTGCTGTTCTTGGTATTGATACCTTCGGAGCCTCTGCCCCAGCACCAAAAGTATTGTCAGAATATGGCTTTACTGTCGAAAATCTTGTAAAAGTCGTTCAAAACTTGAAATAATTATAAAAATCAGGGCGCAAGCTCTGGTTTTTCTGGTTTTTCTTACTAGAAAAGCAAGGTACAATCTTGTAAAAGTAGCTGAAATTTGATATAGTAGTCCTATGTAAAAGACAAAGGAGAATATAATGGAATCACAATATACATTTTTAATCATTCTTGTGGCTATGGTGGGCTTGATGTTCTTTACGCAACGTTCTCAAAAGAAACAAGCACAAAAACGTATGGAAAGCTTAAATAAACTGCAAAAAGGCTATGAAGTGATTACAATCGGTGGACTTTACGGAACAGTCGATGAAGTAGATACGGAGAAGAGAACAATTGTCCTTGATGTAGATGGAGTTTACTTGACTTTTGAACTAGCTGCTATCAAGACAGTATTACCGCTGAAAGAAACAGCTTCACTAGAAGGCGCAATTGAAAAATAAGGCGGGATCACTAACTCCCGTTTTTCTGTAAAAGAAAGGAAATGGGATGAAAAAACTAGTCTTTGTCTGTCTGGGAAATATTTGTCGCAGCCCTATGGCCGAGTTTGTGATGAAATCGATGACAGATAATTATGAAGTCCAAAGTCGAGCGACGTCCTCTTGGGAACATGGCAATCCGATTCATAAGGGAACTCAAGGGATTTTTCAAGAGTATGAGATTCCTTATGAAAAAGGCAAGACATCGCTTCAGATTAGTAAGGAAGATTTTGAAGCCTTTGATTATATTATCGGAATGGACGCTGCAAATGTTTCTGACCTACGTCAGATGTGTCCAGCAGACTGTCAAGATAAGATTTACTCATTTGCATCTGAAAGTGTTCCAGATCCTTGGTATACAGGAGATTTTGAGGAAACCTATCAGCGTGTTCAAGAAGGTTGTCAAGCTTGGTTAGAACGTTTAGAAAAGGAGAGTGAAGGTGGAAAATCTTAAGAATTTTTACGAGAAGTATCGTGTCTATCTGACTCGTCCACGTTTAGAGCTTTTAGCAGTAGTTGCCATTGTTTTCTGTGCTGTACTCGTCTTTTTTCTAAATATTCCCGGAAAAGGTGTTCTAAAGCTTGATAATGGAACGATTGTTTACGATGGCAGTCTTGTACGTGGTAAAATGAATGGACAAGGTACCATTACTTTCCAAAATGGAGACCAATATACAGGTGGTTTCAACAATGGAGCCTTCAACGGAAAAGGTACCTTTCAATCCAAAGAAGGCTGGACCTACGAAGGAGATTTTGTAAATGGTCAGGCTGAAGGGAAAGGGAAACTAACAACAGAACAAGAAGTCGTTTATGAAGGGACTTTTAAACAAGGCGTTTTTCAACAAAAATAAAGCCTCCTTATCAAAGGAGGTATTGTTAGAATGTTAAAGTAAGCGCTTACCTGCAAATCCCTTTCTTTCCAAGTCTCTCTTCCAAGCAAGTTTGTGAAATAAAAAAATATTTGAAATAAATTTCACAAACTTCAAAGATAAAACCTGATAAGCAAAGAAAATGAGAAAGATTTCACAAGGAACTAAAAATTCTTTGTGAAATGTTTATGAAACTGTTTACAAAGTTGAAATAATGCGTTATAATAAACTTGTGAAAAAATTAACAAAGGATTAAATCCTTGAAAGCTATGGAGGAAAATATGGCTGATAAAAAAACTGTGACACCAGAGGAAAAGAAACTCGCTGCTGAAAAGCATGTCGATGGATTGGTGCAAAAAGCTCTAGTTGCTCTTGAAGAAATGCGTAAGTTGGATCAAGAGCAGGTTGACTACATCGTTGCCAAAGCATCAGTAGCAGCTTTGGATGCCCACGGAGAATTGGCTTTACATGCCTTTGAAGAAACAGGACGTGGTGTATTTGAAGATAAAGCAACTAAGAACTTGTTTGCTTGTGAACACGTAGTAAACAACATGCGCCACACTAAAACAGTTGGCGTTATCGAAGAAGACGATGTAACAGGTTTGACTCTTATCGCTGAACCAGTTGGTGTTGTTTGTGGTATCACTCCAACAACAAACCCAACATCAACAGCAATCTTCAAATCATTGATTTCATTGAAGACACGTAACCCAATCGTCTTTGCCTTCCATCCATCAGCACAAGAATCATCTGCTCATGCAGCTCGTATCGTCCGCGATGCAGCTATCGCAGCTGGTGCTCCTGAAAACTGTGTGCAATGGATTACTCAACCATCTATGGAAGCAACAAGTGCCCTTATGAACCACGAAGGTGTTGCGACAATCCTTGCAACAGGTGGTAATGCCATGGTTAAGGCGGCTTATTCATGTGGTAAACCAGCTCTTGGGGTAGGTGCCGGAAACGTTCCAGCTTATGTTGAAAAATCAGCAAACATTCGTCAAGCAGCACACGATATCGTCATGTCTAAATCATTTGATAACGGTATGGTCTGTGCCTCAGAGCAAGCGGTTATCATTGATAAAGAAATTTACGATGAATTTGTAGCAGAGTTCAAATCTTACCACACTTACTTTGTAAACAAAAAAGAAAAAGCACTTCTTGAAGAGTTCTGCTTCGGCGTGAAAGCAAACAGCAAAAACTGTGCTGGTGCGAAATTGAACGCTGACATCGTTGGTAAACCAGCAACTTGGATTGCAGAACAAGCAGGATTTACAGTTCCAGAAGGAACAAACATTCTTGCTGCAGAATGTAAAGAAGTTGGTGAAAATGAGCCATTGACTCGTGAAAAATTGTCACCAGTTATCGCAGTTTTGAAATCTGAAAGCCGTGAAGATGGTATTACTAAGGCTCGTCAAATGGTTGAATTTAACGGTCTTGGGCACTCAGCAGCCATCCACACAGCTGATGAAGAATTGACTAAAGAATTTGGTAAAGCTGTTAAAGCTATTCGTGTTATCTGTAACTCACCTTCTACTTTCGGTGGTATCGGGGACGTTTACAATGCCTTCTTGCCATCATTGACACTTGGATGTGGTTCTTACGGACGCAACTCAGTTGGGGATAACGTTAGTGCCATTAACCTCTTGAATATCAAAAAAGTCGGAAGACGGAGAAATAACATGCAATGGATGAAACTTCCTTCAAAAACATACTTTGAACGTGATTCAATTCAATACCTTCAAAAATGTCGTGACGTTGAACGTGTCATGATCGTTACTGACCATGCCATGGTAGAACTTGGTTTCCTTGATCGTATCATCGAACAACTTGACCTTCGTCGCAATAAGGTTGTTTATCAAATCTTTGCTGATGTAGAACCAGATCCAGATATCACAACTGTAAATCGTGGTACTGAGATTATGCGCGCCTTCAAACCAGATACAATCATCGCTCTCGGTGGTGGATCTCCAATGGACGCTGCTAAAGTAATGTGGCTCTTCTACGAACAACCAGAAGTAGACTTCCGTGACCTTGTTCAAAAATTCATGGATATCCGTAAACGTGCCTTCAAATTCCCATTGCTTGGTAAGAAGACTAAATTCATCGCAATCCCAACAACATCTGGTACAGGATCTGAAGTAACTCCATTTGCCGTTATCTCTGATAAAGCAAACAACCGTAAATACCCAATCGCTGACTACTCATTGACACCAACTGTGGCAATCGTAGACCCTGCCTTGGTATTGACAATTCCTGGATTTGTTGCTGCGGACACTGGTATGGACGTATTGACCCACGCGACTGAAGCTTACGTATCACAAATGGCTAGCGACTACACTGACGGTCTTGCACTTCAAGCCATCAAGCTTGTATTTGAAAACCTTGAAAGCTCAGTTAAGAATGCAGACTTCCACTCACGTGAGAAAATGCATAACGCTTCAACAATCGCTGGTATGGCCTTTGCCAATGCCTTCCTAGGTATTTCTCACTCAATGGCTCATAAGATTGGTGCGCAATTCCACACAATTCACGGTCGTACAAATGCTATCTTGCTTCCATACGTCATCCGCTACAACGGTACACGTCCAGCTAAGACAGCAACATGGCCTAAGTACAACTACTACCGTGCAGATGAAAAATACCAAGATATCGCACGCATGCTTGGACTTCCAGCTTCTACTCCAGAAGAAGGTGTGGAATCTTACGCAAAAGCTGTCTACGAACTTGGTGAGCGCGTAGGTATCCAAATGAACTTCAAAGCACAAGGAATTGATGAAAAAGAATGGAAAGAACATTCTCGTGAATTGGCCTTCCTTGCTTATGAAGATCAATGTTCGCCTGCAAATCCACGCCTTCCAATGGTTGACCACATGCAAGAAATCATCGAAGATTCTTACTATGGCTACAAAGAAAGACCAGGACGCCGTAAATAATTGTTATCAGCCTAGAGGCAGGAGAAATCCTGTCTCTTTTTTTGTAATTCTATTTGAAAAATGGTATAATCATCGCATATATTTGTTTGAAAATCAAATCTTTAATAATCATGCGAGGGGCAAATGAACAAGATAAATGAGTTAGGGGATAAAGTGCGACTTTTAAGAGAGGAGAAAGGACTTAGTCGTCCAGTTTTTTGCGGGGATGAGTCTGAATTATCAGTGCGTCAGTTGGTGCGGATTGAAAAAGGAGAATTTCGCCCGACGATAAAAACACTAGAATATATTGCAGAACGATTAGAAATTCCGTCCTACGTCTTGATGCCAGATTATAAGGAATTACCCAAGCGTTACCAAGAATTAAAGTACTTTCTTTTACATCATCCTGACTATGGAGACGAGGAGTTGCAGGAACAAAAGGAAGAATATTTTGATGAGATTTTTGAGTGTTTTTATGATGACCTGCCCCGTGATGAGAAAGTGCTAGTGGATTGTCTTCAAGCTATAGATGCAGTGAGAGCGACTAGTAATTCCTTATACGGAAGTGGTGTGATTGAAGACGGTCTTCAAGATTTACTATCCAGAGATGTATATAAAGCCGAGGACTTGTTGAAACTGAGACTGTATTTCAACTGTCAGTTAATGGATGGTTTAAATGTGGGTGAGATAAAAGAATCTGAGCATGAAACCATTCTTTGTTTTCATGACAAACTAAGTTCTCAGGTTGATAAGATAGAGTTCGATTGTTTGGACTTACTTAGAGATTCCTTGTTAGCTTCTTTAGCTTGTATAGAAATTATGGGGCTGTTTCATTATTTTAAGAGGGCAGTCGAGACCTTAAATAAAATAGGACAAAAAACACGAGATTTCCAAAAGCAACCGATTGTCTTGATGGTGGAGTGGAAATATTATATTCATACCGATTATGATACAGCCAAACAAAAGTATGAAGAAGCAAAAATGATGGCGAGGATGTTTGGTAATGAGAAGTTACTCGTTAGTTTAGATAAGGAATGGAGCGAAGACTTAGAAAGGTATTATTAAATGATTTATAGGAGTGACATTTCTGTCATTGGGGAAATGTCGCTTTTTTGTTACAATGAATTTTACTTGATATACATCCAGAAGCAAACTAGGCAATAGAGAGAAAATTTTAAGTAGTAGGCCTATAGGGTCAATCAACTTGAAGGATTTTCTATCAGTACGATGTATGACGATAACGGTTTTAAATAAGGGGGAAAGAATGTCCATTTTATCCATTAAAAATATTTCAAAATTTTACACTTTGGACGGTAAACATCAAGAGCAGGCTCTAAGAAATATTAATCTGCAGATTGCAAAAGGTAAAATTACAGCGATTTACGGTCCATCAGGCTGTGGCAAAACCAGTCTACTAAACATCATCAGCGGTTTAGATAGACAATATGAAGGAGATTTAGAGTTTAAAGGGGAATCCCTCCGTGACTTATCAGAGATTGAACTAACTCAATTTCGTAAAGATAAGATTGGATTTGTGTTTCAAAACTTTAACCTCATTCCACATCAGTCTGTCTTGGACAATGTCAAGCTACCTCTCTATGTCAAAGATTTATCTGACAGGGAGATGACAATGATTGCAAAGGAGCAATTAAGTAGCTTGGGAATGGAACCTTTTATGGCTAAAAATGTTAAACAGCTTTCTGGCGGGCAAAAGCAACGTGTAGCAATCGCGCGAGCCTTGGTAAATCAGCCTGATATGATTGTAGCAGATGAGCCAACGGGTTCGCTGGATTCTCAATCCCAAGAAATGGTATTGGAAGTGTTTAAAAATTTAGCCCAAACAGGGAAAACAGTATTGATTGTAACCCATAATCCAGAGGTTGCCGAATATGCAGATGTGATTATCAAAATGAAGGATGGTGAAGTCGTTGAAGAAGTCAAAAAATAAAGGATTATCATTGAAAAATAAATTCAAACTTTCTTTAAATAACTTTCTGGAAAGAAAGTGGCGTAACCTATTGATTGCGCTAGCAACCTCAATCGGTTTTGTAGGAGTCTTAATTTCTTTCGGCTTGGGAAATGCATTGATTTCGATGATTGATGAAAATACGAATGGAGGTCAAATTCCTTCTCAAGTTCAGATTGCTTTAAACACAAAAAATGTTGGACGAGGCTTTTTGAACCAAGATGATAAGAACTATATCACGGATACAGTTGGGAAAGAAGCTATTAAATATTTGGAGAGTCCTTTTGGGATGACCATGTCAAATATTACTATAGATGGGCAAGAAATGGATCTGAGTCAAACGATGCCTTCTTATGCTCAAGTAGTGAGTCTCTATGAGGATACAAGTATTTCTGTTAGTAGTAATGAAAAGGACAAAGTGGTAGCTGGATCCCTCTATACTGATACAAATGAACAGGGCTTGACGATTCCAAGCAGTTTACTAAAAAATTGGAATGAACAGACAGGAAACAATCTGACAGCTACTGATGTTATTGGCAAATCAGTCTCAGCAAGTATTGTAGAAAATGCTGCTGAAGCTAGCAAAACTGCTCAATTTCAAACGAAGATTGTACGTGTGATTAATGATGAAGATGACATGGAGGACAGTAACAGTTTCATGCCGTCTAGTCAAATGGAAACAATTTTGAAAGAAGCTGGATTTACAAAAGCTGTATCTTATTTTATCTTGGAACTCAAAGATCCATCACAGACAAAAGTGGTAACAGAAGAATTACAGAAAAATAAGAAGTATACTGTTCTTTCTCAACAGAAGGTTCTTGATATTGTGATTACTTTTATTCTTGTTATTCAGGGATTGTTGATTGTACTTTCATCACAAGCTATTGTGGTAGCAGCGGTCATGATTGGTATCATTATTTACATCAATATCATGCAACGTTCTAAGGAAATAGGTGTCATGAAGGCAGTTGGTTATCAAAATCGTGATGTCAAAGGAATTTTTATTTACGAGGCTATCTGGATTGTAAGCATCGCCTTGTTACTGGCCTTTTTGGTTGCACAAGGGGTGGGAAGTTTGGCGAATGCGGTTGTAAATCACTTTTACCCATCCATCACGAAGGTTTTTGAATTAAATTTGTTATCTGTTTTAGGAACTCTAGCTTTCGCTCTCTTACTTGGTTATGTCTCAGCTTACTTCCCGGCGCGTAAAATTAGTAAAATGGATCCTGTAGAATCGCTACGATATGAATAGTAAGGGATTCCTTGATTTATAGTCTTGAAAAGAAACTAACATAGAAAAACAATGCCCGTACTTGCAATTAAACTTAAATAGTTATATAATAGGTTTGTTGAAAGGTGATTTGTAGTGATTCAAGTTACTCTTTTCACAATAAAAATTTCATGATTTTCATAAGGAGGAAATCACTAATGGTAGTTAAAGTTGGTATTAACGGTTTCGGACGTATCGGTCGTCTTGCTTTCCGTCGTATCCAAAACGTAGAAGGTGTTGAAGTTACTCGTATCAACGACCTTACAGATCCAGTTATGCTTGCACACTTGTTGAAATACGACACAACTCAAGGTCGTTTCGACGGTACTGTTGAAGTTAGAGAAGGTGGATTTGAAGTTAACGGTAAATTCATCAAAGTTTCTGCTGAACGTGATCCAGAACAAATCGACTGGGCTAACGACGGTGTAGAAATCGTTCTTGAAGCTACTGGTTTCTTTGCTAAGAAAGCAGCTGCTGAAAAACACTTGCACGCTGGTGGAGCTAAAAAAGTTGTTATCACTGCTCCTGGTGGAAACGACGTTAAAACAGTTGTATTCAACACTAACCACGACGTTCTTGACGGTACTGAAACAGTTATCTCAGGTGCTTCATGTACTACAAACTGCTTGGCTCCTATGGCTAAAGCTCTTCAAGATAACTTTGGTGTTGTAGAAGGATTGATGACTACTATCCACGCTTACACTGGTGACCAAATGATCCTTGACGGACCACACCGTGGTGGTGACCTTCGCCGTGCTCGCGCTGGTGCTGCAAACATCGTTCCTAACTCAACTGGTGCTGCAAAAGCTATCGGTCTTGTAATCCCAGAATTGAACGGTAAACTTGACGGATCTGCACAACGCGTTCCAACTCCAACTGGATCAGTTACTGAATTGGTAGCAGTTCTTGAAAAGAACGTTACTGTTGATGAAGTGAACGCAGCTATGAAAGCAGCTTCAAACGAATCATACGGTTACACAGAAGATCCAATCGTATCTTCAGATATCGTAGGTATGTCTTACGGTTCATTGTTTGACGCAACTCAAACTAAAGTTCTTGACGTTGACGGTAAACAATTGGTTAAAGTTGTATCATGGTACGACAACGAAATGTCATACACTGCACAACTTGTTCGTACTCTTGAATATTTCGCAAAAATCGCTAAATAATTCTTGAGTCGATAAAAAGCAAGGCCTCGTGGTCTTGCTTTTCTTATATGGAAAAATGGATGACACGATCATTCATTCTTTTTTAATTCTTTTTCAAAAGTATCTGATAGGGTAGTGAAGCTTAATTTTTCTAATGTAAGTGGATGGGTAAAGGACAGTCGGAAGGCATGAAGCATAAGACGACTTGTCTTTGATTTACTATTATAGAGAGGGTCGCCCAAAATAGGGAAGTTATGATGCGAAAGGTGCACACGGATTTGATGTGTTCGCCCTGTCTTTAGATTGCAACGAACCAAGGAAGTTTTGTTTGGAAATTGCTTTAATCTGCTTACATGCGTTTCAGCATATTGCCCATTTTTTGCATCAACTATTCTTTTTCTGCGATCATGACGATCACGTCCGATTTTATCCTTGAAAATAAGCTCTTTGCTGTTGATATTTCCATTAACAAGTGCCCAATATTCCCTAGAAATCTCTTTTTTCTCCAACAAGCGATTGAGAATAGGCAGGATAAAAGGATTTTTGGCAAAGAGGACTAAGCCGCTGGTTTCCATGTCCAGACGATGAACGACATAACAGGTCTGGCCAACGTAGGCAGTGACATGGTTAAGAAGGGCGATTTCATTTGGTTGGTTACCGTGGGTTTTCATACCCTCTGGTTTGTTGACAATAATCAAGTGTTGATCTTGATAAACCTCTTGAACGAGGTTTGGGTTGCCCCAAGGAATTTCTTTTTCGGGATAATCTTCCTCGTCAAAAGTTAACTGGCAAACATCTCCAGGATTTACGATTTCGTTCCAGTGGACTTCTTCTTGATTTATCAAAATATGTTTCTTGATTCTCAAAAAATGACGGATTTTTCTAGGGATGAGGAGTTGTTCCTCAAGTAATTGCTTTACCGTCATTTGAGGTAGAGAGTCTGGTAATGTAAATGTGAATTGCATACAGATATTGTAACAAAAAAAGCCCTATTTGGATAGGAAATAGCTAAATTCTTGTCTTCCTATGATGAAGATGATAAAATAAACGCATGAAATTAGATAAATTGTTTGAGAAATTTCTTTCTCTTTTTAAAAAAGAAACAAGTGAACTAGAGGACTCTGATTCTACTAGCTTACGTCGCTCTCGCAGTGATCGAAAAAAATTAGCCCAAGTAGGTCCAATTCGAAAATTCTGGCGTCGTTATCATCTAACAAAGATTGTCCTTATACTAGGTTTGAGTGCAGGCTTGTTAGTTGGAACCTATTTGTTTGCTGTAGCTAAGTCAACCAATGTTAACGATTTGCAAAACTCCTTGAAAACTCGAACTCTCATTTTTGACCGTGAAGAAAAAGAGGCTGGTGCCTTGTCTGGTCAAAAAGGAACTTATGTTGAATTGACTGATATCAGTAAAAATTTGCAGAATGCTGTTATTGCGACAGAAGACCGTTCCTTCTATAAAAACGACGGGATTAACTATGGTCGTTTCTTCTTGGCTATTGTCACTGCTGGTCGTTCAGGTGGTGGCTCTACTATTACCCAACAGCTGGCTAAAAATGCCTATTTGTCGCAGGATCAAACTGTTGAGAGAAAAGCGAAAGAATTTTTCTTGGCTTTAGAATTGACTAAAAAATATAGCAAGGATCAGATCCTAACCATGTACCTTAACAATGCCTATTTTGGAAATGGTGTGTGGGGTGTAGAAGATGCGAGTAAGAAATACTTTGGAGTTTCTGCGTCAGAAGTGAGTTTGGATCAAGCTGCGACTCTGGCAGGGATGCTCAAAGGGCCGGAACTGTATAATCCTTTGAATTCCGTACAAGATTCGACTAATCGTCGCGACACTGTCTTACAAAATATGGTTGCAGCGGGTTACATTGATAAAAACCAAGAAACCGAAGCTGCAGAAGTTGATATGACTTCGCAATTGCACGATCAGTATGAAGGAAAAATCTCAGATTACCGCTATCCTTCTTACTTTGATGCGGTGGTTAACGAAGCCGTTTCCAAGTATAATCTAACAGAGGAAGAAATTGTCAATAATGGCTACCGCATTTATACAGAGCTGGACCAAAACTATCAAGCAAATATGCAGGTTGTCTATGAAAATACATCGCTATTTCCGAGGGCCGAGGATGGAACATTTGCTCAATCAGGAAGTGTAGCTCTCGAACCGAAAACAGGGGGAGTTCGTGGAGTTGTCGGTCAAGTGGCTGACAATGATAAAACTGGATTCCGAAATTTCAACTATGCAACTCAATCAAAACGTAGCCCTGGTTCTACAATTAAGCCTTTAGTTGTTTATACACCAGCAGTTGAGGCAGGTTGGGCTTTGAACAAGCAGTTGGATAACCATACCATGAAGTATGACAACTATAAGGTAGATAACTATGCAGGAATCAAAAAGAGTCGAGAAGTTCCCATGTATCAAGCCTTGGCAGAATCGCTTAATCTACCTGCTGTTGCTACTGTTAATGATTTGGGCGTCGACAAGGCTTTTGAGGCAGGCGAAAAATTCGGACTCAACATGGAAAAGGTCGACCGTGTTCTTGGTGTCGCCTTGGGAAGTGGTGTCGAAACCAATCCTCTGCAAATGGCTCAAGCATATGCTGCCTTTGCAAATGAAGGTTTAATGCCTGAAGCTCATTTTATTAGTAGAATTGAAAATGCTAGTGGACAAGTTATTGCAAGCCATAAAAATTCACAAAAACGGGTGATTGATAAGTCTGTAGCTGATAAGATGACCAGTATGATGTTGGGGACATTCACCAACGGTACCGGTATTAGTTCATCGCCTGCAGATTATGTCATGGCAGGGAAAACTGGAACAACTGAAGCAGTTTTCAATCCGGAGTACACAAGTGACCAGTGGGTGATTGGTTATACTCCGGATGTAGTGATTAGTCACTGGCTTGGTTTCCCGACCACTGATGAAAATCACTATCTAGCAGGATCTACTTCAAACGGTGCAGCTCATGTCTTTAGAAATATTGCAAATACTATTTTACCTTATACGCCAGGAAGTACCTTTACAGTTGAAAATGCATATAAGAAAAACGGAATTGCACCAGCTAACACAAAAAGACAAGTACAAACCAATGATAATAGCCAGACAGATGATAATTTGTCTGATATTCGAGGACGTGCGCAAAGTCTAGTAGATGAGGCTAGTCGGGCTATCTCAGATGCGAAGATTAAGGAAAAAGCTCAAACAATATGGGATTCGGTAGTCAATCTATTTCGCTAAGATGCTTGTCAAAGCCTAGCTTTCTTGTTATAATAGATAAGATGGAGGCGTTATGGCACTAAAAAAAGCAAGCCTAGCTTGTGCGGTTTGTGGTTCGAGAAACTATTCAATCAAGATTAGTGGAAACCCCAAGCCTACACGACTAGAAGTAAATAAATTTTGTAAGCATTGTGGCAAGTACACTACACACAGAGAAACGAGATAGGAGAGAGCGATGCGTTTTATTGGAGATATTTTTAGACTTCTTAAAGACACAACATGGCCAACTCGCAAGGAAAGCTGGAGAGATTTTCGTTCTATTATGGAATACACAGCTTTCTTTGTAGTAATTATTTACATTTTTGACCAGTTGATTGTTTCAGGTTTGATTCGATTTATTAACATTTTTTAGAAGGCTAGTGGAGTTAATTACACTAGAAATCTTCTATTTATGAAAGGAAATATCATGGATAGTTTTGATAAAGGGTGGTTTGTTTTACAAACTTATTCTGGTTATGAAAATAAGGTAAAAGAAAATCTATTACAACGTGCACAAACCTACAATATGTTGGATAATATTCTACGCGTTGAAATTCCAACACAAACAGTGCAAGTTGAAAAAAATGGAAAGAGAAAAGAAGTAGAAGAAAATCGCTTTCCAGGTTATGTTCTTGTAGAAATGGTCATGACAGATGAAGCTTGGTTTGTTGTTCGAAATACACCAAATGTTACAGGATTCGTCGGATCTCACGGAAATAGATCAAAACCAACTCCATTATTGGAACAAGAAATCCGTGATATCTTGGTTTCTATGGGACAAACTGTACAAGAGTTTGATATCGATGTTGAAGTTGGTCAAACTGTACGTATCATTGATGGTGCTTTTGCAGACTATACTGGTAAGATTACAGAGATTGATAATAACAAAGTGAAGATGATTATCTCTATGTTTGGTAATGATACAGTTGCAGAAGTAAACTTAAATCAAATTGCAGAATTATAACCCTGAGAGAGGCAAGACCTCTCTTTTTTGTGCAGTTGAGGAACTAAAGGGTGCAGAATGGATGAAATGTGCCAAAAGTGTTTCTGAATCTGTTAGACTGTATCTAGAAAGGGGAAAAGAATGCTTAAAGAATTGTATAAAGAAGTTCAGGGAATTGTATATAAGAGTAGAAATGAATATTACTTGCATTTATGGGAATTGTCGGATTGGGACCAAGAAGGCATGCTCTGCTTACATGAATTAATCAGTAGAGAAGAAGGGCTTGTAGAAGATATCCCACGTTTACGGAAATATTTCAAAACTAAGTTTCGAAATCGAATTTTAGACTATAGCCGTAAGCAAGAAAGCCACAAACGAAGATATAATAAAGAACCTTATGAAGAAGTAGGTGAGATTAGTCATCGTATAAGTGAGGGAGGACTCTGGCTAGATGACTATTATCTCTTTCATGAAACACTAAGAGCTTATAGAAACAAACAAAATAAAGAGCAACGAGAAGAGTTAGAACGCGTCTTAAGACATGAACGCTTCCGAGGGCGTCAAAGAGTGCTAAAGGACTTACGTATTGTGTTTAAAGAGTTTGACATCCGTACTCATTAGGAATTCATACAAAAAAGTAAAAAAGTTTAAAAAAGGTGTTGACAAAGTTTGAAAAGTCGGTATAATAGTAAGAGTTGAAAATAATAACTCAGGTCCGTTGGTCAAGGGGTTAAGACACCGCCTTTTCACGGCGGTAACACGGGTTCGAATCCCGTACGGACTATGGTATGTTGCGGTTGAGGCACTTGATGAAAAAAGTTTTAAAAAAGTTTCAAAAAAGTGTTGACAAGCGAAAGCAACTGTGATACACTAATATAGTTGTCGCTTGAGAGAAGTGAGTGACAAAGACCTTTGAAAACTGAACAAGACGAACCAATGTGCAGGGCACTACAACTAAGGTTGTAGTACTGAACAATGAAAAACAATAAATCTGTCAGTGACAGAAATGAGTGAGAACTCAAACTTTTAATGAGAGTTTGATCCTGGCTCAGGACGAACGCTGGCGGCGTGCCTAATACATGCAAGTAGAACGCTGAAGGAGGAGCTTGCTCTTCTGGATGAGTTGCGAACGGGTGAGTAACGCGTAGGTAACCTGCCTGGTAGCGGGGGATAACTATTGGAAACGATAGCTAATACCGCATAATAGTAGATGTTGCATGACATTTGCTTAAAAGGTGCAATTGCATCACTACCAGATGGACCTGCGTTGTATTAGCTAGTTGGTGGGGTAACGGCTCACCAAGGCGACGATACATAGCCGACCTGAGAGGGTGATCGGCCACACTGGGACTGAGACACGGCCCAGACTCCTACGGGAGGCAGCAGTAGGGAATCTTCGGCAATGGACGGAAGTCTGACCGAGCAACGCCGCGTGAGTGAAGAAGGTTTTCGGATCGTAAAGCTCTGTTGTAAGAGAAGAACGAGTGTGAGAGTGGAAAGTTCACACTGTGACGGTATCTTACCAGAAAGGGACGGCTAACTACGTGCCAGCAGCCGCGGTAATACGTAGGTCCCGAGCGTTGTCCGGATTTATTGGGCGTAAAGCGAGCGCAGGCGGTTAGATAAGTCTGAAGTTAAAGGCTGTGGCTTAACCATAGTACGCTTTGGAAACTGTTTAACTTGAGTGCAAGAGGGGAGAGTGGAATTCCATGTGTAGCGGTGAAATGCGTAGATATATGGAGGAACACCGGTGGCGAAAGCGGCTCTCTGGCTTGTAACTGACGCTGAGGCTCGAAAGCGTGGGGAGCAAACAGGATTAGATACCCTGGTAGTCCACGCCGTAAACGATGAGTGCTAGGTGTTAGACCCTTTCCGGGGTTTAGTGCCGCAGCTAACGCATTAAGCACTCCGCCTGGGGAGTACGACCGCAAGGTTGAAACTCAAAGGAATTGACGGGGGCCCGCACAAGCGGTGGAGCATGTGGTTTAATTCGAAGCAACGCGAAGAACCTTACCAGGTCTTGACATCCCTCTGACCGCTCTAGAGATAGAGTTTTCCTTCGGGACAGAGGTGACAGGTGGTGCATGGTTGTCGTCAGCTCGTGTCGTGAGATGTTGGGTTAAGTCCCGCAACGAGCGCAACCCCTATTGTTAGTTGCCATCATTCAGTTGGGCACTCTAGCGAGACTGCCGGTAATAAACCGGAGGAAGGTGGGGATGACGTCAAATCATCATGCCCCTTATGACCTGGGCTACACACGTGCTACAATGGCTGGTACAACGAGTCGCAAGCCGGTGACGGCAAGCTAATCTCTTAAAGCCAGTCTCAGTTCGGATTGTAGGCTGCAACTCGCCTACATGAAGTCGGAATCGCTAGTAATCGCGGATCAGCACGCCGCGGTGAATACGTTCCCGGGCCTTGTACACACCGCCCGTCACACCACGAGAGTTTGTAACACCCGAAGTCGGTGAGGTAACCGTAAGGAGCCAGCCGCCTAAGGTGGGATAGATGATTGGGGTGAAGTCGTAACAAGGTAGCCGTATCGGAAGGTGCGGCTGGATCACCTCCTTTCTAAGGATAAGGAACTGCGCATTGGTCTTGTTTAGTCTTGAGAGGTCTTGTGGGGCCTTAGCTCAGCTGGGAGAGCGCCTGCTTTGCACGCAGGAGGTCAGCGGTTCGATCCCGCTAGGCTCCATTGGTGAGAGATCACCAAGTAATGCACATTGAAAATTGAATATCTATATCAAATAGTAACAAGAAAATAAACCGAAAACGCTGTAGTATTAATAAGAGTTTATGACTGAAAGGTCAAAGAATAAGGTTAAGTTAATAAGGGCGCACGGTGGATGCCTTGGCACTAGGAGCCGAAGAAGGACGTGACAAACGACGATATGCCTTGGGTAGCTGTAAGTAAGCGATGATCCAGGGATTTCCGAATGGGGGGAACCCAACAGGTACTACCTGTTACCCACATCTGTTAAGGATGTGAGGAGGAAGACGCAGTGAACTGAAACATCTAAGTAGCTGCAGGAAGAGAAAGCAAAAGCGATTGCCTTAGTAGCGGCGAGCGAAACGGCAGAAGGGCAAACCGAAGAGTTTACTCTTCGGGGTTGTAGGACTGCAATGTGGACTCAAAGATTATAGAAGAATGATTTGGGAAGATCAGCCAAAGAGAGTAATAGCCTCGTATTTAAAATAGTCTTTGTACCTAGCAGTATCCTGAGTACGGCGGGACACGAGAAATCCCGTCGGAATCTGGGAGGACCATCTCCCAACCCTAAATACTCCCTAGTGACCGATAGTGAACCAGTACCGTGAGGGAAAGGTGAAAAGCACCCCGGGAGGGGAGTGAAATAGAACCTGAAACCGTGTGCCTACGACAAGTTCGAGCCCGTTAATGGGTGAGAGCGTGCCTTTTGTAGAATGAACCGGCGAGTTACGTTATGATGCGAGGTTAAGTTGAAGAGACGGAGCCGTAGGGAAACCGAGTCTGAATAGGGCGAATTAGTATCATGACGTAGACCCGAAACCATGTGACCTACCCATGAGCAGGTTGAAGGTGCGGTAAGACGCACTGGAGGACCGAACCAGGGCACGTTGAAAGTGCTTGGATGACTTGTGGGTAGCGGAGAAATTCCAAACGAACTTGGAGATAGCTGGTTCTCTCCGAAATAGCTTTAGGGCTAGCGTCGACATTAAGATTCTTGGAGGTAGAGCACTGTTTGGGTGAGGGGTCCATCCCGGATTACCAATCTCAGATAAACTCCGAATGCCAATGAATTATGGGTCGGCAGTCAGACTGCGGAGTGCTAAGATCCGTAGTCGGAAGGGAAACAGCCCAGACCACCAGCTAAGGTCCCAAAATAATTGTTAAGTGGAAAAGGATGTGGGGTTGCACAGACAACTAGGATGTTAGCTTAGAAGCAGCTATTCATTCAAAGAGTGCGTAATAGCTCACTAGTCGAGTGACCCTGCGCCGAAAATGTACCGGGGCTAAAACAATTTACCGAAGCTGTGGATACCTTTATAGGTATGGTAGGAGAGCGTTCTATGTGTGAAGAAGGTGTACCGTGAGGAGTGCTGGAACGCATAGAAGTGAGAATGCCGGTATGAGTAGCGAAAGACAGGTGAGAATCCTGTCCACCGTAAGACTAAGGTTTCCAGGGGAAGGCTCGTCCGCCCTGGGTTAGTCGGGACCTAAGGAGAGACCGAAAGGTGTATCCGATGGACAACAGGTTGATATTCCTGTACTAGAGTATGTAGTGATGGAGGGACGCAGTAGGCTAACTAAAGCAGACGATTGGAAGAGTCTGTCTAAGCAGTGAGGTGTGATATGAGTCAAATGCTTATATCTATAACATTGAGCTGTGATGGGGAGCGAAGTTTAGTAGCGAAGTTAGTGACGTCACACTGCCAAGAAAAGCTTCTAGCGTTTAAACATACTCTACCCGTACCGCAAACCGACACAGGTAGTCGAGGCGAGTAGCCTCAGGTGAGCGAGAGAACTCTCGTTAAGGAACTCGGCAAAATGACCCCGTAACTTCGGGAGAAGGGGTGCTGACTTTAAGTCAGCCGCAGTGAATAGGCCCAAGCAACTGTTTATCAAAAACACAGCTCTCTGCTAAATCGTAAGATGATGTATAGGGGGTGACGCCTGCCCGGTGCTGGAAGGTTAAGAGGAGTGCTTAGCGCAAGCGAAGGTATGAATTGAAGCCCCAGTAAACGGCGGCCGTAACTATAACGGTCCTAAGGTAGCGAAATTCCTTGTCGGGTAAGTTCCGACCCGCACGAAAGGCGTAATGATTTGGGCACTGTCTCAACGAGAGACTCGGTGAAATTTTAGTACCTGTGAAGATGCAGGTTACCCGCGACAGGACGGAAAGACCCCATGGAGCTTTACTGCAGTTTGATATTGAGTGTCTGTACCACATGTACAGGATAGGTAGGAGTCTAAGAGATCGGGACGCCAGTTTCGAAGGAGACGTTGTTGGGATACTACCCGT
>NZ_JPFZ01000008.1 GCF_000722775.1 Streptococcus mitis subsp. hohhotensis
TTTTCACGGCGGTAACACGGGTTCGAATCCCGTACGGACTATGGTATGTTGCGGTTGAGGCACTTGATGAAAAAAGTTTTAAAAAAGTTTCAAAAAAGTGTTGACAAGCGAAAGCAACTGTGATATACTAATATAGTTGTCGCTTGAGAGAAGTGAGTGACAAAGACCTTTGAAAACTGAACAAGACGAACCAATGTGCAGGGCACTACAACTAAGGTTGTAGTACTGAACAATGAAAAACAATAAATCTGTCAGTGACAGAAATGAGTGAGAACTCAAACTTTTAATGAGAGTTTGATCCTGGCTCAGGACGAACGCTGGCGGCGTGCCTAATACATGCAAGTAGAACGCTGAAGGAGGAGCTTGCTCTTCTGGATGAGTTGCGAACGGGTGAGTAACGCGTAGGTAACCTGCCTGGTAGCGGGGGATAACTATTGGAAACGATAGCTAATACCGCATAATAGTAGATGTTGCATGACATTTGCTTAAAAGGTGCAATTGCATCACTACCAGATGGACCTGCGTTGTATTAGCTAGTTGGTGGGGTAACGGCTCACCAAGGCGACGATACATAGCCGACCTGAGAGGGTGATCGGCCACACTGGGACTGAGACACGGCCCAGACTCCTACGGGAGGCAGCAGTAGGGAATCTTCGGCAATGGACGGAAGTCTGACCGAGCAACGCCGCGTGAGTGAAGAAGGTTTTCGGATCGTAAAGCTCTGTTGTAAGAGAAGAACGAGTGTGAGAGTGGAAAGTTCACACTGTGACGGTATCTTACCAGAAAGGGACGGCTAACTACGTGCCAGCAGCCGCGGTAATACGTAGGTCCCGAGCGTTGTCCGGATTTATTGGGCGTAAAGCGAGCGCAGGCGGTTAGATAAGTCTGAAGTTAAAGGCTGTGGCTTAACCATAGTACGCTTTGGAAACTGTTTAACTTGAGTGCAAGAGGGGAGAGTGGAATTCCATGTGTAGCGGTGAAATGCGTAGATATATGGAGGAACACCGGTGGCGAAAGCGGCTCTCTGGCTTGTAACTGACGCTGAGGCTCGAAAGCGTGGGGAGCAAACAGGATTAGATACCCTGGTAGTCCACGCCGTAAACGATGAGTGCTAGGTGTTAGACCCTTTCCGGGGTTTAGTGCCGCAGCTAACGCATTAAGCACTCCGCCTGGGGAGTACGACCGCAAGGTTGAAACTCAAAGGAATTGACGGGGGCCCGCACAAGCGGTGGAGCATGTGGTTTAATTCGAAGCAACGCGAAGAACCTTACCAGGTCTTGACATCCCTCTGACCGCTCTAGAGATAGAGTTTTCCTTCGGGACAGAGGTGACAGGTGGTGCATGGTTGTCGTCAGCTCGTGTCGTGAGATGTTGGGTTAAGTCCCGCAACGAGCGCAACCCCTATTGTTAGTTGCCATCATTCAGTTGGGCACTCTAGCGAGACTGCCGGTAATAAACCGGAGGAAGGTGGGGATGACGTCAAATCATCATGCCCCTTATGACCTGGGCTACACACGTGCTACAATGGCTGGTACAACGAGTCGCAAGCCGGTGACGGCAAGCTAATCTCTTAAAGCCAGTCTCAGTTCGGATTGTAGGCTGCAACTCGCCTACATGAAGTCGGAATCGCTAGTAATCGCGGATCAGCACGCCGCGGTGAATACGTTCCCGGGCCTTGTACACACCGCCCGTCACACCACGAGAGTTTGTAACACCCGAAGTCGGTGAGGTAACCGTAAGGAGCCAGCCGCCTAAGGTGGGATAGATGATTGGGGTGAAGTCGTAACAAGGTAGCCGTATCGGAAGGTGCGGCTGGATCACCTCCTTTCTAAGGATAAGGAACTGCGCATTGGTCTTGTTTAGTCTTGAGAGGTCTTGTGGGGCCTTAGCTCAGCTGGGAGAGCGCCTGCTTTGCACGCAGGAGGTCAGCGGTTCGATCCCGCTAGGCTCCATTGGTGAGAGATCACCAAGTAATGCACATTGAAAATTGAATATCTATATCAAATAGTAACAAGAAAATAAACCGAAAACGCTGTAGTATTAATAAGAGTTTATGACTGAAAGGTCAAAGAATAAGGTTAAGTTAATAAGGGCGCACGGTGGATGCCTTGGCACTAGGAGCCGAAGAAGGACGTGACAAACGACGATATGCCTTGGGTAGCTGTAAGTAAGCGATGATCCAGGGATTTCCGAATGGGGGAACCCAACAGGTACTACCTGTTACCCACATCTGTTAAGGATGTGAGGAGGAAGACGCAGTGAACTGAAACATCTAAGTAGCTGCAGGAAGAGAAAGCAAAAGCGATTGCCTTAGTAGCGGCGAGCGAAACGGCAGAAGGGCAAACCGAAGAGTTTACTCTTCGGGGTTGTAGGACTGCAATGTGGACTCAAAAGATTATAGAAGAATGATTTGGGAAGATCAGCCAAAGAGAGTAATAGCCTCGTATTTAAAATAGTCTTTGTACCTAGCAGTATCCTGAGTACGGCGGGACACGAGAAATCCCGTCGGAATCTGGGAGGACCATCTCCCAACCCTAAATACTCCCTAGTGACCGATAGTGAACCAGTACCGTGAGGGAAAGGTGAAAAGCACCCCGGGAGGGGAGTGAAATAGAACCTGAAACCGTGTGCCTACAACAAGTTCGAGCCCGTTAATGGGTGAGAGCGTGCCTTTTGTAGAATGAACCGGCGAGTTACGTTATGATGCGAGGTTAAGTTGAAGAGACGGAGCCGTAGGGAAACCGAGTCTGAATAGGGCGAATTAGTATCATGACGTAGACCCGAAACCATGTGACCTACCCATGAGCAGGTTGAAGGTGCGGTAAGACGCACTGGAGGACCGAACCAGGGCACGTTGAAAAGTGCTTGGATGACTTGTGGGTAGCGGAGAAATTCCAAACGAACTTGGAGATAGCTGGTTCTCTCCGAAATAGCTTTAGGGCTAGCGTCGACATTAGGATTCTTGGAGGTAGAGCACTGTTTGGGTGAGGGGTCCATCCCGGATTACCAATCTCAGATAAACTCCGAATGCCAATGAATTATGGTCGGCAGTCAGACTGCGAGTGCTAAGATCCGTAGTCGAAAGGGAAACAGCCCAGACCACCAGCTAAGGTCCCAAAATAATTGTTAAGTGGAAAAGGATGTGGGGTTGCACAGACAACTAGGATGTTAGCTTAGAAGCAGCTATTCATTCAAAGAGTGCGTAATAGCTCACTAGTCGAGTGACCCTGCGCCGAAAATGTACCGGGGCTAAAACAATTTACCGAAGCTGTGGATACCTTTATAGGTATGGTAGGAGAGCGTTCTATGTGTGAAGAAGGTGTACCGTGAGGAGTGCTGGAACGCATAGAAGTGAGAATGCCGGTATGAGTAGCGAAAGACAGGTGAGAATCCTGTCCACCGTAAGACTAAGGTTTCCAGGGGAAGGCTCGTCCGCCCTGGGTTAGTCGGGACCTAAGGAGAGACCGAAAGGTGTATCCGATGGACAACAGGTTGATATTCCTGTACTAGAGTATGTAGTGATGGAGGGACGCAGTAGGCTAACTAAAGCAGACGATTGGAAGAGTCTGTCTAAGCAGTGAGGTGTGATATGAGTCAAATGCTTATATCTATAACATTGAGCTGTGATGGGGAGCGAAGTTTAGTAGCGAAGTTAGTGACGTCACACTGCCAAGAAAAGCTTCTAGCGTTTAAACATACTCTACCCGTACCGCAAACCGACACAGGTAGTCGAGGCGAGTAGCCTCAGGTGAGCGAGAGAACTCTCGTTAAGGAACTCGGCAAAATGACCCCGTAACTTCGGGAGAAGGGGTGCTGACTTTAAGTCAGCCGCAGTGAATAGGCCCAAGCAACTGTTTATCAAAAACACAGCTCTCTGCTAAATCGTAAGATGATGTATAGGGGGTGACGCCTGCCCGGTGCTGGAAGGTTAAGAGGAGTGCTTAGCGCAAGCGAAGGTATGAATTGAAGCCCCAGTAAACGGCGGCCGTAACTATAACGGTCCTAAGGTAGCGAAATTCCTTGTCGGGTAAGTTCCGACCCGCACGAAAGGCGTAATGATTTGGGCACTGTCTCAACGAGAGACTCGGTGAAATTTTAGTACCTGTGAAGATGCAGGTTACCCGCGACAGGACGGAAAGACCCCATGGAGCTTTACTGCAGTTTGATATTGAGTGTCTGTACCACATGTACAGGATAGGTAGGAGTCTAAGAGATCGGGACGCCAGTTTCGAAGGAGACGTTGTTGGGATACTACCCTTGTGTTATGGCCACTCTAACCCGGATAGGTGATCCCTATCGGAGACAGTGTCTGACGGGCAGTTTGACTGGGGCGGTCGCCTCCTAAAAGGTAACGGAGGCGCCCAAAGGTTCCCTCAGAATGGTTGGAAATCATTCGCAGAGTGTAAAGGTATAAGGGAGCTTGACTGCGAGAGCTACAACTCGAGCAGGGACGAAAGTCGGGCTTAGTGATCCGGTGGTTCCGTATGGAAGGGCCATCGCTCAACGGATAAAAGCTACCCTGGGGATAACAGGCTTATCTCCCCCAAGAGTTCACATCGACGGGGAGGTTTGGCACCTCGATGTCGGCTCGTCGCATCCTGGGGCTGTAGTCGGTCCCAAGGGTTGGGCTGTTCGCCCATTAAAGCGGCACGCGAGCTGGGTTCAGAACGTCGTGAGACAGTTCGGTCCCTATCCGTCGCGGGCGTAGGAAATTTGAGAGGATCTGCTCCTAGTACGAGAGGACCAGAGTGGACTTACCGCTGGTGTACCAGTTGTCTTGCCAAAGGCATCGCTGGGTAGCTATGTAGGGAAGGGATAAACGCTGAAAGCATCTAAGTGTGAAACCCACCTCAAGATGAGATTTCCCATGATTTTATATCAGTAAGAGCCCTGAGAGATGATCAGGTAGATAGGTTAGAAGTGGAAGTGTGGCGACACATGTAGCGGACTAATACTAATAGCTCGAGGACTTATCCAAAGTAACTGAGAATATGAAAGCGAGAGGTTTTCTTGATTTGAATAGATATTCAATTTTGAGTAGGTATTACTCAGAGTTAAGTGACGATAGCCTAGGAGATACACCTGTACCCATGCCGAACACAGAAGTTAAGCCCTAGAACGCCGGAAGTAGTTGGGGGTTGCCCCCTGTGAGATATGGAAGTCGCTTAGCTCTAGGGAGTTTAGCTCAGCTGGGAGAGCATCTGCCTTACAAGCAGAGGGTCAGCGGTTCGATCCCGTTAACTCCCAAAGGTCCCGTAGTGTAGCGGTTATCACGTCGCCCTGTCACGGCGAAGATCGCGGGTTCGATTCCCGTCGGGACCGTTTGAAATAACGAAAGTTATTTTAGACTCGTTAGCTCAGTTGGTAGAGCAATTGACTTTTAATCAATGGGTCACTGGTTCGAGCCCAGTACGGGTCATATCTGCGGGTTTGGCGGAATTGGCAGACGCACCAGATTTAGGATCTGGCGCTTAACGGCGTGGGGGTTCAAGTCCCTTAACCCGCATTAAGATATAATAAATGAGCCGGCTTAGCTCAGTTGGTAGAGCATCTGATTTGTAATCAGAGGGTCGCGTGTTCAAGTCATGTAGCCGGCATTTTTAGATAGAAGAAAACAGTGCGAACGTAGTTCAGTGGTAGAACACCACCTTGCCAAGGTGGGGGTCGCGGGTTCGAATCCCGTCGTTCGCTTAGAGAGGCCGGGGTGGCGGAACTGGCAGACGCACAGGACTTAAAATCCTGCGATTGGTAACGATCGTACCGGTTCGATTCCGGTCCTCGGCATAATATAATGAGCACCCTTAGCTCAACTGGATAGAGTACCTGACTACGAATCAGGCGGTTAGAGGTTCGACTCCTCTAGGGTGCATTTTTCTATTTAACTCGGGAAGTAGCTCAGCTTGGTAGAGTACTTGGTTTGGGACCAAGGTGTCGCAGGTTCGAATCCTGTCTTCCCGATTCGTTTCAGAGATGCGTGAGTGTATCTTTTTTAAACTAGATATTATATACATTAAGAGAGAATCAGTTTGGTTCTCTCTTTTTTGAATTTCAGTATTTTAGGTATACACATTGAAATTTAATAGATTTTATAACTCTTATTAATTCTTAATAAAGCAATAGAAGAGTTTTTGCTGAACCTATAATATATGTTTCAATGTTATAAAAATTGCTGTTATTACGAGTTTAGATAAGTATTAGTTTACATTATAGTGTGAATTGTGTTTGATATTTCTTTTGAGGAAGCTGCCTTAGATTTTTCTACTTATCTTTTATTGCATAGTGTATCTTGCTTGTTTTGAACAGAATCTTTTATGACATTTGTCATATTTTCTAGTGACAGAAGCATCTAGCTCCGCTAACTTCAAAGGGCTATAATTGAAGTATGAAATGGAGGAAGAAGAGATGAAAAATAAAATGATTGTCGCAGTGAGTCTAGTAGCAGCAGGAGTCATGACTTATCTCATGTTCTCAGGATTGGATGAAGATTTCTATCATTTTCCTTGGGAGCTATTTGCAGGATTTGGAATGATGTCCTGGCTTATCCGAGAAGGTTTGAAATTAGTCTCAGATGTGAAAAAGGAGTTTGAAAAATGAAAAAAGCGTTTCTCTATCTTTTTATTGGACTATCACTAGTGGTATGGTTGGTAGAAATGTTTACAGGTTGGTTTGATCAAGCCTTCCTGCACCAAGCCATTCGCGGTGCCTGGGGTCTAGGATTTATGATTTTAATCGCCTTTCCGATGGGAAAGGAGTTGCTGAAAGGAGAATATCATGAACATGATTAAGGTTCAAGGCTTACATAAAAATATCAAGGGCAAGGCTATTTTGAAGGATATTTCCTTTGAGGTAGCTGAAGGTGAATGCGTCGCCTTGATTGGGCCCAATGGTGCTGGGAAGACCACACTCTTGGACTGTCTGCTTGGAGATAAATTGGTCGCCAGTGGGCAAGTATCTATCCAAGGTTTGCCAGTGACGAGCTCTAAGTTAGACTATACGAGATCCTATCTCCCTCAAGAAAATGTAATTGTTCAAAAACTAAAGGTTAAAGAGTTGATTGCTTTCTTTCAACGTATCTATCCAAATCCCTTGAGCGAGCAGGAAATCGATCAACTATTGCAGTTTGACCAACAGCAGAAAGAGCAATTTGCAGAAAAATTGTCAGGCGGGCAAAAGCGTCTCTTCTCTTTTGTCTTGACCTTGATTGGGCGACCAAAGCTTGTCTTTTTAGATGAACCAACTGCTGCCATGGATACTTCAACTCGTCAACGCTTTTGGGAAATTGTTCGGGACCTAAAAGCGCAAGGAGTCACGATTCTCTATTCGTCTCATTACATCGAAGAGGTAGAGCATACAGCTGACCGGATTTTGGTCTTGAATAAGGGAGAGTTGATTCGTGATACGACGCCTCTAGCTATGCGTAGTGAGGGAATTGAAAAGCATTTTATCCTTCCTCTAGCTTACAAGGAAGTCGTTGAGCAGTCTAACTTGATTGAAAAATGGACTCAAAAACAAGATGCTCTGCAAGTAGTCACACGAGAGGCAAATGCTTTCTGGGAGCTATTAGCCCAAGCAGGATGTAGAATACAAGAAATTGAAGTCAATAATCGTAGCTTGTTGGATACAATCTTTGAAGAAACACAAAAGGGAGATGACTAAGATGAAACGATGGATCGCACTAAATAAGATAGAATTTCTATTGACCAAACGGCAATTAGTCTATTATCTATTATCCGTAGGGATGCCGACAGCCTTCTATTTATTCTTTTCAGGCATGTACCAGGAAACACCTGGTGGACCCGCGAATTTTATGCGTGATTATCTTATCTCCATGACGGCCTTTTCCATGATGTCGACAGCTATCTTTTCATTCCCAGTTGTTTTACATACCGACAAGATCAACAATTGGCAGAAAACATTACGTCATAGCCCTGTAAATATGGTAGAATATTATCTATCAAAGATAACAAGTATGCTGGTTGATTATTTGGTTTCAATCTTGGTGGTTTTCTCAGTTGGGCATTTTGTAAGAGGTGTAGAGATGCCTCTAGGAAGCTGGGTTGGGGCTGCGATTTTGCTGATTTTGGGAAGTATTGCTTTTGTAGCGATTGGCTTGACCTTGACTCTCTTACCAACTAGTCAGCTGATGTCTGTCGTGGGCAATCTTCTTTATCTAGGATTGGCTGTTTTAGGCGGACTCTGGATGCCTATCTCTTTATTTCCAGACTGGATGCAAGCGATCGGTAAGTGTCTCCCGACCTATCAGTTGATGGAGTTGCTCAAGACCTTCTTAAACGAGGGTGGCATCAATCTATCAGCCACAGTTTATTTACTTGTTTTTTCAGCAGTTTTATTTGGTTTGACTATTTACCTTCAAGGTCATAAGGAGAATGCTTAATGCTTGAAAGACTGAAAAGCATAGACTATATGTATTGGGCTAGTTTGATTTTTATGGTTTTTCCCATCGTTCCTGTAGTGACTGGGGAGCTACCTAGCTGGCATTTGTTGATTGATATTCTATTTGTGGTGGCTTACTTAGGCGTTTTAACCACCAAGAGTCAGCGCTTATCCTGGCTCTGTTGGGTTATCATGCTGGTCTATGTAGTTGGGAATACCGCCTTTGTTGGTGTAAATTATATCTGGTTCTTCTTTTTCCTTGCCAATCTCTTAATTTATCATTTCGGCGTACGTAGTTTTAATTCTTTACATGTCCGGACTTTTCTCCTTGCTCAAGTCCTTGTTGTGGGGCAACTGTTGATTTTTCAGGAAGTTGAAGTTGAGTTTCTAGTCTATCTGCTCGGAATTATCACTTTTATCGATTTAATGACTTTTGGCTTGGTTCGGATTCGTATTGTGGAGGATTTGAAAGAAGCTCAGGCTAAGCAAAATGCCCAGATAAATCTATTGCTTGCTGAAAATGAACGTAGTCGTATCGGTCAGGATTTGCATGATAGTCTGGGACACACTTTTGCTATGCTGAGTGTCAAGACAGATTTAGCCTTGCAGTTATTTCAGATGGAGGCTTATCCACAGGTGGAAAAGGAATTAAGAGAAATACAGCAAATTAGCAAAGAATCAATGCGTGAAGTGAGAACCATTGTGGAAAATCTTAAGTGTAGAACTTTGACATCCGAACTAGAGACTGTGAAAAAGATGTTAGAAATTTCTGGAATTGAGGTGGAAACGGATAACCAACTAGATACTGCTAGCCTAACTCAGGAATTGGAGTCAACGGCTTCCATGATTTTGCTTGAATTAGTGACCAATATCATCAAACATGCTAAAGCGTCTAAAGTCTACTTAAAATTAGAACGGACAGAGAAAGAACTCATTCTAACAGTGAGAGATGATGGCTGTGGCTTTACTTCTATAAAGGGGGATGACCTCCATACAGTTCGAGATCGTGTTCTTCCATTTTCGGGAGAAGTAAAGGTAATTAGTTGGAAACAACCGACAGAAGTTCAGGTTCGACTGCCTTATAAGGAGAGAAAATAGATGAAAGTATTAGTCGCAGAAGATCAAAGTATGTTGCGAGATGCCATGTGCCAGTTGCTCATGCTTCAACCAGATGTAGAGTCTGTCTTTCAAGCCAAGAATGGGCAAGAAGCAATCCAACTATTAGAAAAGGAGTCTGTAGATATCGCCATCCTTGACGTAGAAATGCCTGTTAAGACAGGTCTTGAAGTCTTGGAGTGGATACGAGCTGAAAAGCTTGAAACAAAGGTGGTTGTGGTGACGACCTTCAAGCGTCCTGGGTATTTTGAACGTGCGGTCAAGGCTGGAGTAGATGCTTATGTATTAAAAGAAAGAAACATTGCAGACCTCATGCATACCTTGCACACTGTCCTTGAAGGGCGCAAGGAGTATTCGCCTGAATTGATGGAAGTGGTGATGACGCATCCCAATCCGTTGACAGAACAAGAGATTGCTGTTTTAGAGGGAATTGCTAAGGGATTATCCAATCAAGAAATTGCAGACAAACTTTATCTATCCAACGGAACAGTCCGAAACTATGTCACCAATATTCTTTCTAAATTAGATGCTGGTAATCGAACAGAGGCAGCTAATATCGCGAAAGAATCTGGTTGGTTGTGATGATATAATATTTTTTAAACATTATGTGTTAAAATTGATGGGATTGAATGGAACAATACTAACTTTAGGAGGGTGAGATTCCTCCTTTTTCTTTTTTGGGGGAGTACCACAAAAGAGCTAAAATTAAGAATAAAAAAGAAAAATATCTTGACAACCAAGGGAAAATTTTGTTACAATAATAGACGGTACTTTTTACTTTTGGTCTCTCAAGAGTGTACAGGGACGTGCTGACAAATGTTGCAAAAGTACACACAGATGATAGCTGTCACCAAGTGTATCATCACCAAAAATAAAAAACACAGGAGAATGTAGATGCCTACAATTAACCAATTGGTTCGCAAACCGCGTAAATCAAAAGTAGAAAAATCTAAATCACCAGCTTTGAACGTTGGTTACAACAGTCATAAAAAAGTTCAAACAAACGTTTCTTCACCACAAAAACGTGGTGTTGCAACTCGTGTTGGAACAATGACACCTAAAAAACCTAACTCAGCCCTTCGTAAATTCGCTCGTGTACGTTTGAGCAACCTTATCGAAGTTACTGCCTACATCCCAGGTATCGGACACAACTTGCAAGAGCACAGCGTGGTGCTTCTTCGTGGTGGACGTGTAAAAGACCTTCCAGGGGTACGTTACCATATCGTCCGTGGTGCACTTGATACTGCAGGTGTTAACGATCGTAAACAAGGCCGTTCTAAATACGGTACTAAACGTCCAAAAGCATAAGGAAAGGGGATAAAGAGAAATGAGTCGTAAAAATAGAGCTCCAAAACGTGACGTATTGCCAGATCCGCTTTACAATTCACAACTAGTTACTCGTCTTATCAACCGCGTTATGCTTGATGGTAAACGTGGTACAGCTGCTTCAATCGTTTACGGTGCCTTTGAGCAAATCAAAGAAGCTACTGGAAACGATGCACTTGAAGTATTTGAAACAGCTATGGAAAACATCATGCCTGTACTTGAAGTACGTGCACGTCGTGTTGGTGGTTCTAACTACCAAGTCCCAGTTGAAGTTCGTCCAGAACGTCGTACAACACTTGGACTTCGTTGGTTGGTAACAATCGCTCGTCTTCGTGGTGAACACACAATGCAAGACCGTCTTGCAAAAGAAATCTTGGATGCTGCTAACAACACTGGTGCAGCTGTTAAGAAACGTGAAGACACTCACCGTATGGCTGAAGCTAACCGTGCATTCGCACACTTCCGTTGGTAATATAGGATGCGAAAGCGTTAAGAAAGTCCCAGAGAAAATAGGGAATCAAAGCAGGTTGCGATTGCAACCAATGAGCTTCATCTTTTTCTCCAGACTTTTAGCTTGAGCTCAACTAAATCATGATGCTAGGAACAGTAAGGATGCAAGGTGAAAATAGGAAACTGACGCAGTATTCGACGAATACAAGGAAGTTTATCTTTTTCACACAGCATCCCGTTCCGGCTCAAATCGGCTAATTAACTTTAGCCCGAGTTCGATTCAATTTGTAAATCTACAAGTTGAAACCAACAATAGCATGAAAACATTGAGAACGGGTAGGTCCTGCCTATCCGTTTTTATTAAAATCGTGTTATAATAGAATAGAAATCAAAAATAAATAGGAGAAACAAACCTCATGGCACGCGAATTTTCACTTGAAAAAACTCGTAATATCGGTATCATGGCTCACGTCGATGCTGGTAAAACAACAACTACTGAGCGTATTCTTTACTACACTGGTAAAATCCACAAAATCGGTGAAACTCACGAAGGTGCGTCACAAATGGACTGGATGGAGCAAGAGCAAGAGCGTGGTATCACTATCACATCTGCTGCGACAACAGCTCAATGGAACAACCACCGCGTAAACATCATCGACACACCAGGACACGTGGACTTCACAATCGAAGTACAACGTTCTCTTCGTGTATTGGATGGTGCGGTTACCGTTCTTGACTCACAATCAGGTGTTGAGCCTCAAACTGAAACAGTTTGGCGTCAAGCAACTGAGTATGGAGTTCCACGTATCGTATTTGCTAACAAAATGGACAAAATCGGTGCTGACTTCCTTTACTCAGTAAGCACACTTCACGATCGTCTTCAAGCAAATGCACACCCAATTCAATTGCCAATCGGTTCTGAAGATGACTTCCGTGGTATCATCGACTTGATTAAGATGAAAGCTGAAATCTATACTAACGACCTTGGTACAGATATCCTTGAAGAAGATATTCCAGCTGAATACCTTGACCAAGCTCAAGAATACCGTGAAAAATTGGTTGAAGCAGTTGCTGAAACTGATGAAGATTTGATGATGAAATACCTTGAAGGTGAAGAAATCACTAATGAAGAATTGAAAGTTGCTATCCGTAAAGCAACTATCAACGTTGAATTCTTCCCAGTATTGTGTGGTTCTGCCTTCAAGAACAAAGGTGTTCAATTGATGCTTGATGCGGTTATCGACTACCTTCCAAGCCCACTTGATATCCCAGCGATCAAAGGTGTTAACCCAGATACAGACGAAGAAGAAACTCGTCCAGCATCTGACGAAGAGCCATTTGCAGCTCTTGCCTTCAAGATTGCAACAGACCCATTTGTAGGTCGTTTGACATTCTTCCGTGTATACTCAGGTGTTCTTCAATCTGGTTCTTACGTAATGAACACTTCTAAAGGTAAACGTGAACGTATCGGACGTCTTGTGCAATTGCATGCCAATAGTCGTCAAGAAATCGAAACCGTTTATGCTGGTGATATTGCAGCTGCTATTGGTTTGAAGGATACAACTACTGGTGATTCATTGACAGATGAAAAAGCTAAAATCATCCTTGAGTCAATCCACGTTCCAGAACCAGTTATCCAGTTGATGGTTGAGCCAAAATCTAAAGCAGACCAAGACAAGATGGGTATTGCCCTTCAAAAATTGGCTGAAGAAGATCCAACATTCCGCGTTGAAACAAACGTTGAAACTGGTGAAACAGTTATCTCTGGTATGGGTGAACTTCACCTTGACGTCCTTGTTGACCGTATGCGTCGTGAGTTCAAAGTTGAAGCAAACGTAGGTGCTCCTCAAGTATCTTACCGTGAAACATTCCGCGCTTCTACTCAAGCACGTGGATTCTTCAAACGTCAGTCTGGTGGTAAAGGTCAATTCGGTGATGTATGGATTGAGTTTAGTCCAAACGAAGAAGGTAAAGGATTCGAATTCGAAAACGCAATCGTCGGTGGTGTGGTTCCTCGTGAATTTATCCCAGCGGTTGAAAAAGGTTTGGTAGAATCTATGGCTAACGGTGTTCTTGCAGGTTACCCAATGGTTGACGTTAAAGCTAAGCTTTACGATGGTTCATACCACGATGTCGACTCATCTGAAACTGCCTTCAAGATTGCGGCTTCACTTGCTCTTAAAGAAGCTGCTAAATCAGCACAACCAGCTATCCTTGAGCCAATGATGCTTGTAACAATCACTGTTCCAGAAGAAAACCTTGGTGATGTTATGGGTCACGTAACTGCTCGTCGTGGACGTGTAGATGGTATGGAAGCACATGGTAACAGCCAAATCGTTCGTGCTTACGTTCCACTTGCTGAAATGTTCGGTTACGCAACAGTTCTTCGTTCTGCATCTCAAGGACGTGGTACATTCATGATGGTATTTGACCACTATGAAGATGTACCTAAGTCAGTACAAGAAGAAATCATTAAGAAAAACAAAGGTGAAGACTAATCAGTCCTCACTCTAGAAGGAAGTCACTTAGTGGCTTCCTTTTGTCTTTAGAAAACACCTCTAAGTATGGTAAAATAGTAGGAGAATAATGTGAGGAAAATGAATGTCAAATAGTTTTGAAATTTTGATGAATCAACTGGGGATGCCTGCTGAAATGAGACAGTCTCCTGCTTTAGCACAGGCTGATATTGAGCGAGTTGTGGTTCATAAAATTAGTAAGGTATGGGAGTTTCATTTCGTATTTTCTAATATTTTACCGATTGAAATCTTTTTAGAATTAAAGAAAGGTTTGAGCGAAGAATTTTCTAAGACAGGAAATAAAGCTGTTTTCGAAATCAAGGCTCGGTCTCAAGAATTTTCAAATCAGCTCTTGCAGGCCTATTATAGGGAGGCTTTCGCTGAAGGGCCATGTTCTAGCCAAGGTTTTAAGTCCCTTTACCAGAATCTGCAAGTTCGTGCGGAGGGCAATCAACTCTTTATTGAAGGCTCTGAGGCGATTGATAAGGAACATTTTAAGAAGAATCATCTTCCTAACTTAGCGAAACAACTTGAAAAGTTTGGTTTTCCAACTTTTAACTGTCAGGTCGAGAAGAATGATGTTCTGACTCAAGAGCAAGAAGAAGCCTTTCATGCGGAAAATGAGCAGATTGTTCAAGCTGCCAATGAGGAAGCGCTACGTGCTATGGAGCAACTGGAACAGATGGCACCTCCTCCAGCGGAAGAGAAACCAGCCTTTGATTTTCAAGCGAAAAAAGCTGTAGCCAAACCCAAGCTGGACAAGGCGGAGATTACTCCTATGATCGAAGTGACGACGGAGGAAAATCGTCTGGTCTTTGAAGGGGTTGTGTTTGATGTGGAGCAAAAAGTGACCAGAACAGGGCGTGTTTTGATCAACTTTAAAATGACAGACTACACTTCCAGTTTTTCTATGCAAAAGTGGGTTAAGAACGAGGAAGAGGCTCAGAAATTTGATCTAATTAAGAAAAATTCTTGGCTCCGAGTTCGTGGGAATGTGGAGATGAATAACTTCACACGAGATTTGACTATGAACGTGCAGGATGTGCAGGAAGTTGTTCACTATGAGCGGAAGGATTTGATGCCAGAAGGTGAGCGCCGGGTTGAGTTTCATGCTCATACTAATATGTCGACTATGGATGCTTTGCCAGAAGTCGAAGAAATCGTTGCGACAGCTGCTAAGTGGGGACACAAAGCAGTTGCTATCACCGACCACGGGAATGTCCAGTCTTTCCCACACGGCTATAAGGCTGCCAAGAAAGTGGGAATCCAGCTAATCTATGGGATGGAAGCCAATATCGTTGAGGACCGTGTCCCTATCGTCTATAACGAAGTGGAGATGGACTTGTCGGAAGCGACCTACGTGGTCTTTGACGTGGAAACGACGGGGCTTTCAGCTATCTATAATGATTTGATTCAGGTTGCGGCTTCTAAGATGTACAAGGGGAATGTCATTGCTGAATTTGATGAATTTATCAATCCTGGGCATCCCTTGTCAGCTTTTACTACTGAGTTGACTGGAATTACAGACGATCATGTCAAAAATGCCAAACCACTGGAACAAGTTCTGCAAGAATTCCAAGAGTTTTGCAAGGATACAGTCTTAGTTGCCCATAATGCTACCTTTGACGTTGGCTTTATGAATGCCAACTATGAACGTCATGGTCTGCCAAAGATTAGTCAGCCAGTGATTGATACGCTGGAGTTTGCTAGAAATCTATATCCTGAGTTTAAACGTCATGGTCTGGGACCGTTGACCAAGCGTTTTGGTGTGGCCTTAGAACATCACCACATGGCTAACTACGACGCGGAAGCTACTGGTCGTCTGCTCTTCATCTTTATCAAAGAGGTAGCAGAAAAACATGGTGTGACTGATCTGGCTAGACTTAATATTGATTTGATTAGTCCAGATTCTTATAAAAAAGCTCGAATCAAGCATACAACCATTTATGTCAAGAATCAAGTGGGGCTGAAGAATATCTTTAAACTGGTTTCTTTGTCCAATACCAAGTACTTTGAAGGGGTTCCACGGATTCCGAGAACGGTTCTAGATGCCCATCGGGAAGGTTTGATTTTGGGGTCGGCTTGCTCGGAGGGCGAAGTTTTTGATGCAGTCGTTTCCCAAGGTGTGGATGCGGCGGTTGAGGTGGCCAAGTATTATGACTTTATCGAGGTCATGCCACCAGCTATCTATGCTCCCTTGATTGCTAAGGAGCAGATCAAGGATATGGAGGAACTTCAGACTATTATCAAGAGTTTGATAGAGGTTGGAGACCGTCTTTGCAAGCCCGTTCTTGTTACGGGAAACGTCCACTATATCGAACCAGAAGAAGAGATTTATCGAGAAATTATCGTCCGTAGTTTGGGTCAGGGGGCGATGATTAATAGAACGATTGGTCATGGTGAACATGCTCAACCAGCTCCTCTCCCCAAAGCTCATTTTAGAACGACTAATGAGATGTTGGATGAATTTGCCTTCTTGGGGGAGGATTTGGCTCGTAAACTGGTTATTGAAAACACCAATGCCTTGGCAGAAATCTTTGAACCTGTTGAGGTTGTTAAGGGTGACTTGTACACGCCTTTCATTGACAAGGCTGAAGAAACAGTTGCTGAGTTGACCTATAAGAAAGCTTTTGAGATTTATGGAAATCCGCTGCCAGATATCGTTGATTTGCGGATTGAAAAAGAATTGACTTCCATTCTGGGGAATGGATTTGCTGTGATTTATCTGGCATCGCAGATGCTGGTTCAACGTTCCAATGAACGGGGTTACTTGGTGGGTTCTCGTGGATCTGTCGGTTCTAGTTTCGTTGCGACCATGATTGGGATTACGGAGGTCAATCCTCTTTCTCCTCACTATGTCTGTGGTCAGTGTCAGTACAGTGAGTTTATCACCGATGGTTCTTATGGTTCAGGTTTTGATATGCCTAATAAGGACTGTCCTAAATGTGGTCACAAACTCAGTAAAAACGGACAGGATATTCCGTTTGAGACCTTCCTTGGTTTTGATGGGGACAAGGTTCCCGATATTGACTTGAACTTCTCGGGAGAAGACCAGCCTAGCGCCCACTTGGATGTGCGTGATATCTTTGGTGAGGAATATGCCTTTCGTGCAGGAACGGTTGGTACGGTGGCTGCCAAGACTGCCTATGGATTTGTCAAGGGTTACGAGAGAGATTATGGCAAGTTTTATCGTGATGCAGAGGTGGAACGCCTAGCTCAAGGTGCAGCTGGTGTCAAGCGGACGACAGGTCAACACCCGGGGGGAATCGTTGTTATTCCTAACTACATGGATGTCTACGACTTTACGCCTGTCCAGTATCCAGCGGATGACGTGACCGCTGAATGGCAGACCACTCACTTTAACTTCCATGATATTGACGAGAACGTCCTCAAACTCGATGTGCTGGGACATGATGATCCGACCATGATTCGAAAACTCCAGGACTTGTCTGGGATTGACCCTAATGAAATTCCTATGGATGACGAAGGCGTAATGGCCCTCTTTTCTGGGACTGATGTGCTAGGAGTGACACCTGAGCAAATCGGAACTCCGACAGGTATGCTGGGGATTCCAGAATTTGGAACCAACTTTGTACGTGGGATGGTAGATGAGACGCATCCGACGACTTTTGCGGAGTTGCTTCAGCTCTCAGGTCTGTCCCACGGTACGGATGTCTGGTTGGGAAATGCTCAGGATTTAATCAAGCAAGGAATAGCAGACCTATCGACTGTTATCGGTTGTCGGGACGACATCATGGTTTACCTCATGCATGCTGGTCTAGAACCTAAGATGGCCTTTACCATCATGGAACGGGTGCGTAAAGGCTTATGGCTGAAGATTTCAGAAGAGGAGCGGAATGGCTATATCGAAGCCATGAAGGCTAATAAGGTGCCAGAGTGGTATATAGAGTCCTGTGGGAAAATCAAGTACATGTTCCCTAAAGCCCATGCGGCAGCCTACGTTATGATGGCCCTTCGTGTAGCTTACTTCAAGGTTCACCATCCCATTTATTACTACTGTGCTTACTTCTCCATCCGTGCTAAGGCTTTTGATATCAAGACCATGGGTGCGGGCTTGGATGCCATCAAGCACAAAATGGAAGAAATCGCTGAAAAACGGAAAAACAATGAAGCCTCTAATGTGGAAATCGATCTCTATACAACTCTTGAGATTGTCAATGAGATGTGGGAGCGTGGTTTCAAGTTTGGAAAACTCGATCTCTACCGTAGTCAGGCGACAGAGTTCCTCATCGATGGGGATACCCTCATTCCACCATTTGTAGCAATGGATGGTCTGGGAGAGAACGTTGCTAAGCAGTTGGTGCGAGCGCGTGAAGAGGGAGAATTCCTCTCAAAAACAGAACTACGCAAACGTGGTGGACTCTCATCAACTTTGGTTGAAAAGATGGATGAAATGGGGATTCTGGGCAATATGCCAGAGGATAACCAGCTCAGTTTGTTTGATGAGTTGTTTTAAAAAATTGTTTAATCATCTATCCAAAGAGGCTAATGTATATCCAATAGATTTACATTGGCTTTCTTTTTTGTTAAAATAGTCTGTAGAAAGAAGGTGAGAGTATGTCAAAGACGAGCATGAGTATCCGTTTGGATAGTGAGGTCAAGGAGCAGGCCCAACAGGTGTTTAATAATCTGGGAATGGATATGACGACTGCCATCAATATTTTCCTTCGTCAAGCTATTCAATATCAGGGTTTACCTTTCGATGTTAGACTAGACGAGAATCGGAAGTTGCTTGAGGTATTAACGGATTTAGACCAAAATCGTAATATGAGCCAATCCTTTGAATCAGTCTCTGACTTGATGGAGGATTTGCGTGCTTAATATTCGTTATCATAAACAGTTTAAAAAAGATTTTAAGTTGGCTATGAAGCGTGGTTTGAAGGCAGAATGATTAGAAGAAGTTTTAAATTTTCTGGTTCAAGAAAAGGAACTTCCTGCCAGATAACGTGATCATCAATTAACGGCATCTAAGCATTTTCAAGGAGTTCGTGAATGCCATATCCAGCCAGATTGGCTTTTGGTTTATAAAGTAGACAAGTCGGAATTAATTTTAAATTTGCTGAGGACAGGAAGTCATAGTGATTTGTTTTAATAAATTTTAAGGGGGTTCTCATGAAACTAAGAATTTTTGCGGAAGATAAGCCAGCTGAGAAGGTATTTGAATATCAATTAGAACTTGCTGATCAGACAATTATCCTATCAACAGCACTCTTGTCAGGTGCTATTGCTTTAGCAGGATTATTTTCTGCTTTGAAAGAAAAATAAAAATAGAAAAGAGAAAACAACATGGTTTTACCAAATTTTAAAGAAAATCTAGAAAAATATGCGAAATTATTGGTTGCGAACGGAATCAATGTGCAACCTGGTCACACTTTGGCTCTCTCTATCGATGTGGAGCAACGTGAGTTGGCTCACTTAATCGTCAAAGAAGCTTATGCTTTGGGTGCACATGAGGTGATCGTTCAGTGGACAGATGATGTCATCAACCGTGAGAAATTCCTCCACGCACCGATGGAGCGTTTGGACAATGTGCCAGAATATAAGATTGCTGAGATGAACTATCTCTTGGAGAACAAGGCTAGCCGTCTTGGAGTTCGTTCTTCTGACCCAGGTGCCTTGAACGGTGTGGACGCTGACAAGCTATCAGCTTCTGCTAAAGCTATGGGACTTGCTATGAAGCCAATGCGCATCGCAACTCAATCTAACAAGGTTAGCTGGACTGTAGCAGCCGCTGCTGGACTTGAGTGGGCTAAGAAAGTCTTTCCAAATGCTGCGAGCGATGAAGAAGCAGTCGATCTCCTTTGGGACCAAATCTTCAAAACTTGCCGTGTCTATGAAGAAGATCCTGTTAAGGCTTGGGAAGAGCATGCAGCTATCCTTAAGAGTAAGGCAGATATGCTTAATAAAGAACAATTTTCAGCCCTTCACTACACAGCGCCAGGGACAGATTTAACACTTGGTTTGCCGAAGAACCACGTTTGGGAATCAGCTGGTGCTATCAATGCACAGGGCGAAGGATTCTTGCCAAATATGCCGACAGAGGAAGTCTTCACAGCGCCTGACTTCCGTCGCGCAGATGGTTATGTCACTTCTACAAAACCGCTTAGCTATAATGGAAATATTATTGAAGGTATTAAGGTAACCTTTAAGGATGGACAAATCGTGGATATTTCAGCTGAGAAGGGTGATCAGGTCATGAAAGACCTTGTCTTTGAAAATGCGGGTGCGCGTGCCTTGGGTGAATGTGCCTTGGTACCAGATCCAAGCCCAATTTCTCAGTCAGGCATTACCTTCTTTAACACCCTTTTCGATGAAAATGCATCAAACCACTTGGCTATCGGTGCAGCCTATGCGACTAGCGTAGTTGGTGGAGCGGAGATGAGCGAAGAGGAGCTTGAAGCTGCGGGACTTAACCGTTCAGATGTTCACGTAGACTTTATGATTGGTTCTAACCAAATGGATATCGATGGTATCCGTGAGGATGGGACACGTGTACCACTCTTCCGTAACGGAGATTGGGCAAATTAACAAAAATATCCCAAAAGCAAATTGAATTGTAAGTATGCTTTTGGGATATTTATTTATAAGATTTTATTAGATTTTGAACGATTACATTTCCAACAGAGAGTTTGAAGATTGTCAGGTGTGGAAAGTCCTCCTTTTGATACAGGGGCAATATGGTCTATCTCAAGTAACAGGAGAGATTGTTCAGCTGTAGAGGCAGCACAGATTTGACAAGTATAGTGATCTCTTTCTTTTATTTGAGTTCGAAGTTTGTTTGTCATCAGTGATCGTTGAGCTTGAGCAGTTTGTTTTGATTTTATTTTCTTTGCAATATACTCTGCTGTTGCTTCAACAGTTTCACCGTTAAACAGAATTGTCGTTTTCTGAGAACTATTGCCTCCTGCACTCACGTATTCAAAAATATAAGAAGTGTAATCAACCTTTATGTCTGGTAGGTGGATATCTAACTCTTTCATTAAATCTTTAGAAAAGTATTTTAAAATAAATTTTGGAGGATTAAAGTCGTTTTTTATTTGTTCCTCTCGTTGATAAAGATTATCAATTGTGTTTTCCATTCGAGAGATATTCTCTCCGATTTCTTCAAGCTGTTTCAAGCTTTCTTCGGTTGCAGTTATTCCGAAATACTTACAGAGATAATGTATAGGTTCTTCAGATGCACGTCGCACAACTTGTAGGGAAGTTGAATAAACGTTACTTTGATTTAAAGTTTTTTTATGTTTATCTCGCTTATAGTCATGTTGGCTAGTATTTTCAAAGTGAGCTAAATGTGCATGTTTCCCTGTAATATCCTTTATAATAAATTGATTTTTATTTGGGATATCTTTTACATATTCTGAAATTTCATTAAACTCAATAATAGTATCTGCAATTTTTTGTTTTTGTTCTAGAAAACCTGGACTTTTAAAATATCTTATTTTTCTAATATGTAAAGATATACCATAAATGAGGAATAAGCAGAGTGCAATTAGAATAAATGGAAGAATCTTTAAAAATAAAGCTATTACTACAAAAATAAGAAATAAATAGATTAACCACATATGGATGTTTCCTTTTAAACGAAGTATATTTATACTATACCATAAAATTGATAATAGTTCAGCAATTTCCATGATATAATAGTTCTATGAGATTAGATAAATTTTTAGTTGCCTGCGCTGTGGGGAGCCGGACAGAGGTCAAAAACATGCTCAAGGCTGGGCGCGTGACTGTAAATGGTAAAAAAGAAAAGTCAGCTAAATTGCAGATTGATGAAGAAAGAGATGAGATTCGCTTTGATGGGCAAGTGTTGGAGTATGAAGAGTTTGTCTACTACATGATGAACAAGCCCCAAGGGGTTATTTCAGCGACTGAGGATCCTAGGCACAGAACCGTTCTGGACTTGCTGGATGATATTGCTCGGAGTAAGGAAGTTTTCCCAGTAGGACGCTTGGATATTGATACACATGGTCTTCTACTCTTGACCAATGACGGCCAGCTGGCCCATGCTCTTCTTTCACCTAAGCGTCATGTGGATAAGACCTATATGGCGCAAGTCAAGGGAATCATGACCCAAGAAGATGTGGATATATTTGCTGATGGTATTCATCTCAAAGACTTTACCTGTCAACCCGCTAGACTGGAGCTTGTGTCCATAGATATAGAAAAGAATCAAAGCCAAATCCGTGTGACTATTGCAGAAGGGAAGTTTCATCAGGTCAAGCGTATGGTGGGCTACTGTGGCAAGGAAGTTGTAGACTTGCAACGTTTGACTATGGGAACTTTAGTTTTAGATAAGAACTTGCAGCGAGGAGAATGGCGTCGCTTGACCAAGGAAGAATTAGAAGATCTCCGTGCTAGTATTGCTTAATTTGGTTTATATTCGAAAAAGGTGAGGGATAATGTCCTCGCCTTTTATGTTTTTCAGTTGCTTCCTTTGTGAAAAGAGTTATAATAGACTGTAGAATAAAAGGAGGAATCTATGAACGCGATTCAAGAATCATTTACTGATAAACTATTTGCCAATTATGAAGCAAATATCAAATACCAAGCGATTGAAAATGCTGCTAGCCACAACGGAATTTTTGCAGCCCTAGAACGTCGCCAAAGCCATGTAGATAACACACCTGTTTTCTCATTGGATTTGACTAAGGACAAGGTAACCAACCAGAAAGCGTCTGGTCGTTGCTGGATGTTTGCGGCCCTCAATACCTTCCGCCACAAACTCATTTCACAATATAAATTGGAAAATTTTGAATTGTCACAGGCCCACACCTTCTTCTGGGACAAGTATGAGAAATCAAACTGGTTCTTGGAGCAAGTCATTGCGACTGCAGACCAAGACTTGACGAGTCGTAAGGTTAAATTCCTACTCCAAACACCACAACAAGACGGTGGTCAGTGGGATATGGTGGTGTCTCTCTTTGAGAAATACGGTGTCGTGCCCAAGTCAGTTTACCCTGAGTCTGTTTCATCTAGTAGTAGTCGTGAGCTAAATGCCATTCTCAACAAATTGCTTCGTCAAGATGCTCAAATTTTACGTGATCTATTAGCTTCAGGTGCTGATCAAGCGACTGTTCAAGCTAAGAAAGAAGACCTCTTGCAAGAAATCTTTAACTTCCTTGCTATGTCATTGGGTCTTCCGCCACGTAAATTTGACTTTGCTTATCGCGATAAAGATAACAACTACCAAAGCGAAAAGGGTATTACACCACAAGAGTTTTACAAGAAATATGTCAATCTTCCTCTAGAAGACTACGTTTCTGTTATCAATGCTCCAACTGCTGACAAGCCTTACGGAAAATCTTACACAGTTGAGATGTTAGGAAATGTAGTTGGTAGCCGTGCGGTTCGTTACATCAACGTTCCAATGGAGCGCTTGAAAGAATTGGCGATTGCCCAAATGCAAGCAGGTGAGACTGTTTGGTTTGGTTCAGATGTCGGTCAGCTCAGCAACCGTAAAGCTGGAATCCTTGCGACAGATGTTTATGACTTTGAATCAAGCATGGACATTCAACTTACTCAAGACAAGGCTGGACGTTTGGACTATAGTGAAAGCTTAATGACCCACGCCATGGTCTTGACAGGTGTTGATTTGGACGAAAATGGCAAGTCAACTAAGTGGAAGGTTGAAAACTCATGGGGAGACAAGGTCGGTACAGATGGTTACTTTGTTGCCTCAGATGCTTGGATGGACGAATACACATATCAAATCGTTGTCCGCAAAGAATTGCTGACAGCTGAAGAACAAGCTGCCTATGAAGCAGAACCAATTGTACTTGCACCATGGGATCCAATGGGTGCCTTGGCCGAATAAAAGTATAGAAAAAAGGAATCAGATTTTAGAACCTGATTCCTTTTAAGTTGCTTGATTACATGATGTGAAGAACATGTGCCACAATACCTACTGCAAAGAGTGCAAGGATAATAGTGATTGGAGATACTTTTTTCTTAAGCAAGTACATGCAAAGGAAAGTAAGGAGTAGTCCTGATAGTCCAGGAATCAACATATCCAAGTTTTGTTGGAAAGTAGTAACTTTTTCAGGTGTTTGAGACAATCCTTGTCCTACTTGTGCGAATGCTTCTTGTATACCTTTAGATCCTTCTGGCAATTTATCCCAGTGGATATAAGCCTTTTCATCTAGTTGAACTTTGGCAACATCGAAAGCAAATTTAATATTTACCCAACGTTGAACAAGGACAGCAAGAATGAACATACCAAGGATAGAAGCACCTTTAGTGATGTCTTGGAGGATACCGCCAGACATATCTTTAGTGATTTCTGATCCAGCCTTGTATCCAATCTCTTGTGTATACCACAAGAATGACATACGAATCAAGTTCCAAAGAACGAAGAAGAGGATTGGACCTAAGATATTACCAGTAAGGGCAAGTGAAGCACCGAGTGATCCAAGGATTGGGCGTACTGTAAACCAGAATACTGGGTCACCGATACCAGCAAGAGGTCCCATCATACCGATTTTAACCCCTTGGATAGCAGCATCATCAATCTCAACACCGTTAGCACGTTCTTCTTCAAGTGCAAGAGTAACCCCCATGATTGGAGCGGCTACGTATGGGTGAGTGTTGAAGAACTCAAGATGGCGTTCAAGAGCAGCGATTTGATCTTCTTTTTTAGTGTAGAGTTTTTTAAGAGCTGGAATTAATGAGTAAGCCCAACCCAAGTTTTGCATACGTTCATAGTTCCAAGAACCTTGTAAGAAAGTTGAACGCCACCAAACTTTTTTACGATCTGATTTAGTTAATTGAAGTTTTTCAGTCATGATGTTTTCAGTCCTTTCTTATCTTAGTAGTCTTCTAGGATATCGCCGATTGGGTCGTTAGAAGTTGCGGCTCCTCCGCCACCATTTCCACCAGTTTTAGAAAGGTGAAGGTAGATAAGAGCGATAGCAACACCGATAGCACCAAATCCGATTAGAGTAATATCTGACACGGCAGCAAGCACGAAACCGATAGCGAAGAATGGCCATACTTCACGAGTTGCCATCATGTTGATAACCATAGCGTAACCAACGGCAACAACCATACCACCACCGATAGCCATACCATCTTTGAGCCAATCAGGCATAGCATTTAGAATGCTTTGTACTGTTTCAGTTGGTACCATTAGAAGGAGTGCTGCAGGGACTGCAATACGAAGACCTTGAAGAAGAAGTGCGACAAAGTGAGCACGTTCAACTGCTTTGAAGTCACCTTTTTTAGCAGAAGCATCAGCAGTGTGAACCAATCCGACAGAGAGTGTACGGACAATCATAGTCAAGAATAGACCAGCAACTGCAAGAGGGATAGCAACCGCTTGGGCAACACCGATACCTGTCTTAGTAAAGTCGCCACCAAGAACCATGATAATGGCAGCAGCAACAGAAGCAAGAGCAGCGTCAGGAGCTACGGCAGCTCCGATGTTAGCCCAACCAAGGGCGATCATTTGAAGAGAACCACCAAGGATAATCCCTGCTTCAAGGTTACCAGTAACAAGACCGATAAGGGTACAAGCTACGATTGGTTGATGGAATTGGAACTGGTCGAGGATACCTTCAAGACCTGCTAGGAAGGCTACAACGACTACTAAAACCATAGAAATAATAGACATCTTTAAAATCCTTTCATAAAATCGATTATTGCACGTTTGCTTTGTTGATCAAGTCAAACAAATCTTTTTTCGTGTCGTTTGGTACTTTACGTACATCAAATTCAACACCAAGGTCACGCATTTTTTCAAATGTAGCAACGTCTTCTTTGTCCATAGACAAAACGTTGTTAACCATTGTTTTACCAGTTGAGTGAGCCATTGATCCAACATTAAGAGTTTTGATTGGTACGCCACCTTCGATAGCACGAAGAGCATCTTGAGGTGTTTCAAACAAGATAAGGGCATGTGTTTCTCCGAAGCGAGGATCTTTTGCAACGTCGATTAGTTTTTGGATAGGAACAACGTTTGCTTTCACTTTACCTGGAGCTGCTTGTTTAATCAATTCTTTACGTAATTCGTCTTTAGCTACGTTATCTGAAGCAACGATGATACGGTCTGCTTTTGAATCTGGAGTCCAAGCAGTTGCAACCTGACCGTGAAGTAAACGAGTGTCTAGACGGGCAAGGTTGATTTTGAGTTTACCGTCTCCGATGACAGTTCCTTCTGGAATAGCAGCTTGGGCAACTGGAGCAGCTGCAGCGCTTGCTACTTCCTCAACTGGGTTTAGCTCTTCTGGAAGAGCCTTGATGCCATCTTTGGCTTCTTTAATGATATTAGCAGCGACTTTTTCTACACCTGCAGCAGCGTCCATGAGGCGCTCTGTATAGGCTTGAATCAACATCGGTAAATTAAGTCCTGTGATGATGGCAAACTTACGCTCAGGATTTTCTCCCATCACGCGGCTAGCTTGGTTAAATGGAGATCCACTCCAAAGGTCAGCCAAAACTAGAACCTCATCTTCTGCGTCAAATGCAGCAACAGCGTTATTAAACTTAGCGTATAAATCATCAGGACCTTCATTTGGCATAAAGGTTACAACTTGAACCTTTTCTTGTTCACCAAAGATCATAGATCCTGACTGATGAATACCCGCAGCAAATTCGCCGTGGCTCGCAATAATGATTCCGATACTCATTATTGTCATTCCTCCTTTTTTGTTTTAGTTTTTGTTTAAGAAAACTTTAAGACTTTTTAAGTATAAACCGTTTTCATCTAAAAATCAACTATTTATCATAAAATAATTAAAAAGATTACATCTGAAAATATTGATATATTGAGTTTTAGAGAAGTTTTTTTGAATCCTTATTTAAAAATTTAATATAAAAAAGTTGGAAGAAGTTTCCAACTTTTAAAATAGGTTTCTATTAGATTAGTGGGTGAAGTCGAGTACCATACGTCCTTGGATTTGACCTTTTTCCATTTCGTCGAAAATGGCTACGGCATCTTCTATTGGACGTTTTTGAACAACTGGAACTACTAAACCTTCTGCACCGAATTGGAAGGCTTCTTCTAAGTCTTTACGAGTTCCTACAAGAGAACCGATGACTTGGATTCCATCTAAAACTGTTTTCACGATGCTGAGTTCCATCATTTCAGAAGGAAGGCCGACAGCGACAACGCGACCACCAGCACGAACTGAGTCAACAGCCTGATTGAAGGCAACTTTAGATACAGCAGTTACGACAGCTGAATGAGCTCCTCCATCAGTTTTTTCCTTGATGAGTCCTGGTACATCATCAACTTCTAGGCCGTTAATAACAATGTCAGCACCTACTTCTTTTGCAAGGGCAAGTTTGTCATTGTTGATATCAACTGCGATAACATGAGCATTGAATACTTTTTTAGCGTATTGAACAGCTAGGTTACCAAGTCCACCAGCACCGTAAAGAACAACCCATTGACCTGGTTCAACTTTTGCTTCTTTTATAGCTTTATAGGTTGTTACACCAGCACATGTGATAGATGAAGCTTGGGCTGGATCAAGTCCGTCAGGAACTTTAACAGCATAGTCTGCAGTTACGATACATTGTTCAGCCATACCACCATCTACTGAGTAGCCGGCATTTTTCACTGTACGGCAAAGGGTTTCGCGACCAGTTGTACAGTATTCGCAAGTGCCACATCCTTCAAAGAACCAAGCAACGCTGACGCGGTCGCCGACTTTAAGGCTTTTAACATCTGGGGCAATTTCTTTAACGATACCAACACCTTCGTGACCTAGGACACGTCCTGGTACCTGACCGAAGTCGCCATGGGCAACGTGGAGGTCAGTGTGGCAAACACCACAGTATTCAATTTCTACAAGTGCTTCCCCAGTTTCAAGTGGACGGAGTACTTTTTCTTCAACAGCAACACCAGTGCTTTCTGGATTTACAACAACAGCTTTCATAGCTATCCTCCTTGATATTAACTGAGAGCAGGAGAAACAGGACTGGATTGATTTTATGTCAACAGAGTCGAGTGTGACGAGCTCTCTTGTATTTATATGTGAAGTATATCACAAAAGAAAGCCTTTTCCAAGGTTTTGGAGGCAAAAAGTAGAACAATCGATTAACTGGTTGATGAGACTGTGAAAAGAGCACAAAGACCAGCTTGCAAGCTGGTCAGAATGAACTATAAGAATAAATCTTGCAGAGTTTTGGCAACCCCGTCTTGGTCATTTGTCAAGGAAATTTGCTCATCTGCATAGGGGAGTAGCTCTGGGTTGGCATTTTTCATGGCATAACCTTTCCCAGCAAAAGCGAGCATTTCGGTATCATTGTGCTCATCTCCAAAAGCAATCAAATCTTTTTTGTCGCGGTTCATTACCTTGAGCAAGTAGTCCAAAGCAAAGGCCTTATTAACTCCTTTGGGTGTACACTCAAGGATATTGAGCGGACCTCCCCAGGTATTAATAGAAAGTTGATGCTGGTAGAAGGCGTTCATTTCTTTTGCCAAGGCATACTTGTCACTGGCTCTGGTCTGTAATAGGATACAGTTAGGATCTTTGGTCACTAATTCAGGTTGAAATTGATCTTCAGGGTGGAAAGCTTCTACGCCAAATAGTTTGGGATTGGCAATTTCTTCATTAGGATTTGTAATGTAGAATTTTTTACGGTATTCTCCAGCGATAAAATCGGCTTGAATGTCCTCTGAACGTCGAACCATATCTAGCAGATATTTTTTGTCTACAGTTAAACACTTTTCAAAATCCCAAACTTGGTCTGGTAAATGAGTAAGGGAGCCGTTGAAATTAATCATAGGAGTGTTTAAGCCTAGTTCACGGTAGAAATCTTTTGACATTCGGTAAGGGCGCCCTGTCGTAATAATAACTTGATGGCCTTTTTCAGCAACTTTTTTAATAGTTTCTTTGGTAAAGTCAGAAATCTGACTGTCCGAGTTGAGCAGGGTTCCATCCAGGTCAACTGCAATAATTTTTTTCGTCATAGGGACCTTTCTAGTGTCTTTTCAGATAAGATGTCTACTATTATAACAGAAAGCAGGCAGAAAAGCAGATTCGAAACAAAAAAAGAAATTTCATCAAATTCTTAAATAAATCAAACAAAGATATTGAAAAAGTGAATGATAAATGGTATAATTCTATTATTGTTCGTAAAAATTAAAAGGAGATTGATAATGGACAAATTATTTAAACTAAAAGAGAACGGTACAGACGTTCGTACAGAGGTTCTCGCTGGTTTAACAACTTTCTTTGCAATGAGCTATATTCTCTTTGTAAACCCACAAATTCTTTCACAAACAGGGATGCCTGCTCAAGGTGTCTTCCTAGCGACGATCATTGGTGCAGTAGCGGGTACCTTGATGATGGCCTTCTACGCCAACTTGCCATATGCTCAAGCGCCAGGTATGGGACTCAATGCCTTCTTTACCTTTACAGTTGTATTTGGACTCGGTTATTCTTGGCAAGAAGCCCTAGCTATGGTCTTCATCTGTGGAATTATCTCATTGATTATCACTTTGACAAATGTTCGTAAAATGATCATTGAATCGATTCCAAACGCCCTTCGTTCAGCTATTTCAGCTGGTATCGGTGTCTTCCTTGCCTACGTGGGGATTAAGAATGCTGGACTTTTGAAATTCTCTATCGATCCAGGAAATTATACGGTTGCAGGAGAAGGAGCTGACAAGGCTCAAGCAGCGATTACAGCAAATGCTTCAGCAGTTCCAGGATTGGTCAGCTTTAATAATCCAGCTGTTTTGGTGGCTCTTGCAGGACTTGCTATTACAATCTTCTTTGTCATTAAAGGGATTAAAGGAGGAATTATCCTCTCTATCTTGACAACAACTGTTCTTGCTATCGCAGTTGGTTTGGTAGATTTGTCTAGTATCGATTTTGCTAATAACCATGTTGGTGCAGCCTTTGAAGACTTAAAAACAGTCTTTGGTGCAGCTCTTGGTTCAGAAGGTTTGGGAGCTTTGGTTTCAGATACAGCTCGCTTACCTGAAACTCTGATGGCCATTCTTGCCTTCTCATTGACAGATATTTTTGACACAATTGGTACCTTGATTGGTACAGGTGAAAAAGTTGGTATCGTAGCGACAAATGGTGAAAATCACCAATCAGCTAAGTTGGACAAGGCTCTTTATTCAGACTTGATTGGTACTTCAATTGGTGCCATCGCTGGTACTTCGAACGTAACGACTTATGTTGAATCTGCTGCTGGTATTGGTGCAGGTGGACGTACTGGTTTGACAGCCTTGGTTGTAGCTATCTGTTTTGCGATCTCAAGCTTCTTTAGTCCACTTCTAGCGATCGTACCAACAGCCGCTACAGCTCCAATCTTGATTATCGTTGGGATTATGATGCTGGCTAGCTTGAAAAATATCCATTGGGATGATATGTCTGAAGCAGTTCCTGCCTTCTTCACATCTATCTTTATGGGATTCAGCTACTCTATCACTCAAGGGATTGCAGTTGGTTTCTTGACTTACACTTTGACTAAGCTTGTCAAAGGTCAAGCTAAAGATGTTCATGTCATGATTTGGATTTTGGATGCTTTGTTTATCCTTAACTACATCAGCATGGCCTTATAATAGGATAACCCAGGGGGATTTCCCCCTTTTTTTAATACAAAGTCTAGGAGATGAATGATGGAAGAGAAAAGTATGTGGAAAGAATTATTGAATCGTGCAGGCTGGCTGTTAATCTTTTTGCTGGCGACAATCTTATATCAGATTCCTATAGGGGTTACTGCTATTTTAACCTTAAGAGAAGTACCGCTATTACAGTCAGGACTGATAGTTGCTGGTATTTCGATTGTGGTTCTGGTGCTATTTATTATTGGAGCTCGTAAAACGCAATTAGCAAGTTTCAATTTTTCATTTTTTAGAGCTAAGGATTTGGCACGATTGGGCTTGAGTTATTTAGTCATTATCTGTTCAAATATACTTGGTTCTATCTTGTTACAACTGTCAAATGAGACGACAACAAGTAACCAGTCTCAGATTAACGATATGGTTCAGAATAGTTCTCTGATTTCCAGTTTCTTCTTATTGACCTTGCTTGCTCCGATTTGTGAGGAAATCTTGTGTCGGGGAATTGTTCCTAAAAAGATTTTCCGAGGCAAGGAGAACTTGGGATTTGTAGTCGGTACGATTGTGTTTGCTTTATTGCATCAACCAAGTAATTTACCTTCTTTATTGATTTATGGAGTTATGTCGATCGTTCTATCTTGGACGGCTTACAAGACCCAACGTTTGGAAATGTCTATCTTACTTCACATGATTGTGAATGGGGTTGTTTTCTGTTTGCTGGCTCTCGTGGTGATTTTGAGTCGGACATTAGGGATTTCTGTTTAAGATTTTTGACAATTGCTTACTTGTTTCTACTGGGAAAAAGATGAATTCAATCGTGTCCATCTTTTTCTTTTTATGGTAAAATAGAGAAATAATATGGTGAAAAGCCTTGAGGGAGTGACCGATATGTCAACTAAAGCAAATCATGCAAAAACAGCTATTTGCGGAATTATCAATGTAACCCCAGACTCCTTTTCGGACGGTGGTCAATTTTTTGCTCTTGAGCAAGCACTCCAGCAGTCTCGTAAATTGATAGCAGAAGGAGCCAGCATGCTAGATATCGGTGGAGAATCAACTCGGCCGGGAAGTAGCTATGTTGAGATAGAAGAGGAAATCCAGCGTGTTGTTCCAGTGATCAAAGCGATTCGCAAGGAAAGTGATGTCCTTATTTCTATCGATACTTGGAAGAGTCAGGTGGCAGAGGCTGCTTTGGCTGCTGGTGCCAATCTAGTCAATGATATCACTGGTCTTATGGGTGATGAAAAAATGGCCCATATGGTAGCTAAGGCTGGAGCGAAAGTAGTCATCATGTTTAATCCAGTTATGGCTCGACCTCAGCATCCTAGCTCGCTCATCTTCCCTCATTTTGGATTTAATCAAGCTTTTACAGTGGAAGAGTTATCTGACTTTGAAACATTGCCAATCGAAGAGTTGATGGAGACTTTCTTTGAACGAGCACTAGCGAGAGCAAATCAAGCTGGAATTGCACAAGAAAATATCCTGTTGGATCCAGGAATTGGCTTTGGTTTGACCAAGAAAGAAAATCTGCTTCTTTTACGGGACCTGGATAAACTACATCAGAAGGGGTATCCAATCTTTCTCGGAGTGTCGCGCAAGCGATTTGTCATCAATATCCTTGAAGAAAGTGGTTTTGAAGTCAATCCTGAGACAGAAATTGGTTTCCGTAATCGAGATACGGCTTCGGCTCATGTAACTAGTATCGCTGCGAGACAGGGTGTAGAAGTGGTACGAGTGCATGACGTAGCTAGTCACAAGATGGCAGTTGAAATTGCTTCCGCTATTCGTCTGGCTGATGAAGCGGAAAATTTAGATTTAAAACAATATAAATAAGATGAAAGAAATTGAAAATAATCAGTGGATTGCCCACTATCGGACCGACCAACCGCATTTTGGCTTGGAACGCATGGTGGAACTGTTAGCTTTGCGTGGCAATCCCCATCTCAAACTCAAGGTTATCCATATCGGAGGAACCAATGGCAAGGGCTCTACCATTGCTTTTTTGAAAAATATGCTAGAAAAACTAGGGCTGAGAGTTGGTGTTTTCAGTTCGCCCTATCTCATTCACTACACAGACCAGATTAGCATCAATGGGGAATCTATTCCCGAGGCTAGACTCGAAACTCTCATGGCAGTCTATCAGTCTTTACTGGAAGGGGAATCGGCTACCAATTTGCAGGGGACAACTGAGTTTGAAATAATTACAGCTATAGCCTATGATTACTTTGCCTCAGAGCAAGTAGATGTGGCTATCATGGAAGTCGGCATGGGTGGGCTTTTAGATAGTACCAATGTCTGTCAGCCCATTTTGACAGGAATTACGACTATTGGATTGGACCATGTAGCCCTACTTGGTGACACCTTGGAAGCCATAGCAGAGCAGAAAGCTGGTATTATCAAACAAGGTATTCCCTTGGTAACAGGTCGTATCGCTCCAGAAGCTTTGGCTGTGATTGACCGCATTGCGGAGGGGAAAGATGTGCTGAGACTTGCCTATGGGACAGATTATCAGGTCAGCCATCAAAAGAGTGTGGTTACAGGCGAAGTCTTTGACTATACAAGTGTTGTCAGACAAGGGCGCTTCCAGACAGGTTTACTTGGTTTGCACCAGATAGAGAATGCTGGGATGGCCATAGCTTTACTTGATACTTTTTGTCAAGAAGATGGTCGAGAGCTACCAGCTAATATCTTGATTGCTCAAGCTCTGGAAGAAACAAGTTGGCCAGGGCGTTTGGAAATCGTGTCAAGAGAACCCTTGATGATTTTGGATGGGGCCCACAATCCCCATGCTATCAAGGCTTTATTAGCAACTTTGCAAGAACGCTTTGCGGATTATCGTAAGGAAATCCTCTTTACTTGCATCAAAACCAAGGCCTTGGAGGATATGTTGGACTTGCTGGGGGAAATACCAGATACCGAGCTTACTCTGACACATTTTGACGATAGTCGGGCGACTGATGAAAGCGTGCTGGAAGAGGCAGCTAAGTCTAGAAATCTCAGCTACCAAGGTTGGCAGGATTTTCTAGAGCAGAAATTGACAGATAAAAAAGAAGAGAAACAAACAGTTAGGATTGTCACGGGTTCCTTGTATTTCTTGAGCCAAGTGAGGGCCTATCTGATGGAGAGGAAAAACGAAAATGGATACACAAAAGATTGAAGCAGCTGTAAAAATGATTATCGAGGCTGTCGGAGAGGACGCTAACCGTGAGGGCTTGCAGGAAACGCCTGCTCGTGTGGCCCGTATGTACCAAGAGATTTTTTCAGGGCTTGGTCAAACAGCGGAGGAACATTTGTCAAAATCCTTTGAGATTATTGATGATAATATGGTGGTAGAAAAGGATATTTTTTTCCATACCATGTGTGAACACCACTTTCTACCATTTTATGGGAGAGCACATATTGCCTACATTCCAGATGGTCGTGTGGCAGGTTTGTCTAAGCTAGCCCGTACAGTTGAAGTTTATTCGAAAAAACCACAAATTCAAGAACGATTGAATATCGAAGTAGCCGATGCCTTGATGGAGTATCTAGGTGCTAAAGGAGCCTTTGTTGTCATTGAGGCGGAACATATGTGTATGAGTATGCGTGGTGTCAGAAAACCAGGCACTGCAACCTTGACGACAGTAGCTCGTGGTCTATTTGAAACAGATAAGGACCTCCGAGATCAGGCTTATCGTTTAATGGGACTATAATACTCTTCGAAAATCAAATTCAAACCACGTCAGCTTCCATCTGCAACCTCAAAACAGTGTTTTGAGCAGCCTGCGGCTAGCTTCCTAGTTTGCACTTTGATTTTCATTGAGTATAAAAAGAATCCGCTTGAAGCGGATTTTTCTAGAAAGGAATCATTATGGATCAACTGCAGATTAAAGATTTGGAAATTTTTGCCTATCATGGTCTTTTTCCGAGTGAGAAAGAATTGGGGCAGAAGTTTGTTATTTCCGCAATCCTATCCTATGATATGACCAAGGCGGCTACAGACTTGGATTTAACAGCCTCTGTCCATTATGGAGAACTGTGTCAGCAGTGGACGACTTGGTTTCAGGAAACAACTGAGGACTTGATTGAAACGGTAGCCTACAAACTGGTAGAACGTACCTTTGAAACTTATCCTCTTGTCCAAGAAATTAAGTTGGGACTGAAAAAACCTTGGGCGCCAGTGCATTTGCCGCTAGATACTTGCTCGGTAACCATTCATCGCCGCAAGCAACGAGCCTTTATCGCCCTAGGAAGCAATATGGGAGATAAACAAGCAAACTTGAAACAAGCCATTGAGAAAATGCGAAATCGAGGTATCCATATTCTCAAAGAGTCCAGTGTCTTGGCGACGGAGCCTTGGGGTGGTGTGGAGCAGGATAGCTTTGCTAATCAAGTGGTTGAAGTAGAAACCTGGTTGCCCGCCCCAGTTCTATTAGAGACCTTGTTAGCCATTGAGTCAGAGATGGGACGGGTGAGAGAAGTACATTGGGGGCCTCGTTTGATTGATTTGGACTTGCTCTTTGTGGAGGATCAGATTCTTTACACAGACGACCTCATCTTGCCTCATCCCTACATAGCGGAACGCCTTTTTGTCCTTGAGTCCTTACAGGAAATTGCGCCTCATTTTATCCATCCGACATTAAAGCAACCGATCCGAAACTTGTATAATGCTTTGAAAAAATAGAAAAAACTCTAGTTTTCAGTCGTTTGTAACTGAAGGCTAGAGTTTTTAAAATAGGTCATTTTCTTCTGGGAGGAGGATAGTCTCTCTACCATCCATATCTAAAACCAGAACTCTCGGGGGATAAAGAGGGTCAAAGGGATGGTTAAAATCAAAATCAATGGCTGTAGGGAGGTGTTGACTTGAGAAGTGGAAGGTAATTTTTCCTTGGTTATTGAGCAATTGAAACTCGAGTTCCTCCTCCAATTCAAAGACATTTTTTAAGAAGTGGTCGATGATATACCAAAAAGAGTCAATAACATCATCAGGCAAGCTGGTAACAATGCCAAAACTAGCTGACCGCATATGGGTATTGGTAAAAGCCATATTTCTGCCCCTTTTCTTTTCCCTTATCATACAGCAAATAGGATTAAAAATCAAGAAAAGGTGATTTTTTCTTCATAAACATAGCTTCCTATGAAATTTTTTTCAAACAATCTTCAAAAAATACTTGAAAGTGTTTACAAATAGTGATAGAATGGAATAAGTGGAATCATGAAAACGAAATTTTCATACCGTCTCTTTTTTTGGAGTCTCGTGAGGTATGATATAGAAAGGAAATGGAATGAATACAGACGATACAGTAACGATTTATGATGTCGCCCGTGAAGCAGGAGTTTCAATGGCGACAGTTAGCCGTGTAGTCAATGGCAATAAGAATGTAAAAGAGAACACCCGTAAAAAAGTGCTTGAGGTGATTGACCGTTTGGATTACCGTCCAAATGCAGTGGCGCGTGGTCTTGCAAGTAAAAAGACAACCACTGTCGGTGTCGTGATCCCCAATATTACCAATGGCTATTTCTCAACGCTTGCTAAAGGGATTGACGATATCGCTGAAATGTACAAGTACAATATCGTCCTTGCTAATAGTGATGAGGATGATGACAAGGAAGTTTCAGTGGTCAATACCCTGTTTTCTAAGCAAGTGGATGGTATCATCTTTATGGGCTACCACTTGACTGAAAAAATTCGTTCAGAGTTTTCTCGTTCTCGAACACCAGTTGTTCTTGCAGGAACTGTGGATGTAGAACATCAGCTTCCAAGTGTCAATATTGACTACAAACAAGCAACGATTGATGCAGTAACCTACCTTGCTAAAGAAAATGAGCGCATTGCTTTCGTTAGCGGTCCACTAGTGGATGATATCAATGGTAAGGTTCGTTTGGTTGGCTACAAGGAAGCCTTGAAAAAAGCAGGTATTTCTTATAGCGAAGGATTGGTATTTGAATCCAAATACACTTATGAAGACGGTTATGCCTTGGCAGAACGCTTGATTTCATCAAACGCAACTGCAGCAGTTGTAACAGGTGATGAATTGGCAGCAGGTGTCTTGAACGGTCTTGCTGATAAGGGTGTGTCAGTACCAGAAGAATTTGAAATCATTACTAGTGATGATTCACAAATCTCACGCTTTACCCGTCCAAACTTGACAACTATTGCCCAACCTCTTTATGACCTTGGTGCTATTAGTATGCGTATGTTGACTAAGATTATGCACAAGGAAGAGTTGGAAGAACGTGAAGTTCTCTTACCTCATGGTTTGACAGAACGTCGTTCAACACGAAAACGTAAATAGAAAAAATCAGGGAATCGTGAAGATTTCCTGATTTTGCTTTCTGGAGAAGAGACTTAGCCTTCCATATAGTCTTTCAAAGCCTGTCCTGTTAGTCCGGCATTGAGGGCAATGAGGAGTTTCAAACGGGCTTTTTGGGCGTTGAGTTCTTTGACAAAGAAAACACCGGCCTTTTGCAACTGCACGCCCCCACCTTGGTAGGCATAAACAGGCTCAGCGATACCGTTAAAGCATCGTGAAACCAGGGCGACTGGGATTCCTTTTTGTAGAAGGCTTTCTAATTTTTGAGCCGTTTCTTTGGGAATATTACCAGCTCCGAAGGCTTGGATAATCAAACCGTCCAATTGTTCCAAATCCAGCATATCAATCAGCTCATCTGTCATACCAGCATAAGCAGAGATGATAGGGACTAAGCCTTGTATGTGATTAAGGTCAAAGCGAACACGAGGTTCAGCTGTTTTGAAGTAGAGGATTTCCCGCTTCGTAATCAGACCAAGTGGCCCATGTGTTGGGGTCTGGAAGGTGCCGACGTTGGTCGTATGCGTTTTGGTAACATACTTGGCAGCATGGATTTCATCGTTCATAACAACCAAAACCCCTTTGTCAGCAGCCTTGTCATCGCTAGCTACCCGCAAAGCACTCAGATAATTATAAACACCGTCACTACCGAGTTCATTGGAGCTGCGCATGGCTCCTGTTAGAACGATAGGCATATGGGGAACTTCCATGGTGTCAAGGAAATAGGCTGTTTCCTCTAAAGTATCGGTCCCGTGTGTGATCACCACCCCATCGTAGTTATCTGCTTCCTCTTTAATTTTCTGGTAGAGAGCCAGCATATGCTTGGGTTTGATATGGGGGCTTGGTAGGTTAAAAAAGTCTAGGGAGTGGACTTGGATTCCTTCAAGTGGGTTGGACACATGGTTCATGGGATTATCTGAACTCGTCACAACAGCGCCAGAAGCATCGGCTTGCATGGAAATAGTCCCACCAGTATGTAAAACAAGGATTTTCTTAGGCATGATTTACTCACTCTTTCTGAAATGTGGTATAATCATTGTATCACAAAAGGGGAGATTGGGATAGGATGGAAGTCAAAGCTGTTTTTTTTGATATCGATGGAACCTTGGTTAACGATCGCAAGAGTGTTTTGAAATCCACTAAGGACGCGATTAAGATTGTCAAAGAACAAGGGGTACTTGTCGGCGTAGCGACAGGTCGAGGACCTTTTTTTGTTAAGGAATTGATGGACGATTTGGATTTGGATTTTGCGGTAACCTATAATGGCCAGTATATCTTTAATAAAGAAAGAGTCTTGTTCACGAGCCCTATTTCCAAGTTACATTTGCGCCATCTAATTAGCTATGCTAAAAAAGAGGGCAAGGAGATTGCCCTAGGGACCAAGGATGCCATGTTGGGTTCTAAAATCATGTCCTTTGGTCTGGGTTCTTTTTCCCAACGAATCAGTCGCTTCGTTCCCTCTGTTTTAACTCGGACGGTGAGTCATTCCTTTAATCGCATGATCAGCAAGGTGGTTCCCCAAAAGGAAGAAGACCTGCTTCACCTGATGAATCAGCCTATCTATCAAGTTTTGATGCTGATGACGCCAGAAGAATCTGAGAAGGCGGCGGCTGATTTTGAAGACTTGAAATTAACACGTAGCAATCCTTTTGCAGCAGATGTCATCAATCAAGGAAATTCTAAATTAGAAGGCATTCGTCGAGTCGGGAAAGAATATGGCTTTGACCTTAATCAAGTGATGGCCTTTGGTGACTCAGATAACGACCTTGAAATGCTGGCGGGTGTCGGTATGTCTGTCGCTATGGGAAATGGTAGTAGCAGTGTCAAGGAAGTTGCAAAGCACATTACAACCAGCAATCAGCAAGACGGAATCCATAAGGCCTTGGAACATTTTGGTGTTTTGTCTTCAGAAAAAGTCTTTGTCAGCCGTGATTATCATTTCAATAAGGTCAAAACCTTCCACCACATGATGGATGAACGGACCCAAGAAGAACCTCGAGCTTGGGATTTAGAAGGTGCAACTCACAGGGCTGGCTTTAAAATAGAAGAATTGGTGGAGTTTGTTAGAGCTGCCAGTCCTTCTGAAGAGGACTTTGGTCAAGCTGTATCGCAACTTCATCAAGCTCTTGATAAGGCAGCAGATAAAGTAGCCAAGAAGACACCTGCCCAGCAAGATTTGATAGGTCAGGTGGATGCCTTGATTGATACGCTTTACTTCACCTACGGTAGTTTTGTCTTGATGGGGGTGGATCCAGAACGTATTTTTGATATTGTCCATCAGGCCAATATGGGGAAAATTTTTCCAGATGGCAAGGCTCATTTTGATCCAGTGACCCATAAAATCTTAAAACCAGATGATTGGGAAGAAAAATATGCTCCAGAACCTGCTATTAAAAAGGAACTGCAGCGTCAGCTCAAGGCTTATGAACGCCATAAAGAGAGAAATAAACAGTAAACAAAAAGTAAATAAAAAGGAGCGCTGAGCTCCTTTTCTTTGTGATTATAAGGTTTTTTCTTGTTCTCTCACAACCAGCAAATCGACCTTAGCATGGCGGAGAATGTATTCAGATGAAGAGCCAACCAAGAGGCGTTCAAAGGCGTTGAGACCAGTTGCGCCAACGAGGATGAGGTCCACTTCTTCAGCATCGGGAATAGTACGTGCCAGTAGGGTTTTTGGATTTCCCATTTCAATGACGATATGAACATCTGCCACACCAGCATCTTTAGCACGTTTTTCGTACTCTTTCATCAGACTTTCAGCGTCGACTTGGAGTTCTTCGTAAACTTCAGCATCAAAGGTGGATACGCTTTGGAGAGCGCGTGTGTCAATGACATGTGCGATGGTGAGTTTAGCGTCGTTTCGTAGAGCAGAATGAACTCCCTTGACAAAAGCCAAGTCCGCTTCTTTAGAACCATCGATTGCGACCATAATATTTTGGTAACGTTGTGCCATAATGAAACCTCCTGAAATTTTCTTACTATAATTGTAAACCTTTTCACTATAGAAGTAAAGCAAAAAAAGTATTTTTTAAAAGAATGTTAGCACTTAAAATCTATATAAATATATGATAAAATAAAAGAAAGGATAGCAGGGAAGAAGTGAAGGGAGGGAGAATGATGAAGCACTCTTTTCAAGAAACAAAAAATTTAAATTTCCTTTATTATGGAACCATCCTAGTTTCAATCTTGCTAGAAGTTATCATGCTCTGGCAATTAGAGAGTCTGGTACCGCTTCTCTATCCAGGTTTTGTTGTTTTTTTAGTCTTTCATCTACTCTACCATTTGGTATTATTCCTAGTCGCTAAACGAAGTGGGCGTTGGGATTACTTGATGATATGGGGACTTTTCCTCATGTTCAATCTTCTCTATGACTCCTTTTTAGGCTTGCTTTTTCTAGGTTTATCTTTTGGTATGTGATGTGACTTTCGCAAAATACCTGCTATCTTCCCTGTTTGACCTCGCTTTTAGCGAGGCTTTTCTTCTGTAGGATTTTAGTAACACATTTCAGTAAACTTGTCGCATTTTCTTTCTAGTGGTATAATGTTACTATCCTGATGAATTGAGGAAACAAGATGAAAGAATATAACAAGTCTAGTAAGTTAGAGCATGTTGCTTATGATATCCGTGGTCCTGTTTTGGAAGAAGCCATGCGGATGCGAGCAAACGGAGAAAAGATTTTACGTCTGAATACAGGAAATCCAGCAGAATTTGGCTTTACAGCGCCAGACGAGGTCATTCATGACTTGATTATGAATGCGCGTGATAGTGAAGGTTATTCTGACTCCAAAGGGATTTTCTCAGCCCGTAAGGCCATCATGCAGTATTGCCAATTGAAAAAATTCCCAAACGTAGATATTGATGATATTTACCTTGGAAATGGTGTCAGTGAGCTGATTGTCATGTCCATGCAGGGGCTTTTGGACAACGGGGATGAAGTCTTGGTGCCTATGCCAGACTATCCTCTCTGGACAGCAGCTGTCAGCCTAGCTGGAGGAAATGCTGTTCACTATATCTGTGATGAAGCTGCAGAATGGTACCCAGATATTGACGATATCAAGTCAAAAATCACTTCCAATACCAAGGCAATCGTCCTTATCAATCCAAACAACCCAACTGGAGCCCTTTATCCTAAGGAACTCTTGTTGGAGATTATTGAGATTGCCCGTCAAAACGATTTGATTATCTTTGCGGATGAAATCTATGACCGCATGGTAATGGATGGACATGTGCATACGCCTGTGGCGAGCTTGGCACCAGATGTCTTCTGTGTCAGCATGAATGGTCTGTCAAAATCCCATCGTATCGCTGGTTTCCGTGTGGGTTGGATGGTCTTGTCTGGACCTAAGACTCATGTTAAAGGCTATATCGAAGGGCTCAATATGCTATCCAATATGCGCCTTTGCTCTAACGTTTTGGCCCAACAAGTCGTACAAACTTCCTTGGGTGGCCACCAATCAGTTGATGAATTGCTCCTTCCTGGTGGACGAATCTACGAGCAAAGAAACTTCATCTACAATGCTATTCAAGATATCCCAGGTTTGTCTGCGGTTAAACCCAAGGCTGGACTCTATATCTTCCCTAAAATCGACCGCAATATGTACCGTATCGATGATGATGAGCAGTTTGTCCTTAATTTCTTGAAGCAGGAAAAGGTTCTCTTGGTTCATGGTCGAGGCTTCAACTGGCAGGAACCAGACCACTTCCGTATTGTTTACCTTCCTCGTGTCGATGAACTGGCCCAAATCCAAGAAAAGATGACTCGATTCTTGAAACAGTATCGTAGATAGGGCTTACATTTGAAAAAGCTGGAAACATTTGCCTTGAGCTATTGACAAAAGTGAAAGAATCAGATAGAATAGTAAAGTATGTTTAGTAACTGATCACTTTATAGCCGGCTAAACGAATACAAAATCTATGAGGAGGTATTCATCGTGAAACGTACTTATCAACCAAGTAAACTTCGTCGTGCGCGCAAACACGGATTCCGTAACCGTATGTCAACTAAAAACGGTCGTCGCGTATTGGCAGCTCGTCGTCGTAAAGGACGCAAAGTTTTGGCTGCATAATCCAAACGAACCATAACAAAAATCAGTAGGAACTCGAGTCTACTGATTTTTATTTTTGTAAAAAAGTTCAAAAAGGCTTTATATTTTTGCTCAAATGGTGTATAATATTTCACATACTGTAAAAAATGGAGAATAATCATGAAGAAATCAAAAGTTATGCTTTTTGGAGCTATGGCTTTGACAGCAGGTCTAGCTCTAGCGGCATGCGGGTCATCCCAATCAAGCAATGCAGACAAGACATACTCTTATATCTTTGTCAGCAACCCTGATACCTTGGATTACATTACCTCTACACGAGACTCTACATCTAGTATCACAACCAATTTGATTGATGGTTTGTTGGAAAATGACCAGTATGGCAATCTCATCCCATCTATGGCTGAGTCATGGACAGTGTCAAAAGATGGCTTGACTTACACTTATAAGATCCGTCAGGGAGCTAAATGGTACACTTCTGAAGGAGAAGAGTATGCGGATGTAACGGCTCATGACTTTGTGACAGGACTCAAGTATGCGGCTGATAAAAAGGCTGAAAATTTGTACTTGGTACAAGACTCTATCAAGGGTCTAGCAGTCTATGTTGAAGGACAATCATCTGATTTTGGAACTGTTGGTGTTAAGGCAGTGGATGATTACACACTCCAATACACCCTCAACCAACCTGAGACTTATTGGAACTCTAAAACAACAGCAAGTATCCTTAATCCTGTAAATGAAGCCTTCTTGAAGTCTAAGGGAGATGACTTTGGAAGCGTAACACCATCAAGTATCTTGTCAAATGGTCCGTATTTGTTTAAATCTTTCTCATCAAAATCTTTGATTGAGTTTGATAAAAACCCTAATTACTGGGATAAGGATAATGTTAAAATCGAGAAAGTGAAACTCTCTTTCTTTGACGGTTCTGACCAAGACAGCATTGCTAGAGGTTTCTTGGATGGTAACTATACTGATGGTCGTATCTTCCCAACAAGTTCAGTCTTTGCTGAACTCAAGAAGGGCAATGAGGACAAGATTACCTACACACCACAAAACTCAGTTACTTTCTATTATCTTTTCAACGTGAATCGTCAAAGCTACAAGCAAACTATGAAACAGTCTGATAAGGAAAAGACAGATTCACGCGCAGCTATGCAGAATAAAGATTTCCGTCAGGCTATCAACTTTGCCTTTGACCGTCATGCTTATGCAGCACAGACAAATGGTGAAGATGGAGCAGACCGTATCTTGCGTAACACAGTTACACCAAGTAACTTTGTCCAAGTTGGCGATAAGAACTTTGGTGACATTGTCAATGAGAAAATTGTCAACTATGGTAAAGATTGGGCAAATATCAACCTAAACGATGGTAAGCAAGCCTTCTTGAATCCTGAAAAGGCCAAAGAGAAGTTTGCGAAGGCCAAAGAAAGTCTGCAAGCTCAAGGAGTAACCTTCCCAATTCATTTGGATATGCCAGTTGACCAGACTGCTAAATTAGATGTGCAACAGGCTGGATCTTTCAAACAAACAGTGGAAGAAACTCTTGGTAAGGAGAATGTAGTCATTGATGTTATCCAACTTTCTCCAGACGAGAAGGATCAAGCTACATTCTTTGCAGATACAGCAGAACAAAAAGACTACGATATCGACATCTCAGGATGGGGTGGAGATTACTCAGATCCGAAGACTTACCTAGCCATCCTTGATCCAGAGACAGGTTCTCAGTTGAAAAACATGGGCTTGTCTGAAGGAAAAGACAAGGAAGTCAAGGACAAGATTGGTCTTGCTGACTATAAGAAACTCTTGGATCAGGCAGATGCGGAAATCACAGATACTCAAGCTCGCTATGAAAAATATGCTGAAGCCCAAGCTTGGTTGACAGATAGTGCCCTCTTCCTACCAGTTCAAAGTGGTGGAGCCAACCCAATCTTCCGTAAGACTGTACCGTTTACAGGCCCATTCTCATTCGTTGGGAATAAAGGAAATGCTGATAACTACAAATATGTTGAATTGCAAAAAGAGGCAGTAACTGCTAAACAGTACCAAGAACTCTATGAAAAATGGCTGAAAGAAAAAGCTGAGTCAAATAAAAAAGCTCAGGAAGATTTAGCTAACCATATTCAATGATATTCCTAGTCATGCTTTTCAGTTAATACTCTTCGAAAATCTCTTCAAACCACGTCAGCGTTGCCTTACGGTAGGTATGTTACTGACTTCGTCAGTTCTATCTGCAACCTCAAAACAGTGTTTTGAGCTGACTTCGTCAGTTTCATCTACAACCCAACCTCAAAGCAGTGCTTTGAGCAGCCTGCGGCTAGCTTCTTAGTTTGCTCTTTGATTTTCATTGAGTATAAGCATAGTGACTGGTTTCAGAAAAAGGCCTTACCAGAACTTCTTGGTTCTGGTAGGGCCTTTTCTTTATTCTTTTAAGTGGTAAGAGTAGCTAGCGACAACGACATCTTGGTGCCAACGGAGGGCATATTTGAGTTTGAGGCTCATTTGATTGTGTAGAATATTTTGCCAAGGTTTATTAGGGATAAACTGGGGGACGAGGACAGTGACTGTATAGTTCTTTTTCTGAGCTTCCTCGGAAATTTGTTTGACATACTTGACAGTAGGCGTGATGATGTCGCGGTAGCTGGTCTTGATGTTCTTCAGAGTAATAGTTGGGAAGTAATCGGCAAATTCTTGGAGAATTTCTTGGTCTTTCTCTGCTGTTTCCTTAGTAGAAATGTGCATGGCTAGGACTTCATCTCCGATACTTTGGGCATAGTTAATGGCTCCAACGCTGACGCGGGTGACATTCCCTACTAGGACGAGAACTAGATTTCCATCGTAGGTACGTTTTTCGATGCCTTCATAGAGACGCAGTTGTTGGGCTACTTTTTGGTAATGACTGTGAATCGCCAAGAAGAGTAGGGTGAGTACGAGAATAATCGGGAAGAAAGGCCAGATATCACTGAGACGGAAAAAGAGCAGGATTAGCACTATAGCGTAGCAGATGATTGCCCCAAGGATATTGGCAAGGGCAGGTTTTAAGAAATTTGCCCCTTTTTCTTTTTTCCAATGGCGAATCATCCCAGTCTGAGAAAGGGCAAAGGGAACGAAGACCCCGATAGTATAAAGGGGAATCAAACGTTCGGTATTGCCATTAAAAATGAGAAGAAGAATCATAGCACCAAAAGCCAGAGTTAAAATTCCATTAGAGTAGCCTAGGCGGTCTCCTTTTTCCATAAAGAGATGGGGCATGTATTTGTTTTTAGCCATATTATAAGCCAGCATAGGAAAGGCTGAAAAGCCAGTATTTGCAGCTACGGCTAAAATCAAGGCTGTGGAGAATTGGAAGATATAATAGCCAAGGTGACCTAAGAAGGAATTGCCAAGGATGCCTCGAGCCATCTGTGAAAGAATAGTTTCTCCGTGTTGAGGCATAATCCCCATCCAGTAGTTTAGGAAGGTGATACCAGCAAAAAGGAAACCTAAAATCAGTGACATAATGGTCAAGGTCTGAGCAGCATTCTTTTCTTTCGGAGCCTTGAAAAAGGGAACGGCGTTTGAAATAGCTTCAACTCCTGTCAGAGAGGCAGAACCACTGGTAAAGGCTCTTAGAATGAGAACGATAGACAGACTCGGTACAGCATGTCCGATAGGAGAAGTTGCCTGATAGCTGAGAGAACCTGTCACTAGTTGAAAAATTCCATAGAGCAAGAGAAAGACAGTACTGATGATAAAGAGATAGACAGGAATCATCAGTGAACTGGCAGATTCTTTCAACCCCCGTAAGTTCAAGAGCATGAGCAAGCAAACTAGAAAAATGGAGATATGGAGGTTGTAAGGGTGGAGGGCAGGGAGGGCTGCTGTGATAGCGTCAGCTCCAGATGACACCGATACCGCCACAGTCAGCATGTAGTCAACCAGCAGACTGCCTCCAGCAATCAGCCCTAGCTCGGGCGATAGATTTTCTCGAGTAACCATATAGGCCCCTCCTCCTTGAGGATAGGCATGGATGATTTGACGGTAGGAAACGGTCAGGCTGGCCAGAAGTAGGAGGACAAAAAGTCCGATAGGAAGGCTCCACCATATAGCAAGAGGAGAGAGACTAGCCAAGACGAGGACTACTTGCTCAGGCCCATAGGCAATGGAAGATAGAGCGTCGCTTGATAACATGGCTAAGGCCTGCATTTTTCCTAGCAGACCTCCCTCGCCTTCTGTTAAGGACTTAAGAGGACGGCCTATAAAGGTCTGTTTTAATTTTGTAAACATGGTATTTTCCTTTTCTGAAAATTTCAATAAGTGCTATTATACTGCTTTGGAAAAATAGCGTCAAGAGACGACGATGGATTTTAGAATATTTTTTACAGATGAGGAGAGAGGTCAGTTTTTTTGCTATAATAGAAGATAGAAAACGAGGTTAGAAGAGATGATTTTTGATACACATACACACTTAAATGTAGAAGAATTTGCAGGTCGTGAGGCAGAAGAAATTGCCTTGGCTGCTGAGATGGGTGTGACACAGATGAATATTGTTGGTTTTGATAAACCGACGATTGAGCGTGCCTTGGAGTTGGTAGATGAGTACGACCAACTCTATGCGACTATCGGTTGGCATCCTACAGAAGCAGGGACTTACACGGAGGAGATTGAAACCTACTTGCTTGATAAGCTCAAGCATCCCAAGGTGGTTGCCTTGGGGGAGATTGGCTTGGACTACCATTGGATGACAGCGCCGAAAGAGGTGCAGGAGCAGGTTTTTCGTCGTCAGATCCAGCTATCTAAGGACTTGAATTTACCTTTTGTTGTCCATACCCGTGATGCGCTGGAAGATACTTATGAGATTATCAAGAGCGAGGGAGTTGGTCCTCGGGGTGGCATTATGCATTCTTTCTCAGGAACTCTTGAATGGGCAGAGAAGTTTGTCGCGCTTGGCATGACCATTTCCTTCTCAGGAGTGGTGACTTTCAAGAAGGCAACTGATATCCAAGAAGCGGCTAAAAAGTTACCTGTGGACAAGATGTTGGTGGAAACAGATGCGCCTTACTTAGCACCTGTACCCAAGCGTGGTCGTGAAAATAAAACAGCCTACACTCGCTATGTAGTGGACTTTATCGCTGACTTGCGTGGTATGACGACAGAAGAGCTAGCGGCAGCAACGACTGCAAATGCAGAGCGTATTTTTGGATTGGACAGCAAGTAATGAAAGAAAAAATTTCTCAAGTCATCGTGGTTGAAGGTCGCGATGATACGGCCAATCTCAAACGTTACTTCGATGTAGAAACCTATGAGACCCGAGGTTCTGCCATCAATGATCAGGATCTAGAGCGGATTCAACGCCTGCACCAACGTCATGGAGTCATTGTCTTTACAGACCCAGATTTTAATGGGGAGCGGATTCGGCGCATGATTATGACGGCTATTCCGACAGTTCAGCATGCCTTCCTCAAACGAGATGAAGCTGTTCCTAAGTCCAAAACCAAGGGACGTTCTCTGGGAATTGAGCATGCCAGCTATGAAGATTTGAAAATAGCGCTGGCTCAGGTGACAGAACAATTTGAACATGAGAGTCAGTTTGACATCAGTCGTAGCGACTTGATTCGCCTTGGTTTTCTAGCAGGGGCAGACAGCCGTAAGCGCCGAGAATATCTGGGAGAGGCTCTCCGAATCGGCTATTCCAACGGCAAGCAACTCCTCAAACGCCTAGAGTTGTTTGGGGTCACCTTGGCAGAAGTGGAAGAATCTATGAAATCTTATGAGTAGGAAAGATGTAGCCGTTACAATTTTTTAAGTTTCACAGTATTTTTCGAAACAGGTAGAAGAGGAGGCGTCTGATGTTAATTGGTCAAAAAATTAAAGAGATTCGGATAGAAAAAGGAATTAGTCGTCCAGATTTTTGTGGAGATGAGCAAGAACTGACAGTTCGTCAACTGTCGCGAATTGAAAGTGGAGCTTCGCAACCGAGTTTGCCCAAGTTAGACTATATTGCTCGCCGGTTAGGAGTTCCAGTTTATAGCCTTATGCCGGATTTTTCAGCTCTTCCTCCTGCTTATTTAGAATTGAAATACCAGATTTTACGTGAACCAATCTATGGTAAAGAAGAGGAGTACGATAAGAAAGAAGCGTGTTTGGAAGAGATTTATAAAACATACTTTGATAATCTTCCTAAAGAGGAACAATTAGCATGTGAAGTATTGCAGGCGTGTTTGGATACTTCTAGAACTAGAAGGCCTGAATATGCAGAGTTAATACTTGAGGAACATATGCCTCAGATTATAGAAAAAGAAGCTTATTCAATAAATGATATGTTGTTGATTCGTTTGTTTTTTTATCAAATACTCATTAGAAAAGATCTTGCCAAATTTGTGAATCAAATCGAAAAGCTAATGTTCTTTCTTTTAGAACAGAAGAAGGTAACTCAATTAGAAAACTTCTTTATAATTAGAGATACTCTTATTTCAGGAATGTGTTGTCTTGAAAAGGTAGGAGTAACTGATTGCTTTAATGATTATCTATCGTGTTTACAAGAAATTATGGATAAAACTCAAGATTATCAAAAGAAACCTCTTGTATTTATGTTTTTGTGGAAGCAAGCATTAAGAGAAGAAAGAGATTTTAGTTTAGCTGAATCATTTTATCAGTCTTCTAAAACATTTGCGCAGCTAATTGGAGATGAATTTCTAGTAAAGAAATTGACAGAGGAATGGCAAGAGGATGTAAAAAAATATTTATAAACATAGTGAAGTAGTGACAAGAATGTCCTTGTTTTAGCATGGAAACAGTTCTAAAGTTCGTCTTTAGGACTATTTTTTTATATATAAGCTAAAAATGACACGAAATGGTTGTATTTTAAGGACATTGATGTCATTGATAGTGTGATAAAGATGGAGTATAATGACTATAAAAGTTCATTTCAGGGTGCTATTTTGACAATTTAGAGAAAAACAAATAATTTTAGAATATCATTTGGTAATATAATAGTATCAACGTTGATAATGGAAAGAGGAGCAAGTAACTCAATAATCTTGCGACAAAATAAGAGGAGGAAACAAAATGAAAAACAAAATTATAACAAAAACAGTAGTTGTTTTAAGTTGCTTTTTAACATTAAGTACTGTTGCTCTCCCATCTGCAACTGTTTTTGCTTCTACATATTCAGTTTCGGATAAAGCAACTCAAGTTTCAAAACGTTCTACGGCAACTAATAGTGAAGGAAAACATATCTACGTAGATAACGGACGTATATTAGAATTTGATAAAGATACTGTTTCGCAAGAGGATATCCAAGCTGCTAAAATGGACAGAGGAAAGTGGTCTTTTTCAGTTACAGCTATTCGAAAAGGTTATAGTAAACTCCCTTCGAATGTTAAAAGATGGATAAATCAATATATAGGATTGAATTCTATATTGAGTACACTAGAACACTTTACTGGTTGGATTGAAGATGGAATCTACCAGGCCTGTAAGCGTGCAGGTATGCCAGATTGGATGGCTTGGACAGTAGCTAAAGCTTTGACCTTGATAGCACTATAGTTTATGAAAAATTAAAAAAATACCTTCCATTCTTTTTCTGTTTACTATACCTAATACACGGAATACTTGATTTATCAACTTTAAATATTTTAGGTGCAATCTTTAAAATTATAATTAGTACTTTGGGTATAATAGTTACATATCCGTTTTATAAAGAAAGAAACGAATAATTTAAAGAAATAATTCTGTACTCAGTCTTATTTAGTTGTTCTCATAGTAGTAGGAATAATCCGTGTTTACCATTTGCGAGTAATAAACAATAATCCTAAAAAAGTCTCTGACAACTAGTGATTGATTTTTCTCGGATTAGTTTCACACAATTGTTTATACGAATGATTGGAGATTATGTTAAATTTACTTTGTGGTATTTTGCAATCAGAGTACATCAAATAGGCACCTTTTTATGTGTCCTTCGTTTTATAATAGGGTAAGAATATTTATAAATATAGTGAAACAATGACAAAAATGTCTTTGTTCTTGCATCAAAATAGTTCTAAAGTTCGTCTTTAGAACTATTTTTTAGATATAAGGCAAAAATAATATGAAATAGTTAGATTTTAAGGGCGTTGACGTCCTTGATAGTTCTTGAAAAAACGGATATAATATATTTGAAGATGTTGCTAGTAGAAAGAACTTAATAAACTTCTTAACATCGCAGTGATTGTGGTCATCTTCTCACTAAGTGACCAAGTAACTTTTTGGAGGAAATGATGAAACGCTTATTTATTTTGATTTCAATGGTATTGGTATCGCTTTATATGGTGATAAATTCCGTTGATCATCGAGAAGAGATTTTATTTGGAAACTATCCCTCTGTTGACGTAATGGGTACTGGGCTAGACCAGCCAGTAGCTAGTCGCGAAGAGGTGACAGAGGCTTTGAGTCACTTGGCGGTAGAGCAAAATAGTCTCATCGCCCGACGGATTGTTGAACCAAATGAAGCTGGAGAAACACGCTTTACCTATGCCACTTATGGCCAGGGAGAACTTCCAGAAGGTTTGACCATTTCCTCCAAGGAGAGTGCAGAAACGAGTGATTTATTAGGATCTTACTTGATTGTGTCAGGGAGTTTGGATGGAGTGAGCTTACAGACCGCCCTGCAAGAACTTGGTTATAATGGTGTTGTCTCGAATAGAACAGAGGCATTTTCGATGGTCGTCCTCTTGGCTGCTACCCCAATGGGGCTACTGAGTCTAGCCATTTTTCTGCTGACCTTTATGAGTCTGACCCTGATTTATCGGATCAAGTCCCTTCGTCAGGCAGGGATTCGTTTAATCGCTGGTGAGAGCTTGTTTGGGGTGGTTCTCAGACCAGTGTTAGAAGATGTGAGACAGCTTATCTTCTCGGTGCTAGTATCCAGTCTTTTGGGATTGGGGATTCTCTGGTATCAAGGTGCCTTATTTATGGCAACGGTGCAACTGGTCATCATTGCTCTTCTACTTTATGGATTGACCTTGGCAGGGATTTCTACCTTACTAAGTGTCGTGTATCTACTTGGTTTACAGGAAAATAGTCTGGTAGATCTCTTGAAAGGAAAACTCCCTCTCAAACGGATGCTGACATTGATGATGGTGGGGCAACTCTTAGCCGTACTGGTGGTCGGATCGAGTGCGACTGCTCTCCTACCCCACTACCGTGAAATGCAGGAGATGGAGAAGGCAAGTGATAAATGGAGCCAGTCCTCAGACCGTTACCGTCTATCCTTTGGTTGGTCTAGTGCATTTGCCGATGAAGAAGGAATGCGTAAGGATAATCGTGAGTGGCAGACATTTACTGAAGAACGGTTAGCCAATACAGACTCTTTTTATATCATGAGCAATGTTGACAATTTTTCAGATGGAGCAGAAGTGGACCTAGATGGCAATCGTTTCAATGACTACACACCTTCAGGGAATGTTATCTATGTCTCACCGCGCTATCTGATAGAAGAAAAGATTACCATTTCTTCAGAGTTTATGTACAAGATGCAAAACTTGTCTGAGGGAGAGTTTGGGCTGATCTTGCCTGAGAGCTTGCGAGAGCAGTCTGCCTACTATCAAGGATTGTTTACAGATTACCTGCAAAACTTTTCATCTGAAAGTGTAGAAGTGACGAGTCAGAAACACTACCTCCCACAGCTAAGGCTAGCTTTTACAGAAACAGGACAGGAACGCTTCCTCTATAACGATGGGTACAAGACGACACGCCAGTACCTAAAAGATCCGATTATTGTAGTTTTAACGCCGCAAGCGACTGGAACAAGACCTGTTGCAGGGATGTTATGGGGAACTACGGCTAATAGTGCCTTGAAACTAGATCGATATGGAGATAGTATCACAGCTCTAAAAGGGCAAGGTCTGTATCACAAGGTCTCTTATTTGGTAAAAAGCCAGCTGTTTTTTGCCAAGGTACTAAATGACAAACGGATGGAGTTCTACTCTCTCCTTATTGGGACGATTTTGACCCTGTCTACGGCTATCTTGTTATTTGATTCCATGAATCTTCTCTATTTTGAGCAGTTCAGACGGGAGATCATGATTAAACGTCTTTCTGGTATGACAATCTATGAGCTTCATGGCAAGTATTTACTGGCGCAAGGAGGAGTTCTCTTACTTGGGCTAATCCTATCTAGTGTTTTGACAGGAGATAGCTTGATTAGCGCTCTAGTTGTAGCTTTGTTTACGCTTAACGCTCTGTTGATTTTAGTAAGGCAGGATAAAAAGGAAGAAGCTGGTAGCATGGCAGTATTGAAAGGAAAATAAGATGATTGATATTCAAGGATTGGAAAAGAAGTTTAATGACCGCGCGATTTTCTCTGGTTTAAATCTCAAGCTGGAGAAGGGCAAGGTCTATGCCTTAATCGGAAAGAGTGGAAGCGGAAAGACGACTCTGCTGAATATCTTAGGAAAGCTAGAAAAGATAGATGGAGGAAGGGTTCTCTATCAGGGGAAAGATTTAAAAACCATTTCCACTCGTGAGTATTTTCGAGACCAGATGGGCTATCTCTTTCAAAATTTTGGCCTTTTAGAAAACCAATCAATCAAAGAGAATTTGGATTTGGGCTTTGTTGGTCAAAAGATTTCAAAAGTAGAACGTTTGGAAAGGCAAGTGGAGGCTTTAGAAAAGGTTAATCTAGGGTATTTGGATCTAGAACAAAAAATTTATACTTTATCTGGGGGAGAGGCTCAACGAGTTGCCCTTGCGAAGACTATTTTGAAAAATCCACCCTTGATTTTGGCAGATGAACCAACAGCAGCTCTTGATCCTGAAAATTCAGAGGAGGTTATGAATCTCTTGGTGGGCTTGAAAGATGAAAATCGAATTATCATCATTGCGACCCATAATCCCCTAGTCTGGAATAAGGCCGATGAAATCATTGATATGAGGGAGCTTGCTCATGTGTGAAAAAATCCGTATTCGCAGGGTATCTGATTATCCTAGTGCCAGAGGTGGTTTAGAAGATATCCTCATCATGGAAAATATGACCAATCATCTTCTTTTAGTTCAAATCCGAGTGAATGGCTATTTGCTTGATTTTGCTAGTATTGAAGGTCAAAGGCAAAAGCATTATCGTTTGAAAAATTTACCTCAAACGGTTGAACTGACAGTGGATGATGTGGAGGAGGATGTAGATTTGACCCTACCCGAAAATCGAAGTTATCAAGAAGCTGATTTTTTCGAACGGATGTTTCGAGAGAACCGATAAGTCCATTTCCAAGACTATCTTTCTTCATGAGGAAAGATAGTTTTTTGGTATGATTTTCACCCCCAAAATACAAGGGGAATGTGTTACAATAGTAGTAACAGATAATAGAAAAGAGAATAGATGAGAATTGCAGATTATAGCGTGACCAAGGCAGTGCTGGAGCGTCACGGTTTTACCTTTAAAAAGTCCTTTGGGCAAAATTTCTTGACGGATACCAATATCCTACAAAAAATCGTGGATACAGCTGAGATTGATGACCAGGTTAATGTCATTGAAATTGGCCCAGGGATTGGTGCCTTGACGGAATTTTTGGCTGAGCGTGCAGCAGAAGTTATGGCCTTTGAGATCGACCACCGTTTGGTGCCAATTTTGGCAGATACTCTGCGTGATTTTGACAATGTGACCGTAGTCAACGAGGATATTCTCAAGGTCGATTTGGCGCAACATATCCAGAATTTTAAAAATCCTGACCTGCCAATCAAGGTAGTAGCCAACTTGCCTTACTACATCACGACGCCTATTCTCATGCACTTGATTGAGAGCGGCATTCCTTTTAGTGAATTTGTGGTTATGATGCAAAAAGAGGTAGCTGACCGCATTTCCGCTCAACCCAATACCAAGGCTTATGGTAGTTTGTCAATCGCTGTGCAGTATTACATGACTGCCAAGGTTGCCTTCATCGTGCCTCGTACGGTCTTTGTGCCAGCGCCAAATGTGGACTCTGCTATTTTGAAAATGGTGCGTCGTCCAGAACCAGCCGTAGCAGTGGAAGACGAGAACTTCTTCTTTAAGGTTTCCAAGGCTAGTTTCACTCATCGCCGCAAGACCTTGTGGAATAACTTGACAGGTTACTTTGGCAAGACTGAGGAAGTCAAGGACAAGCTGACCAAGGCTTTGGACCAAGCAGGCTTGTCACCAAGTGTGCGTGGGGAAGCTCTCAGCTTGGAAGAGTTTGCCAGCCTAGCAGATGCACTTAAAGGGCAAGGACTCTAAGATGCAGGGACAAATCATTAAAGCCTTGGCTGGGTTCTACTATGTAGAGAGTGAGGGCCAGGTTTATCAGACACGAGCGCGTGGAAATTTCCGTAAAAAAGGCCATACCCCTTACGTTGGGGATTTGGTTGACTTTTCTGCGGAGGAAAATTCAGAAGGCTATATTCTCAAGATTCACGAACGGAAAAACAGTCTGGTCCGTCCGCCCATTGTCAATATTGACCAAGCTGTGGTGATCATGTCTGTCAAAGAACCTGATTTCAACAGCAATTTGCTGGATCGCTTCTTGGTTCTTTTGGAGCACAAGGACATCCATCCCATCGTTTATACTTCTAAAATGGATTTGTTGGAAGATAGAGGAGAACTGGATTTTTATAAACAGACTTATGGTGATATCGGCTACAACTTTGTGACCAGTAAAGAAGAACTTTTGCCCTTGTTAACAGGCAAGGTTACAGTCTTTATGGGGCAGACAGGTGTTGGGAAATCAACTCTTCTCAATAAAATCGCACCAGACCTCAATCTTGAAACAGGAGAAATTTCAGACAGTCTGGGTCGTGGGCGTCACACCACTCGAGCTGTTAGTTTTTACAACCTCAATGGGGGTAAAATCGCAGACACACCAGGCTTTTCATCACTGGATTATGAAGTATCAACGGCTGAAGACCTCAATCAGGCCTTTCCAGAGATTGCTAGTGTTAGCCGAGATTGTAAATTCCGTACTTGTACCCATACCCATGAACCGTCCTGTGCTGTCAAGCCAGCAGTAGAAGAAGGAATTATTGCCACCTTCCGTTTTGACAACTACCTGCAATTCCTCAGTGAGATTGAAAATCGCAGAGAAACCTATAAAAAAGTCAGCAAAAAAATTCCAAAATAAGGAGAAACCTATGTCTCAATACAAGATTGCTCCGTCAATTCTGGCAGCAGATTATGCCAACTTTGAACGTGAAATCAAACGCCTAGAAGCAACTGGTGCAGAATATGCCCATATCGATATCATGGATGGTCACTTTGTACCACAAATCAGTTTTGGTGCAGGTGTGGTCGAAGCTCTTCGACCTCATAGTAAGATGGTCTTTGACTGCCACTTGATGGTAGCTAATCCAGAGCATCATTTAGAGGACTTTGCGCGTGCAGGTGCGGATATCATCAGCATCCATGTGGAAGCAACGCCTCATATTCATGGTGCCCTCCAAAAAATTCGTTCACTCGGTGTCAAGCCTTCAGTTGTCATCAATCCTGGTACGCCTGTTGAAGCTATTAAGCACGTGCTTCACCTAGTTGACCAAGTTTTAGTTATGACAGTTAACCCTGGCTTCGGTGGACAAGCCTTTCTGCCAGAAACCATGGATAAGGTCCGAGAGTTGGTTGCCCTTCGTGATGAAAAAGGCTTGAACTTTGAAATCGAAGTGGATGGCGGGATTGATGCCCAAACTATTGCCCAAGCCAAAGAAGCTGGTGCGACCGTTTTTGTAGCAGGTTCCTATGTCTTTAAGGGAGATGTCAATGAGCGAGTACAAACTCTCAGAAAACAACTGGACTAGGGTTGCCGTTTTTGCTGGTGGAGACCGCGGTCACTACCAGACAGACTTCGATTGCTTTGTTGGTGTGGATCGGGGCTCGCTCTGGGTCTTGGAGGAAAACCTTCCTCTTGCTCTAGCAGTTGGAGATTTTGATTCTGTAACTGCAGAAGAGCGACAGGTGATTCAAAAACGTGCCCAGCATTTTGTCCAAGCCCGACCAGAAAAAGATGATACAGATTTGGAATTGGCTCTCTTAACCATCTTTAAACAAAATCCTCATGCTCAAGTCACTATTTTCGGTGCTCTTGGTGGTCGTATTGACCACATGCTGGCCAATGTCTTTTTACCTAGTAATCCCAAATTAGCACCCTATATGCGCCAGATAGCGATTGAGGATGGGCAAAATTTGATTGCCTATTGTCCAGAAGGAACCAGTCAGCTAGAACCTCGTTTAGACTATGACTATCTAGCTTTTATGCCAGTTCGGGATAGTCAGCTGACCATTCTCGGAGCCAAGTATGAGTTGACAGAGGAAAATTTTTTCTTTAAAAAAGTGTACGCTTCTAACGAATATATAGATAGGGAAGTGTCGGTGACTTGCCCAGATGGCTATGTGGTCGTGCTACATAGTAAGGACAGGAGGTAGAATGGAAAGTTTACTTGTTCTATTATTGATTGCCAACCTAGCTGGCCTCTTTCTGATTTGGCAAAGACAGGATAAGCAGGAAAAACATCTCAGTAAGAGCTTGGAGGATCAGGCAGATCACTTGTCAGACCAGTTGGATTATCGTTTTGAACAAGCCAGGCAAGCCAGCCAGCTAGATCAAAAAGATTTGGAAGTGGCTGTCAGTGACCGTTTGCAGGAAGTGCGAATCGAGTTGCACCAAGGTCTGACGCAAGTTCGTCAAGAAATGACTGAGAATCTCCTCCAAACCAGAGACAAGACCGACCAACGTCTCCAAGCCCTGCAGGAATCCAATGAGCAACGTTTGGAGCAAATGCGCCAAACGGTCGAGGAAAAGTTGGAAAAGACCTTGCAGACGCGCTTGCAGGCTTCCTTTGAGACAGTTTCCAAACAACTGGAGTCGGTCAATCGTGGCCTTGGAGAAATGCAGACTGTTGCCCGCGATGTCGGAGCTCTCAACAAGGTTCTCTCAGGAACCAAAACGCGAGGGATTCTGGGAGAATTGCAACTGGGGCAAATCATCGAGGATATCATGACCCCTGCCCAGTATGAACGAGAATTTGCAACGGTTGAAAACTCCAGTGAACGAGTGGAGTATGCCATCAAGTTGCCCGGACAAAGAGACCAGGAATACGTCTACCTACCAATTGACTCCAAGTTTCCACTGGCAGATTATTACCGCTTAGAAGAAGCCTATGAAGCAGGTGACAAGGACGAAATCGAACGCTGTCGTAAGTCACTCCTAGCAAGTGTCAAGCGTTTTGCTAAGGATATTAGGAACAAGTACATAGCACCGCCTCGGACGACCAATTTTGGAGTTTTATTTGTTCCGACAGAAGGTCTCTACTCAGAAATTGTCCGCAATCCTGTCTTCTTTGATGATTTGAGACGGGAGGAGCAGATTATTGTCGCAGGTCCAAGTACCCTGTCAGCTCTCCTCAATTCCCTATCAGTTGGTTTCAAAACTCTCAATATCCAAAAGAGTGCTGACCATATTAGCAAAACGCTTGCCAGCGTCAAGACTGAGTTTGGCAAGTTCGGAGGAATTTTGGTTAAGGCACAAAAACATCTCCAACATGCCACTGGCAATATTGATGAATTATTAAATCGTCGCACCACAGCTATCGAGCGGACGCTCCGTCACATTGAGTTATCAGAAGGTGAGCCTACGCTTGATCTACTCCATTTCCAAGAAAATGAGGAAGAATATGAAGATTAGTCACATGAAAAAAGATGAGCTGTTTGAAGGATTTTACCTAATCAAATCAGCTGACCTGAGGCAAACTCGAGCTGGGAAAAACTACCTAGCCTTTACCTTCCAAGATGATAGTGGCGAGATTGATGGGAAGCTCTGGGATGCCCAACCTCATAACATTGAGGCCTTTACCGCAGGTAAGGTTGTCCACATGAAAGGGCGCCGAGAAGTTTATAACAACACCCCTCAGGTTAACCAAATTACTCTCCGCCTGCCTCAACCTGGTGAACCCAATGACCCAGCTGATTTCAAGGTCAAGTCACCAGTTGATGTTAAGGAAATCCGTGATTACATGTCGCAAATGATTTTTAAAATTGAAAATCCTGTTTGGCAGCGAATTGTCCGAAATCTCTACACCAAGTACGACAAGGAATTCTACTCTTATCCAGCTGCTAAGACCAACCACCATGCCTTTGAAACAGGCTTGGCTTATCATACGGCGACCATGGTGCGTTTGGCTGATGCTATTAGCGAGGTCTATCCTCAGCTCAATAAGAGTCTGCTCTATGCTGGGATTATGTTGCATGACTTGGCTAAGGTCATCGAGTTGACGGGACCAGATCAGACCGAGTACACAGTGCGAGGTAATCTTCTTGGACATATCGCTCTGATTGATAGCGAAATTACCAAGACAGTGATGGAACTCGGCATCGATGATACCAAGGAAGAAGTCGTTCTGCTTCGTCACGTCATCCTTAGTCACCACGGCTTACTTGAGTATGGAAGTCCAGTCCGTCCACGCATTATGGAAGCAGAGATTATCCATATGATTGACAATCTGGATGCTAGCATGATGATGATGTCAACAGCTCTTGCTTTGGTGGAGAAAGGAGAGATGACCAATAAAATCTTCGCTATGGACAATCGTTCCTTCTATAAACCAGATTTAGATTAATAATTTAAGAAAAATGAGCATTTTTTAGGACAAGAATGTTCGTTTTTTTATGTGAATATGGTATAATAAGTAAAAGATAAAAATTAATACTCTTCGAAAATCTCTTCAAACTAGGGTAGCATCGCCTTGTCGTATGTATATATGTAGTTATATTACAGACCTTGTCAGTTCTATCGACAATCTCAAAACAGTGTTTTGAATCGCCAGCGACCAGCTTTCTAGTTTGCTTTTTGATTTTTTGAATAAAAATGGAATAGGAAATAGAAATGAAATTAAGAAGAAGTGATCGGATGGTTGTCATTTCCAACTATTTGATTAATAATCCTTATAAACTAACTAGTCTCAATACTTTTGCTGAAAAGTATGAATCTGCTAAATCATCCATCTCAGAAGATATCGTGATTATCAAACGCGCCTTTGAGGAAATCGAAATTGGTCACATTCAGACTGTAACTGGGGCTGGCGGAGGTGTGATCTTTACACCGTCTATTTCGAGTCAGGATGCTAAGGAAATGGTTGAAGACTTGCGTGCCAAGTTGTCAGAAAGTGACCGTATCTTGCCAGGTGGTTATATCTACCTGTCTGATTTGCTTAGCACACCAGCTATCTTGAAAAATATTGGTCGCATTATTGCCAAGAGCTTTATGGACCAAAAAATTGATGCGGTTATGACCGTAGCGACTAAGGGTGTTCCACTTGCAAATGCAGTTGCCAATGTCCTCAATGTTCCTTTTGTTATTGTGCGCCGTGACCTGAAAATTACCGAAGGTTCAACTGTCAGCGTCAACTATGTATCAGGTTCAAGTGGTGACCGCATTGAGAAAATGTTCCTTTCAAAACGTAGTCTTAAGGCAGGCAGCCGTGTCTTGATTGTGGATGACTTCTTGAAAGGTGGTGGAACGGTCAATGGGATGATCAGTCTCTTGCGTGAGTTTGATTCAGAATTGGCAGGTGTAGCGGTCTTTGCGGACAATGCTCAAGAAGAACGTGAAAAGCAGTTTGACTACAAGTCACTCTTGAAGGTAACCAATATTGATGTCAAGAACCAAGCCATCGATGTTGAGGTTGGCAATATCTTTGACGAAGATAAATAAGAGATAGAACTAAAGGTTGGAACGATTGTCCCAGCCTTTCTTTGCAAATAGAATAGAAGGAAGCTTATGAAAACACCATTTATCAATAAAGAAGACTTAGAAAAGATTGCTGCTGAGTTCCCAACTCCCTTTCACTTGTATGATGAGAAGGGAATTCGTGAGAAGGCAAGAGCCGTCAACCAAGCCTTTTCGTGGAACAAGGGATTTAAGGAATATTTTGCAGTTAAGGCTACTCCAACACCAGCTATTTTAAAAATTCTCCAAGAGGAAGGTTGCGGTGTGGACTGCTCTAGTTATGTAGAACTTTTGATGAGTCATAAACTGAATTTCCCTGGTTCTGAGATCATGTTCTCTTCAAACAACACGCCAGATAAGGAATATGCCTATGCCCATGAATTAGGTGCGACCATTAACTTGGATGCCTATGAAGATATTGAACATCTGGAGCGAGCAGCAGGCATTCCAGAAATCATCTCATGTCGTTACAATCCTGGAGGTGTTTTTGAGCTAGGAACAGATATTATGGACAATCCTGGAGAAGCCAAGTTTGGCATGACCAAAGACCAGCTCTTTGAAGCTTTTGCTATCTTGAAGGAAAAAGGAGCTAAGACTTTTGGGATTCACTCCTTCCTAGCGTCCAATACCGTGACCCATCTCTATTATCCAGAGTTGGCTCGTCAGCTTTTTGAATTGGCTGTTGAAATCAAGGAAAAGTTGGGCATTTCGCTAGACTTTATCAATCTTTCTGGCGGTATTGGTGTCAACTATCGTCCAGACCAGGAGTCAAATGATATTGCCTTGATTGGTGAGGGAGTTCGTAAGGTGTATGAAGAGGTCCTTACGCCAGCAGGTCTTGGGCAGGTTAAGATTTTTACTGAGTTGGGTCGCTTTATGTTGGCACCTCACGGTGCTTTGGTCACAAGAGTTACCCATAAGAAGAAAACCTACCGTACCTATCTAGGTGTGGATGCATCAGCAGTCAACCTCATGCGTCCAGCTATGTACGGAGCTTACCATCATATTACTAACGTGACCCATCCAGATGGACCAGCTGAAGTGGTAGATGTGGTTGGTTCACTCTGTGAAAACAATGATAAATTTGCAGTGAATCGCGAACTGCCTCATACAGAAATCGGTGATTTGCTGGTAATTCATGATACAGGTGCTCACGGTTTTTCAATGGGCTACCAGTACAACGCCAAACTTCGTTCTGCGGAAATCCTCTATACCGAAGAAGGTAAAGCCCGCCAAATCCGCCGTGAAGAGCGCCCTGAGGACTACTTTGCAACCTTGTATGGCTTTGATTTTGAAGAATAAAATGATAATTCATTGAAAATGAAATTGAAAAACAGATTGCTTTCTAAAAAATAGGCAAAAATCTTGTTTTTCCTTCAAGTCGTGATATAATAAAACTATAAAACGTTTTCAAGGAAGGTAACGATATGTCTGAAGAAACAATTGATTATGGACAAGTGACAGGAATGGTGCATTCGACAGAAAGTTTTGGGGCGGTAGATGGCCCTGGTATTCGCTTTATTGTCTTTTTGCAGGGCTGTCACATGCGTTGCCAGTATTGCCACAACCCAGACACTTGGGCTATGGAGTCCAATAAGTCACGTGAACGGACGGTAGATGATGTCTTGACAGAGGCCTTGCGCTACCGTGGTTTCTGGGGAAATAAGGGCGGTATTACAGTCAGTGGAGGAGAAGCCCTCTTGCAGATTGATTTCCTGATTGCCCTCTTTACCAAGGCCAAGGAACAAGGAATCCACTGTACCTTGGACACCTGTGCCCTTCCTTTCCGTAATAAACCACGTTACCTTGAGAAGTTTGACAAACTCATGGCTGTCACTGACTTGGTCCTCTTGGATATCAAGGAAATCAACGAAGAACAGCATAAGATTGTCACTAGCCAAACCAATAAAAATATCTTGTCTTGTGCCCAGTATCTATCAGATATTGGAAAACCTGTCTGGATTCGCCACGTGCTAGTTCCAGGATTGACAGATAGAGATGATGACTTGATTGAACTTGGTAAGTTCGTCAAGACCCTCAAAAATGTTGATAAGTTTGAAATTCTACCTTATCACACCATGGGTGAGTTCAAATGGCGTGAATTGGGAATTCCTTATTCACTCGAAGGGGTTAAACCGCCAACAGCAGACCGCGTCAAGAATGCTAAAAAACTCATGGATACCGAAAGTTACCAAGACTATATGAAACGTGTACATGGATAAAAAAGAAGCCTGATGGAAACATCGGGCTTTTAAGTTTACACAAATCTAGATAATTAAATGAAACAAAATTTTATACTCTTCGAAAATCTTTTCAAACCACGTCAGCTTTATCTGCAACCTCAAAGCAGTGCTTTGAACAACCTGCGGCTAGCTTCCTAGTTTGCTCTTTGATTTTCATTGAGTATTAAATCTTTTTTACTCTCTAAATTCTGAAAAAAATCCGAAAATGAATGTGTAAGATATAGTTACTTTTAGAAATATTAAATAGAATAGGGAGAACATCATGGAACAAAGTATTGCCCTTAAAAATTTATGTAAGTCATATGGACAAATTCAAATTTTAAAAGATATTTCTTTTGAAGCAAAAGCAGGTAGAGTGACTGCTTTTCTGGGTCCAAATGGAGCTGGAAAAAGTTCAACCTTACGTATTTTATTAGGATTAGACAAAGCAACATCTGGTCTTACCAAAATTGGAGATCAAACTTATAAGGAATTAAAATTTCCTCTAAAGACTGTAGGAGCTTCATTTGACAGTGTAGGTGCTCCTGATGATCGGACTGTTTATCAACATTTGAAAATTGTTGCTGCTAGTAATGGGATATCCAGTCAGCGAATTGAGCAAGTCTTGGATATGGTGGATATTAGCCATAAGAAAAAATCTAAAATTGGGAAATTATCATTAGGAGAAGGACAACGCTTGGGAATTGCAACAGCTCTATTAGGAAATCCTCAATATCTGATATTGGATGAACCGACTAATGGGTTGGATCCAAGAGGAATTCGGTGGTTTAGAGAGTTTATAAAAAAACAAGCTCAAGAAGGAAAGACAGTCTTGCTATCATCTCATATATTATCGGAAGTGGAAGCAGTAACAGATGACGTAGTTATCATAAATAAAGGAAAAGTTCTTATAAAAGGCACTTTACAAGAAGTGATGAAAAATCTTTCTTCACTAGAAGAAGTTTTCTTTAGTTTGACAGAGGGAGGAAAGTGACATGGCACTTATTTACTCTCTTCATTCTGAAATATTGAAATTGCTTTATAGGAGAGCTACTCATGTTGTACTATTCTTGATACTGGTATTTCAAACGTTTTTAGCAAATATTGGTGCTTCTCAAATTGTTTCAGTTGGTATTCATGCTACAACAGAGACAAATCCAGAATTAGCAGAAGCTATACCTCCTATTGAATTTTTAGGTTTTGATGTCACTTTATTTGGTGTTTTTATTATGATTATCCTAGGCTCAATTTACGGAGCCGAGGAGTATACATGCTCTGCTATTCGTACAAGCCTCCTCTCTATTACAAATCGAGGTACTTTCCTAGTTTCAAAAACATTAGTTTGGCTTGTATTTTCTTTTTTCATTTCCTTTCTATCAATATTCCTTACGATTAACATGACACATTATGTTTTAGGACAAGATGGCTTATTGCTTTTTTCACTAAATGGAACAGTTTGGTTCTATATATTTTTAGCCAGTATAGCTTGGACTTTGTTGGGACTTCTAGCCTATATTATGGCTTTGACATTTAAAACAGCCATTGTTCCTCTATTATTTTTGCTTCCCCAAGTCTACAATTTAGGAACATTCTTAGCAAACTATATATCGGTTGCAAAATTTCTTCCAGTTGCATTGGGGCAAGGATTGATTGCTACATCTCCTCAAATTTTAGAACATAATAGTTTACAACATATTTTATTTTTACTTTGTTGGAACTTCTCATTCTTGGCTTTAGCAATTTACCGCTTACTTAAGTCAGATATTGGAGGAGGTGAATAAGTTGAAAGAGCAACTTAAAAGTGAGTATCTCAAGTTTACTATGAATCCTTGGCACTGGTTGATTATAGGTGCTCTATTACTGTGTGTTCCGGCGATGGTTGTTTTTTTAAATAGTAAGCCAGACCAGTTGACTCTACAGTTTGTTTTGGAACAGCTACTGCAAAGTCTCTATTTAGGACAGGCAGGTTTCGTTAGTCTAGCGGTTCTATTTATAGGTCAAGAATTTACAGGTTCTAGCCTTCGTACCAGTTTTCTTACATGTCCAAATCGTTTGAAATTTATAATCTGTAAACTAGCTATTGTATTATGTATGGAAATTGTATTATTGGTTGCTGTAATATCATTATGCATACTAATCGCGCAAGGATACTACAATATCAATCTTTTGAGTAATATTAAACATGTTCTAACAATTCTATTTCCAGCTTGTATTTCTATTCTAACCTTCTCTCTTTTAAATGGTATTTTTGTATTTATTTCCCAGTCTTTTATCTTAATTCTGGGAATCAGTTTATCCCTTTTATTGGGGTTGGGACAAATGTTACTACAATTCAGTTCTTTTTTTAGAAATTTACCATTACTAACTAGTATGAATTGTTTTTATACCTATCCATTGTCTCTTTATTATCCAGTGTGGCAAGGCTTAGGGATACAAATAGTTTGGTTATTAATTGTTTTTGTATTTGCTACATTGATACTTATAGGAAAAAATGTAGGCTAAAGACAGGGGATGTCCTGTCTTTTTCTCGGTTAGTGCTATAATATAGTTAGGAGGGCGAGTTATGGCTTATAAAATTTTGGTGGTAGATGATGATCTTGCTATTCTTCGCCTAATAAAAAAAGTACTAGAATATGAAAAATATGAAGTAGTCATACGAAATAAGGTAGAAGAGATTGATCTTTGTGATTTTACAGGATTTGACTTGATTTTATTAGATATTATGATGCCTGTTAGTGGTTTAGAAATCTGTCAGATGATTCGCGAGCAGATAACTGTTCCTATCTGTTTTATAACTGCCAAGGATATGGATGAAGACTTAGTAGCTGGAATCAATGCAGGTGCTGATGATTATATTATGAAGCCCTTTAGTATGCAAGAACTTTTAGCACGTGTTAAAATGCACTTGCGTCGTGAAGAACGGACTAAAGGAAATGTTCATCAAATAAAGATTGGGAAGCTTATACTATATACGGATAGTAAGGAACTATTTGTAAACGATGATAAGATTGCTCTGACAAGGAGGGAATTTGACATAGTGAATCTTTTGGCAAGCAACCCAAGTAAAATATATTCTATTGAGGAAATTTATAATTATCTATATCCACAAAGTTCAGAAGCGCTTTTACGTTCGGTTTCAGAGTACATTTATCAAATTCGTCAAAAGCTGAAACCTTATCAATTAAATCCAATTAAAACCTTATACGGTGGAGGATATCAATGGGTAGAATCAAAAGTTTTAGACAATTAATTCGAGAAACCTATTGGAGAATTATTTGGCAGTTTAGTCTTGGCTTACTAATGGCCTATCTTATTCCCTTAGCTTCAGTATCTATACAAATAAATGAAGACGGGAAACCTTTAAACAATAGTGGTGTTCTATCAATTTTTTTCAATGTGTCATCATGGATATATATTTGTGTTTTATTGATTATTCTAATAAGTTATCACATTGGAAAATTGTTGAAAAAACTGAGTTATGAAATGACTTTGATTTATGAAAATAGTATGTGGGTGAAGAGGGAATGTACAGAAAGTTTAACGGTTAAAGAATTTCGTGAGACAGGAAATCGGATTATTGTGATGCAAGATAGAATTCGACAATTAATAGTTGATGAGAAACAGCAGAAAGAAGATTTGATGTTTCAGGTTTCAGCAGCTTCTCATGATTTAAAGACACCCTTAACCATTATTAGGGGAAATGTAGAATTCTTGCAGGCGATAACTGAAAACGACCAATCTCAAGAATGCTTAGCAGATATAGAAAGAGCTAGTCAACAGTTACTAGATTATTTCAATCAATTGATTCACTATTCTAAAACCTATTATGATGATGAGACAGGTTGGACGGAGTATTCCTCTTCAGATTTTATAAATGAATTAGAGAAAGAAGTCTCTTTTTTGATAAAAAATCAGATGAAGTTTTCTTTTGAACAAAATGTGAACGGAACTGAAAACTATTATATAAATCCATCTCTTCTGATTCGTGCAATACAAAATATTTTAACAAATGCTCTGGAATACGCCGATAAACAGAATCCTAAAATTAACATTAGGGTAGAGCAAGAGGGGAAGGAATTGAAAATAGGTATATGGAATAATGGTTCGGAATTTCCAGAGGAAGTTTTAACTCATTTTGGGAAGCTCTTTTATCGTATGGATAAAGCTAGATCGTATAAAGAGCAACATTATGGTATTGGACTTAGTTTTGTATGTAGAGTTGCAAAACTACACAAAGGCCGAGTTGAGCTTAGAAATAGAGACGCGGGAGCAGAAGTTTTAATAACTGTGAAGTGTATTAAATCATAGTGATTTACTTGTTAATTTATGATTGAATAGTTTTTATATGTGAGCCTTTAAACTATTTAACTTTTTTGACTAGTATAAGATGTAACGGTAGATAATAAAAACGAATGATGATATCTAGTTGATGAAAACTATTTATCATTCATTCGTTTTTTAATTATTGGATAATTTACGTAGCTTTATCTCGAACGTTGTTTTCCAGCGTTGCGATTTTTGTGTTTTTTCTTGCTTGTGATAACAGTTGGTTGTTCAGGGGTAACGTCTTTTCGTCCACTTGGTTTAGAGAAAGCACTTGCTTTTGGTGGGTTCTTCGCCAGTTCTTCACGGACTTTTTTGCGAAGTTTTGGACGAACGATATAGTTGACGATAAACTGTTGGAGAATCATCATGAAACCACCGACAACCCAGTAAAGTGTGACACTGGCTGGTGAAATGAGGGAGAAGACAACAATCGTGATTGGGCTCACGTAAGCCATTTTCTTGATTTGTTCTCTTTGCGTTTCATCTTCTACTCCGTGAAGTGAAAGGAGCGATTGAAGATAGTAAAGGACACCTGCGCAGGCAACCAAAATCATACTTGGAGAGCCTAGAGGAATGCCTAGGTAGCTTGCTTGAGCAACACCTTCAGTATGTTGGGCAGCAAAGTAAATTGCAGAGAAGAAAGGCATTTGAAGGAGGATAGGGAAACATCCTACACCACCAAACATGCTGATGCCGTGTTCTTTTTGAGCGGCAAAGAGAGCTTGTTGGGCTTCGAGTTTTTCTTCTTGAGTTGTTGCTTCCTTGAGACGTGTTTGGTGTGGCTCAAGGACGTGCTTGAGGGCATTCATCTTTTCAGAGTGAAGCGTTGCCTTCCATGATTGGTAGATACCAAGTGGCAAGATAATCAAGCGCACGATAATGGTTACGATGATGATAGCGACACCGAAGCCTAGACCTTTATCAGTAGCGAAGTACTTGATAGCTTCAGCCATAGGCGCTCCGATCGTATTCCAAATAAATCCTATTGGCTTTCCTGTGGCTTTATCGACGCTAACACAGCCAGTCAAGACAAGCAACATAGCCACTCCCATAGCCGAGAGTGCAAAACGTTTAATAGATTTCACTGTTTTTATTCCTTCTTTAAAAATTATACCTTTCTATTCTACTGTTTTTTTACAAAATATACAATAGTTCTAGAGACCTAATTTGCGATTTTAAAGTCAGGGTAGGGAGGAAAGTTACTCAGTTTGACATCTAAGTAACTGACTTTTGAAAAAGGTGTGGGTCCTTTTCGGATTTCTTGGATAAATTTTGCCATGATAGCAGATGAGTCTGCTTGGGCTAATATTTCCACTGTGCCATCGTCATTATTCCATACCCGACCTGTGATGCCACCAATTTCAAGTGCCAAGCTGTAAACACCCCAACGAAAGCCGACTCCTTGCACCCTACCTTGGGCAATCATTCTAACCTTTTGCATACCAAACCCCTTTGATTGTGTTATAATATTTCTATGACTATTATAACCTCAAAAGCCAATTCTGTGGTAAAAAATGCCAAGAAATTACACCAAAAAAATACCGAAAGACAGCCTACTTGATTGAAGGCTGGCACTTGTTTGAAGAAGCTGTTCAAGCTGGAGTGACGATTGAAAAAATCTTTGCTCTAGAAAATTACCGAGATCAGTTAGCCTCGTTTCCGCAAACTGTCTGGGTGTCAGAGGATATTTTGCTAGATTTGGCGGATTCTCAGACTCCACAAGGCATTGTTGCGGTAGTTCAAAAAGAAGAAGTAGGGCAAGCTGACTTTAGTCAGGGCAAGTTCTTGTTTTTGGAAGATGTGCAAGATCCTGGTAATGTGGGAACTATCATTCGGACTGCGGATGCAGCAGGTTTTACTGGAGTGATTGTTTCAGATAAGTCGGCAGATATCTACAGTCTCAAGACCTTACGTTCGATGCAAGGCAGTCATTTTCATCTGCCTATTTACCGGATGTCGAGTCAAGCGCTTCTTAAGGGAACCAAAGAGGCAGGTATCTCAGTGCTGGCAACAACCCTATCTAAAGATTCTGTTGATTACAGAGAACTGCCTTCTATAGAAAATTTTGTACTAGTTATGGGAAATGAGGGTCAAGGAATTAGTCCCCTCATGGCTGAAAGTGCAGACCAGTTAGTCCATATTAGCATGAAGGGGCAGGCAGAGAGTCTGAATGTTGCCGTTGCAGCAGGTATCTTGATTTTCCATTTAAGCTAATTTTAACTTTCTTTGTTATAATCAAGGAAAGATGTTCATAGAAAAGGAGAAAAGATGAATCACACTATTATTCATGACCGCGCAGGTCTCAATCAATTTTACGCTAAGGTTTATGCCTTTGTTGGTCTGGGGATTGCACTATCCGCTTTGGTATCAGGCCTTATGTTGACGGTCTTTCAGTCTCAGTTGGTTTACTTTTTGATGCAGGGGCGTCTCTGGTTGACCATTGCTACTTTTGCGGAGTTGGCCTTGGTTTTCGTTGCCAGCAGTATGGCTTCAAAGAATAGTCCAGCGGCTCTTCCAGTATTTTTACTTTACTCAGTATTAAACGGCTTTACCCTTAGTTTTGTGGTGGCCTTCTATACTCCGGGTACAGTTTTATCCGCCTTTGTGTCGAGCGCCCTTCTCTTCTTTGTCATGGCGGCAGTTGGTATGTTCACTAAAAAAGATTTGAGTGGTCTTGGTCGGGCTATGATGGCAGCTCTCATCGGTTTGCTGATTGCCATGGTAGTTAATATTTTCTTGGCTAGCGGTTTCTTTGATTATATGATTAGCGTAGCCATGGTTTTGGTTTTCTCAGGGTTGATTGCTTGGGACAACCAAAGGATTCGTCTCGCTTATGAACAATCACAAGGCCGTGTAGCGACAGGTTGGGTTGTGTCAATGGCTCTCAGTATCTATCTTGATTTTATCAATCTCTTCCTAAGTATTCTACGTATTTTTGGTCGTAATGACTAGAAGGTCTATGAAATCAGTGTTTTGAGTGACACTGATTTTTTTAAAATTTCTCTTTCCTTTTCTTGAAAATAGGTGTATAATGCTTTTAATTAATTTTTTGAGGAGTAGTTTATGAAGAAAAGTTTTATCCATCAACAAGAAGAGATTTCCTTTGTCAAAAACACTTTTACCCAGTATTTGAAAGATAAGTTAGAAGTTGTCGAAGTTCAAGGTCCTATCTTGAGCAGGGTCGGCGACGGGATGCAGGACAACTTATCAGGTGTGGAGAACGCCGTATCGGTTAAGGTTCTCCAAATCCCTGATGCTACTTATGAAGTGGTACATTCACTTGCTAAATGGAAACGCCATACCTTGGCTCGTTTTGGTTTCGGTGAGGGTGAAGGTCTTTTCGTCCACATGAAGGCCCTTCGTCCAGACGAAGATTCGCTGGATGCGACTCATTCTGTTTATGTTGACCAGTGGGATTGGGAAAAAGTCATTCCAAATGGTAAGCGTAACATCGCTTATTTAAAAGAAACAGTTGAGAAAATTTACAAGGCCATTCGCCTTACGGAGCTAGCTGTTGAAGCCCGCTATGATATCGAATCCATCTTGCCAAAACAAATCACTTTCATCCATACAGAAGAGTTGGTAGAACGCTACCCAGACTTGACACCGAAAGAACGTGAAAATGCTATTTGTAAAGAATTTGGAGCCGTCTTTTTGATTGGTATCGGTGGGGAATTACCAGACGGTAAACCGCACGATGGACGTGCACCAGACTATGATGACTGGACAAGCGAGTCTGAGAATGGCTACAAGGGTCTGAATGGCGATATTCTTGTTTGGAATGAGTCTCTGGGTGGAGCCTTTGAGTTGTCTTCTATGGGGATTCGTGTAGATGAAGAAACTCTTCGCCGTCAGGTAGAAATCACCGGTGATGAGGAACGCTTGGAATTGGAATGGCACAAGGCTTTGTTGAATGGCCTATTCCCATTGACAATCGGTGGAGGAATTGGACAATCTCGGATGGCCATGTTCTTACTTCGCAAGAAACATATCGGAGAAGTGCAAACAAGTGTTTGGCCTCAAGAAGTCCGCGATACTTACGAAAATATTTTATAGAGAATCGAACCGCAAGGTTCGGTTTTCTTTCTCTTTTCGCCCATAATTTGGTATAATAAACGGTATGAAAATCGTATCAGGAATCTATGGGGGACGTCCCCTCAAGACACTAGAAGGCAAGACGACAAGACCTACTTCAGATAAGGTTAGGGGAGCTATTTTTAACATGATTGGTCCCTACTTTGAAGGGGGACGAGTCTTGGACCTTTATGCAGGTAGTGGTGGTTTATCTATCGAGGCAGTCTCTCGTGGCATGTCCAGCGCTGTTTTGGTGGAACGAGACCGTAAGGCTCAGGCTATCGTGGCTGAAAATATTCGGATGACCAAGGAAGTTGGAAAATTTCAACTCCTCAAGATGGATGCAGAAAGAGCATTGGAACAGGTATCTGGGGAATTTGATCTCATCTTCTTAGACCCTCCTTATGCCAAGGAACAAATTGTAGCAGATATTGAAAAAATGGCTGAGAGATCGCTTTTTTCTGAAGATGTCATGGTCGTGTGTGAGACGGATAAGGCCGTTGAACTTCCAGAAGAAATTGCCTGCCTGGGTATCTGGAAGGAAAAGATTTATGGAATTAGTAAGGTGACAGTCTATGTCAGATAAGATTGGCTTATTCACAGGCTCATTTGATCCGATGACAAATGGGCATCTGGATATTATTGAACGGGCAAGCAGACTCTTTGATAAGCTCTATGTCGGTATTTTTTTTAATCCCCACAAACAAGGATTTCTCCCTATCGAAAATCGTAAACGAGGGCTAGAAACGGCTTTGAAACATTTGGAAAATGTTGCAGTCGTGTCTTCTCATGATGAATTGGTGGTTGATGTCGCAAAAAGACTGGGGGCTACTTGTCTAGTGCGTGGTTTGAGGAATGCAGCGGATTTGCAATATGAAGCCAGTTTTGATTACTACAACCATCAGCTGTCTCCTGATATAGAGACCATTTATTTACATAGCCGACCTGAACATCTCTATCTCAGTTCATCCGGTATTAGAGAGCTATTGAAGTTTGGTCAGGATGTTGCCTGCTATGTTCCTGAGAGTATTTTGGAGGAAATAAGAAATGAAAAAAAGATTAGATGGCCCTTATATGTCATTGCGGCCTTGATTGTGACCTTCTTGGCATTTGTAGTGCCCTTGCCCTACTATATAGAAGTTCCAGGTGGTTCGGAAGATATTCGCCAAGTCCTTAAAGTCAATGACACAGAAGATAAGGAAGCTGGTGCCTATCAATTCGTTACGGTTGGTGTCCAGCACGCTACTTTAGCCCATATGATTTATGCTTGGTTGACGCCTTTTACAGATATTCGTAGTGCCCAAGAGACTACAGGTGGCTCTTCTGATGTTGAATTTATGCGGATCAATCAATTCTACATGCAAACATCGCAAAATATGGCAAAATATCAAGGGCTAAAAACGGCAGGTAAGGATATTGAACTAAAATATCTTGGGGTTTATGTTTTGACTGTGACAGATAATTCGACCTTTAAAGGGATTCTCAACATCTCTGATACGGTCACAGCAGTCAATGATCAGACCTTCGACAGTTCCAAAGATTTGATTGATTATGTCAATTCTCAAAAATTAGGGGACTCCGTCAAGGTCACCTATGAAGAGGATGGGCAAACCAAGTCTGCAGAAGGTAAGATTATCACCTTGGAAAATGGCAAAAATGGAATTGGAATCGGCTTGATTGACCGTACAGAAGTAACCAGTGATGTCCCAATTCGCTTTTCAACAGCTGGTATCGGTGGTCCAAGTGCAGGTCTCATGTTTAGTCTGGCCATCTATACCCAAATAGCTGACCCAGGCCTTCGTAATGGCCGCATTGTTGCCGGTACAGGAACCATTGACCGTGATGGTAATGTGGGGGATATTGGAGGTATTGATAAAAAAGTTGTAGCTTCGGCTAGAGAAGGTGCTGCTATTTTCTTTGCTCCTGATAACCCTGTTAGCGAAGAAGAAAAGAAAGCACATCCTGATGCTAAAAACAACTACCAAACAGCCCTAGAAGCAGCTAAAACAATCAAGACAGATATGAAAATCGTGCCTGTTAAAACCCTACAAGATGCAATTGATTACTTGAAAAACAATCCCTAGTTTTTAAGGGAAGTTTCCAAACTAGCGCACAAACAGAGAAGATGGTATAATAGTCAAATGGTTCAATTATTATTCACTCTAAGCAGTCACATGCTCTTTATTTATGTGAGTTTTTACCTTTTAAAGAATCTTGTTAGATGGGAAAAGGTTTTAAAAGTGACAGCTGAGAATACAGGAAAAGTTCGTTTACTAGTAGCCTTTTTCAGTATTGTCATGGGTTACATCATGAGTTCTTTCTTTATCAGCCTATATCAGTTGTGGCAAGAAGCGCTTAGAGGATTATTATAAAATCAAATGTAAAGGAAGTAAGTATGGAAAAAATTGTGGTTCAAGGTGGCGATAATCGTCTGGTAGGAAGTGTTACGATTGAAGGAGCAAAGAATGCAGTCTTGCCCTTGTTGGCAGCGACTATTCTAGCAAGTGAAGGGAAGACCGTCTTGCAGAATGTTCCTATCTTGTCAGATGTTTTCACTATGAATCAGGTGGTTCGCGGTTTAAATGCCAAGGTGGATTTTGATGAGGAAGCTCATCTTGTCGAGGTGGATGCGACTGGCGATATCACAGAGGAAGCTCCTTACAAGTATGTCAGCAAGATGCGTGCATCTATCGTTGTCTTGGGGCCAATCCTAGCCCGTGTAGGTCATGCTAAGGTATCCATGCCAGGTGGTTGTACGATTGGTAGCCGTCCTATTGATCTTCATTTGAAGGGTCTAGAAGCTATGGGGGCTAAGATTAGTCAGACAGCTGGGTATATCGAAGCCAAGGCTGATCGCTTACATGGGGCCCATATCTATATGGACTTCCCAAGTGTTGGTGCAACGCAGAACTTGATGATGGCAGCGACTCTGGCTGATGGGGTGACAGTGATTGAAAATGCTGCGCGTGAGCCTGAGATTGTGGACCTAGCCATTCTCCTAAATGAAATGGGAGCCAAGGTCAAAGGGGCTGGTACAGAGACCATTACCATTACTGGTGTTGAGAAACTTCACGGTACGAATCACAATGTGGTCCAAGACCGTATCGAAGCTGGAACCTTTATGGTGGCTGCTGCCATGACTGGTGGTGATGTCTTGATTAAAGATGCTGTTTGGGAGCATAACCGTCCCTTGATTGCCAAATTGCTTGAAATGGGAGTGGAAGTGACAGAGGAGACTGAAGGAATTCGAGTTCGCTCTCAACTAGAAAATCTAAAAGCTGTCCATGTGAAAACCTTGCCTCATCCAGGATTTCCAACAGATATGCAGGCTCAATTTACAGCCTTGATGACCGTTGCAAAAGGGGAATCAACTATGGTGGAGACAGTTTTCGAAAATCGTTTCCAACATTTAGAAGAAATGCGCCGCATGGGCTTGCACTCTGAGATTATCCGTGATACGGCACGTATTGTTGGTGGACAGCCTCTGCAGGGAGCAGAAGTTCTTTCAACTGACCTTCGTGCCAGCGCAGCCTTGATTTTGACAGGTTTGGTAGCACAAGGAGAAACTGTGGTCGGTAAATTGGTTCACTTGGATAGAGGTTACTACCGTTTCCATGAGAAGTTGGCACAGCTAGGTGCTAAGATTCAGCGGATTGAGGCAAGTGATGAAGATGAATAAGAAATCAAGCTACGTAGTCAAGCGTTTACTTTTAGTCATTCTGGTACTGATTTTAGGCCTCCTAGCCCTAGGAATCGGCTTAATGGTAGGTTATGGAATCTTGGGCAAGGGTCAAGATCCATGGGCTATCCTGTCTCCAGCAAAATGGCAGGAATTGATTCATAAATTTACAGGAAATTAGGCTGGGAGACCAGCCTTTTTATAAAGATAAGGAGAAATATGAACAAAAAAACAAGACAGACACTAATCGGACTGCTAGTGTTATTGCTTTTATCTGCGGGAAGCTATTATATCAAGCAGATGCAGCCGACAGCTAATAGTCCCAAAACCAAGCTTAGTCAGAAAAAACAAGCGTCTGAAGCTCCTAGTCAAGAATTGGCAGAAAGTGTCTTAACAGATGCAGTCAAAAGCCAAATAAAAGGGAGTCTGGAGTGGAATGGCTCAGGTGCTTTTATCGTCAATGGCAATAAAACAAATCTAGATGCCAAGGTTTCAAGTAAGCCCTACGCTGATAATAAAACAAAGACAGTGGGCAAGGAAACAGTGCCAACCGTAGCAAATGCCCTCTTGTCTAAGGCTACTCGTCAGTACAAGAATCGTGAAGAAACTGGGAATGGTTCGACTTCATGGACTCCTCCAGGCTGGCATCAGGTTAAGAATCTAAAGGGTACTTATACCCATGCGGTCGATAGAGGTCACTTGTTAGGCTATGCCTTAATCGGTGGTTTGGATGGTTTTGATGCCTCGACAAGCAATCCTAAAAACATTGCTGTTCAAACAGCATGGGCAAATCAGGCTCAAGCCGAGGATTCGACTGGTCAAAACTACTATGAAAGCATGGTGCGTAAGGCCTTGGATAAAAACAAGCGTGTCCGTTACCGTGTAACTCTTTATTATGCTTCAAACGAGGATTTAGTTCCTTCAGCTTCACAGATTGAAGCCAAGTCTTCAGACGGAGAATTGGAATTTAATGTTCTAGTTCCCAATGTTCAAAAAGGACTTCAACTGGATTACCGAACTGGAGAAGTAACTGTAACTCAGTAAAAGATAAGATAAACTCCTATGTCACTTGTGGATGTAGGGGTTATTTTTTGGACAATTTAAGTAGAACTAGAATAGATACTGAGAAAAAATAATATGTACTGGACTATATTTTGTGATATAATAAAGGATAAGATACTATTTTAGGAGAAGAACTATGGAAGACCCAAGTAGTCAGAATTTGTTGCTACAATTAGTTTTATTGTTTATCTTGACGGTGTTAAATGCCTTTTTCTCAGCCACAGAAATGGCCATGGTTTCACTTAACCGTGCGCGGGTTGAACAAAAGGCAGAAGAAGGAGATAGACGCTATATCCGTCTGCTGAAGGTACTAGAAAATCCTAATCACTTTTTATCAACCATTCAAGTAGGGATTACCCTGATTACGATCTTATCAGGGGCGAGTTTGGCAGACACTCTGGGACGAGAAATTGCATCTTGGCTTGGAAATGGTGAAACAGCTTATGCCGTTGCAAGTTTTCTGTCTTTAGCATTTTTGACTTATATTTCCATCGTTTTTGGGGAATTGTATCCTAAGAGAATCGCTCTTAATCTAAAGGATGCCTTGGCGATTCGTACAGCGCCAGTTATTATTGGACTGGGAAAACTAGTTAGTCCCTTTGTTTGGCTCTTATCTGCATCTACCAATCTCTTGAGTCGCTTGACTCCGATGACCTTTGACGATGCTGATGAAAAAATGACCCGTGATGAAATTGAGTACATGCTGACAAATAGTGAAGAAACACTAGATGCTGACGAAATTGAGATGTTACAAGGGATTTTTTCACTAGATGAACTGATGGCCAGAGAAGTCATGGTTCCTCGAACGGATGCCTTTATGGTCGATATTCAGGATGATAGTCAAACCATCATCCAAAGTATTTTAAAACAAAATTATTCTCGTATCCCTGTCTATGATGGAGACAAGGATAACGTGATTGGCATCATTCACACCAAGAGTCTCCTTAAGGCGGGCTTTGTGGAGGGTTTTGACAATATTGTTTGGAAGAAAATCTTACAAGATCCACTTTTTGTTCCTGAAACTATTTTTGTGGATGACTTGTTAAAAGAATTGCGCAATACCCAAAGACAAATGGCAATCTTGCTAGATGAATACGGTGGGATGGCTGGTTTGGTGACCCTAGAAGACCTCTTAGAGGAAATCGTTGGCGAAATCGATGACGAAACAGATAAGGCTGAAATCGAAGTTCATCAAATCGGAGAAGATACTTATATCGTTCAAGGTACCATGAATCTCAATGATTTTAATAGCTACTTTGATGTTGAGCTGGAAAGTGATGACGTTGATACCATCGCTGGTTATTATTTGACAGGAGTTGGGACCATTCCAACGACTGAGAAACTCAGTTATGAATTAGTCAGCCAAAACAAACAGCTTATCTTAACCAATGATAAAGTGAAAAATGGACGTGTTACCAAGGTAAAAGTCCAGATTACAGAAGTCGAAATAGAAGAAGAAACAGAGTAAATTAGAGGCTTTTGTCATCATGAGTGACAAAGCTTTTTTCAGTTGTTTTAAAAGGGAATAGTATCCTCGAAAAACTCAGCCCCAACCTTGCCCCAAAAGTTTTTTAAAGTTATACGTATTTATTCGAGGAAAAAGAAAAAAGCCCTTTAAATTGGGCTTTCTGTCTTGATAAAATCCGATAAATTCGGTATTGAAAGGCGGTAGACGGATTTGAACCGACGATCAAGCTTTTGCAGAGCCGTGCCTTACCACTTGGCTATACCGCCTTAACGTTTATTATTATACCTTGAAAATGGTTTTCAGTCAATAGCTTTTTCAGATTTTTTGTGTCAATAAGCCTAAATATTCTGAAAATTCGTTTACTTTTCTTGAAATCTATGATATAATTGATGATAACCTATACTTTATTTATAAGAGGAGTAAATAAATGAAAAAAAGTCAAGTGCTTGCTGTAGCGGGAGCTACCTTATTAGCGTCAGGAGTTCTAGCTGCGTGTTCAAACACTAGTTCAAATAATGCTAAACTAGCAAAAGATTACCAATATGTTTATCAAACAGATCCAGAAACCTTGGATTATATCGTCAGCAATATCGATTCAACATCTTTCGTCACAACAAATGCTGTAGATGGTTTGTTGGCTAACGATAAATATGGTAATCTGGTTCCTTCTATTGCTGAATCATGGACAGTTTCAAAAGATGGTTTGACTTATACTTATAAAATCCGTAAGGATGCTAAATGGGTAACTGCAGAGGGAGAAGAGTACGCTCCTGTCACTGCTAAAGACTTCGTTACTGGTTTGAAACATGCTGTAGATGGAAAATCAAAAGGACTTTCAATCGTTAGCTCTTCTATTAAAGGATTAGAAGCCTATATCAAGGGTGAAACAAGCGATTTTTCAACCGTTGGAGTAAAAGCGCTTGATGATCAAACATTAGAATATACCTTGAACCAGCCAGAAACTTTCTGGAATGACAAGACAACTAGTGGTGTTTTGATGCCGGTTAATGAAGAATTCTTAACTTCAAAAGGGGAAGGTTTTGGTGCCCCAACCGATGCTAACTCTATTCTTTATAACGGTCCATTTGTCTTGAAGGCTGTAACTCCTAAATCATCTATCGAGATGGCTAAAAATGACGCTTATTGGGACAAAGAAAATGTAAAAATTGAGAACGTTAAGTTCACTTTCTGGGATGGTAAGGACCAAGATGTGATTGCTAAAGGTTTTGCTGATGGTCAATATAGCAAGGCTCGTATCTTCCCTACAAGTTCTACATATGAAAAATATGCAGCTGACTTTAAAGATAACATTTACTTTAATGAACCAGGTGCGGGTGTTGCAACTGTCAGCTTGAACTATGGCCGTACAACTTATAACCACACTGCCAAAACAAGTGATGCCCAAAAGACATCTACTCAGAAAGCATTGCTAAACAAGGAATTCCGTCAAGCCTTGAACTTTGCTGTCGATCGCAATTCTTATTCAGCTCAAACAAATGGTACTGATGGAGCTGCAGTAGCCATCCGTAATACATTTGCACCATATAATCTTCAAGTTGGTAAGAAAACATTTGGTGAATTGGTACAAGATAGCTTGGCTAAGACAAATTCTTCTACTTGGTCAAACGTGTCTCTAGCAGATTCTCAAAATGGCCTTTACAATGAAGAAAAAGCTAAAGAAGTCTTTGCTAAAGCAAAATCAAGTCTACAAGCTGAAGGTGTTGAATTCCCAATCCACTTGGATGCCTTGGTTATCCAAGAATCAACAGCGGTTGTAAACCGTGTTCAATCATTGAAACAATCAATTGAAAAAGTATTGGGTTCAGATAATGTTGTTGTAGATTTACAACAAATGACTCAAGCAGAAGCTTTACCAATTTCATTTAGCGCTCCAACAGCTAAAGAACAAGACTGGGATATCCATACCTTGCTAGGATGGAACCCTGACTATCAAGATCCTTCTACTTTCTTGGATCAATTCGTCCTTAAGGGAGGAAGCACTCGTCTTTACCTTGGTATTGACCAAAACACAGATGCATCAGTAGTAAGCAAACTTGGTTTAGCTGACTATGGAAAATTACTTGATGACGCAAACAGCGAAAACCAAGACGTTCAAAAACGTTATGAAAAATACGCAGTAGCACAAGCTTGGTTGACTGACAATGCTTTGACAATTCCAGTAATGGCTTCTCCAAAAGAAACAGCCGTTTCATATGTTTCAAAAGTTCTACCATTTAGCTCTTCATATTCAGTAGCCGGCCTTAAAGGAGAAAATTCAGGATACTTGAAGTACACTGAAGTTGGTGAAAAAGCAATCACCAAAGAAGAGTATGAAAAAGCTCGTGAAAAATGGTTGAAAGAAAAGACTGAGTCAAACGAGAAAGCTCAAAAAGAATTGGCAAGTCATGTGAAGTAAATAATTTTCAATAGAACTTTCTCTCCATGAGGAGAAGGTTCTTTTGGGATTTTTAAAGGAAATGATATGAAAAAATATATTTTTATGCGTGTTTTGCGGTCCTTGGTTTCTATCTTCTTAGTAACAACCTTGACCTACACGATTATCTATACAATGGTTCCTCGAAAATTGATTTTCAAACAGGATACCAACTATAACAAGATTGCGACAACTGCTGATAAACGTGATAACTATGAGAATACTGTTTATGAGCGTATGGGCTATATCGAGTACTACGATACCAAAGAGTTGCAAGAAAAAGCTAGCCAGATGGATGCTTCTGTAACAGTTGAAGCCAATGATACCAACAAGGCTATCTATGAAAAATACATCAAACAAATTGGTCATGGTTGGACCTTGGGAGAATTTACTGAAAGTGGCCAATTCTACGCTACTCGTGAAATCCCAATTTTTGAACGTGTTTTTCACTTCTATGCTAACTTGATTGACATTGATCATACAAATAAAATTCAAGACCCTGAAAATCCAGACTTGAAGCGTTATCTTCGTTTCGAAAACGATCCAGCGATCGGATGGTCCTTGGTTGGTTCAGGAACTAAACATAAATATCTCTTGTACTTCAACAGTCAGTTCCCATTTGTGCATCAAAACTTTGTGAACATTAATTTAGGTGACTCTTATCCAACCTATGCTAATAGCCCTGTTTTACAGGTTATTACTCAAGGACAAGGGCAAACAAAAACATCTCAAGTTCAATTCCCAACAGGTAAGAAAACTTCTTCTGTAAATATTTACTCAAGAACCTACAAATCACCTAGTCAGGCTGATTCACGTGAAGTAGCTAACTATGGGAAAGATGATCCGTATACGGCTACTGAAAGTAACTACCAATATCCTTCAATGATTGCCAGCTCTGCTGTTGTTGGATTGATCGGTTTGGTGATTTCTTATGCGATTGCCGTGCCACTTGGTTCAGCTATGGCTCGCTTCAAGAATACTTGGATTGATAGTTTTTCAACAGGGGCTTTGACCTTCTTGATGGCTCTTCCAACAATTGCCTTGGTTTATATCATCCGTTTAGCTGGTTCTTCAATCGGCTTGCCAGATTCATTCCCTATCTTGGGTGCGGGAGATTGGCGTTCTTACGTTTTACCAGCAGTTATCCTTGGTTTATTGGGTGCTCCTGGTACAGCTATTTGGATTCGTCGTTACATGATTGACTTGCAATCACAGGACTTTGTTCGTTTTGCTCGTGCAAAAGGTTTGTCTGAAAAAGAAATTTCAAACAAACACATCTTTAAAAATGCCATGGTTCCGCTGGTTTCAGGAATTCCTGGTGCCGTTATCGGGGTTATCGGTGGTGCAACCCTTACTGAAACAGTCTTCGCCTTCCCAGGTATGGGTAAAATGTTGATTGACTCTGTAAAAGCATCTAATAACTCTATGGTCGTTGGTCTTGTCTTCATCTTTACATGTATTTCTATCTTCTCACTTCTTTTGGGAGATATTTGGATGACGATTATTGACCCACGTATTAAATTGACTGAGAAAGGAGGCAAATAATGTCTACAATCGATAAAGAAAAATTTCAGTTTGTAAAACGTGACGATTTTGCCTCTGAAACTATTGATGCGCCAGCATATTCTTACTGGAAATCAGTGTTTAGACAATTTATGAAGAAGAAATCAACTGTAGTCATGTTGGGAATCTTGGTAGCTATCATTTTGATGAGTTTCATCTACCCAATGTTTTCTAAGTTTGATTTTAATGATGTCAGCAAAGTAAACGACTTTAGTGCTCGTTATATCAAGCCAAATGCTGAGCATTGGTTCGGTACAGATAGTAACGGTAAATCTCTCTTTGACGGTGTCTGGTTCGGAGCTCGTAACTCCATCCTCATTTCTGTGATTGCGACAGTGATTAACTTGGTTATCGGTGTTTTTGTCGGTGGTATTTGGGGGATTTCAAAATCAGTTGACCGTGTGATGATGGAAGTTTATAACGTCATCTCAAACATTCCATCTCTTTTGATTGTCATTGTCTTGACTTACTCAATCGGAGCTGGATTCTGGAATCTGATTTTTGCTATGAGTGTGACAACATGGATTGGAATTGCCTTCATGATCCGTGTGCAAATCTTGCGTTACCGTGATTTGGAATACAACTTGGCGTCACGTACTTTGGGAACACCAACCTTGAAGATTGTTGCCAAAAACATCATGCCACAATTGGTATCTGTTATTGTGACAACCATGACTCAAATGCTTCCAAGCTTTATCTCATACGAAGCCTTCTTGTCATTCTTCGGTCTTGGATTACCAATTACAGTGCCAAGTTTGGGTCGTTTGATTTCAGATTATTCACAAAACGTAACAACTAATGCTTACTTGTTCTGGATTCCATTGACAACTCTTGTCTTGGTATCCTTGTCCCTTTTCGTAGTTGGTCAAAACTTAGCGGATGCTAGTGATCCACGTACACATAGATAGGAGTAGAAATGACAAAAGAAAAAAATGTAATTTTGACTGCTCGCGATATTGTCGTGGAATTTGACGTTCGTGACAAAGTATTGACAGCCATTCGCGGCGTTTCCCTTGAACTAGTTGAAGGAGAAGTATTAGCCTTGGTAGGTGAGTCAGGATCAGGGAAATCTGTTTTGACAAAGACTTTCACAGGTATGCTTGAAGAAAATGGTCGCATTGCCCAAGGAAGTATTGACTACCGTGGTCAGGATTTGACAGCCTTGTCTTCTCACAAGGATTGGGAACAAATTCGTGGTGCTAAGATTGCGACTATCTTCCAGGACCCAATGACTAGTTTGGACCCAATTAAAACAATTGGTAGTCAGATTACAGAAGTTATTGTAAAACACCAAGGAAAAACAGCTAAAGAAGCGAAAGAATTGGCGATTGACTACATGAATAAGGTTGGGATTCCAGACGCAGATAGACGTTTTGATGAATACCCATTCCAATATTCTGGAGGAATGCGTCAACGTATCGTTATTGCTATTGCCCTTGCCTGCCGACCTGATGTCTTGATCTGTGATGAGCCAACGACTGCCTTGGATGTAACTATTCAAGCTCAGATTATTGATTTGTTAAAATCTTTACAAAACGAGTACCATTTTACAACAATCTTTATCACTCACGACCTTGGTGTGGTAGCAAGTATTGCGGATAAGGTAGCGGTTATGTATGCTGGAGAAATTGTTGAGTATGGAACTGTTGAGGAAGTCTTCTATGACCCTCGCCATCCATATACATGGAGTCTCTTGTCTAGCTTGCCTCAGCTTGCTGATGATAAAGGGGATCTTTACTCAATCCCAGGAACACCTCCGTCACTTTATACTGACCTGAAAGGGGATGCTTTTGCCTTGCGTTCTGACTATGCAATGCAGATTGACTTTGAACAAAAAGCTCCTCAATTCTCAGTATCAGAGACACATTGGGCTAAAACTTGGCTACTTCATGAGGATGCTCCAAAAGTAGAAAAACCAGCTGTGATTGCAAATCTCCATGATAAGATCCGTGAAAAAATGGGATTTGCCCATCTAGCTGACTAGGAGGAAGGAAATGTCTGAAAAATTAGTAGAAATCAAAGATTTAGAAATTTCCTTCGGTGAAGGAAGTAAGAAGTTTGTCGCGGTTAAAAATGCTAACTTCTTTATCAATAAGGGAGAAACGTTCTCACTTGTAGGTGAGTCAGGTAGTGGGAAAACAACTATTGGTCGTGCTATCATTGGTCTAAATGACACAAGTAATGGTGATATTATTTTTGATGGTCAAAAGATTAATGGTAAGAAATCGCGTGAACAAGCTGCGGAATTGATTCGTCGAATCCAGATGATTTTCCAAGACCCTGCGGCAAGTTTGAATGAACGTGCGACTGTTGATTATATTATTTCTGAAGGTCTTTACAATCATCATCTGTTCAAAGATGAAGAAGAACGTAAAGAGAAAGTTAAAAATATTATCCGTGAAGTGGGGCTTCTTGCTGAGCATTTGACTCGTTATCCTCATGAGTTTTCAGGTGGTCAACGTCAACGTATCGGTATTGCCCGTGCCTTGGTCATGCAACCAGACTTTGTTATTGCGGATGAGCCCATTTCAGCCTTGGACGTTTCTGTTCGTGCCCAAGTCTTGAACTTGCTCAAAAAATTCCAAAAAGAACTTGGTTTGACCTATCTCTTTATCGCCCATGACTTGTCGGTTGTGCGCTTTATTTCAGATCGTATCGCAGTTATTTACAAGGGTGTTATTGTAGAGGTTGCAGAAACAGAAGAACTGTTTAACAATCCAATTCACCCATATACTCAAGCCTTGCTTTCAGCGGTACCAATCCCAGATCCAATCTTGGAACGTAAGAAGGTCTTGAAGGTATACGACCCGAGTCAACACGACTATGAGACTGATAAGCCATCCATGGTAGAAATCCGTCCAGGTCACTATGTTTGGGCTAACCAAGCAGAACTGGTACGTTACCAACAAGGATTAAACTAATAATGGTTTTATAATTTCCATAAAAATTGATGTGGAAATTATAAACCTTTTTTTGTTGGACTGATTTGAAAAGCTTTGAAAGCTTCCTGAAAGAATTTTCGAAAGAAATAGAATTCTTAGAAAATCATTGAATTATAGTGAGATGAAATAAAATCTGAACAACTAGATTAGGAAAGTCAAATTAATTTCTAGAAAAGTTTTAGAAGTCGCGACGTATTACTCTAGCTTCAATCTACTATAGTCTAATACTCTTCGAAAATCTCTTCAAACCACGTCAGCTCTATCTGCCACCTCAAAACAGTGTTTTGAGCAACCTGCGGCTAGCTTCCTAGTTTGCTTTTTGATTTTCATTGAGTCTAATATCTACAATGTAAAAAACTCTAGCTATCAGTTCATTGATAGTTAGAGTTTTTTCTATTCATATGATTTAAGGAGTTTAAATAAAGCTTCTATTTCTGATGACGGTGTAGCCGATTTAAGGTAAGCGTAATAAACTGTAAAAGTTATCTTGTCCTTCGGTATAAGAGGAATTTTTATTAAATCATCATCTTCATCAGAAAGTGCGATATCAGCCAGTAAACTAAGGCTAATCCCTTTTTTTAAAAGTTCTTTAAGAATGACAATGTCATCAGTCTTAAAGAATATTTCTGCCTTGTTTTGATGCTTTTGATTAAGCGTTTCAAAAGCTTTCAGGTGAACAAAGTGTTCGTCTAAGAGTATAAAGGATTGGTCTACTAATTCTTCAAAAGCGAGGGAAGGAGCAGTGGCAAAAGGATGGTTCTTAGATAAAACGACATACAGTTCTTTATGAAATAACTCGTGTGTCTCTATTGAAGGATAATTGAGAGGTTCAATCAAACCGAGTAGGCTTGCATTAAGGTCTCCCTTAAGGAGAAGGTTTAATAACTCTACGGAGCCACCGCGGATAGGGCGTATCTTTTTTAAAAAATCGAATTTATCTTTTTCATTTAAGGCAGCAAAGAGATACTGAATGATAATAGGAGGGAATCCTACAGTAGAGTATTGTGCCAAGGAGCGATTAATTTCTTTGCGAGTAGAAATGACCTCAGGTAAAATCAGTTCTGTATGCTTTAGAAGGATTTGTCCTTGAGGAGTTAGCTTGAAGGAACGATGCGAGGGGTCATGGTAAATCAATTTGCAGTTAAAGGATTCCTCTAAGCGCTTGATAGCATAAGAAATAGATGGTTGGCTGACTTTATGTTGTTTTGCTACTTCTGTATAGGATTGAAGCTGGCAGAGGTCATAAAAATATTGTAGATCTTTTAAATTCATATGGGCTCACTTTCATTAGTTGGAGAAGGAAAATAAGTGGAAAACAGCAGATAAATAATTTTTATCCGTATCCTACAATTTGACTATACGAGTATTCACCAGTTAAAATGTAAGTGAGTCAGGGATCTCAAAGATTATCTAAGATACTCTCAAAAATGACCAACATCTTTTCTCGTTTATCAATAGGGAACTGTTTAATCTTCATGTTGATTCTTTTGAGTGAAAGATTGTCACTCTTATCAGAGGTTGATTCAAGGCTATCAAAATTGAAAAATTCCTCTGGGGTCATTTCTAGGGCGTCAATCACTTTTTCAAGACTGTGAATGGTCAGATTCACATTTTGGTTTTCAAGTTGATTGATATACTTAAGCCCGAGTCCTGCTTGTTCCGAAAGTTCTTCCTGGCTCATTTTATTCTGTGTTCGAAAATATTTTACTTTTTGGGAAATATATTGTTGTAAATAGTTTTTAGTTGTCATATAAATAGAATACAAGTTTTATATGACAAAAAAACACCTTAAAAAATACAAAGTATCACATAACATACCTATATGATATTTATTTTAATTAGGATTGTCAATTTGTATGATTGGCTTATTTTACTCGAAACTTTTAGTAAAGAGAGATCATCGAGAGTTTGATGAGTTCAGAAATTTATAACATATGCGTATACAATTGTATTGTTTAAACAACAACGTTTCATGAACAATTCGTTTCATGTGGTATAATATAAATAAAAAGGAGGTTGCACTATGACTGCACATGATATTTTAAACAATCCTTTCCTCAATAAAGGTACTGCCTTTACCTTAGAGGAGCGAAAGGAACTAGGCCTTATTGGTTTACTGCCACCGTATGTTCAAACGATTGAAGAACAAGCGGCGCAAACTTATGCACAAATGCAAACAAAAGCCAATGATTTGGAAAAACGTCTTTTCCTAATGGAAATTTTTAATATCAACAGGACTCTTTTCTATTACCTCTTTTCTCAACATTTGGAGGAATTCAATCCAATTGTATACGATCCAACCATTGCAGATACCATTGAAGGCTATAGTGACCTCTTTGTAGATCCCCAATATGCGGGATATCTTGATATTAATCATCCTGAAAATATTGAAGCTACTTTGAAAAACGCTGCCGGGGGTCGCGAGATTCGTCTCATTGTTGTAACAGATGCAGAAGGAATCCTTGGAATTGGCGACTGGGGAACAAATGGTGTCGATATTTCTGTTGGGAAATTGATGGTTTATACGGGTGCTGCTGGAATTGATCCTTCAATGGTCCTTCCTTTAGTTATTGATGCAGGGACTAACCGTGAAGAACTTCGTAACAATCCTAATTACTTAGGAAATCGTCACGAACGGGTCCGCGGAGATCGTTACTACGACTTCATTGACCAATTTGTTCAAACAGCAGAACATCTCTTTCCTAAACTCTACCTTCACTGGGAAGACTTCGGTCGCTTGAATGCTGCCAATATTCTTGAAAAATACCGGAAACAAATTCCGACCTTTAATGATGATATTCAAGGTACAGGAATCGTTACCTTGGGTGGTATCTTCGGTTCGCTGGATATTAGTGGTGAAAAATTAACAGATCAAGTTTATCTCTGCTATGGTGGTGGTACTGCGGGTGCAGGAATTGCCTCTCGTATTCTTCGTGAAATGGTAAGTGAAGGTCTTTCTGAAGAAGAAGCCTATAAACGGTTCTTTATGGTTGATAAGCAAGGTCTTCTCTTTGATGACATGGATGACTTGACACCAGAGCAAAAACCATTTGCTAAGAAACGTGCTGACTTTAGTAATGCAGATAAGTTGACTGACCTGCTTGAAGTAGTGAAGACTGTGAAGCCAACCATTCTTGTAGGAACTTCAACTCAGCCTAATACCTTCACTAAAGAAATAGTAGAAGCTATGTGTGAAAACACAGAACGTCCAATGATCTTCCCTTTGTCAAATCCAACTAAATTGGCAGAAGCTAGTGCCAAAGATTTGATTGAATGGTCAGATGGCAAAGCTTTTGTCGCAACAGGAATTCCTGCTGATACGGTTTCTTATAAAGGTGTAGACTATGTGATTGGTCAAGCAAATAATGCCCTGATTTACCCAGGTCTTGGTCTAGGTATGCTGGCTTCTGAAGCAAGTCTTTTGACTGATGAAATGATTGGAGCAGCGGCGCATTCATTGAGTGGTATTGTCAATCCAGGCCAACCAGGAGCTCCTGTCTTGCCACCATTCAAGTATGTAGCAGATGTTTCTATTAAAGTAGCAGAAGCAGTCGCTAAAAAAGCACAAGAGCAAGGTCTTGCACGCGCTAAGGAAACAGATATGGCCAAAGCAGTTCGTGATTTTAAGTGGTATCCAGAGTATAAATAATTCATTTCTGCTGCCTATCCTCGGGATACTTGGCTTATTTTGGATATGTTAGCAATCTACAGAGTTGATAACCGAAAAGTAAAGAGATTATCGTATTGACTATTGGTTTTAAAAAGTATAAAATAACTGTCGATTTTTTGTCCGACTGCCAAGAGTCAGTTTAATACTATACTAAAATCAAAACGCATTATATAATAGTGATATGAAATCAACCAAAGAAGAAATACAAGTTATCAAAACACTTTTAAAAGAATCTAGTACAACTAAATACCATAAAAGTCTTCAAATCGTTCTATTTTGTCTAATGGGCAAATCTTTGAAATTATCCTAAAAGAATTGAAAGTGTACTGAAAGAATTTTCGAAAAATTTTAAAATGATCAAAACGCATAATATCAGATGTAGGTTAGCTTGATATTATGCGTTTTTATTATGTAAAGATTTGATGAATTTCTCCTAATACTCTTTGATTTTCATTGAGTATAAAATTGAGTTTTTGTATAGCTTCAAACGTATGTATAGAGAATATTAGAAATTAGACTATGTTAAATTAGTAAATTTGATAGTCTGTATTTGTTTCAAAGTATTATAAAATCGTTTATCCCATATTTTTTATTTAAAATTGACCAATAACAACTGTACTAGTTTTCTCCAATGAGATTGAAGAGAGAGCATCTAATAGTTCATTATAGTAGAATCCATTTTTCAAATCTGTTTTAGTAGCTAGAGCGAACACTTCTAGCGTATATCGATGATCTTTATCAGGAGGAGTTGGTCCAACAAACATAGAATCAATTTCAGAAAAATCAGTTTCCAATAGAGGACTTGCGAAACTATTTTTCCCTTGCGTAATAGAATCTTTATAATCTAGACTGTAATTTTCAGGAATAATGACTGTATTATTTTTAACTTCTATATCCGTAGCAAGCCAGTGAATCCAAGGGAATGAACAAACTGGAATCGCATCATAATCAATTAAAGTAATAGCTATATATTTTGTCCCTTCTGGTAATTCGCTAATTTCAAAGGGGAAAGATCGTATAGGATTCCCCTTAATAATGTCGGTACAATCTGCTTCTTTTCCAAATCGTTTAGGCAATAAGTTCTGGTTAAAAGGTATATTAATTTTCATCATATTGCTCCTTTCATATAATCGAATAAATTATTCTTGATTCTATGATATAATAAATACTAACTTTTTAAAATTTGGAAAAAGTTAATAATTCATTAAATATTATTTTAGGAAGGAGAGGAGATAATGAATTTAGATTGGTATTATACATTCTTAGTATTATCTAAACACCTCAATTATCATAGAGCAAGCGAAGAATTATTTTTAACGGAACCAACACTTCACCAGCAAATAAAAAAACTCGAAAAACACTTACAAGTAAATTTATTTGAAACAGTTGGAAGAAATTTAACTTTAACTCCAACAGGACGAGAATTTATCCCTATAGTAAAAAAAATAATTACAACGTATGAAGATGGAATTAAAAAAATACAATTAAAAAATAAAAAGTTGGAAACTCATTTAAACATTGCAGTTTCACCTTACATAGCTACCTATCTGTTACCGAAATTTCTTCCAGAATTTTTTGAAGAACAACCATCTGTAGGTATTTCAATTACAGTTTTACAAAATGATATCGCTCGAGAAATTGAAAATAATCAATTTGATATTGGGATAGCTAGGGAAGAACCCTATACTACAAAGATTAATTCAGAAAAAATTTGTGAGGGTAAAATTGCTCTTTTTTATCCCAAAAATGATTCTCAACTAACTGAGGTGGAGTTATTTCAAAAATATAAGATTTTATCAGATAATCATCCTGTTTATTGGAATAAAGTAAAACAAGAAATTTCTGAAATTGTTCCGGAATCTCAATTTGTTTCTATAAAGGATATAGCAGTGACTGAGAAATTGATTGAAATGGGACAAGGAATATCTTATCTTCCTCTATACCTTAAAATGACTTTAAATCCTAATATTGCTACTCGAATACCAGAAGAAATTTCTATTCCACTATCCTTTACTTACATAATGACTAGAAAAAATTCGGAAGCGATTGAACTTTTCAAAAATAAATTTAAGGAATTTATTGTTTTTGAACAAAATAAAGTAAATTTTTGACTCTTAAAAAGATGACTTGTGTATCTAGAAACTAGTGTTAATGTATAAAATTGAAATTTCGCATCCTCCTTTCTGAGTTTAGATTGACTTGGTTATGAGTTTGAAACAGGGATAGAAAAACTTTGAAAGAATTTTCGAAAAATTTTAAAAAATTCTGAAATATTCTTGACAGGTGATGAAAAAGGTGGTAAGATAGGAAACATCAAAAAAGAAAGCAGAAAAAGAAATGAATAAGAAACAAGCTGTAACGATGAATCAAAACTTTTACTTTAGCTACTTTAGATAGTGTTTGTAGACATGTCACCATGGATGCAAACAGTTCAAGCAATTTGTTTGTATCTATGTGGCTAAGATTTTTGATTGTGGTCCATATAGATGAATATCTAAATGGACTAGCTAAGTTGTAACTTGTTAGATTATTTCAAGCATCCGTTTAGGTATTATCTAGGCGGTTTTTTGTTTTATACTCTTCGAAAATCAAATTCAAACCACGTCAACGTCGCCTTGCCGTACTCAAGTACAGCCTGCGGCTAGTTTCCTAGTTTGCTCTTTGATTTTCATTGAGTATTATCTTTTCTGAGAAGGAGTTTCATTATGAAAGTTGTTCGAAAATTACTAGCACCCCTCTTGGTAGTGGGGATCCTCTTGACCTCTCTGATCAGTTTGCATCAGCTGAAGGCAGATAAGAAAAAAGATGTGTTTCGTATCGGTATTTCGCAGTTTATTACCCACCAGTCCTTAGATGCTACTAGAGAAGGATTTGTGGATGAACTGGCCAAGCAAGGCTATATTGAAGGGAAAAATATAGAGATTGATTTGCAAAATGCACAGGGAGAACAACGAAATCTAAAAACGATTTCCCAGCAACTAGCAGAATCTAGTGATGTCGTTCTAGCTATCGCAACGCCTTCTGCTCAGAGCTTGGCCAATACAACACAAACGACACCTGTTATTTTTTCAGCGGTAACAGACCCTGTCAGTGCCAAGTTGGTAGAGTCAAGAGAGCATCCTGGGGGCAATGTAACTGGGACAAGTGACCAGTCATCAGATGCCATTTCAACCCAAATCAATTTGATAAAGAAAGTTCTACCAAAGGCTAAAACGATTGGAATCCTCTATACTCAGAGCGAGCCAAACTCAGTTGTCCAAAAGGATGAAGCTAAGCGCCTTCTGGAAGAAAAAGGCTTTACCGTTGTTGAAAAAACAATCTTGGACAGTAACAACGTCAAGGCGGCTGCAGAAAGCTTGATGGCAGAGGTGGATATGGTTTTTGTCCCAACGGATAATATCATTTCGTCAACCATGGAAACAGTTAAGCAGGTTTCTATTAAACACAAGGTTCCAGTATTCGGTGGTTCAACAGAAATGATTGCTGTGGGTGGCTTGTATAACTACGGAACTAATTATGAAGAATTGGGAAGACAGACAGCTCGCATGCTGATTCGTGTTTTAAAAGGTGAGAAGCCAGAAAATATAGCAGTTGAGTTGCCTGAAAAACTGGAATTGCATACCAATAAAGAAATGGCAGATGCACTAGGAATTGATATTAGTAAATTAGAGGGCAAGAAATAGGAGGTTTAAGATGAGTTTTGTATTATCTAGTTTATCAGAAGGTTTGTTGTGGTCGATTATGGCCATTGGGGTTTACTTGACTTTCCGTATTTTGGATATTGCGGATATGACTGCTGAAGGGGCCTTTCCACTGGGGGCGGCTGTCGTCGTATCTCAGATACAGGCAGGGACAAATCCTTGGATTGCGACTTTACTTGCTTTGCTGGCAGGTATGGTAGCAGGTCTGGTATCAGGAATGCTTCACACCAAGATGAAAATTCCAGCTCTCTTGACAGGGATTGTGACCTTGACAGGGCTTTATTCAATCAATATTAAAATCATGGGCAGCGTACCTAATCTTTCCTTGGGAGATTCTGCAACCGTCTTTAAACAATTGGCGAGCTTAGGGCTGACAACTGAAGAAGCTGTTTTCTCATTCAGTTTGGCCTGTCTCTTACTTGTTTGTTTGGTCTTGACTCTTTTGATGAAAACAGAGATTGGCTTGGTCTTGCGTTCGACTGGGGACAATATTCCGATGAGTGAGGCCAATGGGGTCAATGTAGACACCATGAAGATTGTTGGTTACATGATTTCAAACGGCTTGATTGCCTTATGTGGTTCCTTGTTTGCCCAAAATGATGGATTTTCAGATGTGACTTCTGGGACAGGAACTATCGTTGTTGGTTTGAGTGCAGTCATTATTGCGGAAGTCTTGATTCACGACTTGACCATTGGAGGCCGCTTGTTATCTATCGGAATTGGTGCTATTGTTTATCGTTTGATTATTTTAAATATCTATGAAATTCCAAATCTAGATCAAAACCTGGTTCGTCTCTTTAATGCAATCTTGCTCGCTTTAGTTTTATTTGCACCAGAATTGCAAAAGAGATTAAAGATTCGTGGTCTAAAATTGAGAAATGAATAGGAGGAGAAAGTTATGGCAAGTTTGTTAACACTTGAAAATATTCACAAAACATTTGAAGCAGGGACGGTCAATGAGAACCATGTCCTCAAAGGATTAGACTTAGAGGTTGAAGAGGGAGATTTTATCTCTGTGATTGGTGGAAATGGAGCAGGAAAATCCACTTTGATGAATATCTTGGCTGGCAATTTATCTGTGGATGAAGGGGACCTTCTACTGGCAGGGAAATCCATTAAAAATCTGAGTGTAAGAAAGAGAGCCAAGGATATCGCCCGTGTTTTTCAAGATCCTAAGATGGGAACAGCTTCTCGTTTGACAATTGAGGAGAATATGGCTATTGCCTTGAGACGCGGTCAGAAGAGAGGGCTTGGTTGGGGCGTGAAGGAGAAGGATAGAATTCAGTTTCAAGAGGCCTTGAAGGAGTTGAATATTGGTCTTGAAAACCGCTTGAAAGTGGATACTCAATACCTCTCAGGAGGACAAAGACAGGCCTTGACCCTAGTCATGGCAGCTCTGGTGAAACCTAAACTTTTGCTTTTGGATGAACATACTGCGGCACTTGACCCGAAAACTAGTCAAATGGTGATGGACTTGACGCAAAAGATTGTGGAACACCATCAGTTGACGACCTTGATGATTACCCACGATATGAACCATGCGATTGAGTACGGAAATCGTCTCATTATGCTCTATCAAGGCAAGATAGTGGTGGATGTCAAGGGAGAAGAGAAAAAGCATCTGACAGTTGAAGACCTCATGCATCTCTTCCAGAAAAATAGTGGCCAAAGTCTAGTTAGTGATGAATTGGTTTTGGGATAAAGAAAAAGGCTGAGATCTAGTGTCTCAGTCTTTTATTAGTACAAATGGATAGGCAGAAATATGAAATTAATACTCTTCGAAGATCTCTTCAAACCGTGTCAGCTCTATCTGCAACCTCAAAACAGTGTTTTGAGCAGCCTACGGCTAGCTTCCTAGTTTGCTCTTTGATTTTCATTGAGTATAAATTCAGCAAGGAGCCCTCTTTCGCAGAAAAGCAGGGTTCTTTTTGCTGTCTATTCCATCTATGAAAGCGTAAAACAAACTAGTCAGGGTGGCTAGTTTGTGGTATAATGAAAGAGACTCAAAAAGAAACAGGAGAAAAATGATGGATTTACTTTTAGCAATTGTATTGATTGTGCTAGCTTTTCTAGGAGGAGCTCTTGGAGGAATGTACTTGGTTCGTAAGCAAATTGAAAAAGAATTCGCTGACAACCCACGTTTGAATGCTGAAGCAGTTCGTACTCTTTTGAGTGCAAATGGTCAAAAACCAAGCGAAGCTAAGGTACAACAAGTTTACCACCAAATCATCCGCCAACAAAAAGCAGCCCTTGCTAACAATAAAAAGAAAAAATAAATAAGGAAAAGTCTGGGATGAAAGTTCCAGACTTCTCACTATGTTGGCTAAGGGTTTAGGGATGAGACTTTTTCCTTGCATTCTATTGATATTTGATTATGATTAAGAGAGATAGTTGTTGATTAGGCTGTCATTCAGTTCATAAGGAACGGTAACCATAATGAACTATCAATCAGAAAAAAGACTAGAAAGAAGACTATATGGATAATCGACCGATTGGTTTTTTGGATTCGGGTGTCGGGGGCTTGACCGTTGTGCGCGAGCTCATGCGCCAGCTTCCCCATGAAGAAATCGTCTATATTGGAGATTCAGCGCGGGCGCCCTATGGTCCCCGTCCTGCTGAGCAAATTCGTGAATATACTTGGCAGTTGGTCAACTTTCTTTTGACCAAGGATGTCAAAATGATTGTCATTGCTTGTAATACTGCGACTGCGGTCGTCTGGGAAGAAATCAAGGCTCAACTAGATATTCCTGTCCTAGGTGTTATTTTGCCAGGAGCTTCAGCAGCCATCAAGTCCAGCCAAGGTGGGAAAATCGGAGTGATTGGAACGCCCGTGACGGTCCAATCTGACATTTATCGTCAGAAAATCAACGATCTGGATCCGGACTTACAGGTGGAGAGCTTGGCCTGTCCCAAGTTTGCTCCCTTGGTGGAGTCGGGTGCCCTGTCAACCAGTGTTACCAAGAAAGTGGTCTATGAAACCCTGCGTCCCTTGGTTGGAAAGGTGGATAGCCTGATTTTGGGCTGTACTCATTATCCACTCCTTCGCCCTATCATCCAAAATGTCATGGGGCCAAAGGTTCAGCTCATTGATAGTGGGGCAGAGTGCGTACGGGACATCTCAGTCTTGCTTAATTATTTTGAAATCAATCGTGGTCGCGATGCCGGACCACTCCATCACCGTTTTTACACAACAGCCAGCAGCCAAAGTTTTGCACAAATTGGTGAAGAATGGCTGGAAAAAGAGATTCATGTGGAGCATGTAGAATTATGACAAATAAAATTTATGAATACAAGGATGAACAGGACTGGTATGTCGGGTCCTATGGTATTTTTGGTGGCGTCCGGACGTTGACGGATGATGACTTGGATTTTCCTCTATTGGAGTTTGCCCAAAGATTTCGAGATGAGGATCGAGGTTTTCCTGTTTCTGTTACTGTTTTACGCTATGGTTCTCTCTACCGTTTATTGTCTTTTGTGGTAGATATCCTCAACCAAGAAATTGGACGAAATGTGGAAGTTATCCAACGTCAGGGGGCTTTGCTCTTGGTTGAAAATGGGCAACTCTTGCATGTAGAATTGCCTAAAGAAGGTGTTGATGTAGAAGCTTTCTTTGAGACAAACAAGGTCAGAGAAACCTTATTGATTGCGACTCGAAACGAAGGCAAGACCAAGGAATTCCGAGCTATCTTTGACAAGCTAGGCTACGATGTGGAAAATCTTAATGACTATCCTGACTTGCCTGAAGTAGCAGAAACAGGCATGACCTTCGAAGAAAATGCCCGTCTCAAGGCAGAAACTATTTCTCAATTAACAGGCAAGATGGTTCTGGCAGATGATTCTGGACTTAAAGTTGATGTCCTTGGTGGCTTGCCAGGTGTCTGGTCAGCTCGTTTCGCAGGTGTGGGAGCTACTGACCGTGAAAACAATGCCAAGCTCTTGCACGAATTGGCCATGGTCTTTGAACTCAAGGACCGCTCGGCTCAATTCCATACAACCCTAGTCGTAGCCAGTCCAAACAAGGAAAGTTTGGTTGTTGAAGCTGAATGGCCTGGCTACATTAACTTTGAACCCAAGGGTGAAAATGGCTTTGGCTATGACCCTCTCTTCCTTGTGGGAGAGACAGGCAAGTCCTCAGCTGAATTAACCCTTGAAGAAAAAAATAGCCAATCTCACCGCGCCTTAGCCGTTAAGAAACTTTTGGAGGTATTTCCATCATGGCAAAGCAAACCATCATTGTAATGAGCGATTCCCATGGCGATAGCTTGATTGTGGAAGAAATCCGTAATCGCTATGTAGGCAAAGTTGATGCCGTTTTTCATAACGGCGATTCTGAACTGCGTCCTGATTCTCCCCTTTGGGAAGGCATCCGTGTTGTTAAAGGGAATATGGACTTCTATGCAGGTTACCCAGAACGTTTGGTGACTGAGCTTGGTTCGACCAAGATTATCCAAACCCATGGTCACTTGTTTGACATCAATTTCAATTTTCAAAAGTTGGACTACTGGGCTCAGGAGGAAGAGGCTGATATCTGCCTCTATGGTCACTTGCATGTGCCAAGCGCTTGGATGGAAGGAAAGACTCTTTTTCTAAATCCAGGTTCTATCAGTCAACCACGTGGGACCATCAGAGAATGTCTCTATGCTCGTGTGGAGATTGATGACAGTTATTTCAAAGTGGACTTTTTGACACGAGACCATGAAGTGTATCCGGGCTTGTCCAAGGAGTTTAGCCGATGATTGCCAAGGAGTTTGAGACTTTCTTGTTGGGGCAGGAGGAAACTTTTTTGACCCCTGCTGAAAATCTGGCTGTGTTGATTGATACCCACAATGCAGACCACGCGACCCTCTTGCTCAGTCAGATGACCTATACCCGTGTTCCTGTTGTGACAGATGAAAAACAGTTTGTTGGGACGATTGGGCTCAGAGATATTATGGCTTATCAGATGGAGCATGACTTGAGTCAAGAAATCATGGCAGATACGGATATCGTTCATATGACGAGAACGGACGTAGCGGTCGTCTCGCCTGATTTTACTATTACGGAGGTCTTGCACAAGCTGGTAGATGAGTCTTTCTTGCCGGTTGTGGATGCGTCAGGGATTTTCCAAGGGATTATCACGCGCAAGTCTATCCTCAAGGCAGTCAATGCCCTCTTGCATGACTTTAGTAAGGAATATGAGATTCGATGCAAATGAGAGACAGGATTTCAGCCTTTATAGAAGAAAAGCAGGGTCTGTCTGCCAATTCCAAGCAGTCCTATAAGTATGATTTGGAGCAATTTTTAGACATTGTAGGCGAGCGGATTTCTGAGACTAGTCTCAAGATTTACCAAGCCCAGCTAGCCAATCTAAAAATCAGCGCCCAGAAGCGAAAGATTTCGGCCTGTAACCAATTTCTCTACTTTCTCTATCAAAAAGGAGAGGTGGACAGCTTTTACCGCTTAGAATTAGCTAAACAAGCTGAAAAGAAGACCGAAAAGCCAGAACTGTTAGACCTAGACTCTTTTTGGCAAGAAAGTGACTATTCAGAGGGTCGCTTGCTAGCGCTCTTAATCCTAGAAACGGGACTCTTGCCGAGTGAGATTTTAGCTCTCAAGGTTGCGGATATCAATCTGGACTTTCAAGTGTTGCGAATCAAGAAGGCTTCCCAACAGAGGATTGTCACCATTCCTACAACCTTGCTTTCAGAGTTGGAACCCTTGATGGGCCAGACCTATCTCTTTGAAAGGGCAGGGAAAGCCTATTCCCGTCAGTGGGCCTTCCGTCAGCTAGAGTCCTTTGTCAAGGAGAAAGGTTTCTCAACCTTATCCGCTCAAGCCTTGCGGGAACAGTTCATTCTACGACAAATTGAAAAGAAGGTCGATTTGTACGAAATTGCAAAAAAATTGGGATTAAAAACAGTCCTGACTTTAGAAAAATATAGATAATGGATATTAAATTAAAAGATTTTGAAGGGCCCCTGGACTTGCTCTTGCACCTGGTTTCTAAGTACCAGATGGATATCTACGATGTGCCCATTACGGAAGTCATCGAACAGTATCTAGCCTATGTCTCAACCCTGCAGGCCATGCGTCTGGAAGTGACGGGCGAGTACATGGTCATGGCCAGTCAGCTCATGCTGATCAAGAGCCGTAAGCTCTTGCCAAAGGTGGCAGAAGTGATAGACTTGGAGGATGACCTGGAGCAGGACCTTCTCTCTCAAATCGAAGAATACCGCAGGTTTAAGCTCTTGGGGGAGCGCTTGGAAGCCAAGCACCAAGAACGGGCCCAGTACTATTCCAAAGTACCGACAGAGTTGATTTACGAAGATGCGGAGCTTGTGCATGACAAGACGACCATTGACCTTTTTTTAGCTTTTTCAAATATCCTAGCCAAGAAAAAAGAGGAGTTTGCACAAAATCACACGACTATCTTGCGGGATGAGTATAAGATTGAGGATATGATGGTTATCGTGAAAGAGTCCTTGACTGGACGAGATCAATTGCGCTTGCAGGATTTGTTCAAGGAAACCCAGAATATCCAAGAGGTCATCACCCTCTTTTTGGCAACCCTAGAGTTAATCAAAACCCAGGAGCTGATCCTCGTGCAAGAGGAGAGTTTCGGAGATATCTATCTCATGGAAAAGAAAGAAGAAAGTCAAGTGGCCCAAAGCTAGACTTGATAGAGAGGAAAGATGAGTACTTTAGCAAAAATAGAAGCGCTCTTGTTTGTAGCGGGTGAAGATGGGATTAGAGTCCGCCAGTTAGCTGAACTCCTCTCTCTGCCACCGACAGGCATCCAACAGAGTTTAGAAAAATTAGCCCAGAAGTATGAAAAGGACCCAGATTCCAGCTTGGCTCTGATCGAGACAGGTGGTGCTTATAGATTGGTGACCAAGCCTCAATTTGCAGAGATTTTGAAGGAATACTCTAAGGCGCCTATCAACCAGAGTTTATCCCGGGCTGCCCTTGAGACCTTGTCCATCATTGCCTACAAGCAGCCTATCACACGGATAGAAATTGATGCCATCCGTGGGGTCAACTCGAGTGGGGCCTTGGCGAAGTTGCAGGCCTTTGACCTGATAAAGGAAGACGGGAAAAAAGAAGTGTTGGGGCGCCCCAACCTCTATGTGACTACAGATTATTTCCTAGATTACATGGGGATAAACCATTTAGAAGAATTACCAGTGATTGATGAGCTTGAGATTCAAGCCCAAGAAAGCCAATTATTTGGTGAAAGGATAGAAGAAGATGAGAATCAATAAGTATATTGCCCACGCAGGTGTGGCCAGTAGGAGAAAAGCAGAAGAGCTGATCAAGCAAGGCTTGGTGACGGTCAATGACCAAGTGGTGCGTGAACTAGCAACGACCATCAAGTCAGGTGACAAGGTTGAAGTTGAAGGCCAACCTATCTACAACGAAGAAAAGGTCTATTATCTACTTAACAAACCACGCGGTGTCATTTCCAGTGTGACAGATGACAAGGGCCGCAAGACGGTTGTCGACCTCTTGCCCAATGTGAAGGAACGCATCTACCCTGTAGGTCGTTTGGACTGGGATACATCAGGAGTTTTGATTTTGACCAATGATGGGGATTTTACGGATGAAATGATTCACCCTCGTAATGAGATTGACAAGGTTTATGTTGCGCGTGTTAAAGGTGTGGCCAATAAGGATAATCTCCGCCCCTTGACCCGTGGACTTGATATTGATGGCAAGAAAACCAAGCCAGCTGTTTATGAGATTCTCAAAGTGGATCCAGTCAAAAACCGCTCTGTGGTGCAGTTGACCATCCATGAAGGGCGTAACCACCAGGTTAAAAAGATGTTTGAAGCTGTCGGTCTCCAAGTGGACAAGTTGTCTCGGACTCGTTTCGGACATCTAGACTTGACAGGACTCCGTCCAGGAGAATCCCGTCGTCTTAATAAAAAAGAAATCAGCCAACTACACACCATGGCTGTAACCAAGAAATAATGAAACGAATTTTAATAGCACCTGTGCGCTTTTACCAACGTTTTATCTCACCAGCCTTTCCAGCCTCTTGTCGCTTTGAGCCGACTTGTTCAAACTATATGATTCAGGCTATTGAAAAACATGGCTTCAAGGGTGTTTTGATGGGCTTGGCTCGAATTTTACGTTGCCATCCCTGGGCGAAAACAGGTAAGGACCCCGTCCCAGACCACTTTTCCCTTAAACGGAATCAAGAAGAAAAATAACCCAGCATCACCTGATGTTGGGTTTTCTTGCTTATTTCAAGGCTTTTTGTGCGTCTTCAATCATAAGTTTGGTTGATTCAAGTCCACCTCCGCTTAGATACCAGAGGTCTGGTGTTAGTTGGATAATCTTACCATTTTTAGCGGCAGGTGTTTCAGCGATAAGGGCATTTTCTAGGACGCCATCGTTGCTTGAGTTGTCCCCGCCGATGGCAAGGGTACGATTGATGACAAAGAGGATGTCAGGATTGATTTCTTTGACACTTTCAAAGCTGACTTCTTGTCCGTGGCGTGACTCTTCAAATTGAGTATCAGTTGGCTTGAATTTCAAGGTTTGGTATAAGAAAGAGAAACGAGATTGGGCACCAAAGGCAGCCATTTTTCCTTCGTTGAGGAGGATAGCAAGGGCTTTTTTGTCAGAACTTTCGTTTTTAGTAGCGACTTCTTGGATGCTCTTGTCTAGCTTGGCCAATTCTTCCTTGGCTTTCTGTGTACCAGTTTCACCAAAGGCGTTTGCTAAAGATTCGATATTAGTCTTGGTAGAAGTCCAGTAGTCATCTTTGCCTGCTTGGAAGAGAACAGTCGGAGCGATTTCGTTGAACTTATCTACGAATTTTTGGGTACGTGGTGAAGCGATAATTAGGTCTGGTTCAAGAGCAGCAAGGGCTTCTAGGTCTGGCTCAACCATAGAACCAACATTGTTAACTTTTCCAGCTAAGTCTTTAAGATAAGTCGGAACAGTTTTTGTAGGCATTCCAACGATATTTTTTTCAAGTCCTAGAGCACGAATAGTATCCGCAGCACCAAGGTCAAAGGTAACAATCTTTTCAGGGACTTTTGAAAGTGTGACTACACCTAGTGAACTTTTAATGGTTACCTCTGTTGGAGCAGAGCTGCTTGTTTCCGTCTTACTAGTGCTTGAGTTTGTACTACATGCACCAAGTAGGAGCAAGAAGCTGGCCGCTAGGGCAGTGAGATAAAATTTAAGGGATGTTTTCATGATTTCTCCTTTTTAAAATATGATAACGATGTAGGGAGTCTCTAGGTTTTATTGACTAAGAGACTGAAAGTTCTCTAACTTGAGCTTCTATGTTACTAGCTATAGATACAGATCTTTTTGCCATTGATATCAGCTAGCGTGATGGGAATCTCATAGAGTTGACTGAGCAGGTCAGACTGCATGATTTGATTGGTTGTTCCCTTGCTAAAGACTTGACCGTCCTTGAAGGCGACAATTTCATCTGCATACTGACTGGCCATGTTGATATCGTGGAGGACGATGATAATGGTCTTTCCGAGTTCTTCCACCAGTCGCTTGAGAATCTGCATCATGCTAACGCTTTGTTTGATGTCGAGATTGTTGAGTGGTTCGTCCAGCAAGATAAAGTCTGTATCCTGGGCCAGTACCATAGCGATAAAGACTCGCTGGAGTTGTCCCCCAGACAGGCTGTCGATGTAGCGGTCTTTTAAGTTGGTTAGTTCCAGATAGTCCAGAGTTTCTCGGATTTTTTCCCAATCTTCTGGTCTCAGTCGACCTCGGCTGTAGGGAAAACGTCCAAAACTGACCAGTTCTTCCACCGTCAATTTGGCTTGGTAATTGATTTTCTGCTTTAGGATAGTCAGTTCTTGAGCCAGTTCTTGCGAATTCCAACTCTCAATTTCACGGCCTTTGATACTGAGAATTCCCTGATCTTTCTTGGTCAGTCTGCTCATGATGGAGAGGAGAGTCGATTTTCCAGCACCATTTGGACCAATGAAGGCTGTCAGTTTCTGAGGACTGACTTCAAGCGAAATGCCTTGCAAAATATCCTGTTTTTGAATGGATTTGTCAATGTTTTTCAGTTTCACCGACGCGCCCTCCTGTAGAGTAAAATAAAGAATAAGAAGCCACCCACGCTCTCGATGATCATGCTGATGCGAATTTCTAGTGTAAAGACTCGTTCAATCAAGGCTTGCCCCAAGGTTAAGCTAATAAATCCAACCAGAATGGCTACGATAAAGAGTAACTTGTGCCGATAATCTTTGACAATCAGGTAAGTTAGATTAGCCAGCATAAAGCCGAAGAAGGCCATAGGTCCTACCAAGGCAGTGGCCGTTGAGGTCAAAAGCACGATACCCCAGAGGAGCTCTTTCTGTTCTTTTTCAACATTGAGTCCCAATATTTGAGCCGTTTCTCTTTGTAGGTGCAAGACATCCAGAATGACTGCTTTCCGAAAGAAAAAGATGGTCAAAGCAAGGATAATCAGAGAGCCGATGGCTAGGATGGAAGTATTGAGATGCTGAAAGGAAGCAAAGAGACTGTTCTGCAATTTATCGTATTCATTTGGATCCATCAAGACCTGAAGGAAGGTACTGATATTTCGAAAGAGACTTCCGAGGGCTAGACAGATTAGCAGGATGAAGACCAGATTTTGTTTCATCAGTGTCTTCAAGTAGCCTTGTAAGGCGAGAAAGAAGAGGGATTGAAGCAGAAGCAAGATTAGGAATTCTAAGATAGGAGACTTCCCAAGTTGAAGAAACTTGCTTTCAAAAACCAGTAGCAGAGTTTGTAGTAGGACGTAGAAGGATTCGATTCCCAAAATACTTGGCGTCAGGAAGCGATTTTCCGTTAGGGTTTGAAAACTAATGGTCGAAATCCCTGTCGCGATGGCTACCAAGAGATAAACGATAACCTTTTGGGAACGCAACTTCCAAGCAAAGGCTGACAGGTGAGTAATGGGCCAAAAGTAGAGGAGACAAGCTCCGATGGCAAGAATAATGAGAATCCAGAAGAGCTTAGTATGTTTACTTTTAAACTGCATCTTTTCGTCCCCCTCTCCAGAGAAGTAGGATAAAGACGAGGCTGCCGATGATTCCTAGCAAGAGACTGACAGACAGCTCATAGGGCCTAATTAGAACTCGGGATAGGATATCGCAAGCCAGAACTAGATTGGCTCCAACCAGTGCGACGATGAGCTTGGTTTGGCTCATATTATCTCCGTAGCGCTTGCGAACAAGATTGGGAACGATAACTCCGAGAAAAGGCAAGCCACCCACGGTAATCATGGTGACACTAGTCGTTAGCGCAACCAGAAAGAGAGCCAGTTTTTCAAGTAGGGAGTAGGAAACCCCCAAACTCTCACTGGCTTCCTTGCCCAGATTCATGATGGTAAAGGTTTGGGATAATTTCCAAACGGCTATCAGGATGATGAGGCCTAAGAAGAGCCATTCATACTGATGGGTCTGAATCATGGAGAAGGAGCCCTGGGTCCAGGCAGTCATACTCTGAACCAGATTGAAACGGTAGGCGATAACTTCTGTCACAGAACCGATAATCCCGCTATAGATGATCCCAATCAGAGGCAACATCCACCTTTCCTTTACAGTAAAAATGGTCATAAAGGCTAGGAAGAAGAGGGTGAATACGATGGATGAAACAAAAGCGAAGAGCATCTTTTGGGTCAGACTAGCCGACGGAAAGACAAAGAGACTCAATACCATTCCCAGTTTGGCGGCTTCAGTGGTTCCAACTGTACTCGGAGCAGCAAACTGATTTTGAGTGATAGTCTGCATGAGAAGTCCTGCCATACTCATACTAGAGGCCGTCAGGAGAATACTGATGGTTCTTGGAAGACGGGACTCTTGAAAGAGAAGCCAAGTTTCATGATCCAGAGCAAAGAGTTTTCCCCATGAAAAATCACTGGTTCCAATGCTAATGGAGAGAAAGACCAGGAGTAGAAGTAAGCCAATTAAATAATGAGAAAGTTTCATGCCCTGTCCTTTCATGTAGATTTGGTATCGAAAGATACCTGCGGATATTACTGTAACACGATTTATTTAATCTGTCAATAAATTTTCTGACAATTTAATGAATAAAACAAGGAGAGAGCACTAGGACTTTCTCCTCTGTTTTCTTATTCCAAAATATTTTTCCCCTCTTTCACACGCCAACGATAGTCTGATAAAATAATATCTTCGAGGGAGTAGCTAGCTTGCCAGTCAAGATATTGTTTAGCTTTTGATGCATCTGCTAGGACGCTGGCTGGGTCACCAGCGCGTCGAGCAACAATTTCGTGTGGGATTTTTTGATCCAGTAATTCTTCAGCAGTTTTAAAGATTTCTTTGACGGTATAGCCTTTTTCAGTTCCTAAATTAAAGATTTGAGAAGAACTATTTTCTTGAAATAGATAATTCATCCCTTTCACGTGAGCCTGTGCAAGGTCCAAGACATGAATGTAATCTCGAATACATGAACCGTCACGTGTATCGTAGTCATCTCCAAATATTTTTAGGCTATCATTTTGTCCCAATGCGGTCTTGTTGATATTTGGAATGATATGAGTTGGATTTTTCACGCGCAGACCGTTTGAAGCATCCATTTCAGCCCCAGCAACATTAAAGTAACGGAAAATGACATATTTCCAATCGTAGCGATTGGCCATCCAGTAAATCATTCGTTCACCCATCAGTTTTGTTTCTGCATAAGGGTTGACAGGGTCGAGCAGGGTATCTTCAGTTGCTGGCTTGTCAATACAGTTATTACCATAGAGGGAAGCAGTCGAAGAGAACATGATTTTTTGAATGCCAACTTCAGATAAGACTTTGAGAACTTGGTTCATACCAGCAACATTGGCAGTGAAGTATTTGCTTGGGTTTTCAATGCTTTCGCTCACAACAATTTCACCTGCACAATGAAGAACAGCATCAATCTGATTTTCTTCCAAATAAGTTTTTAAGGCGCTAGCATCATAAACATCCAGTTGTTTAAAGCTAGCACGACTATCCACAGCCGCTCGATTTCCTGTAGAGAGATTATCGAGGACATGTACCTGATAGCCAGAATTTAAAAGAGCTTTAACGGTATGGGAGCCAATGTAGCCAGCCCCACCTGTGACAAGAATTGTTTTGGTCATGATTTTTTCCTTTTCCTAGTTTTGTACTATTTTAAAGAAAGAAGAAGGCAAAGTCAACCATTTTCTGGAAATTTCATGAAAAATATAGCATTGGATTGTTTTTTGTTTGTGAATTAATAGTTTGGTTGGTCTTGGAATAGTTCTTAGATTTCACCTCACATGCAAGAAAATACAATCTTTTTCTAAGATACAGTAAGACTAAGATACTAATTTAGAAATCCACCTTCCCGCTATCCTTCTCCTATAAAAAGTGGTAAAATGGATGAAAGAAAGAAGGAACTGAAATGACAACATTATTTTCAAAAATCAAAGAAGTAATAGAACTTGCTGCGATCTCAGGTCATGAAGCACCTGTCCGTGCTTATCTTCGTGAAAAGTTAACACCGCACGTGGATGAAGTGGTGACAGATGGCTTGGGTGGTATTTTCGGAATTAAACATTCAGAAGCTGCAGATGCACCGCGCGTCTTGGTTGCTTCTCACATGGATGAAGTTGGTTTTATGGTCAGCGAAATCAAGCCAGACGGTACCTTCCGTGTCGTTGAGATTGGCGGTTGGAATCCTATGGTGGTTAGTAGCCAGCGCTTTAAACTCTTTACTCGTGATGGTCGTGAAATTCCAGTGATTTCAGGCTCTGTTCCGCCACATTTGACTCGCGGAAAGGGTGGACCAACCATGCCAGCCATTGCAGATATCGTCTTTGATGGTGGTTTTGCGGACAAGGCTGAGGCAGAAAGTTTTGGCATCCGTCCTGGTGACACTATTGTCCCAGATAGTTCTGCAATCTTGACAGCCAATGAAAAAAATATCATCTCAAAAGCTTGGGACAATCGCTACGGTGTTCTCATGGTGAGCGAGTTGGCGGAAGCTCTGTCAGGTCAAAAACTCGGCAATGAACTCTATCTTGGCTCTAACGTCCAAGAAGAAGTTGGTCTGCGTGGTGCTCATACATCTACAACCAAGTTTGACCCAGAAGTTTTCCTAGCAGTTGACTGCTCACCTGCTGGTGATGTCTACGGTGGTCAAGGCAAGATTGGAGATGGAACCTTGATTCGTTTCTACGACCCAGGTCACTTGCTTCTCCCAGGGATGAAGGATTTCCTTTTGACAACGGCTGAAGAAGCTGGTATCAAGTACCAGTATTACTGTGGTAAAGGCGGAACAGACGCTGGCGCAGCTCATCTGAAAAATGGTGGTGTCCCATCTACAACAATCGGTGTTTGCGCTCGTTATATCCATTCTCATCAAACCCTCTACGCTATGGATGACTTCTTAGAAGCGCAAGCTTTCTTGCAAGCCTTGGTGAAAAAATTGGATCGTTCAACGGTTGATTTGATTAAACATTATTAAACCATAAGGGAGGTGGTAGGGATGGTAGAACCAAACCTAGAAAGCCTTATAAAAGATCTTTACAATCATGCTCGACATGATTTGAGTGAAGATTTAGTTGCTGCTCTCTTAGAGACTGCTAAAAAACTACCTGCTACAAATGAGCAATTGCTGGCAGTTCGTCTCTCAGGCCTGGTCAATCGTGAATTGCTCAAGAATCCCAGACATCCGGCACCTGAGTTGCTCAACTTGGCTCGCTTTATCAAAAGAGAAGAAGCCAAGTACAGAGGAACCGCAGCTTCTGCACTTATGTACGGGGAGCTCTTTAAAATGCTTTGATTCCATTGTGGATCAAAGTATTTTTTATATGGTAGAAAAGCAATTCTTGATGAGGAGAAGAAAAAGCCATCCCATTCAGGATAGCTTCTTAGTACTTAGATTTGTTCAGCAATGACCTTTTCAGCTAAATTCATAGCATGGTCTGATACACGAGTGTAGTGGGAAACAATATCGATAAAGTTGACCCCAGCTTGCGTTGAACACTCGCCCTTGTTGAGACGCTTGATGTGGGTCTTTCTGAGAACACGTTCCATATTGTTGATTTCTTTATGGCGTTCAATCAGACTTTGAGCTTTTTCAATATCATTGTTTTCCACGCTGTCAAGGGCATCCTTGATAAAGCCAGTGGTCTTTTGATAGATATCAGCTAATTCCTGCAAAGCAGCTTCAGAGAACTCAACATTTTTACGTTGAAGATAGTCGGTCAGATTGATTAGCGCTTCTGCATGGTCCCCAATCCGTTCCAAATCACGGGATGAATCCAGGATGTTGGTCAGCACTTCACTTTCTTTCTGGCTAAGGGCTTCACTTGAAAGGGTAATAAGGTAACGAGTCAATTTTTCATCAATGGTATTGATGGCTTCTTCTGTCTTGTGACCTTTTTCAGCAACCTTTTCATTAAGGTCAATGATGTAGTTGTATGAAAGGTCAAAGGCTTTAGAAGCATAATTTCCCAAGTGAAGGAGTTCTTTTTTGGCATTTCCGAGAGCGATTGATGGAGCTTGTTTAATCAAATGCTCATCAAGATAAAGTGGCTCGTACTTGACAACTTCATCTTCACCAGGGATGAGCTTAGTTACAAAGTAAGCCAAGGCTCCGATGAATGGAAATTGTACAATGGTGTTACTTACGTTAAAGGCACCGTGCGAGAAGGCGATGGTCATCTCAGGTGAGAGGTGAAGGAGTGCCTGGAAGTACTCAATCATAGATGTAAATGGACCTAATAAGATTAAGCAAAGAATAGTCCCTAAAACGTTAAAGGTAACGTGGGTTGCAGCAACGCGTTTCGCAGAGACATTGGCTCCAGCTGCCGCGATGATAACTGTTAGGGTTGTCCCGATATTATCCCCGAAGAGAACTGGTAGCGAACCTTTAAGGTCAAGGAATCCACCTGCATAGAGACCTTGCAAAATCCCGATTGTCGCAGAAGAAGCTTGGATGAGAACGGTAATCACTGCACCGGCAAAAACTCCTAATACAGGATTTTGTCCCAAGGTTACCATATATTCCTTGAATTGTGGTAAATCTTTAAGAGGACTCATACCGGCACTGATGAGGTTGAGGGCGTAGAAGATTCCCCCTACACCAAACAGGATGCGCCCGATATTGTTTGCTGTTCTATTTTTGGTAAAGAAGAGGAACATGGTTCCAAGGAAAATCAGGGGTAAAGCATACTCACCAAGCTTGAAACCGATGATAAAGGAAGTAACTGTGGTTCCGATGTTGGCTCCCATGATAATTCCGATAGCCTGTCTAAGAGTGAGAAGACTAGCACTGACCAGTCCAACCGTGATAACTGTAACACCTGTACTTGACTGAATCAGGGCAGTAACGACAATTCCGACTAGAACACCTAAAAATGGATTGCTAGTGTACTTGTCAATGTAAAAACGAAGGCGATCTCCAGCAGCTTGTTGCAAACCGTCTCCCATGGTCTTGATACTATATAAGAATAGTCCCAGACCACCTAAAAAGTGAAATAAAATTTCCTGCCAATTAATGGACATTTCTTTTTCCTCCGAAAAATAATAACGGAATTTCTCCTATTCTATTTTAAAGGATAAAAGTAAATCTAACAAGTGTTTAGATGAAATTTTAGAAAGAAAATTTGGCATTTTTTAAAATTCCTCCAAACAGTTGTTTTAGTGCAATCTAGCAGATTCATGATTTTCTTATAACTCTTTTCTTTTGAGCGGAAATAAATAATCTGTAGACGTTTGTGATATTTGGTATACGATGAATCTCTTATGAGTTTTTCAATTTTTTGTATTTCTTCATTTGTAAGTTTCATAACTACTATTATAAGATGTTTTTTTTGATTTTAATCTAGTATTAATAGTATCTTTCTTGCTTTAGAAAAAGTTATGAAAGACTTTGAATTCATTAATTCTAATAAAACTTTATCACAAGATTTATTGACGATTAATAATGTAAATTATATAATCTATCTAGGACGCTATTTAAATATAATAACATTTTTATAATTTCATTTACGAATCACAGAGATTTTTTTCTTTTAAAATAGAACATGACATAGGAGAATGCATATTATGGCAAATTATATTATGTTACATCAAAATAGAATTGAAGTAAAAATTGATGATACTAGTGTATACTGTGATAATTTTAAAGGGAATCAAGATCCATATGTTTGGAGCGAAAGATTTTTGAATACATTTTGTAAAACCAATCAAATCAAAGCATCTCAACTTAAAAAGGGAGATACGTTATTTTGGTTTACCAGACAAGGAACTCCATCAGATGATAAGTGGTTTGTTGACTTAGTATTTATTGTAGATGAGATAATCTATTGGGAAAAAAGTAACAGTGATAAAGTGGAAAAAGTAGCGGATAACCCTTTTGAACACTATAATGATGTTAAGCTTTCAACAGTAAAATATGATCAATTTTCTTATGAAGATCATTATCAGTGGGCAAAAAATGATCATCCTAAAGCAAGTAGTAGACCAAAGAGACGATATACTATAGTTGCTTCAAAGGAGAGTTACCAACCACAAACTGAAAATAAAAAATTAATAGAAATAAACAAAAATTGTATCCTTGATATGTTTAATCATTCACCACGTGGTGGGGGTGGGTTCAGGTGTAAAGAAATTACCGATGAGCAAGTAGAGGATATTGAAAATTTTATACTTGCCAACAAGAAGATAGAATTGAAAGGAACTGATCTTTTTAAATTAAGGAGTAATAGTAAAAAGTGGGAGAGTATGAAGTGGAGATGTGAGAGATGGAAGAGAAAAAAGTGGGAGAGTAAGAAAGATTAGATAATAAAATTTGAACGGAACGACTCTTTAAAAGTTCAAGAAAGTAGGCTGAAAATGAATTAGATGCTAGTTTTTTGTATGGCTAAAACAATGTTTTTAAAACTAGTTATTAAATTTGATTAAATGAATTATACAATCCTAAATGGGATTATAGTTTTTACCTTGTTCTACTATTTTTAGGAAAGGAAATAGAGTTTGCTAAGATAAAGTCTACAGGTAGATGAGTCAATTTTTACAGTGGTAAAAGAACAAGAAAAGTTTAGGGTTTTTCTATCTCTTTTGCTGATTTTGTGATATAATTAACACGTATAAAAAAAGAAGGAGTCATATCTAATGGCAAAATTGACTGTTAAAGACGTTGAATTGAAAGGGAAAAAAGTTCTCGTTCGTGTTGACTTCAACGTACCTGTAAAAGATGGCGTGATTACCAACGACAACCGTATCACTGCAGCTCTTCCAACTATCAAGTACATCCTTGAACAAGGTGGACGTGCTATCCTCTTCTCTCACCTTGGTCGTGTAAAAGAAGAAGCAGACAAAGCTGGTAAATCACTTGCTCCTGTAGCTGCTGACTTGGCTGCTAAGTTGGGACAAGAAGTTAAATTTATCCCAGGTGTCACTCGTGGTGCTGAATTGGAAGCAGCAATCAACGCTCTTGAAGATGGACAAGTTCTCTTGGTTGAAAACACTCGTTATGAAGATGTTGACGGCAAGAAAGAATCTAAAAACGATCCTGAACTTGGTAAATACTGGGCATCACTTGGAGATGGTATCTTCGTAAACGATGCATTCGGTACAGCTCACCGTGCACACGCATCTAACGTTGGTATCTCAGCAAACGTTGAAAAAGCAGTTGCTGGTTTCCTTCTTGAAAACGAAATTGCCTATATCCAAGAAGCAGTTGAAACTCCAGAACGTCCATTCGTAGCGATCCTTGGTGGTTCAAAAGTTTCAGACAAGATCGGTGTTATCGAAAACTTGCTTGAAAAAGCTGATAAAGTCCTTATCGGTGGTGGTATGACTTACACATTCTACAAAGCACAAGGTATCGAAATTGGTAACTCACTTGTAGAAGAAGACAAATTGGATGTTGCAAAAGCTCTTCTTGAAAAAGCAAACGGTAAATTGATCTTGCCAGTTGACTCAAAAGAAGCTAACGCATTTGCTGGTTACACTGAAGTGCGTGACACTGAAGGTGAAGCAGTTTCTGAAGGCTTCCTTGGTCTTGACATCGGTCCAAAATCTATCGCTAAATTTGACGAAGCTTTGACTGGTGCCAAAACAGTTGTATGGAACGGACCTATGGGTGTATTTGAAAACCCAGACTTCCAAGCTGGTACAATTGGTGTGATGGACGCTATCGTGAAACAACCAGGAGTTAAATCAATCATTGGTGGTGGTGACTCAGCTGCCGCAGCGATCAACCTTGGTCGCGCAGACAAATTCTCATGGATTAGTACGGGTGGTGGAGCATCAATGGAACTTCTCGAAGGTAAAGTATTGCCAGGTTTGGCTGCACTTACAGAAAAATAATTTCAGCCCGTTAGTCTCTACAAAATCCTGATTTTGTAGAAAAAGGAACAAAACTGAAACGTTAACAAAAAGGTGGCTATGTCACCTTTTTGTGTTAGTGTAGGTATTTGTGACGCGGTGGTGGAGCATCAATGGAACTTCTTGAAGGTAAAGTTCTTCCAGGACTTGCAGCCTTGACAGAAAAATAAGATTTTATAAACAAGTCAAAGAAGAGAGGGATGAAAGTTCCTCTTTTCTTTTGCTTAAAATAAAAACGCTTCCTCTCAACTATTACTCATAAAAATCACCGATTTATGATAAAATGGAAATAGAAAGTTGAGATTATGAGTTATTTTAAAAAATATAAATTCGATAAATCCCAGTTCAAACTTGGTATGCGAACCTTTAAAACAGGTATTGCTGTTTTTCTAGTTCTCTTGATTTTTGGCTTTTTTGGTTGGAAAGGCCTTCAAATCGGTGCTTTGACAGCTGTTTTTAGCCTGAGGGAGAGTTTTGATAAGAGTGTCCATTTTGGGACTTCGCGTATTCTAGGAAATAGTATCGGTGGCCTCTATGCCCTGGTCTTCTTCCTATTAAATACCTTTTTCCACGAAGCCTTTTGGGTAACCTTAGTAGTTGTTCCAATATGCACCATGTTAACCATTATGACAAATGTAGCCATGAATAACAAAGCAGGGGTTATTGGTGGTGTAGCAGCCATGTTAATCATTACCCTATCGATTCCGAGTGGAGAGACAATTTTGTACGTATTTGCGCGTGTATCAGAAACTTTCATGGGAGTTTTTGTCGCAATTCTCGTAAATTACGATATTGATCGTATTCGGCTCTTTTTAGAGAAAAAAGAAAAATAATGTTACATTTTATAACATTATCAATTGACGTTTGTCTTTTTTTAGACTATAATAGACAGAAAGAAGGAAATTGTAAATGAAGGAAAAAGAATTTCGCCGAAATATGGCTGTTTTTCCTATCGGCAGTGTTATGAAGTTGACCGATCTATCGGCGCGTCAGATTCGTTATTATGAAGATCAAGAGTTGATTAAGCCTGATCGAAACGAAGGGAACCGTCGCATGTATTCCTTGAATGACATGGATCGTCTGCTTGAAATCAAAGATTATATCTCTGAAGGTTATAATATCGCTGCCATTAAGAAAAAATATGCTGAACGTGAAGCGAAATCCAAGAAAGCGGTTAGTCAGACTGAAGTACGTCGTGCACTTCACAATGAACTCCTCCAACAGGGTCGCTTTGCTTCAGTACGGTCACCTTTTGGTCGCGGTTAGGCAACCGCAAGTAGTCATACATTAAGGAGAAAACTCATGCCAATCACAGCTGCAGATATTCGTCGTGAAGTCAAGGAAAAAAATGTTACCTTTATTCGTCTCATGTTTTCAGATATTTTGGGAACCATGAAAAACGTCGAAATTCCTGCTACAGATGAACAGTTAGATAAGGTCTTGTCAAACAAGGCTATGTTTGATGGATCTTCTATCGAAGGTTTTGTACGTATCAATGAGTCGGATATGTACTTGTACCCAGACTTGGATACATGGACAGTCTTCCCGTGGGGAGATGAAAATGGAAGTGTTGCAGGTTTGATCTGTGATGTCTATACAACAGAAGGTGAACCATTTGCAGGTGACCCTCGTGGCAATTTGAAACGTGCTCTTCATCACATGGAAGAAGTAGGATTCAAGTCCTTCAACCTTGGGCCAGAGCCAGAATTCTTCCTATTTAAGTTGGATGAAAATGGAGATCCAACACTTGAAGTGAATGACAAGGGTGGCTACTTTGATTTGGCGCCTACTGACCTTGCGGACAATACACGCCGTGAGATTGTCAATGTCTTGACCAAAATGGGATTTGAAGTAGAAGCCAGTCACCACGAGGTTGCGGTTGGACAGCATGAGATTGACTTCAAGTACGATGAAGTTCTCCGTGCTTGTGATAAGATTCAAATCTTCAAACTTGTTGTTAAAACCATTGCTCGCAAACATGGTCTTTACGCAACCTTTATGGCCAAACCAAAATTTGGTATTGCTGGATCAGGTATGCACTGTAATATGTCCTTGTTTGATGCAGAAGGAAACAATGCCTTCTTTGATCCAAATGATCCAAAAGGAATGCAGTTGTCAGAAACTGCCTACCATTTCCTTGGTGGTTTGATCAAACATGCATACAACTATACTGCTATCATGAACCCAACGGTTAACTCATACAAACGTTTGGTTCCAGGTTATGAAGCGCCTGTTTATATTGCTTGGGCTGGTCGTAACCGTTCGCCACTTGTGCGCGTGCCTGCTTCACGTGGTATGGGAACTCGTCTTGAGTTGCGTTCAGTGGATCCAATGGCGAACCCTTACATCGCTATGGCTGTTCTTTTGGAAGTTGGTTTGCATGGTATTGAAAATAAAATCGAAGCACCAGCTCCTATCGAAGAAAATATCTACATCATGACAGCAGAAGAGCGTAAGGAAGCTGGTATTACAGACCTTCCATCAACCCTTCACAACGCTTTGAAGGCTTTGACTGAAGATGAAGTTGTCAGAGCGGCTCTTGGAGAACATATCTATACTAGTTTCCTTGAAGCCAAGCGAATCGAATGGGCAAGTTATGCAACCTTTGTTTCACAATGGGAAATTGATAATTATTTAGATCTTTACTAATACTAATATAGAAGAAAGATTGCCTGAGGGTGGTCTTTTTTCTTGTATTTTATATCGAGGTGTGATATATTTTATATAACGAAGTGCGATATATCGAACTGGATAGGAGGTGGCTATAAATGGAATTAACGGATAAGATTCGTCGAGTTTATCTTCCCATGACGGAAACGGGTTTTTATATCTTGTTCTGTCTGCAAAAGGAAGGTCATGGGTACAGTATTACGCAAAAGGTCAAGGCGATGACAGATTCGCAAGTTTCGATTAGTCCTGGGACTATGTATGGAACCTTGTCAAAGATGGAAAAGGATGGTTTGATTTCCTTTGTCCGAGAAGAGGACAAACGGAAAATTTATCAGATTACAGACTTGGGACGAAAAGTCTTAGATATTGAATTGAAACGTATTGAACGGCTCTATAGAAACAGTCTGGAGGGAAGATGATGGAAAAGAAGGTTGTTTATAGAATTGCTACCATTGCGGATTATGATAGAGAGGCTTTATATCTTAGAAAAATGCATGCTATGGGCTGGAAACTCAAGGAAGTAACCTACTCTAACTTAGTAGTTGCGGTTAAGTATACTTTTGAAAAGTACCAACCGGAGCAGGTGTCTTATCAGTTGGACTTTTATCCCATGAAAAAATCCGATAGAGCCTCCTATTTACAATTATTTAAAGACTGTGGCTGGGAGCATATTACAGACTTTAATGGTTTTTCCTACTTTAGAAAACTTCATTCTGGAATTGAGTCGGAAGCCGAGTTTGAAATTTATAACGACGCGTCCGGGAAGTTAGCTATGGTCAAAAGGATTTTAACGAGGCGGATGTTTCCTATTTTGCTTCTCTTTTTAGCTCTACTACCGGTTTTCTCAAAGTTTGTCACTGGAGGTAGTTCTTTCAGTTGGGAAATGTTTTTGATTGTTATAATAGATGGTGTTTTATTGATAGTCCATGCGATTCAGATTTCTTATATTTTTTGGAGATTGTTTCAAAAGTGGAAAGAATTATCTGATAAATAACACCCGGCATGTTTTCTAATTTTGGGGTAAGGCAATGAATAGCAGAGTAGAATTTCGGATTTTCACCATTGTTGATTTGGACAAGGAAGAAGAATATTTACATGAGATGCACTTGAAAGGTTGGAGGTATAGAACGAGTCGTTTTGGTTTGTTCTATTTTGACCAATGCCAACCTGATGATGTCATCTACCGTATCTATGATTCTAGATTTCTTAAAAAATATAAGCATGAACTGCAAGATTTTAGAAATAGAGGTTGGGAATTGATAGAAGCAGGTTCTTGTTCGATTCTTCGTAAATCGTCTTCTGATTTACTTCCAGAGGATCAAGTTTATATGAGTAAGGGGCTCAGATGGGAAGTTATGCGATATAGACTTCGTTCCTGTACAGTTTCTTTCTCAGGTGGTCTTGTTGTTTGCATGAGTTTGTTTCGAGAAGATCTTTCTATGTCTTTCTTCATTATTTTTCTTTTATATGCCTTTCTGATTTCTTATCTAATCTATGGTTATTTCAGACTAAAAAGAAATACCGAGTAGATGGAAGGTAAAGCTCTAGGTCTTTAGACTGATTTTTAGCACTCTTGGTAAAAGAGTGCTAATTTTTTGAGTTTTTGTCTTGACATTCTCTTCTAAGGGTGTATAATAGAATCATGAGTTAGCACTTAAGTGTGTTGAGTGCTAATTGATCAGACAGAGAGGAGTGATGAGATGGTTACAGAGCGTCAGCAGGATATTTTAAATCTGATTATTGACATCTTTACCAAAACGCACGAACCTGTCGGATCCAAAGCCTTGCAAGAGTCTATTAACTCTAGCAGTGCTACCATTCGTAATGATATGGCGGCTTTAGAAAAGCAAGGGTTACTTGAGAAGGCTCATACTTCAAGTGGTCGGATGCCGAGTGTTGCTGGTTTTCAGTACTATGTGAAACACTCACTGGATTTTGACCGACTGGCTGAAAATGAGGTATATGAGATTGTCAAAGCCTTTGATCAGGAATTCTTCAAACTAGAGGATATTCTGCAAGAGGCTGCCAATCTACTGACAGACTTGAGTGGCTGTACGGTAGTGGCGCTGGATGTTGAGCCCAGCAGGCAACGGTTGACAGCCTTTGATATCGTTGTTTTGGGGCAACATACAGCCTTAGCGGTATTCACCCTAGACGAGTCTCGAACGGTTACCAGTCAGTTTCTGATTCCAAGGAACTTCTTGCAGGAGGATTTGCTGAAACTGAAGAGCATCATTCAGGAACGTTTCCTCGGCCACACCGTTCTAGATATTCACTACAAGATTCGGACGGAGATTCCGCAGATTATCCAGCGTTACTTCACAACTACGGACAATGTGATTGATCTCTTTGAACACATTTTTAAGGAAATGTTCAACGAAAACATTGTGGTGGCAGGCAAGGTCAATCTCTTGAATTTTGCTAATCTAGCAGCCTATCAGTTCTTTGACCAACCGCAAAAGGTGGCCCTGGAAATTCGTGAGGGGCTGCATGAAGATCAGATGCAAAACGTTCGTGTTGCAGACAGTCAAGAGTCCTGTCTAGCTGACCTAGCGGTGATTAGTAGCAAGTTCCTCATTCCTTATCGGGGAGTTGGAATTCTAGCCATTATCGGTCCAGTCAATCTGGATTACCAACAGCTAATCAACCAAGTCAATGTGGTCAACCGTGTTTTGACCATGAAGTTGACAGATTTTTACCGCTACCTCAGCAGTAATCATTACGAAGTACATTAAGATTGAAATCATTAAAGGAGGCGAAAATGGCCCAAGATATAAAAAATGAAGAAGTAGAAGAAGTTCAAGAAGAGGAAGTTGTGGAAACGGTAGAAGAAACAACTCCTGAGAAGTCAGAGTTGGACTTGGCAAATGAACGTGCAGATGAGTTCGAAAATAAATACCTTCGCGCTCATGCAGAAATGCAAAATATCCAACGCCGTGCCAATGAAGAGCGTCAAAACTTGCAACGTTATCGTAGCCAGGACTTGGCAAAAGCGATTCTCCCTTCTTTGGATAACCTTGAGCGTGCACTCGCAGTTGAAGGATTGACTGATGATGTGAAGAAGGGCTTGGAAATGGTGCAAGAAAGCTTGATTCACGCTTTGAAAGAAGAAGGAATCGAAGAAATCGCAGCTGATGGTGAATTTGACCATAACTACCATATGGCTATCCAAACTCTCCCAGCAGACGATGAACACCCAGCAGATACCATCGCCCAAGTCTTCCAAAAAGGCTACAAACTCCATGACCGTATCCTAAGACCGGCAATGGTGGTGGTGTATAATTAGAAGTTTTATATGTCGAAACAATATAGCAGGAAGATGAGAATGAAAAAGATAGCGGCTACAAATTGGGCTATTGGAATTGTCGTTTTCTTTCTGGTAGTAGGGATATTTTTTGCTTATCCTATTTCGGAAGGAGCACAAGTTTCTTATTTTGGAACGCAACCAGTAATTTGGCTGCAAAAAGTATTAGAACTTATATTGCAACCTATTTTAATTGGTCAATTGTTATTCTTGCTTACAGAAGATATGTCAGTAAGTAAGAAAGACTGATTTAGTATTGTCCGAAACGACAATAAACTATGAAAGAAAGATAAAAAAGTAGTTCAGCTTTGCAATAGTGAGCGAAGCAAACCAAAGATGATACTCTTCGCCGTGGCGCTATTGGCGCAAACTTTGAGACCTTAGGCTCAAGGTTTAGTCAAAGAGATTGACGAAGTTAAGTTCTGACGGCGCCGCCACCTAAGAAGAGTATCAAAAGGAAAAAAGAAAATTAACTAACAAGGAGAAAAAACATGTCTAAAATTATCGGTATTGACTTAGGTACAACAAACTCAGCAGTTGCAGTTCTTGAAGGAACTGAAAGCAAAATCATCGCAAACCCAGAAGGAAACCGCACAACTCCATCTGTAGTCTCATTCAAAAACGGCGAAATCATCGTTGGTGATGCTGCAAAACGTCAAGCGGTCACAAACCCAGATACAGTCATCTCTATCAAATCTAAGATGGGAACTTCTGAAAAAGTTTCTGCTAACGGAAAAGAATACACTCCACAAGAAATCTCAGCTATGATTCTTCAATACTTGAAAGGCTACGCTGAAGACTACCTTGGTGAAAAAGTAACCAAAGCAGTTATCACAGTTCCAGCTTACTTCAACGATGCTCAACGTCAAGCAACAAAAGACGCTGGTAAAATCGCTGGTCTTGAAGTAGAACGTATCGTCAACGAACCAACTGCAGCAGCTCTTGCTTACGGTTTGGACAAGACTGATAAAGAAGAAAAAATCTTGGTATTCGACCTTGGTGGTGGTACATTTGACGTCTCTATCCTTGAATTGGGTGACGGTGTCTTCGACGTATTGTCAACTGCAGGGGACAACAAACTTGGTGGTGACGACTTTGACCAAAAAATCATCGACCACTTGGTGGCAGAATTCAAGAAAGAAAACGGTATTGACTTGTCTACTGATAAGATGGCAATGCAACGTTTGAAAGATGCTGCTGAAAAAGCTAAGAAAGACCTTTCTGGTGTAACTTCAACTCAAATCAGCTTGCCATTTATCACTGCTGGTGAAGCTGGACCTCTTCACTTGGAAATGACTTTGACTCGTGCGAAATTTGACGATTTGACTCGTGACCTTGTAGAACGTACAAAAGTTCCAGTTCGTCAAGCACTTTCAGATGCAGGTTTGAGCTTGTCAGAAATCGACGAAGTTATCCTTGTTGGTGGTTCAACTCGTATCCCAGCTGTTGTAGAAGCTGTTAAAGCTGAAACTGGTAAAGAACCAAACAAATCAGTAAACCCTGACGAAGTAGTTGCTATGGGTGCTGCCATCCAAGGTGGTGTCATCACTGGTGATGTCAAAGATGTTGTCCTTCTTGACGTAACACCATTGTCACTTGGTATCGAAACAATGGGTGGTGTATTCACAAAACTCATCGACCGCAACACTACTATTCCAACATCTAAATCACAAGTCTTCTCAACTGCGGCAGACAACCAACCAGCCGTTGATATCCACGTTCTTCAAGGTGAACGCCCAATGGCAGCAGATAACAAGACTCTTGGACGTTTCCAATTGACAGATATTCCAGCTGCACCTCGTGGAATTCCTCAAATCGAAGTAACATTTGACATCGACAAGAACGGTATCGTGTCTGTTAAGGCCAAAGACCTTGGAACTCAAAAAGAACAAACAATTGTCATCCAATCAAACTCAGGTTTGACTGACGAAGAAATCGATCGCATGATGAAAGATGCAGAAGCTAATGCAGAAGCAGATAAGAAACGTAAAGAAGAAGTTGACCTTCGTAACGAAGTAGACCAAGCGATCTTTGCGACTGAAAAGACAATCAAGGAAACTGAAGGCAAAGGATTCGACGCAGAACGTGACGCTGCCCAAGCTGCCCTTGATGACCTTAAGAAAGCGCAAGAAGACAATAACTTGGACGACATGAAAGCAAAACTTGAAGCATTGAACGAAAAAGCTCAAGGACTTGCTGTTAAACTCTACGAACAAGCCGCAGCAGCGCAACAAGCTCAAGCAGGAGCAGAAGGCGCACAAGCAACCGGAAACGCAGGCGATGACGTCGTAGACGGAGAGTTTACGGAGAAATAAAATAGTCCAGTGGACTATTTTATCCCGAGCTTGAAAATCAGGAGAGCGAGGTAGGTAAGAATGACTAATCACTAAACTGATTGTCCTTCTACGGTGCTTTACTTAAATGTTAATGATGATAAGAAGAAATCCAGAGGTTGCAACCCAGCCTCTGTTTTTCGGTAAAAAGGGACTTACATAATTTGTTTGTGGTTTGTCTCGTCAATATATAAAGAAAGGAATTGAACCCGACCTAGATTGAGGATTCGTTCCGTAATATTAACAGAAAGGAACAAGGGTGTTCGAGTAACTGAACACGGGCTACGGACTGTGCCAAAAAGATAGTTTTTCTAGGACGCAAGCGTCCGTCGTCAAAACCCCTATTTTGGCTGTGTCCGTTTGACGCCCTTTGTATCTTGAATTATGAACAATACTGAATTTTATGATCGTCTGGGGGTGTCAAAAAACGCTTCGGCAGACGAAATCAAAAAGGCTTATCGTAAGCTTTCGAAAAAATACCACCCAGATATCAACAAGGAGCCTGGTGCTGAGGAAAAGTACAAGGAAGTTCAGGAAGCTTATGAGACTTTGAGTGACGACCAAAAACGTGCTGCCTATGACCAATACGGTGCTGCGGGTGCCAACGGTGGTTTTGGTGGAGCTGGTGGTTTCGGCGGTTTCGATGGGGCAGGAGGCTTCGGTGGTTTTGAAGATATCTTCTCAAGTTTCTTCGGAGGAGGCGGTGCTTCACGCAATCCAAATGCTCCTCGTCAAGGGGATGACCTCCAATACCGTGTGAATTTGACCTTCGAAGAAGCTATTTTTGGAGCTGAAAAAGAAGTCAAATATAACCGTGAAGCTAGCTGTCGTACATGTAATGGCTCAGGTGCTAAGCCAGGAACAAGTCCAGTCACTTGTGGACGCTGTCATGGCGCTGGTGTCATTAATGTCGATACGCAGACTCCGCTTGGTATGATGCGTCGTCAAGTAACCTGTGATGTCTGTCACGGTCGTGGAAAAGAAATTAAAGATCCATGTACAACATGTCACGGAACAGGTCATGAAAAACAAGCCCATAGTGTACATGTAAAAATCCCTGCTGGTGTGGAAACAGGTCAACAAATTCGCCTAGCAGGTCAGGGTGAAGCTGGCTTTAATGGTGGACCTTATGGTGATTTGTATGTAGTGGTTTCTGTGGAAGCCAGCGACAAGTTTGAACGTGAAGGAACTACTATCTTCTACAATCTCAACCTCAACTTTGTCCAAGCGGCTCTTGGTGACACAGTAGATATCCCAACTGTTCATGGTGATGTTGAATTGGTTATCCCAGAGGGAACTCAGACTGGTAAGAAATTCCGCCTACGTGGTAAAGGGGCTCCGAGCCTTCGTGGCGGTGCAGTTGGTGATCAATACGTTACAGTCAATGTCGTAACACCGACAGGCTTGAACGACCGCCAAAAAGCAGCCTTGAAAGAATTCGCAGCTGCTGGTGATTTAAAAGTCAATCCAAAGAAAAAGGGCTTCTTTGACCATATTAAAGATGCCTTTGAAGGAGAATAAAGCAAAAAGAGCCGTCGGGCTCTTTTTACTTATAGATTTTTTAAAACTTTCCTTAAGTAATGACGGACGGTAGCGACCTTCTTCGAAGTTCCATACCTAAACTTTGAGCCTAGGTCTCAAAGTTTCCGGACACCTGAAACCAAGCTGTTTCAGGTGTTTTCATTACGGCGGAAAGTCTTCGATTTAGTTGTGAAATGGTGAATGAGTTGCCTAAATTATGATGTATAGTTGATGGGCTATAACTTGTTTACGTTTTAAAAAAGAGCCGTCGGGCTCTTTTTACTTATCTTCAATTTCCTGTGTTTCTTTGATGACAGCTAGTCTAGTCTGGATATCTTTTTCCAAGACCTTAAACTTGTAAGTCAGGTCTTCTTGGTATTCTTTGATGAGTTCTTTTTGCTGGTCGATGATTTGCAGGCTGTTTTGGATAATATCCACATCATCCTTGATAGCTTGAACGCGGTCAGTAGTATTCAAGACTTCATCTGTGATGGTTTGGCGATTTTTTGTGAGCAGATAACTTCCGGCTGCAGCTCCTGCAAATAGCAGTAGATTAGATAATTTCATAGCAACTCCTTAGGCATTTTTGATGGTTTCAGCGACTTGAGCAAGTTTGTCAAAGTCTGGTTCGTGTGCGATAAAATCAATCTTGAGGTCATCGTCCGCACCGTAACGAGGTACAAGGTGAACGTGGGTATGAAAGACGGTTTGACCAGCGATTTCTTCGCAGTTGGCAATGATATTCATACCAGTAGCTTTGGTAGCTTTCATGACTTTTTGAGCCACTTTTGGTACTTGGGCAAAGAGTTGGCTGGCGCTAGTAGCGTCCATTTCCAAAAGATTGCGATAGTGTTCTTTGGGTACGACCAAGGTGTGTCCTGGTGTCACTTGAGAGATATCAAGAAAGGCAAGAACCTGCTCATCTTCATATACTTTTGAAGCAGGAATTTCCCCTGCGATGATTTTACAAAAAATGCAATCTGACATAAAATCTACCTCTACTGTATTGAATTTTGATATAATATAGCTACATTATACCAGATTTGGAGAAAATATGTTAGAAATTAAAAACCTGACAGGTGGCTATGTCCATGTCCCTGTCTTGAAAGATGTGTCCTTTACTGTTGAAAGTGGGCAGTTGGTTGGTCTGATTGGTCTCAATGGTGCTGGGAAATCGACGACTATTAATGAAATTATCGGTCTGTTGACACCTTATAGTGGTTCTATCAATATCAATGGCTTGACCCTGCAAGAAGATGCAACGAGCTACCGCAAGCAAATTGGCTACATTCCTGAGACACCTAGCCTGTATGAGGAATTGACCCTCAGAGAGCATATCGAAACGGTTGCTATGGCTTATGGTATTGAGCAGAAAGTGGCTTTTGATCGAGTAGAACCTTTGTTAAAAATGTTCCGTCTGGACCAGAAATTAGACTGGTTCCCTGTTCATTTTTCAAAAGGGATGAAACAGAAGGTCATGATTATCTGTGCTTTTGTGGTGGATCCGAGTCTCTTTATCGTAGATGAGCCTTTTCTTGGTCTTGATCCGCTGGCTATTGCAGACTTGATTCAGCTTTTGGAAGTGGAAAAGCAAAAAGGCAAGTCTATTCTCATGAGTACTCACGTGCTGGATTCGGCGGAGAAGATGTGTGATGCTTTTGTCATTCTTCACAAAGGGGAAGTGCGTGCTAAGGGGAATCTCCTGCAACTGCGCGAAGCATTTGATATGCCTGAGGCTAGCTTGAATGATATTTACTTGGCTCTGACCAAAGAGGAGGAGCTATGAAAGACTTGTTTTTAAAGAGAAAGCAGGCTTTTCGTAAGGAGTGTGTCGGTTATCTGCGCTATGTTCTCAATGACCACTTTGTCTTGTTCCTGCTAGTCCTGCTGGGCTTTCTAGCCTACCAGTATAGTCAACTCTTACAAGATTTTCCTGAAAATCATTGGCCTATCCTTTTATTTGTAGGAATTACCTCTGTTTTACTTTTGCTTTGGGGAGGAATTGCCACCTATATGGAGGCTCCAGACAAGCTCTTTCTCTTGGTCGGAGAAGAGGAAATCAAACTCCATCTCAAGCGTCAAACTGGAATTTCCCTAGTCTTTTGGATCTTTGTCCAGACCCTTTTCTTGCTGTTATTTGCGCCCTTATTTTTAGCCATGGGTTATGGCTTGCCTGTTTTTCTGGTCTATGTGCTTTTATTGGGGGTAGGAAAATATTTCCTCTTTCGTCAAAAGGCCAGCAAATTTTTCACGGAAACTGGACTAGACTGGGATTATGTCATTGCCCAAGAAAGCAAGCGTAAGCAAGTCTTGCTTCGTTTCTTTGCCCTCTTTACGCAGGTCAAGGGAATTTCAAACAGCGTCAAGCGTCGTGCCTATCTGGACTTTATCCTAAAGGTTGTTCAGAAGGTGCCTGGGAAGATTTGGCAAAATCTCTATCTGCGTTCTTATTTGCGAAATGGAGATCTCTTTGCCCTCAGTCTCCGTCTGCTCTTACTTTCCATACTGGCGCAGGTCTTTATTGAGCAATCTTGGATTGCAACAGCGGTAGTAGTCCTCTTTAACTACCTCTTGCTCTTCCAGTTGCTGGCCCTCTATCATGCCTTTGACTACCAGTATTTGACCCAACTCTTCCCGCTGGACAAGGGGCAAAAGGAAAAAGGTTTGCAGGCGGTAGTCCGAGGATTGACCAGTTTGGTCTTAGTAGTGGAATTAGTTGTTGGGTTGATTACCTTCCAAGAAAAACTAGCCCTTCTAGCCTTGCTAGGAGCTGGTTTGGTTTTACTAGTCTTGTACTTACCTTATCAGGTAAAACGCCAGATGCAGGACTAACATTGCCTATATGATACTAAAAAAGAAGTTGAGTTCAGTTTGTCTCAACTTCTTTTATTTTCTACAAGATAATGGTTGGTCCGTAGAGACTCAACTTGGTCTTGACTTGGTCAAAGTGGAAGCGGTCATAGGCCCGCCAAGCGGCGCGTGTAGGAGCATCTGGATCAAGAGCGCTGAGTCCCATGAGAAGACTGGAAGTCTGGTAAAATTTTTCCAGTTCAATCAAGAATCGATTATCCACTGTTTCAGCCTTGGCTAGAAAGCCAAGAATAGAGTTTAATTGCTCCTGAAAGCGGACGTCGTCAGCGCTTGCCTGTTTGCATGCTTGGTAGGCTTTGTTTAAATCCGTAATCAAAGTCTGAGCTCTTTTGATGGGGTCTGTATCTGTCATGAGAATTCCTCCTCTAATCTGGGTGCTAGTTTTGATTATAGCAATTGTATTTTGATACTGTCAGTCTATCACTTTTATCTCCTTTTTCGCCTTCAAATCTTTAATTGTCATTGAAATGTCTTGAATTGCGCTGAGTGAATTTTATGATAAAATAGTGGTAAGATTATCATGCTTATTTGAGGAACAAGCTACCCTTCAGGAGCGTTAAAGGCCTGTTTAGGATTTGGTGGGCTTGTATCAAAGTATTTTTGCTATTCTCTTTTTAGGAAGAAATCGAAACAAGGAGAGTAAGAAGATGAGAATATTTGTTTTAGAAGATGATTTTTCCCAACAGACTAGGATTGAAGCGACGATTGAGAAACTCTTGAAGGAACATCATATCACTCCCAGTTCTTTTGAAGTTTTTGGCAAACCAGATCAACTGCTGGCAGAGGTGCATGAGAAGGGCGCACATCAGCTATTCTTTTTGGATATTGAGATTCGAAATGAGGAGATGAAGGGGCTGGAAGTGGCTAGAAAGATTCGGGATCGAGACCCCTATGCCCTGATTGTCTTTGTGACGACTCACTCGGAGTTTATGCCCCTGTCCTTTCGCTATCAGGTGTCTGCTTTGGACTACATTGATAAGGCTCTTTCGGCAGAGGAGTTTGAATCTCGGATCGAGACAGCCCTTCTCTATGCCAATAGTCAAGACAGTAAAAGTCTGGCGGAAGATTGCTTTTACTTTAAATCAAAATTTGCCCAATTCCAGTATCCTTTTAAAGAGGTTTACTATCTCGAAACGTCGCCCAGAGCCCATCGTGTTATTCTCTATACTAAGACGGATAGGCTGGAATTTACAGCGAGTTTAGAGGAGGTTTTCAAGCAGGAACCCCGTCTCTTGCAGTGCCACCGCTCTTTTCTCATCAATCCTGCCAATGTAGTTCGTTTGGATAAGAAAGAAAAACTCCTTTTCTTTCCCAATGGTGGAAGCTGTATGATAGCGCGTTATAAGGTCAGGGAAGTGTCTGAAGCTATTAATAACTTGCACTAGGTGAGGAGAATTTATGTATATTTTTTGGATGATATTGTATTCACTAGCTATTATTGGGCTAGAAATTATCATGTTCTTTAAGGTAGATGGAATTAGTTTCACTATAGATAAAATTTTTAAGGGCTTTCTTCTAAAATTTCTTCTAGCAGCAATTGTTACAACTTTTAATTATTTAGTCTTGACTGACTATCTGTCATACTTTATAGAACCCTTGTTCGGCCTCAGCTTGTCTTTCTTATTGTTAAGAGGGCTTTCTAAAAGACTCCTTTTCTTTTATGGTCTCTTTCCAATTGTATTGATGGATATCTTTTACAGAAGTGTTTCCTATTTTGTGTTTCCGTTTTTGGGGCAAGGGATTGTAGATGGAGATGGGAATCCTCTATTTTTGTTGATTATGATATTCGTTTACTCCATAGTATTAGTCTTTTTGAAATGGTTGGACTATGATTTCACTAGCTTGAGAAAGGAGATTCTCGATAAAAGTTTTCAAAAGTCTCTGACTACGATTAACTGGATAATGGGGGCCTACTTTCTAGTCATGGAAAATCTGTCTTACTTTGAATATGCATACGATATCCAATCAAAGACTGTTCGCCATCTGATCCTAGTCTTTTACTTGCTCTTTTTTATGGGGATTATCAAGAAATTGGATACCTATTTGAAGGACAAACTTCATGAGAGACTGGACCAAGAGCAGGTCTTGCGCTACAGAGATATGGAACGCTATAGTCGGCATATAGAGGAACTTTACAAGGAAGTGCGGAGTTTTCGCCATGACTACACCAACCTCTTAACCAGCTTACGTCTGGGCATTGAAGAGGAGGATATGGAGCAGATAAAAGAGGTCTACGACTCGGTCTTAAAGGATTCTAGTCAGAAATTGCAGGACAACAAATATGACCTTGGCAGATTGGTAAATATTCGGGACCGTGCCCTCAAAAGTCTTCTAGCAGGGAAATTTCTAAAAGCTAGAGATAAGAAGATTGTCTTTAATGTCGAAGTTCCTGAGGAGATTCAGGTCGAGGGGATGAGTCTACTTGATTTTCTAACCATTGTGTCCATCCTTTGTGACAATGCTATTGAAGCCAGTGCAGAGGCCAGTCAACCTCATGTTTCAATCGCCTTTTTAAAAAATGGAGCACAGGAGACCTTTATCATTGAAAATTCCATCAAAGAAGAGGGCATAGATATTTCTGAGATTTTCTCCTTTGGAGCCAGTTCTAAAGGGGAAGAGAGAGGAGTTGGTCTCTATACTGTTATGAAAATTGTGGAAAGCCATCCTAATACCAGTCTAAATACCACCTGTCAAAATCAAGTCTTTCGTCAGGTTTTAACAGTTCACTCGATGTCAGTTGATGATTAGAAGATTTGTGGAAAGAAGTACTGCCCAAAGTCATCAATTAAAATACTATAGTATGCGAGGTATATTAAATGAATAAGAAATCCTTTTTTATCATCTGTTCTACGTTGATCATAGCATCGAATCTTCTCATGATTTCCGTGGTGAACAAGGGAGAAGAAACGGGGGGCAATCTGTTTGTGATTGCTATAGCCTGTGTTATGCTACCAGTCTTTTTATATGCAGTTGAAAACCAACTGACTTCAATGGTAAGAGTAGAATCAATACTCCTGATTCAGTTGACAGTTATATCCCTACTCCGTCTTATCAACAGAATAGGGAGTACGCCTGAAATCTTCAACATTATTATTACCCTTCTAGCTTTGGCAAGTGGGACAGCTGCTATCCTTGTTGCAATCATGAGAATATATGAGAACAGACGGAAGTAAGGTTGAATAGCTTTCGATGTATTTTTACATTGTTAAATCTCCTTAGGGCAAGTATGTTTTTCATGCTTGCTTTTTTAAATTTTTTACAATTCAAGATGTTTTGATGACCATTCGTGATTTGGATGGAAAATTTTAAAAAATAGTAGTATACTAACCTTATTAAGGTTGTAATAAGACGAAAGTAAAAAGAGGTATTCCTCGTGAATGCAAAAACAATGTTACAATTGGCTATTATGGTTGCTTAAAGGCTTGAGACTGTAAGTAGAGGAACTGTACTTGGAGGTAATTATGGATTTCAAAAGTTTTCTTATTGTTTTTGTTGTTGGCATGTTTGTTTCTTTTATCACTTCTTTAATTAGGGAAAAATTTTTAAAATCTCCAAAGAAGAATAAAGATAGATCTAATTAGATAAAAAGATTTTTTATCGCTAGTTTAATCTACAGTGGAGTTTCTTTAATATTGTTTCGCCTGTTAAAATGATATGTGATAGCAGGATAAAAAATCTACAAATTAAGTTGGTATCAATATGGTGTAAAGGGCAAGTATGTTTTTCATGCTTGCTTTTTTAAATTTTTTACAATTCAAGATGTTTTGATGACCATTTGTGATTTGAGTGATCCAAGGTCAAAATGAGTGCTATACTAACAGTGTAAAGGTTCTTACTCAACAAACATTCAGGAGGAAATCTTATGAAGAAAAAAATATTTGTCATTTTCATCTTGTATCTGATCATGTCTATCCTTCTTTATCCGCTTAGGGAGAGTATTTGGTATCATCTATTTTATACCATAGCCTATATGATTGCGGTTGTGATCTATTTTGCTTTAACTAAAAAGAAAGGAGCAAAGAAATGAAAACTTTTCTTGCTAAAAAACGGAACATCTTCCTTGCGAGATTGTTCTTAGGTCAGTTGCCTTTACTTGTCTCTACTTATCTATTTCTATCTCGTCAGTTTTTAAATTTTTCCGTAGTTCTCCAATTTCTTTTAGTGGTTATTAACTTGGCCTCTATTTTGGTTACTGTTTACCTCACTAGGGAAATGAGGATAAGAGAGTTTGAAGATGATGATTTGGTTAGTCCTAGAACCAATCAACTCATGTTCATCGGCTTGACAGGTTTTATGTCTATTATTTGTTTGTATAGAGGTGTCACAGCAGGAGAATCTTACCAACAACTAATTGCCTATATTGGCGCTATTCTCTGCTTGATTATTATGCTTCTACTCATTTGGGGCTTGAAGTATTATAAAAAGTAGCTTGCCTTCCTCTTCTGACAGAATCTTTTATTAGAAGGCTCTATTAAACTGTCCGTGAAATAAGTGAATGGAGGTATTTAATATGAAATATAGATTATTTCTTGTTATTTTCTTGAGTAGTATGTTGAATATTCTTTTAGGGACATTTTTACAAATCTCTAATGTATCGATTGGGTGGATTGTTCTCTACAGTGGATTATTTGAAGCAGGCGTTTTCCTTCTTGCTAATAAAGGGGTAGCGGTAAAAATAAAGGAAGTAGATATTCGAAATCGCTTTAAATTTATTTTTGGAAAAACCTTATGGTTTCAAATTTTTTTGCTCATCTTTTTGATGGTCAAACTTTATCTTGGTTTGGATGCGAGGTTGATTTTATTCTATGGACATATTTTCATTGTCTTTAATGCCTTAATGTATCTATTATCTAGTAGTCAGGTTAGCCTTAAAAAGAACAAGCTGTCTTCTTAATCTTGCAGTAATAGAGCATGACAAGGTGAGCTATCCTGTCTTGTAGATAGTAGGGAGGATTTATATGAAAAGACACGCTATTCTTTTCAAAACGAGTGCAATTCTTTCTTATTTGTTTCTGTTTTTCGGACTGTCTTGGACAACCCAATTTTGGAGCAATTATTGGGAGTTCTCGTCTTGGGTAGGAAATATTATCTGGATTCGAAACATCATCAGTCTTCTCTTTATCTGCTTGATGGTTTGGATTTTGGTCAGGTCGGGCCATGCTTATCTCTTTCGTATCCCTAGGAAAAAGTGGTTGAGCTATTCTGTTCTGACGGTGTTAGCCGCTGTTGTACTTATCTGCTTTAACTATCTGACAGCTAAACACGTCCAGGGAACTAATGAAGGGTGGAATTTGTTTATTGCCTATAGTGAGACAAATTTTGCGGAGTTTGGTGTTTACCTAACCTTAATCGTACTAGGACCTCTGATGGAAGAATTGGTATGTAGGGGCCTGCTTCAACATGCCTTCTTTAAGGATTCGAGATGGGGGCAGGATCTTCTCTTTCCGTCATTCTTATTTGCCTTGCCCCACTTTTCTAGCTTGCCAAGTCTCGCAGATATTTTTGTCTATACGGCAGTGGGCTGTCTGTTTGCCTGTCTAACACGTTATACGAAGAGTGTCTATCCTTCTTATTCGATTCATATTGTTAATAATATCATCGCAAACTTACCATTTTTGCTCACTTTTTTACATAGGGTCTTGGGGTAAAAAACAAAAGTCTTGCTTTTCAGCCATAGAGGAGGTCATCATGTATAAACACTTATTTTTCCTAGATTCCAAAACCTTAGACTGGTTGACACCTTATATTTTGGTCTTGGCTTCTGACACCATTGCTTTTATCGTTTTTGTGCTAACCTTTGTATCTGTGGTGGTCTTTTATTTCCTAAATCCCATGTTATCTTTAATGGCTATATTCTTAGGGGCTGTCTATGTGGTCGGGTTTTGGTTACTCAAATGGTTTGTTTTGGAAAGACTAGCACTAAAGGATGACGTGTAGAGAAGTTTGTTTCTTGAGGAGAATAATTTTATGGAGTTTTTTGATAAATTTCATGCCTTGTGCTTTGGATTTTTAGTACTACTAATCGTCATTACAGTTCCTTATACGATTAATCATGGGGATTTTTTTCAAAATGAATCTGCATTGATTATTGTAAGTCTTCTAGTAACCTCGATGAGTGTTGCTTATGCTAGAAAGTTTGAAATGATTTCTTTTGGGATGTTAAGCAGGAAACAACTTTTACTTTTCATTGCAATCTTTCTTCTAAGTGTGCTTGAGACGCTGGTTTATATTCATTTCTTCGCTATTTCTTCTGGCGCAGGAGTTCAACACTTGGCGGAAGTCAGCAGAGGAATTTCCCTGTCTTTGATTTTGACTTCCTCAGTTTTTGGACCCATCCAGGAGGAACTCATTTTCAGAGGACTTCTTCAAGGTGCGGTTTTTGACAACTCTTTGTTAGGGCTTGTGCTAACTTCCTCTCTCTTTTCTGTTATGCATGGACCTTCTAATGTCCCTTCGTTTATTTTTTATCTACTTGGGGGCTTGTTGCTGGGCTTTGCTTATAAAAAGAGCCAAAACCTATGGGTTTCTACTCTAGTCCACATGTTTTACAACAGTTGGCCACTCTTATATTATTTATAAAAATTATGAAAAGGTAAGTAGAAGACGGTGCTTACCTTTTTCTTTCTATAATGATACTCAAGCCAATCCAGAGGCTTTTCTTTGAGAATCGGGTGTGGAGCGGTTGACGAATAGGGCAAAAACTAGTAGAATAGTAAGGAAACTTTATACGGAGGAAAGAAATGGATTTGGGTGATAATGAGCTAACACTGACTCCCATACCTGGGAAAAGTGGCAAGGCTTATATGGGTAGCTATCCTGATGGAAAGCGCATCTTTGTAAAAATGAACACCTCTCCAATCCTACCTGGTCTAGCTAGAGAACAAATTGCTCCACAATTATTATGGAGTCGCCGTTTGGCAGATGGGCGTGATATGTGTGCTCAAGAATGGTTGACAGGCAAGATATTGACCCCCTATGATATGAATCGTAAGCAAATTGTCAATATTTTAACTCGTCTACATCGCTCACGTCCTTTGATGACACAGTTGAGTCGTTTGGGCTATGCCATGGAAGCACCTGTAGACTTACTACAGTCTTGGCAAGAAACGGCTCCAGATGCTTTGCGTAAAAATCATTTTATCAGTGAAGTGATGGCTGATTTACGTCAGACTATTCCAGGATTTAGAGAGGACTATGCGACCATTGTCCATGGAGATGTAAGACATAGTAATTGGATTGAGACAGACAGTGGCTTGATTTATTTGGTAGATTGGGATTCGGTTCGTTTGACCGACCGCATGTTTGACGTGGCTCACATGCTCTGCCATTATATTCCAGAACATCAGTGGAAGGAATGGTTGACCTACTACGGTTATAAGTACAATCAAACGGTATTAAATAAATTGTATTGGTACGGTCAATTGTCTTATTTGAGCCAGATTTCCAAGTATTATATGAACCAAGATTTAGAAAATGTCAATCGGGAGATTCATGGCTTGCGTCACTTCCGAGACAAGTATGGAAAGATAAGATGAGAGTTAGAAATCGTAAAGGGGCGACAGAATTACTAGAGGCAAATCCCCAGTATGTGGTCCTCAATCCCTTGGAAGCCAAGGGAAAATGGCGGGACTTGTTTGGCAATGACAATCCCATTCATGTGGAAGTTGGAAGTGGAAAGGGTGCCTTTGTTTCAGGTATGGCCAAGCAAAACCCTGACATCAACTATATCGGGATTGATATTCAAAAGTCTGTTTTGAGCTACGCTTTGGACAAGGTGCTTGAAGTTGGAGTGCCTAATATCAAGCTTCTGTGGGTGGATGGTTCTGACTTGACAGACTACTTTGAAGACGGTGAGATTGATCGCTTGTATCTGAACTTTTCAGATCCATGGCCTAAAAAACGCCATGAAAAGCGTCGTTTGACCTACAAAACCTTCTTGGATACCTTCAAGCGTATCTTGCCTAAAAATGGAGAAATTCATTTCAAGACGGATAACCGTGGCTTGTTTGAGTACAGCCTAGTGAGCTTTTCTCAGTATGGCATGAAGCTCAATGGTGTCTGGCTTGATTTACATGCCAGCGATTTTGAAGGCAATGTCATGACAGAATACGAGCAAAAATTCTCCAACAAGGGTCAAGTTATCTACCGAGTTGAGGCAGAATTTTAAGAAATAGCCTAAAATCAGGCTGTATAAGTGCTTTTGCTTTACATAAGTTGGCAAACGTGCTATACTTAATAGTAAGAATATGAGAAAGAGAGGCGGGGAAATATCTTCGCCTCTTGCTTATGAGGAGGTGGACGCAATCGCAACAATCGTAGAATTAGTCAGAGAAGTTGTAGAACCTGTCATAGAAGCTCCTTTCGAACTCGTGGATATCGAGTATGGAAAGATTGGCAGTGACATGATTCTCAGTATTTTTGTAGATAAACCTGAAGGAATTACCTTGAACGACACGGCAGACTTGACAGAAATGATCAGTCCTGTCCTAGACACCATCAAGCCAGATCCCTTCCCAGAACAATATTTCCTAGAAATCACCAGTCCAGGCTTGGAACGCCCTTTGAAAACCAAGGATGCCGTCGCTGGAGCGGTTGGGAAATACATCCATGTCGGGCTCTACCAAGCCATCGATAAGCAAAAGGTCTTTGAAGGAACCTTGTTGGCCTTCGAAGAGGACGAGTTGACTATGGAATATATGGACAAGACGCGTAAGAAAACCGTCCAAATTCCATACAGTTTAGTATCAAAAGCACGTTTAGCAGTTAAATTATAGAAAAAGAAAGGATAGCTTTTGAAGATTCAAAAGTGAAGAAAACATGAGTAAAGAAATGCTAGAGGCCTTCCGCATTTTGGAAGAAGACAAGGGAATCAAAAAAGAAGACATCATCGACGCAGTAGTAGAGTCGCTTCGTTCCGCTTATCGCAGACGCTATGGTCAATCTGATAGCGTAGCTATTGATTTCAACGAAAAAACAGGTGACTTTACCGTTTATACTGTTCGTGAAGTGGTTGATGAAGTATTTGATAGCCGTTTGGAAATCAGCTTGAAAGATGCTCTTGCCATTAATTCAGCCTATGAACTTGGAGACAAAATCAAGTTTGAAGAAGCACCTGCTGAGTTTGGTCGTGTAGCAGCCCAATCTGCCAAACAAACCATCATGGAAAAAATGCGCAAGCAAACACGTGCCATCACTTACAATACTTACAAAGAGCATGAACAAGAAATCATGTCTGGTACAGTAGAACGCTTTGACAACCGCTTTATCTATGTCAACCTTGGTAGCATCGAAGCCCAATTGTCAAAACAAGACCAAATTCCTGGAGAAGTTTTTGCTTCTCATGATCGTATCGAAGTGTATGTCTACAAGGTTGAAGACAACCCTCGCGGTGTGAATGTCTTTGTTAGCCGTAGCCACCCAGAAATGATCAAACGCTTGATGGAGCAAGAAATTCCAGAAGTTTATGATGGAACTGTTGAAATCATGAGCGTGGCTCGTGAAGCTGGTGACCGTACCAAGGTTGCCGTTCGCAGTCATAATCCAAACGTGGACGCTATCGGTACAATCGTTGGACGTGGTGGTGCTAATATCAAGAAGATTACTAGCAAATTTCACCCAGCTCGCTACGATGCTAAAAATGACCGCATGGTGCCAATCGAAGAAAATATCGATGTTATTGAGTGGGTAGCAGATCCAGCTGAATTTATCTACAATGCCATCGCTCCTGCTGAAGTTGACCAAGTTATCTTTGACGAAAACGACAGCAAACGTGCCTTGGTGGTTGTTCCTGATAACAAGCTTTCTCTTGCCATTGGTCGTCGTGGACAAAACGTTCGCTTGGCAGCTCACTTGACTGGTTACCGTATCGATATCAAGTCTGCTAGTGAATTTGAAGCCATGGAAGAAGCTGCTTCGGTAGATTTGGAAGCAGAAAACGATACTGTAGAAGAATAAAAGCTGCTAGAGGAGGGAAAAATGAAAACGAGAAAAATCCCTTTGCGCAAGTCTGTTGTGTCCAATGAAGTGATTGATAAGCGTGATTTGCTCCGCATTGTCAAGAACAAGGAAGGACAAGTCTTTATCGATCCGACAGGCAAGGCCAATGGCCGTGGCGCTTATATCAAACTAGACAATGCAGAAGCCCTAGAGGCGAAAAAGAAGAAGGTCTTTAACCGTAGCTTTAGCATGGAAGTGGATGAAAGCTTTTATGACGAGTTGATCGCTTATGTGGATCACAAAGTGAAAAGAAGAGAGTTAGGACTTGAATAAGCAAAAGATAAGCAACCTCTTGGGACTTGCTCAGCGAGCAGGGCGGATTATATCGGGTGAAGAATTGGTGGTCAAGGCCATTCAAGACGGCAAGGCCAAGTTGGTCTTTCTAGCTCATGATGCTGGACCCAATCTGACCAAGAAGATTCAAGATAAAAGTCATTATTATCAAGTAGAAATTGTAACCGTGTTTTCAACACTGGAATTAAGCATAGCAGTCGGGAAATCGAGAAAGGTTTTGGCTGTGACAGATGCTGGATTTACAAAGAAAATGAGGTCTCTTATGGAATAGAAGAGGAGGACATGATTTGTCTAAGAAAAGATTGTACGAAATCGCAAAAGAACTTGGAAAAGAAAGTAAAGAAGTTGTAGCGCGTGCAAAAGAGTTGGGCTTGGATGTGAAAAGCCACTCATCAAGTGTGGAAGAAGCTGTCGCTGCAAAAATCGCTGCCAGCTTTAAGCCTGCAGCTGCTCCGAAATCCGAAGCAAAACCTGCAGCACCAAAAGCAAGTGCAGAAAAGAAAGCCGAGCAATCTGAACCAGCTAAACCAGCTGTAGCTAAGGAAGAGGCAAAATCTGCTGAGCCAGTCGCTCCAAAGGCAGAAAAAGTAGCAGCTAAACCGCAAAGCCGTAATTTCAAGGCTGAGCGTGAAGCCCGTGCCAAAGAGCAGGCAGAACGACGCAAGCAAAATAAGGGCAATAACCGTGACCAGCAACAAAACGGCAACCGTCAGAAAAACGACGTCCGTAATGGTGGAAAACAAGGTCAAGGAAACCGCGACAATCGTCGCTTTAATGACCAAGCTAAGAAACAGCAAGGTCAGCAAAATCGTGGAAACGATCGTCGTCAGCAAGAGGACAAACGTCCAAATCAAGCGGTTCCACGTGTTGACTTTAAAGCCCGTGCAGCGGCCCTAAAAGCAGAGCAAAATGCAGAATATGCCCGTTCAAGTGAGGAACGTTTCAAGCAGACTCAGGCTGCCAAAGAAGCCTTGGCCCAAGCAAACAAACGCAAGGAACCAGAGGAAATCTTTGAAGAAGTGGCTAAGTTAGCTGAACAAGCGCAACAAGAACAGCAAGTTCAAGCAGTGGTTGAAGTCGTCCCTGAGAAAACAGAACCTGCAGTGGATACACGTCGTAAAAAACAAGCTCGACCAGACAAAAATCGTGACGATTATGATCACGAAGAAGATGGTCCTAGAAAACAACAAAAGAATCGAAGTAGTCAAAATCAAGTGAGAAATCAAAAGAATAGTAACTGGAATAATAACAAAAAGAACAAAAAAGGCAATAACAAGAACAACCGCAATCAGACTCCAAAACCTGTTACGGAGCGTAAATTCCATGAATTGCCAACAGAATTTGAATATACAGATGGTATGACCGTTGCGGAAATCGCAAAACGTATCAAACGTGAACCAGCTGAAATCGTTAAGAAACTTTTCATGATGGGTGTCATGGCCACACAAAACCAATCCTTGGATGGGGAAACAATTGAACTCCTCATGGTGGATTATGGTATCGAAGCCAAACAAAAAGTTGAAGTGGATAATGCCGACATCGAACGTTTCTTTGTAGAAGATGGTTATCTCAATGAAGATGAATTGGTTGAGCGTCCACCAGTTGTAACTATCATGGGACACGTTGACCACGGTAAAACAACACTCCTAGATACCCTTCGTAACTCTCGTGTTGCGACAGGTGAAGCGGGTGGTATCACTCAGCATATCGGTGCCTACCAAATCGTGGAAAATGGCAAGAAGATTACCTTCCTTGATACACCAGGACACGCGGCCTTTACATCTATGCGTGCGCGTGGTGCTTCTGTTACCGATATTACTATCTTGGTTGTAGCGGCAGATGACGGGGTTATGCCTCAGACAATCGAAGCCATTAACCACTCAAAAGCAGCCAACGTTCCAATTATCGTAGCTATTAACAAGATTGATAAACCAGGTGCCAACCCAGAACGCGTTATCGGTGAATTGGCAGAGCATGGTGTTATGTCAACAGCTTGGGGCGGAGATTCTGAATTTGTTGAAATTTCAGCTAAATTCAACCAAAACATCGAAGAATTGTTGGAAACAGTCCTTCTTGTAGCTGAAATCCAAGAACTCAAGGCAGACCCAACAGTGCGTGCGATCGGTACCGTTATCGAAGCTCGCTTGGATAAAGGAAAAGGTGCGGTCGCAACTCTTCTTGTTCAACAAGGTACCTTGAATGTTCAAGACCCAATTGTTGTCGGAAATACCTTCGGTCGTGTCCGTGCTATGACCAACGACCTTGGTCGTCGTGTTAAAGTTGCTGGACCATCAACACCAGTTTCAATCACAGGTCTGAACGAAGCTCCGATGGCGGGTGACCACTTTGCCGTTTACGAAGATGAAAAATCTGCGCGTGCAGCAGGTGAAGAACGTGCCAAACGTGCCCTTATGAAACAACGTCAAGCTACCCAACGTGTCAGCCTTGAAAACCTCTTTGATACCCTTAAAGCTGGTGAACTCAAGTCAGTTAACGTTATCATTAAGGCTGACGTACAAGGTTCTGTTGAAGCCCTTTCTGCCTCACTTCAAAAGATTGACGTGGAAGGTGTCAAAGTCACCATCGTCCACTCAGCAGTTGGTGCTATCAATGAATCTGACGTGACCCTTGCCGAAGCTTCAAATGCCTTTATCGTTGGTTTCAATGTACGCCCTACACCACAAGCTCGTCAACAAGCAGAAGCTGACGATGTGGAAATCCGTCTTCACAGCATTATCTACAAGGTTATCGAAGAGATGGAAGAAGCCATGAAAGGGATGCTTGATCCAGAATTCGAAGAAAAAGTTATCGGTGAAGCAGTTATTCGTGAAACCTTCAAGGTGTCTAAAGTGGGAACTATCGGTGGATTCATGGTTATCAACGGTAAGGTTACCCGTGACTCTAAAGTCCGTGTTATCCGTGATGGTGTCGTTATCTATGACGGTGAACTTGCAAGCTTGAAACACTACAAAGACGACGTCAAAGAAGTTATAAACGGTCGTGAAGGTGGATTGATGATCGATGGCTACAATGACATCAAGATGGATGATGTGATTGAGGCCTATGTCATGGAAGAAATCAAACGATAATAGAGAAACGATAGCTCATTTGACTCGTCGTCAACATCGCCTTGATGAACTTCAGTTCTATCTAAGGCTTGTTTCCTAGATTCAAATGGCTCTAGCTCCTCTATCTAATAGAAATAGCTAGGTCTGCTGGCCTAGCTATTGGTTCAAAGTAGAGAAAGGAATATCATGGCAAATCATTTCCGTACGGACCGTGTGGGCATGGAAATCAAGCGTGAAGTCAATGAGATTTTGCAAAAGAAAGTCCGTGATCCGCGTGTCCAAGGCGTGACCATCACAGATGTTCAGATGCTAGGTGACTTGTCTGTTGCCAAGGTTTACTACACCATTTTGAGTAATCTTGCTTCGGATAACCAGAAAGCTCAAATCGGGCTTGAAAAAGCAACTGGTACTATCAAACGTGAACTTGGTCGCAATTTGAAATTGTACAAAATCCCAGATTTGACCTTCGTCAAAGACGAGTCCATCGAATATGGAAACAAGATTGACGAGATGCTACGCAATCTGGATAAGAACTAAGAAGAGGGGCAACCCTCTTTTTTGGTGGAGAAAATAGGTGGAATTTGAAATGGAAAAATATTCTTTTAAAAAAGGGATTCTGTATTTTTTAATGTTTATCTAATTAGAAAATGCTTTTTTTTTTAGGAAATATGATATGATGATTTCATAAATAAAAGGAGATTCTATCAATGAATAATATAAAAAAAGTTTGTCGTTTAGCTTTGCTATGTCTTTCCGTCTCTACCCTAGTTGCTTGTAGTTCTCTTTCTGAAAAAACAAGTAGCTCTTCTAGTGAGAATCAAACAGAAGCTTCATCTAGTAGTTCTGAAAAGAAAGGATTGTTTGCTAAAGCAAAAGAAAAACTCAATTCAAGCGATTTTAACCCACAAGATGTTAGCGATGCGACAATTGAGTCTATAAAAACCTATGAAGATTACTTGATTATGAATGAGAAAATAATCGATAATTACTATACAGAAGCAGACGAAGCCTTTAAAGGAACTGTTTTAGAAGATAGCGCTGCTATCCAAGAACTAAAAGATAGCACTAAAAAAGAAATGGAAGATTTGAAAAAACAATATGGTCCACTAAAGAAAGCACCGATTCAAGGGAAAGAAGAAGTGATTAAGACTCTAAAAGATTATCGTGATAATCTACATGAACAAGTGGAGCAGTGGAAAGCTAGTCTTTAATAGGAAGAGTGGAGTTCAATATGGATTATCAATTATTGCCACATGAATACATGGTTATGAATAGTGACCATGTGAGTTTTGGGAAAAATGGTTTGTCTACAGATGAATTAATTTTAACGAATCTACACTTAATATATATCAAAAAAGGTTTATGGGGAGGAAAAAAGACCAAGTTACCATTCCCATTAACCAGATTAAAATTTTTGAAGGGAAACCTCAAGTTTCAGTAACCAAAACCAATGGTGTGAAACGACTGGAAATTTATTATAATGGCGGACAAGCTATCTTTGCATTTAATAATACTAAGGATACTGACAAGTGGGCTAGAAACATTATTAAATTGATTTCAGGTGATACAAGTAATTTTGAAACCTTGGGAGATAGTAGCTTGTTTGGAGCAGATGTTTTGGCAGAAACATTTAAGGATACATTTGACACTTTTAAAGCAGGGCTTGGGATTAAGGATGCAGAGCCAAAAAAGATTTCAACCAAGTGTAGCTTTTGTGGAGCACCTTTGTCAGGTCAAGTGAAGCAAACAGTGAGATGTGCCTATTGTGATATGGAGCAGAGTTTATAAGGGGGCAAATTAAATGGGGTTGATAAAAGCAATCACAGATTCTATTGGTGGGACATTTGCAGATCAGTGGAAAGAAATTATCACAGTTCATGCTTTTGATGAACATACAGCTGTAAGTCCAGGTATTGTTCAAGAAAGTAATAATGGTAGGGGTGTCAATACGAAGGGATCTGTAGGTGTTATTTCGAATGGATCCAAGATTTTTATTCCAGAAAATACTGCTGCCTTTATCTTTAGTCAATCTGGTATCGAGGAAATTATTACAGAACCAGGTGGATATGAATACCAAAATGGTGAGAGCAGTATTTTTAACGGTGATGGATTGAAAAAGTCACTGTTTGACAATGTTGTTAATCGTGTTGGATTCGGTGGTCAAAGTGATCAGCAAAAACAGATTTGTTTTGTTAATTTGAGAGAAATTCGTGATATTAAATTTGGGACTCGCGGTCCAGTCATGTATAATGATTTGTTTTATGGGACAGATTTAGAAGTACGTGCTTTTGGAACATTTTCTATCCAAATTACAGATGCTAAGCAATTTATCAGAAATTTTCTTCCTGCCAATGTGACTTATTATACCTTTGATAGCGCTCAAGCTAGATCACAAATAGTAACAGAATTTCTTCAATCTTTTATTGTTGCACTTAATTCCTTGTCAACAATTTATCGTATTTCACAATTACCTTCACAAGCTGCAGTTCTTGCGGAACAAGTATCAAATGATGGACAGTATGCAGGGACTTGGAAAGAACGTTTTGGATTTGAGATTGTAAAAGTTGCCATTGCTAATATTGAGTTCTCACCAGAATCTAAGGAACTGGTTAAACAATTTTCATCAAATAAGATGAATTTAAAAGCTTATGATGATGTATCGCAGAAATCTTCTAATATTGCAGCACAACAAAAAATTGCATCAGGAGTGGAGCAACATGGTCTAGGTGATAGTGCTGGAATGATATTTGGAATGAATATGGCTCAAAGTTTAGATGAAAAAGCCATGAAACCAAGTCTATCATTAGATGAGCAAATCGAAGCACTTACAAAACTAAAATCTCTTTTAGATGCAGGGATATTATCCCAGGAAGAATTTGATCGAAAGAAAAAAGAAATTATGGATTTATAAAATGAAACTCGAAAGCTCATAGTTAGTGTGTATTCAAGGAACATTTTAGGTGAAACAATAATAGACTATCGTTCACAGATAGAATATCATGTTGTAAAGGTAGGAGTGGAATATTCGAGCTGTTTCTACAAAGACTATTAAAGTTCTTTAACAAATAAGTTGCTAAGGATTTTTTGAAAATTTTTGAGGGGAATTTGAAACATACTTTAAAAGAGTATGCTATCATAGAATATAACTTACAGAAGTAAAAGGAGTTTGTATATGGCTGAACAAGACTTAGCTATGCAAGTATTGCAACAAGTGGTAAAACTACCAGTTGTTAAGGTTGATCGTTCGAAATTTTTAGTGGATAAGTTTTCCAAAGAATTGGATCCACAGGACATTCCTACCTTATTAGAACAAGGCCCAACGTCTCTCTTATCTCAAGAAACTTTAGATCGAGTGGCTAATGCCTGCATTAGGGATAATGTTTTATTGGCGAGTGGAACCTCTGTTTTGGCAGGATTACCAGGTGGACTTGCCATGGCAATTACCATACCAGCGGATGTAGCTCAATTTTATGGTTTCTCTCTGAAATTGGCTCAAGAATTAGGTTATATTTATGGTTATGAAGATCTTTGGGCTTCACGCGATGAGTTGAGTGAAGATGCTCAAAATACCCTCTTGCTTTATCTAGGTGTCATGTTGGGGGTAAATGGAACCGCTGCCTTGCTACGTGCAGGTGGTATAACAATTGCCAAACAGGTAATGAAAACAGTACCTAATAAAGCTTTAACAAAGACGCTTTGGTACCCTATTTTGAAAAAAGTCTTAAGAATATTTGGTGTGAATCTTACCAAGGGAGGGCTGGCCAAAGGAATGGGAAAATTCATTCCTATCTTGGGTGGTATCATTTCAGGTGGTTTAACCTTTGCAACTATGAAACCAATGGGTGAAAGCTTGCAGAAAGAATTATCCAAACTAGTCAATTATAGTGAAGTTCAATATCAAGAAGATGTTGAAACAATCCGAAAAGAGGCTGAAATAATCGAGGGTGAGTGAGATGAATCCTATCAAAGCTTTTGCTAAAATTTACGGGAATTACTTTTTGACCATGCAAGGTGTAAAAGTAATGAAAACGATAAAGAAAGATGACAATGTTGTTGTCGGTCTGGGGAAATTATTTATTGCAGACAAGCTAATGGATACGGCTCGGTGGATCATCAAGCCAGAGGATAGAGAATGAAATTTTTCTGGGGACTTCTTGCCATTATTTTTATCAAACCGATTATTGGAATTGTGAAATTCTTTTGGATGATCATCTCTTTTGCAGTCCAATTGCTGTTTTACAAGCTATTATTTAAAATATTGGATTGGTTCTTTAAACTTATTTAGATGGTAATCCAAGTCTCAGAGAACTAGTAAGTCTTGTACTGCTAGTTTTTTAATCTCTTTCCATATGGTATAATATAAGCAGTAAAATCATTTTAGAAGATTCAATGGAGGTCGTCATGGACAATATCATCGATGTGTCAATTCCTGTTGCAGAAGTGGTGGACAAGCATCCAGAAGTCTTGGAAATTTTAGTGGAGTTGGGTTTTAAACCCCTTGCCAATCCCTTAATGCGTAATACTATCGGTCGCAAAGTATCGCTCAAACAGGGTTCTAAGCTTGAAGGAACTCCTATGGACAAGATTGTCCGCACACTGGAAGCGAATGGCTACGAAGTGATTGGATTAGACTAATGGCAGATGAACGAATTCATGTCCTGCGGGATATTTTGTTAGAATTGCATAATGGCGCCTCTCCTGAGTCGGTTCAGGAGCGTTTTGATGCTACCTTTACAGGTGTTTCAGCCATAGAGATTTCCCTTATGGAGCACGAGCTGATGAACTCAGACTCAGGTGTCACCTTTGAAGATGTTATGGAACTCTGTGATGTCCATGCTAATCTTTTTAAAAATGCAGTAAAGGGCGTCGAAGTAGAGGATACCGAGCATCCTGGTCACCCAGTTCGAGTCTTTAAGGAAGAAAATCTGGCCCTCCGTGCAGCTTTGATTCGCATTCGGAGATTGTTAGATACCTATGAGTCCATGGAAGATGAAGAAATGCTGGCGGAGATGCGCAAGGGTTTGGTCCGTCAGATGGGACTTGTGGGGCAATTTGACATCCACTACCAGCGCAAGGAAGAGCTCTTTTTCTCCATCATGGAGCGCTATGGACACGATTCACCTCCAAAAGTGATGTGGGGAGTGGATGACCAGATTAGGGAACTCTTTCAAACAGCTCTAATGACAGCCAAGTCACTACCAGAAGTGCCGATTAGCACTGTAAAAGAAGCTTTTGAAGCTTTTGCGACAGAGTTTGAAAGTATGATTTTCAAGGAAGAGTCTATCCTCCTTATGATTCTCCTTGAGTCCTTTACTCAGGATGACTGGCTTCAGATTGCGGAAGAGAGCGACGCCTATGGCTATGCTATTATCCGTCCATCTGAGAAATGGGTGCCAGAACGCCAGAGTTTTGTTGAGGAAAAGAGTTCAGAGGAGCCTGTACAGCTAGATACGGCAGAGGGTCAAGTTCAGCAGGTAATTGATACGCCAGAAGGTCAGTTTACCATTACCTTTACCCCTAAGGAAAAGGAAACAGTGCTGGACCGCCATAGTCAACAGGCTTTTGGGAATGGCTATCTTTCAGTCGAGCAGGCTAATCTCATTCTCAATCACCTCCCTATGGAGATTACCTTTGTCAATAAAGACGATATTTTCCAGTATTACAATGACAATGCGCCAGCTGATGAGATGATTTTCAAACGGACACCGTCCCAAGTCGGGCGTAATGTTGAACTTTGCCATCCGCCTAAGTACTTGGACAAGGTCAAGACTATCATGAAGGGACTTCGTGAGGGGACCAAGGATAAGTATGAAATGTGGTTCAAATCTGAGTCACGAGGCAAGTTTGTCCACATCACTTACGCAGCGGTGTACGATGAAAACGGAGAATTCCAAGGTGTGCTGGAGTACGTTCAGGATATTCAACCCTACCGTGAGATTGATACGGACTATTTCCGTGGATTAGAATAAGGAGAAAAAATGAGTTACGAACAAGAATTTATGAAGGAATTTGAAGCTTGGGTTAATACCCAAATCATGATCAACGACATGGCGCATAAGGAAAGTCAAAAAGTATACGAAGAAGACCAAGACGAGCGTGCCAAAGATGCCATGATTCGCTACGAAAGCCGCTTGGATGCTTATCAATTCTTACTTGGTAAGTTTGAAAACTTCAAAGCAGGCAAGGGATTCCATGATTTGCCAGATGGCTTGTTTGGTGAGCGAAATTATTAAACGAGAAAGATTCTTGATTTTTTACTAAAATCTTGATAGAATATTTATATTAAATCCTTGTCAGAGCAGGGGTTTTTTATTGAAAGGATTTTATCATGTCAAAGAAACTCAATCGTAAAAAACAATTACGAAATAGCCTCCGTCGTGCAGGTGCTTTTTCAAGTACTGTGACTAAGGTTGTAGAAGAGACAAAGAAAGTCGTGAAACGTGCAGAGCAGTCAGCGAGCGAAGCTGGTAAGGCTGTTTCTAAAAAGGTTGAACAAGCAGTAGAAGCTACCAAAGAGCAAGCTCAAAAAGTAGCCAATTCTGTAGAAGATTTTGCAGCAAACTTGGGTGGACTTCCACTTGACCGTGCCAAAACTTTCTATGATGAAGGAATCAAGTCTGCGTCAGATTTTAAAAACTGGACTGAAAAAGAACTCCTTGCCTTGAAAGGAATCGGACCAGCTACCATCAAGAAATTGAAAGAAAATGGCATCAAGTTCAAGTAATCTTTCTTGTGCCTTGCATTTCCGAAAAAATCTTGCTACAATAGAGCCATTAGAGGTGTTTTGAATCCCGCATTTTACAGAAAGTGGCGGTGCTGAGAAGTCCACAAATGTGTCAAAACTGGTTGCTAATGGATGAAAAATTGAAATAAAAGTGTCTTTTTGTTTTAAAGACGAGAGTTGCGGGCAACTGCCCGAAATTGGGTGGTACCGCGGATAAATACATTCGTCCCTGTCATGTAGATGGCAGGGGCTTTTCTTTTGTGTCTTAGTCAAAGGAGGTTGTTATGAAACAATCTTTTAAAACAAGTAAACTCTATTATGGTTTTCCTATCTTCATTTTGGGGTATCAGGATCAGAATTTTGGACACAATATTACGACCTGTAGCTCCTCTTATAGCTTGGGAGATTGGCTAGTCATTGGTGTCGGAGCTGAGGAAAATGCGGCTGAGCAGATTAAGCATTACCAGAAGTTTACTGTGAATATCCCTGATGAAAATCTCATGCTCGAGATGGAGCAGGCTGGTTTTATCAGTCATAGAGAGAAATTGAAACACCTGGGGCTAGACTACGAGATTTCTGAACGGACTCAGGCACCGATTTTAGAGGTTTGTCCAGTCGTGTTAGAATGTCAAGTTGATAGAATTATCGAGGAAGATGGAATCTGTCACATCTTTGCCAAGATTATCGAGCGACTGGCTAATCCTGAACTCTTGGATGATAAGGGACATTTTAAAAATGATCGTTTTTCACCGACTTACTTTATGGGGGACGGTCACCAGCGCGTTTATCGCTATTTAGATAACCGTGTTGACCCTATGGGGAGCTTCATCAAGAAAGCGAGGACGAAGGATGTCAAGAGCTGAATTACCAGAACGATTAGAAATCGAACGTCTCGTTTTACGAGTCCGGACAGTCGCTGATGCTGAGGATATCTTTGATTATGCTAGTCGTCCAGAAGTTTCTTACCCAGCAGGTTTTCCACCTGTCAAGACCTTGGAAGATGAGATTTATTATCTGGAGCATATCCTTCCTGAGCGTAATCAAAAGGAAAATCTCCCAGCAGGCTACGGGATTGTTGTCAAAGGAACCGATAAAGTCATTGGTTCTGTTGATTTCAACCATCGCCATGCGGATGATGTGCTAGAGCTTGGCTATACTTTGCATCCAGATTATTGGGGTCGAGGCTATGTACCAGAAGCAGTGCGTACTTTGATTGACTTAGGATTTAAAGAACTGGAGCTTCATAAGATTGAGCTGACTTGCCTTGGTTACAATCTCCAAAGTAAACGAGTCGCAGAAAAACTTGGATTTACCCTCGAAGCTCGTATCCGAGACCGTAAAGATGTTCAAGGAAATCGCTGTGACAGTCTGATATATGGTTTGCTGAGAAGTGAGTGGGAGGTAATTTGATGCATCTTTTCATCATTGGTGCTCCGGCGTCAGGAAAAATGACTATTGGTCAAGAGTTATCTCGACTGACAGATGCTACCCTCTTTTATAACCATCAAGCCATCGATTTTGCATTAGAAATCTATCAGGATTATACAGAGGAGATGTGGGAATTTGTTCGTGGAATCACCTTTTCTTTCCTTGGAGCAAGTGCAAGAAATCAGCGATCAGTAATTTTAACAGACGTAATTGATTTTTCAAATCAGTACCAGCTGATGTATTTGAAGCAAATTCAGGATTTGTTGGATGACTATCATCAAGAGATTCTGTTTGTTGAGTTGGAAACAAGTCTTGAGGAGCGCTTACATCGAAATCGAACGGAGAATCGATTAATGCACAAACCCTTAAAACGACATATTGAGGTATCTGAAAGAGAAATTTTAGATACAGCTGAAACCCTTCAATTAAATTCCCAACATCAACCGAATGAGTTGCACCACTACTTTAAAATAAATAATACGAGTTTGACTGCAAAAGAAGCTGCTAAGCAGATTCAAGATAAAATGAATACAATAGAGAAAGGACACACACATATCTAAACAACTTCATGAAGACGTTCTCAAGACTCAAGAAGTTCAAAAGTCTCAACCTTTTTCGTTCGTGATTCTACCACCAAACGTAACTAGAAAACTCTACCTTAATCACACCTAGGGTACAACCTTCAAAGCAAATGAATCACAAAGAAGCTGAGATTTACCATTAAAACCTGTATTCGAGGCTGTAAGAATATTCAATACAGTTGAGATAGGACCTATTGAAGAATGAGTTAGAGGAGAAAATAGATGGCTAAAAAGAAAAATAGAAAAAAAGAATTAAAACGCCAGCAAAAGTTGGATATCAAAGTTATTTCTGAAGAAGAGGCTGCTTGGACAGAAATCATGGCCAAAAATCCAACTTTTGTAGAACGTCGTACCATTCAAAATTTCGATGAACTACATACAGCAGTGATGCAATATGCTGATGAACACGGAGAGTATCCAGATGTTCAGCTAATCAATTACCAACTGAAAAATAGGACTTTTGATTGGAATCAGGATCATGCCATATTTAGAGAAGCTATGCATACTCCGAATACACAGAAGCGAAATAAACTGTTAAAGCAAGTTTTAAAAATAAATCCAGATTATTTTGCTGCTGATTTTCATTTATTCTTATCAGAAGTTGAAGATTTTGATTTGTCAACTTTTAAAAAAGTATTGGATTTTGAAGTTCTAGTTTTAGAAAAATGGAAAATGAATGGATACAATAGTTGGAATTATTTTGAAGCCCGCCCTATCCTGTCTGCTCTGATGTTTCTGATTGAGTATCATATGAAGGAGAACTTCAATTCTAAGGCTATAGAATTGATTAACCTATATTTGAGTAAGCGACCAGACCGTTTTCCTCCTAATTTTGTCTTCTGTATGCTTTCCTTGTATCATATTACTGGTCAGGAACTAAAGGTTGAGCGTTTCTATCGTGAAGAATTGAATAAAGGGAAACGGGATGATACGATTCTTATTCATGCCATCATCTCTGCTTTTTCTCAAGGAAAAATTGAGGAAGCAAGTCAGCTATTTGCAAAATTAGTGGAAATCAATGATGAAGCTGTTGAATTCTTTATAGAGGAAGATTGGCAATTCAAAGTTATAGATATAGAAGATCAAGAATGCTATTGTCCAAATTCAGTTGAATCGCTACAAGCTAGTTTGTATCCTCTGTTTGATTATTTACTAGAAAATATTATTTTAACAAAATTTCTAACAAACGAGGCCAAGAAGTTCTGTCGTAAACCAGTATTTTCGAATCATTCCAGTATGATAAGAAATTTATCCAAGGTAAACGACTGGTACGCCTTTATGAGCGAGGAAAAAATGAAGGGAATTCGGATGGATTTTGTTCACATCTTTGTTGAAAATGGGATTCGTAGGTCTTCAGATTTCAAAAAATGGACTGAAAAAGAAGTTCTTGCTTTGAAGGGGATTGGTCCCGTAACCGTTAAAAAGCTGAAAGAAAACGGCATAAAGTTTAAGAAAGAGAAGTAATTGTTTATGGAAGGGGGGAGGTGAAATTGTCTTGAATGAAATTTCTAATTTCATCCTGTATACTACACCAAATGGCGACGTTCAGCTAGATATCCTTTTACAAGATGAAAATCTTTGGTTGACTCAAAAAGGTCTTGCAGAGCTCTTTGGAGTTGAACGAAGTGTCATTACAAAGCACTTAAAAAACATTTATGATAGTGGTGAGTTGGATAAGGTGTCAACTTGTGCAAAATTTGCACAGGTTCAACAAGAGGGGAATAGAGCTGTTCGGCGTGAACTTGAATATTACAATCTGGATGCTATCATTTCAGTTGGCTATCGCGTAAATTCCAGCAAGGCTACTCAATTTAGAATTTGGGCAACCAAGACCTTGAAAGAATTTATCATCAAAGGTTTTGTTTTAGATGATGAACGCTTGAAACAAGGACAGACAGTTTTCGGACAAGATTATTTCCGTGAACTTTTAGAACGAATTCGCTCTATTCGTTCTAGCGAGCGCCGAATCTATCAACAAATTACGGATATCTTTGCCGAATGTGCCATAGATTATGATCGAAACTCAGATATTACTAAAAATTTCTATGCTATGGTGCAAAATAAATTTCATTATGCAATTACTGGAAGTACTGCTGCAGAAATTATCTATCAACAAGCCGATGCTAGTAAAGAAAAAATGGGATTAACTTCTTGGAAGAATGCACCTGATGGACGAGTGCTCAAATCAGATGTAACTGTAGCCAAAAATTATTTGCAAGAAAAAGAAATTCGACAACTAGAGCGAACTGTTACAGCCTATTTTGATTATATCGAGGGTTTGGTTGAGCGCCGTAATACGTTTACAATGCGAGGATTGGCAGATAGTATTGATCGTTTTCTATCTTTTAATGAGTACGAAATTTTAGAAGGAAAAGGAAGTATTTCCAAGAAACAAGCAGACTCAAAAGCCATCCAGGAGTATGAAAAATTTAACCGAACTCAAAAAATTCTATCGGACTTTGATAAACATATTATGAAGATAACGAGAGAAAGTTAATGTAAAATTTTTATACAGTTTCTTTTTTGCTAATAGAAGATACTGAAAAAATCAGATGTGCTGAATCAAAGCCTATCTTCTACATACTAATTTTATTTAAAGATATTAACTAGAAAGGACAAACACATGTCTAAAGAACTTTCACCTAAATACAATCCAGCCGAGGTTGAGGCTGGTCGTTACCAAAAATGGCTTGATGCGGATGTTTTCAAGCCTTCAGGCGATCAAAAGGCTAAGCCTTATTCAATCGTGATTCCACCTCCAAATGTAACTGGTAAGCTTCACCTTGGTCACGCTTGGGATACGACTTTGCAGGATATTATCATCCGTCAAAAACGCATGCAAGGTTTTGATACGCTTTGGCTTCCAGGGATGGACCACGCGGGGATTGCGACTCAGGCTAAGGTTGAGGAGCGCTTGCGTGGTGAGGGTATTACTCGTTACGACCTGGGTCGTGAGAAATTCCTCGATAAGGTCTGGGAATGGAAAGACGAATATGCCACTACTATCAAGGAACAATGGGGCAAGATGGGGCTCTCTGTCGACTACTCTCGCGAGCGTTTCACTCTTGACGAAGGTTTGTCAAAAGCTGTTCGCAAGGTCTTCGTGGACCTTTACAAGAAAGGTTGGATCTACCGTGGTGAGTTTATCATTAACTGGGACCCAGCTGCTCGTACAGCTCTTTCTGATATTGAGGTGATTCACAAAGATGTCGAAGGTGCCTTCTACCACATGAATTACATGCTGGAAGACGGCTCACGCGCCCTTGAAGTTGCGACAACTCGTCCTGAGACCATGTTTGGGGACGTTGCGGTTGCGGTCAATCCAGAAGACCCACGCTATAAGGACTTGATTGGTAAAAACGTCATCCTTCCAATCGCTAATAAATTAATCCCAATTGTTGGAGATGAGCATGCTGATCCTGAGTTTGGTACAGGTGTCGTGAAAATCACACCTGCCCATGATCCAAATGACTTCTTGGTTGGTCAACGTCACAACTTGCCACAAGTCAACGTCATGAACGACGACGGAACTATGAATGAGCTTGCCTTTGAATTTGCAGGCATGGACCGTTTTGAAGCTCGTAAGGCAGTCGTTGCTAAGCTGGAAGAAATAGGTGCTCTTGTCAAAATCGAAAAACTTGTTCACAGTGTTGGCCACTCAGAACGTACAGGTGTCGTGGTTGAGCCACGCTTGTCTACTCAATGGTTCGTCAAGATGGACCAATTGGCCAAAAATGCTATTGCCAACCAAGACACAGATGACAAGGTAGAATTCTACCCACCTCGTTTCAACGATACCTTCCTTCAATGGATGGAAAATGTTCACGACTGGGTAATCTCTCGTCAGCTCTGGTGGGGTCACCAAATCCCTGCTTGGTACAATGCAGAGGGTGAAATATATGTCGGCGAAGAAGCTCCAGAAGGTGACGGTTGGACTCAGGACGAAGATGTCTTGGATACGTGGTTCAGTTCGGCTCTTTGGCCATTCTCTACCATGGGCTGGCCGGATGTCGACTCAGAAGACTTCAAACGTTATTATCCAACATCAACTTTGGTGACTGGTTATGATATTATCCCGTTCTGGGTATCTCGAATGATTTTCCAAGGTTTGGAATTTACTGGCAAGTCGCCATTTAAAAATGCCTTGATTCATGGTCTCATTCGTGATGAGCAAGGACGCAAGATGTCCAAATCTCTCGGTAACGGGATTGATCCAATGGATGTTATTGATAAGTACGGAACAGATAGCCTTCGTTGGTTCCTTTCAAACGGTTCTGCACCAGGGCAAGACGTGCGTTTCTCTTACGAGAAAATGGATGCTTCATGGAACTTCATTAACAAGATCTGGAACATCTCGCGCTACATCCTCATGAACAATGAAGGATTGACCCTTGAGCAAGCAACTGCCAATGTGGAAAAAGTTGCCAATAAGGAAGCTGGAAATGTCACAGACCGCTGGATTCTCCACAACCTCAATGAAACCATCGGCAAAGCTACTGCCAACTTTGACAAGTTTGAATTTGGTGTGGCTGGGCACATCCTCTACAACTTCATCTGGGATGAGTTCGCGGACTGGTACGTTGAGTTGACCAAGGAAGTCCTTTACAGCGATAATGAAGAAGAGAAAGTCATCACACGTTCTGTCCTTCTTTATACTTTGGACAAGATCCTTCGCCTTCTCCACCCAATCATGCCATTCGTGACAGAGGAAATCTTTGGACAAATCTCAGAAGGCTCTATCGTGACAGCAGAATACCCAACTGTCAATCCAGCCTTTGAAGATCTTGTTGCTCACACTGGTGTGGAAAGCCTCAAAGACTTGATCCGTGCCGTTCGTAATGCGCGTGCGGAAGTAAACGTAGCACCAAGCAAACCTATCACTATCCTTGTTAAGACTAGCGATAGCGACTTGGAAGCCTTCTTTAACAGCAATGTCAACTACATCAAACGTTTCACAAATCCAGAACACTTGGAAATCGCATCAACCATCCCTGCACCTGAACTCGCTATGTCAAGCGTCATCACCGGAGCAGAAATCTACTTGCCTCTCGCAGACCTCCTCAATGTCGAAGAAGAACGGGCTCGTCTCGACAAGGAACTGGCCAAATGGCAAAAAGAACTGGATATGGTTGGTAAGAAACTCTCTAACGAACGCTTCGTAGCCAACGCCAAACCAGAAGTCGTCCAAAAAGAACGCGACAAACAAGCCGACTACCAAGCTAAATATGATGCGACCGTCGCACGTATTGATGAGATGAAGAAACTCGTGAAATAAACACAGAAACACGGTGATGAGCCGTGTTTTTTGGTATAATGAAATCAATATCTATTGATGGAGAAAGTGATGTCTAAGCACCCGCATTATGAATTGTTAAATTTAATTGGCTACGGTCTTGCCAAGTTTGACAAGCTTTTTATAAAAGAATTTCAATGCTCTAGCAAGTCGGAGTTTTATCGCTATATGGTTTCTCTGGGAATTGCTGAAACAACTGGAGTTGTAAAAAATAGAATGGATTTATTTGATCCTTATTTTGACAATAATCGAAAAGGTTGGTGGCAGAAAGCTGAAGTTTACCGTTTTCGTAAAGATTTAATTGATATGATGTTTGGAAATGAAGATGTTCATAGTTATGCTGAAATCGTTAAAATGCTACTTGCCAGTGAAGGGAAGCAAATGGGTATTACAACTATTGAAAAGCCAATCATTCGAACCAAATTCAAACGTCTACAGGAAACTGGGATGGAGGCAGAGAATTATTTTATCCTTCATTTTGATAAAGAAGAAAAATTTCAAGGTGGACTATTGACTGATGCCCGTCTTTATGGTGATGGATATGATTTCCAAGTAGATGTCCAAGAGCATTCTTACCTTGCCGAAGTAAAAGGTATCCGAAAATCTAAGGGGCGTGTGCGTTTGACTGCCAACGAATTTGAGAAAGCCAAAGAGTTTCAATCAGATTTTATTTTATCTCTAGTCACCAATCTAGATGATATTCCAAAGTTAGTGTTAATCGATAATCCTTTAAAACATTTTGAGTTTAAAAAGAATATTATAAAAAATGAAATCATTGAATATAGAAGCTTAGAAGATTTGTATTAGTTCCCCTTAAGTGTTCCAGTTGAAAGAACGAGAAGTCTTGACAGGTCAACGGCTCAATGAACTGGAAATCAAAGGTATTGGCTTGACCAAGTTTAAAAATGGGGAAATCGGTATTGAATTTATCTGGATCGATACCGAACCCCCGCCAAGTGATGCCATCGGCCGAGTAGCAAAGAAATAAAAGTTTTCAAAGCTATTGTAACAAATAAGGGATTTTATTTTCGTGTACAACTTCAGCTATTCTTGTTATAATCAGCCTATAGGAATCAAGGAGGTGATTGTTATGGCTATTTTTGTGTCTTTGGATGGAATTGTGGTAGAAGTACTTGATGTCTTTTCTTCTTTTAATGGGGATAGTGAGTTTTTCTTGTGTAAACGTCTTAAAGACAAGAGTCAGTTTGTTATGGAACGCTCTCGGTTCGAGGAGATGTTCCAACTTCAAAGTAGTCACTTGACGACGCAAGAAAAATTACAATTGTTTACCTCCGTGTTTGCTGGCCGTTATGATGTTTATGCTAAGAGTTTTATCAATGATCAAGGAAAAATTCAATATTTTCCATCCTATGATTATGGTTGGAAGCAGTTGCCACCTGAAAAACGGAGTTTCCAGACATTGACGGATTCCGTTTTGAAATCTCATTTTCGTGGGGAGACAGCTATCGGTATCTTTCCTATGCACTTAGATGATAGCTGTTATTTTTTGGTACTGGATTTGGATGAAAGAGATTGGAAAGAAGCCGGTTTAGCCATTCGAAGAATAGCCAGGGAACGCCAGATGGAAGCCCATCTAGAGATTTCTCGTTCGGGTCACGGACTCCATATTTGGTTCTTCTTTGAGGAAGCGATTCCGAGTCGAGAGGCTCGCTTGTTTGGAAAGAAACTGTTAGAACTGGCAATGCAGGAAAGTATGCAACTGTCCTTTGATTCTTTTGATCGCATGTTTCCAAATCAGGATGTTCTTCCTAAAGGTGGATTTGGTAATTTGATTGCCCTTCCTTTTCAAGGAGAAGCTTATCATCAAGGGCGAACGGTCTTTGTGGATGAACATTTTCAGCCTTATGAAGACCAATGGAGGTATCTACAAGAAATTCAGAGGGTTTCAACTGCTAAAGTGGCACTGTTAATCCAAGAGGAGTTAGTCAAGCAAGAATTGGATAAGGAGTTGAAGATCGTCTTATCCAATATGATCCAACTTGAAAAATCGTCTGTGACACCCAAGACACTGTTTTTCTTGAAAAATATGGCTTCATTTTCTAATCCCGAATTTTATTTAAAGCAGGCTATGCGACAGCCAACCTATCAAATTCCTGAGCGAATGTATTTATTTGGAGAATCCGATCATTATTTATGGCTGCCAAGAGGCTTGCTGTATCCATTGCAAGATAAATTTAAGCAGGTATCTGTGGAAGATAGGAGAAAGGTACAAAGGTCTATTAGAGTGGAATTTAAGGGAGCACTCACTTTTGAGCAAGAGTTAGCCCTGTCAGATATGATTTCCAAAGAAAATGGTTTACTCCATGCGGAGACTGGTTTTGGGAAGACCGTTTTAGGTGCTGCTCTCATCTCTGAACGTAAGACAAAAACAATTATTCTAGTCCATAATAAGCAACTCTTAGATCAATGGCTAGATCGCTTAAACTGCTTTTTGACTTTCGAAGAGGAAGAAGCTACCCGTTATACGCCATCAGGTCGTGAAAGGGCAATAGGCTATGTCGGGCAGTACGGTGGGACTAAGAAATGGCTGAGTGAACTGGTTGATGTCGTTATGATCCAATCTCTATTTAAGTTGGAAAATAGCCAAAGTCTTTTGGATAAGTATGAGATGATGATTGTGGATGAGTGTCATCACGTGTCTGCCTTGATGTTTGAAAAAGTTGTGGCACAGTTTAGAGGGAAGTATCTTTACGGTTTGACGGCTACGCCTGAACGCAAGAATGGTCATGAACCTATTGTTTTTCAGAGAATTGGTGAGATACTTCATACTGCTGGTAAGAGGGAGACATCTTTTAAACGGCAATTGCAATTAAGATTCACTTCTTTTGGTCATCTGGAAATTGAAAAGACTAAAGCAAGTAATTTTATACAGCTTAGTGATTGGATTGCTACTGACTCAGTGAGGAATCAGATGATTCTCAAGGATATTCTAGACCAAGTGGCAGAAGGGCGGAATATCTTGGTTCTAGTCAATCGAATTCAACAGATAGATGTCTTTGAAAAGTTATTGAAAGAGAAAGAGGTTGATGACTGTTATATTATTAGCGGAAAAACCAAAGTCCGAGAGAGAACAAGTTTACTGGAGATATTAGAACAGCTAGATAAAGGGTTTGTATTGTTGTCAACTGGAAAATACATTGGTGAAGGTTTTGACTTACCTCAGTTGGACACGCTTATCTTGGCAGCGCCCTTTTCTTGGAAAAATAATTTGATTCAGTATGCAGGTCGGATTCATCGAAACTACAAGAATAAGTCCTTGGTACGGATTTTCGATTATGTGGATATTCATGTTCCTTATTTAGAAAAGATGTTTCAGAAACGACAAGTAGCTTATCGAAAGATGGATTATCGTGCCATTGAGGGTGAGGAGAAACAATTCGTTTATGTTGATAGTAGATATGAGAATGTGCTGAGGGAGGACTTAGCAGGGGAAAGACAGCAGTGTATGCTTATTTTACCTTATGTGCACCAGACAAAACTGATGAATTTTCTAAAAGAATTTAGGATTAGTCAAATTGAGATATGTATACCAGAGACGGTTGCAAATAAAGCATGGCTAGACCAGTTGAAGAGCAAGAAAATTAAAGTATCTTTTACTCAATCAAAAATAGTCACGCCTATTCTTTTGGTAAACAAGACCATTGTTTGGTATGGTGCAATGCCATTATTAGGGAAGGTAGATGAAATAACCATATTACGTTTGGAATCAGCTTGTATAGTTTCTGAAATAGTGGCAGGTTTACGATAGAGAAAATTTTTAAAAATTTCTATGTATGATTTTCATTTTGAAAGAACGAGAAGTCTTGACAGGTCAACGACTCAATGAACTGGAAATCAACGGTATTCGTTTGACTAAGTTTAAAAATGGGGAAATCGGTATTGAATTTATCTGGATTGATACTGAAAATCCACCCAGCGATGCCATCGGCTGGGTAGCAAAGAAATAAAAAACCGTTTTAGACTAATTTCCACTTCGGCAAGGCAAGTGGAAGTTACTTTAAGAAGTTACGAATAAAAAGTCCTATTACTTTCTCCCCCTTAACCTTTGACTATTCCGTAAAATTATCGTAAAATAAAGAGTAAATGATAAAATGAGGTCAGAGTCTGTTTGCTCTGGCGATAGTAGTATAAATGAGGAGAAACGCTTTGGAATTAGAAGTATTTGCTGGGCAAGAAAAAAGTGAACTATCTATGATTGAGGTAGCGCGTGCTATCTTGGAACTTCGTGGTCGCGATCATGAGATGCATTTTAGCGATCTTGTAAACGAAATTCAAAACTACCTTGGAACATCAAACAGCGATATCCGTGAAGCCTTGCCTTTGTTCTACACAGAGTTGAACTTTGACGGTAGCTTCATCTCACTTGGAGACAACAAATGGGGGCTTCGTTCATGGTATGGTGTGGACGAAATCGACGAAGAAATCATCGCTCTTGAAGAAAATGACGACGATGAAGTAGCACCAAAAGCTAAGAAAAAACGCGTCAATGCCTTCATGGATGGCGATTCAGATGCCATTGACTACAATGCAGATGATCCAGAAGACGAAGATGCATACGAAGCAGATCCTGCTCTTTCATACGATGATGAAAATCCAGATGATGAGAAAAACGAAGTGGAAGCTTATGATGCAGAAATCAACGAAATCGCCCCAGATGACTTGGGTGAAGACGTGGATCTCAACGAAGAAGACGACGAGTTTTCAGACGATGATTCTGAAAACATCGAGGAATAAAAGTTAGCTATTGACAATTATCCTATTTTTAGGTATCATATTGTTCGGGCACCTCTTTTAGAGGTCGGAGCTCCCTAGTTCTTAGGGAGCTATTTTTGTTTTTTCAAGAAGTTATCTTCTTGTATTTTAGTTGTGAATCTGGTGCAGTCGTCCCAGATTATTCTTATTAGTAGGGTCTTGTTTCCTATGTCCCCTCGTAGTTAACAAGGTCTTGAGCATTTTAGAAAGAGGAATCTATGTCTACGAAATATATTTTTGTAACTGGTGGTGTGGTATCGTCTATTGGGAAAGGGATTGTGGCAGCAAGTCTGGGCCGTCTCTTGAAAAATCGTGGTCTTAAAGTAACCATTCAAAAGTTTGACCCTTATATCAATATTGATCCGGGAACTATGAGTCCTTACCAGCACGGGGAAGTTTTTGTGACAGATGATGGAGCTGAGACAGATTTGGACTTGGGTCACTATGAACGTTTCATCGATATCAATCTCAACAAATATTCCAACGTGACAACTGGTAAAATTTACAGTGAAGTTCTGCGTAAGGAACGCCGTGGAGAATACCTTGGGGCAACTGTTCAGGTTATTCCTCATATCACAGATGCTTTGAAAGAAAAAATCAAGCGTGCCGCTCTAACGACTGACTCTGATGTCATTATCACAGAGGTCGGTGGAACCGTTGGGGATATCGAGTCCTTGCCATTCCTAGAGGCCCTTCGTCAGATGAAGGCAGATGTGGGTGCGGATAATGTTATGTACATCCATACAACCTTGCTTCCTTACCTCAAGGCAGCTGGTGAAATGAAAACCAAACCAACTCAACACTCTGTAAAAGAATTGCGTGGCTTGGGAATCCAGCCAAATATGTTGGTTATTCGTACAGAAGAGCCAGCTGGTCAAGGAATTAAAAACAAACTAGCCCAGTTCTGTGATGTGGCACCAGAAGCCGTTATCGAATCGTTGGATGTTGAACACCTTTACCAAATTCCATTGAACTTGCAGGCGCAAGGTATGGACCAAATTGTCTGTGATCATTTGAAACTAGACGCACCAGCAGCGGATATGACAGAATGGTCAGCCATGGTGGACAAGGTCATGAACCTGAAAAAACAAGTCAAGATTTCCCTTGTTGGTAAGTATGTGGAGTTGCAAGATGCCTACATCTCAGTGGTCGAAGCCTTGAAACACTCTGGTTATGCCAACGACGCAGAAGTTAAGATCAATTGGATCAATGCCAATGATGTGACAGCAGAGAATGTGGTAGAGCTTTTGTCTGATGCGGATGGAATCATCGTACCAGGTGGTTTTGGCCAACGTGGTACTGAAGGGAAAATCCAAGCTATCCGCTATGCGCGTGAAAATGATGTTCCAATGTTGGGTGTCTGCTTGGGAATGCAGTTGACTTGTATCGAGTTTGCTCGTCACGTTTTAGGACTCGAAGGTGCTAATTCTGCAGAGCTTGCACCAGAAACAAAATACCCTATCATTGATATCATGCGTGATCAGATTGACGTTGAGGATATGGGCGGAACCCTTCGTTTGGGGCTTTATCCATCTAAGTTGAAACGTGGCTCTAAGGCAGCAGCTGCTTATCACAATCAAGAAGTGGTGCAACGCCGTCACCGTCACCGTTATGAGTTTAACAATGCCTTCCGTGAGCAGTTTGAGGCAGCAGGCTTTGTCTTCTCAGGTGTTTCTCCAGACAATCGTTTGGTAGAAATCGTGGAAATCCCTGAAAATAAATTCTTTGTAGCTTGTCAGTATCACCCTGAACTTTCAAGCCGTCCAAATCGCCCAGAAGAACTCTACACTGCCTTTATCACTGCAGCGGTTGAGAATAGTAATTAGCAAAATCAGAACCTTTGAGACCAATCTCAGAGGTTTTTTGCTTGCATATTTAGGATATAATTTGCAAAATAAAAACATAGTGATATAATTAACATAAAAAGGACTAAGGAGGATTTACAATGAAAAAAATCACACTATTTGGTTTGTCTCTAGCAGGTCTAGCTTTGCTTGTTTCACCTCATTCAGGGCAGGCATTTGAGCTTAAAGAAGAATGGGTTGTTAAGTGTGGAGTGCAGTATCAAGATGGCAAGATTCTTCAGTTTAACAATGGTCATGAAGTGGATATCAAAGTCTTGGATTTGCCAAAAACCGAGAAAATCGAGTGGACGGTTAGTCTCAATGGTCAAGATCAGACTGTCAATTTCCTAGGTCAAGAAAAGGACAAGTCTATGATTGGTATAGAGGGGCGTTACCTGAATTTCTATGTTCCATATGGCTATAGGGGAGATATCAAGGTCGAGGCTAAGAGCGGAAACGAAGTGAAGATCTGGTCAACGAAAGTTGTGGATGATATTCATAATGATAGTGGAAAGAGAGGTTACTACCGTATTGAAGAATCAAATGATCAATACACCTACCTCGATGCTAAATGGGATTATCAAACCAAGACTTACACTGCCACCCTACCAGAGACTGTCAATGGTCAAAAAGTCTTTGCTTGGGCAGACTATGACAATGGCGAGTTGAAACTTGAAAAACTAAAATCTATCAGTCACAAATATGATGGAGGATCTTTCAAAGAACTTTATCCGATTGTAAAAGCAGAAAGTTGGCTAAAATCAAACCAAAACTGGTACTATCAAAAACAAGGTCAATTAGTGCAGAAGGATTGGGTTTATGACAAGGGAACTTGGTACTTTATGAATGATAAAGGAGTCATGTTCAATCAAACTTGGCTCTATCAAGGTGGTAACTGGTATGCCTTTAAATCATCAGGAGCCATGATTGCTAGTGACTGGCTTTACGACCAAGGCAAGTGGTACTATTTATCAACTTCAGGAGCCATGAAAGCAAGCACTTGGGTTTATGACAAGGGAGAATGGTATTATGTAAGTTCTTCTGGTGCCATGATTGCGAATGATTGGGTCAAAGACAATGGTAAGTGGTATTATCTAGCTTCATCAGGTAAGATGCTTCGCAATACCTACACACCTGATGGTTACTACGTTGGCAACTCAGGTGCTTGGCAATAAGAATAATACTCTTCGAAAATCTCTTCAAACCACGTCAGCTTCATCCACAACCCCAAAACGCTGTTTTGAGCTGATTTCGTCAGTTCTATCTACAACCTCAAAGCAGTGCTTTGAGCAACCTGCGGCTAGCTTCCTAGTTTGCTCTTTGATTTTCATTGAGTATAAGAAGTCCTTTTCCTTAAAGGAAGGGGCTTTTTACTTGCTTTTTTGCTGTTTCCTCATTTGTCCTAAAGCCTTTTTTGTGTTAAAATGAATGGTATGAAAGCTAAAAAAATGTGGATGGCAGGTCTGGCTCTGCTTGGTATTGGGAGCCTTGCCCTTGCTACGAAAAAAGTTGCAGATGACCGCAAGCTCATGAAGACTCAGGAAGAGTTGGCAGAGATTGTGCGAGACCATTTTTCAGACATGGGGGAAATCGCGGCCCTCTATGTTCAAGTCTATGAAAGCAGTCTAGAGAGCTTGGTTGGTGGCGTCATTTTTGAGGATGGCCGTCATTATACCTTTGTCTATGAAAATGAGGACCTGGTCTATGAGGAGGAAGTCTTATGATACAACCAGCAAGTTTAGAAGAATTGGCATCTTTAGTAGAAAAAGATGGCAAGAAAGTCTTCCTTTTTGTGGCGGACTGGTGTGGCGATTGTCGTTATATCTATCCTGCCTTGCCAGAGATTGAGGAGACTAATCCAGAGTTCACCTTTATTCGAGTGGACCGAGACCAGTATATGGATTTGGCCAAACTCTGGGATGTATATGGAATCCCTAGCCTTGTTGTTCTAGAAAAAGACAAGGAAATTGGTCGTTTTGTTAATCGCGATCGTAAAAGTAAGCAACAAATTAACGACTTTTTAGCAGGACTGAAATAGGAGAAAAGAGAAACAATGATTTTTACATATAACAAAGAACATGTCGGTGATGTCCTTATGGTCATCGTGAAAAACAGTGGAGATGCCAAACTGGATGTGGAGCGCAAAGGCAAGGTAGCTCGTGTTTTCCTCAAAGACAATGGGGAAACAGTGGCGTGGAATGTTTTCGAAGTTTCAAGTTTATTTGAAATTGCAGAGCGTGGTCAAGTTTTTTTATCAGATGAGCAAGTCGCTCGTTTGAACCAAGAATTACAGGCGGAAGGCTTTACAGAAGAAATTGTCAATGACAAGGAACCTAAGTTTGTTGTTGGTGAGATTGTCGAGATGGTAGCCCATCCAGATAGTGACCACCTCAACATCTGCCAAGTTGCAGTATCAAGTGACAAGACTGTACAAATCGTTGCAGGAGCACCCAATGCGCGTGTGGGGTTGAAAACCATTGTGGCTCTTCCTGGAGCTATGATGCCCAAAGGCAATCTTATTTTCCCAGGCGAACTTCGTGGTGAAAAGAGTTTTGGTATGATGTGCAGCCCTCGTGAATTGCATCTGCCAAATGCTCCGCAAAAACGTGGTATTATTGAATTATCAGAAGACCAAGTTGTCGGAACACCATTCGACCCAGCTAAGCACTGGACTGCCTAGGAAGTTGTCAGTATCTGATAGAGCAGATAGAAGGAAATAAGATGGCAAAAAATGTAGTGATTACTGGGGCGACCTCAGGAATTGGTGAAGCGATTGCGCGTGCTTATCTGGAGCAGGGTGAGAATGTCGTTTTAACAGGACGACGGATAGATAGACTTGAAGCCTTAAAAATTGAGTTTGCAGAAACTTTTCCTAGTCAAACAGTTTGGACCTTTCCGCTAGATGTCACGGATATGAGCATGGTAAAGGCTGTCTGCTCTGATATTATAGAAACGATAGGTCAGATTGACATCCTAGTCAATAACGCAGGCCTGGCTCTTGGCTTGGCTCCATATCAAAACTATGAAGAGTTGGATATGCTGACCATGCTGGATACCAATGTCAAAGGTTTGATGGCAGTCACTCGCTGTTTCTTGCCAGCAATGGTAAAAGCCAATCAAGGACATATTATCAATATGGGGTCAACCGCAGGAATTTATGCCTATGCAGGTGCAGCAGTTTATTCAGCTACCAAGGCAGCAGTTAAGACCTTTTCAGATGGTCTGCGAATTGATACCATCGCAACGGATATCAAGGTGACAACCATTCAGCCTGGAATTGTCGAAACAGATTTTTCTACAGTGCGTTTTCACGGTGATAAAGAGCGGGCTGCGACGGTTTATCAGGGAATCGAAGCCTTGCAAGCTCAGGATATTGCAGACACAGTAGTCTATGTGACCAGTCAACCTCGTCGTGTGCAGATTACAGATATGACCATTATGGCCAATCAACAAGCGACAGGTTTCATGGTTCATAAAAAGTAAAAAATTTTCTCGAAAAGTTACAAATTTCTGTAACTTTTTTTGATTTCCTACGAATAGATAAGTAGGAGGAAAAAATATGTATAATAAAGTTATTATGATTGGACGATTGACGTCTACACCAGAATTGCACAAAACCAACAATGACAAGTCAGTAGCGCGAGCGACTATCGCTGTCAACCGTCGTTACAAAGACCAAAACGGTGAACGCGAAGCTGATTTTGTTAATATGGTTTTATGGGGTAGACTAGCAGAAACTTTGGCAAGCTACGCAACTAAAGGTAGTCTCATTTCAGTGGATGGAGAATTACGTACCCGTCGTTTTGAGAAAAATGGTCAAATGAATTATGTGACCGAAGTACTTGTTACAGGATTCCAACTCTTGGAAAGTCGTGCCCAACGTGCCATGCGTGAAAATAACGCTGGGCAGGATTTGGCAGATTTGGTCCTGGAAGAGGAAGAATTACCATTTTAAACATTGAAAAGTCTGAGTTGTTCTCAGGCTTTTTTATAATGTCTAAATGTGTTACAATGAACTAGTTGAAACTTTTTGGAGGTTGGAATGAGTAGAGAATATACAAGAACAATCGTCAAAATTATATTTTGTACAGTAGTCGTATTTGTTTTTGCGATTTATACTCATGTGAGTCAGACAGATCCTATTCCGGGACAAATAAAAGTTGGAGCGACTTATATGACGATGAATAGTGAATTTTATAGACATTTACATAATGAGATTCAACGCTATTCTGATTCAGAAGGTCAGATATTGTATACTCGGGACGCAGAGATGAGTGAAGAAAAACAGAGTAAACAAATTGATGAGTTTATAGAGAAGCGAGTGAATGTTATTGTTATTAATCCGGTTAAGAGTGATAGCGAGCAAATTGTAGAAGCGTTAAGTAGGGCAAAGAATTTTGGAATTAGAGTTATAGCAGTAGATAGTCAGTTGAATAATATAAAAGTTGATACGAGTATAGTTTCTGATAATTACCATGCTGGGATATTAATTGCCAAGGATTTGATGAAACGTACCTCAAATGCTCATATTCTTTTGTTAACGCACAAAGATGCTTTATCAGCTAATCAGAGAATAACTGGTTTTTTGGATACAATAAAATCAGAAGAACATTATCAAATTATCTCAGAAAGAGAAACGGTTGGTCAAACAGAGTATGCTATGACTACTGTAGGTGATGCGTTATCTGAAGGTTTACAATTTGATGCTATAGTGGCTTTAAATGATAGAGCAGCTATAGGAGCTTTAGCAGCAATTAAAGAATTGAAAGTAACTTCAAAAAAACTTATTTACGGAATAGATGGTTCACCAGATATGAAGCATTTATTAGCTACAACAGATGAAGTTACGGGAACGGTTGCTCAATTTCCGTCTCATATGGGTAGAAAAGTATCGGAAATAATAGATTTGTTAGTAAAAAAAGAAGAAGTTGAAGAATTATATACTATACCTGTACAATTTGTTGATAAAAATAATATAATTCAGTTTGATATTAATGGGTGGCAGTAATGAAACAGGTAAAAGGTGTCCAGTACTCTATAATTTTGCTTTTATTAATTAATTTTCTAACCATTATATACAATGGAGCTTTGTATATACAGATTACAAACTATGTAATTTCAAAGGGACAGATGATACTCTTATTGGGAGAATTAAACAATATTTCAAAATCACCTGACCAGATTTTTTGGTATTCAATTATTTTTTTTGTCGGTATTATTTTTATATCTACCTATAAAATGTATTCAACTGAGAAAAAATGGCCAATTTTTTCAAAATGGAATTTGTTTGAAATAGTATTAATGATTGGTGTTATATGGTCACAAAATCTGTCATACAATGGAATAATATTATTAGTTTTTGCTGATATATTCTATAGTTCAAGAGAGTTTCAAGACTCTGATAGTAAACGTTCTTGGATTATTTTTATTTTCTTGAGTTTTTTAATGTTACTTTTAACAGACTATGAAATCTTGTCACTATTTATAAAAGTTCCATCTCTTTCTACCTATATCCAATTTTATCCATCCTCCATACGAGGTGTAGTGTTATTTTTAGAAAATGCATTGACGTCATTAAACGTTATTATTTTCATCATCTCTTTATTGTCTTATATCCTATACGTGATTAAAGAACACCATAATATTGAGGAAGAGCTTAAAATGTTATCTAGAGTCAACACTGAATTGAATCATTACATATCGTTATCAGAGAAAATCGCTGAAGATCGAGAAAGGAAAAGAATTGCTCGGGAAATTCATGATACTCTAGGTCATGCGTTGACAGGAATTTCAGCAGGGATTGATGCTGTTTCTGTACTAATTGATGTTCATCCTATCCGTGCTAAAGAACAGTTGAAAAATGTTTCAAATGCAGTTAGAGAGGGGATAAAAGATGTTAGGGGATCATTACATAGACTAAGACCAGGAGCTTTGCAAAATAATGGTTTAAAAGATGCTCTAATATTAATGATTAGTGAGTATGAGTCTCTATCTAAACTCTCTGTCGATCTAAAATATGAATGGGGAAATATTGATTTAGATGTGATACAGGAAGATACTATTTTTAGGATTATACAAGAATCTATGACAAATTCTGTTCGTCATGGACATGCTAGTAAAATGAGCATTCATTTTATGAGTGAGGATAACAACATAATAGTTTTGCAAGATAATGGAATAGGTTTTGACGACTTACAAATTGGGTATGGCTTGAAACAAATGAGAGAGCGAGTTTCTATTTTAGGTGGTTCTATTCATTTTGAAAATAGGGAAGGATTTTATACTAAAATAGTTTTTCCAAAAATAGGAGGTGAAGTATATGATAAAGGTAATGATTGCAGATGATCAGGCGTTAATTAGAGAGTCTTTGCAGATCATTTTATCAGTATATGCTGATATTGATGTTGTATCCGTCGTTGGTGATGGTATCGAAGCTATGGATAACATTATGACTGTAAAACCGGATATAATTTTAATGGACATTAGAATGCCCAGAATGGACGGAGTATTGGCTACAAAAGAAATCAAAAAACGTTTTCCAAATATAAAAATTATAATCTTAACAACATTTGATGACGACGAATTTATTTTTAGTGCTTTAAAATATGGTGCATCTGGCTATTTATTAAAAGGAGTTTCAAAAGACGAGTTATATCAAGCCATTCAGACAGTGTATAAAGGTGGAGCTATGATTAATCCTAATATAGCCAGTAAGGTATTTCAATTGTTCTCGCAGATGGCACAGACCAATTTTTCTATTACTGTGAAGGAAGAGAATATTGAAAATATATCACTGACAGAATGGAAAATTATTCAGCAAGTGGCATTTGGAGAATCAAATAAGGAAATTGCCAGTAATCTTTTTTTATCCGAGGGAACAGTGCGCAATTACCTTTCTATCATTCTTTCAAAACTAAATTTGAGAGATAGGACACAGTTAGCCATATGGGCTGTACAAACAGGTGTGACACAAAAGAATTTTTTGAAGGAAATTGATAAATGAAAGTAAAGCAATTGTTTCTAGCGATACTGTTTGTGCTAAGTTGTTTGAGTTTATTCCTTATTTGGGAAAACAAGCAGATAAAGATTATTAGACTGGGTTTTTATTCTGATTCTAGTTGGGGAATTCCTACAGGGAATAACAGCTATGTACTAGATGAGGCTATTAAGAAATTTGAAGAGCTTCATCCAGGAGTTAGGATTGTATATGATTCAGGTATTCCCAAGGAGGAGTATTCTAATTGGATTTCAAGTCAAATTTTAAAAGGTTCTGAACCAGATGTCTTTCTATTATCAAGCGACCAATTATCTTTATTTGCATCAAAAGGTATTTTAAAAAACCTAAATTCCTATCTGTCTCAAGAAGATGCCTCTAATTTCTATGATGTATCTTTGCAGGCAGCAAAATACGGAGATGATTTATACGGTCTTCCATATGAAAGCAATCCCATGTTGATGTGTGTAAATCAAGATTTACTTTTAAAAGAGGGGATTGAAATTCCTAAAGTAGGGTGGACCCAGAAAGATCTCTATGAGATTAGTAAAAAAGTTACAAAAGATACCGATGGAGATGGAATCGTTGATCAATTTGGGATAACAGGATATAGTTGGAAAGAATCTCTAGCAGCCTTTGGAGTTACTATTTCTGAGAGTGGGATTCCTCGTATAGATTCGTCAGAAATGAAGGATGCTTTATCCTATATAAGGGGATTGAATCAATTAAACGGACGCTACAAAGTAACCTATAAAGATTTTGATGAAGGACATGTGGCCTTTTATCCAATGAGTTTGGCACAATATCGTACATATAAACCTTTTCCTTATCATGTGGCCAAATATACAAATTTTAACTGGACATGTATTTCGTTGCCAACGACTAAGGAAGACATTCGTTCGACTGTAACAGATACTTCCTTATACGTGGTTTCTTCGCGTGCTCGCAATTCAAACCTTGCCGTATCGTTTATAGAATTTTTAACAATTAATCGTGAAATTCAACAAAATTTATTTAATAAGGGTCAAGGAAGCTCAGTATTACCAGAGGTAGTAACTAGTTTGAAGAGTGAAGAGTTGATGAAGAAAGGAATGATTGGTCAAAATGCCTTAACGACTACTTCACTGGATTATATAATGAAAAATTCAATTACAACTATTTCAAAAGGGATAGATTCAAAATCATTAGTTGGAATAGAAGAAAGATTAGAAGCATTATCTATGGATGAAAATAACACGGATATTGAAGGTAGTCTTATTAAGTTACAAAAAGAACTAGATATAGGAACCCTTAAATAGATATCAAGATTATTATTTCTTAAATAATACGAACATGGCAGATGTCTTTATTGACATTTGTCATTTTTTTATTGACATTTATCAATAAACTTTTGTGACATTTAACAATTATAAAGTGAAGATAAGGATGATAGAATAAAATCAATAAAAGGAGGGAAATATGAAGTATTTGATATTAGTCAGTCATGGAGGACTCGCAGAGGGATTGAAATCATCTCTTTCTATGTTTGCTTCGGATAAGGTAGATGATGTCATAGCGATTGGCTTAAAAGATGGAGAAAGTCTTGCAGGTTTTTCTGTAGAGGTCAAGAATGTTATTGAGTCTCTGAATGAAAATGATTCTGTTCTTGTTTTAGCAGACATTGTTGGTGGAAGTCCTTTAACAACTGTTGCAACAGTATTAGAAGAATTTGGAAAATTAGAGAATGCAACTATTTTGGGAGGTATGAACTTAACAATGGCACTTACAGCAGTGGTGATGAAAGACATTCTGACTGGAAGTGAACTTGTTTCTACGATATTAAACGAATCATCATCGGCTCTACAAGAATTTGAAGTCGGATCGGATGATAATCTTAATGAAGAAGACGATATTTAGTTATATAAGGAAAGGAATAAAAAATTATGGTAGTAACATTTGTACGAATTGACGATAGAATGATTCATGGACAAACAGTCACTAGATGGGCAAAAGAACATCCATGTGATGGATTAATTGCAGTAAATGACGCTGCTGCATCTAATAAGGTTTTAATTCAGGCATATAAAGGTGCGTCAGATAAAAAAACATTTGTTTGGACAAAGGAAGCGTTTAAAGAAAAATCATCTAAAGTAACAGAATCGGATAGTAGATATTTTTTGATTACTAAGAATCCAATTGATATGAAAGAAATTTTAGTAGACCAGGGCTTTATTCCAGGAGATGTTAAAGAGATTATTGTAGGACCTGCTAACGATAGACCAGGTGCTATCAAGTTGGGAAATAATCAATCAATTACTCAAGAGGAAGCAGTTGCACTAGAAGCAATTGAAAAAGCAGGATATAAAGTTAGATTCCAATTATTACCAGATGTATCTATTGGCTATTGGAGTGATTTTAAATCAAAATTTGGATTTTAATAATGAAATAAGGAGACAAAATGATGGAAATTTCTTGGATTCAAGCAGCTCTTTTAGGATTGTTTGCAAGTTTAGCATCGATGCCAGGTATGGGGGGATCCAGTATTGGTAACTATACTTTGGGGCGTCCATTAGTTGGTGGTTTAATTGTAGGTTTAATATTAGGAGATATAACAACAGGGGTAATCGTTGGTGTGGCTTTGCAGGTATTATATATTGCCTTAGTGACACCTGGTGGAACTGTATCTGCCGATGTACGGGCAATTTCTTATATCGGAATTCCGTTATCTATCCTATTTGTTCATGCAAATAATATTTCAGGTGAAGTAGCGATTGCAGCAGCAGCAGCGCCAATTGGAGCTGCGGTTGGAACAATTGGAACTGTTTTATTCTATGGTACAGCTACTATGAATTTGCTTTGGCAACACATTGGATGGAAAGCTGTAGAGAAAGGTGATTTTAAGAAGTTATATGCTGTTGATTGGGTATATCCTTGGATTTCACATTTTATCTTTTCTTTCTTACCAACAATGATTATTACAAAATTTGGACCAGATATGGTTGATCTTATGAAATTATATCTTCCGATGGATGGTTTTGTAATGAAGTCTCTATTTACTGTAGGAGCACTCCTTCCATGTGTGGGTATTGCAATACTTTTGAAACAAATTGTTACAAAAACAACAGACTTTATTCCTTTCTTTGTCGGGTTCACGTTAGCAAAATCTTTAGGCTTGAACTTAGTAGCAAGTGGTGTTGTGTCATTAATTTTTGCAGTAATTTATTATGAATTAGAAGTTATTAAATCTGCCCGTACGACAGCAGTTGTCAGTGATATGGGATTTGATGAAGAGGAGGATATTTAGAATGAGTCGAAAAAAAATATCAAGAAAAACATTGACAAAATCATTTCACCACTGGTTCTATGGACATCTGACATGTTTTTCTCAAGAACATATGCAAACTTTTGGATATTTAACTTCTATGCTTCCAATTGTAGAAGAAATGTATGATACTAAGGAAGAACAAAAAGAAGCTATGCAAACATACACAGCATTCTTTAATACTGAGCCACAGTTGGGTTCTCTAGTAGTTGGGATAACAGCTGGTTTGGAAGAAGCGCGTGCAAATGGAGATGCCGTGGATAGTGAAACCATCAATGGAATGCGAGCTGGTCTAATGGGGCCTATTGCAGGTATTGGAGATTCACTTATTGTAGGAACATTAATTCCTGTTCTTTTGGGGATAGCTCTAGGTCTTTCTAAAGGAGGAAATATTTCTGGTGCAATATTCTATATTATTGCATGGAATCTATTAGTCTATCTTGGAATGCGTTTTGCTTATTTTAAAGGATATGAATTTGGAGATAAAGCAGTAGAATTTTTAGTAGGTCCTAAAGGTCAGGCGCTAAGAAAATCAATTAGTGTTGTTGGTGGTATGGTCATAGGAGCTGTTGCAGCAACTTGGGTATCTGTTACTACGGCGCTAGAGCTGAAAAATGGAGATGGAGAAACATTTTTAAACTTACAAGAAAAGATTGATGGTGTTTATCCAGGTCTTTTGACAGCAGGTTTTATTGTTCTATGTTGGTGGCTGATGGCTAAAAAGAAAGTTTCTCCAAATTGGGTGATGCTATTATTGGTAGTTATTGCACTTGTAGGAGTAGCCTTAGGATTTTTCAATCCAGGATTGAAATATTAATAGCATGTAAAAAAGCAACGGTTTGTAATCGTTGTTTTTTATATATGCGTAATATAAGGATTTAGAGTTTCGGTATTTTTTATAAAAGAATTAACGAAAATACTAATTCCATAAATCATGTTCGTTAAAATTCTACATTATTAAAGTGCAAAATAGGATAAAGAAATTTATCTATTCATCCTCAGAAAGTCAGACTTTTTTCTTGACTATTTCTGACCAAGTGATACAATAGAACTATGATTTAGCACTCAGATATAAAGAGTGCTAATACTATCTATCTCATTATGGAGGAAATCAGATGCTGAAACCATTAGGAGACCGTGTGGTCTTAAAAATCGAAGAAAAAGAACAAACTGTTGGAGGATTTGTCCTCGCAGGTTCAGCCCAAGAAAAAACCAAAACAGCTCAAGTTGTAGCTACTGGACAAGGTGTTCGTACCTTGAACGGTGACTTGGTTGCTCCAAGTGTTAAAGCTGGAGACCGTGTCTTAGTTGAAGCTCACGCAGGTCTTGATGTAAAAGATGGTGATGAAAAGTACATCATCGTAGGAGAAGCTAACATCTTAGCTATCATTGAAGAATAGAAGGAGAAAGTAAGTATGTCAAAAGAAATTAAATTTTCATCTGATGCTCGTTCAGCTATGGTCCGTGGTGTCGATATCCTTGCAGACACTGTTAAAGTAACCTTGGGACCAAAAGGTCGTAACGTTGTGTTGGAAAAATCATTTGGCTCACCCTTGATTACCAATGATGGTGTGACCATTGCCAAAGAAATTGAATTAGAAGATCATTTTGAAAATATGGGTGCCAAATTGGTATCAGAAGTAGCTTCAAAAACCAATGATATTGCAGGTGACGGGACTACAACTGCAACTGTTTTGACCCAAGCAATTGTCCGTGAAGGAATTAAGAACGTCACTGCTGGAGCAAATCCAATCGGCATCCGTCGTGGAATTGAAATAGCAGTCGCTGCAGCAGTTGAAGCCTTGAAAAATAATGCCATCCCTGTTGCCAACAAAGAAGCCATCGCTCAAGTTGCTGCCGTATCTTCTCGTTCTGAAAAAGTCGGCGAATACATCTCTGAAGCAATGGAAAAAGTTGGTAAAGACGGTGTCATCACAATCGAAGAGTCACGTGGTATGGAAACAGAGCTTGAAGTTGTTGAAGGAATGCAGTTCGACCGTGGTTACCTTTCACAGTACATGGTAACAGATAGCGAAAAAATGGTAGCTGATCTTGAAAATCCATACATTTTGATTACTGATAAGAAGATTTCAAATATCCAAGAAATCTTGCCACTCCTAGAAAGCATTCTCCAAAGCAATCGTCCCCTCTTGATTATTGCGGATGATGTGGATGGCGAAGCTCTTCCAACTCTTGTTTTGAACAAGATTCGTGGAACCTTCAACGTAGTAGCAGTTAAGGCTCCTGGTTTTGGTGACCGCCGCAAAGCTATGCTTGAAGACATTGCCATCTTGACAGGCGGAACAGTTATCACAGAAGACCTTGGTCTTGAGTTGAAAGATGCGACAATTGAAGCTCTTGGTCAAGCAGCGAGAGTAACTGTGGATAAAGATAGCACTGTTATCGTAGAAGGTGCTGGAAATCCTGAAGCGATTTCTCACCGTGTTGCAGTTATCAAGTCTCAAATCGAAACCACAACTTCTGAATTTGACCGTGAAAAATTGCAAGAACGCTTGGCAAAATTGTCAGGTGGTGTAGCAGTAATCAAGGTCGGAGCCGCAACTGAAACTGAGTTGAAAGAAATGAAACTCCGCATTGAAGATGCCCTCAACGCTACTCGTGCAGCCGTTGAAGAAGGTATCGTTGCAGGTGGTGGAACAGCTCTTGCCAATGTGATTCCAGCTGTTGCTGCCTTGGAATTGATAGGAGATGAAGCGACAGGGCGCAATATTGTTCTCCGTGCCTTGGAAGAACCTGTTCGTCAAATCGCCCACAATGCAGGATTTGAAGGCTCTATCGTCATCGATCGTTTGAAAAATGCTGAAGTTGGTACAGGCTTCAACGCAGCAACTGGCGAATGGGTCAACATGATTGATCAAGGGATTATCGACCCAGTTAAAGTGAGTCGTTCAGCTCTACAAAATGCAGCATCTGTAGCCAGCTTGATTTTGACTACGGAAGCAGTCGTAGCCAATAAACCAGAACCAGTCGCTCCGGCTCCGGCAATGGATCCAAGCATGATGGGCGGCATGATGTAAGCTTTCTATAGAAAACAACTTATAAAAAACACAAAAGGAGGGAATGACTAACCCTCCTTTTTATTCTATTCACTTCTAAATTGATTTGAGCTCTCCTAACTTATATGATAAAATAAGACTAGAAAAAGGAGAAGAACATGATCGATGTAGAAGAAATTCTGAGCAAGATGAACCCCAATCAGAAGATTAATTATGACCGTGTCATGCAGAAGATGGTACAAGTATGGGAGAAAAATGAGCAACGGCCAACTATTCTCATGCACGTTTGCTGTGCCCCTTGCAGTACCTATACCCTAGAATATTTGACCAAGTATGCAGATGTGACCATTTATTTTGCAAATTCTAATATCCATCCCAAGGCAGAATACCATAAGCGGGCCTATGTCACCAAGCAATTTGTTAGTGATTTTAATGAGCGGACAGGAAATACGGTTCAGTACCTAGAAGCTCCCTACGAACCCAATGAATACCGAAAACTAGTTAGGGGACTAGAGGAGGAGCCAGAAGGTGGCGACCGTTGCAAGGTTTGCTTTGACTACCGACTGGATAAGACAGCGCAAGTGGCTATGGATTTAGGTTTTGACTACTTTGGTTCGGCTTTAACCATCAGTCCTCATAAGAATTCTCAAACCATTAACAGCATCGGAATCGATGTGCAAAAAATTTACACAACACACTATCTTCCAAGTGATTTCAAGAAAAATCAAGGCTACAAACGTTCGGTAGAGATGTGTGAAGAGTATGACATTTACCGTCAATGTTATTGTGGATGTGTCTATGCAGCACAAGCCCAGAATATTGACCTGGTTCAGGTTAAGAAAGATGCCACAGCGTTCTTGTTGGATAAGGATGTTGAAAAAGACTATTCCCATATCAAATTTACAGTTACAAAATTAGATATATAAGGATAGGCCCAGCTGCAAAGCTGGGTTTTTATACTCTTCGAAAATCAAATTCAAACCGCGTCAACGTCGCCTTGCCGTACTCAAGTACAGCCTGCGGCTAGTTTCCTAGTTTGCTCTTTGATTTTTATTGAGTATTAAAATAAAAAACCAGGGCTTTCACCCTAGTTTGACAACTTTACCGATTCTTTAGTTCTACATAGCGCTTGTACCAAATGTTTACATAGGCTTCTGAGAAAGGACCGCGTCCATTGTTAATCCAATCAACAAGAATTTTGACATGTTCTTTTAAAATGTAGTCCAAATCATCAGAATAATTCATTTTGCGTTTGTGACGCTCATACTCCTCAACGTCCAAGAGACGTTTTTCCCCATCTGTAAAAATTTTAACATCCAAATCGTAATCAATATACTTCAGTGCTTCTTCATCCAGATAGTAGGGGCTAGCCATATTGCAATAGTAGGAAATTCCATTATCGCGAATCATGGCAATGATATTAAACCAATATTTCTTGTGAAAGTAAACAATAGCCGGTTCTCGAGTGACCCAACGACGACCATCACTTTCGGTAACCAGTGTATGATCGTTGACACCAATAATGGCGTTTTCTGTTGTTTTTAGTACCATGGTGTCCCGCCAAGTTCGGTGGAGACTCCCATCATGCTTATAACTTTGAATTGTAATAAAGTCGCCTTCTTTTGGAAGCTTCATAACTAACCAACTTTCTACAATTTATAAGTTTATCATTTACTATTGTACCATAAAATTGCCTAAAATCTGTGAATTTTACATGAAAATATTAAAGATATTCTCTGAGAGCGCTTGCTATATCCGAAAAATCGTAGCCCTTTCGTGCTAAAACTTGAGTTAAACGCTGTTTAAGTTCGTATCCTTCATATTTTCGGACATACTTAGCATATTGCTTATCAAGCTCCTTGAAGATGAGTTCCTGAGTCTTTTCTTGGTCAACTTGACTATCCAACTCGTCAAAGGCACTTTTAGCATCAGAGTAGGAGAAGCCCTTGTTGGTCAGATTCTGGATAATCTTATCTTGCAAAGCACGAGCTGGAAGTTTTCCTTCATATTTCTTCAATAGTTTATTGGCTACACGTTGAGCAACTTCCGAAGAATCAAATTCTTTCAAGGTCTCTTCTATAGTAGATTTTGAAATCCCTTTTTGTGTTAGTTTCTGAGTCAGTACATAAGGCCCCTTGTCTCCTGAAAGGTGATTGGCATTGATGATAGCATAAGCGTACTGATTATCATTAATCCACTTATCTTCTTTAAGATTAATAATGACTTGAGAAATGATGTTTTCATCAATATCGTATTTTTTCAGATATTCTCTGACTTCTTTTTCAGTGCGCGCTTTAAAGGATAGGTGGTAGAGGGCTAGATTCTTACCATAAGAAAATTGAGCAAAGTCCTGAATCTCTTTCAATTCCTCTTCGCTTATCACCTTATCTCTCGATAACATAAAACGAACAATTGTATCTTCGGTGATGTAGCATTTGTCGCAATTATCAAGCTCCATCAGATAGAGTCTTTTTTCTTTTCAAGTTTTGTGATTTTCATAGTTCTATTATAACTCAAAATGTGAGAAAAAGCTGAAACCCCTTGATATAGCCGTTTTTTGTCCCTTAATGATGAATTTTAAGAACTTTTTAGGAACTTTGTAGATTCTCAATGGCTTTTTCATAAAAGGAAGTCGCCTTTTTCTTATTGTCTTTGGATAGATGACTATAGATGTCCATAGTCATTGAAATTTTAGAATGGCCTAGCCGTGTTTGGATTTCTTTATAAGGCAGGCCAGCATTAAGCAATAGACTAGCGTGGGTGTGTCGGAAAGCGTGGAAACTCAAACGAGGACATCCAGCCAGTTTTAAATGCTTTTCTAGTCTGAATCTGAGCGCTCCAGCTTCTCTATAGTTGTCAAAGGTATCAGAGAACACTTTTTCAAAAGTTACCCCTATTTCCCTACCTAATTGGGATTGTCTTGCTTTATAGAGCCGAAGCATGAGTACCGTTTTGGTATCAAGTGCTATTTCTCTAATGCTACTTTTACTTTTAGGGCTAGTGATTTCTTTTAGGGTGTTTAAAGTCTTGGTAACTGAAATACTACCGTTTTGTAGGTCAATATCAGACCATCCCAAGGCTAAACACTCACGAATACGCAAACCAGTTGCTAGAAGTGTCTTATATAACACCGTATCGGAGAAATTTTTGTAAGTGTTCGGCAACTGATCCAGATAATCTAAGAATTTTTTCAAATTGTCGTCATCCAGATATTTCAGTTTTTGCCCTTCTTTGGGTTTGCGCCGTGGGACGATGATATCACTAGCTGGATTTGAAGCAATGACTTGCAAGGAAACGGCATAGGATAATATGCGTTTATTTAGGGCATGGAGTTGGTTATATTGCTGATAACCTTTTCCTAGTTGATTGTAATCTATTGCCCACTGGTTTACCTGGTGCTGAATGGTTGGGGGCGTTAGTTTATCTAGTTTGTAGTCTCCAAAGGCTGGTAGGAGATACTTTTTTATGTTGTTTTTTGCGCCTATAAGGGTGCTATGTTTGACTGTATGGCAATAATTTTCTAGCCAGAGGTTCGTCAATTCCTGATAGGTGGTAACATTAACGGTTTTTGTGACTGTTGAGCCGTTTTTTTCAAACTCTACTTTGGCTTGGATAGCCTTGCTTTTGAGTCTGTTCTTGGTTCTGTCTGAAATAGTTGTCTTGACTTTCTTACCTGTTACGGTATCGATACCAAGATAAACGCTGGAACGGTAAACTACTGATCCATCTTTCTTTTTGTACTCTGTAATCTTCATGGTTTTACTCCTTTTCCATCAGCAGGCAAGCAATTAGAAAAGGTTTTGAGTTTATACCATGCGAGGAGCTACGAGAAACCCCTTATTTTCGATTTTAAGCAGTCAGACGGTAAATTTTGTACCAGAATAGAAAACAAGGCGGATATGGGGCTTATATGAGGTGTCACCCCCTGATATTTCAAAAGTTTTATTTAGAAAATAAAAAGGAAGTAACAACTAAGCTACTTCCCTGGAGCGCTGAGGCTCAAAGTTTAAAAATATGAGGGTAAACCTCTAAGTAACTTAATTATAGATTAAAGTCTAATAGATGTCAATATTAGAAAAGGTTTTGAGTTTATACCATGCGAGGGGCTACGAGAATTTTAATTTAACTTGTCATTAATAAATAGTGTTAACTATTTTGTACTATAATCAAAGAATTCTTCAACTATTGCATGTTTTAATGGGCGCTTTGCAACTTTAATTAATGTTTTTTTGTTTTCTAAATCTTTTATAGTTTGTTTTAGACTTCTTTGTGAATATTCAGTATGTTGTAAAAGATTCAAAAGTTCATTGTCGTTAATGCTTGCTTCAAAATCTGACACAAATAATTGGGATTGAATAAGTAGAAATAATATCGTTGCTTCAATATCAGTGAAACTACTATCTTGCAATTTTTGATGGTAATAGTATAGCATTTCTTGTTTTTCTGATAGTGTATTTATTATTTCATATTGTCCCTTAATAATAAAACTTAAGATTGTATGTACAAATTGAGTACCATCTGCTTTGTTTAGTATGTTTCCAGTATCTGAGAATGCTTTATAGTATTTATTTTTATCTTCATTTATTTTTTTACTAATAATAAGGCCTGAAAATTTATCTAATTTTCTTGAAAGATACTTAGATAGGATATAACGGCCAGTTCTTCCATTGCCATCATAAAACGGATGAATGTTTTCAAAAAAATAATGTGCTAGACTAGCTTTTATAAGGAAAGGAACATTTTCTATATTGATGAAATGAATCCAGCTAAGTAGCATTTCCTTAATTGTCTCTTCTTTACCTGGCGCAATATGCTCTATCTTCCCATTTTGATTATTAACAATAGAGACATAGTTTTTCCTAAATAGTTCACCATCCAGTTCATCATCATCTTCAATTTCTCCGCTAGTTAATGCATTATATATTTCTCGAATATGAGTTAGTTCTGTTACATTTAGATAATCTTCTGAAAGTATATCTAGATACATTCGGACAGTAGATTTATGTTTCAGTTTTTCTTTTTTATCTTTGTTAAGAGCCTCAATTGCAACTGCTACATCTTTTCTTGTAGTTCCAATGCCTTCAATTTCATTTGTGGAAATAATGGCATTGAATAGTTGTTCATTATAAAATTGTTGATGAGCAACGTCTGGTAGATCATTAGCTAAATCTGTGATAGTAGAAGATAATTCAATGATTTTTTGGGAAAGAAGTTGGATTTCCATAATTGGTACAACAAATAGTGGATATTCGTTTGTTGCGAACTCCTCTTTTTTCATCAGATATGGAAACATTGTAGTTTTTGTGGTGCCGTATCCATTTATTCTTTGTAGGTATTCTTTTTCATAAATACTACGTTCACTGTAATAAATTTTTTTAGACTTTTATACTCCATACTCTAAATTTAATTAATGACAAAAATGTAACTTTGTCATTAATAGCTCCTTTTAATTTTTTAATTATTGACAAAAACGCTATTTTGTTAATAATAGCTCGATTTAATTTTTTAATTATTGACAAAAACGCTATTTTGTCAATAATAGCTCGATTTAACTTTTTAATTATTGACAAAAACGCTATTTTGTCAATAATTATTTTGCCGTTTTTTGCGCTTTAGTCTGTAAAAATGGCTTTCTATTCTTCAATTTCCCCTGTTTTTGCACAATAGACCTTGGAAATAGGGGCGCTATTGGCGAATATGGGGGATTTTTATAGAATTTTCTCAAAAACCATTGTGGCTTGAATACGGTCGCCACCGCCTAGCCCTTTGCTTCCACCATTGGCGGTTGTGATTGTATGCAGGCGGTAGCCTTTTGCTACTTGGGTGTTAATGACGTTTTCTAATTCTGTCAAGTTTCCTGATCCAGTACCAAAAAATTTCTCTTTTAAGGTTACTTGAAGGACTACATAGTGTAAATCAGTAGCATTTGAAGCAGTTGAGTGAGTGCTAGCGTCTTTAATGTTATCAAAAAATCCCATGAGAGTTACTCCTTGTTAGTTTTAGCAAAAATTTCGTCTTCGTCATCTTCTTCTTTGTTTAATATAGTAGTTTTCGTTGCGAGTGAATCAATAATTTCAAAAATTTTGACTTGATCTGATTCTTCTAATATTTGATAATTTATAAGCAGTTTAGCGTAGTCGGTTTGCTTAATGTTATCTAACTCTATAAGGTCTTGGATTGCCAAAGATAATTTTAGAGGAAATGATTGTTGATACCTCTTGAATTTATCTGTATCTTTCAAAAATTCTTTTATGGTTTTATTGGCTTCTGTTATTCTTTCAACGTCTTCATAATTTGTAATTCCCTGACTTGAAACTTGGTCTTTAAATTTATCAATTGCTTGTATAACTTTTTTAGATACATAATCAAAATTATCTTCATAGCCTAGTAATTCCCCGATTTCAATTTTGAAATATTCAGCAAGTAGTAAAGCAGGTTTTGCTTTAATTTCATTATTAGGATTTTCCCAATTTTGATAAGTCCGTAAAGTAATATCCAATCCTAGTTTTTTTATTATAATATCTTCGTAAAATTCTTTTTGAGAGAATCCTTTTTCAATTCTAAGTTTTTTTAAATTATTTTTGGGTGTTTGTTTTTCCATTATTTGTCCTCTTATATGTTTACCTAGAGTATAACATAGTAGAGAGAAAAAATAAAATCATAGACGAAAAAAATTTCATTTATCGCTTGACAACGAAAAAAAATTCGTTTATAATTCAAAATGTGATGAAAAAACTTTCGTCTAAATCGAAGTTTTTGAGAAAGGAGTGATTTGATAATGTTGATAACGATAGAGCATGCAAAAAAAGTTCGTCGAAAAAGAGGAGAGCTTCAACTTGGGAAAGTTCAATTAGCCAAGAAACTGAAAATTACACCTCCCACTCTAGCAAAAATTGAAGCTGGCAACTATGATGCACCTAAGCGCATTTACGAAAGTGTAATAGAGTGGCTTTTAGAAGAGTATTAGAAAGGAGCGAACTAATCGTAATACTACTCTACATTTACAGATTTCTCATGTGGTGCTTTACCACTGGGGATTGATGAAAGGATCTAGCTAACTATTTACTAGCCTACTTTGCTTGCTACCTATGGCAGTATTAAGGAACTATTCTCCTGAAGTATGTCTCATGCTTTACCTTGGTACTGTTTTAGGTGGCAAGCACTGACAAAAGAAGAAAGGAGCGAACCAATGGACAACGATTTTAAGACAGTTACAAATGCCAAGGGGTTAGAAATTCCCAAGTATTTCAAGGATTTTAAAAAGCTAGTTGAAATGGACAGACAACTAGCCGAATATCTTTGTATGAACTACGAGGATTTGGACAGTGAAGACCTAGGTGCATTTCTTGAAACGGTGGAGCAGGGATTCAGCTGGATTCTGGATCTTATCGAAAGTAAAGACTTGCTTTATAGCCCCCAGGCAGGGAAGAAAGCATGAAAAAAGGCAACAAAAAAAGTCACTTGCGGAGAGTTTGGCGACCGAAGCAAGCGACAAGAATAAGGGTATAGATATTTTTTCTATACCTTGATTATAGCATAATATAGCGGTTTTCGCTAGTACATTGAAAATAAAATAAGGTACGCTGGGAAGATTTTAAATTTTTTCGGTTTAGGGGTTGACATTATACCGTGCATAAGTATATAATAAAAGCACGGGCAAAAGTAAAGGAGTGATATAATGAGCCCAAGAACAGGAAGACCTATAAAGGGGAATGCTAAGCGTGATAAACGATTAGAGGTTAGACTGACAGCAGACGAATACAACGAAATTCAAGAAGTTGCTGACAGTTTGAATATTTCTAAAGCTGACACGATAGTTAAAGGCATTCAACTTTTAAAGTCACAAAAATAAAAGAAGCCTGCTACGTTCTCAACCGACCAAAGCGATAACGTAACAGACTCAGCCCCCACGAATGAGGTACGTAAATATCTTATCATGCGTACTCTTATTTGTCAAACACAGAAATAGAGTACGCTTTTTGCGTACCCAAAAGATGAGGTATACAATGGGAAAACAACATCAAGCAGTAAAATTCAAAGATATTGCTGAAAAATTGTCCGAATTAGAGGGCAAAAATTTAGAAGAAATTGCTGGAGTATTAGGCTATCGCAACTTGGAGAGTTGCAGAGTCAATCTTTACAACCTGAGACAAAACAAGCGTCTAGGATTTGAAGTGGAAAAAGGGGTGTACTCCAAGTTCGCACTCTTGGACGATTCGGTAAAAGAGGAACTGGAAGACAAGGAATTGTCAGACCGTGGGCGCTATTTGAAGAGCGTAGACCGCTATAAGGCAATGCTAAACGCCTTTTCTATCGCCTTTGATAGCACGGTCAAGGCGGAAACCAGACAAAAAGCAGAACATGACGGCTTGAAAGCCTTGGACAGAATACCAGATAAGCACTACGCCCTACTTTATGACATGATGGAGGGTTAGGAATGGAAGCAAAAACACACTTTGCTAGATTCATGCGTAGAGGTATGGAATTAGCAAGGCAATTACATAGCAGAGAAATCCAACGTGATGAATTTGATAGAGCTTGGAAAAGATTAGGCGATCAAATCGAAAACGAAACGAAGAAAAACTAAGAAAACCGAAGTGCAGGCAAGCAATTAGAAAAGGTTTTGAAAAACGAGTGCTGACACGGCGACTCTAAGCACTTGTTTAGCAAAAATGTGGGTGATTACCCACGAAACATCACTACAAGCGTTCGTCAACTTGGGGCAATCGCCCAGCGTTTGGAGTGATGGTAATTACGTATAGGAAAAAGCAGGAAAAAGGCACAGGAAAACAATATGACATTAAACATAAAGGAAATTCAAGAGCAAGGGGGCAGACTTGGAGATGTGCTTCCCAGAATTGAATTAGTTAGACAGTTGAGCAATTCGCTGATAATAGCGAAAAATAACGGAGCAGATACTTTTATCTTATCTAAACAGACGGCAGAGGGCTTGGCCGTTATTCGTGACCAGATGGAACAACTCCATAGAGAGTTGGACGGGATTGCAGTTTATCTCCTTAATTGTGAGAATTTTGAAGAATTGGGGTACAAGTCAGATGATAACACCAGATATAAGAAAAATGACACAAGCAGAATTTGATAACTTCATGGCTGATTTAAAGGTAAACGATCCGAATTTATTTCAGTTTATCGTTGATTTTATCAATAAAAAAGTAACCGTTCAAGAAGTTGAAGCTTTCCAAAAGATGGAATATCAAGCCCAACAGTTATATATCAAGAATTACAAAGCGAGGGCATGACATGAATGAACTAGATTTAAACAATACACAGGCGCTTATTTTTACCGTGATTTTGATTGGCCTTCTCATATATCTAAATCATCGAGACCGCAAAAAGTGCGCTCAAATGGAGCGAGAAAACAGGAAACTAGGAGAAAGTCCTAGCGAAAGTTTAAGCCCAGATTATGGGCGGTATATCCAGCTTGCAGGCATTAAGCCGTGGAGGTGACGATATGTTTGAAATGATGATTGAAGAACTTCAAATAAAAATATTAGAAGCCTTAGAACGTTACCTAAAAAGTCATGAGAAAATACCTCCCCGAATCATTGGGTTGATTTCCGCAAAACGAGTACAGGAAGAGTTAGATATAAAATATCTGACCTTACAAAAATGGGAAAGAATGGGCTTGAAACGTTATCAACCTCCAGGAGACGATAGCAGAAAAGTTTATTATAAAGTGGACGATATCCGTAAGTTTATGGGGGTGGGAGAATGAGAGTGATAGAGTTAACCTTGTCTAGTGACAAATTAGCCTTATTCGGCTTTCTCAAGTCTACCCCTACCCAAGCTTGGAAGAATGAGAATCACTTCAAATTCATCTACTTTGAACCGATTGGCGAAGCGCTGACGAATTTCCACTATAAAGGCTTGTATGTGACTGTCAAAGACGAAAAAGAGGAAGTAGAGGGTTGGAGGTTAGTTAGAGACTTGGAGATAGTTTTGGCCAGTCCTGACTTGCTGACGATCCTGAAAGATTTAGAGGTAAACAAATTGACCGAGCAACGGCAGGGGCTTGGAGTGGAGTTAAAAGGCTGGGTTTTTGACCTGATTTGTAATGGCATTTATACCAGATATGAGACTTCACTTTTTGTCCGCTTGCTATTTGTCAATGGCTACAGTTTTAGTCAGCTGGTGGATTTATTTTCAGCAATCGTTAAACGCAAAGACCTAGCAAGCTACTTTCTAGAAGTAGCGACAAAATTCTATAAGGAGGTGGCTTTTGAATAGTGAAGAAATTGTAAGTAAAATTATCGAAGAGAATCAGCAACAAATACCGCCTACCGTGGTGGACTTGACCCAAGCAAGGGAGACTAACGAGGAAAACAACAGCCTGGATTTAACACCTAAAACCAAAGGAAAAGGCTTTGTCATCACCTTGGACAATCTCAAGAAGATTTTGAGTGGGGATAGTAAGCTAAAAGGGGCGATACAGTACAACGCTTTTACATATGAAATTGACGTTACCAAGTCTATTAAGTTAAATGGTAGAACCTTGAGCGGTACAATCGATGACCTGATTATCAGAGAGATTAGGGCTTATATTGCTACCAAGTATAAGATGGATTATAAAAAAGGGGATATCGCTGATATCTTAGAAGTGGTGGCTGGAGAACACAGCTACAACCCCTTAAAAGACTATCTGGAATCTTGCGAAAGCGAGTATAAAGAGTTAGTGAATCAGCGTGATCCCTTTGATATTTTAAGGCATTATCTCAATATCAAGGATGACGAATATAACCGTATTATTATGGACTTGTTTTTCCGTGGAGCGGTTGCCAAGGTGTTTGACCCTACTGTTAAGTTTGACTTTGTGCTGGACTTGACTGGAAGGCAGGGAGTAGGAAAGCCCCAATTTTTTGAGGGGCTTTTTACTCACAAGTATTTTACAACCGTTGAGACCTTCACAGATAAAGATGACAAGGCTAGAATGGTAAGAAACTGGTGTGTATTTGATGATGAGATGGTGGCCAGTAAAAAGGCTAGTTTTTCAGAATTGAAGAAATTCATCACAGAAACCAAGCTGGAGTTTAGACCGCCTTACGCCTCCAGCGACAGGCGATTGCCTAAGAGTTTTATTATTGTGAGGGCAACCAATGACCATGATTATTTAAACGACCTGACAGGAGAAAGGCGCTTTCTGGTTGCTGAGGTACACAAAGACACCGCTTATAGGGGCAGGAAGTGGACAGAGAAAGACCGTAGACACTTTTGGGGTGCTATGGTGATGGCTTGGAGAGCTAACCAAGTCTTGAACCTGACAGACGAGCAGGAAAAGCTAGTAAATGAGGTTAGAAGCCGTTACAAGTTTGTTGATGAAACCCTTGAGGATTTGGAGCGCTATTTAGGCACTCCTTACCCAAAAAGAATGTATCAGTTCCCGATTACCGACAGGACGCGATGCTATTATATCTATGATATGATGAACGAGGGATACTATAGAAATAACAGGGGCGGAACGGTTGAACTGGACACAGACACCTATGGCGAGCTGGTAGATAGGGATAAGATGACCATTAACCTATTTTTTCAAGAGGTGTATTTGACTGACAAAGTACCGCCAAAGGATAAGGCTAAGGTTAAAAAGTATATGCAAAACCGAGACGGCTGGGAACATAGGCGATCAACAAGATTTGGTAAAAGTATTAAACCAGCTTACGTTAAAAAAATGTAGTCAGTGTAGTTTATTTTTAAAAAGTGACTACATTTTAAATAGGAAGAAAACCCTTGATACATAAGGGGTTAGAAAAAAGTGTTGTTTTTACTATTTTACTGACTACACCCCTAAACCTTTGGTATTATTGACTTTTATATAAAAATGTAGTTATTTTCTATTTATTAAAGAGTATATCAAGATAAAAGATAAAAGGCGTTTATTGTTTATTTTTTTGGGAGCAAGGTGACTACATGACTACGCATGGCGAAAAGCCTTGTGACTGTAAGGCGGAGAGCGTAGTCACTAGATATCCCAAAATGACTACACTTTTTTATGAACTCTAAGAATTTTTTTAAGAGAGGTTTGAAAATGAAAGTAGAATTTTGAAAGGTTTAGAAGGGAACACTTTCAAGGCTTTTACGATCAAAGATAAGAGATACACTATAAACACAGTGAGGGGAGAATATCAATGAATGATGATAAAATGCGATTTGCAACAGAAAAAGGCTTTGTTGTCTATGAAAAATGTGGTATAATAGAGATAGAAAAAGTTCCAAGTTTTGGAGAAGTTACTTTATTCTATTCAGATGGGAAGTTTACCCATCTAGTCAAAAAAGAAACTAAAAAATAAGTCTATTGAGAACAACTCAGGGACATACCGTAAGCATATAATGCTAGTGGTATGTCCCTTTTTGTTTGCATAGAAAGGGGGTGAGGGTGATGTCAGGAGATACTTCTTTAGGGTATGTAGTAGCCAATAAGTTTTCTATGGATCCAGATAAAAGACAGAAAATCTTTTCTCAGTGTAAAAAAGAAGATGATAGTTTAGAACAACGGAAACAAGAAATACTAGAAAAACATGCTAACAAACAAGACAAATCAAAATCTAGAAAAAATGATTCTAAAGGCTCGGAGAGTCATAAAAGAAAAGCTAAGAGCAAAGAATTTTAGAAAGAATTATAAACAAAAATCAGATATTAAAAGATGAAGGAGCAAAAAATGACAACTAACTTAGTTAAACAAAAAGAAAATTTAGAAGCTTATATCCGAAGTACAGGTTATAACACTAGAGGGATGAACGTAGAAAATAATCATGTACTCATTGAAAAACCAATCCTTGATAGTTATGGAGATGAACATCAACGTAAAGAGCTGGTTGATCTAGTAAATGTTATTGAGACTCGTACCCGTGGTGGGAAGTATGAAGTGACTGACTTTGAATCTGATTCATTACAAGAAGTTAGCGAAAATTCGGTTGAGAGAACAGAAGCAGATAAAAAGAAAACTATCAGCGTTGATTACTTAGTTAAATTATTCAGTGGAAAACTTGATTTTTCACAGGAACAATTAGATGATGGCCAATATAATTTAACGGATTTTCTTGGTAAGAAGATTATTAAATTAAAACGTAGAACACGAAATAGAGAGATTGGGAAAATTCTCCAAACTGCGAAAGTGCAGACTGCTACAAGTATGGACGACTTGAAATCTATTGTTTCTTTAATCAATCCAGAGCGAAATGTATCTATGGTTGTTAGTCAATCACTATTTAGTGTCTTAGAAAAAATGAAAGACACTTCAGGAAATTATCTCCTTAAAGTTGATAAAGAGACAGGGACAAGTGAAACATTCTTTGTAGATAACTTTTTAATTGTAGATGATACAACATTAGGGAATAAAGGTGACAAAAAAGGCTTTATCGGAGATCTAGAAAACTTTGTTACTTTGTTTGATCGCAAGAAAGATACACTTAGTTGGGTGAATGCGAATGACTATTTTGGAAAACGGTTGATTTTACATACCCGATTTGATGTAAAAAAAGTTGAAGAAGATTGTGGTTATTTTATTCAATGGAACTAGGAGAAAGAAATGGATAAAGAAAAAGTATTTTTATTACTAGAAGAGCTAAATGATAAAAAGAATAAAATAAGAGGAGCAAGAGAAAAGCTAGATAAAAAAAGAAAAAACATCGTAAGGAAGCAAGATGTTTCGTTTGATAATATCGATGAATTTTTATCTAATAACTCCGAAACTATAGAGCAGCTTGAAAGAATGGAAGAATCTATTAAATTACTGGAGAAACAATTTGAAAACGATGAATGGGAATTAAGTTTGGCTCTTTTTGAATATATTTTTAAAGAAACTAAGCGCCAGGCAGAAAATAAGAATGTTTATAAGCGTTACCAGAAAAAACTTAAACAGATTCTAAATGCTTTTGATGAGATTCAAAATTTGAAAAAAGAAGTTGAAGAAATAAACAATAGTGTAGTAAAAGAATTAAGTCAGAAATATCAGTTGTCGCGGTATCGAACTGAAGTATACCCACATACTATTTTACCTTTCTTCTTAGAATCTCCAAAGGACTACCATAAAGCTAAAGAGTATCTAGAAAATAATTGATTCTTTAAACAAGGCTAATAATATTCTGAATGATTAAAAGAAGTATTACTAGCCTTTGTTTTTTAACTTTACTAAGTTTCACATAACAAAGTAAGCATAAACTGAAAAGAAGTAATAGCTTGAAAGCAAGGTATATCAGGGGTTTACAGAATGGAGTGAGTTTCACAGAATGTAAGATATGAGAAACTGAGGGGATAAATTAAAGAAATTTCCCTTGAACTTGTCATACTGAAGAGTTGTCCAACTTAAAACAATGATACCTGGTAATTTGTTGAGTTGAAAGGATATTGACTCCCCCCCACCTTTTAAAAAATCTTTCTGGCCAGTAGGGTACCGGTGAAGGGAACTTTTTCCAAGTCGGAGACCTCCAGACAAAAAGGGGGTAAAAACCTACCAATTTATCAGAAAAAGATTAGTTTTGAAAAATGAAGAAATTTAGTAGAAGAAATTAAGCTTTTACCCTTGTAATTTAAAGTAGAAAGCGGATGACCTACTTTCTGAGATTCCAGAGGATGGCAGGAAGTGAAAACCAAGTTAGGATAGATGAAGAGGCTTGGAAACTTGTTCTACCTGATCAGTGGAATTTGACTAGTAAGCATGAAAAAGCAATCAGAGAGAGTCTAGAAACATTTGTCTATGATATCAATAAGATAGAAAACAAGCGAGCCAGAAAATACTTTATTATCCATTATTGTTACATGAGGAAGAAAACAGTAAGTGAATGCTTAGAAATTGCTGGGATAAAATCCACTAATTATCATAGATACAAACAGATAGCTGTCTTAAACTTTGCTAGAATCCACCAGAACGGAGAACTAGAAGCATATAAGTAGCCATCAGATGAATAACTGGAGTCTAGGACGCCCCGTTTTAGGGCTTCATCATATAGAAAACTCCATGAATCAACTAGAAACCCTTAGAAATGAATCTAAGGGCTTTTAGATTTTAGAATATATAGGTTGGTGATATATGGTATAATGGTAATAGGTAATAAAAAAAGCACGTTTGACCGTGCTAGTTTCTTGCCTGCTGAACTCATCATATAGTATAGTGGCTCCTTTATGGGGCTTTTTTTGTGAACATTTTTAGGAACTTTTAAAGAATTTAAAGAAAATATAAGGAAATATGATTTTAAAGAAAATCAGGAATATCAAGGTCTTTACTTACTAATGAAATATAAAAATCAAGCGGTAGCGGAATAACTCAAAATGTGATAAGATAGGGGTATGAATCTGAAAGTGAAACAAAAAATACCATTAAAAATCAAGCGCATGGGAATTAATGGTGAGGGAATCGGCTTTTATCAAAAAACCTTAGTCTTTGTGCCTGGTGCACTCAAAGGTGAAGATATCTATTGTCAGATTACTTCTATTAAACGTAACTTTGTTGAGGCAAAATTACTGAAGGTCAACAAGAAGTCTAAATTCCGTGTTGTGCCAGCATGTACTATTTACAATGAGTGCGGAGGATGCCAAATCATGCACCTGCATTATGATAAGCAGCTAGAGTTCAAGACGGACTTACTTCACCAAGCACTGAAAAAATTTGCCCCTGCAGGATATGAAAATTATGAAATCCGCCCGACGATTGGAATGCAAGAACCCAAGTACTACCGTGCTAAGTTACAATTTCAGACTCGAAAATTTAAGAATCAGGTCAAGGCGGGCTTATATGCACAAAACTCTCACTATTTAGTAGAGTTGAAAGACTGCCTGGTACAAGACAAGGAAACCCAAGTGATTGCTAATCGCCTAGCAGAATTACTTACTTATCACCAGATTCCAATCACGGATGAGAGAAAAGTTCTAGGTGTTAGAACTATAATGGTTCGACGAGCAAGAAAGACTGGACAGGTTCAGATTATTATTGTTACAAATCGTCAGCTTAATTTAACCCAACTAGTAAAAGACTTAGTTAAAGATTTCCCAGAAGTTGTGACAGTAGCTGTGAATACAAATAAAGCTAAAACCAGTGAGATTTATGGTGAAAAGACAGAGATTATCTGGGGAGAAGAGAGTATTCAAGAAGGTGTACTCGATTATGAATTTTCACTATCTCCTCGAGCGTTCTATCAACTAAATCCTGAACAAACAGAAGTTCTTTATAACGAGGCGGTAAAAGCCTTGGATGTTACTAAAGAAGACCATTTGATTGACGCTTATTGTGGAGTTGGAACGATTGGATTTGCCTTTGCAAAGAAAGTAAAAACACTCAGAGGTATGGATATTATTCCAGAAGCCATTGAAGATGCCAAGCGAAATGCGAAAAGAATGGGATTTGACAATACTCATTATGAAGCTGGAACGGCAGAAGAGATTATTCCTCGTTGGTACAAGGAAGGCTACCGAGCAGATGCTCTGATTGTGGACCCACCACGTACAGGTCTGGATGATAAGTTATTAGATACTATTTTTACTTATGTGCCAGAAAAAATGGTTTATATTTCTTGTAATGTTTCGACCTTGGCTCGTGATTTGGTACGCTTAGTAGAAGTCTATGATCTTCATTATATCCAGTCGGTCGATATGTTCCCACATACAGCTCGAACTGAAGCTGTTGTAAAATTAATAAAAAAAGTTTAAAAAAAGGTGTTGACAAAGTTTGAAAAGTCGGTATAATAGTAAGAGTTGAAAATAATAACTCAGGTCCGTTGGTCAAGGGGTTAAGACACCGCCTTTTCACGGCGGTAACACGGGTTCGAATCCCGTACGGACTATGGTATGTTGCGGTTGAGGCACTTGATGAAAAAAGTTTTAAAAAAGTTTCAAAAAAGTGTTGACAAGCGAAAGCAACTGTGATATACTAATATAGTTGTCGCTTGAGAGAAGTGAGTGACAAAGACCTTTGAAAACTGAACAAGACGAACCAATGTGCAGGGCACTACAACTAAGGTTGTAGTACTGAACAATGAAAAACAATAAATCTGTCAGTGACAGAAATGAGTGAGAACTCAAACTTTTAATGAGAGTTTGATCCTGGCTCAGGACGAACGCTGG
>NZ_JPFZ01000009.1 GCF_000722775.1 Streptococcus mitis subsp. hohhotensis
CGGGTTCGAATCCCGTCGTTCGCTTAGAGAGGCCGGGGTGGCGGAACTGGCAGACGCACAGGACTTAAAATCCTGCGATTGGTAACGATCGTACCGGTTCGATTCCGGTCCTCGGCATAATATAGAGCACCCTTAGCTCAACTGGATAGAGTACCTGACTACGAATCAGGCGGTTAGAGGTTCGACTCCTCTAGGGTGCATTTTTCTATTTAACTCGGGAAGTAGCTCAGCTTGGTAGAGTACTTGGTTTGGGACCAAGGTGTCGCAGGTTCGAATCCTGTCTTCCCGATATATGGCGGTGTAGCTCAGCTGGCTAGAGCGTCCGGTTCATACCCGGGAGGTCGGGGGTTCGATCCCCTTCGCCGCTATAATGATCTTGTTGGACCTTTAGCTCAGCTGGTTAGAGCTCTCGGCTCATAACCGAGTGGTCGTAGGTTCAAGTCCTACAAGGTCCATTTGAATATTATGGAGGATTACCCAAGTCCGGCTGAAGGGAACGGTCTTGAAAACCGTCAGGCGTGTAAAAGCGTGCGTGGGTTCGAATCCCACATCCTCCTTTTGTATTAACGCGGGATGGAGCAGCTCGGTAGCTCGTCGGGCTCATAACCCGAAGGTCGTAGGTTCAAATCCTGCTCCCGCAATAAGGCTCGGTAGCTCAGTTGGTAGAGCAATGGATTGAAGCTCCATGTGTCGGCGGTTCGATTCCGTCTCGCGCCATTTTTACTTATAGTATGTATGCGGGTGTAGTTTAGTGGTAAAACTACAGCCTTCCAAGCTGTTGTCGCGAGTTCGATTCTCGTCACCCGCTTTGAACTTTGTTCAAATTACCAAGTTTTTAACTTGGGCGCGTAGCTCAGGTGGTTAGAGCGCACGCCTGATAAGCGTGAGGTCGGTGGTTCGAGTCCACTCGTGCCCATTAATTGGAGAATTACTCAAGAGGCTGAAGAGGACGGTTTGCTAAATCGTTAGGTCGGGTAACTGGCGCAAGGGTTCGAATCCCTTATTCTCCGTTTTAATGAGGGTTTATAACTCTCTTTTTTTGTATTTTTAAGAATAGTAGAATAAAAACTTCAGATTTGTAAAACTTAATTGGATTACTTATCTGAAGTTTTTTTGCGCTCTTTGTCAACTGTAGTGGGCTGCAGAAAAGCTAAAATCTTTATATATTGTCGTTTTTATGGTTGTGCTTATTTATTACTACTTCCAACTCTTGAGTGAAATTTCTCCGCTATTGAGCCAGATTTCTTTTCCGTTATCACATTGTACTAAAAGTTTTCCATTTTCAGAGATATCTTTAGCAAGTCCCTTGTAGTCTTTTTTGTCCAGTGTGAAAGCAACTTCTTTTCCAAGCACGAATGACTGTTTTTTATATAGGTATAATAACTCATCTGCTGGTGTTTCGAAGAAAGCACGCCAGATTTCTATGATTAATTCATTCCTTGTTATTGGAGCTGTAGTTTTAAATAAGCTAGCAGCTTTTTCTTTTAATTCTTGTGGGAAATCATTAATAGTAAAGTTGATTCCTACTCCAATAATGATATCTGTGACTAAGCCTGTTTCTACAGAGGTCATTGCTTCAGTGAGAATTCCTCCAATTTTATGATTTTTGAGGTAGATATCATTGACCCATTTTATGTCGACATCTATTAAAGTTAGGTTCTTAATGGCTTTGTAGATAGCTCCTGCTACAAGTAGTGTGTAGGATGGTAATTTGTCATAGGGAAGATTTGGTTTGAGATGGAGTGTCATATAAATGCCACCTTGTGGGGAGTAGAAAGAACGTTGAAAACGGCCACGGCCAGCTGTTTGATAGGAAGCTAGATAGAGGGTGTTTGCTTCATTTCCTAAATCAATTGCTTCTTTTGCATCGAGTTGTGTTGATCTTGTTTCGGGTTTAAAACTGATTTTAATTGGAAGATTTTGTTCTAGAAGTTCTGGAAGAATAAGGTCTCCATTCACCAGTTTATAGCCTTTGTTTTTGATACTATCAATTTCAATGCCTTCTTGTTCTAAACGCTTGATGGCTTTCCAAATTGATGTTCTAGTCAGTGATAGTTCTTCTGCAATCTTTTCTCCGCTGATATAATCGGTTTCTTTAGCTAGAATTTGGTAGACGGCTTGGTAGGATTTCATAGTGTTTCCTTTCTCACTAGTTGGTGTTGGGAATATTCTTTTCTTGTATGACTTGGAGTCTGATTAAAGTATTGTTTATAAGCTTTTGAAAAATGGAGTGGATCTGAAAAACCTACTGAATATGCAATTACTTTGATAGACTCTTGGGTATTTTCGAGAAGTTGTTTAGCTCGGTGCATTCGAACGTAGAGTAGGTATTCTTTGGGTGATAAGGTATTAAATTCTTTGAATACGCTTGATAAGTAGCTTCTGTGAACGGATAGTTCTTTCGCTAAATCTTGAATTGTAAGTGATTGAGGATAGTGGCTATCAATTAATCTTTTGCATTCAAGATAGAGTTGGTGGGTTGATGAAATATTCTTTTTTTTCTGATTGGGAGCAATAGTTCCCAGATGAAACATCAGTTCATGGAGCTGTCCCATGATATGGAGTTGAGCTAATTCATTTGATTTTGTAATCTGAGCGAAGCGGACAATATCTGAGATGAGTTTTGAAGTTGTTTGTGTTTGACAAGTTTCAGATTGGATGAGATAGGATTGATCAGAAATTTGAGAAAGAGCAAAATAGTCAGGAGCTTTCCCTCCAGTGATTCCTAACCAGTAGTAGGCCCAAGGTTCTTCACTATCTGCTTGATAAAAGGTTAGTTCATCTGGTTTTAATAGAAAGAAATCTCCTTCTTTTAAATCAACAATTTTACCCTTGTAATGAAATTTTCCTTGTCCTTTAGTAATGTAATGTAGAACGTATGTATCTCGAATTGCTGGACCAAAAGAGTAATTAGGTGTGCATTCCTCATATCCATAAAAGCTTAAGGAAAGGTCAATTGTTCCAGTCTGGTATTCTGAAAAAACTAGCATGTGCTACCTCCTACCTAACATTTTACCATATTCTTGAGACATTTTTCCATTTTAGAAAGCGATTTCAGATGATAAAATATAGTCAATAAAGTGATGAGGTGAAGTAAATGGGTGTTAGGATAGAGAATAATCTATTTTATGTTGAGAGTAAAAATCTAAGTTTGATCATTGAAAATCGAAATGGCTACTTACTATTGAAACATTTAGGAAAGACTATTAAGAACTATAAAGGTTCCAATAGTGTTTATGAACGAGATCATGCCTTTTCAGGAAATCCAACAGCTACTAATCGAACCTTTAGCTTAGATACACAACGTCAAATTTTTGGACAACATGGTTTGGGTGACTTTAGAAAACCAACTTTACAGGTTCAGCATGATGCAACTGAAGTAACAGACTTTCGATTTGTAGAAGCAAAGATTTTAAAAGGTCAGAATGGTCCACAGGGCTTACCTTCTCCACACAGCGTGGATGATACAGAGACTCTTGTCTTAATGTTAGAAGATTCTAAGGCTCAACTTAGTCTGACTTTGTATTATACTGCTTTTGATAATGATGCGACAATTGCTAGTTACAGCAAATTGGAGAATAATAGTAATCAGGAAGTTATCATCCATAAGGACTTTTCTTTTATGGCTGATTTCCCTGCTGCAGCTTACGAAATCGTAACTCTTCAGGGAGCTTATGCTCGTGAAAAGACTGTCAGACGTCAACAGGTAGAACAAGGAATCTTTTCGATTAGTTCGAACCGTGGAGCTTCTGGGCATGCTCAAACACCAGCTCTTCTCTTATGTGATCAAGGAGTCACAGAGGATGCTGGAAATGTGTTTGCTATTCAACTAATGTATAGTGGAAACTTTGAAGCTTTTGCTCAAAAGAATCAATTGAATGAAGTTCGGGTGGCTATTGGCATAAATCCGGAAAATTTTTCTTGGAAGTTAGACCCTGAGGAATACTTTGAAACACCGGTAGCTTTAGTGACTTATTCAGATAAGGGATTAACTGGTGTTAGTCATGAAAGTCATAATTTTGTACTGAAGCACATTATGCCAAGTAAATTTTCTAAAAAAGAGCGTCCAATCCTAATCAATAACTGGGAAGCTACCTACTTTGACTTTCAGAGAGAAAAGCTGTTAGAGCTAGCTGATGAAGCTAAGAAAGTTGGCATTGAACTTTTTGTATTAGATGATGGTTGGTTTGGCAATCGATTTGATGATAATCGTGCTTTAGGTGATTGGGTTGTTAATGAGAAAAAACTGGGTGGAAGTCTAGAAAGTCTGATTTCAGTTATCCATGAAAGAGGTTTGCAGTTTGGGCTTTGGTTAGAACCCGAGATGATTTCTGTAGATAGTGATTTGTATCGTAAACATCCTGACTGGGCTATTCAGGTTCCTGGCTATGAGCATACTTATTCTCGGAATCAATTAGTACTTAATCTTGCCAATCCTCAGGTAGTAGAATACTTGAAAAATGTATTAGATCAACTCCTATCTTATCATGAGATTGATTACATTAAATGGGATATGAATCGTAATATGACTAACCTAGGAAATGGCTTTACTTATCTAGAGACACAGATGCAATCTCATCAGTACATGTTGGGGCTTTACGAACTCGTTTCTTATCTGACAGAGAAGCACAGCCATATTCTCTTTGAGTCCTGCTCTGGTGGTGGTGGACGAAATGATCTGGGTATGGTGCGCTATTTCCCACAAGTCTGGGCTAGTGATAATACTGATGCTATTGCACGTTTACCAATTCAATACGGTTCATCCTATCTCTATCCAACCATTTCTATGGGGGCTCATGTTTCAGCAGTACCGAATCATCAGATGGGACGAATGACACCATTAGAAACACGTGGCCATGTAGCAATGATGGGAAATTTGGGATATGAGCTTGATTTGACAAGTTTATCAGATGAAGAGAAAACTGAGATTGCTAATCAGGTGAACTTGTATAAAGAATTACGACCAGTAGTTCAGTTAGGACAACAGTATAGGTTAATCAATCCCGAGTCTGCATCCAATGAAGCAGCTGTACAATTTAATTACAAAAATCAAACGATTGTAACCTACGTTCGCGTTTTGTCAGTTGTAGAGACCATGGAAACAACTTTAAAATTAAAAGATTTGGATGAAGAGGGACTGTATGAATTACGGGAAAATGGAGAAGTTTACTCAGGTGCAGAACTCATGTATGCAGGTTTAACTGTTATCTTATCCCAGGGAGATTTTTTGAGTAAACAGTATATTTTTAGAAGACTATAATAAAGGTGTATAATTTTATAAAGGAGGCTTTCCAATGAAATGGTATAAGAAAGCAGGTTTTCTTTTAGTAGCTGGGGTTAGTTTACTAGGCCTAGCAGCTTGTGGTCAGAATAGTCAATCGACTGATGGAAAGGTAACGATTGAATTTTTTAACCAGAAGACCGAAATGGCGGATACTTTGCAAAAAATTGTAGATCATTTTGAAAAGGATCATCCTACTATTGATGTAAAACTGACGACTGTTCCGGCAGCTGGAATTGTTCTAAAGACTCGGATTTTATCAGGAGATGTTCCAGATATTGTTAATATCTATCCTCAAAATATGGATTTTCAGGAGTGGGCAAAAGCAGGTTATTTTGCAGATATGACAGGGAAATCTTATCTTGAGAACATTAAGAATGACTATGCAGAAAAGTATGCAATCAATAACAAGATTTATAATGTGCCTTTAACTGCTAACCTTTATGGAATTTATTACAATAAAACAAAGTTTAAAGAATTAGGACTTGAGGAACCGAAGACTTTTAAAGAGTTTCAAGAGATTGTTAAAAAGATAAAAGATAGTGGGAATTCTCCGTTTGCAGTTGCAGGCAATGAGGGATGGACATTAAACGGTTATCACCAACTTTCTCTCATTACTATTACAGGCAGTGGAGACGCAGCTAATAACTATCTTCGCTTTTCAAAACCAAATGCTATTTCTGTAGATGATACTATTTTAAAATCAGATGCAGAACGACTAGATTTGTTGGCAGACAATGCTCAAGATGGATGGCGTGGTGCTTCTTATAATGATGCGGTGGTAGCATTCTCGAATGAAAAAGCCTTGATGATGCCACAAGGATCATGGGCATTAGCGGCAATTAATCAACAGGATCCAAAATTTGATGTGGGGATGTTTGCCTTCCCAGGAGAAGAAGTAGGAAAAGAAGTCACTGTTGGTGCAGGGGACATGGCATTATCAACTTCAGCTACTACCAAACATCCTAAAGAAACCGAAGAATTTATCAGCTATATGACTAGTCCAAAAGCTATGCAGGCATATTATGATGTGGATGGATCACCAGTTGCTGTAAAAGGTGTACAGGAAAAAGAAGATTCAGCACTTGCAGAGATTTCTAAACTAGCATTTACGGATAAACATTATGTTTGGTTGGGCCAACACTGGAATTCTGAAGAAGATTTTTTCAATCTAAGTGCAGGTTACTTGATGGATAAAAATCTGAAAAATATGGCAAACAATCTCAATGCTTTCTTTAATCCAATGAAGGCAGATTTGGACTAGAATAGGAGTTAAGATGATATGGCTATTCGAAAAATTTTAAATAAATACTGGGGTTGGACTTTTTTGCTCATCCCGCTTGCATTACAAGCTATCTTCTTTTACTTTCCGATGGTACAAGGTGCTTTCTATAGTTTGACTAACTGGACTGGATTGACCTATAATTATAAATTTGTTGGTCTGAATAACTACAAATTGCTGATGATTGATGGGAAGTTCTTCACAGCCATTGCTTTTACTTTGATTTTAACCCTGGCATTGATTATTGGAGAGATTACAATTGGGATGGTTGTGGCTCGAGCCTTAAATTCTAAGATGAAAGGGCAGACTTTCTTTAGGGCTTGGTTCTTTTTCCCCGCTGTTTTGTCTGGTTTGACAGTTTCCTTGATTTTTAAACAATTCTTCAACTATGGTCTTCCAACGATTGGAAAAATTTTAGGGATTAGTTTTTTACAAGAAAGTCTATTAGGAACACCAATTGGAGCGGTAGTGGCAACTATTTTTGTTCTTCTATGGCAAGGAGTAGCAATGCCAATTATTCTCTTTCTTGCTGGTCTTCAGAGTATTCCAAGTGATATTTTGGAGGCGGCATCAATTGATGGTGCAACAAGCAAACAAACTTTTTGGAAGATTGAATTACCATATTTGCTACCAACGATTTCTATGGTTTTTATCCTAGCTCTTAAGTCTGGTTTGACTGCCTTTGACCAAATTTTTGCCTTGACGAGTGGTGGTCCAAATAATGCTACAACGTCTCTTGGTCTTTTAGTCTACAACTATGCCTTCAAGAGTAATCAATATGGATATGCGAATGCAATTGCCTTGATTTTATTCTTAATTATTGGAATTGTTTCTCTGATCCAAATCAAACTATCAAAGAAATTTGAAATCTAATAGGGGAGTCTTACACATGAAAAAAGAAGAAAAATTGAATCAGTTTTGGAAGTATGTCCTCTTGATAGTAGGTGGTATTCTCATACTTGTTCCTTTGTTGGTAACGGTTTTTAGTTCCTTCAAGATAACCAAGGATATCATGAATCATTTCTTTGGTTTGCCCAATCCTTTTACATTAAGCAATTATGAACGATTGATTTCGGATGGGATTGGAGGCTATTTCTGGAATTCAGCTGTTATTACGGTGTTATCATTGATTGTAGTAGCCTTCTTTATACCAGCTGCAGCCTATTCCATTGCTCGAAATATGTCCAAGAAAAAAGCCTTTGCAATTATGTATTCGCTCTTGATTTTAGGGATATTTGTTCCATTTCAGGTGATTATGATTCCTATCACAGTTATGATGAGCAAACTCGGCCTGGCAAATATGTGGGGGTTGGTACTACTTTATCTAACTTATGCAATTCCACAGACTCTCTTCTTGTATGTTGGTTATATTAAAATCAGTGTACCAGATAGTTTAGATGAAGCTGCAGAAATTGATGGGGCTGATCGATTTACAACTTACCGTCGAATTATCTTTCCAATGCTGAAGCCCATGCATGCTACAACCTTGATTATCAATGCATTATGGTTCTGGAATGACTTTATGTTGCCATTGTTGATTTTGAATAAGGATTCCAAGCTGTGGACTTTGCCTCTCTTCCAGTACAACTACCAAGGTCAGTATTTTAATGACTATGGGCCAAGTTTTGCATCCTATATTGTGGGAATTGTAACAATTACTGTCGTCTACCTCATCTTCCAAAAACATATTATTTCAGGAATGAGCAACGGCGCGGTGAAATAAGATACAAAGGGACGATTCAGCTTGCTGAAAATTTCTGTAGAAAAATAGGAAATTGACGTAGTGTGCTTGCACACAAGAAGATTTATCTTTTTTCCTAAGAAATTAGTCCCGTGTTCAATTCCGTATACGAAGGGACGATTCAGCTTGTTGATTTCAATCGTACCCTATGAAGCAATTCTTAAAATACATAAACTCATAAAAGCCAAGTCATATGAGACTTGGCTTCAATTAGAAAAAGGAGAGTAATGATGCCAATTCAGAATAAAACTATGTTGATTACCTATTCAGATAGTCTTGGAAATAATCTTAAAGACTTATATGAGAATTTGGAAGAGCATTTTGGATATGCTATTGGGGGAGTTCACCTTCTACCATTTTTCCCATCAACAGGCGATCGTGGATTTGCGCCAGTTGACTATGACGAAGTGGATTCAGCTTTTGGTGATTGGGAGGACGTTAAGCGTTTAGGTGAGAAATATTATCTTATGTTTGACTTTATGATTAATCATATTTCTCGTCAATCCAAGTACTATAAGGACTATCAAGAAAAACATGAAGTCAGTGAATTTAAAGATCTCTTTTTAAACTGGGATAAGTTTTGGCCAGAAAACCGTCCGACACAGTCTGATGTAGATTTAATTTACAAGCGTAAGGATCGTGCACCAAAGCAAGAGATTGTGTTTGAAGATGGTTCAGTGGAACATTTGTGGAATACCTTTGGTGAGGAGCAGATTGATCTTGATGTGACCAAAGAAGTAACGATGGAATTTATCCGTAAGACCATTCAGCACTTGGCAAGTAATGGGTGTGATTTGATTCGTCTAGATGCCTTTGCTTATGCAGTGAAGAAATTGGATACTAATGATTTCTTTGTAGAACCAGATATTTGGGATTTATTGGACAAAGTTCGAGATATCGCTGCTGAGTATGGGACAGAGCTTTTACCTGAGATTCATGAACACTATTCGATTCAGTTTAAAATAGCAGACCATGATTACTATGTTTATGATTTTGCTCTTCCAATGGTGACACTTTATACTCTTTACAGTTCCAGAACAGAGCGTTTGGCTAAGTGGTTAAAGATGAGCCCGATGAAGCAATTTACGACGCTGGACACCCATGATGGGATTGGAGTGGTGGATGTCAAGGATATCCTGACTGATGAGGAAATCGACTATGCTTCAAATGAGCTCTATAAGGTTGGAGCTAATGTCAAACGTAAGTACTCCAGTGCCGAGTATAACAATTTAGATATCTACCAAATTAATTCAACCTACTATTCTGCGCTTGGAGACGATGATGTCAAGTATTTCCTTGCACGCTTAATTCAAGCTTTTGCCCCAGGTATTCCTCAGGTTTACTATGTAGGTTTATTAGCAGGCAAGAATGATTTGAAATTATTAGAAGAAACTAAAGAAGGTCGAAATATTAATCGTCATTACTATAGCAATGAGGAAATAGCAGAAGAAGTCCAACGTCCTGTAGTGAAGGCCCTTCTCAATCTATTTTCTTTCCGTAATCGTTCAGAAGCATTTGATTTAGAAGGAACTATTGACGTTGAAACACCAACATCCCACAGCATTGTAATCAAACGTCAAAATAAAGATAAGTCCGTAACAGCAGTAGCAGAAATTGATTTGCAAAATCAGACTTATCGGGTAATTGAGAACGGAATTGAAGTAACATTTTGAAGCCTTGATATGGTTGATAAAATAGGGTTTTTATTTTAGAAAACGTTTCCTTTGTTTTCAAATTGCTAAAAAAGTGGTACAATAAAGGGTAGCTTACTATTATCTGAATCAATTGATTTGGAGAGAAAGGATTCATTTTGAAATCAATAGGCTTTATTGAAAAGCTGAAAGGGTTGTCTAGTAAAGAGCTGATTTTATTGGGAATTATCCTGAGTATCTTTTTACCCTTTTATCTTTTTGTAGTTGTATTCTGTTTATATATTATTAGTTTGATTTTTACAGGAGACATGAAAAGTATTCTTCAGAAAATGGGGGAGCATCCGATGCTGCTTCTTTTTCTTGGCTATAGTACTGTTATATCCGTTTTTGCACAAAATTGGATGGGAGTTGTGGCTTCGGTAGGAATTTTTCTATTTACTGTTTTCTTTTTGCATTATCAGTCGATTTTATCACATAAATTCTTTCGATTGATTTTGCAGCTCGTCTTGTTTGGTAGCGTCTTGTCAGCTGCTTTTGCGAGTTTAGAACATTTCCAAATTGTGAAGAAATTCAACTATGCTTTTCTTTCACCCAATATGCAGGTGTGGCATCAGAATCGTGCAGAAGTGACCTTCTTTAATCCTAATTATTATGGAATTATTTGTTGTTTCTGTATCATGATTGCCTTCTATCTGTTTACAACGACCAAGTTGAATTGGTTGAAAGTATTCTGTGTGATTGCAGGCTTTGTGAATCTCTTTGGATTGAACTTTACTCAAAATCGAACTGCCTTTCCTGCTATTATCGCTGGAGCAATCATCTATCTCTTTACGACCATTAAAAACTGGAAGGCCTTTTGGCTTAGTATTGGGGTCTTTGCGATTGGCTTGAGCTTCCTCTTTTCCAGTGATTTGGGAGTTCGGATGGGGACTTTAGATTCTTCTATGGAAGAACGCATTTCTATCTGGGATGCTGGGATGGCCTTGTTTAAGCAAAATCCTTTTTGGGGTGAGGGGCCATTGACCTATATGCACTCGTATCCTCGGATAAATGCTCCTTATCATGAACATGCTCACAGCCTTTATATTGATACGATTCTGAGTTACGGAATTGTAGGGACTATTTTATTAGTTTTGTCTTCTGTTGCTCCTGTTCGCTTGATGATGGATATGAGTCAGGAGTCGGGGAAACGCCCGATTATCGGTCTTTATCTGTCTTTCCTTACAGTGGTTGCTGTACACGGAATCTTTGACTTGGCCCTCTTCTGGATTCAGTCAGGTTTCATTTTCTTGCTAGTTATGTGCAGTGTTCCATTGGAGCATCGAACGTTGGTATCGGACATAACGGATTAAGTTTATAAGATTAGAATCTTCTACCTTGGGTGGGAGATTTTTTACTTGGAAAAATTATTTCTAAATCGAAATAGTTGACAGTTAGAATAATGAGTGTTACAATTGCTTTATTCGTTTCGATATCGAAATAAATTGGAGGTGTCATGAAAGATAGTCATTTGGTAGCTCATCATATTCGTTTGTTGAATGGGCGGATTTTTCAAAAGTTACTGAGCCAAGATCCTGAAGCTCTTTATCGAAGTGAACAGGGGAAGATTTTAGCAGTTTTATGGAATAGTGAAACTGGCTGCGCAACTGCGACAGATATTGCGCTTGCGACTGGGCTTGCTAATAATACTCTGACAACGATGATTAAAAAACTAGAGGAACAAAATCTTGTAACTGTTAGTCCATGCGGAGAAGACAAGCGTAAGAAGTATTTAGTTTTAACAGATTTGGGGCAGTCCCAGAAAGAAGTGGGGCATCGTGTCAGTCAGAAATTGGATACGATCTTTTACAAAGGGTTTTCAGAGGAAGAAATTCGTCAGTTTGAAGCCTTTCAAGAAAGAATTTTGGCTAATCTGAAAGAGGAGGAAAATGAGGCTTAAAATGGAGCAAATTAGCTGTTTATAAGTAAAGGCCACTTTTGACTTTGTTTTCCAGCTCTTAGGACAAGGAAACTATGTGGTTAGCTATGGTCAGAATCGGATTGGTTGAGTTGCCTATGCCCAGTACGATATCTTCCGTCTAGAAAACGGGAAAATTGTGGAGCATTGGGACAATAAGGAAGTCATGCCTAAGGTAGAAGACTTGACCAATCGAGGGAAGTTTTAAATGAGGACAAAGAATGATTGAATACAAAAATGTAGCTTTACGTTACACAGAAAAAGATGTCTTGAGAGATGTTAATTTACGGATTGAGAATGGGGAATTTATGGTTTTAGTTGGGCCATCTGGGTCCGGTAAGACGACCATGATCAAGATGATTAACCGTCTTTTGGAACCAACTGATGGAAATATTTACATGGATGGCAAGCGCATAAAAGACTATGACGAGCGTGAGCTTCGTCTCTCTACTGGTTATGTTTTACAGGCCATTGCTCTCTTTCCAAATCTAACGGTTGCGGAAAATATTGCCCTGATTCCTGAGATGAAAGGATGGACTAAGGAAGAAATTGCTCAGAAAACAGAAGAGCTTTTGGCAAAGGTTGGTTTACCAGTAGCTGAGTATGGGCATCGTTTGCCTAGTGAATTATCTGGTGGGGAGCAACAGCGTGTTGGAATTGTACGGGCTATGATTGGTCAGCCTAAGATTCTCCTCATGGATGAGCCTTTTTCGGCTCTTGATGCTATTTCGAGAAAACAGTTGCAGGTTCTGACTAAAGAATTGCATAAAGAGTTTGGGATGACAACGATTTTTGTGACCCATGATACGGATGAGGCCTTGAAGTTGGCGGACCGTATTGCTGTTTTACAGGATGGAGAAATTCGCCAGGTGGCGAATCCTGAGACTATTTTAAAAGCTCCTGCCACAGAATTTGTAGCAGACTTGTTTGGAGGTAGTGTTCATGACTAATTTAATTGCAACTTTTCAGGATCGTTTTAGTGATTGGTTGACAGCTCTATCTCAACATTTGCAGTTGTCACTTTTAACCTTGTTACTAGCTATTTTTATCGCGATTCCTTTGGCTGTTTATCTTCGCTATCATGAGAAATTGGCCGACTGGGTCTTGCAGATTGCAGGGATTTTCCAGACTATCCCGTCTCTTGCCTTATTGGGACTCTTTATTCCTTTGATGGGAATTGGGACTTTACCGGCATTGACAGCTTTAGTGATTTATGCGATTTTTCCGATTTTGCAAAATACCATTACTGGGCTGAAAGGAATTGATCCGAGTCTGCAAGAGGCTGGGATTGCCTTTGGGATGACTAGGTGGGAGCGTCTCAAGAAGTTTGAAATTCCACTTGCCATGCCTGTTATGATGTCTGGAATTCGGACGGCGGCTGTCTTGATTATCGGTACGGCAACCTTGGCTGCCTTGATTGGGGCGGGAGGACTGGGGTCCTTCATCCTTTTGGGAATTGACCGTAATAATGCCAGTCTGATTTTGATTGGAGCCCTTTCTTCTGCAGTGCTTGCCATTGCCTTTAACTTCCTACTAAAAGTGATGGAAAAAGCAAAATTGCGGACGATTTTTTCTGGTTTTGCCTTGGTGACAATATTGCTTGGTTTGTCTTATAGTCCAGCCCTCTTGGCTCAAAATGAGAAAGAAAACTTGGTTATTGCTGGGAAATTGGGACCGGAACCAGAAATTTTGGCCAATATGTATAAACTCCTTATTGAAGAAAATACCAGCATGACTGCGACTGTTAAACCAAATTTTGGGAAAACAAGCTTTCTTTATGAAGCTCTGAAAAAAGGCGATATTGACATCTATCCTGAATTTACAGGAACGGTGACTGAAAGTTTGCTGCAACCATCACCGAAAGTGAGTCATGAGCCAGATCAGGTTTATCAGGTGGCGCGTGATGGTATTGCCAAACAGGATCATCTAGCTTATCTCAAACCAATGTCTTATCAAAATACCTATGCTGTAGCTGTTCCGAAAAAGATTGCTCAAGAATATGGCTTGAAGACCATTTCGGACTTGAAAAAAGTGGAAGGGCAGTTGAAGGCAGGCTTTACACTTGAGTTTAATGACCGTGAAGATGGAAATAAGGGCTTGCAATCAATGTATGGTCTCAATCTCAATGTGGCGACCATGGAGCCAGCTCTTCGCTATCAGGCAATTCAGTCAGGTGATATTCAAATCACGGACGCCTATTCAACCGATGCAGAGTTGGCGCGTTATGATTTGCAGGTCTTGGAAGATGATAAGCAACTCTTCCCACCTTATCAAGGGGCTCCACTGATGAAAGAAGCTCTTCTCAAGAAACATCCAGAGTTGGAAACAGTTCTCAATAAATTGGCTGGTAAAATTACTGAAAGCCAGATGAGCCAGCTCAACTACCAAGTCGGTGTTGAAGGCAAGTCAGCAGAACAAGTAGCCAAGGAGTTTCTACAAGAACAAGGTTTGTTGAAGAAATAGTTTGAAAATGTCAAACTCAACTTTGTTAAACGACCATATAGAAGAACGCTCAGACAATGTTGTCTGGGCTTTTTTGATTGTTGAAAAGATAAAAACTCAGTAGCCTAGAAATAAGGCAACTGAGCTCTACTCTGTATTCAATTTTTAGGAATGAGAAGGTCTAGATAAAACTGGACAACTTCCTGGTATGTAAAGTCTTGTCCTTTTTTGAGCCACCAGGTCAATGTCTCGATAAAGTTGGACACGACCAAGTGTTGGAGGTAAGAAGTAGGCAGATTAGTGTGGGCTTCTTTTAACTCATCAGCCAACATGGGATAGACATGGTGTTCTAGCTCTTTATGGAGTTGACGGAGGAAGTAGTCATTTTTGGAAAATAGCAGACTGGTGATATGGTCTTGGTTTTTCTGAAAATGAAGAAAGAGGTGGGCGAGGTAGTCCTCAGTTGAAATGGGTTGCTCTCTTTCAAAGAGATGATGAAAGAGGTAGCGGCAAAGCTCGTCCAGAAGTAGTTCCTTGCTCTCATAGTGACAGTAAAAGGTGGAACGTCCAACATCTGCGAGTTCAATGATATCCTGAACTGTAGTGGATTCGTAGCCCTTATCGTTCAAAAGTTGTAGAAAAGCTTGAAAGATGGCTTTTTTTGTTTTGCTGATACGGCGGTCAATCTTAGTCATATAGACACTTGAGGCAAATTGTTCAGAACTGAATAAAGCTGACCTTTTGCTTCTATCCTTTCTTTGAGTTTTAGTGGATAATGATAATGAACAAGGTGTTCATAAATCTATTATAACAAAGGAATGAGAAAGATGAAGGCAAAATATACTGTTTGGATAGCTTTTTTCTTAAATTTAAGCTATGCTATTGTTGAGTTTATCGCAGGAGGAATATTTGGTTCGAGTGCCGTTCTCGCTGATTCTGTTCATGACTTGGGGGATGCTATAGCCATTGGCATATCAGCCCTTCTAGAAACAATCTCCAATCGTGAAGAAGATAGGCATTATACCTTGGGTTACAAGCGATTTAGTCTTTTAGGGGCCCTGGTGACTGCTGTGATTCTTATCACAGGATCCATCCTAGTGATTTTGGAAAATATAGCGAAAATCTTTCATCCACAATCGGTCAATGATGAGGGGATTTTCTGGTTAGGAATTATTGCGATTACTATCAATGTGCTAGCGAGTCTCGTCATTCGCAAAGGACAAACCAAGAACGAATCCATTCTCAGCCTGCACTTTCTGGAAGATACCTTGGGTTGGGTGGCTGTCATCCTGATGGCCATTGTTCTTCGATTTACCGATTGGTATATCTTGGATCCGCTCTTGTCTATTGCTATTTCCTTCTTTGTTCTGTCAAAAGCCCTTCCACGTTTTTGGAGCACGCTCAAGATATTCCTCGATGCAGTGCCAGAAGGAGTAGATATCCAGAAGATCAAGACGGATTTAGCAGAATTGGATCATGTCGCTAGTATCAATCAGCTTAATCTCTGGACTATGGATGGTTTGGAAAAAAATGCCATTGTCCATGTTTGTTTAAAAGAGATGGAGCATATGGAAACTTGTAAAGAATCTATTCGAATTTTCCTCAAAGATTGTGGCTTTCAAAATATTACCATTGAAGTTGATGTTGATCTAGAAAGTCACCAAGCACATAAGCGAAAGGTGTGAGTTGGAGCGGAATCATAGAGATTATTAGAGAAACAGCCTTGCTAGCGGTCGTTTTGTAATTCTAATCATTCTTTGTACTCTCTCTCAGAGTCAGTCTGGTTCCCAGCATGGTTAGACTAGGGATTTTCCGACCGTGGAGTACTTCCTTGTTAAGAATATCCATACCTGCTCGGCCCATTTCTTCGGTATAGACGGTGATGCTGGAGAGGGGAGGATAGACTTGCTTTGTCAGGCTGGTGTCGTTAAAGGAAATAAGACTGACGCGGTCTGGCAGGGTGATTCCAGCTTCTTGGAGGGCACGGAGGGCACCGATAGCTAAACTATCGCTAGCTGCAAAAAAGGCAGGTGGCAGTTGGTCTCCCAAACTCTGAATAGCCTCTTTCATTAAGTCATAGCCAGACTGGGCAGTAAAGCTTCCTTGAAAGACTAATTCATCATGATAGATTCCCTTCGCTTGACTGTAGTTTCTGAAATTTTCCAGCCGCTTGTCCTCAATGATTTCTTCTTGGTCGGTTGTTTCTTCAAGACCTGTTAGAATCCCAATGCGATTCACCCCTTGGCTGAGAAAATAATCGACAACCTGTTTCATAGCAGTGTAAAAGTCCGTGATAATGCAGGTATGTCCTAGCGAAAGAGTATCACTGTCTAGAAAGACAAGAGGCTTTTGGTATTCTTCAAAGGCAGAAATCTGAGCTCGACTAAACTTTCCGATGCAGAGAATCCCGATGACTTCCTCGCTTAGGGTAAAAGGATGGTCATTAAAATAGCGCAAGATATCGTAGTCCAACTCTTGGGCTCTTTTTTCTATGCCTAGGCGAATCTGGTAGTAGTAGAGGTCGTCCAGCTCCCCTTGTTCACTGACCCATTGGATAATGGCAATCTTTTGCTTGGGCTTGTGGGACTCGCCTGTCTTGAGGTGCTTAGTATAGCCCAACTCTTCAGCAACAGTTAAAATACGGTGTCTGGTTTCTTCTGTAACAGATAGGCTCTGGTCGCGGTTGAGGACACGGGATACGGTCGCGATAGAGACAGAGGCTAGCTGTGCAATGTCTTTTAAGGTAGCCATAAATCCTCCTTGATTAGGTTAGTATATCATATTTTTCTGCTTTTTACCGATAGTTTAGTAAAAGTTTAGTAAAAAGGATTGACCTTGGAAAATCCCTTGGATACAATAGAAGAAAACGATTACACGTTAAGGCGGCTTAACGGACAGTAAAAGGAGAAATCATATGACACAACATCTTACTGCTGAAGCTCTTCGCAAAGACTTTCTTGCCGTTTTTGGTCAAGAAGCAGACCAAACTTTTTTTTCACCAGGTCGTATTAATTTGATTGGTGAACACACAGATTACAACGGTGGGCACGTTTTTCCAGCTGCTATTTCCTTGGGAACTTATGGGGCTGCTCGCAAACGTGATGACCAAGTCTTGCGTTTCTACTCAGCTAACTTTGAGGACAAGGGTATTATCGAAGTGCCTCTCGCTGACCTCAAGTTTGAAAAAGAGCATAACTGGACCAATTATCCAAAAGGAGTTCTTCATTTCTTGCAAGAAGCTGGGCATGTGATTGACAAAGGGTTTGATTTTTATGTTTATGGGAATATCCCAAATGGTGCTGGTTTGTCTTCTTCAGCATCTTTGGAACTTTTGACAGGGGTTGTGGCAGAGCATCTCTTTGATTTAAAATTAGAGCGTCTCGATTTGGTTAAAATCGGAAAACAAACAGAAAATAGCTTTATCGGAGTAAATTCTGGCATTATGGACCAGTTTGCTATCGGTATGGGGGCTGACCAACGTGCTATTTACCTAGATACTAACACTTTAGAGTATGATTTGGTGCCACTTGATTTGAAGGACAATGTTGTTGTTATCATGAACACTAATAAACGCCGTGAATTGGCGGACTCTAAATACAATGAACGTCGTGCTGAGTGTGAAAAAGCAGTGGAAGAATTGCAAGCAGCTTTAGATATTCAGACCTTGGGTGAATTGGATGAGTGGGCCTTTGACCAATACAGCTATCTGATTAAAGATGAAAATCGTTTGAAACGTGCTCGCCATGCTGTGCTTGAAAACCAACGTACCCTTAAAGCGCAAGCAGCCCTTCAAGCAGGAGATTTGGAAACATTTGGTTGTTTGATGAATGCGTCACACGTTTCCCTAGAGCATGACTATGAAGTAACTGGTTTGGAATTGGATACTCTTGTTCATACAGCTTGGGCACAAGAAGGAGTTCTCGGTGCTCGTATGACAGGGGCAGGTTTTGGCGGATGTGCCATTGCTTTGGTGCAAAAAGATGCTGTTGATGCCTTTAAGGAAGCTGTTGGCAAACACTACGAGGAAGTAGTTGGATACGCTCCAAGCTTCTATATCGCTGAAGTTGCAGGTGGCACTCGCGTCCTTGACTAGTCAAAAGGAGGCTCTATAGTGACCTTAGTAGATAAATTTGTAACACATGTCATTTCTGAAAGTTCATTTGAGGAAATGGATCGAATCTACCTGACTAATCGTGTCTTGGCACGAGTGGGAGATGGTGTTTTGGAAGTTGAGACCAATCTGGATAAATTGATTGACCTCAAGGACCAGCTGGTTGAGGAAGCTGTTCGATTAGAGAAAATTGAGGATAGTCAGACTGCGCGTGAAATCCTTGGTGCTGAACTGATGGACTTGGTGACTCCTTGTCCGAGTCAGGTCAATCGTGACTTCTGGGAAACCTATGTCCACTCTCCTGAGCAATCGATAGAGGATTTTTACCAACTCAGTCAGAAGAATGACTACATCAAACTCAAGGCCATTGCTAAAAATATTGCTTATCGTGTTCCATCTGATTACGGTGAACTTGAAATTACCATCAACCTCTCTAAGCCTGAAAAGGATCCGAAAGAGATTGCGGCAGCCAAGTTGGTGCAAGCTAGTAATTATCCTCAGTGTCAGCTTTGTCTAGAGAATGAGGGCTTCCATGGTCGAGTTAACCACCCAGCTCGCAGCAACCACCGGATTATCCGTTTTGAAATGGCTGGTCAGGAATGGGGCTTCCAGTATTCGCCCTATGCTTACTTTAATGAGCACTGTATTTTCTTAGACGGTCAGCATCGCCCCATGGCCATTAGTCGTCAGAGTTTTGAGCGTCTGCTAGCTATCGTAGAGCAGTTTCCAGGCTATTTTGCTGGCTCTAATGCCGACTTGCCGATTGTGGGGGGCTCTATTCTAACTCATGATCACTATCAGGGAGGCCGTCATGTATTTCCTATGGAATTGGCTCCCTTGCAAAAGACTTTCTCTTTTACTGGTTTTGAGCAGGTCAAGGCTGGAATTGTCAAGTGGCCCATGTCAGTGTTGCGTTTGACTTCGGATTCCAAAGAAGATTTGATCAACTTAGCTGACAAGATTTTGCAGGAATGGCGCCAGTATTCAGATCCTGCAGTGCAGATTTTGGCTGAGACTGATGGGACACCGCATCATACCATCACACCCATTGCCCGTAAACGCGATGGCCAGTTTGAGTTGGACTTAGTCTTGCGGGACAATCAGACTTCTGCAGAACATCCTGATGGCATCTATCATCCCCACAAGGATGTCCAACATATCAAGAAGGAAAATATCGGCTTGATTGAGGTCATGGGCTTGGCAATCTTGCCACCACGTCTGAAAGAAGAAGTGGAGCAAGTCGCTAGCTATCTCGTGGGAGAAGCTGTTACAGTTTCCGATTATCATCAGGAATGGGCAGACCAACTTAGAGCCCAATATCCAGCTCTAACAGATAAAGAAAAAGCCCTTGAAATCGTCAAGGACTCTGTGGGTAAAATTTTTGCACGTGTTTTGGAGGATGCAGGAGTTTACAAGCAAACGGAACAAGGACAGGCAGCCTTTATGAGCTTTGTAGAACAGGTCGGAATTTTGCCAGACTAGGAGCTTTCTCCTTGCACAGTCCTATAAAAAGTAGTATCATAGTGTCGTTTGAAATATCAGGAGGAAACGATGAAAGATTTTCATTTTGACGCTATATCTGCCTTTGAAAATTACGAAATTGAAAAAATGAGAGATGGTCACGTTGTGGTGACGACGAAAGTGGTGGACTCGTCGCTCAACTATTATGGCAATGCCCATGGTGGCTATCTCTTTACCCTTTGTGACCAGATTAGTGGTTTGGTGGTTATCTCGCTGGGGCTTGATGGGGTGACACTCCAATCCTCTATCAACTACCTCAAGGCTGGAAAACTCGACGATGTGTTGACCATTAAAGGAGAATGCGTCCATCAAGGTCGTACAACCTGTGTAGTGGATGTCGATATCACCAATCAAGAAGGCAGAAACGTCTGCAAAGCAACCTTTACCATGTTTGTCACAGGCCAGCGGTCAGAAGACAGACAGGTAAGGATATAGAGAAACAAAAAAGAGGTTCACACCTCTTTTTCTCATTTCTTTTTATGATTTAATACTGCATTGAGGACAATGGCGAGTAGGCTGGCTACGACGATTCCGTTTGAGAAGAACATTTGGAAGGCTGTTGGCATGTTGACAAAGAGATTACTGTTGTTGAGTCCGACACCTGCAGCGATTGATACAGCTGCTATAAGGAAGTTGTGTTCATTGTTAGCAAAGTCAACACGGGAGAGGATTTGCATCCCTTGAATCGATACAAAACCAAACATCACCAGCATGGCACCACCGAGGACAGGGCTCGGAATGATTTGGGCAAGGGCGCCAAACTTAGGAAGGAGTCCAAGGAGAACCAGGAAACCAGCCGCGTAGTAGATTGGAAGACGAGTCTTGATACCTGATAATTTAACCAAACCAACGTTTTGTGAAAATCCTGTGTAAGGGAAGGTGTTAAAGATTCCTCCGAGAAGTACGGCCAAACCTTCTGCGCGGTAACCGTTGCGCAGGCGTGTGCTGTCGATCGGATCTTTTGTGATATCAGACAAGGCTAGGTAAACACCGGTTGACTCAACCATAGATACCGTTGCGATGATACACATCATGACAATCGATGAGATTTCAAAGGTTGGCATCCCAAAGTAGAGGGGAGTTGGGACATGGACAAGTGGTGCTGCCGCAACAGGAGAGAAATCAACCAAGCCCATGCTAGCAGCAATGGCAGTTCCAACAACCAGACCAATCAAAATAGAGATAGACTTGATAAATCCTTTGGTAAAGATGTTAATCAAGAGGATAATCACAACGGTAATAGCTGCAAGCAGAAGACTTTGACCAGTTGGCTCTGGAACGTTATTTCCCATATTTCCAATAGCTACAGGAATCAAGGTTAAACCAATCGTGGTAATAACAGATCCTGTTACGATAGATGGGAAGAGATTGGCCACTTTTGAGAAGATGCCTGAAACAAGAACCACGTAAATACCTGATGCGATGAGGGCACCAAACATAGCACCACTACCATGGCTTTGTCCAATCATAATCAAGGGAGCTACCGACTGGAAGGCAACTCCAAGAACGACTGGGAGTCCAATCCCAAAGTATTTGTTGAGTTGGAGTTGGAGGAAGGTTGCCACCCCACACATGAAGATATCTGTGGAAATCAGGTAGGTCAACTGCTCAACTGAATAGCCAAGGGCTGTCGCAATCATGATGGGAACCAGGATGGATCCTGAGTACATAGCTAGTAAGTGTTGCAAGCCAAGAACGGCTGCTTGCGAATGTTTTTCTTGAGTTTGCATTAGAGATCTGCCTCCTTAAAAATAACTTGACCATTTTCAAAACGGTCCAAACGAGCGAGTGATAAGACAGGATAGCCTGCTTTTTCAAGCAAATCACGGCCATCTTGGAAAGATTTTTCAATCACAATACCGATAGCTTCGACTGTGGCACCAGCTTGTTCGATGATTTGAATCAAGCCTTTGGCAGCTTGGCCGTTAGCAAGGAAATCGTCGATAATCAAAACCTTGTCCTCTGGTGAGAGGAATTTTCCAGCGATAGAAACGGTGCTGGTTACCTGCTTGGTAAAGGAGTAAACTTCGGCAGTTAAGATTCCTTCGTTCATAGTGATGTTTTTAGCTTTTTTAGCGAAAATCATGGGAACGTTTAAGGCTTCAGCTGTAAAAACGGCTGGGGCAATACCAGACGCTTCAATGGTTACGACCTTGGTAATACCAGTAGAAGCAAATTTTTCCGCAAAAACCTTACCAATCTCTCGCATCAAGCTAAAGTCAACTTGGTGGGTTAAAAAGGAATCCACCTTGAGGATGTTATCACCCAAGATACGCCCATCCTTGAGGATGCGCTCTTCTAATAATTTCATAAGACCTCCTAAAGTCTAAAAGCCAATCCATTTGCTTGTTTCTGATCCTTAACTAGAAAAAACTAATAGAAAAAAGGACCTACTTAATCTCTAAGCAAGTCCCCAAAATAGGCATGGCAAAAAAGACCATCCCCTCAAGCTAACTTACTTATTGTTAGGTGTTCCGGCACCTTGTAGAAACGTCGTGCCAATTCACGACATAAACAAGTAAAATGATATTTAATTTTAAATAGGCTTGAGCCAATGTTTTTATTTTACACTAAATAACTTTAGAAATCAAATGTTTTATTAGTGTTTTGGTTTTAAAAACGAACAAAATGAAGAAAAATAGACAAATTTTCAATTGTAAGCTAACATTTGTACTCAATGAAAATCAAAGAGCAAAGTAGGAAGCTAGCCGCAGGCTGTACTTGAGTACGGTAAGGCGACGCTGACGTGGTTTGAATTTGATTTTCGAAGAGTATTAGAAGATTTTTTCATCATAAAAGACATATTATCAAGTTTCTTCAAGACCTGACAATATGCCTTTTTCTTCAGTCTTTATGTTTCTATTCGCTAAATCTTAAAAAATAGCCATCTGGATCCAAAACTGCAAATTCATGAGGATATATAAAGCTATCTCCTACTCGAAATTCTCTTTTTGTCAGGGGACGATGGATAGGATAGTCAGCTTCCAGCAGTTTTTGGTGGAGCTGAGGAACATCTGCAATGCCAAAGGAAATATTGACACCGCACCCGAAAGGATAGGTCAGCTGAGCTAATTCTTCTGCGCTGCCTTCTTCTAGCATAAGTTGGCAGTCTTCAAGCGAGAGGAAGAGAAATTTCTCCTCTGGACGCTCGTATTCGACAGAGAATCCTAGCAGGTCGCAGTAGAAGTGGCGTGATTTTTCGATGTCAGATACTACAAATTCAGGAATGACAGCTTGATAGTCCATTCGCTTTCTCCTTAGAGTTCAATCTCCATGACAATGGGTGTGTGGTCTTGGCGAGCACCTGAGTCAATCATATCAGATTTAGTGACCTTGTCAGCCACGCGGTTGCTTGTCAGCCAGTAGTCGATTCTCCAGCCTGTATTGTTGATTTTAGAAGTCTTGCTGCGCTGTGCCCACCAAGTGTAGCGTTCTGGAACATCGCCGTGAACATGACGGAAAGTATCGGTAAATCCAGTTGCCAAGAGGTTGGTAAATCCAGCACGTTCCTCGTCTGTAAATCCTGGTGAACGGCGGTTGCTGGCAGGATTTGCAAGGTCGATTTCATTGTGGGCTACATTGTAGTCACCGGTTGCAAGGACTGGTTTTTCTTTGTCTAATTCAGCCAAGTACTCAGCATATTTGACATCCCAGACTTGGCGTTCTTCCAAGCGTTTGAGACCATCGCCAGCGTTTGGAGTGTAAACTTGCGTTACGAAAAAATCATCAAATTCTAGCGTGATGATACGGCCTTCCAAGTCCATGGTAGAAGGGGCACCGATTTCTGGGAAGCTGATAGTTGGTGTGAGTTCTTTCTTGTAGAGGAACATGGTACCAGCATAGCCTTTACGGGCAGGTTCTTGAGAAGAGCGCCACGTGTTTTCGTAGCCTGGGAAGAGTTCTTCTAAAATTTCCAAGTGTTTCTTTGTAGGCCCTTTGGCAGAAAGCTTGGTTTCTTGGATAGCAATGACATCAGCATTTTCAGCGACCAAGGTTTGTAGGACTTCTTGGGACAATTTAGCACGAGCTGTGTCACTCGTTAGGGCAGCATTGAGGGAATCAATATTCCATGAGATAAGTTTCATAAAGTTACCTTTTTCATTCAGATTATAGATTTTATTATACCAAAAAAAGGTCTATTTCCCCAACGTATGGTTTGAAAACTACTCTTTAGACTTTATCCTGAGAAAATAAAAATTTCCTAAACTATTTAGAAAAAAATCTAAATAGATCTTGTGTTTAGAATGGAAAGGTGTATAATGTTATTTAGAAAAACATCTAAATAGAAAGTGAAGTGTACAAATATGTCAAATAAGAGAACAAGCCTTCTCTTTGTAGTCTTGGCTTATGCCCTTGCTTGGATAATATGGTTGGCACTATGGCTAAGTGGTGTTGGTCTAAATTCTCCATGGAGTCAACTTGCTAGTATTGTAGCCATGTGGATGCCTGCACTTGCAGTCTTTATTTTAGGGAAAATCACGAATCAACCTAGTGGAATCAAATTTAAATTAGTTGTGAATCTCAAGAGGAACTGGCGCTTTTACTTACTAGCTATCTGGTTACCAGCAGTCATCAGTTTTTTAGGAGCGGGACTTTATTTTCTTGTATTCCCTAGCAATTTCAGCCTTGGTTTTGAATCTATTCAAGCCATCTTACAAGAAAAAGGTGTCTCTCAATCAGCCATTCCCTTATCTTTCTTGGCCTTGATTCAAATCTTAGCTAGTTTGACCTACGCTCCTTTTCTTAATAGTTTCTTTGCATTGGGGGAGGAAATTGGTTGGCGTGGCTATCTTTACCCAGCTCTAAGAGGACGCTTTTCAATAGTCCAGACTCATGTCTTGCTTGCTCTCATTTGGAGTCTATGGCATTTACCAATCAATTTACAAGGCTATAATTATGGAATATCTTATTTTGCTTATCCTGTTTTGGGAGTTGTCGCCATGTTTCTATTTTGTTTTAGCCTAGGAATATTGTTAAGCTGGTTGTTGGAAAAGACAGGCTCTATCTGGGCTTCAGCCCTATTTCATGGGGCAATCAATGCAACTGCAGGTCTTGGGTTACTCTTCCAATTACCAGGAGAAAAAGTTTCAAGCCTCTTGATTTTAGGCCCATCACCGACCGGAATGCTATCAGTTCTACCTTGCTTATTCCTAGCCCTACTAATATTACAAAGGGAAAGGAGTCATTATGAGTTTTGCAAATAGTTTTAAAGCTTTATCTCATCCAGTTAGGAGAGAGATTTTAAATTTACTCAAAGCAGGTAGATTATCTGCAGGAGAAATTGCCAGTCAATTCGAGTTGACAGGTGCAACTATTTCACACCATCTCACGATTTTGAAAGCAGCGGATTTGATTCATGAAATGAAAGAAAAAAACTTTATTTATTATGAGTTAAATACATCGGTTTTAGAGGATATAATGGTTTGGCTAGCAGATCTGAAAGGAGATCATTTTGATGAAGATAAAAATCAATAAGAAATTGGTATTATTTACGAGCATTCTCATCCTACTACCTTCCCTTGTAGGTTGTGTTTTCTGGAATCAATTACCAGAGGAGATACCCACTCATTTTAATCTACTGGGGCAAGCGGATGGCTACAATCATAAAATGTCTGCTATCTTTGGATTACCTACTCTCATGCTTTTGATGCATTGGTTGCTTCTATTTTTAATGATTAAGGATCCTAAATCTAGCAATATCAGTTCAAAAATACAAGTTTTGATTTACTGGATTATTCCCTTTGTATCTTGTCTATTAATGATTTCTATCTTCGGAGAATCTTTGGGTTATTCCATGATGAGTGGGCTACTAGCTCAGATTTTTATGGGAGTCGTGATGATCGTAATTGGAAATTATCTACCAAAAACACACCGAAATTATATAATCGGTATTCGACTACCGTGGACCTTGGAGAATGATGAAAACTGGAGAAAAACGCATCGTCTAGCTGGAAAAATTTGGGTATTAGGAGGATTGTTATTGTTTCTAAATTCCTTTGTTCAACTATATGTTTACTGGGTGTTTTTCTTGACACTTCTACTTGTGGTGTTGATGCCTGGTGTTTATTCATATCAATTATCAAAATCAGAATCTTGAAATAGCTACTGGAGTCATTAGTTTGAGAAGTTGGTCTGATAAGTCCATTTCCCCAACGTATGGCTTGAAAAATCACTCTCTTTCGTTTATAATTAAGAATGATTTTATGAAAGGGAGTGAAAATAAATGAAATTTTACTCATATGACTATGTACTTAGCCAAATCAGTCAGCAAAATGGAATGATGATTGGCTTTGGGATTGTGCTCCTAGCTATCACAGGATTTTTTGCTTTTAAAGCCTATCGAGATAAAAAGGGGACTAAGTTTCGGGAATTGGTCATGATTTTGGCCTTGACCTTGGTGGCCATGCTTTTGGTGACAATCTCAAAATACCAGACCAATCAAGCCTCTAACAACCAATTTCAAACTTCACTTCATTTCATAGAGGTTGTTTCCAAAGACTTGGGAGTGGATAAATCAGAAGTTTATGTCAATACTTCTGCAGCCACTGATGGAGCACTTATCAAGGTAGGTTCAAATTTCTATCGTGCCATGAACGGGAGCCAACCAGACAAGTATCTTTTAGAGAAATTAGAATTGCATCAAACAGACGCTATTGAATTGGTGGAGGTAAACAAATGACACTCAATTATATGGAAATTTTAATCAAACTGGCCTTGGGTCTTTTCTCGCTTGTTTTTGTTATCAATGTGACAGGAAAGGGAAATCTGGCGCCTAACTCTGCGACAGACCAAATTCAGAACTATGTTCTCGGTGGTATTATCGGTGGGGTGATTTACAATAGTTCTATTAGCATTCTCCAGTACGCAGTGATTTTGATGATGTGGACGATTTTGGTTTTGACCCTCAAGTGGCTTAGTAACAATGTTCATTTTGTCAAACGCTTGATTGATGGTAAGCCAACTCTCCTCATCAAAAATGGTCAGATTGACCCAGAAGCCTGTCGTTCAGTTGGTTTGTCTGCAGCGGAAGTAGCCCTCAAACTTCGTAGCCAAGGAATTTTCCAGATGAAGCAGGTCAAACGAGCTGTGCAGGAGCAAAATGGCCAACTCATCGTGGTCCAAATGGGAGATGAAAATCCTAAGTATCCAGTTGTGACTGACGGTGTGATACAAGTCGATGTTTTGGAGTCGATTGGTCGTAACGAAGAGTGGTTGCTTGATAACCTCAGCAAGCAAGGGCATGACAATGTAGCCAATATCTTTATCGCTGAGTATGACAAGGGTGCGGTCACAGTCGTAACCTATGAATAAGAAAAACCTGGGGTCTTGGCCTCAGGTTTCTATTTGCAATCAGAAAGGGATGTTATGTCCATTATTCAAAAACTTTGGTGGTTTTTCAAGTTAGAAAAACGCCGTTATTTAGTCGGGATTGTGGCTCTGGTCTTGGTTTCCGTCCTCAACCTCATTCCCCCAATGGTTATGGGGAGGGTCATTGATGCCATCACATCGGGGCAATTAACCCAGCAGGACCTCCTTCTTGCCCTATTTTACTTGCTTCTTTCAGCCTTTGGGATGTACTATCTGCGCTATGTTTGGCGTATGTATATCCTTGGGACTTCCTACCGTTTGGGACAGATTATGCGCTCTCGCTTATTTGAACATTTCACAAAAATGTCTCCAGCTTTTTATCAAACCTACCGGACGGGGGACCTGATGGCACACGCAACCAATGATATCAATGCCCTAACGCGTCTGGCAGGGGGTGGTGTTATGTCTGCCGTGGATGCCTCTATCACGGCTTTAGTGACCTTGATGACCATGCTCTTTAGCATTTCATGGCAAATGACCTTGGTTGCCATTCTACCCCTGCCTTTCATGGCTTATGCGACCAGTCGTCTAGGGAGAAAGACCCACAAGGCTTTTGGCGAATCACAGGCTGCCTTTTCTGAACTCAATAACAAGGTGCAGGAGTCTGTATCAGGTATCAAAGTGACCAAGTCTTTCGGTTACCAGGCGGACGAGCTCAAGTCCTTTCAGACAGTCAATGAATTGACCTTCCAAAAGAACCTGCAAACCATGAAATACGATAGTCTCTTTGACCCTATGGTTCTCTTATTTGTTGGTTCCTCCTATGTTTTAACGCTCTTGGTAGGCTCCTTGATGGTTCAGAAAGGGCAAATTACGGTTGGTAATCTGGTCACTTTTATCAGTTATTTGGATATGCTGGTTTGGCCTCTTATGGCCATCGGCTTCCTCTTTAATATTACTCAGCGAGGGAAAGTTTCCTACCAGCGGATTGAGGAACTTTTGTCTCAGGAATCACCTGTACAAGACCCTGAGTTTCCTCTAGACAGTATTGAAAATGGGCGCTTGCAGTATGCCATTGATAGTTTTGCATTTGAAAATGAGGAAACACTGACAAATGTTCACTTTAGTTTGGAAAAAGGGCAAACATTGGGATTAGTTGGTCAGACAGGCTCTGGGAAAACGTCCTTGATTAAACTCCTCTTGCGTGAATACGATGTGGATAAGGGAGCCATTTATCTAAACGGTCACGATATTCGTGACTACCGTTTGACAGACCTTCGTAGTCTCATGGGCTACGTCCCTCAGGACCAGTTTCTCTTTGCGACTTCAATTTTAGATAATATCCGCTTTGGCAATCCTAACTTGCCCCTTTCAGCGGTCGAGGAAGCGACGAAGCTAGCTCAAGTTTACCAAGACATTGTAGACATGCCTCAAGGATTTGATACGTTGATTGGTGAAAAAGGAGTCAGTCTTTCTGGTGGTCAAAAGCAGCGTCTGGCCATGAGTCGGGCGATGATTTTAGACCCTGATATCTTGATTTTGGATGATTCTTTGTCGGCCGTGGATGCCAAGACAGAGTATGCGATTATCGACAACCTCAAGGAGACGCGAAAGGACAAGACAACCATTATTACGGCTCATCGCCTGAGTGCAGTTGTCCATGCAGATTTGATTTTAGTCCTGCAAAATGGTCAAATCATCGAACGAGGCAGACACGAAGACTTGCTAGCTTTGGATGGCTGGTATGCTCAAACCTACCAGTCTCAGCAGCTGGAAATGAAAGGAGAAGAAGATGCAGAATAAACAAGAACAATGGACTGTATTGAAGCGCTTGATGTCTTATCTCAAGCCTTACGGCCTCCTGACCTTTTTGGCACTCAGCTTTCTCCTAGCGACGACGGTCATCAAAAGTGTCATTCCCCTTGTGGCTTCCCACTTTATCGACCAGTATCTCAGCAATTTTAACCAGCTCGCTGTGACCGTTTTGCTGGTCTACTATGGCCTTTATATCCTACAAACTCTGGTTCAGTATGTCGGAAATCTTCTCTTTGCACGGGTGTCCTACAGTATTGTCAGAGATATTCGTCGCGATGCCTTTGCCAATATGGAGAAGCTGGGCATGTCTTACTTTGACAAGACGCCAGCAGGCTCTATTGTCTCTCGTTTGACAAATGACACCGAGACTATTAGTGATATGTTTTCAGGGATTTTATCCAGCTTTATTTCAGCAGTTTTCATCTTTCTGACAACCCTTTATACCATGTTGGTGTTGGATTTTCGTTTGACAGCATTAGTCTTGCTCTTTCTCCCCTTGATTTTCCTTTTGGTCAGTCTCTATCGGAAAAAATCAGTGAAAATCATTGAGAAAACCAGAAGTCTCTTGTCAGATATCAATAGCAAGCTGGCTGAAAACATCGAGGGAATCAGAATAATCCAGGCCTTTAATCAAGAGAAGCGCCTACAGTCAGAGTTTGATGAAATCAACCAAGAACACTTGGTCTATGCCAACCGTTCTGTAGCCTTGGATGCCCTCTTTTTGCGCCCTGCCATGAGTTTGCTGAAACTTCTAGGCTATGCTGTCTTGATGGCCTATTTTGGCTATCGTGGACTTTATCTGGGAATAACGGCAGGAACCATGTATGCCTTTATCCAGTACATCAATCGTCTCTTTGATCCCTTGATTGAAGTGACGCAAAACTTTTCAACCCTGCAAACGTCTATGGTTTCTGCAGGTCGTGTCTTTGCCTTGATTGACGAGAGGACCTATGAGCCTCATCAAAAAAATGGGCAGGCTAAAGTCAAAGAAGGCAATATCCAGTTTGAACATGTGTGCTTCTCATATGATGGCAAACATCCGATTCTGGATGACATTTCTTTCTCTGTTAATAAGGGTGAAACCATAGCTTTTGTAGGGCATACAGGTTCTGGGAAATCTTCGATTATCAATGTCCTCATGCGCTTTTATGAATTCCAGTCAGGGCGAGTTCTCTTGGATGATGTGGATATCAGGAACTACAGTCAGGAAGAGCTGAGAAAAAACATCGGTCTGGTCTTGCAGGATCCCTTCCTCTATCATGGGACCATTAAGTCCAATATCGCCATGTACCAAGAGATCAGTGATGACCAGGTCCAGGCTGCAGCAGCCTTCGTGGATGCAGATTCCTTTATTCAAGAACTTCCTCAGGGTTATGATTCCCCTGTTTCTGAGCGTGGTTCGAGCTTCTCTACTGGTCAGCGTCAGCTTCTTGCTTTTGCTAGAACAGTCGCCAGTCAGCCTAAAATTCTGATTTTGGATGAAGCGACAGCCAATATTGACTCTGAAACAGAAAGTCTGGTTCAAGCTTCTCTGGCTAAGATGAGACAGGGGCGAACAACCATTGCCATTGCTCACCGTCTTTCTACTATCCAAGACGCCAACTGTATCTACGTATTGGACAAGGGGCGCATTATCGAGAGTGGAACCCATGAGGAACTCTTGGCTTTGGGTGGAACCTACCACAAGATGTATAGCTTGCAGGCCGGGGTCATGTCCTAATACTTTTTAGTATAAGAAGGAAATCCTTCAAATTACAGATTTCTTTCACCGCCTTTTCCATTTTGTGGTATAATGAAAAATGTTGACAAATAGTATAATAAAAACAAAGGAGAAACAGCATGCTGAAATGGGAAGACTTGCCCGTGGAAATGAAATCAAGCGAGGTTGAGTCTTACTACCAGCTTGTCTCTAAAAGGAAGGGTTCGCTGATTTTCAAGCGTTGTTTGGACTGGGTTTTGGCCTTGGTTGTACTGGTTCTGACCTCTCCCATCTTTCTCATCTTGAGCATTTGGATCAAGTTGGATAGCAAGGGGCCAGTTATTTACAAGCAAGAGCGCGTGACCCAGTATAACCGTCGGTTCAAGATTTGGAAGTTCCGTACCATGGTGACGGATGCGGATAAAAAAGGAAGTCTGGTGACTTCTGCTAACGATAGTCGTATAACCAAGGTTGGTAATTTCATCCGCCGTGTGCGTTTGGACGAACTGCCTCAGTTGGTCAATGTTCTTAAAGGTGAGATGTCCTTTGTAGGGACGCGTCCTGAAGTGCCTCGTTACACAGAGCAGTATAGCCCTGAAATGATGGCAACCTTGCTTTTACCAGCAGGGATTACCTCTCCAGCCAGCATCAACTACAAGGATGAGGACACTATTATCAGTCAAATGACGGAGAAAGGTCTGTCGGTTGACCAAGCCTATGTCGAACACGTCCTTCCTGAAAAGATGCGCTATAACCTTTCTTATCTCCGAGAATTTAGTTTCCTTGGAGACATCAAAATCATGTTTCAAACCGTGTTTGAAGTGCTAAAATAAAGTAGTCATAAGAAAATGAGTACAGACAAAAGGAGCAAATCAATGCCAAATTACAATATTCCATTTTCACCACCCGATATCACCGAAGCTGAAATTGCTGAAGTAGCGGATACCCTGCGTTCTGGTTGGATTACAACAGGTCCTAAGACAAAAGAACTGGAGCGTCGCTTGTCTCAATACACACAGACGCCCAAGACTGTCTGTCTTAACTCTGCGACTGCCGCGCTTGAGTTGATTTTACGTGTGCTTGAAGTGGGTCCTGGAGATGAAGTCATCGTTCCAGCTATGACTTATACAGCTTCATGTAGTGTCATCACTCACGTAGGGGCGACCCCTGTCATGGTGGATATCCAAGCAGATACTTTTGAAATGGACTATGACTTGCTTGAGCAAGCTATCACTGAAAAGACTAAAGTGATTATCCCAGTAGAACTTGCAGGGATTGTTTGCGATTATGACCGTTTGTTCCAAGTTGTGGAGAAGAAACGCGACCTTTTTGCTGCTTCAAGCAAGTGGCAACAGGCCTTTAACCGTATCGTGATTGTCTCTGATAGTGCCCACGCTTTGGGATCAACTTACAAGGGTCAACCGGCTGGTTCTATCGCTGACTTTACTTCCTTCTCATTCCACGCCGTTAAGAACTTTACAACTGCAGAAGGTGGAAGTGCCACTTGGAAAGCCAATCCAGCGATTGATGACGAAGAAATGTACAAGGAATTCCAAATTCTTTCCCTTCACGGACAAACTAAGGATGCCCTTGCTAAGATGCAACTGGGCTCATGGGAATACGATATCGTTACACCAGCCTACAAGTGCAACATGACTGATATCATGGCTTCACTTGGTTTGGTACAATTGGACCGCTATCCTGGTTTACTACAACGTCGTAAGGACATTGTGGACCGCTATGATCGAGGTTTTGCAGGTTCTCGCATTCGTCCATTGGCACACAAGACTGATAGTGTCGAATCTTCACGCCACCTCTACATCACCCATGTAGAAGGAGCAAGCCTAGAAGAACGCAACCTCATCATCCAAGAATTGGCCAAAGCAGGAATTGCAAGTAACGTACACTATAAACCGCTTCCACTCTTAACAGCCTATAAGAATCTTGGCTTTGATATGGCGAATTATCCTAAGGCCTATGCCTTCTTTGAAAATGAAATTACGCTCCCTCTTCACACTAAATTAAGCGATGAAGAAGTGGACTATATCATTGAGACTTTCAAAACAGTTTCTGAAAAAGTGCTAGCTTTATCAAAAAAATCGTAAAAAAGTCTTGACAAAGAAAAAACAAAGTATTAAAATAAGTTCAACAAATCAGAAAAGTAACTATTTTTGATCTTCAGGGAGCCTGTGGTGATTGTGAACAGGTGGTTGGAAGTAGTGAAAGTGGGCTGATTTTAAAAATGAATTTGAAACAATGAAAATTCGGTGCGCACACCTTACAGTGCAACTTGTTGTTAGACAAGACAGAGATGTAAAGGGGAATAGTCCCTTTATAATTGAGGTGGCACCGCGTTACCAACGCCCTCACATGGAAGTATATTCTGTGTGTGGGCTTTTTTCATATCTTGAAATCAATACAGAAAGAGGAAAATTTTATGACAACTAAAGGTTATTTTGGACAATTTGGTGGTAGTTTCGTACCGGAGCCGATTCAGGCTTTGTTGGATGAGTTGGAAGTGACTTTTGAAAAATACAAGGATGATCCAGAGTTTTTGGCAGAATTTCGTCATTACTTGAAGGACTATTCAGGTCGTGAAACACCGCTCTATTTTGCGGAAAGTTTGACAGAACACCTAGGTGGAGCTAAGATTTATCTCAAACGTGAAGATCTTAACCACCTTGGTTCTCACAAGCTCAACAATGTTTTAGGACAAATTCTTTTGGCCAAACGTATGGGCAAAAAACGAGTGATTGCAGAAACAGGAGCTGGTCAGCACGGTGTTGCGACAGCAGCGGCTGCAGCCAAGTTTGGGATGGCCTGTGATGTCTACATGGGAGCAGAGGATGTGGAACGTCAACGTCTCAATGTTTTCCGTATGGAGATGATGGGAGCAACTGTTCACGCAGTTGAAACGGGGACACGAACTCTCAAGGATGCGGTCGATGCAGCCTTTGGAGCATGGATGAATGACCTTGAAGCCTTCTATGTTCTGGGATCTGCTGTAGGTCCTCACCCATATCCTACAATTGTCCACGAGTTCCAAAAGGTCATCAGTGAAGAATCTCGCCGTCAAATCTTAGAAAAAGAAGGTCGTTTACCAGACTACGTTATTGCCTGTGTAGGTGGTGGCTCTAATGCCATCGGTGCTTTTTCTCAGTATGTGGCTGATGAAGAAGTTAAATTGGTTGGGGTTGAAGCTGCTGGTCACGGACTTGATACAGACAAGCACGCAGCTACTATGACAAAAGGTAGTATCGGAATTGTTGATGGTATGAAGACTTATGCAGTCTTTAAGGAAGATGGAGAACTAGCTCCAGTTTACTCTATCTCAGCTGGATTGGACTATCCAGGGGTTGGCCCAGAACACGCCTACTTCAAAGATTCAGGTCGCGTAGAATATGTTGCAGCGACGGATGAAGAAGCTGTTCAGGCTCTCCTCCTTCTCAGCAAGACTGAAGGAATTATCCCGGCGATTGAAAGTTCGCACGCTATCGCAGAAGCAGTTAAACGTGCACCGAAACTAAGTAAAGACGACATTATCATCATCAATGTCTCTGGTCGTGGAGACAAGGATGTAGCTGCAATTGCGGACTACCTAGAAGCTAAAAAATAATAGATGGAAAAATTACAGTCTTTTCTCTCACAGAGAGCTTGTGGTTGCTGGAAACAAGCAGAGAAAGCTGTAAGGTTGGGGCCATCTGAAACGAGAGAAGAAAACATAATTCTCAAGGGAGTGCCCTTTATCGCACAGCCTGTTACAGAATCTTTCTAAGACAGGAATGAGAGATAGGAGAAATCCTATAATTGAGGTGGCACCGCGAATTTCGTCCTCACGCAAGTTATTTTGCGTGGGGATTTTTATATATTTACCGCAGATATTGCGATTAATTTTTTAAATATTTTCAATAAATAGGTCGTTATAGAATATTTACGAACGAAGTGAGTTTCTAAAAGCTATTTCCCGCCATAGTGGTATCCTAGAGAAGCAAAGATGCTTCTCTAGGACGGAATTTTTGAGAGTAAAATAGTTCGGGGAACTATTTTAGCCTGAGCCTAGAAATGAATGAGCGAGGAGCTCAAAAATTAGGTCTTTCATTTAATGGATTTCTAAAATCATCCACTGGATAATTTTACCTCCCGTCCGCACTATTTAAGGGAAATAGAAAAAGATAAAAAATTAAAAAAAGGAACTGAAAGGGAAATACAATGGAACGAATCATTCATGGAGATGTCTTATCACCAATCTTGGCTTATATGCGCCTACAGGGGCAACACAAGGTTATTTTAGAAAGTATTCCGAGAGACAAGGAAACAGCTCGTTTTTCTATCTTAGCCTATAATCCAGTTTTTGAGATTAAGTTTGAAAATGGAGTTCTTTATCAAAATGGTCAAGAGATTGATCAGGATCCCTTAGATTTCCTTTATGAAGTGACTCATAAGAGCCAGCACCATTCAGATCTACCTTTTGGTGGTGGGGCAATTGGTTTTGTTGGTTACGATATGATTTCGCTTTATGAAGAAATTGGTCAAATCCCTGAGGATACAATTGGAACGCCAGACATGCATTTCTTCGTCTATGAGAGTTACATGGTCTTTGACCACAAGAAGGAGAAAATCCATGTCATCGAGGATACTCTCTATAGTGAGCGAAGTCAAGAAGACTTGGAAGAAGCCTTGAATCAAGTGCTTGAGGAATTACGCATTCCTGCTCCAAATGAATTTGAAGACTTGGATCTATCTCCGTTAGACTTCAAACCCCATATCGCTCCTCAGAAGTTTGAGGAAATGGTGGAAACAGCTCGTGACTTGATTCGTAATGGCGATATGTTCCAATGCGTGCTCAGTCAGCGCTTCTCAGCAGAAGTTACTGGAAATCCATTTGACTTCTACAGAAATCTCCGCGTGACTAATCCTTCTAATTACCTTTATTTCTATGACTTTGGGGATTATCAAATCATCGGTGCCAGTCCAGAAAGTTTGGTTTCTGTCAAAAATGGCATCGTGACAACCAATCCGATTGCAGGGACACGACCAAGAGGAGCTACGGATGAAGAAGACAAGGCTTTGGCGACAGACCTACTTTCGGATGAGAAGGAAACAGCAGAACATAGGATGTTGGTAGACTTGGGACGTAACGATATTGGCCGCATTTCTGAAACGGCCAGTGTCCAAGTCACTAAGTATATGGAAGTGGAGCTCTTCCGTTATGTCATGCATTTGACCAGTGTGGTCAAGGGGCGTTTGCTTCCAGAACTCACTGCCATGGATGCCTTGAAAGCAACACTTCCAGCTGGAACAGTGTCAGGAGCACCTAAGATTCGAGCGATGAGACGCATCTATGAACTGGAAACAGAAAAACGGGGCGTATACGCAGGAGCAATCGGCTACTTGTCTGCGACGGGTGATATGGATTTTGCCATTGCCATCCGAACTATGATTCTCAAAAATCAAACAGCCTATGTGCAGGCTGGGGCAGGGATTGTCTATGACTCCATCGCCCAAAACGAATACCAAGAAACCATTAACAAAGCTAAATCTATGACTAGAATTGGAGAACTAAGACCATGATTTTATTGATTGACAACTATGATTCTTTTACCTATAACTTGGCGCAGTACATTGGGAATTTTGCAGAAGTGCAGGTTTTGAGAAATGATGATCCCAAGCTGTATGAAGAAGCTGAAAAAGCAGATGGTCTGGTCTTTTCTCCTGGTCCTGGTTGGCCAGTTGATGCTGGAAAGATGGAAGACATGATTCGTGATTTTGCTGGCAAGAAGCCGATTTTAGGGATTTGTTTGGGTCACCAAGCCATTGCAGAAGTCTTTGGTGGTAAGTTAGGTTTGGCTCCCAAAGTCATGCATGGGAAACAGAGCAATATCCGCTTTGAAGCGCCATCTGTTTTGTATCAAGGCATTGAGGATGGACGTGCGGTCATGCGTTACCACAGTATTTTAATTGAGGAAATGCCAGAAGAATTTGAAGTGACAGCTCGTTCGACTGATGACCAAGCCATCATGGGGATTCAACACAAAAACCTACCGATTTATGGCTTCCAGTACCATCCAGAGAGTATCGGAACGCCAGATGGCTTGTCTTCTATTCGGAATTTTATCGAGAAGGTTGTAAAGTGAGGAAACTAGGATGAAAGAGATTATTGAAAAACTAGCAAAATTTGAAAATTTATCAGGTGTGGAAATGACGGATGTCATTGAGCGTATCGTAACTGGGCGTGTAACGGAAGCGCAGATTGCTTCTCTCCTTTTGGCTCTTAAGATGAAGGGGGAAACACCTGAAGAACGCACAGCCATTGCCCAAGTCATGAGAGGGCATGCCCAACATATTCCAACTGAAATTCATGATGCCATGGACAACTGTGGTACAGGTGGGGACAAGTCTTTCAGCTTTAACATCTCCACAACTGCAGCCTTTGTCTTGGCTGGTGGTGGTGTTCACATGGCCAAACATGGTAACCGCTCGATTTCTTCTAAATCTGGTTCTGCAGATGTCCTAGAAGCCTTGGGCATCAACCTAGACCTCAAACCAGCTGAACTAGGTAAGGTCTTTGATAAAACTGGCATCGTCTTTCTCTTTGCTAAAAATATGCACCCAGCAATGAAATACATCATGCCAGCTCGTTTGGAATTGGGAATTCCAACGATCATGAACTTGACTGGTCCACTGATTCACCCAATGGCTTTGGAAACACAGCTTCTTGGAATTAGTCGTCCAGAACTTCTAGAAAGTACAGCTCAGGTTTTGAAAAACATGGGTCGTAAACGTGCCATCGTGGTTGCTGGGCCAGAAGGATTGGATGAAGCTGGTTTGAATGGAACAACCAAGATTGCACTTCTTGAGAATGGCGAAATCACCTTGTCAAGCTTTACTCCAGAGGATTTGGGGATGGAGCGCTACGCTATCGAAGATATCCGTGGTGGCAATGCTCAGGAAAATGCAGAAATTTTGCTCAGCGTTCTTAAAAATGAACCAAGTCCATTCTTGGAAACGACAGTTTTAAATGCTGGTCTTGGTTTCTATGCTAATGGTAAGGTAGATAATATCAAGGATGGAGTTGCCTTAGCTCGTCAAGTCATTGCTAGTGGCAAGGCTCTTGAAAAACTCAGACTGTTACAGGAGTACCAAAAATGAGTCAGGAATTTTTAGCACGAATCTTGGAGCAAAAGGCGCGTGAGGTTGAGCAGATGGAGCTGGAGGAAATCCAGCCCCTGCGCCAGACCTATCGCTTGGCTGACTTTTTGAAAAATCATCAAGACCGCTTGCAGGTAATCGCTGAAGTCAAGAAAGCTAGCCCTAGTCTGGGAGATATCAATCTCGATGTGGATATTGTGCAACAGGCCCAGACTTATGAAGCGAACGGCGCAGTGATGATTTCGGTTTTGACAGATGAGGTTTTCTTTAAAGGACATTTGGATTATCTGCGGGAGATTTCCAGTCAGGTAAACATTCCGACACTCAACAAGGACTTTATCATCGATGAAAAGCAAATCATCCGTGCCCGCAATGCAGGTGCAACAGTCATCCTGCTCATTGTGGCAGCCTTGTCCGAAGAACGCCTCAAGGAACTGTATGACTATGCGACAGAACTTGGTCTGGAAGTCTTGGTGGAAACTCACAATCTAGCTGAACTAGAGGTGGCCCACAGACTTGGCGCCCAGATTATCGGGGTCAATAACCGCAACTTGACCACCTTTGAAGTTGACTTGCAGACCAGTGTAGATTTGGCTAAACATTTCAAGGATGCTTGCTTCTACATTTCCGAATCTGCTATTTTCACAGGGCAGGATGCGGAACGAGTAGCGCCATACTTTAACGGAATTTTAGTAGGGACAGCTCTCATGCAGGCAGAAGATGTAGCTCAGAGAATCAAGGAGTTGCAGATTGACAAAGGTTAAAATTTGTGGACTATCGACCAAAGAAGCGGTGGAAACAGCCGTTTCAGCAGGAGCAGACTACATCGGTTTTGTCTTTGCACCTAGTAAAAGACAGGTGACCTTGGATCAGGCTGCTGAGTTGGCAAAGCTCATTCCTGCAGATGTGAAAAAGGTTGGTGTATTTGTTTCACCAAGTCGGGCAGAACTGCTAGAAGTCATTGACAAAGTTGGCTTGGACTTGGTTCAAGTTCACGGTCAGGTGGCAGATGATTTATTTGAGAATTTGCCTTGTGCTAGCATTCAGGCTGTGCAGGTGGATGGAGAGGGTCATGTGCCCAATTCTCAGGCAGACTATCTCCTCTTTGATGCTCCTGTGGCAGGGAGTGGCCAGACCTTTGACTGGGCTCAACTGGATACGATTGGACTAACTCAGCCTTTCTTTATCGCAGGTGGGCTTAATGAAGATAATGTTGTAAAAGCAATTCAACACTTTACTCCCTATGCAGTAGATGTATCAAGCGGAGTGGAGACAGATGGACAAAAAGATCATGAAAAGATTAGAAGATTTATAGAGAGGGCAAAGAATGGCATATCAAGAACCAAATAAAGATGGATTTTACGGAAAATTCGGCGGACGTTTCGTCCCAGAAACATTGATGACAGCAGTTTTGGAGTTGGAGAAGGCTTATCGTGAAAGTCAGGCAGATCCAAGTTTCCAAGAGGAATTAAACCAACTCTTACGCCAGTATGTGGGACGTGAAACTCCGCTTTACTATGCAAAAAATTTGACTCAGCATATCGGCGGAGCCAAGATTTATCTTAAACGTGAAGACCTCAACCATACAGGTGCCCATAAGATTAACAATGCCTTGGGACAAGTTTTGCTTGCTAAACGCATGGGTAAAAAGAAAATTATCGCTGAAACAGGTGCTGGTCAGCACGGTGTGGCCACTGCAACTGCTGCAGCCCTCTTTAACATGGAATGTACCATCTACATGGGTGAGGAAGATGTTAAACGCCAAGCCCTCAATGTCTTCCGTATGGAGCTTTTGGGAGCTAAGGTTGAGGCAGTGACAGACGGTTCGCGCGTGCTCAAGGATGCGGTCAATGCAGCCCTTCGTTCATGGGTAGCAAATATCGATGATACCCACTATATCCTTGGTTCTGCCTTGGGACCTCATCCATTCCCAGAAATCGTTCGTGACTTCCAAAGCGTTATTGGTCGAGAAGCTAAACAACAGTACCGTGACTTGACAGGTCAAGATCTGCCAGATGCCCTAGTGGCCTGTGTTGGTGGTGGTTCTAATGCTATCGGGCTCTTCCATCCCTTTGTAGAAGATGAGTCAGTAGCCATGTATGGAGCTGAAGCGGCTGGACTTGGTGTGGATACGGAGCACCATGCAGCTACCTTGACCAAGGGTCGTCCGGGTGTTCTTCACGGTTCTCTCATGGATGTGCTCCAAGATGCCCATGGTCAAATTCTTGAAGCCTTCTCTATCTCAGCAGGTTTGGACTATCCTGGTATCGGTCCTGAACATTCTCACTACCACGATATCAAACGTGCCAGCTATGTTCCTGTGACTGACGAGGAAGCCTTGGAAGGATTCCAACTCTTGTCTCGTGTGGAAGGGATTATCCCAGCCTTGGAATCTAGCCATGCCATCGCCTTTGCGGTGAAATTGGCCAAAGAACTTGGACCAGACAAATCCATGATTGTCTGTCTATCAGGTCGTGGGGACAAGGATGTGGTTCAAGTCAAGGACCGCTTAGAAGCAGATGCAGTAAAGAAGGGAGAAGCTCATGCCTAAGACACTAACAGAAAAATTGAATGCTATAAAAGCAACTGGAAAAGGAATTTTCGTTCCCTATATCATGGCTGGTGACCATGAAAAAGGTTTGGATGGACTCGCTGAAACAATCCACTTTTTAGAAGATTTGGGTGTCTCTGCCATTGAAGTGGGCATTCCCTTTTCAGATCCAGTTGCAGATGGACCCGTGATCGAAGAAGCAGGCTTGCGCAGTCTAGCTAGCGGAACTTCTACCCAGGCTTTGGTTGAAACCTTGAAAACCATTCAAACAGAAGTTCCGCTTGTCATTATGACCTACTTCAACCCTCTCTTTCAGTACGGTGTGGAGAACTTTGTCAAAGATTTGGCAGATACAGCAGTTAAGGGCTTGATTATTCCAGATCTGCCTCATGAGCATGCTAACTTTGTGGAGCCTTATTTGGCAGATACAGACATTGCCTTGATTCCCCTAGTTAGTTTGACTACAGGAATTGAGCGCCAAAAAGAGTTGATCAAGGGGGCAGAAGGCTTCGTCTATGCCGTTGCCATCAATGGGGTGACAGGAAAATCAGGAAATTACCGTGCAGATTTGGACAAGCACTTGGCACAATTGCATCAAGTGGCCGACATCCCCGTCTTGACAGGTTTTGGCGTATCTAGTCAAGCCGATGTAGAACGCTTCAATGCGGTGTCAGATGGCGTTATCGTCGGTTCAAAAATCGTAAAAGCTCTCCACCAAGGAGAGCCGATTCAGGACTTTATCAAACAAGCAGTAGCTTACCAAAAATAATCACACAAGCAGCGAGTAAGAGGAAAGGCACGAAAGGAAGTCTTTCCTTTTTCTTTTGCAGGAGAAAGGCCAGAATGCCCGTCGCAGAAGCAAACTGAATCAAGATCAGTAATTCGGTCGGGCTAAAGACGAGAGCGCAAGAAGCAAGAAAGAGAAAATCCCCTGCGCCCATGCGGATATCGATAAAATGAGCCAAAATTCCAAGAACAAGGAAGAAGACCATGACCAGATTCCAACCAGAGGAAGCCATGAGGATTAGGTGGAAAGTCATCCAGACCAGTAAGGGATATTCCTGATGGCGAAAGTCGTAGATACCCAAGGTCAAGCCAGCAGTGATTAGGATGACTTGACCCAAGGAAAGTAATTCCCAAGAGTAAAGCAGAAAGATGAGTCCTAAGCCTAGTTCAAAGAGGACATACCAGACAGGATAAGTAGCCTTGCAGTAGCGACAGCAAAAGCGATTGAAGACCTGCGAGAGAATCGGAATCAAATCTAAGGGACGCAAGCGAGTCTGACAGGAATCGCAGTGACTAGCAGGTTGGATAATGGATTGCTCTGGAAAACGGTCAATGACCAAACCAAGAAAGGAAGCGAGAATACTCCCGACAAGAAAAAATAAAAATCAATCATACTTATCTATTCGTAAAAAATGGGAGAAGTAGTATAATGTAGAAACATAGATAAGATGGGGAGGAAAATATGACAATTCGTTTTGAAGAAAATGTGAGCACAGAAAACGCTCAGCTCGTATGCCAATGGTCCAACTCCCTTGGCAAATCCTTTCAAGAGCAATGGATGGGAACAATGATTCCTTTTCCCTTGACAATTCAAGTTTTGCAAGATTTGGAAGGAATCTTTTCAATCTTTGAAGGACAAGAGTTTGTGGGGCTTATCCAGAAAATCAGGCAAGAAGACAAGAATCTTCATATCGGGAGATTTTTTATCAATCCCCAGAAACAGGGGCAAGGATTTGGTAGCCGGGCTTTAAGGAAATTTGTTAGCTTGGCCTTTGAAAATGCAGATATAGATAGTATTTCTCTAAATGTCTACGAGGCAAATCAAAGAGCTCAGAATCTTTACCAAAAAGAAGGATTTGAAATCGTTCAAATGGTTGAAGAACCTGTACGGAAATATATTATGAAGAAGGGGAGATAAAAAGGAAAAAGCCTTGAAATCAATGTTGACTGCGATGATGAACCTGAATCAGCCCCTCAAAAGGGTCTGTATATGAATGAACGTTACCAGTGTTTAAAAACTAAAGAATATCAGGCACTTTTATCTTCCAAGGGTAGACAAATTTTCGCTAAACGTAAGATTGATATGAAATCTGTCTTTGGGCAGATAAAGGTTTGTTTGGGTTATAAGAGATGTTATCTGAGAGGTAAACGTAAAGTGAGAATTGACATGGGATTCGTACTCACGGTCAACAACCTGCTGAAATATAATAAGAGAAAGAGGCAAAATTAAAAAGCTAGAGTTCCGCAATTGGAAATCTCTAGCTTTTTGTTTTCTGAGAATCATCTTGACTCAGACTCTTTTGACTAATGTTACTAAAAAGATAAAGTAACTTTTAGCCTTATTTATTGTCGCCACTCAATATGTTTTTAACACCATTGATAGCGCCTTCTACAGCGTCTTTGGCATCTTCAGCAACTTCTTTTACTTTAGAAACAACTTTTTCAGCTGTTCCTTCTTTTTCCATTTTTTCATCACCGATGGCTTTCCCAACACCTTCTTTAATAGAACCTTTAGCTTGATTTAATTTTTCTTCTACTGACATGATAATTTCTCCTGTTATATTTATTTTATATTAGTTTACACGAGTTTTTTCGTGAGATACTACACCAGTTGCTGCACCTTTAACAGCTTCTACACCTTCGCTAACTTTTTCTTGAACAGTTGAGAAACCAGATCCAAGACCAGATTTAGCTTTTTCGAATTGTTCTGAAGCGAATTCTCCTGTTGATTCAGCAACGTCAGATACGCGATCTTGAAGGCTTACTGAGTCTGCTTCATGTTGTTCTTTAGTTTTGATGTCGACAACGTTTACGTTGATTTCAACAACTTCCAAGTCAGTCATTTTAGCAACTTCTGAAGATACGATTTCTCTGATTTCTGAATATAAAGCTGGAACATTTTTTTGGTACTCAACAATAACGTTTAAGTCAACTGCAACTTGTGTTTTACCAACTTCTACGTTAACACCACTTGTTACGTCATCGCTGTTAATGATTTTTTCTTTAAGATTTGAGAAGAAACCACCGTCGATTCCCAAAAGACCTGAAACGTTTTCTAGTGACAGACCAATGATTTTTTGGATAACTTTATCTTCGTAAGTAAGTTCCCCTTTGATTTCGTGAGCTACAGCAGTAGCATCTTTCTTTTCTACGTTAGTGTTAATGTTTTTTTCGTTTGACATATGAAACTCCTTTAATTAAATTAGTAATTTTTATTTATCTATATAGTTTTTTTCGATATATAATCCAGCTGCAACTCCCAGTGCTCCTAAAATCAATACAAATATTGTTTTGAAGAAGCCAAAGGAGATAATCAAACAAGCGAGAAATACGCCTATGAGACCTGCGATTATTGGATATCGATATTGTTTAAGCCATTCCATTTTTTACTTCCTTACTTCACACGACTAACAGTCTTTTTGTTTTGAGGTTTTGGTTTAGGCTGGTAGTCTTTTACTAGAACTTCTAGTTTAACCTGACGCTCAATACCAAAAAACTGCTTCAATCCATTAGTTATTTCATTTTGAATTAGTTGGCATCTGTCAGCGATGTTGTCCGAAGGAAGAATTTTACCTTCTACATGAACGAAACATTTATTTTTTCGTAAATTTACATGAACAGTTGGGTTCTTGATCAATCCATGATCACTTACCAAACTTCTAACAAAACCTTCGATTGCAGAATTCTTTAATTTTAATGTATCGTTTTTAGTTTCAAGTTGAATTTCCAAATAACGTTTAGGATAAAACAACACAACTAACATCGATAACAAAACTAAAGTTGATAGAGCCACTATCCCCCAGAATATATATCTAGCAAGATAGAATTCAACGAAATGATTCTGTCTCCAGCTAAATAGCTGAATGCCTAGATCACTAACTTGATGATAATCTATCAAAACAGGAAGGAAAATTGTCAAGATTAAAATACAGAAAATAATGAAACATATTTTCTTTGCTTTTGACATATACAATCCTTTCGATTTAACATTTAAACTATTTTTCTCGTCATTGATTTAAAAATAGTTTGCTAACTTTACTGGCGAAAAGTTTACTTTCTACCTGTAAAGAATGATACTACAGTAACAACAATTGCTGCTCCTGCAATAGATGGGATCAAAGCCATTCCAGCGATGGATGGGCCCCAACTACCTAAAAGGGATTGTCCTACAGATGACCCGACTAAACCAGCGAATACATTTGCGACGATTCCCATAGGACTACTTTTTTAGTGATTCTACCTGCTACAAGTCCAATAAGACCTCCAGCAATGATTGACCACAATATTGCTTACCCTCCTTTTTTATTTTAATATCAAAAAATAAATCAATTCCTTTGATTATTGCTATTATATAATTTTGATATAAAATAATCAATTATTTTGATTATTATGTAATTTTAATATAAAAAAATCAAATTCTTTGATTGTTGCTATTATATAATTTTTAAAATTAAAAATATAATCTTTCGACTTGAATTTGATTCTGTATTCACGCCCTCAATAGACGGTAAAATAAGAAAATTGTTTATATATTGTTTCTGTAGTGTTATTATACGAAATAAAAGATTTTAGGAAAAGTCGTTATAGCATGCTATACCTATTCATTGTGGTATAATTGCAAGAGGTTTAATCCGATAATTTATAAAGATAGAAAGACATTCATGAGAGATTTATTATCTAAAAAAAGTCATAGGCAATTAGAATTATTAGAATTATTATTTGAACATAAACGATGGTTTCATCGTTCTGAACTAGCAGAGTTACTAAATTGTACAGAACGTGCAGTCAAAGATGATCTATCCCATGTTAGATCTGCTTTTCCTGACTTGATTTTTCATTCTTCTACTAATGGTATACGCATTATTAATACCGATGATAGTGATATTGAAATGGTTTACCATAATTTCTTTAAGCATTCAACTCATTTTTCGATTTTAGAATTTATCTTTTTTAATGAAGGCTGTCAAGCTGAGAGTATTTGTAAAGAATTTTATATCAGTTCATCTTCGCTCTATCGTATTATTAGCCAAATCAATAAAGTGATTAAAAAGCAATTTCAATTTGAAATTAGTCTGACCCCTGTTCAAATCATTGGAAATGAGAGAGACATTCGTTACTTTTTTGCACAATATTTTTCAGAAAAATATTATTTCCTAGAATGGCCATTTGAAAATTTTTCATCAGAGCCCCTATCTCAATTGTTAGAATTGGTTTATAAGGAAACAAGCTTTCCAATGAATTTGTCAACGCATAGAATGCTAAAGCTGCTCCTGGTTATTAATTTATATCGAATAAAGTTTGGTCATTTTATGGAAATAGAGAAAGATTCTTTTAACGACCAAAGTTTGGATTTTTTAATGCAGGCAGAAGGAATAGAGGGTGCTGCTCAGAGTTTTGAATCAGAATACAATATCTCTTTAGATGAGGAAGTTGTTTGCCAATTATTTGTGTCTTACTTTCAAAAAATGTTTTTCATAGATGAAAGTTTCTTTATGAAATGCGTAAAAAAGGATAGTTATGTTGAAAAATCTTACCATCTATTGAGTGATTTTATTGATCAGATTTCAGTCAAGTATCAGATTGAGACTGAGAATAAGGATAATCTGATTTGGCATCTGCATAATACCACACATCTGTATCGTCAAGAGTTGTCTACTGAGTTTATTTTATTTGATCAAAAAGGGAATACAATCAGGAATTTTCAAAATATTTTTCCTAAATTTGTTTCAGATGTAAAAAAAGAGCTTTCTCATTATTTAGAGACTCTTGAGGTTTGTTCTAGTTCAATGATGGTTAATCATCTATCTTATACCTTCATCACTCATACTAAACATTTGGTGCTTAATCTACTACAAAATCAGCCAAAGCTGAAGGTTCTGGTTATGAGTAATTTTGATCAGTATCATGCAAAATCTGTTGCAGAGACACTTTCTTATTATTGCAGCAACAATTTTGAACTTGAAGTTTGGACTGAATTAGAATTATAAAAGGAATCTTTAGAAGAATCGCCTTATGATATCATCATTTCTAATTTTATTATTCCTCCGATTGAAAATAAGAGACTCATCTATTCAAATAATATAAACACGGTCTCACTCATATCTTTGTTAAATGCCATGATGTTTATTCGATTAGATTAGTGAGTGAAAGAAGATTCCATCCATCTCTAGGGTAGATTTCCTATAGATAGGTGGAGTCTTTTTGAATATTAAAAAAGCTTCATATGATTTATCATGAGAATTGAAAAATACTCATTATAGTCGAGTCATAATAAAGTTAAGATATTGTGGACTTATTTTGAAACAACTCAATTTTATCATTGCAGTAAGTGATTAAATCTTGAGCTTTTTCAAGTGTATAGCCTTTTTCAGATACAGATTTTACTTTCTTCTCATCAAAGTAGTAGCCAGTCAAACCAGTGATTTCTTCTGATAATGTAAGATAGTAGCCTGTTTCAATCCCCTCATCTAGATTTTTTGAAAATGACTTCATCAAACGTCCGAAGAGAGACTTTTTCGTCTTTTCATCACTGGAATCATTCCCTAAGTTTGTTGAAATCAAGCCTGGATGGTAGGCATTGATGGTGATGCTTGAACCTTTTAGCAAGAATTCTCTGGCTAGATAACGTGTCATCCAAATGGTGTAAAGTTTGGAATTATTGTAGGCCAATCCGGGATTGTAGTTGTTCTCAAATCCAAAGTCTAAATCCTTGACCTTGGCAAAATGATGCATATAGGAAGAAGTATTAATGATACGGCCGTCAGCCGTTTTTTCTAACAAGGGACTTAGCTCAGTTGTTAAAATATAGGGAACCAGAACAGATAACATAAAGGTCAACTCGACATTTTCAGCACTCGCTTTTCGTTCTTTTCCAGCATAAAGGCCTGCATTGTTAAACAAGACATCAATACTTTTAAAGTCTTTCTTGATTTCCTCTACAAATCGATAAACGTCGTCTAATTTTGAAAAATCTGAAAGGTAGTTAGAAACTCTGCCTCTCAAGGAAACTGTCCGAACCTCTTGAAGCGCCAGCTCAAGTTTTTGAGGATTTCGACCATGGAGGATGACATGATGCCCTTCACTGGCCAATTTCTTTGCCAGATGTTTACCGATACCGTCAGTAGCACCTGTAATCAGAATCGTTTTGACCATATTAGTCCTCCAAGAAAGCTATTAGTTCTGTTGAAAATTCGTCTGCATATTGGAAAATCGAACCGTGGCCAGCATTTGGATAGATAATCAGCTTACTATTTTCGATTTTTGCATGCATATCGTAAGAATTTTCCGTTGGAACCTGCATATCCTTGCCCCCGTTGACGATTAAGGTTGCTTGGGTGATAAATGTTAGGTCGTCCTGAGAATCTTTCCCCCAACGTTTAATAGCTTTGAGTTGAGTTAGGAATCCTGATAGGTTCATGTCTTTATCCGCAAATTCCTTTGTTCTCATCCCCATTCGTCCTAGGACTTTCAAAGCTTCAATTTTCCCTTGTTCATCATGATTATAGAAGATATAGCGTTTAGGATCGATGCGCTCGAGTCCCGCTTTAAACATATAGTTAAAGGTTTTCCCTGTGACCTTATCGACCTCTTTTCCACCTCGAGGTCCTGTTCCAGCCAAGATTAAACGATTGACTAGAGGAGGATTGATTCGGATGATTTCTTGGGCAATCATTCCTCCCATAGAAAGGCCAAGAAGATTGATTTTATCGTAACCAAGCGCTTTTACAAAGTCAATTGTCTGCTTAGCCATTCCAGGAATCGTCGAAGCAACTTTGCCCTGACTAGCTCCGACTCCAGGAAGATCGACTACAATGACATGGTGTTTTTCAGCAATAAGGTCTAAGAGTTTAGGATCCCAGTTGTCGAGGGTTGCTGCCAAATGGACCAGCATCAGAAGAGGTAGTTTTGATTTGCCTTTACTGAGTTCGCGATAAGCGATTTTGTTCCCGTCGACTGTAATGTATTGATTTTTTGTAGTAATATATGACATTGTGTTTTCCTTTTTATTTCTTAAAGCTGAGGACTGTTTTTCCACGTGAGCGACCATTAGCGACTTTGTCTAATGCGCTATTTACCTCTTCAAATGGGTAAACTGTATCGATAGAGGGTTTGATTTCTAATTTACTAAAGAGGTCAGCTACCTCTTGTAATTGAGCACCATTGCTTTCTACAAAGATAAAATGGTAGTGGATGCCATATTTTTCCGCCATTTTATCAAATTTGCGACCTGCTAAGCCAAGAATAATCTGTTTCCATTTTGGTAGATTCATGTGTTTGGCAAAGGCACCGTTTGGCATGGCACGAAGTGAAACAAGATGACCACCTTTTTTCATGATAGACATTTGTTTTTCAGTCTCAGCGCCCCCAAGAGTATCGAGAACATAATCAACCTGGCTAACAGTTTTTGTATAATCCTCTGTTTTGTAATCGATAAAGCGGTCTGCTCCTAGCTTCAATACACGCTCAGCACTATCTCCAGCCCCATTGGTGATGACTTTCAAACCTTTGGCCTTGGCAATCGGAATGGCCATGCCACCGACACCTCCAGTACCACCAGAAATAAAGATCGTTTTTCCAGCTTGAGCGCCCATGAGGTCAAGAGCCTGCATGATAGTCAAGGCAGTAAGAGGAACAGCAGCAGCTTCCTCGTTTGATAGATAGTCTGGAACCTTGGCTAAGGCTTGGGTATCGACAGCTACGTATTCTGCAAAGGCACCGATATGATCAAGTGGCAGACGGCCAAAGACACGATCTCCTACCTGAAAGTTGTTAACTTTCTTGCCAATGCTTTCAACGATTCCAACGACCTCATTACCTGCAGTTTGAGGAAGTTTGTAAGGAACAATCATCTTAACCTCACCACGAGAGATCATGTTATCGAGAGGATTAACTCCAGCTGCGGATACTTTAACCAAGACTTGTTTGTCTGTGATACTTGGTTTAGCGATTTCTGTGATGCTCAGTGTGATATTCTTTTTGTTATAAGTAGTATGTTGTGCGGCTTTCATTGTCTTCTCTTTTCTTTTTTAATACGACAACATATACTTGTATCTAATACAAGTATATGTTATTTCCAGTAAAAACTGACTTGTTATCAAATCAGTTTCGGACTTGTTTGGCTTGTTTATATAGATTGTCAATGACATCTTCTAAAGTTTGATTTGCTAATTCCTTCTCTAATTGAGATTCGGCACTAGCGAAAAGCGGTGAAACTGCTCCTTGAATATGTTTTCCAACGGGACAATCGGGATTACTATTTTGATGAACAGGGAATAAACTAATGTGATTGATTTCTTGAGTAGCATAGTAGATCTCTAGTAAAGTCATTTTCTTTGGAGACTTATTGAGTTGATAGCCTGTTTTTCCTTGCTGGGAATGAATCAAATCTGCATTTTTCAATAAGGCAATCACCTTTCGAATGTAACTAGCGTTAGTCCCAACACTAATAGCTAGTGCTTGAGAACTTAAGGTTTCCTTGCTTTCACTAATCATGGTTAAGATATGCAAAGCAACTGAGAATTTTGTATCCATCTAAACTCCTCTTTTTACAAACTTGTATTAGATACAAGAACAAGTATAGCATAAATTAAAAGAAAAGCAAGACTTTTGTTTTAAATTTAAAAAAATTTTTTGAAGAGTGTTTTAAGATTAAAGATGTCTGGAAAGGAAGTTGATAAACAAATGTGGGACAAATCTGACTTAGACAAGCAAAAAAACCTTGTAAATCAAGGCTTTTCCTGTTGTATTTAGATGCCCCCTACATGGATTTGTAAGAACTTTTCATATTGAAAATAAACAAAAATGTTGAAATATAGCTGATTTTAGGGAAATACTTTTAGGTGTTTTCAATGTCAGGATTTAAAAATGGGGCAAAAGTGGGGCAAAAACGAATGACTCGTATTTGGTTTGAAAACCTATAATACCTAATGATTATGCTATTCTAGATATATAGTGTTGTTATAAATAAATGTCAGTGCGAGTTCAAATCGGAGGATAAAATGGAAAAACAAATTAATGAAAAAAAGCCTTGGTTTCCAAAGCTTTTTAATCTTATAAACTCATTAAAACAACTCCCAGTAAGGTGTGGAATGTTTTTTAGTCTGTGTCATATAAAAATAAATAGAATGAATAGCTATAGCTAGAGCTAAAATGGTTGTAATACTTACTACTATTATAGGATTAGAAGCAAAGATTAAAGAGAGAATCAAGGCAGCCAGATAGAGTGTCGCTTGGACACAGTAGTAACTTTTCGAATAGCGAAGATAGTGTTTGTTATAGGGCCCATTTGCTAGGACAGCAGCTTGGAAGAGGCCAATTCCGATATAAAAGAAGCTGGTTGCAAAGAGAAGATTAGTTTCAGGATTCAGAAGAAAACTCATCGAAACGGTCATCATAAGAAGTCCAATGAAAATAGGATAGTGACTGTAAATTAGAAATAGTCCCTTTTGATTAGATTTTTCATCAATAGCATGGTCGAATTGACCAAAATAAAACAAGAACAGAGAAAGCATAATAATGAAATAAAGAACCGAATAAATCGAGAAATTCTCGATTGTAAAGAAGTTAGCTAGCTCCATAATCATCTCTCCAAACGTAATAATGACAAGAAGGGAGATGCGCTCGATTAAATGGGGGAGATTTACCTGGTAATGATCATCTTTACTAATCGAGGTAATTGGCGTAATAAATGTTAGCAGAATACTAGCATAAAGGATATAGACTCCAATGTAAATAGGAAGAAGAGCTGCTAGATAGATTTCTAAACTTCGTAGACCTGTTATCCATAGAAAACCTTTGATACTTTCCCGATTAACATCATCGGTTGATTTTCTAAAAAATTCAACCAAATATTGAAAAAATAAGGTAAGGGTTAATGTACCAATAGCCAAACAGACATAATGAAAATATTGTTGCCAATCAGGTCCAATCATATTGGCTATAAAGAGTAAAATTCCCATTTTGATAAACATGATTACTATGTTAAATAAAGAGTTCTTTCCATAGCGATTGGTATAATCGGTTTGAATCATCCAGGAATCGATGAGAAGCAAGACAGACATGAAAAAATCAAGCAAAGAATTCCAAGTCAAAATACCGTTATGAAGATGGTGAATTAAAGCAGTTACTTTTGAAATCGCAAAAACAAAAACTAGATCATAAAATAGTTCTGAAAATTCTACACGTTTATGCTTAATAAGAGTTGTCATCTTAATACCTTTCTATTTTAGAAGTACAATTTATTATAACAGAAAATGGTAATAAAAAAAAGGAGATGCTTAAATAACTTCATGTGACGCGAATGAACTGCGCCACAAAAGTTAGGTTTTTTCTGTCTAACTTTTGGGGTGCAGTTCAGAAGGGGTGTTTTTTCTATCGTTTTTTAGTGCTAAGACTACACAAAAAAGCCTTGATTCCAAGGCTTTTTCCTGTTGATTTAGATGCCCCCTACAGGGATTTGGAAAGGACTTTCATATTGAGAGCAATTAAAAATATTGAAATATAAGTGATTTTAGGTATTTTCAATGTCATGATTTAAAAATGGGACAAAAGTGGGGCAAAAACCATACAGATTCTAAACTGTATGGTTCTTTTTTTATCTAACCAAGAAAGGTTAAAACTTATTAAAACAAATGCAATCAACTGTTGAAAACTTTTTAGTCCGTGTAATATAAAAACAAGTAAAAAGTTGAACTATAGGGAATATTGTGTCATAATAGGTAATAGATGAATAATTAATAGATTGGAAATAATGCTTTCTTACCTTAACAAGTTGAATTGGTTATACATTTTTTCGTCGCAATTGTGTCTATCTCTCGAGTTTAGCTAGTTTTTATAAGCTCTGGTTTCTAATCAATATAACAAATTTTAGAAGTGCATAAGACAAGATGGTGACATTACTACAGTCATTTCTAGTCACCATATGTTGCTGGCACAGGCTGTTTGTAGTGTTGGCTATTTACTAGTCAGTTTAATCGGAGTGTTTAATTTTTATTGTTGAAAGGTTTTTATATGGCGAAAATTCTATCTTTAGGTCTGACAGGTAAGAAATTACTTGCTCAGGGGTTCTTGTTTGTTCTGCTAGGTCTCATCTTGATGGTCACGGGGACTTGGTTGCCAGTAAAGGTTATTCGACTGGTTCTGTTTTTAGCTTGGATAGCAACGGTCTTAGATTTAGTATTACGTATTTTCAAAAAAAGTCAGTCAACGGACACCTTGGGAGTTGCACTGGTTAAATTGTTAGTGCTGGGATATTTGCTTGGCTCCAATCTTGCGACGGATGTGCCGATTTATATTTTGGCTCTTGTGATTGGAGTTTATCAGATTTTTCATGCTAGTATTAACCTTGTCACCTATGTTCTCTACCGCAAAAACAAAATTCGACCTCGTTTTCGTCTCTTACTAGATGGACTCGTACTAGTTTTTCTTGGTGGGACTAGTCTTTTGTCCTCTACAGGAAATTCTGTCTTTCAACTCTTTGTATTAGGGGCTTATTTTTCCTTTATGGTGTGTCCAATATCCGTGACGGTTTCTTATTTGAAGGGGAAATTGGGAAAAACCATCTCAAACGTCGCATTAGAATTAGCTTACCTATTGTCCTAGCCGCTCTCATCCCTGCAAGAACTTTAGCAAAAATTAACAAATTTATGCTGGAAAATGCTGATGAGGAAGAAGATATCCATCTTGGAATGGTGAAGTCTGGTAAGACAGCGGAGCTTGAAATTTTTGTTCATACAGCTGAGACCTCTCTGTTTTCGGCAATTGGTCATGTGGATATCTGCTATCAAGGCCGTGTTATTTCTTATGGCAACTATGATCCGTCTTCTGAGACCTTATTTGGCATGGTAGGAGATGGTGTCTTATATTTCTGTGATCGTGACAAGTACATTGACCTATGTAAACGTGAGAGTCAAAAAACGCTTTTTGGTTATGGGATAGATTTGACGCCTGAAATGGAAAAAGCAGTTCAGAAAAAGTTGGCTGAATTGAAACAACTGACGATTCCATGGGAGCCAAGTGCAGATAAAATCATGACAGGTGATGGTAAGGAAGACTACACCTACGCTTATAAAATCAGACATGAGACAGATGGGGAACTTTATAAATTTATCAAATCTAAGTTTAAATCCTACTTTGTCTTATCTACAAACTGTGTGCTCTTGGCTGATACCATAGTCGGTCAGGCTGGCACCGATATCCTCTCACCCAAAGGATTTATCGCTCCAGGAACTTACCAAGCCTACCTTAATCGAGAGTTTGAAAAACCAAATAGTATAGTCGTATCTAAACATGTTTATTAAGGAGAATTTATGAACTTAGTAAAAAAATACACCCCGTTAATACTTTTTATAGGGCTGGTTGCTCTTGTAATTCTGAATGCATCGAGCTTTATATCAGGAGCAATCTCTCTCTTTGATGTAATATCAACCTTGATTTATGGTGCTGTTATTGCTTTTGTGCTTAATGTTCCTATGAAAAAAATTGAACAGTACTTAGTTAAATTGAAGGTAAAGGCAGAGTTGCGTCGTCCGATTGCCATGGTACTTGTTTTCCTAGCTCTTATCTTAATCGTGATTGCTCTTTTGGTTTTGGTGCTGCCAACCCTAGCCCAGACTATTAGTCAGCTGGGAACAGTCCTTTCAACAGTCCTGACTCAACTTGGGAAATTGCTAGGCAGCTCGGAATTTGTAACCAAAGACATGTTGTCAACTATCGTATCAGGCATACAGGGACAATCTAGTTCTATTAGCCAAGCTTTGATAGGTTTTTTATCAGGTCTGACTAGTAATATCGGCAATATTTTTTCAAGTTTGATGAATGCCTTTTTGATTATAGTCTTCACCTTTTCATTTTTATCCAGTAAGGAACATTTGGCAGCGATGACGAGTCGACTTCTAAAAGTTTTTCTTCCAGAGAAGGTGGTGATAAAGTTGACTTACATTGGACAAGTAGCACTAGAGACTTATGACCAATTTTTGATGAGTCAGCTGATTGAAGCAGTTATCATAGGAGTTATGATAGCGGTTGGTTACAGCGTGTTTGGGATACCCTATGGAGTAATGACAGGTATCTTTGCAGGAGTGCTATCGTTCATTCCTTATGTAGGGCCTATGATTGCTTGTGTTGTGGGAGCGATTTTTATCTTCACAGTGAGTCCTACTCAAGCCTTACTTTCTCTTCTTCTATATCAAGTTATACAGCTGATTGAAGGAAACCTTATTTATCCTAGAGTTATAGGTCAGTCTATTGGTTTGCCAGCTATTTTCACGCTTGCGGCTGCTAGTATTGGAGGCAATCTCTTTGGCTTACTTGGGATGATATTCTTTACACCGATATTTGCTGTTATCTATCGATTGGTTAAGGAATTTGTCGTTGCAAAGGAAAATCAGCTAGATTAAGAAAAACTAAATTTAATAAGATATACTGAGAAGAGAGTGAGAGATTCTCTTCTCTTTTATTTTTAAATACTTTTCTACAAAAAGCTATTAGACGTTAAAAAAAGCCTTGGTTTCAAGGCTTATTTCTGTTGATTTAGATGTGCCCCCTGCAGGGCTCGAACCTGCGCCCCATAGATTAAGAGTCTACTGCTCTACCAACTGAGCTAAGGAGGCAACAGAAAAAGCTGAGAATGTAACTTCCCAGCTATTTTAATATGCCCAAAATGGCAACTAGATTATTTACGAAAGGCCTCAATAATGTAGGTGAAGCCAGTAACTAAAAATGAAAAGGCAATGACATAAACGACAAAGACACCTGTAGCCACTGGATTGAACAGAATCACTAGACCTAGTAAAAATACAAGCAAGGCTACCCACATGATATGGTTGCCAATAATAGGGAAAATCAATCCCAGACGATTGCCTTTAAAGAAAACTATAATGGCTTCTACAATTAACCAAATTCCTAAAATAGTTGGAATGACGACCGGCAGGGTCACAAAGCCATAAGCAACGAGGTAAAGAGCTAAGAGAAGACTAACAAACCCTTGGAAAAGATAAACAGGTGAGCGAAGCTCTTTTGGTGCAGAGAAATAGCCTAAAAGAGCTGCTATAGAAGAAACCAGTAAATCAAATGCAATCCACCAGCTGTAAGCAACAAGATTAGCTACTGGGTGTGTAAATAGGAAAAGTCCTAAAAGGACAAAAACAACTCCTGCAAGGAATAGCAGTAAACGATTAGAAAATTTCATTTCAATACCCCCTATATAGTATAGTCTGATAATAAAACTATTATACTTATTTTTATAGAAAATGTCAATAAAATAAATAAACAATTTGGAAGTTTCAGTCTGATTCATGAAAAGAAAATCAGTTTTTATCATTTTGAAAATAAAAAGAGAAGATAAAATTTGTCTTCTCTACATGAAAATATTGTATGGCATCAAAGCAAAAGTAACTGGCTTTACACTATTTGTAAAGATGTAATTTGATTCAAAAAGAAAAGATAGATTTAAAAGTGGGGCAAATGATGGAGTAAATCAGTTATAGACAAGCAAAAAAGCCTTGAAATCAAGGCTTTTCCTGTTGATTTAGATGCCCCCTACAGGGATCGAACCTGTGACCCACGGATTAAGAGTCCGCTGCTCTGCCAGCTGAGCTAAGGAGGCAAAGAAAAAAGCTGTATTGGTGCCGAAACTTCACGGTTTGTATTGAACCCGCGCAATTAAGCAGGTGGGCAACTCGCTCTAACTGAAGCTGTTTCCGTGTGAGACGGCCTACATGCTGTTAGAAGACTTTTGTTTCCCTAATAATACAAAAAATAGTCGGTCAACACTTAAGTGTGAAGTCGTACACCACAGCGTTTCTATGTTTATATAATACCACTTTTTCAAAAAAATCAAGAGGAAAGTGCAATTTTTTGAAAAGGATTTCAGATTTTTCGCAAACGGTCGATAGCTTCCTTTCTTTGAGCCAAAGCCCGTTCATATTTACCAGTATCTTCTGCTTGGAAATAGTGATGATTACGAATTTTTTCTGGTAGATAGTCTTGCTTGACCCAATTTCCAGGATAGTTGTGTGGATAGAGATAGTCTTGGGCATTCCCCAGTTCCTTGCTTCCACTGTAGTGCCCATCACGCAGGTGTCGCGGAATAGGCAAGTGCCCTGATGTTTTGAGGTCGGCAAGAGCCTTATTCATAGCTACATAGGCTGAGTTGGATTTTGGAGAAAGGGCCAAATCAATGACGACATTGGCAATGAGAATGCGGGCTTCTGGGAACCCAATCTTTTGGGCAGCATCCAGAGCAGTCACGGTGTGAATCTGAGCTTCAGGATTGGCTAAGCCGATATCTTCATAGGCGATAACAGTCAAGCGACGAGCGAGACTTGGCAAATCACCAGCCTCAATCAAGCGGGCAGCATAGTGAAGACTGGCATCAACATCTGAGCCACGGATAGACTTTTGCAGGGCTGAGAGAACATCATAGTGGCCATCCCCATCCTTATCCATAGTGATGTAACTCCGCTGCAGGCTATTTTCCATGATGTTTAGAGTGATATGGCGGATGCCCTCGTCATTCTCAGGGGTAGAAAGAACAGCCAAGTCTAGTGAGTTGAAGGCAGAGCGAAGGTCTCCGTTTGTAGAGGTAGCAATGAAATCCAGCGCATCCTCATCTAGTTCTACTGGAAAATCAAAACCACGCTCAGGGTTACTTAGAGCTATCTGCAGGGCCTCTTTGACGTCTTGGTTAGACAGAGGTTCCAACTCAAAAATTTGCACCCGGCTACGAATGGCTGGCGTAACAGAGAAGAAAGGATTTTCAGTTGTAGCCCCAATCATGATGACCAGTCCACTTTCCAAGAGAGGCAAGAGGAAGTCTTGCTTGGTTTTATCTAGTCTATGAATCTCGTCTAGTAATAGGACGAGACCACCAGAGAATTTAGCCTCTTCCGCAATTTCTTGCAATCGCTTTTTACTATCAACTGTCGCATTGAAAGTTCGAAAGGCATACTTGGTCGTCCCTGCGATGGCAGAGGCAATACTGGTTTTGCCGATTCCAGGAGGTCCGTAGAGAATCATGGAGGACAGACGATTGGCTTCCACCATGCGGCGGATGATTTTTCCTTGTCCGACCAGATGTTCCTGACCGATGACCTGGTCGATGGTTTTAGGGCGCATGCGAAGCGCGAGATTGTCTGGCATAGCAGTCCTTTCTAACGTGGATTTTAGTTTCATATTTTTTGAGTAGAATGACTCATCTAATATATCTTACTATGTCCATTCTAGCCTATTAGTTGTGATATTTCAATGGTTTTGTAATATTCAGGGTGTGAGATAGAATCTTTTTGACTATTTAATTGGATGAGGAGAGGTATCAGCATTCCCTTAAAGCTCAAAATGTGATAGTTGAGTCTAAAGAAGTGTAATTACTGATTTGAGAAATAACATTGCTAAATGTTATTGCATGAACTATAATGAAAAGAGAGGTAATAAGTAGTGGAAATAATGGAATTACCAAGTTAGGAAGTTTTGATTTTTACAAAACAAATTCGTCATTGGATTCTTAGTGATCAAGTTATTTCAGGAAAAAGAAAATTTTTCTTCCGGGAAGATACTCCAAAAGAGATTTTAGATTTGTACGAAAACATTAAATCTAAACTTGATTTTGCTTACCAAGAAGTTCATTCTAATAATTATGAATTGGAAAAATATGAAAAATAGAATAATTGGTGTTTTTAAAGTAGTAAGTCGTCTTCTTGTAATATAGTGGAATGAAATAGAAACCGAACAAATCAAGTAGGGAATTCAAACCAATTTCTAACAATGTTTTAGAAACCTTGGCGTACTATTCCAAATTCAATAAACTACAACTGTTAAAAATCCTGATTTCGAAGACTTGAGAGTTAATCAATTTGTAAAAATTGGAGATAAAAAGTATAGAGTACGCAGTGTTCCTATGATTCATTCAACTCCGCCTCAGTCTGTCTTAAATCGAGATACTTTTACAATTGACTATACAAATGATGAATGGATCGAGAAAGAAGCAGTATTTACCACTCAAAAAAATAGACATGAATAAATTGGCTACCCTTAGAACCACATCTAGGAGCTTTTTGGTATGAGAGAATAATAAGTATCATCCTCCTTTACAATACGTGTAGCACGTGTTATAATGGTGTTGTCAGGAGGTAAAAGCGCTATGCCTATGACACAAAAAGAGATGGTTAAACTCCTTACGGCTCATGGTTGGATAAAGACTAGAGGCGGTAAAGGCTCCCATATTAAAATGGAGAAGCAAGGGGAAAGACCTATCACAATCCCTCATGGTGAGCTGAATAAGTACACTGAAAGAGGGATAAGAAAGCAAGCTGGGTTGTAAAATTCAGCCCCTGCTTTTTGATATGGAGGTAGTGAAATGTTAGTGACATATCCAGCTTTATTTTATTATGATGATACAGATGGGGTAAAAGCGACTTATTTTGTTCATTTCCCGGATTTTGAATACTCAGCTACACAAGGAGAGGGGATTTCTGAGGCTTTGGCTATGGGTTCGGAGTGGTTAGGGATAACTGTCGCAGATTTGATAGAGAGTGATGGAGATTTGCCCCAGCCATCAGATATCAATAGCTTGTCTTTAATTGATAATGATCCTTTTAAAGATGATGAAGATTTCGTGTCAACCTATGACCTTGATAAATCTTTTATTTCTATGGTATCTGTTGATGTATCAGAGTACTTAGGAAGTCAGGAACCAATTAAAAAGACCTTGACCATACCAAGATGGGCAGATAAGTTGGGACGAGAAATGGGACTTAACTTTTCTCAGACTTTGACAGACGCTATTGCAGATAAGAAAATACAAGCATAAGATTAAGTGTGACATCGTGGGAATGGCCAATAAAAAAGCACATCTAATTGTGCTGGTTACTTGTCTATTGATTTTATAGATTTCTTAGCCCTTTCGAGGGCTTTTTGTGTTGAGTTTTTGGAAAAAATAAAGAAATCAGACTGTTAAGAAAATCACTAATACCAAGGGTTTAAATGAGGTAATATGGTATAATTAGGACATAAAATAATTTTGTGGTAAGATGGTAGTATCTATTTTAGCATATTTCCGAGCAATCGGGGCGATTAAAGAGTCGCATAGAAAGAGGACAAAATGGCAACATACGGATTTTTAGATGTTTTAGAGGAAGAGTTGGAGAAGAATTTTCCCTTTGACTTTGAGATTAGTTGGGACAAGCGTAACCACGCGGTTGAAGTGAGTTTTCTATTGGAAGCGCAAAACGCTGCAGGTGTGGAGATGGTAGATGAAGACGGAGAGGTTTCGTCAGATGACATTCTCTTTGAGGAAGCAGTGCTTTTTTACAATCCTGCCAAATCAACAGTCAATGAGGAAGACTATTTGACGGTTATTCCTTACCTACCTAAAAAAGGTTTTTCTCGTGAATTTTTAGCTTATTTTGCTCTATTCCTTAAAGACACTGCCGAGGTTGGACTAGATGCCCTCATGGACTTTTTGGAAGACCCAGAAGCAGAAGAATTCGTCATGGAATGGAACCAAGAAGTCTTTGAAGAAGGAAAAGTTGGCTTGGAAGAGGGAGAATTTTATCCTTATCCGAGATATTAGGAGTTGGTTGGAGATTTTATGAAGAAAATTGGGATTTATTTGGTTTATGTGCTAGCTGTTGTCTTTATTATGCTAGCTTTTGCTTGTGGAACCATCGCATTTGCAGAGTTGGGCTATTCTGCATTATTAGTTTTTAGTTTTGGTTATGCTTTTGCTTTTCTAAGCATGTATGTAATCTTGATTCTTCATGAGCTTGGTCATGCATTTTGTGGTTATCTGACAGGCTATCGTCTGGTGGCTTTTGGGTTAGGACATTTTATTTTGACCAAAAAGTTAGGCAGGTTTCATCTTAGTAGAACAGCCATTCTGAAAAATGTTGGTGCTCAATACATTGGTTTAAAAGAGGATGAAAGTGATCAAAGAATCATCCTGATGCTTTCAGGAGGCTTGATGGTTCATCTCAGCTTGATATTATTGGCGATAGTGTTTGGATTTTTGACAAGAAGCTGGTATTTTGCAGGGACTTGGATTTTTCTTAATTTGTCTTTCTTCCTAAATAACATTTTGCCAGTCGGCATCACCGATGGAGCAAAAATTTGGGAATTGCTACAACACCCTGAAAATACGAAATACGCCTACCTGATGTTGAGGCATTCTGCCCAGACCTTGCTAGCTCCTCAAGAATATGATTTAAAAGACTTTATCATGCCTGTTGATGAGGAGGTGAGAGGGAGTTTTGCAGAAAGTGTTCAGACTCTTCAGGGGTTGGTATTCATATTGGATGATAATATAGAACTTGCAAAGCAACAGTTTCAGTCTGTGTTAGATAAAACAGACAATCCAATGTCTAAAACTAGTTCTCAATTATACCTTCTTCAAGTTGCTCTGATGGAAGGAGATAATAAGAAGGCGGAAGAATATGCAAGTATTCGAGGAGTCAAATCCTTTTTATCTCTAAAAACAGCAGATATGCAGGTCATTCAAGCTTGGTATCAATTTAAGGTAAAGAAAGATGTAGTTCAAACTCACAAGGCTATGAAGATTGCTAGACAGAAAATGAATAGCAGTCGGATGTTACGGGATGAGAAAAGCTATTATCAAAACTGGTTAGCTGAGCTGGAAAAGGAATTAACCGAAGGAGTCTAATATGGAAATAGAGATTTCTGATTTCACAGGCTGTAAGATTGCTTTGTTTTGTGGGGATAGGCTCCTGACCATCTTACGCGATGATAAGGCAAGCATTCCCTGGCCCAATATGTGGGAACTTCCAGGCGGTGGACGTGAAGGTGATGAAAGTCCTTTTGAGTGCGTGGCGCGTGAAGTTTATGAAGAACTGGGAATTTATCTGACTGAGGATTGTCTGCTTTGGAGTAAGGTTTATCCAAGTATGCTTTTTGCGGATAAACAATCTGTATTTCTAGTCGGTCAGTTGACACAGGCTCAGTTTGACAGTATCGTATTTGGAGATGAAGGACAGGGCTATCAGCTGATGAATGTTGAGGAATTTCTTAGTTCCAGTCAAGTTGTCCCTCAGTTGCAGGATAGATTAAAAGATTATTTAAAAGTAAGTGATTAGAAAGGATGGTTCAGTTACATTTCTAAACTGAACTCGCCCTAAACACTGTGCCAAAAAGATAAACTTCTCTTAGACACAAGCGTCTTCAGAGAATTTCCTATTTTGGTCTTATGTTTTACGGGCTTGGTGTCTTAAATATGGAAACATGGCAAGAGTTAAAAGTTACAGTTAAGCGTGAGGGAGAGGAATTGGTTTCTAATCTCTTGATTGAGCTGGGAGCGCAAGGTGTTGCGATTGAAGATAGCATGGACTATGTGGGGAATGTGGATCGCTTTGGCGAAATTTTCCCAGAGGTCGAGCAACAGGAAGAAATTGTAGTGACGGCCTACTACCCTGATACGGTTGATGTAGTAACGGTTGAGGCAGACTTGCAGGCCCGTCTCGCGGAACTAACTGATTTTATGGATTTGGGAGAGGTAAAAATGGGGACGACTGCCTTGGCTGAAGAAGACTGGGCAGACAACTGGAAGAAATATTATGAACCAGCTCGTATTACTCATGATTTGACCATCGTTCCCTCTTGGACAGACTATGAGGCGACTGCTGGAGAAAAGATTATCAAGCTAGATCCTGGTATGGCCTTTGGAACAGGAACCCACCCAACTACCAAGATGAGCCTTTTTGCCTTGGAACAGGTTCTTCGTGGTGGGGAAACGGTGCTAGATGTGGGGACTGGATCAGGCGTTCTCTCCATTGCTAGCTCGCTGCTTGGTGCCAAGGAAATCTTTGCCTACGACCTGGATGATGTAGCAGTTCGTGTTGCTCAGGAAAATATTGAGCTAAACCCTGGTATGGAAAACATCCATGTAGCAGCAGGAGATTTGCTTAAGGGAGTTGAGATTGAGGCAGATGTGATTGTAGCTAATATCTTGGCGGATATCCTCATTCATCTGACAGACGATGCCTATCGTTTGGTTAAGGACGAAGGCTACCTGATCATGAGTGGGATTATCAAGGACAAGTGGGACATGGTGCGCGAGTCGGCTGAGTCAGCTGGATTTTTCCTTGAAACCCACATGGTTCAAGGGGAATGGAATGCCTGTGTCTTTAAGAAAACCAAGGATATTTCAGGTGTGATTGGAGGCTAGCATGCAACAGTATTTTGTCAAAGGCAGTGCTGTCTCTCCTGTCACCATCGAGGACAAGGAAACCAGCAAGCATATGTTTCAGGTTATGCGCTTGAAAGAAGATGATGAGGTTACTTTGGTCTTTGATGATGGAATTAAGCGCTTGGCGCGTGTGCTGGATGTGGAAGCCCGTCAGTTTGAGTTAATCCAAGAATTGGCTGACAATGTGGAACTGCCAGTCCAAGTGACCATTGCATCCGGCTTTCCCAAGGGGGACAAGCTGGAGTTTATCACTCAAAAAGTAACCGAACTGGGTGCCAGCCAAATCTGGGCCTTCCCTGCCGATTGGTCCGTTGCCAAATGGGATGGCAAGAAATTGGGTAAAAAGGTTGAAAAACTAGAAAAAATTGCTCTCGGAGCGGCAGAACAAAGTAAGCGTAATGTTGTTCCAAGTATCCAGCTTTTTGAAAGGAAAGCAGACTTTCTAGCCCAACTTGACCAGTTTGACCGCGTCGTAGTGGCTTATGAAGAGTCGGCCAAAGAAGGAGAAAGCGCTGCGCTTTTACAAGCAGTTACTGGACTCGAGAAAGGAGACAAATTGCTCTTTATCTTTGGTCCAGAAGGTGGCTTGTCACCTGCAGAAATTGAGAGTTTTGAAGCTAAGGGAGCAGTCTTGGCAGGTCTTGGTCCTCGTATTTTGAGAGCAGAAACAGCACCACTTTACGCTTTATCAGCCCTTAGTGTTTTATTAGAATTAGAGAAATAAGAGGAAGAAAATGGAACAAAAACACCGTTCAGAATTTCCAGAGAAGGAACTTTGGGATTTAACAGCCCTATACCAAGATCGTGAAGATTTCTTGCGTGCAATCGAGAAGGCTCGCGAAGACATCAACCAGTTTAGCCGTGATTACAAGGGCAATCTTCATACTTTTGAGAATTTTGAAAAGGCCTTTGCAGAATTGGAACAAATCTACATTCAGATGAGCCATATTGGAAACTATGGATTTATGCCTCAGACGACAGACTATAGCAATGACGAATTTGCCAATATTGCCCAAGCTGGGATGGAATTTGAAACAGACGCCAGCGTAGCTCTGACCTTCTTTGACGATGCCTTGGTGGAAGCTGATGAGGAAGTCTTAGACCGTTTGGGTAAATTGCCACATTTAACAGCTGCCATTCGTCAGGCAAAAATCAAAAAAGCCCACTATCTAGGGGCTGATGTGGAAAAAGCCTTGACCAATCTTGGTGAAGTTTTCTACAGTCCACAGGATATTTACACTAAGATGCGAGCTGGGGATTTTGAAATGGCTGACTTTGAAGCCCATGGCAAGACCTACAAAAACAGCTTTGTGACCTATGAGAATTTCTACCAAAACCATGAGGATGCTGAGGTTCGTGAGAAATCCTTCCGTTCCTTCTCAGAGGGACTTCGTAAGCACCAAAATACGGCTGCTGCAGCCTATCTAGCTCAGGTTAAGTCTGAAAAACTATTGGCAGATATGAAGGGCTACGACTCTGTTTTTGACTATCTTCTAGCTGAACAAGAAGTGGACCGTGCCATGTTTGACCGCCAGATTAACCTCATCATGAAGGATTTTGCGCCAGTCGCTCAGAGATACCTCAAGCATGTTGCAAAGGTTAATGGTCTTGAAAAGATGACTTTTGCAGACTGGAAATTGGACTTGGATAGCGCCCTTAATCCTCAAGTGACTATTGACGACGCCTATGATTTGGTCATGAAGTCAGTAGAACCTTTGGGGCAAGAATATTGTCAGGAAGTTGCTCGCTATCAAGAAGAGCGCTGGGTGGACTTTGCTGCTAACAGTGGCAAGGATTCCGGAGGTTATGCGGCGGATCCATATCGCGTGCACCCTTATGTCCTCATGAGCTGGACAGGTCGTTTGAGCGATGTCTATACTTTGATTCATGAAATCGGCCATTCTGGTCAATTCATCTTTTCAGACAATCATCAGAGTTACTTCAATGCTCACATGTCGACCTACTATGTCGAAGCGCCGTCAACTTTCAATGAATTGCTACTCAGTGACTACTTGGAGCACCAATCTGACGACCCACGTCAAAAACGTTTCGCTCTTGCCCATCGCTTGACAGACACCTACTTCCATAACTTTATTACCCACCTCTTGGAAGCAGCCTTCCAGCGTAAGGTGTATACATTGATTGAAGAAGGAGAAACCTTTGGAGCAAGCAAGCTCAACAGCATTATGAAGGAAGTTTTGGCCGATTTCTGGGGAGATGCCATTGAGATTGACGACGATGCAGCTTTGACTTGGATGCGCCAAGCTCACTACTACATGGGCTTGTATAGTTACACTTACTCAGCAGGACTAGTCATCTCGACTGCAGGTTACCTTCATCTGAAACATTCTGAAACTGGAGCTGAAGACTGGCTCAATCTCCTCAAATCAGGTGGTAGCAAGACACCGCTTGAGTCAGCTATGATTATCGGAGCGGATATCTCAACAGATAAACCACTTCGTGATACGATTCAGTTCTTGTCTGACACAGTTGACCAGATTATCGCCTACAGTGCCCAGTTGGGAGAGTAAATTAAAAGAGTCTGGGACAAAAGTCTAACCTTAAATATAAAAAGCGAACAAAACGAGTTATCTGACACTCAGAATTCTGTCTTGTTCGCTTTTTTTCTAATCTATCGATTTTAAAAATTTATAATAAAGAATTCCTAAAATCAAAATTTTTTGTCCTGGCCTCTTAAATTATCCCCAAAAGCTATCTTCTTCAGCTTGATCTGAAGAGAAGAGCCAAACTTCTTTGATTTTTCCGTCTTCAATGCGGAAGAGGTCAATCCCGTTCATATTGAGTTCAGTACCATCAGCCCGTGTTCCAAGAAAAGTAACATTGGCTGCGATTAAATCCTTATTGTCAGAAACCCAATTTGTTATCACTTTAAAGGTTCCATTAGTTTTCTCAGCAAATGTAGCCAGGTGAGTTCCTAGCTTGTCCTTACCAACAACTGAACCAGATATACTATGATTACCAGGTTGATGCCAGACAATATCGTCTGCCATCGTTTCAAAGACACCAGGAAAGTCACCAGCAATTAAAGCTTGGTTATAAGCGTTGAAAATTTCTAAGTTTGTTGACATATATATTCTCCATTTCTTTTTTATGATATAATTGTAACAGTTACAAACAAAAAAACAAGTAGACACTTTTTCGATAGCTAGTATCAAAAGTAGTACTATTATTGATACTAAAAGATAAATTTTTTTAAAAAAATAGAAAGAAGATATTTTATGACAAATAAAGTGAGTGAGTATGGTATTTGTCCATTTGCGACAACGCAGAGGGTTTTAACAGGGAAATGGGCACTGGTAATCATTTATCAGTTGAGTACGGGTACCAAACGATTTAAAGAATTGCAGAGATTATTGCCTGGGATTACTCAAACTATTTTGACCCGTCATCTCCGTCAATTAGAAAAGGATAAGATTGTTCAACGAAAGGTCTATGCCGAAGTTCCACCACGAGTTGAGTACAGCTTAACTGAAGTGGGGCAGGAATTCAGAGTTGTTTTAGATGCTGTCGAGAAATGGGGTCTAGATTATATCAAGTTGCTAGAAATGTAGAGGTATTGCCCATGTATCAAGAGTTACTTAGAAAAATGGCAGAAGAAAAACCAAGTTATCATGAGGAAGAAATCCAATGGTTGCTTGATCATTTGGGAGATCCTTCTCCAGAAATTCGCGATGATCTTGTTTTTACAAACTTTGCTAGAGGGATTCAGGAAGAGCTATTTACACAGGAACAATTTCATTTCATTGCTGAGGTTGTCTTAGCTGATGGAGGACTAAATAAAGAAATTGATAAGGTAGGTCTGCCAACCCTTGAACGTTCTTTTAGGGCGCTTATTTATGCAAATCTCTTGTCTGCGGATACCAACCAGCAATCGATTTTTTATCAGGGATTAAAAGCAGAAATTCGTAATGTCCTTTTAAATCAAGGCTTGCACTATCTTTCAAAAGAAAAGGATACAACGGGTTTTTCAAGTCAGTACGGTTGGGTTCATGCTTTTGCACATGGAGCCGATTTACTGACAGAGGTGGTTTGTCATCCAGACTTTCCTAAAACCAGAGTTCATGAAGTATTTGATATACTTGGCCAACTATTTAAAAGAATTTCGATTCGCTTTACAGATGATGAGGATTGGCGTTTAGCAAGAGTAATCTATGAACCTATTTTACAAGGGAAGTTGGAGCAAGAGAAAGTGACTTCTTGGATAAAAGCTGTTGACTTTCCGATAGAAGAAAGGGAAGATTTTTATAAATTTTCCAACTTCAGATCCTGTCTGTTGGAAGTCTATGTCCAACTTGACCAGAGAAATAGTTTACAAGATGACTTGAAAGAAGCCATCCAGTCTTTTCAATACTAGGGATAAGCTAATATTATTTATTGAAAGAGTTTCTATTGTATCCTCCTAACTAATAATGAAAACTAATAAAAGAGGTTAAATCATTTTCCAACCTCTTTTCTTGTATCTTAATGGAATTGCATACCACCATCAACGATAATGGTTTGTCCTGTAATGTAGTTTGAATCTGGCCCTGCAAGGAAGCTGACAGCAGCAGCCACATCTTCTGGTTCAGATAGACGTTTTAGGGTAATATCTTTTGCAAATGTCTGCATACCCCACTCGTCATCTTTTCCTGCATTTTTACCAACTTCATGAGCGATATCGTACATCATTGGTGTTTTCACAATACCTGGTGCGTAGGCGTTAACAGTGATGCCTGAGTCTGCTAAATCACGTGCTAATGTTTGCGTAATTCCACGAACAGCAAATTTTGTCCCACCGTAAACAGTTAGATTTGGATTACCGACTACACCAGCTTGAGAGGTTGCGTTGATAATTTTACCTCCGTGGCCAAGTGCTTTAAATTGCGCTTGTGCAGCTTGTGAACCCCAAATGACACCACCAACGTTGATACCGAAAGTGCGTGTAAATTGTTCCTCAGTAATTGTATCAAGAGGAGTAGTTGGAGCAACACCAGCGTTATTTACGACAACATTTAAATCACCAAAATGGTCAACAACCTTTTGAAATGCTTGTGCAACTTCGGCCTGTTTCGAAACATCGGCCACGACAGCAAAGGCATTTTCAGCTGATAATTCGGCAACAGCTTTTTCAGCTGTTTCAGGATTGTAGTCTAAGACTCCTACCTTAAAGCCATCTTGAACCAATCGTTTTGCGATTGCAAAACCGATTCCTTGACCTGCACCTGTGACAATAGCAACTTTAGACATATGATTCCTCCTTGGTATTCACGATACCATTCAAACGTTCATAAAAGAACAGCAAAGGTTTACAAATAAGCTTCGATAATGGGTTTTGTAAACCCTATCAAAACTACGCTATTAGTATACACCTTTGAAAAAAATGTTTCAAATAATCACTACCGTTTTTACAGAATTCTAACCTGAAATTTCCAATCAATTTTCTTGAAACCCTTTCCCTCTTTTGATAGACTAGTATCTAGTTTTTGAACAAAGGAGAAAGAAAATGAAAAAATTTGTTGCTGAGTTAATCGGTACTTTCATGCTTGTGTTCGTCGGAACAGGAGCTGTCGTTTTTGGAAATGGTCTTGATGGTCTTGGACACCTTGGAATTGCTTTTGCTTTTGGTTTGGCAATCGTGGTTGCAGCCTACTCAATCGGAACTATTTCAGGTGCTCACTTGAACCCAGCGGTTTCGATCGCTATGTTTATTAACAAACGTTTGTCATCTTCAGAGCTTGTAAACTACATCCTTGGACAAGTAGTTGGAGCTTTCCTTGCGTCAGCTGCGGTATTCTTCCTCTTGTCTAACTCAGGCATGTCAACTGCTAGCCTTGGTGAAAATGCCTTGGCAAACGGTGTCACTGTCTTTGGTGGATTCTTGTTTGAAGTCATCGCAACCTTCTTGTTTGTTGTGGTTATCATGACTGTTACTTCAGAAAGTAAAGGAAATGGCGCGATTGCTGGTTTGGTAATTGGTTTGTCATTGATGGCTATGATTCTTGTTGGATTGAACATTACTGGACTTTCAGTAAACCCAGCTCGTAGCTTGGCACCAGCTGTCTTGGTAGGTGGCGCAGCCCTTCAACAAGTTTGGATTTTCATCCTTGCCCCAATCGTTGGTGGAGTTCTTGCAGCCCTCGTTGCAAAAAACTTCCTTGGAACAGAAGAATAATTGAAAAACAAAAAGCCTTGCTCCTCAGCTTGAGGAACAGGGCTTTTTCGTATGAGTTTAGCGGTTGTCAATTTTCTCTGGATAAAGGTCGTGTTGGAATAGGCGTTGTTCTGCCAAGCCTTCATACTTAGTTCCAGGCTTACCGTAGTTGTAGTAGGGATCGATTGAGATGCCACCGCGCGGAGTGAATTTTCCCCAGACCTCTAAATAGCGAGGGTCTAGCAAGTTGACCAAGTCTTTCCCGATGGTGTTGATACAGTTTTCGTGGAAATCTCCGTGGTTTCGGTAGCTAAAGAGGTAGAGTTTGAGGGATTTTGACTCAACACAGAACTTGTCAGGAATGTAGGAAATATAAATAGTCGCAAAGTCTGGCTGAGCAGTGATTGGGCAAAGTGAGGTGAATTCAGGGCAGTTGAATTTGATGAAATAGTCATTTTCCACATGACGATTGTCAAAGGATTCCAGGACTTCTGGTTGATACTCGAAAATGTAGTTGGTTTCTTTGTTGCCTAGTAGGCTTAGGTTTTTCATTTCTTCTTGTTGTGACATGATTTTTTCTTTCTAATCTTAAACACCACGTTTGTTGTCGTAGAGGAGGGTATGGAGTTGAGGAAGGACGCGGACATTGCCCCAGCTATCGTCGGCAGCGATGCGTTCCCAGAGTTCTTTGAGACGGTCCAGTTGGTCTTGGACAATATTACCCGTAGCCTTGGGCTCAGGATTTCCTGCTGATAAAAAGAGAACATCTGGTTGGTAGCGTTCTTGTATGCCTCTGGCAAAGGCCAAATCTACATCGTCAAAGACAGGGATTTTAAAGGTGACCTTGTCTGGATCAAGTTGGGAAACGATAAAGTCCAAGGTTTCAAAGTTGACTTCCATCTTGGATGAAGGAGGTTTTGGACTGAGAGTAACCTGGTCGATGTCTTTCAACCAATTTTGCCAGCGGGAGCCTTGAGTTTCAACAGCTAGAGTGACACCACGTTTCTTGAGTTTAGTGACCAATTCAGCCATGTTGGCTGCTAGGATAGCAGGATTTCCCCCAGATAGGGTTACATAGTCGTAGCTCCCTAATTTATCCAAGGCAGCAATGACCTCGTCAGCAGTCATACGAGTTGGCTTTTCAGAGCCATCCCATGTAAAGGCAGAATCGCACCAGTCGCAGTGGTAGTCGCAACCTGCAGTGCGGACAAACATGGTTTTCTGCCCGATTGCACGGCCTTCGCCTTGAAAGGTTGGGCCAAAAATTTCCAAAACTGGTAGTTTGAGGACACGTTCCCTAGTCATCTAACCACTCCCGTCTAAACTCTGCAAAGGCAGTCGGAGTTTCATAGAGGCGAACATATTCCAAACGGAGACCGCGCTCGTCTGGCAACTCTTGGTTCATGGTTTGGAAAATCCAGTAAACCATATTTTCAGCAGTCGTGTTCATATAGGGAAGAGTTTCATTGAGATAGCGATGATCCAAGTGGGGCTCTAAGTAGTTCTTGTAGATCGCTTTGATATCTCCGAAATCGTAGGTCATGCCACGTTCATCTAAAAATCCACTGACAGCAATCTGCAGATGATAGGTGTGGCCGTGCAGGGACTTGCATTTTCCCTCATAGTGAAAGAGGTGGTGGGCAGCATCGAAGGTAAATTCTTTTGATACCAAGGTTCTGTGTGGATTGTAGACAAGAGACTCCCCAGTTTCTCGTTTGATTTCTTTGGGTGCAAAAAACATTAGGCTTCTCCTTTCTGTGAGAGATAAACATCTAAACCATGTTGACGTAGGTGGCAGGATGGACAATCTCCACAACCACTTCCGATAATCCCGTTGTAGCAGGTTAAGGTCTTTTCACGAACATAGTCAAAGGCACCGAGTTGGTCGGCTAATTCCCAAGTTTCAGCCTTGTCTAGCCACATGAGAGGTGTTTGGATAACGAAGTCGTAATCCATGGCAAGGTTGAGGGTAACATTAAGGGATTTGACAAAGACATCTCGACAATCGGGGTAGCCTGAGAAGTCTGTCTCGCAGACACCTGTCACGATATCTTTAATACCTCGTTGCTTAGCAAGGACTGCCGCAAAGGACAGAAAGAGGTGGTTGCGACCGTCAACGAAGGTATTGGGAACCTCTCCCTCTTTTTGCTCGATTTCCATATCAGAGGTCAGGGCATTTTCAGTGATTTGCCCCAGCAGAGACATATCTAGGATATGATGACGAATCCCCTGTTCCTTAGCGATTTCTCTAGCAACTTGAATTTCGAGGTGATGGCGTTGGCCGTAGGCAAAGGTAACGGCTTCGACCGTTTCATAGTGTTCTTTAGCCCAAAAGAGGCAGGTTGTAGAATCTTGACCGCCACTAAAGACGACCAAGGCTGATTGACGTTTCATAATACTCCTTCCAAAATGGGAAATGTTCAGAGCACGCAAAAAGCTCCCTTGAGGGAGCTAAAAAATACCAAGTAGAGGTTTTTTTTAGCGATGGCATGTCCCAAACATCGTAATATTCTACTTATAGTCTAGCATATTTTTTGAAAAATGGCAAAGGGCAAGAAAAAAGAGACCAAAGCAAGTACTTGGTCTCTAGTGCGATTAGCTCAATTCAGCAACGATGGCCTTGATTTGTTCTGCTGTGTGAACACCAGCAACTTGTTTCACCACTTGGCCGTCTTTTTTGAAGAGAAGGGTTGGGATAGACATGATTCCAAAAGCACGAGCTGTGTTTGGATTTTCATCAACGTCCATTTTAACGATTTTCAAAACATCTTCTGAAAGTTCTTCAGACAATTTATCCAAGATTGGACCTTGCATACGACATGGACCACACCAAGTTGCCCAGAAGTCTACCAAGACCAAACCGTCTTTTGTTTCTTGTTCGAATGTTGCATCTGTAATTGCTTTTGCCATTGTATTTCTCCTTTTTTAGTTATATTGGCTTAAATCTTGTTTCATGAGGTAGAAGAAGACATCTCCATAAGTCCCATGGTAGTCCAAATCATGACCGTTATAAGTCAATTTTTGGACAGGGTAGTAGTCTGCGACGCCGATAAGGCAAGCTTGTTGTGAACGATCAAAGTCTTCATAAGATTCGAAAGTTACAGTTCTTTCGTTCTTGCTGGCATCTAGATAGGTAATTTCAATCATGTTTAAAACTCCTTTGTTTAATGATGATTTTATTTTACTCCTTGTAAAAGAGAATGTCAAGAAAAATGATTGCGCACGCAACTTTTTTCTAAAATCATCTTAAATCAAGAAATCCAAACCAGTTTCCAAGCTTTCTTCAACAGCCTTTTGTAGTGTGGCCAGTGTCTTTTGCCCATCACCTGTCAGGCAGATAAAACTAGAGCGTCTATCTTGATCACAACACCTGCGACTAAGTAGACCGCAATTTTTGGCTTCCAAGCGAGCCACCATCCGAGAAACAGCGCTCGGGCTCAGATGAAGCTTATCTGGCAGGTCAATCTGGCGTAGAGATTTTTCTTGAGCCAAGTCCAGATAGTAGAGCAGGTAGAACTCTTTCAAGGTCAGACTTTGCTCGCTCTGTTGGGCAATGGTCTCTTCCAAGAGACTTTCAATTTCTTTCTGACGCCGATTGAAGTCAAACCATTTTTCCAAATAGGTCATAGTATCTCCTTTCTTTTTAGAGTTGTAAATAGAAGAAAGTCCATTCACGGACAGTCTCTGTATCACAAGATGATTGCGCATGCAATAATTATACTACTTTTCAAGAATGCTGGCAAGAAGGACGCTGGAATATTTTATCCTAAATCATGCCTGTTTTCACAAGTCAAGAATTGTTTGTATCCCCTTTCCTTTCTAATTTTCATTATCCCTTGTGCATTTCCTTGAAATTTTCTGAAAAAAGAGTAAACTGGTATGCAAGAAGTCTATTTCGTGGAGTTTAGGATGAAATTATATGTTCAATTAATGATTCTCTTTGTGATTTCTCTAATCGGAGAGGGGATCTCTAGTTTCTTTCATTTGCCCATCCCAGGCAGTATTATCGGTTTGATTATTCTCTTTTTAGCCCTACAATTCAAGTGGCTGAGAACTAGGCATGTCAACATGGTGGGGAATTTCTTGCTGGCCAATATGACCATTCTCTTTTTGCCACCAGCAGTGGGAATCATGGAGAAGTTTGATGTGATTGCTCCCTATCTTTTGCCAATTGTTTTGATTATCTTTTTTGCAGCAGTCATCAATATTATCCTCATTGCTTTGGTGGTTCAGTTTATCAAACGACGGTTTGAGGGAGATTATGAGAAAGGAGATGCCAAATGAGTGAATTTGTTTCCAATCCCCTGTTTGGGCTTGCCCTGTCTATCCTAGCTTACCTGGTGGGAATGCTGATTTACAGGCGGTTTCCCCATCCTTTGACAACGCCCTTGCTTTTGTCAGCTGTTTTCATTATCATCTTTCTAAAGGTGACGGGTATTTCTTACCAAGATTACTACCAAGGTGGGGTTTATCTGAACAACTTGATTGTCCCATCGACTGTTGCTCTAGGGATTCCGCTTTATAAGAGTTTTCATCTGATGAAGCACCATGCTCGGAGTATTCTCTTTGGTAGTTTGCTAGCAGTAGTTGTCAATACCTCTTTCACAGCCCTTGTAGCTAAGATTTTTGGCATGGACTTTTTCTTAGCCATTTCTCTCTTTCCTAAGTCAGTAACAACCGCTATGGCAGTGGGAATCACAGAAAAATTGCAAGGTTTGACGACTGTGACCTTGGTCGTTGTAGTGGCTACTGGGATTTTAACCAGTGTCATCGGCCCAACCCTTTTGAAGTGGTTGAAAATAGATGATCCAGTAGCTGTTGGTCTTTCCCTTGGAGGAACAGGCCACGCAGTCGGAACAGGCACAGCCTTTCGATACGGTTCTGTAGCAGGAGCCATGGGTGGCTTGGCTATCGGTGTTACCGGTATTCTCTATGTCTTTGTCAGCCCTATCGTAGCCAGTTTGATATTGAGTTAAAAAGCAAGGAATTTGAGTTCCTTGCTTTTTAAAATCGTATGTTATAGAGCATTACTTTTCTCTGCTTAAATGAATGACTTGGTCGTAGTGTTTTAAGTCCTCTTCTGTGTAGTGGTGAATGACTTCAATGACTGTTTGAGGTAGGGAGAAGAGCAAGTCACTAATTTTTCTGCTATTTTCCAAGTCAAGATTGGCCTTAATCTCATCAGCTAAGATGAGCTGGCTATCATGGTAGAGGGCGCGAGCGATTTCAAGGCGTTGTTTCTCGCCACCAGATAGACTATCATTTCTGAGCGTTCGATTTTTCAAATGTTCTAATCCTGTTTTTTTGAGGATATGATTTAAAGTCTCTTTATTTTTATCCAGTCCCAGAAGGATATTGTCTTCCAGAGATAGTGTGTCAAAGTAATGGCTATCTTGGAGGATATAGGAACTAAAGCTTGTGATTTCTTTACGTGACAGGTTTTGACCAGCAAAGCTAATCTGTCCACTTGTCGGTGTCTCTTCTCCATGAATGATATTGAGTAGGGTTGTTTTACCAGAGCCACTTTCCCCGATAATGGCGATTTTTTCTCCTTGCTTAATGTGCATGGAAATCGGAGACAGGAGGCTATTCCCATCTTTTTCTAGGGAGATGGTGTTAAGCTGGATAGGGAAAATATTTTCTATGCTTCTAGGCGAGATGAAGTTAGACTGGCTCAAAAGTTTTTGGTATTTGTTGAGAAGAGTTCTATTCGCTTTTCGGGTGTTGGTAAAGTAAGCCAACTCTTGGAATTGATAACCGATATTATGGGAAACTAGATAGATGGCCACAAAACTCGCCGCATCTAAATAATTATAGTAGGTCATAAAGCCACCGATGACGATTGGTGTGACAGAACAAAAGGCATCGATGCTATTGATCAAGAGACTGTTTAAAGTGCGTTGCTTTTCATAGTTGATTTCGGCATCTAGACTGGTTTGTAATTGCTTTTGATAGCGAGCAAAAAAGTAGTCTTGCCCCTGATAATGGCGAATTTGTTGGCTACCACCAATAAAATTTGTCAAGCTTGCTAAGTAGCTCTGGTTAACAGTGGACCGCTTTTCAGAAAGTGAATCCAATCGCTTTGATCCGATAGCACTGCAGAGTACAGGAAAGGAGTAGAAGAGGATGAAAATCAAGCCCAGGTAAAAATTGGTCCATAGGGCATAGAGAATGGACACAGTTGTGAAGCCAAGAGAAGAAATGATGATGACCGTTGGCTCGATATAGTTTTCTTCTAGTTGCTTGATGTCGTTTTCTAGGTCAGACAAAATATCCTTTTCATCAATCTCATAACTGTTTAAAAATCGCTTGAAAATAGCACTCTTGATTCCATATTTGAAGTCAGTAATCAAACGGGCGTAGTAATAGCGTTTCCCAGCCAAACCTAGTAAGAGGATGAGATTACCAAGGATTCCTAAAATCAAAACTTTCCAAAGAAGGCCTAGTTCTTGATTGGTAAAACTAGCAACAATATTCTGAACAAGGGCTGGCGTGATAATTGCTTCCAGCCAAGTAATGGCAATAGAAAAGAAGTAAAGTACGAGGTGCTTCTTGGTAACAAATCTTCTCAGCATAAAGAGTTGCCCTCCTTATCGATATACATGTAATTAGTTTTAAAGTCATTATACTCCTTTTTATTAAATACTTCATATAAAAATGTAAATTTTGGGGGATATACAATTAAATGACAATGTCAAAATGTAACAGATTAAATAAAAAGCGAACAAAACAGAATTTGTTGTTTCGATTCGCTTTTTGTATTATTAAATAGATTTTTCTTGTAGTTCTGATAACATTTAGTCTGAGCAGGTGCACTAATAGCTGATGGAATAAAATGTATACTTTAGCTTATTTCCAAGCGCCACTGGCATCTACATAGTAACCATCAGGTGTATAGGTGTTGTGAAGCATCTTACCAGTTGAAGCAAGATAGTACCACTGACCGCCATCTTTTACCCAACCAGTCGCCATAGCACCTGAATTGCTTAGGTAATACCAAGAGTCACTATCTTTTACCCAGCCTGTTACCATAGTACCTGAATTGTTTAGGTAATACCAAGAGCCACTATCTTTGAGCCAGCCTGTTGCCATAGCACCTGAGTCTTTTAGGTAATACCAAGAGTGATTATCATATAGCCAATCACTAGCAATCATGGCTCCTGATGGTTTAAAGGCATACCAGTTGCCACCTTGATAGAGCCAAGTTTGATTGAACATGACACCTTTATCATTCATAAAGTACCAGCTTCCATTGTCCTTAACCCAAGAATTTTGAACTAATTGACCTTGTTTTTGATAGTACCAGGTTTCATCGTCACTATTTTTTCGATTTAGCCAGCTTTCTGCTTTTACAATCGGATAAAGTGTTCTGAAGGCTCCTCCCCCCTTGTAGGAATGACTGATAACTCCTGGTTTTACAAGTTTCATACCACCAGACTCCTCTGCCCAAGCAAAAACTTTTTGACCATTGACAGTCTCTGGTAAGGTGGCAGTATAAGTCTTGGTTTGATAGTCCCATTTGGTATCAAGGTAGGTGTATTGATCATTAGATTCTTTAATATGGTAGTAGCCTCTCTTTCCACCGTCATGATATACATCATCAACCACTTTAGTGGACCAGGTCTTCACCTCATTTCCGCTCTTGGCCTCTACCTTGATATCTCCTCTATAGCCATATGGAACATAGAAATTCAGGTAACGTCCTTCTTCACCGATATTGGATCTATCCACTTCTTGAGCTAGGAAATTGACAGTCTGGTCTTGACCATCTAAAGTAACTTTCCACTCGATTTTCTCAGTTGTTGGCAAATCCAAGGCTTTGATATCTATGTCATGGCCATTGTTAAATCGAAGAATTTTACCATCTTGATATTGAACACCACCCTTAATACGCCATACCTCTTGTAGCTCAAAAGCTTTGGCAGATTGAGGAAGAATAAACATAGCCAACCCTGCCAATGACAAACTAAATAGTGTGATTTTTTGTGATATTTTCATTTTATGAACTCCTTATTTTTTGAATAAAACAAATTGACTGTTTTTTGGATAAACTGATACATGTTGCTCTTCGTGAATTTGTGATGCAGCTTCAAGGACTAGAGGATAAGAGTATTGATACAGTTCCTCTAAAGTAATTTTTCCGTTAGTATTGGTGTCTGCCATAGGCGAAATCATTCTATTTTGAAGTGGATCCCAACCTGTACCCATTGCCCAGTATCTAGTGGCAAGACTACCTACTCCGACCGCACTATACGATTCTTCACCCATACAAGAGGCACATAGTACGAGGAATTTAGAATCAAGCATTTCGCCATTCTTGCTTGCTATATCTCCTGTTGAAAATCCTGCCAAAAATGCTTGATCATCAAATCTTTTTTCAGACTTGGAGGCAACCTTTTTGTTTGGCTTATCTACATCTATAATCGTTCCTGAATAGCAACAATCCAGCATAACAACAAACTTACCTTTGTATTGTTTCAGTATGGATGCTAATTCCCAACCTGAAAATGATGTTTTATCGCTACCAATGGCTATCGTTCCATCTTCTCCACCATGACAAGTAAGGTAAAGGTAGTTCACATCGCTTTCGCTAGAAGATTTGAAAAGCTCTTGCATTTTTGCAATAATCTCGGACTTAGTTTTATCTGGGAACCGAACAACTTTACTAAAGTTTTGGTTGCTAAAAACCTTTTCCATAGTATTAACGTCTTCGATAGGTACTTCTATCGTTGATGTTTCACCAAGAACTAAAGCACGGCGATTAATCGTTTGTCTTGCTCCACTAGTGGCAAAGAAATAGGTATCATCTCCGATATTGTGCCAACCTGTCTGCATAGCACCGCTATCAGCTAAATAATATTGTTGTCCTTCGATAGTCTGTAGGCCAGTTTGCATGACACCGCTAGTATTTAAATAGTACCAACTACCAGAAATCAAACACCAGCCTGTTTTCATAGCACCACTATCATCTAGATAATACCAATTTCCATGCTCATTAAACCAACCTGTTTTCATCCAACCTTCACTATCAAAATAGTACCAGGTTTCATTGATCTTTTCCCACCCGTTTTTAGTGTAAGAACCGTCAGAATGTTTATACCACCAACGGCCATTCGATTGAATCCAACTGCCGTCAGAGTGACTATAAGCCTTGGGAGAAATAGATTCTTGAGCAGAAACTGGACTATTTACTGATAGTGATGTCACTAGGCTCAGTAAAGCAACTGATGACAATAAAATTTTTTTCATAATCATATTGTCCTTTCTGTTTTATTTTTGTATAATCATAATCATATCACAAATAAAAAAACAGGTTTTATTTTTTGCAGAAATGGAAGAGGAATAGTATGGAAAATTTTGGAGCAGTTTTAAAGGATATTCGTATTTCAAAAAATTTTCGTCTTAAAGATTTGGCTTGTGATAAGATTAGTGAGTCAACTATTTCTCGTTTCGAAAATGGGATTACAAAATTATCTATTGATCATTTTTACATGTTATTAAATCGCCTGGGGATATCATTTTCGGAATTTGAAGAATTAGTTCATTGCTATTATTCTAAAAAAGAATGTTTTTTTGAAGAACTAGAACATGCTGTAAACTCTTCAGATATCATTTTGTTACAAGAACTAATAAAGAAAATAGAACTAAAACAAAAGCAGGAAAAAAGTTTATGCAATTGTCACATAAAGTTGATTGCTGAACAACAGATTAATCGCCTTGCAAACCTTCCTTACAATGCATCTAAATGTAATGAGTTAATAAAGTATTTGCTTTCTGTAGATAATTGGATGGAGTATGAACTGAAAATTTTCTATAATTCGGTGTTTTTTATGAACACTAAAACCATAAGTTTACTATATAGAGCGGTAATCAAGAAAACACGACATTTTTTAAAAACAGATATGGGAACACATAGAGTAATTCCTTTATATTTATTTAATTTAGAATTATTATTAAAAAATAATTTGTTAGATAGCGCTCAATTTTTTATAGATGATTTAGAAAATTTACTGACCAGACAAGGATATTATTTTGAAAAGACTTATTTGCTTTTTTTAAAAGGTATTTATCTTATAAAAACGAATCAAGTAGAGTTAGGTAAAAAAGAATGTTCCAAAGCTATGAGAATATGTAAGGAATATAATGATAGTGTCACAATAGAGAAATTAAACAAGACCTTTAAATCAGATTTAAAAGGATTTGTTTTTTGAATAAAGTTAGACAGAAAATGAGATAAAAGAAAAAAGGATAGCCTCTCTGTGATGAGATGTTATCCTTTTTGATTATGAAACTATTGCAAATTAACCTTGTTTCTCAAGATATAGTAGGTTCCGAGATAAAAGATAGCTATGAAAATGAGTTCTTCAACAATACCTATGCTTGTTCCCATATAGAAATTATCATTAAATCCTGCAAGTGAATTGACATAGAAGTTAGCACTGGTATTGAAGAAGACTTCAATAAATCCAATGACGATTAGGATTCCAATGTAGGCTACAATAGCGAGTGCTGTACGGTATTCATTGAACAGTTGTCCAATAGAAATGGCCAAGTAAATGCAGAGGATTCCTGAGATTGTACTAAGCAGGAAGGATACCCCCATAAGAGAGAGTTGAGGAAGGTATGTTCCTACAAGTGGAATCAACTCAGAATTTGATATCCATTCTGGAACCGTTATAGTCACAATAATAACAGCACTTAGAGCCAGTACAGCCGAGCTAAGGATAGACCAGATGAAGGCTCCGACTAATTTAGCAGTGATGATATAGTGCTCAGAAACTGGCAAGGTCAAAGTCAGATAGCCTTGTCGGTCATATACACTACCTTTGAAGCGTTTAATGATTAAGAAAAGAGTTGAAATCCCCAGTGTAATTATCAAGCCACCGAAGACGAGAGCCAGAAAGATAAATAGGAAAGGTTGGCTATCTTTGAAAGATACATAAGAATAGTAGTGTCCTTGCATTCCTATGGGGACGGAAAGGACTAGCACGGCAGCGTAAAGGGCTAAATACCACTTGTTAACATTTTTAAATTCGTAGCGAACTAAATTCCAAAACATAATAATCTCCTTTGCTTAGGCCTTAAATTCCTGACGGAAGAGTTGGTCAATGGATTCACCTGACTCATAGCGAATATCATCTACATTTCCTTGACGAACGACTTTTCCGTCTTTGAGGAAGACAATTTCATCCAAGATTGGCTCAATATCAGAAATCAAGTGGGTAGAAATCAAAACGGTAGAAGTTGGGGAGTAGTTGTTGATAATGGTATTGAGGATATACTCACGGGCTGCTGGATCCACTCCACCAATGGGTTCGTCCAGAACGTAGAGACGAGCATCACGGCTCATAACCAAAATCAGTTGGACCTTTTCCTTGTTCCCTTTTGATAGTTTCTTGAGACGACTATTTTCATCAATGCCCAGGTCTGCAAGTAGATGATGGGCGCGTTCCAGATTGAAATCTTTATAGAAGGTCTTGAAGTAGGTTAGGGCTTCCTTGACCTTCATTTGCTCATTGAGATAGGTCGTATCTGGCAAATAAGCTACGATAGCCTTGGTTGCTGGGCTTGGGTCCATATCGTTGATAAGGACGCGTCCTTGATCTGGCTGCAAGAGGCCATTGATGAGTTTAATCAGGGTTGTTTTTCCTGAGCCATTTGGCCCAAGAAGACCGACAATTTTTCCAGCTGGAATGTCAAGAGAAACATTTTCAAGGGCTGGTGTTGCTCCATATGATTTGGATACATTTTCAAATGCTAGTAATGACATAGGCTTAAACTCCTTTAATATAATCGCCGACTACGCCTGGTAGTTCTTCTTTTTCATAGCCAAAATGGGTCATGGAGGAAACGAAGTGTTCCAATTCTTCTTCTGATAATTGTTTACGCGATTGAGCGATTAGCTCCTTATCCTCAGTCACAAATCGTCCAGTTGTGCGCTTGCTGTAGACAAATCCTTCTCGTTCGAGGTCTGATAAGGCTCTTTGGATGGTGTTTGGATTGACACCCGCCTCGCTCGCCAGCTCTCTCACGGTTGGAAGTTGTTGATTGGGTTCCAGTGTATGGGAAACAATCTGAAGCTTGATTTTCTCCATAATCTGTAAATAAATGGGTTTTTTGTTGTCAAATGTCCAGGACATCTTGGTCTCCTTTCTTTTATCCTCTTGTCTTAATTAAATAATACAACAAAACAAAAAACTTGTCAAGCAAAAAGAAGAATTGTTTTGGGAATCGTTTAAAAAATGGTATAATGAAAAGAAAACGATAAGGAGGGAAAGGATGCGTTGTCCAAAATGTGGGGCTACCAAGTCAAGTGTTATCGATAGTCGCCAAGCAGAAGAAGGGAACACTATTCGTAGAAGACGTGAGTGCGATGAATGCCAACACCGTTTTACAACCTACGAAAGAGTAGAAGAAAGAACCTTAGTGGTTGTTAAAAAAGATGGCACGCGGGAACAATTCTCCAGAGATAAAATCTTTAATGGGATTATCCGCTCAGCCCAGAAACGTCCTGTGTCAAGTGATGAAATCAACATGGTAGTCAATCGTATCGAACAGAAACTCCGTGGTCGAAATGAAAATGAAATTCAAAGTGAGGACATTGGTTCACTCGTCATGGAGGAGTTGGCTGAGTTGGATGAGATTACTTATGTGCGTTTTGCCAGTGTCTATCGTAGTTTTAAGGATGTTAGTGAGTTAGAGAGCTTGCTCCAACAAATCACCCAGTCCTCTAAAAAGAAAAAGGAAAAATAAATGAAGCCAATTGACCGTTTTTCTTATCTAAAGAATAATCGGGTGTCACAAGATACCTCATCTCTGGTACAGTGCTACCTCCCGATTATCGGTCAGGAGGCACTGAGCCTTTATCTTTATACAATCAGTTTTTGGGATAATGGTAGAAAGGAATACCTCTTTTCAAGCATTCTTAACCATCTCAACTTTGGGATGGATAGACTGATAAAATCCCTGAAAATCCTATCTGCTTTCAATCTCTTGACCCTCTATCAAAAGGGTGATACCTATCAGATAGTTATCCATGCTCCTCTTTCAAGTCAGGATTTCTTGGAACATCCTGTTTATCGTAGACTCTTGGAGAAAAAAATTGGCGATGCCGCTGTGGAGGATTTGAGAGTTGAGAGTGCTGAGGGAGAAGAAATACCTGTCTCACTCAATCAAGTTTTTCCAGACTTGGCAGAACTGGGAAGTCAAGAAGACCTTGGTCTCAAGAAGAAAGTGGCCAACGATTTTGACTTGGACCATTTTCGTCAGCTTATGGCTCGAGATGGGCTTCGCTTTGCGGATGAGCAGTCCGACGTCTTAAACCTCTTTGCCATTGCTGAGGAGAAGAAATGGACTTGGTTTGAAACCTATCAACTGGCTAAGTCAACAGCTGTTTCCCAGGTTATTTCAACCAAACGCATGCGGGAAAAAATCGCACAAAAACCGATTTCCTCTGACTTTAGTCCTAAGGAAGCAACCATTATCAAGGAAGCCAAAAGTAAAACTGCCCTGCAGTTCCTGGCAGAAATCAAGCAAACACGCAAGGGGACCATTACCCAAACAGAAAGAGAACTCTTGCATCAGATGGCTGGCTTGGGCTTGCTGGACGAAGTCATCAATATCATTCTCTTGTTGACCTTTAATAAGGTAGATTCGGCAAACATCAATGAGAAATATGCCATGAAGGTAGCCAATGACTATGCCTATCAAAAGATTCATTCGGCAGAAGAGGCAGTCTTACGAATCCGTGAGCGAGGACAGAAGAATCAGGCTCAAAAAGGCAGTAAAACGAGTCCTACCAAGTCCAATGTACCCAAGTGGAGCAATCCAGATTATAAAAATGAAACCAGCGAGGAAACTCGTCTGGAACTAGAACGTAAGAAACAAGAACTATTAGCTCGATTAGAAAAAGGAGGAGATTAGATGGAAAGTGTCGGAGACGTACTCAAACGTCAACCTAGCCGTTTTCATTATCAAGATTTGGTCCAGAAAATCATGAAGGACCCTGATGTTGCGGCCTTTATCCAGCAAGAATCCTTGACTCCAGAGGAATTAAATCGCAGTATCTCCAAGTTTAATCAATACATCACCGAGAGAGACAAGTTTCTTCGTGGTGATACGGATTATATTGCCAAAGGCTACAAGCCTATTTTGGTTATGAATCATGGCTATGCGGATGTTTCTTATGAAGAAACTCCCGAACTAATCGCAGCTGAAAAAGAAGCGGCTATTAAGAACCGTCTCAAGTTAATCAATCTGCCAGCCAGTCTCAAGCAAGCTAGTTTGGCTCAAGTAGACTTGGATGATTTGGGTCGCTTGCCAGTTTTTGAAAAGCTATTAGCCTTCGTGGAGCAATATCCAGCTATTCGAAAAGGTCTTTACCTATATGGAGATTTTGGTGTGGGTAAAAGTTTCATGGTGGCTGCCTTGGCTCATGATTTATCAGAAAAACGCGGTGTTTCATCCACTCTGCTCCACTATCCTAGCTTTGTCATTGATGTCAAAAATGCTATCGGTGATGGCAATGTCAAGACCTTGGTGGATGAGATTAAGCTTTCTGAAGTCCTGATTTTAGATGATATTGGTGCCGAGCAATCAACAGCTTGGGTACGTGATGAAATCCTGCAAGTCATTCTTCAATATCGAATGCAGGAAAATTTACCGACCTTTTTTACCTCCAACTTCAACTTTGAAGATTTGGAGCTGCATTTCGCTAAAGGGAAAAATGGAAATGACGAAACCTGGGAAGCTAGACGCGTCATGGAACGCATCCGTTATTTGGCTGAGGAGACTCGTTTAGAAGGAGTAAACCGTCGATGACAGAAACGATTAAACTGATGAAAGTTCATAAGTCTGTTCGAAGATTTAAGGAGCAAGCCCTTCCTCAGGAGGATTTGACTGAAATCCTGACAGCAGCTCAGATGGCCTCGTCTTGGAAGAATTTCCAATCCTACTCTGTGATTGTAGTCCGAAGTCAAGAAAAGAAAGATGCCTTGTATGAATTGGTACCTCAAGAAGCCATTCGACAGTCAGCTGTTTTCCTTCTCTTTGTCGGAGATTTGAACCGAGCAGAAAAGGGAGCCCAGCTTCATACCGATTCATTCCAACCCCAAGGTGTGGAAGGTCTCTTGATTAGTTCGGTCGATGCGGCTCTTGCTGGACAGAATGCCCTGCTGGCAGCTGAAAGCTTGGGCTATGGTGGTGTCATTATTGGCTTGGTGCGTTACAAGTCAGAAGAAGTGGCAGAGCTTTTTAACCTGCCTGACTACACCTATCCTGTCTTTGGGATGGCACTAGGTGTGCCAAATGAGGAACATGAAGTCAAACCTCGCTTGCCATTGCATCAAGTGGTATTTGAGGAAGAATATGAGGAGCAAACAGTTGATGTGATTGAGGCTTATGACCGTGTACAGGCAGACTATGCTGGGGCGCGTGCGACAACAAGCTGGAGTCAGCGCCTAGCAGAACAGTTTGGTCAAGCTGAACCAAGCTCAACTAGAAAAAATCTTGAACAGAAGAAGTTATTGTAGAAAGTGAGAAATTATGGCCCTACCAACTATTGCCATTGTAGGACGTCCCAATGTTGGGAAATCAACCCTATTTAATCGGATCGCTGGTGAGCGAATCTCCATTGTAGAAGATGTCGAAGGAGTGACACGTGACCGTATCTATGCAACGGGTGAGTGGCTCAATCGTTCTTTTAGCATGATTGATACAGGAGGAATCGATGATGTCGATGCTCCTTTCATGGAACAAATCAAGCACCAGGCAGAAATTGCCATGGAAGAAGCCGATGTTATCGTCTTTGTAGTGTCTGGTAAGGAAGGAATTACCGATGCGGACGAATACGTGGCCCGTAAGCTTTATAAGACCCATAAACCAGTTATCCTCGCAGTTAACAAGGTGGACAACCCTGAGATGCGAAATGATATCTATGATTTCTATGCCCTCGGTTTGGGTGAACCACTGCCTATCTCATCTGTCCATGGTATCGGTACAGGGGATGTGCTAGATGCCATCGTAGAAAATCTTCCAAATGAATATGAAGAAGAAAATCCAGATGTGATTAAGTTTAGCTTGATTGGTCGTCCCAATGTTGGAAAATCAAGCTTGATTAATGCTATCTTGGGAGAAGACCGTGTCATTGCCAGTCCTGTTGCTGGAACAACGCGTGACGCTATTGATACCCACTTTACAGATACAGATGGTCAAGAGTTTACCATGATTGATACAGCTGGTATGCGTAAGTCTGGTAAGGTTTATGAAAATACCGAGAAATACTCTGTCATGCGTGCCATGCGTGCTATTGACCGTTCAGATGTGGTCTTGATGGTCATCAATGCGGAAGAGGGTATCCGTGAATACGACAAGCGTATCGCTGGATTTGCCCACGAAGCTGGTAAAGGGATGATTATCGTGGTCAATAAGTGGGATACACTTGAAAAGGACAACCACACTATGAAAAACTGGGAAGAAGATATTCGTGAGCAGTTCCAATACCTGCCTTACGCACCGATTATCTTTGTATCCGCTTTGACCAAGCAACGTCTCCACAAACTTCCTGAGATGATTAAGCAAATCAGTGAAAGTCAAAATACACGTATCCCATCAGCTGTCTTGAACGATGTCATCATGGATGCCATTGCCATCAACCCAACACCGACAGACAAAGGGAAACGCCTCAAGATTTTCTACGCGACCCAAGTGGCAACCAAACCACCAACCTTTGTTATCTTTGTCAACGAAGAAGAACTTATGCACTTTTCTTACCTACGTTTTTTGGAAAATCAAATCCGCAAGGCCTTTGTCTTTGAAGGAACACCGATTCATCTCATCGCAAGAAAACGTAAATAAAAAAGCAGAATCTGGAATGACATTTCCAGATTTTTTTGATAGAATGAAGATAAAGAAAGCGCTGTCAAATCGAGAGGGGCTGGTGATGAAACATTTGTTTAAATTGATAATCTTATTTCCCTGGTTTTACTTTTTCAGCTGGATTGAAAAGGCCGATAGAGATAGTAAATTTTTCCCAATTTTTTACTATTTTTACTGGTTTTACATCCCCCTCTATGCTCTTTTTAGCCTTGCTTGGACAGTTATTTCAGTTCTGTTTTTCAATATCGTCTTGAGAAATGTGACAGATATCAAGTTATGGGGCATTTGGTTTCTTTTTATTCTGCTAGCTATTGGTCTGAATAGGTTAACTTATTTCTGTTTCAAAAAAATGCTTCGCTTGAGACGGGAGCTAGGGAAGTCTAAAGGAGGCAAGCATTGATTTATACTCTTCGAAAATCTCTTCAAACCACGTCAACGTCGCCTTGCCGTACTCAAGTACAAGTTTCCTAGTTTGCTCTTTGATTTTCATTGAGTATTATATTACTTTCTATTTGTAGGAGGTGGCTTATGAAGATTCCTCTCTTAACTTTGGCAAGGCATAAATTTGTTTATATCTTGCTTACTTTGATTTTTCTTGCTTTGGTTTATCGTGATTTTTTGATGACTTATTTCTTTTTTGATATTCATGCGCCTGATCTAGCCAAATTTAATGGACAAGCAATTAAAAATGACTTATTAAAATCAGCGTTAGATTTTCGTATTCTCCAGTTCAATCTAGGCTTTTATCAATCATTTATTATTCCAATCATCATTTCTTTGCTAGGTTTTCAATATGTTGAGCTGAAAAAGAAAGTTTTACGATTGAGTATTGGAAGAGAAGTGAGTTATCAAGGGTTAAAAAGAAAGTTGACTTTTCAAGTCGCAAGTATCCCTTGTGTGATATATTTAGTGGCTGTGCTGACAATTGCAATCATAACCTATTTCTTTGGGACTTTTTCGCCTCTGGAATGGAATTCTCTATTTTCTGATGGAAGTAGTTTACAAAGGTTTCTAGATGGAGAGATAAAAAGGTATTTGTTCTTTACTTGTGTCCTTCTAATCGGTATCTTCATCAATACGGTCTATTTTTTAAAAATAGTTGATTATTTAGGGAATGTGACTCGTTCGGCAATTGCCTATTTGATGTTTCTTTGGCTTGGTTCTATGCTACTCTATAGTATCTTGCCGTACTATATGGTTCCTATGACGAGTTTGATGCAAGCTAGCTATGGGGATGTAAGTTTGATAAAACTCTTTACTCCTTATATCCTTTATATTGTCCCTTATATGGTGCTTGAAAAATATGAAGATAATGTTTAAGAATTTTAACAATATTTTGCTAAAGAGAAAGATCGTTTTACTACTTCGTATAGTTCTGATGATGATTTTGACCAACTATCTATTGTCAACAGCGGTTCAAAAGCAGGATATTTTTCTCTTTTTTAAGAGAGAATTGATTTCAATCTTTTCCTATAATGACTATTCTGAAGTGAATTTAGAAATCCCCAAACTCTTGTTAAACCTTTCTATTTTCATGGTAGGATGGCTCTCTGTCATTTTACTTGAAAGTGATTTGGCAGACCATTACCATCACTTGATTCGCTATCAATCAAGCTCCTTTTTCGATTATACAAGGAAACGATTGGTTGTCATTTCTAAATTTTTTACTCAAGATTTATTTGTCTGGTTCCTTGGTTTATTTCCTCTAGGAATTCATTTCAAAACAGTTGCTCTCTTCTTTTTACTTGCTCAGTTAATGATCTTGTATTTGTTACTGTCTTATCTGATAGCACTTATTAGTGTAGGCGCTGGTTTTTCCTTTTTTCTCTATTTTTTAGCATTTGTGGGACAAGAATGGATGATGGATCATATTGTAACAGTGTATTTAGGACTCTTAAGTTTATTAGTTATCTTGATTGTTAGTCGCTTGGAAGAGAAATTTAAGAAAGGATAAACGATGAGACTTGAAATTATAAATGGACAGAAAAATTACGGGAAAAGATCTATTTTAAATCAGTTAAATCTGGTCTTTCAATCAGGAAAAATTTATGGCCTTAAAGGTGATAATGGATCTGGAAAGACGGTCCTTTTAAAGGTACTTGCTGGTCATATTAAGCTTGACAAAGGAAAAGTTCTTCAAGATGGCAAAGTTTACGGGGTAAAAAATCATTATATTCAGGATGCAGGGATTTTAATTGAAAAGGTAGAGTTTCTATCCCATTTATCCCTGAGAGAAAATTTGGAACTGTTAAGGTATTTTTCATCTAAAGTTACGGAAAAAAGAATTGCCTATTGGATTCAATACTATGATTTACAGGAATTTGAAGACATTGAATACCGTCATTTATCCTTAGGAACGAAACAAAAAATGGCTTTGATTCAAGCCTTTATTGCCGAACCATCTATACTCTTTCTCGATGAACCTATGAATGCTTTGGATGAGAAGAGTGTGAGGTTAACCAAACAGGTCATTTTATCTTACCTGAAAAAAGAAAATGGTCTGGTTATCCTGACGTCGCACATATCGGAAGATATTTCAGACCTTTGTACAGATGTATTAGTTGTCGAAAATGGACATATACAATATTTAAAGGATATATAATCCTAGGAGGTGGCTTATGGAACATCTAAAATCATTTATTACACGCTATTCTAAGGTCTATATTGGTTTCGTTCTGTTGATCTGGATTGCTTTCTTCTTTCTTCCTTGGGGCAGTCCGATTCTGGGGGGGGAAGATTGACCTCTTCAGCATACAGAAAGTCTTGCTAGTTTTTGGTATTCTGTCTATTTTGATGGCCTTGCTGTCCAAGAAAGTCAGTCTCTTTGTTTTTGGATTGATCTGCTGTTTTTCTCTTTGGATAAATCTATTTATCCTATTTGCGATTTTGCCGATTTTTGTTGGCAATTAAATCATCATAAAAGTCAGAGAGGTTAGCTTGGAAACTAGCCTCTTTTTCCTTTTCAAAATGGGGATTCTTCCTTGAAAATAATCAGTAATTGTGCTAAAATTAAAAGAACATTCTAAAATATTCGGAATTTAAAGTAAGGAAAAACATGGCTAATATTTTAAAAACAATTATCGAAAATGATAAAGGAGAAATCCGTCGTCTGGAAAAGATGGCTGACAAGGTTTTCAAATACGAAGACCAAATGGCTGCTTTGACTGATGACCAACTAAAAGCAAAAACAGTTGAATTTAAAGAACGTTATCAAAATGGAGAATCACTGGATTCATTGCTTTATGAAGCATTTGCGGTTGTCCGTGAGGGTGCCAAACGTGTCCTAGGTCTCTTCCCATATAAGGTTCAGGTCATGGGAGGAATCGTTCTTCACCATGGTGACGTGCCAGAAATGCGTACAGGGGAAGGAAAAACCTTGACTGCGACCATGCCAGTATACCTCAATGCCCTTTCAGGTAAAGGGGTCCACGTAGTTACGGTCAATGAATACCTATCCGAACGTGACGCGACTGAAATGGGTGAATTGTACTCATGGCTTGGCTTGTCAGTAGGGATTAACTTGGCTGCCAAATCTCCAATGGAGAAAAAAGAAGCCTATGAGTGTGATATTACTTACTCAACTAACTCAGAAATCGGATTTGACTACCTTCGTGATAACATGGTCGTTCGTGCTGAAAACATGGTACAACGCCCGCTTAACTATGCCTTGGTCGATGAGGTTGACTCTATCTTGATTGACGAGGCCCGTACACCTTTGATCGTATCAGGTGCTAATGCGGTTGAAACTAGTCAGCTCTATCACATGGCAGACCACTATGTAAAATCTTTGGACAAAGACGACTACATCATCGATGTGCAGTCTAAAACTATTGGTTTGTCTGATTCAGGGATTGACAAGGCTGAAAGCTACTTCAAGCTTGAAAACCTCTATGATATCGAAAACGTAGCTTTGACTCACTTTATCGATAATGCCCTTCGTGCCAACTACATCATGCTTCTCGATATTGACTATGTGGTGAGCGAAGAGCAAGAAATCTTGATCGTTGACCAATTTACAGGTCGTACCATGGAAGGTCGTCGTTATTCTGATGGATTGCACCAAGCTATTGAAGCTAAAGAAGGTGTGCCAATCCAGGATGAAACCAAGACATCTGCCTCAATCACTTACCAAAACCTTTTCCGTATGTACAAGAAATTGTCAGGTATGACGGGTACAGGTAAGACTGAGGAAGAAGAATTCCGTGAAATTTACAACATTCGTGTTATTCCAATCCCAACCAACCGTCCTGTTCAACGTATTGACCACTCAGACCTTCTTTATGCAAGTATCGAGGCTAAGTTTAAGGCGGTTGTCGAAGACGTTAAGGCTCGTTACCAAAAAGGTCAGCCTGTCTTGGTTGGTACAGTAGCGGTTGAAACTAGTGATTACATTTCTAAGAAATTGGTCGCAGCTGGCGTGCCTCACGAAGTCTTGAATGCCAAAAACCACTATAAAGAAGCCCAAATCATTATGAATGCTGGTCAACGTGGTGCTGTTACCATTGCGACTAACATGGCCGGTCGTGGTACCGACATTAAGCTTGGTGAAGGAGTTCGTGAATTGGGTGGACTTTGTGTGATTGGTACAGAACGCCATGAAAGCCGTCGTATCGATAACCAGCTTCGTGGACGTTCAGGTCGTCAAGGAGACCCAGGTGAGTCACAATTCTACCTCTCTCTTGAAGATGATTTGATGAAACGTTTTGGTTCTGAACGCTTGAAGGGAATCTTTGAACGCTTGAACATGTCTGAAGAGGCCATTGAGTCTCGTATGTTGACACGTCAGGTTGAAGCAGCACAAAAACGTGTCGAAGGAAATAACTACGATACCCGTAAACAAGTCCTTCAATACGATGATGTCATGCGTGAACAACGCGAGATTATCTACGCTCAACGTTACGATGTCATCACTGCAGACCGTGACTTGGCACCTGAAATTCAGGCTATGATCAAACGCACGATTGGTCGTGTCGTTGATGGTCATGCGCGTGCAAAACAAGATGAAAAACTAGAAGCAATTTTGAACTTTGCTAAGTACAACTTGCTTCCAGAAGATTCTATTACGATGGAAGACTTGTCTGGCTTGTCTGATAAGGCCATCAAGGAAGAGCTTTTCCAACGTGCCTTGAAGGTTTACGATAGTCAGGTTTCAAAACTACGCGATGAAGAAGCAGTTAAAGAATTCCAAAAAGTCTTGATTCTACGAGTGGTAGATAACAAGTGGACAGATCATATCGATGCCCTCGATCAATTGCGTAACGCGGTTGGACTTCGTGGTTATGCTCAGAACAACCCTGTTGTTGAGTATCAGGCAGAAGGTTTCCGTATGTTTAATGACATGATTGGTTCGATTGAGTTTGATGTGACACGCTTGATGATGAAAGCACAAATTCATGAACAAGAAAGACCACAAGCAGAACACCATATCAGTACAACAGCGACTCGCAATATCGCTGCCCACCAAGCAAATATGCCTGAAAATCTGGATTTGAGCCAGATTGGACGGAATGAACTTTGCCCATGTGGTTCTGGTAAGAAGTTTAAAAACTGTCACGGTAAAAGACAATAAAATGAGATAGTTTAGAGGCGGATACCTTGTGAAAAGTAAATTTTTACTTGGTATCCGTTTGATTTATAAGGAGATGAGTTATGGTATTTACAGCAAAAAGTCCTAAAATTAATATTGAAGAAGTTCGTGCCTTATCAAAATTAGAAGGCCAAGCTTTGGAGAGAAAATCACAGCGCGATCAAGAGCTAGAAGCCATTATACGTGGAGAAGACCAGCGGATTCTCTTGGTAATCGGGCCATGCTCATCTGACAATGAAGAAGCTGTTCTTGAGTACGCTAAGCGTTTGGCAGCTTTGCAAGAAGAAGTAGCAGACCGTATCTTTATGGTTATGCGTGTTTATACTGCTAAACCCCGTACCAACGGAGATGGCTATAAGGGCTTGATTCACCAGCCTAATGCGACAGAAGCGCCTAGTCTTATCAACGGAATCAAAGCTGTTCGCCATCTTCACTATCGTGTTATCACGGAAACAGGTATGACAACAGCTGATGAAATGCTTTATCCTGAAAATCTACCGCTAGTGGATGATTTGATTTCTTACATGGCGGTTGGTGCCCGTTCTGTTGAAGACCAGCAACACCGCTTTGTGGCAAGTGGAGCAGATTTCGCGACTGGGTTTAAAAATCCAACTTCTGGAAATCTCAATGTTATGTTTAATGGGATTTATGCTGCTCAAAATAAACAAAGCTTCCTTTTCCTAGGAAAAGAAGTGGAAACAACTGGTAACCCGCTTTCACATGCCATTCTTCGTGGAGCAATCAATGAGTATGGTAAGAATATTCCTAACTACTACTATGATAATTTGATGGATACCATTGCCCAGTATGAGAAAATGGGCTTGGAAAATCCTTTTATCATCGTCGATACCAATCATGACAATTCTGGTAAGCAACATATGGACCAAATTCGAATTGTTCGCCAGACCTTGATTAACCGTGATTGGAATGAAAAAATTAAGCAGTACGTTCGTGGCTTTATGATTGAGTCTTATCTAGAAGACGGCCGTCAAAACGAACCGGAAGTATTTGGCAAGTCTATCACAGACCCTTGCCTTGGCTGGGAGAATACGGAAGTCCTCGTCAGAGAAATCTACCAAACGCTAGGAGAATAAGATGGCATTTATTGAAAAAGGTCAAGAAATCGATATTGAAGCAATCAAGGCAGAAACCCAATTGTCTGCGGAAACCTTGCGACTAAAGGAGCGTCGTGATAGAGAATTGGCAGACATTATTTCAGGAGAAGATGACCGTATCCTTTTGGTGATTGGTCCTTGTTCTTCTGATAATGAAGAAGCTGTATTGGAATATGCTCGCCGTTTATCTGCCTTGCAAAAGAAGGTGGCGGACAAGATTTTCATGGTTATGCGTGTGTATACTGCTAAACCTCGCACCAATGGAGACGGCTATAAAGGTTTGGTTCACCAACCAGATACCTCTAAGGCTCCAAGCCTGATTAACGGTTTGCAGGCTGTGCGCCAGTTGCACTACCGCGTGATTACAGAGACTGGTTTGACAACAGCAGATGAGATGCTTTATCCGTCAAATCTGATCTTGGTAGATGATTTGGTCAGCTACCATGCTGTGGGGGCTCGTTCTGTGGAAGACCAAGAGCACCGCTTTGTGGCCTCAGGAATTGATGCACCGGTCGGGATGAAAAATCCAACCTCAGGAAATCTCGGAGTCATGTTTAACGGTATCTATGCTGCTCAAAATAAACAGACCTTCCTCTTTCATGGCCAAGAAGTTGAGACTTCAGGAAATCCTTTGGCACACGTAATCCTTCGTGGAGCAGTCAATGAATATGGGAAAAATGAGCCTAACTTTTACTATGAAACCCTACTAAATGCCATTGAACGTTATGAGACAATGGGACTTGAAAATCCTTTTATTCTCATCGACACCAACCATGATAACTCAGGCAAGCAATATATGGAGCAGATTCGAATTGTTCGCCAGACCTTGCAAAATCGTGATTGGAACGAGAAAATCAAAAAGACAGTTCGAGGCTTTATGATTGAATCTTATCTAGCAGATGGTCGTCAAAACCAACCAGAGGTCTTTGGATGTTCCATTACCGATCCTTGCCTAGGTTGGGAAAATACAGAGGCCTTGGTAGAAGAGATTTATGCTACCTTGACAAAATAAGTGAAAAGGATGGAGTTGGGGAATCTCAACTCCTTTTGATGAGAATGATAGTTGGACATGGAATTGACATCGAAGAATTAGTTTCGATAGAAAGCGCAGTTACACGACATGAAGGTTTTGCTAAGCGCGTGCTGACCGCTAAGGAAATGGAACGGTTTAACAGTCTTAAAGGGCGCAGGCAAATAGAATATTTGGCTGGTCGCTGGTCGGCTAAAGAAGCCTTTTCCAAGGCCATGGGAACTGGTATTGGCAAGCTCGGTTTTCAGGATTTGGAAGTCTTGAATAATGAACGCGGGGCTCCTTATTTTAGTCAGTCACCATTTTCAGGAAAGATTTGGCTGTCTATCAGCCACACAGATCAGTTTGTGACAGCCAGTGTCATTTTGGAGGAAAATCATGAAAGCTAGTCCGCATAGACCAACTAAGGCTCTGATTCATCTGGGAGCTATTCGACAAAATATTCAGCAAATGGGGGCTCATATCCCTCAAGGAACGCTCAAATTTGCAGTGGTCAAGGCTAATGCCTATGGGCATGGGGCTGTTGCCGTTGCCACGGCGATTCAAGATGATGTTGATGGCTTTTGCGTTTCGAATATTGATGAAGCTATTGAACTCAGACAGGCTGGACTCAGCAAACGAATCCTCATTTTAGGAGTTTCTGAAATCGAAGCTGTTGCTCTAGCTAAAGAATACGACATTACCTTGACTGTGGCTGGACTGGAGTGGATTCAAGAACTCATAGCTAGAGAGGAAGAGTTAGCTGGTTTGACAGTCCACCTCAAGATTGATTCAGGAATGGGACGGATTGGTTTTCGAGAGGCTAGTGAGGCTGAGCAAGCTCAAGACTTGCTCCAACAACATGGTGCTCGTGTTGAAGGGATTTTTACCCACTTTGCTACTGCAGACGAGGAATCAGATACTTACTTTAATGCCCAGTTAGAGAGATTTAAAACTATTTTGGCCAGTATGAAAGGTCTTCCAGAGCTGGTTCATGCCAGCAATTCTGCAACGACTCTTTGGCATGCAGAGACTATTTTCAATGCGGTCCGTATGGGAGATGCTATGTATGGTCTTAACCCTAGCGGAGCGGTCTTGGACTTACCCTATGACTTGATTCCGGCCTTGACCTTGGAGTCTGCTATGGTCCATGTCAAGATAGTTGCAGCTGGAGCTTGCATGGGCTATGGAGCAACTTATCAAGCGGATAGCGAGCAAGTCATCGCGACCGTGCCAATCGGCTATGCGGATGGATGGACACGTGACATGCAGAATTTCTCTGTCTTGGTAGATGGCCAAGCTTGCCCAATCGTAGGCAGGGTTTCGATGGACCAAATCACCATTCGTCTGCCTAAGCTTTATCCCTTAGGAACCAAAGTCACCCTCATTGGTTCTAATGGGGGCAAGGAGATCACAGCTACTCAGGTAGCGACCTACCGTGGAACCATTAACTATGAAGTGGTTTGTCTTCTCAGCGACCGCATTCCGAGAGAATATTATTAGAAAAGAAAGGAGTGGAGCATGAATCTACATCAACCCTTGCATGTCTTACCTGGTGTGGGACCAAAGTCAGCAGAAAAATACGCCAAACTAGGAATTGAAAACTTGCAAGACCTCTTGCTCTACTTTCCTTTCCGTTATGAAGACTTCAAAACTAAGCAAGTATTGGAACTAGAGGACGGGGAGAAGGCAGTCCTATCTGGTCAAGTCGTGACTCCTGCCAGTGTCCAGTATTATGGTTTCAAGCGCAATCGCCTGCGTTTTAGCCTCAAGCAGGGAGAAGTCGTTTTTGCGGTGAACTTCTTTAACCAGCCCTATCTAGCAGATAAGATAGAGTTGGGAGCAACTCTTGCCGTCTTTGGAAAATGGGACCGCGCCAAGGCTAGTCTGACTGGGATGAAGGTCCTGGCTCAGGTGGAAGATGACCTCCAACCTGTCTATCGCTTGGCTCAGGGAATCAGTCAGGCCAGTCTGGTCAAAGTTATCAAGACAGCCTTTGATCAGGGACTGGACCTCTTGATTGAGGAAAATCTTCCCCAGTCCTTGCTGGACAAATACAAACTCATGTCCCGTTGTCAGGCAGTTCGTGCTATGCATTTCCCCAAGGATTTGGCAGAATATAAGCAGGCTCTTCGCCGTATCAAGTTTGAGGAGCTCTTTTATTTCCAAATGCAGTTGCAGACGCTCAAGTCTGAAAATAGAGTTCAGGGAAGCGGTCTGGTTCTGAATTGGTCTAAGGAAAAAGTGACAACAGTCAAGGAAAGCCTACCTTTTGCCCTGACTCCAGCTCAGGAAAAGAGTTTGCAGGAAATTTTAACTGACATGAAGTCGGATCACCACATGAATCGTCTCTTGCAAGGAGATGTGGGGAGCGGGAAAACGGTAGTCGCTGGTTTGGCTATGTTTGCGGCGGTGACAGCTGGTTATCAGGCTGCTCTCATGGTGCCAACAGAAATCCTTGCAGAGCAACACTTTGAGAGTTTACAGAACCTTTTTCCAGACTTGAAACTGGCTCTTTTGACAGGTTCCTTGAAAGCTGCAGAAAAGAGAGAAGTCTTGGAGACTATTGCTAAGGGTGAGGCTGATTTGATTATCGGAACCCACGCTCTGATTCAGGATGGGGTAGATTATGCTCGTCTTGGCTTGATTATCATCGATGAGCAGCACCGCTTTGGTGTGGGGCAAAGGCGTATTTTACGAGAAAAAGGCGACAATCCAGATGTCCTCATGATGACGGCGACTCCCATTCCACGGACGCTGGCTATCACAGCATTTGGAGATATGGATGTTTCCATTATTGACCAGATGCCAGCAGGACGGAAGCCTATTGTGACACGCTGGATCAAACATGAGCAACTGCCTCAGGTCTTGACTTGGTTAGAGGGGGAAATTCAAAAAGGTTCTCAAGCCTATGTCATCTCTCCCTTGATTGAAGAATCTGAAGCACTGGATTTGAAAAATGCCATTGCTTTATCAGAGGAGCTGACGGCTCATTTTGCGGGTAAGGCAGAGGTGGCTCTTCTACATGGTAAGATGAAGAGTGACGGAAAAGACCAGATAATGCAGGATTTCAAAGAGAGAAAAACGGATATTCTGGTTTCTACAACGGTTATCGAGGTTGGGGTCAATGTTCCCAATGCGACTGTTATGATTATCATGGATGCCGATCGCTTCGGGCTTAGCCAACTTCACCAGCTCAGAGGTCGTGTCGGTCGGGGGGACAAGCAGTCCTATGCTGTGTTAGTTGCCAATCCTAAGACGGATTCTGGGAAAGACCGCATGCGCATCATGACAGAAACGACCAATGGATTTGTCCTGGCCGAAGAAGATTTGAAAATGCGTGGTTCAGGTGAAATTTTTGGAACCAGACAGTCAGGTCTTCCAGAGTTCCAAGTAGCTGATATTATCGAAGATTTTCCGATTTTAGAAGAAGCTAGAAAAGTGGCCAGTTACATTAGTTCTATTGAAGGATGGCAAGAGGATCCAGAGTGGCGCATGATTGCCCTTCATTTGGAAAAGAAAGAATATCTAGATTAAGCTTTCTCTAAGGAAATCTTAAGCTAGCTTTCAGGTTTGACCCTTATACTAGAGTCATCAAAAAGAAACGAGGACTCTCACATGACCGTAACGATTAAAGTAAATTACCAAACCACTTTCCAAAAGAAAGAAGCAACAAAATAAGATTGAACAGGAGAAAAAGGGCGGAAATGCTCTTTTTTTGTTTCTAAAAGCACAATTTATTGAATCTAAAATAGCACACTGCGGATTCTAAAAAATTTCTAGAAATTATAGTAGATTGAATCCGAAATAGTCCACCGAGTTTTCTAAAACGTTGCTAGAAATTAGCTTGAATTCCGCAATCAATTTGTTCAGTTTTTATTTCATTTAACTATAATTTGACTTTCCTAATTTCTTTGTTCATATCTTATTTCAATACACTATATCTTACTATTTCAGAGCCCACATCTAGCATAACTAAAAAACAGATTCTTCCATCTATTACGGAAAAATCTGTCATTGATTAAATGATTTACAAAAACTCCAACCAGGGTTTGCGAACCTTGTCTTTGCTGGTTTCTCTGTATTTTTTTAATTCCAAGAACGCCATCTTGACTAGGTGGTTTTCTTGTCCATTATTTGTGATTGTCTTAATCTTTCAATAACGCCTCAAACTCAGCGACAGTCATACCCAATTGATCACTTGCAAATTCGGAAGTTAAAACATGTTGGCGTACCATATCCAGAAATGCAAAAAGTTTCCCTTCTTCCCTTCCTTCAACTTTCCCACGCTCAAGACCACGTTCCAATCCCTGTTCAATCCCTTCCGCCCTAGCAGTTTCTAAGGCATAATCCTGAGCCAATAACGCTTGTTCTTCGCGCATACGTAGTTGACTAAACATTTTCCTGTCCTCCTCGGACCAGCTCTTGTAGTCCAGCAGTTGGTCTGCCTGGCTGATGGCTCGCTCGGGTTGCTGGGTAAAGGGTTTATTCCCAAAAAACTCCAACCAGGGCTTGCGAACCTTGTCTTTGCTGGTTTCTCTGTATTTTTTAGTTCTTATTTATGATGCTCTTTCAATAGTTCTTCAAACTCAGCGACAGTCATACTCAACTGTTGACTGGCAACTTCAGAAGGCAAAAGACCTTGATGGACTAGATTTAATAGCATAGACAAACTCCCTTCGACTTTCCCACGCTCCAGTCCCTGTTCAATACCACGTTCCAACCCCTGTTCAATCCCTTCTGCCCTAGCAGTTTCCAAGGCATAATCATGAGCCAATAATGCCTGTTCTTCACGCATACGTAGTTGACTAAACATTTTCCTGTCCTCCTCGGACCAGCTCTTGTAGTCCAGCAGTTGGTCTGCCTGGCTGATGGCTCGCTCAGGTTGTTGGGTAAAGGGCTTGTTACCAAAAAACTCCAACCACGGCTTGCGAATATTATCTTTGCTGGTTTCTCTATATTTTTTAGTTCTTATTTATGATGCTCTTTCAATAGTTCTTCAAACTCAGCGACGGTCATTCCTAATTGTTCACTTGCAACCTCAGCTGTCAGAAGGCCTTGACGGACTAGATTCAATAGCATAGACAAACTCCCTTCAACTTTCCCACGCTCCAGTCCCTGTTCAATCCCTTCTGCCCTAGCTTGTTCCAAGGCATAGTCCTGCGCTAACAAGGCTTGTTCTTCTCGCATACGTAGTTGACTAAACATCTTCCTGTCCTCCTCGGACCAGCTCTTGTAGTCCAGCAGTTGGTCTGCCTGGCTGATGGCTCGCTCGGGTTCCTGAGTAAAGGGTTTATTCCCAAAAAACTCCAACCACGGTTTGCGAACCTTATCTTTGCTGGTTTCTCTGTATTTTTTGAGTTCCAAGAATGCCATCTTGACTAGATGGTGTTCCTGTCCATTGTTTGTGATAGTTAAGACCTCACCTGTCGTGTCCTCGCGCATACTAAAGCTGTGAAAAGCCAAGTCATCTTGGAAGTAGTTGCTGTCCACAATTGCAATGGCGTAAACAGGAGCAATATACTTGTAACTCTGGTGGGTGTCACCTTCACGTTGGCGAATTTTTTCGAGGTTTTGATTGACCTGGCTGCACAAATAAGCCCACAGGCGATTGATGAAAAAATTCTGATGATGTACCTGAATCTCAATAATTACTTGTGTCCCATTGTCCAACTCCGCCAAAACATCTATACTGGTATAGAAATCCTGCGCCGAGTACGGCAGGGAAGGCAAGACATGAATATTGCTTCCCTCTAAAATAGTTACATTTTTAGCTGGTAAATCCAGCATATCGCGGATAAACTGACAAGTGATTTCTGGATTGCTAAAGATTTTCTTAGCAACCAAGTCATTGGTTGGGCTGATGCCCGGATGTCTGAGAATCATCCATTCCCTCCTTCTATTATACCATATTTTAAAATCTAATTTTGCTAGATTCGATGGTTCTATCTATTTATTCGGAAAAAAGAGGATAAATGAAATAGTAAATAAAAAATAAGAACAGCGGATAAGCAATAAATTTTAAGATTATCTGTCTTCTCCGCTTATCTGATAATAAATAAGGTTCGCAATATAGCCTTTTCTCTCTACCCCATTTGCAACAGTCTTTAGATAGGACATTCCAGTCTTATCCATAACATGACCTGAAGCTGGGTTGAGACTGCCATATCGTGCTTTGACTTTTTGAAAATCTGCTTGAGTAAAACAGAAGTCTAAGATAGCTTTTAAGGCCTCTGTCATAAGACCACGACTCCAATAGTTTTTTCCTAAAACATAGCCAATTTCACAACTGGAATCATCCTCATTTATCTCAATGATGCTGATATCTCCTATCACTTGCTCTGGCTTTTCTTTGAGGTAAATGACTCATTTGTAATAGTTGGGATTGGCATAGGAAGCAACCCAATTACGAATTGAGTTTCGAGTGTTCTCAACATCAGGATGGGGATTTCAAGTAACATAGGTCAGATTCTCAGCAGACGAAGCCCAATTCTGAAACATGGTTTCTGCATCACTTTCCACAAATCTTCGCAAGATTAAACGATCTGTCTGTAATATTTGCGTACCTATTGCTTTCATGATGTTACCTCGCTTTCTGGTGTGTGATTCTCTATTCAATCTCCATTGAAACTATAGTATATTGAGATAAACTGTAGACAAATCAACTGTGGCATTCACATTAATTTCTAAAAATACTTTAGAAGTTGATTGGTACTATTCTAGATTCAATTTATTAGACTTTCAGTCAGTAGGTTTGAAGAAATAAAATCTAAATTCACTTTCTATATTATACTCAATGAAAATCAAAGAGCAAACTAGGAAACTAGCCGAAGGCTGTACTTGAGTACGACAAGGCGACGTTGACGTGGTTTGAAGAGATTTTCGAAGAGTATTACCCTTCTTTCTTGCATTGCTTTCTTAGATATGCTACAGTTGTGGTAGCGATTACAAAATAAAAGGAGTATATTATGAAAAATCCAGCTTTGTTAGAAGAAATCAAGACCTATAAAGGCAGGGATGAGGTTCCAGAAGACTTTGATGCTTTCTGGGATGAGGAGGTGAAAAAAGTTTCAACTCTTCCAGCCTACCACTTGGAGGAAAGAAATTTCCACATTCCTCAAGTCAAGTGCTATGAGTTAACGTTTGAAGGAACCAATGAAGGCAAGGTCTATGCGCGCGTCGTTCTTCCAAAAAGTGAGGAGAAGGTTCCACTAATCTTCCATTTCCATGGTTATATGGGACGTGGCTGGGACTGGGCCGATATGCTGTCCTTCACCGTAGCTGGTTACGGTGTTGTCTCCATGGATGTGCGGGTCCAGTCAGGTTATTCGCAAGACGGCTTACGTTCTCCTATAGGAAATACAGTTAAAGGACATATTATCCGTGGTGCTGTGGAAGGTCGGGAGCATCTCTTTTATAAGGATGTTTATCTGGACATTTACCAGTTGGTTGAAATTGTTGCTAGTCTGCCTCAGGTGGATGAGAAGCGACTTTCTAGCTATGGTGCCTCACAAGGAGGAGCTCTAGCCTTGGTTGCGGCGGCGCTCAATCCTCGAATTGAGAAAACTGTTGCCATCTATCCTTTCTTGTCAGACTTCAGACGAGTGCTTGAGATTGGGAATACTAGCGAGGCTTACGACGAACTTTTTCGTTATTTCAAGTTTCACGACCCCTTCCATGAAACTGAGGAGGAGATTATGGCGACCCTTGCCTATATCGATGTGAAAAATCTTGCCCATCGTATCCAAGATGAGGTTAAGATGATTACTGGCTTGGACGACGATGTTTGCTATCCTATTACCCAGTTTGCGATTTACAATCGTTTGACCTGCGATAAGGCCTATCGTATCATGCCAGAGTATGCTCATGAAGCCATGAATGTTTTTGTCAACGACCAAGTCTACAACTGGCTTTGTGGTAGTGATATCCCTTTTAAGTATGTGAAGTGATGAATGAGAGAGTCTAGTAGCTCTCTTTTTGTATATGGGAATTGAAAATACTTTCAAAAAAACCAGAAAAGCAAAATATTTCTAAAAATAGAATCTATTATAGATCAACATAGAGAGAAATATATTATTTTATTGTATAATAAATAAAAGTCTAGATTTTAAGAAATAAAATAATTACTTAGGGAGTATGTATTAATCGAGAATAATAAATTGCATCAATTAGATTACTTTCCTATTTTAATTTTTCAACTAATTAAAAAAATCTTAACCAAAAAAGAAAGCGCTTACTAAAAGTGTAGGAGGAGTCATATGAATCAAAGTTTTCTTAATCGTAAAAACCGATATGGTATTAGAAAATTTACTATTGGGGTTGCTTCGGTAGTTATTGGATCAGTTTTATTTGGTATTACGCCGGTTTTAGCACAAGAAACTATAACTAATATTGATGTAAGAAAGGTAGAAACTCCTTTAGAAAGTGGAGCGTCAGTATCAGAATCTGTAAGTGAGGTAGTTTCTGGTGGACTAAATCAACTAGATAAGGATTTAGTAGGCAAATTAGCTTCAGCAATTGTTAATGGAGGTGAAATTAAAAAGGAAAGTCTGAAAGAAGAAGTGCCAATTAATCAAGGGGGAAATTCTAGAAATTTTCCAGTAGAATCAAATGCAGGAAGAGGAGAAAAAACAGAGAATCTTCCAGGAAAAACTAGAAGTGCAGATGACGTTGTGCTTCCTCCACGTGATTACTTTGCCAGAGATTTAAAGAATGTTAAAACTGTATTTGAAAAAGAAGACCTTGCTACGAATGCTGGAAATGGGCAAAGAGTTGACTTGGCAGAAGCATTAGATAAGTTGAAACATCTTCAAAATGCGACTATTCATATGGAGTTTAAACCAGATGCTAATGCTCCGCAATTCTATAATCTCTTTTCTGTATCAAGTGATAAGAAAAGAGACGAATATTTCAGTATGTCTGTTAATAAAGGTACTGCAATGGTCGAAGCACGAGGAGCTGATGGAAATCATTTCTACGGAAGTTATTCAGATGCACCGCTTAAAGTAAATCCTGGTCAATGGAATTCGGTTACTTTCACAGTGGAAAGACCAAAAGTAGACCAACCAAATGGACAAGTTCGTTTATATGTCAATGGAGTTTTATCTAGAACAAATACAAAATCTGGTCGTTTTATTCAAGATATGCCAGATGTTAATCAGGTTCAGATTGGAACTACTAAGAGAGCAAACCAAACAATGTGGGGATCCAATCTTCAGGTTCGTAATCTGACTGTATATGATCGTGCCTTGACGCCTGAAGAAGTAGGGAAACGCAGTCAATTATTTAAAGTAGCGGATTTAGAAGTGAAATCATCGGAAAGTGCAAAAATTACAGAGAAGAAGGAAGTTTTTGTAAGTGGTGTAAATGGTGGATTGAATAAGGATGGAATTAATACTTACCGAATTCCAGCACTGCTAAAAACAGATAAAGGCACATTAATTGCCGGAGCGGATGAAAGACGTTTACAATTCGCAGATTGGGGAGATATTGGTATGGTAGTTCGTCGAAGTCAGGACGGAGGAGAGACGTGGGGAGATAGAATAACAATTTCTAATCTTCGTGATAATCCAGATGCCAAAGACAAAACTGCTCCGTCGCCATTAAATATTGATATGGTATTAGTTCAAGATCCGGAAACTAAGAGAATCTTTTCGGTTTATGATATGTTCCCAGAAGGAAAAGCAGTATTCGGTATGCCTGCTAAACCTGAAAAAGCATACGAGCGTATAGGGGATAAAACTTATCAAATTTTATATAAAACAGGCGAAAAAGGATATTATACAATTCGTGAAAATGGTGAAGTTTATAATTCTAAAAATCAAAAAACAGATTATCATGTTGTAGTAAATCCCAAAAAACTAGGATATAGCGACAAAGGTGATTTGTATAAAGGGAAGGATTTAATTGGTAATGTTTACTTTGCACAAAGTACGAAAAATCCTTTTAGAGTTGCAAATACTAGCTATTTATGGATGTCTTATAGTGATGATGATGGTAAAACATGGTCTGCACCGAAAGATATCACACCAGGGATTCGACAAGATTGGATGAAATTCCTTGGAACAGGTCCTGGAACAGGTATTGTATTACGTACAGGTAAGCATAAGGGACGGATATTGGTACCAGCTTATACAACAAACAGTATTTCGCATTTAGGTGGTTCGCAGTCTTCGCGTCTAATTTATTCAGATGATCATGGGGTAACTTGGCATGCTGGAGAAGCCCCAAATGATAATCGACCTGTTGGAAATAGTGTCATCCACTCGTCTAATATGAATAATAGTGGCGCTCAAAATACAGAATCAACTGTTCTTCAATTAAATAATGGTGATGTCAAACTCTTCATGCGTGGCTTGACTGGGGATCTTCAGGTTGCTACTAGTAAAGATGGTGGAGTGACTTGGGAGAAAACAATCAAACGTTATCCAGAAGTAAAAGATGCCTATGTGCAAATGTCAGCTATTCATACTATGCATGATGGGAAAGAGTATATTATTCTTAGCAATGCTGCTGGACCAGGACGCGAACGAAAAGATGGTCTAGTTCACTTGGCACGTGTTGAGAAAAATGGCGAGTTAACTTGGTTGAAGCATAATCTAATTCAAGGTGGGGAATTTGCATATAATTCATTACAAGACTTAGGTGACGGAGAATACGGAATTTTATATGAACATAGCGAGAATAGTCAAAATCGCTATACAATTTTTTATAAGAAATTTAATTGGAACTTCTTGAGTAAATAAAAGCTAATTATAGACATAAGAAAACATCTCTGTGTTAGGCTTGTCGTTCAAATACAAACGCTAAATTTCAAGTTAGTTAGCAATAAAAAAATCTCTGGGAGACTTGTAGTTCAAGCATTTTTTATGATAGTTGTTAATCCAATTTTTGATGAATGCGACTTCTTTAGGAGTCGTTTTCTTAGTTTCTTTAGGTAACCATTTATGAATGAGCTTATTGTGATTCTTATTAGTTTTATACTTAATGAAAATCAAAGAGCAAACTAGGAAGCTAGCCGCAAGCTGTACTTGAGTACGGTAAGGCGACGCTGACGTGGTTTGAATTTGATTTTCGAAGAGTTTTAGTTCATTTGGTTGTATATACGGATATTTATGTTACCTGAAACTACTTTCAGAAACAGCTGTTCTATAAAATACTTTTGAAACTGTAATCTATCCTACTACAAAGTATTGAAAGCGCTTCATAAATGATATATAATCAACTCATAAGAACAAAGAAAAGGAGGAAAGAGGATGCCACAGATTACTAAAGAAGCCTTGATTGAACAAATCAAAGATGGAATCATCGTTTCTTGTCAGGCCCTTCCTCACGAACCGCTTTATACAGAAGCGGGAGGAGTCATTCCCTTGCTGGTCAAAGCGGCTGAGCAAGGTGGAGCAGTCGGTATCCGAGCAAACAGTGTTCGCGATATCAAGGAAATCAAGGAGGTCACAAACCTTCCAATAATTGGGATAATTAAACGAGATTATCCACCGCAAGAACCCTTTATCACTGCCACCATGAAAGAAGTTGATGAATTGGCAGAACTTGATATAGAGGTAATTGCTCTGGATTGTACCAAGCGTGAACGCTACGATGGTTTAGAGATTCAAGAGTTTATTCGTCAGGTTAAGGAAAAATACCCTAACCAGCTCTTGATGGCTGACACAAGTACTTTTGAAGAAGGCCTAGCAGCTGTTGAAGCGGGAATTGACTTTGTCGGAACAACCTTATCAGGATACACATCTTACAGTCCTAAAGTGGATGGTCCCGATTTTGAATTAATTAAAAAACTCTGTGATGCCGGTGTAGATGTCATTGCAGAAGGGAAAATTCATACACCAGAACAAGCCAAACAAATCCTTGGATATGGAGTGCGAGGTATTGTTGTCGGTGGCGCTATTACTAGACCAAAAGAGATTACAGAACGCTTCGTTGCTGGTCTTAAATAACACAATTTAAAAACAGAGGAGAGTGGTGGATGCGTAGGATGGAATGAAAACGTATACAAACGCAAGAACTCATTATCCAATATGGATACGCTTATAAATTAGGAGAATACAAATGAAATTTAGAAAACTAGCTTGTACAGTACTTGCGGGTGCTGCGATTCTTGGCCTTGCTGCATGTGGTAATTCTGGTGGAAGTAAAGATGCTGGAAAATCTGGTAGCGATAGTGGAAAAACAGAAATCACTTGGTGGGCATTCCCAGTCTTCACTCAAGAAAAAACTGGTGACGGTGTTGGAACATATGAAAAATCAATCATCGAAGCGTTTGAAAAAGCAAATCCAGATGTAAAAGTGAAATTGGAAACCATCGACTTCAAGTCAGGTCCTGAAAAAATCACAACAGCTATCGAAGCAGGAACGGCTCCAGACGTACTTTTTGACGCACCAGGACGTATCATCCAATATGGTAAAAATGGTAAATTAGCTGAATTGAATGATATTTTCACAGATGAATTTGTCAAAGATGTCAACAATGAAAATATCGTACAAGCAAGTAAAGCTGGAGATAAAGCCTACATGTATCCAATTAGTTCAGCCCCATTCTACATGGCTATGAACAAGAAAATGTTGGAAGAAGCTGGAGTTGCAAACCTTGTAAAAGAAGGTTGGACAACTGATGATTTTGAAAAAGTTTTGAAAGCGCTTAAAGATAAAGGCTATACACCAGGTTCATTGTTCAGTTCTGGTCAAGGGGGAGACCAAGGAACACGTGCCTTCATCTCAAACCTTTACGGCGGTTCTGTAACAGATAAAGATGTAACAAAATATACAACTGATGATCCTAAATTCGTCAAAGGTCTTGAAAAAGCAGCTGGCTGGATCAAAGACGGTTTGTTGAACAACGGTTCACAATTTGACGGTGGAGCAGATATCCAAAACTTTGCCAACGGTCAAACATCTTACACAATCCTTTGGGCACCAGCTCAAAACGGTATCCAAGCTAAACTCTTGGAAGCAAGTAAAGTAGAAGTAGTAGAAGTACCATTCCCATCAGATTCAGGCAAACCAGCTCTTGAATACCTTGTAAACGGATTTGCAGTATTCAACAACAAAGACGACAAGAAAGTTGCAGCATCTAAGAAATTCATCCAATTTATTGCGGATGATAAAGAATGGGGTCCAAAAGACGTTGTTCGTACAGGTGCCTTCCCAGTTCGTACTTCATTTGGCAAACTTTATGAAGACAAACGTATGGAAACAATCAGTGGTTGGACTAAATACTACTCACCATACTACAACACTATCAATGGTTTTGCTGAAATGAGAACACTTTGGTTCCCAATGTTGCAATCTGTATCAAATGGTGACGAAAAACCAGCGGACGCTTTGAAAGCCTTCACTGAAAAAGCTAATGAAACAATTAAAAAAGCTACAAAACAATAAGCACTAAATCAGATTGATCCCTCCCTTTTCCCTGTGCATAGTCTATGTAAGAAAAGGGAGGATTTTGTTTGAGATGTAAGGAACTGTCACGAAATTAAAATGAAGTTCTTACATAAGCGAATCTTAAAAAATTTCATTTTGATTTTAAAACAGTTCAAGAAAGTCAAAAAATTATTCTATTTGAAAGAGAGGTGCCGACAGTGAAAGTTAATAAAATTCGTATGAGAGAAACTATTATTTCTTATGCTTTCCTAGCGCCAGTTTTATTCTTCTTCGTTGTCTTCGTTTTAGTACCAATGATTATGGGCTTCATCACAAGTTTCTTTAACTACTCTATGACTAGTTTTGAATTTGTGGGCTTAGATAACTATATCCGTATGTTTAAAGATCCTGTTTTTACAAAATCTTTGATTAACACAGTTATTTTGGTTGTTGGATCTGTACCGATTGTTGTTCTCTTTTCGCTCTTTGTGGCGTCGCAAACCTACCATCAAAATGCTATTGCCAGATCTTTCTACCGTTTCGTCTTTTTCCTTCCTGTTGTAACAGGTAGTGTTGCCGTAACAGTTGTTTGGAAATGGATTTATGACCCACTATCAGGGATTCTAAACTTTGTCCTTAAATCAAGTCATATCATCAGCCAGAATATTTCTTGGTTGGGAGATAAACACTGGGCATTACTGGCAATTATGATTATCCTCTTGACAACTTCAGTTGGTCAGCCGATTATCCTTTATATCGCTGCTATGGGGAATATTGACAATTCACTGGTTGAAGCGGCTCGTGTAGACGGTGCAACTGAATTTCAAGTTTTCTGGAAGATTAAATGGCCAAGCCTTCTTCCAACAACTCTTTATATTGCAATCATCACAACAATCAACTCATTCCAAGTTTTCGCCTTGATTCAGCTTTTGACATCTGGTGGGCCAAACTACTCAACAAGTACCTTGATGTACTACCTGTACGAAAAAGCCTTCCAATTGACAGAATACGGCTATGCCAACACAATTGGTGTCTTTTTGGCAGTCATGATTGCGATCGTAAGTTTTGTTCAATTTAAAGCACTCGGAAACGACGTAGAATATTAAAGAAAGGAGACGGCTATGCAATCTACACAAAAGAAACCTTTAACAGCTTTCACTGTTATTTCAACTATTATCTTGCTCTTGTTGACCGTGCTGTTCATCTTTCCATTCTACTGGATTTTGACAGGGGCATTCAAATCACAACCTGATACAATCGTTATTCCTCCTCAGTGGTTCCCTAAAATGCCAACCATGGAAAACTTCCAACAACTCATGGTGCAAAACCCTGCTATGCAATGGATGTGGAACTCTGTGTTTATCTCGCTAGTAACCATGTTCTTAGTCTGTGCGACCTCTTCTCTAGCAGGTTATGTATTGGCTAAAAAACGTTTTTACGGTCAACGCATTCTATTTGCTATCTTTATCGCTGCTATGGCGCTTCCAAAACAAGTTGTCCTTGTACCATTGGTACGTATCGTCAACTTCATGGGAATTCACGATACTCTCTGGGCCGTTATCTTGCCTTTGATTGGATGGCCATTCGGGGTCTTCCTCATGAAACAGTTTAGTGAGAATATCCCTACAGAATTGCTTGAATCAGCTAAAATCGACGGTTGTGGTGAGATTCGTACTTTCTGGAGCGTAGCCTTCCCGATTGTGAAACCAGGATTTGCGGCCCTTGCAATCTTCACCTTCATCAATACTTGGAACGACTACTTCATGCAGTTGGTAATGTTGACTTCACGTCAAAACTTGACCATTTCACTCGGGGTTGCGACCATGCAGGCTGAAATGGCAACCAACTATGGTTTGATCATGGCGGGTGCCGCTCTTGCAGCCGTGCCAATCGTAACAGTCTTCCTAGTCTTCCAAAAATCCTTCACACAAGGTATCACTATGGGAGCTGTCAAAGGTTAGTACTCTGCGAAAATCGAATTCAAACTACGTCAGCGTCACCTTGCCATACTTAAGTATTGCCTGTGGTTAGCTTTCTAGTTTGTTCTTTGATTTTCATTGAGTATAAGAGAATATAGAGTTATAAGTGTCTACAAAATGTTGGGTATTTGCTGACCATAGAGATTTTGTTAGACACTTATCAACTTAAGAATGATTTTAGTTAACTATCAGAAACGAAGGAAAGAGTATGATTTTTGACGATTTGAAAAACATCACCTTTTACAAAGGAATTCATCCCAATCTAGACAAGGCTATCGACTATCTCTATCAACATCGTAAGGATTCTTTTGAATTAGGTAAGTATGAAATTGACGGGGACAAGGTCTTTCTAGTTGTTCAGGAAAATGTCCTCAATCAATCTGAAAATGATCAATTTGAGCATCATAAGAACTATGCAGATTTGCATTTGCTGGTAGAAGGACATGAATATTCGAGCTACGGTTCACGTATCAAAGATGAAGCAGTAGCATTCGACGAAGCGAGTGACATTGGCTTTGTTCATTGTCACGAAAACTACCCACTCTTGTTGGGTTATCACAATTTTGCAATTTTCTTTCCAGGAGAACCACACCAGCCAAATGGCTATGCAGGTATGGAAGAGAAGGTTCGCAAATATCTCTTTAAAATTTTGATTGATTAAAAAATCAGGAGGAGCAAACATGGCACAAAAAGGAGTAAGCCTTATCAAGGCAGCATTTGATACAGATAACTTTCTCATGCGTTTTAGTGAGAAAGTCTTGGATATCGTGACAGCCAATCTTCTTTTTGTCATCTCTTGTTTACCCATCGTGACGATTGGAGTGGCTAAAATTAGCCTCTACGAGACTATGTTTGAGATTAAGAAGAGTAGACGTGTGCCTGTCTTTAAAATCTATCTAAGAGCTTTCAAGCAAAATCTGAAGCTAGGTCTTCAGTTAGGTCTGCTTGAGTTGGGTATCGTCTCATTAAGCCTTCTAGACCTCTATCTCTTTTGGGGGCAGACAGCTATGCCTTTCCAAATGGTGAAAGCTATCTGTCTAGGCGTTCTTATCTTCCTCACTATCGTGATGTTGGCTAGCTATCCCATCGCTGCGCGCTATGATTTAACTTGGAAAGAAGTGCTGCAAAAAGGACTTATCTTGGCAAGTTTTAACTTTCCTTGGTTCTTCCTCATGTTAGCTATTCTCTTTCTTATTGTGATGGTTCTTTATCTGTCCGCCTTCAGTTTACTTTTAGGTGGCTCAGCCTTCCTACTCTTTGGGTTTGGCTTATTAGTTTTTATCCAGACTGGATTGATGGAGAAAATTTTCGCAAAATACCAATAAGATGACTTGTCTATGAAACTACTTTCAAGACATAAACATTTCAAAATTCATATCGAAACTAAAATCTAAGTGTATACAAGATATTGAAAGCGTTTTTTACAAGGTGTATACTAAAAACGTAAAGAATAAATCCTGCTTTTAGCAGAAAAAAAGAAATCTTAGGAGAAAATCTATGTCAGATTTAAAAAATACGAAGGTGTCATTCCAGCCTTCTACGCATGTTATGATGATCAAGGAGAAGTAAGTCCAGAGCGTACTCGTGCCTTGGTTCAATACTTCATTGATAAAGGTGTTCAAGGTCTTTATGTCAATGGTTCTTCTGGTGAATGTATCTACCAAAGCGTTGAAGACCGCAAGTTAATCTTGGAAGAAGTCATGGCAGTTGCCAAAGGTAAATTGACCATCATTGCTCACGTTGCTTGCAACAATACTAAAGATAGCATGGAACTGGCTCGTCATGCTGAAAGCTTGGGTGTAGATGCCATTGCAACGATTCCACCAATTTACTTCCGCTTGCCAGAATACTCAGTTGCTAAATATTGGAACGATATCAGTTCTGCAGCTCCAAACACAGACTACGTGATTTACAACATTCCTCAATTGGCAGGGGTTGCTTTGACTCCAAGCCTTTACACAGAAATGTTGAAGAATCCACGTGTTATCGGTGTGAAGAACTCTTCTATGCCAGTTCAAGATATCCAAACTTTTGTGAGCCTTGGTGGAGAAGACCACATCGTCTTTAACGGTCCAGATGAGCAGTTCTTAGGTGGTCGTCTCATGGGAGCTAAAGCTGGTATCGGTGGTACTTATGGTGCTATGCCAGAACTCTTCTTGAAACTCAACCAATTGATTGCTGACAAAGACTTGGAAACAGCGCGTGAATTACAGTATGCTATCAACGCTATCATTGGTAAACTCACTTCTGCACATGGAAATATGTATGGTGTCATTAAAGAAGTCTTGAAAATCAATGAAGGACTTAACATTGGTTCTGTTCGTTCACCATTGACACCAGTGACTGAAGACGATCGTCCAGTTGTAGAAGCAGCTGCAGCCTTGATTCGTGAAACCAAGGAGCGCTTCCTCTAATCCATAAGGAGGTATTTATGACACACTACGTTGCAATTGATATCGGTGGAACAAATATCAAATATGGTTTGATTGACCAAGAAGGCCAACTTGTTGAATCGCATGAAATGCCAACAGAGGCGCATAAGGGTGGATCTCATATCTTACAAAAGACAAAAGATATTGTAGGCAGCTATTTAGAAAAAGGACCAGTAGCAGGTGTTGCCATTTCTTCTGCAGGAATGGTGGATCCTGACAAGGGTGAAATCTTCTATGCTGGGCCTCAGATTCCAAATTATGCAGGAACTCAGTTCAAAAAGGAAATCGAAGAAAGCTTTAATATTCCTTGTGAAATTGAAAATGATGTCAACTGTGCAGGTCTTGCTGAAGCGGTATCTGGTTCAGGCAAGGGGGCGAGTGTCACCCTTTGCTTGACCATTGGAACAGGGATCGGTGGTTGCTTGATTATGGATGGGAAAGTCTTCCATGGTTTTAGTAATTCGGCCTGTGAAGTCGGTTATATGCATATGCAGGATGGAGCGTTCCAAGATTTGGCTTCTACAACAGCCTTGGTGGAGTATGTAGCAGCAGGTCATGGAGATCCAGTTGATCAGTGGAATGGCCGACGCATCTTTAAGGAAGCCACTGAAGGCAACAAGATTTGTATGGCTGGTATTGACCGGATGGTAGATTACCTTGGGAAAGGTCTGGCTAATATTTGCTACGTTGCTAATCCAGAAGTGGTCATTCTCGGTGGCGGTATCATGGGACAAGAGGCTATCCTTAAACCCAAGATCCGCAAAGCCTTGAAAGATGCCTTGGTGCCAAGTCTGGCTGATAAGACGAGATTAGAATTTGCTCATCATCAAAATACAGCAGGTATGTTGGGCGCCTACTATCATTTTATACTCAATGAAAATCAAAGAGCAAACTAGGAAGCTAGCCGTAGGCAGTACTTGAGTACGGCAAGGCGAAGCTGACGTGGTTTGAATTTGATTTTCGAAGAGTATCAATACAAAACAATCCTAGTTTGGCCCAACCAAACTAGGATTTTCTAATCAAGTTCCCTTGACTTTCTTTATAATTATGAGATAATAAAGAAAATATATAAAGGAATTATATAAAATGTCTATAGCAAATTCAAATAAAATTGTGACCTTCCAAGCTAATAGAGAATTAGTAAATGATGCCATGGAAGTGTTAAAAGAAAAAAATCTCTCTCTTTCATCGGCACTCAGATTATTTTTAAAGAATGTTGCCGTAACAAATGAAGTAGATTTACTGAGTGAAGAGGAATTAGAGAAGGAGTATTTGTTTAGACAATTACAAGCAGAAGTTCAAGAAAGTTATGCCAAGATTGAGGCTGGAAATTACTTGACAGATGAGGATGTCGTGACACGCTATGGATTATAAAAAATATAGGATTTTGTATTCTCCTAGAGTGATTGATAGTTTGGATAAAATATATCAGTATATAGCGGAGGAAATCGGTTCTGTAGAGGCTGCGAGACGAAAAGTAGCCAATATTAGAAAAGATATTAATCGGCTAGAAATTTTCCCCCAAGCTGGATTTGATGCCGATGAAAAATTTGGTAAGAAATTAGATCCTCACTACCAAACGCGAGGATTGACCTTGAGTAAGGATTACATCGTATTATATACAATTGTTGAGGATACCGTCAGACTTGCTTATTTACTCCCTTCAAAAAGTGATTACATGAAATTATTCAAGACTAAGTCAAGATATGACTAATTCATAATCTTGAAGAGGTATGTTTGGTGATGAATAAAAATCCTAGTTTGGCCCAGCCAAACTAGGATTTTCTGACACGTTTTTGTCTACGATAGCCGTTGAGTTTTTTATTTTCCCAGTAGCTATTAAAGATTTTTTCCTTGCTTTCGCGATTGATTTCCAAAAAGTAGGCATAAATCAAATCGATAAAGAAGAGCATAGGAAGTTGAGCGGATATTCGTTGGATATAGGAAGGCTGGCTGTGGGTGGCTACAAGAACAGTCTCTGTATAGGCTTGACTATCTTTATTGGGAACACTTGAAAAGAGTACAGTCTTTGCCCCCATCTCCTTGGCATCTAATAAACTGTCTAAAATAGAGGGAGTTGTACCAGAAAGTGAGAAACCAAGTACGAGACAATTTTCATCCATAATACTGGTTGTCCAGGCAAAGCCGTCTTGATCGGTCAAGGCCTCGCAGACCACACCCAGACGCATGAAGCGCAATTTCATTTCGCGAGCAACAAGGCCAGAACTCCCTGTTCCGAAGAAGTAGACACGCTCAGCATCTTCGATTAATTGGGCAATTCGTTCTAGTTGTACTTCGTCAATCAAGTCTTGTGTTTGTTCCCTCATATTGCTATAGCTTCTGAGGACTCGTTTGGTCAGTGGACTGTGCTTAGAGACTTGGTTGGCTTGATTTTCTGCCTGATGTTGGTATTGGAAAATGAATTCTCGGTAGCCAGTAAAGCCACACTTTTTAGCAAAGCGAGTTAGTGCAGCCTGAGAGATATGTAATTTTTGAGTGACCTGTTGGGAAGATAAATCATCTGTAATCGTTTCAGCTTGCAAAAAATAGCGAGCGATTTCTTGCTCTAGGTCTGTCATTTCTTCAAAATGTGAATCAATGACAGTTGCGATATCTGGTTTGTCCATAGGGAAGGCTCCTTTAAATGAGTCGTGTTGGAAAAAGGCTAGATTATTGAACTTTTACATTCATTATAACATATAATATAGGGATGAATAAATAAAAACGTATCTTGCCGTAAAAACGAAAAAAGCTTCTTTCTTTTCCATAATTTTTTGCTCAAATTGTGGTACAATTAAGAGTAAGATTTTAATTATACTCTTCGAAAATCCAATTCAAACTACGTCAGCTTTATCGGCAACCTCAAAGCTGTACTTTGAGCAGCCTGCGGCTAGCTTCCTAGTTTGCTCTTTGATTTTCATTGAGTATTAGAAATGAGACTGATTTGTATGAGAAAATTTAACAGCCATTCGATTCCGATTCGGCTTAATTTATTGTTTTCAATCGTCATTTTACTCTTTATGACCATTATTGGTCGTTTGTTGTATATGCAGGTTTTGAACAAGGATTTTTACGAAAAAAAGCTAGCCTCAGCTAGTCAGACCAAGGTCACAACCAGTTCTGCCCGTGGGGAAATTTATGATGCTAGTGGAAAACCTTTGGTAGAAAATACGTTAAAGCAGGTTGTTTCCTTTACGCGTAGTAATAAAATGACGGCTAAAGATCTGAAAGAAATCGCTAGTCAGTTGCTGGGATATGTGAGCATCAGTTCGCCAAATTTGACAGAACGTCAGTTGGCTGATTACTATTTGGCTGATCCTGAAATCTATAAAAAAACAGTGGAGGCTCTCCCAAGTGAGAAACGCTTGGATTCAGATGGCAATCGCCTATCCGAATCAGAACTGTATAACAATGCGGTCGATAGTGTTCAAACGAGTCAACTAAACTATACAGAGGATAAAAAGAAAGAAATCTATCTTTTTAGTCAGTTAAATGCCGTTGGAAACTTTGCGACAGGAACCATTGTGACAGATGCCTTGACAGATACCCAGATTGCTCTGATTGCCTCTGCTTCGAAACAATTACCCGGCGTCAGTATTTCAACTTCTTGGGATCGAAAAGTTCTAGAGACTTCCCTTTCTTCTATAGTAGGTAGTGTATCCAGTGAAAAAGCTGGTCTCCCGGCGGAAGAAGCAGATGCTTATCTTAAAAAAGGTTATTCTCTAAATGACCGTGTTGGGACCTCTTATCTAGAAAAGCAATACGAGGAAACCTTGCAAGGTAAACGCTCAGTGAAGGAAATTCATCTAGACAAGTACGGAAACATGGAAAGTGTCGAAAATATCGAAGCTGGTACCAAAGGGAATAATATTAAACTGACTATTGATTTGGCCTTCCAAGATAGCGTAGATGCCTTGCTGAAAAGTTATTTCAATTCAGAGTTGGGGAATGGTGGAGCCAAGTATTCTGAAGGTGTCTATGCAGTCGCCCTTAACCCAAAAACAGGTGCTGTTTTGTCTATGTCAGGGATTAAACATGACTTGAAAACGGGAGAGTTGACGCCTGATTCCTTGGGAACGGTAACCAATGTCTTTGTTCCAGGTTCGGTTGTCAAGGCGGCGACCATCAGCTCAGGTTGGGAAAATGGAGTCTTGTCAGGAAATCAGACCTTGACAGACCAGTCCATTGTCTTCCAAGGTTCAGCTCCAATTAATTCTTGGTATACTGCCTTTTCTGGGCCAATGCCGATTACGGCGGTTCAAGCTCTGGAGTATTCATCCAATACTTATATGGTCCAAACAGCCTTAGGTCTTATGGGGCAAACCTATCAACCCAATATGTTTGTCGGCACCAGCAATCTAGAGTCTGCTATGGGTAAATTGCGTTCAACCTTTGGCGAATATGGCTTGGGGGCTGCGACCGGGATTGACCTACCAGATGAATCTACTGGATTTATTCCCAAAGAGTATAACTTTGCCAATTTCATTACCAATGCCTTTGGGCAGTTTGATAACTATACGCCGATGCAATTGGCTCAGTATGTAGCAACTATTGCAAATGATGGTGTTCGTGTAGCTCCTCGTATTGTTGAAGGCATTTATGGTAATAATGATAAGGGAGGACTGGGCGACTTGATTCAGCAACTGCAACCGACAGAGATGAATAAGGTCAATATATCCGACTCCGATATGAGTGTCTTGCACCAAGGTTTTTATCAGGTTGCTCATGGGACTAGCGGATTGACAACTGGACGTGCCTTTTCAAATGGTGCCTTGGTATCCATTAGCGGAAAAACGGGTACAGCCGAAAGCTATGTGGCAGATGGTCAGCAAGCAACCAATACCAATGCGGTGGCCTATGCCCCATCTGATAATCCCCAAATCGCTGTTGCAGTGGTCTTTCCTCATAATACCAATCTAACAAATGGTGTAGGACCTTCCATTGCGCGTGACATTATCAATCTGTATCAAAAATACCATCCAATGAATTAGAAAGGAAATTATGCTTTATCCAACACCTATTGCTAAGCTGATTGACAGTTATTCCAAGTTACCAGGTATCGGGATTAAGACGGCTACGCGTCTGGCCTTTTATACGATTGGGATGTCTGATGATGATGTCAATGAATTTGCAAAAAATCTCCTTTCTGCTAAGAGAGAATTGACCTACTGTTCTATTTGTGGACGTTTGACAGACGACGATCCTTGTTCTATCTGTACCGATCCGACTCGTGACCAGACAACGATTTTGGTGCTAGAGGATAGTCGGGATGTGGCGGCCATGGAAAATATCCAAGAATACCATGGACTCTATCATGTCCTGCATGGCCTTATTTCTCCTATGAATGGTATCAGTCCGGACGATATCAATCTCAAGAGTCTCATGACTCGTCTGATGGATAGTGAGGTTTCAGAAGTAATCGTAGCAACCAATGCCACAGCAGATGGGGAAGCGACTTCCATGTATCTTTCCCGTTTACTCAAGCCAGCTGGGATCAAGGTTACGCGCCTGGCACGAGGCCTCGCTGTGGGAGCAGATATCGAGTATGCGGACGAAGTCACACTCTTACGGGCTATTGAAAATCGGACAGAGTTGTAAGTGTAGACAAATTTATGAACTCCATTCATTTATAAAAAATCAAGGAGGCTGAAAATCGTTCCTATCGGCCTCTTTTTGTATAGTGTGATGAGTAGGATCAGGTTCAAGTTTTAAAAAAACAAGCAAATATGATATACTAAAGAGCGAGTATTCTAGTAGAATTAGGACAAATAATATGAAACAAACGATTATTCTTTTATATGGTGGACGGAGTGCGGAACGCGAAGTCTCTGTCCTTTCAGCGGAAAGTGTCATGCGTGCGGTCAATTACGACCGTTTCACAGTTAAGACTTTCTTTATCAGTCAGTCAGGTGACTTTATCAAAACGCAGGAATTTAGTCAGACTCCAGGTCAAGAGGACCGTCTCATGACCAATGCGACCATTGATTGGGATAAGAAAGTTGTACCAAGTGCCATCTACGAAGAAGGGGCAGTTGTCTTTCCAGTTCTTCACGGTCCGATGGGAGAAGATGGCTCTGTTCAAGGATTCCTTGAAGTTTTGAAAATGCCTTATGTCGGCTGTAATATCTTGTCATCTAGTCTTGCCATGGATAAAATCACGACCAAGAGTGTTTTAGAATCTGCTGGTATTGCCCAAGTTCCTTATGTGGCCATCGTTGAAGGTGATGATGTGACTGCTAAAATCGCTGAAGTGGAAGAAAAATTGGCTTATCCAATCTTCACTAAGCCGTCAAACATGGGGTCTAGTGTCGGTATTTCTAAGTCTGAAAATCAAGAAGAACTCCGTCAAGCTTTGAAACTTGCCTTCCGATATGACAGTCGTGTCTTGGTTGAGCAAGGGGTGAATGCCCGTGAAATCGAGGTTGGTCTCTTGGGTAACTACGATGTCAAAAGCACCCTTCCAGGAGAAGTAGTCAAGGATGTTGCCTTTTATGACTACGATGCCAAGTATATTGATAACAAGATTACTATGGACATTCCAGCCAAGATTAGTGATGATGTGATAGCTGTCATGCGTCAAAATGCAGAAACAGCCTTCCGTGCCATTGGTGGGCTCGGTCTATCTCGTTGCGATTTCTTCTATACAGATAAGGGAGAGGTTTTCCTCAACGAGCTCAATACCATGCCAGGTTTCACCCAGTGGTCAATGTATCCACTTCTTTGGGACAATATGGGAATCAGCTATCCAGACTTAATCGAGCGATTGGTTGATCTTGCCAAGGAAAGTTTTGACAAGCGCGAAGCGCATTTGCTATAAAAATGAAAGAGAGGGTAGAAGCCAGAACCATCACTGCAAGGTGACTAGAGTTCTCGGACTTCAACCCTTTTTAAAGGAGTAGAAATGAAATTAACAATTCATGAAGTGGCCCAAGTTGTCGGAGCTAAAAATGATATCAGCATCTTTGAGGATACCCAGTTAGAGAAAACTGAGTTTGACAGTCGTTTGATTGCGGCAGGGGATTTATTTGTGCCCCTCAAAGGTGCGCGTGACGGTCATGACTTTATCGAAACAGCTTTTGAAAATGGCGCTGCTGCAACCCTGTCTGAGAAAGAGGTCGCAAATCATCCCTACATTCTAGTAGATGATGTTCTGACTGCCTTTCAAAAACTAGCTGCCTACTATCTTGAGAAAACAGCTGTTGATGTCTTTGCTGTCACAGGTTCAAATGGTAAAACAACGACCAAGGATATGTTAGCTCACTTGCTATCAACAACCTACAAAACCTATAAAACACAAGGCAACTACAATAATGAGATTGGTCTTCCTTACACAGTTCTCCATATGCCTAAAGGAACAGAAAAGTTGGTCTTGGAGATGGGGCAGGATCACTTGGGAGATATTCATCTCTTATCTGAATTGGCTCGTCCAAAAACAGCCATCGTGACCTTGGTTGGAGAAGCCCATTTGGCCTTTTTCAAAGACCGTTCTGAGATTGCTAAAGGAAAAATGCAAATTGCAGACGGGATGTCTTCGAATTCCTTGCTCTTGGCACCAGCAGATTCGATTGTAGAGGACTACTTGCCAACTGATAAAAAGGTAGTCCGTTTTGGGAAAGGAGCAGAGTTGGAAATCACAGACTTGGTTGAGCGCAAGGATAGTCTGACCTTTAAGGCTAATTTCTTGGAACAAGTCCTTGATTTGCCAGTGACTGGTAAGTACAATGCCACTAATGCTATGATTGCATCCTATGTTGCCTTGCAAGAAGGAGTGACTGAGGAACAAATTCGTCAGGCCTTCCAAAAACTTGAATTGACGCGTAACCGTACCGAGTGGAAGAAAGCAGCCAATGGAGCAGATATCCTATCAGATGTTTACAATGCCAATCCAACTGCTATGAAGCTGATTTTAGAGACTTTCTCTGCCATTCCAGCCAACGAAGGTGGCAAGAAAATCGCTGTCTTGGCGGACATGAAGGAACTTGGTGACCAGTCTATTCAACTCCATAACCAGATGATTTTGAGCCTTTCTCCAGATGTGCTTGATACCGTTATTTTCTATGGAGAAGACATTGCTGAATTAGCCCAATTGGCCAGTCAAATGTTCCCAATCGGTCACGTTTACTACTTCAAGAAAACAGAAGACCAAGACCAATTTGAAGACCTAGTTAAGCAGGTTAAAGAAAGCCTTGGTGTCCATGATCAAATCCTGCTCAAAGGCTCTAACTCTATGAATCTAGCCAAGCTGGTAGAATGTTTAGAAAATGAATGCTAGTGATTTTGCCAAGTATCTTCAAAGAATGATTGCCCTTACAGATACTGGATTAACCTTTACAAAAGATCCTTTCGACCGTGAGCGCTACGAAGACTTGCGAGGCCTTTTATCTGAAATGTTGAATCAGGCATCAGACCTTGATTCCGAAGAAGTGGCAGAAGTCTTGAAGCCAACTTCTGCTTATGCGACTCCGTTAATGGACGTCCGTGCTTGGATTGTTGAGGACGAAAAGATTTGTCTGATTAGGGGACAAGGAGAGAATGATTGGGCTTTGCCAGGTGGCTTTGGTGAAGTCGGCTATTCTCCAACAGAAAATATTCTCAAGGAAATTGAAGAAGAAACCGGTTTTGAAGCTAAAGTAGAAAGACTACTAGCTGTTTTTGATACCAATCGTTTCCAACTACAGAGCAAGCAATATGCAAAGTTTGTTTTTGAATGTAAGCTTCTTGATGGACAATTCCAAAAAAATCAAGAAATTGCTGACCTTCAATTTTTTGCCATTGACCAACTGCCAGCCTTATCTGAAAAACGCATTACCAAGGAGCAAATAGAGATTCTTTGGCAGGTTTATCAAGGTCAGAGGGAGCAATATCTTGATTAAGAAGATGATTATCGTATTTCTAAATTCATTTTTGACAAATAGCATGGTATAATAAAATGCAGGAAAATTTTGAATCATGAGGAATACTAGATGAATTTATGGGATATTTTTTTACGACCCAAGCAACAGAGCCACCCAAGTTTGATCTTTATTGGTATGTCAGTATATTTACACTCTTGGCCTTGACCTTCTATACAGCCTATCGTTATCGTGAAAAGAAGGTTTACCAACGATTTTTCCAAATCTTGCAGGCCGTTCAGTTAATCCTTCTTTATGGTTGGTATGGGGTCAATCATATGCCACTGTCAGAAAGTTTACCCTTTTACCATTGCCGTATGGCTATGTTTGTGGTGCTCTTGCTTCCTGGTCAGTCTAAATATAGGCAGTATTTTGCATTACTAGGAACATTTGGGACATTAGCTGCCTTTGTTTATCCAGTGCCAGATCCTTATCCATTCCCGCATATTGCGATTTTATCCTTTATCTTTGGCCACTTAGCTCTCTTGGGGAACTCTCTAGTTTATCTCTTGAGACAGTACGATGCAAGAATGCTAGATGTGAAAAGAATTTTTCTTATGACCTTTGGACTAAATGCCTTGATTTTTGTGGTCAATTTAGTAACAGGTGGGGATTACGGATTTCTGACAAAACCGCCATTGGTTGGGGATCACGGCTTAGTAGCTAATTATTTGATTGTTTCTCTGGCCTTGTCAGCAGCCATTACTTTGACAAAGAAAATCTTGGAACTATTTTTAGAACAAGAAGCAGAAAAAATGATTGCAAAGAAAGCTTAGAAATGAGCTTTCTTTTTTGTAGAATAGACAGATTGTTGACAAAGTTTACAGTGAATGAATTTCTGAACAGAAAAACTAAAAAATTGGCTGGTAAATTTAGGAAAAAACTGAGCACGATGAGATTTTTTGTGTTATAATATTCTGTGAATAGCTATGCCTACGTTTAGCTATTGAATATTACGAAGTTAGAAACTTGGAAGATAGAGAGGATGCGATGTAATGGCTAGAGAAGGCTTTTTTACAGGTCTAGATATTGGAACAAGCTCTGTCAAGGTGCTTGTAGCCGAGCAGAGAAATGGTGAATTAAATGTAATTGGCGTGAGTAATGCCAAAAGTAAAGGTGTAAAGGATGGAATTATTGTTGATATTGATGCAGCAGCAACTGCTATCAAATCAGCAATTTCCCAAGCAGAAGAAAAAGCAGGCATCTCAATTAAATCAGTGAATGTTGGTTTACCAGCTAATCTCTTACAGGTAGAACCAACTCAAGGAATGATTCCAGTAACATCTGATACCAAGGAAATTATGGATCAAGATGTCGAAAATGTTGTCAAATCAGCTTTGACAAAGAGTATGACACCTGATCGTGAAGTTATCACATTCATTCCTGAGGAATTTATTGTGGATGGTTTTCAAGGGATTCGTGACCCACGTGGTATGATGGGGGTTCGCCTTGAAATGCGTGGTTTACTTTATACAGGACCTCGTACTATCTTGCACAATCTGCGTAAGACAGTTGAACGTGCAGGTGTTCAGGTTGAAAATATTATTATTTCACCACTAGCAATGGTTCAATCTATTTTGAATGAAGGTGAACGTGAATTTGGTGCTACAGTGATTGATATGGGGGCAGGTCAAACGACTGTCGCTACAATCCGTAACCAAGAACTCCAGTTTACCAATATTCTCCAAGAAGGCGGAGATTATGTAACTAAGGATATTTCTAAAGTCTTGAAGACATCACAGAAACTAGCCGAAGGTTTGAAATTAAACTATGGAGAGGCTTATCCTCCTCTCGCAAGTAAAGAAACCTTCCAAGTCGAAGTGATCGGGGAAGTAGAACCTGTTGAAGTAACAGAAAATTACTTGTCAGAGATTATTTCTGCACGAATTAAGCATATTTTTGAACAAATCAAACAAGACTTAGACAGAAGACATTTATTGGATCTTCCTGGTGGCATTGTTTTGATTGGTGGAACCGCTATTTTACCGGGTATTGTGGAACTTGCTCAAGAAGTTTTTGGTGTTCGTGTTAAGCTTTATGTTCCAAACCAAGTTGGTATTCGCAATCCAGCCTTTGCGCATGTGATTAGTCTATCAGAATTCGCGGGACAATTGACAGAAGTACATCTCTTGGCTCAACGAGCAGTCAAGGGTGATGAAGGATTATTCCAACAACCGCTTAGTTTTGGGGGAATGATTCAGAAAACAGCTCAGTTTGTACAATCAACGCCTGTTCAACCAGCTCCTGCTCCAGAAGTAGAGCCGGTGGCGCCTACGGAACCAATGGCGGATTTCCAACAAGCTTCACAAAATAAACCGAAATTAGCAGATCGTTTCCGTGGCTTGATCGGAAGCATGTTTGACGAATAAAGAGGAAAAATAAATTATGACATTTTCATTTGATACAGCTGCTGCCCAAGGCGCAGTAATTAAAGTAATTGGTGTCGGTGGAGGTGGTGGCAATGCCATCAACCGTATGGTCGACGAAGGTGTTACAGGCGTAGAATTTATCGCAGCAAACACAGATGTACAAGCATTGAGTAGTACAAAAGCTGAGACTGTTATTCAGTTGGGACCTAAATTGACTCGTGGTTTGGGTGCAGGAGGTCAACCTGAGGTTGGTCGTAAAGCTGCTGAAGAAAGCGAAGAAACACTGACGGAAGCTATCAGTGGCGCAGATATGGTCTTCATCACTGCTGGTATGGGAGGAGGCTCTGGAACTGGAGCTGCTCCTGTTATTGCTCGTATCGCCAAAGATTTAGGTGCTCTTACAGTTGGTGTCGTAACACGTCCGTTTGGTTTTGAAGGAAGCAAACGTGGACAATTTGCTGTAGAAGGAATCAATCAACTACGTGAGCATGTAGATACTCTATTGATTATTTCAAACAACAACTTGCTTGAAATTGTTGATAAGAAGACACCGCTTTTGGAGGCTCTTAGCGAAGCAGATAACGTTCTTCGTCAAGGTGTTCAAGGAATTACCGATTTGATTACCAACCCAGGATTGATTAACCTTGACTTTGCCGATGTGAAAACAGTTATGGCAAATAAAGGGAATGCTCTTATGGGTATTGGTATCGGTAGTGGAGAAGAACGTGTTGTTGAAGCAGCACGTAAGGCAATTTACTCTCCACTTCTTGAAACAACAATTGATGGAGCAGAAGATGTGATTGTCAACGTAACTGGTGGTCTTGACTTAACCTTGATTGAGGCAGAAGAGGCTTCACAAATTGTGAACCAGGCAGCAGGTCAAGGAGTGAACATCTGGCTCGGTACTTCAATTGATGAAAGTATGCATGATGAAATTCGTGTAACAGTTGTTGCAACAGGTGTTCGTCAAGACCGCGTAGAGAAGGTTGTTGCTCCACAAGCTAGACCGACTACTAACTATCGTGAGACAGTAAAACCAGCTCATTCACATGGATTTGATCGTCATTTTGATATGGCAGAAACAGCTGAATTGCCAAAACAAAATCAACGTCGCTCGGAACAAGCTCAAGGATCTGCTTTTGGTGATTGGGATTTACGTCGCGAGACAATTGTTCGTCCGACTGATTCAGTAGTGTCACCGGTAGAACGTTTTGAAATTCCAAATTCACAAGATGAAGATGAGTTGGATACACCTCCATTTTTCAAAAATCGTTAAGTAAATGAATGTAAAAGAAAATACAGAACGTGTTTTTCGAGAAGTCGCAGAAGCAAGTCTGAGTGCTCATCGCGAGAGTGGCTCAGTCTCTGTCATTGCAGTTACCAAGTATGTAGATGTACCGACAGCGGAAGCCTTGCTTCCGCTAGGGGTTCATCATATCGGTGAAAATCGTGTCGATAAGTTTCTAGAGAAATATCAAGCTTTAAAAGATCGAGATGTGACTTGGCATTTGATTGGTACCTTGCAAAGACGTAAGGTGAAAGATGTCATTCAATACGTTGATTATTTCCATGCATTGGATTCAGTAAAGCTAGCAGAGGAAATTCAAAAAAGAAGTGACAGAGTCATCAAATGTTTCATTCAAGTAAATATTTCTAAAGAAGAAAGCAAACACGGTTTTTCGAGAGAGGAACTGCTGGAAATCTTGCCAGAGTTAGCCAAACTAGATAAGATTGAATATGTTGGTTTAATGACGATGGCACCTTTTGAGGCTAGCAGTGAGCAGTTGAAAGAAATTTTCAAGGCGACTCAAGATTTACAAAAAGAAATCCAAGAAAAACAAATTCCAAATATGCCTATGACCGACTTAAGCATGGGAATGAGTCGTGATTATAAAGAAGCGATTCAATTCGGTTCCACCTTTGTTCGCATAGGTACAGCATTTTTTAAGTAGGAGAGAACCATGTCTTTAAAAGATAGATTCGATAGATTTATAGATTATTTTACGGAGGATGAGGATTTAAGTCTCCCTAATGAAAAACGAGATGAGCCCATTTTAACTCCAGTAAATTCTACACAGGAAAAGGCTCTCTCAACGAATCAACCACCGAGCACAAATAGTACAAAAGAAAATAATATTACTAGACTGCATGCACGTCAACAAGAGCTAGCAAAGCAAAATCAGCATTCTACTGAAAAAGTAACAATTGATGTTCGTTATCCTAGAAAATATGAAGATGCGATAGAAATTGTTGATTTATTAGCAGGAAACGAAAGTATTTTGATTGATTTTCAATATATGACTGAAGTGCAAGCTCGTCGTTGTTTAGATTATCTGGATGGAGCTTGCCATGTTCTAGCTGGAAATTTGAAAAAGGTAGCTTCTACCATGTACCTGTTGACACCAGTGAATGTTATTGTAAATGTTGAAGATATTCGTTTACCAGATGAAGATCAACAGGGTGAGTTTGATTTTGATATGAGACGAAATAGAGTACGATGATGATTTTTTTAATTCGTCTGATTTATAATGCAGTGGATATTTACTCCCTGATTTTGGTAGCCTTTGCTGTCATGTCTTGGTTTCCAGGTGCCTATGAATCAAGTTTGGGTCGTTGGATTGTAGCATTGGTAAAACCAGTGCTTGCTCCTTTGCAACGCCTGCCTTTACAGATAGCAGGTCTGGATTTATCTATTTGGGTTGCGATTGTTTTGATTCGATTTTTAGGAGAAAACCTAGTCCGTTTTCTGGCGATGATAGGATGAATAAAGGGATTTACCAGCATTTCTCCATAGAAGATCGTCCATTTCTTGATAAGGGAATGGAATGGATAAAAAAGGTAGAAGATAGCTATGCTCCTTTTTTAACTCCTTTTATCAATCCTCATCAGGAGAAGCTATTAAAGATTTTGGCCAAAACCTATGGTCTTGCTTGTAGCAGTAGTGGGGAATTCGTCTCGAGTGAGTATGTTCGAGTTTTATTATACCCAGATTATTTCCAGCCAGAGTTTTCAGATTTTGAAATATCTCTCCAGGAAATAGTGTATTCCAATAAATTTGAACACTTAACGCATGCTAAGATTTTAGGGACAGTCATCAATCAATTGGGGATTGAGCGGAAACTTTTTGGAGATATCCTAGTAGATGAAGAACGGGCGCAGATTATGATTAATCAGCAATTTCTTCTTCTCTTTCAAGATGGATTAAAGAAAATTGGCCGTATACCTGTTTCGCTGGAGGACCGTCCTTTCACCGAGAAAATAGATAAGCTAGAACAGTATCGAGAGCTGGATTTATGTGTGTCTAGTTTTAGATTAGATGTTCTTTTATCAAATGTTTTGAAACTATCTAGAAATCAAGCAAACCAGTTGATTGACAAGAAACTTGTCCAAGTAAATTATCATATGGTAGACAAATCAGATTATACTGTTCAAGTTGGAGACTTGATTAGTGTGAGAAAATTTGGGCGTTTGAGGTTGCTTCAAGATAAGGGACAAACTAAAAAAGAGAAGAAAAAAATAACAGTCCAGTTATTATTAAGTAAGTGAGGAAAAATATGCCAATTACATCGTTAGAAATCAAAGATAAAACCTTTAGCACACGTTTTAGAGGTTTTGATCCAGAAGAAGTAGATGAATTTTTAGATATTGTGGTTCGTGATTATGAAGATTTGGTTCGTTCTAATCATGATAAGGATTTACATATTAAAAATTTGGAAGAGCGTTTGTCTTACTTTGATGAGATGAAAGATTCGTTGAGCCAGTCTGTATTGATTGCCCAAGATACAGCTGAGAGAGTGAAACAAACAGCACACGATCGTTCAAATAATATTATTCATCAAGCTGAACAGGATGCACATCGATTATTGGAAGAAGCAAAATACAAGGCAAATGAAATTCTTCGTCAGGCTGCTGACAATGCTAAGAAAGTTGCTGTTGAAACCGAAGAATTGAAGAACAAGAGCCGTGTCTTCCACCAACGTCTCAAATCTACAATTGAGAGCCAGTTAGCTATTGTTGAATCTTCAGATTGGGAAGATATTCTCCGTCCAACAGCTACTTATCTTCAAACCAGTGATGAAGCTTTTAAAGAAGTGGTTAGCGAAGTACTTGGAGAACCGATTCCAGCTCCAATTGAGGAAGAACCAATTGATATGACACGTCAATTTTCTCAAGAAGAAATGACAGAGTTACAGGCTCGTATTGAGGCAGCCAATAAAGAATTGGCTGAATTTGAAGCTCAAGCTAAACAGGAAGTGGAAAATCCAACTCCTGTAGTGAGTCCTCAAATGGAAGAAGAGCCTGCTCATCCAGTTGGTCCAATGTACGAAGAACCAGAAGTAGCTCCAGTACATCCTTCGGCTCCAACACCAGCTACAGAAACGTTTGATTCAGCACCAGGATTTGAAGCACCGCAAGAATCCGTTACAATTTTATAAGAAATATTCTGAGAACAATATCTTATCCTTATATTTCCAGCGAGCAGGAGATGGTGTGAGTCCTGTATTCCCTAACGATAAGATTATCCTCTCAAAAACTCAAGTCTGAAGCTAGTAAGATTTGACGTTTCCCACGTTACGGGATAAGAGGGAGAAAGACTAAATCTTTTTTCGAATAAAGGTGGTACCACGATTTTCGTCCTTTTTGGAAGTCGTGGTTTTTAATTTGTTATTATTTATAAAGGAGATACCATGAAACTCAAAGATACCCTTAATCTTGGGAAAACAGCTTTCCCAATGCGTGCAGGCCTTCCGACCAAAGAGCCAGTTTGGCAAAAGGAATGGGAAGATGCAAAACTTTATCAACGTCGTCAAGAATTGAACCAAGGAAAACCTCATTTCACCTTGCATGATGGCCCTCCATACGCGAACGGAAATATTCACGTTGGACACGCTATGAACAAGATTTCAAAAGATATCATTGTTCGTTCAAAATCAATGTCAGGTTTTTACGCACCATTTATCCCAGGTTGGGATACTCATGGTCTGCCAATCGAGCAAGTTTTGGCAAAACAAGGTGTCAAACGTAAAGAAATGGACTTGGTTGAGTACTTGAAACTTTGCCGTGAATACGCTCTTTCTCAAGTAGATAAACAACGCGAAGACTTCAAACGTTTGGGTGTTTCTGGCGATTGGGAAAATCCATATGTGACTTTGACTCCTGACTATGAAGCAGCTCAAATCCGTGTATTTGGTGAGATGGCTAATAAAGGCTATATCTACCGTGGTGCCAAGCCAGTTTACTGGTCTTGGTCATCTGAGTCAGCCCTTGCTGAAGCGGAGATTGAATACCATGACTTGGTTTCAACTTCCCTTTACTATGCCAACAAGGTAAAAGATGGCAAAGGTGTTCTAGATACAGATACTTATATCGTCGTTTGGACAACGACTCCATTTACTATCACTGCTTCTCGTGGTTTGACTGTTGGTGCGGATATTGATTACGTCTTGGTTCAACCTGCTGGTGAAGCTCGTAAGTTTGTGGTTGCTGCAGAATTATTGACTAGCTTGTCTGAGAAGTTTGGTTGGGCTGATGTTCAAGTTTTGGCAACTTACCGTGGTCAAGAACTCAACCACATCGTAACAGAACACCCATGGGATACAGCTGTAGATGAGTTGGTTATCCTTGGTGACCATGTTACCACTGACTCTGGTACTGGTATTGTCCATACAGCCCCTGGTTTTGGTGAGGACGACTACAATGTTGGTATTGCTAATGATCTTGAAGTCGCAGTGACTGTTGACGAGCGTGGTATCATGATGAAGAATGCTGGTCCTGAGTTTGAAGGTCAATTCTATGAAAAGGTAGTTCCAACTGTTATTGAAAAACTTGGTAACCTCCTTCTTGCACAAGAAGAAATCTCTCACTCATACCCATTTGACTGGCGTACTAAGAAACCAATCATCTGGCGTGCAGTACCACAATGGTTTGCCTCAGTTTCTAAATTCCGCCAAGAAATCTTGGACGAAATTGAAAAAGTGAAATTCCACTCAGAATGGGGGAAAGTCCGTCTTTACAATATGATTCGTGACCGTGGCGACTGGGTTATCTCTCGTCAACGTGCTTGGGGTGTTCCACTTCCAATCTTCTATGCAGAAGACGGTACAGCGATCATGACAGCTGAAACTATTGAACATGTGGCTCAACTCTTTGAAGAACATGGTTCAAGTATTTGGTGGGAACGTGATGCTAAGGACCTCTTGCCAGAAGGATTTACTCATCCAGGTTCACCAAATGGCGAGTTCAAAAAAGAAACAGATATCATGGACGTTTGGTTTGACTCAGGTTCATCATGGAATGGGGTTGTAGTGAACCGTCCTGAGTTGACTTACCCAGCAGACCTTTACCTAGAAGGTTCTGACCAATACCGTGGTTGGTTCAACTCATCACTCATCACATCTGTTGCCAACCATGGTGTAGCACCTTACAAACAAATCTTGTCACAAGGTTTTGCCCTTGACGGTAAAGGTGAGAAGATGTCTAAATCTCTTGGAAATACCATTGCTCCAAGCGATGTTGAAAAACAATTTGGTGCTGAAATCTTGCGTCTCTGGGTAACAAGTGTAGACTCAAGCAACGATGTGCGTATCTCTATGGATATCTTGAGCCAAGTCTCTGAAACTTACCGTAAGATCCGTAACACTCTTCGTTTCTTGATTGCCAATACATCTGACTTTAACCCAACTCAAGATTCAGTAGCTTACGATGAGCTTCGTTCAGTTGATAAGTACATGACTATTCGCTTTAACCAGCTTGTCAAGACCATTCGTGATGCTTATGCAAACTTTGAATTCTTGACAATCTACAAGGCCTTGGTGAACTTTATCAACGTTGATTTGTCAGCCTTCTACCTTGATTTTGCTAAGGACGTTGTTTATATCGAAGGTGCCAAATCATTGGAACGCCGTCAAATGCAGACTGTTTTCTATGACATTCTTGTGAAAATCACCAAACTCTTGACACCAATCCTTCCTCACACAGCAGAGGAAATCTGGTCATATCTAGAGTTTGAAGCCGAAGACTTTGTTCAATTGTCAGAATTACCAGAAGCGGAAACTTTTGCTAATCAAGAAGAAATCTTGGATACATGGGCAGCCTTCATGGACTTCCGTGGACAAGCTCAAAAAGCCTTGGAAGAAGCTCGTAATGCCAAAGTAATCGGTAAATCACTTGAAGCACACTTGACAGTTTATCCAAACGAAGTTGTGAAAACTCTACTTGAAGCAGTAAACAGCAATGTAGCTCAACTTTTGATCGTGTCAGACTTGACCATCGCAGAAGGACCAGCTCCAGAAGCTGCCGTTAGCTTCGAAGATGTGGCCTTCACAGTTGAACGCGCTGCAGGTGAAGTGTGTGACCGTTGCCGTCGCATAGATCCAACAACAGCAGAACGCAGCTACCACGCAGTCATTTGTGACCACTGTGCAAGCATCGTAGAAGAAAACTTTGCGGACGCAGTCGCAGAAGGATTTGAAGAGAAATAGTTTCGAGTAGTCTGGAGAATATTCATGAATTGAGTATTTTAACTAGTTATGGTATAATATTTAGTATAAAATATTAAAGGAGATTTATTATGAAGTCAAAATCTTTAGCACTTTATAGTGGTATTGTTGGTTTAGTAGGTGGAATATACTTGCTTATTGCCCCATTTCTTTTACTAGCAGCAGTTGTGAGTACAGCTGCTACAGCAACAGCTACACAGAGTCCTGAATTAACTGCATCTACAACAGTTGCAGGAGTTGCAGGAGTTTTACTTCCAACCGTTTTAAAAATTGCTATTTTAGTTTTAGGAATTGTTGCGATTGTATACTATAAGGGAGAAAGTCGTGTTGGTTCGGCTCCTTCTGTCCTATTAATCGTAGGTGGAGCAGTTGGCTTGATTCCAGCCCTTGGTTGGGTAGGAGGAATCCTAGCAATTATCGGTGGTTCACTATTTTTAGGAAGTCTCAAAAAATTCAAAGTTGAAGGATAAAAAATAAGGAAAAGGATTGCCAAACAGTCCTTTCCTTTTTGGTTTTGACTAGCTTTTTTGTGAAAAATTGTGTAAAATAGAATAGATAAACGAGGGGAAACCTCGGAAAATTTAAAGGAGAATCCATCTAATGGTAAAATTGGTTTTTGCTCGCCACGGTGAGTCTGAATGGAACAAAGCTAACCTTTTCACAGGTTGGGCTGATGTTGATTTGTCTGAAAAAGGTACACAACAAGCGATTGACGCTGGTAAATTGATCAAAGAAGCTGGTATCGAATTTGACCAAGCTTACACTTCAGTATTGAAACGTGCTATCAAAACAACTAACTTGGCTCTTGAAGCTTCTGACCAATTGTGGGTTCCAGTTGAAAAATCATGGCGCTTGAACGAACGTCACTACGGTGGTTTGACTGGTAAAAACAAAGCTGAAGCTGCTGAACAATTTGGTGATGAACAAGTTCACATCTGGCGTCGTTCATACGATGTATTGCCTCCAAACATGGATCGTGATGATGAGCACTCAGCTCACACTGACCGTCGTTACGCTTCACTTGACGACTCAGTTATCCCAGATGCTGAAAACTTGAAAGTGACTTTGGAACGTGCCCTTCCATTCTGGGAAGATAAAATCGCTCCAGCTCTTAAAGATGGTAAAAACGTATTCGTAGGAGCTCACGGTAACTCAATCCGTGCTCTTGTAAAACACATCAAAGGTTTGTCAGATGACGAAATCATGGACGTGGAAATCCCTAACTTCCCACCATTGGTATTCGAATTTGACGAAAAATTGAACGTAGTTTCTGAATACTACCTTGGAAAATAAAAAATTGTAAGCCTAGGATTGATTTCTAGGCTTTTTATGTTAGTATGGTAGTATGATAAGGAATAAAAAACAAGATTATGTATTGGCCTACAAGCAACCAGCGTCAACAACATATAAGGGTTGGGAAGAAGAGGCCTTACCGATAGGCAATGGTTCTTTAGGGGCAAAAATATTTGGGCTTATAGGGGCTGAGCGGATTCAATTCAATGAAAAAAGTCTCTGGTCTGGTGGTCCACTTCCTGATAGTTCAGATTATCAGGGTGGAAATCTTCAGGATCAGTATGCTTTTTTAGCTGAGATTCGGCAGGCTTTGGAGAAGAGAGACTACAATACTGCTAAGGAACTGGCTGAACATCACCTGGTCGGGCCCAAAACGAGTCAATATGGGACCTATCTGTCTTTTGGGGATATTCATATTGAGTTTAGCAAGCAAGGCAAGACTTTGTCTCAGGTGACGGATTACCATAGACAGCTTAATATCAGTAAGGCGCTTGCGACGACTTCTTATGTCTATAAGGGAACGAAATTTGAACGTGAAGCTTTTGCGAGTTTTCCAGATGATCTCTTGATTCAGCGCTTTACTAAGGAAGGGGCAGAAACTCTAGATTTTACTATAGAACTATCCTTGACCCATGATTTGGCTTCTGATGGAAAGTATGAGCAGGAAAAATCTGATTACAAGGAATGCAAGTTGGATATCTTTGATTCTCATATCTTGATGAAGGGAAGGGTTAAGGACAATGACCTGCAGTTTGCTAGCTGTTTAGCTTGGGAAACGGATGGGGACATTAGAGTCTGGTCAAATAAGGTTCAGATATCAGGAGCTAGTTATGCTAATCTCTTCTTGGCGGCTAAGACAGATTTTGCCCAAAATCCTGCTAGCAATTATCACAAGAAAATAGATTTAGAGCAACAGGTAAAGGACTTGGTGGAGATAGCTAAAGAAAAGGGCTATACCCAATTGAAATCAAGGCATATTGAGGACTACCAAGCATTATTCCAGCGTGTTCAATTGGATTTGGGAGCTGATGTAGACACATCCACTACAGATGATTTGCTAAAAAATTATAAGCCACAAGAGGGGCAGGTTTTGGAGGAGCTATTCTTCCAGTATGGACGGTATTTATTGATTAGTTCTTCTAGAGATTGCCCAGATGCCCTACCAGCTAACCTACAGGGAGTATGGAATGGGGTCGATAATCCTCCTTGGAATTCGGACTATCACTTAAATATCAATCTGCAGATGAATTATTGGCCAGCCTATGTGACTAACCTCTTAGAAACGACCTTTCCGGTCATCAACTATATAGATGATTTGCGTGTCTATGGTCGCCTAGCAGCTGCAAGGTATGCAGGAATTGTCTCTCGGGAAGGAGAGGAGAATGGTTGGTTGGTCCATACCCAAGCGACCCCTTTTGGCTGGACGGCACCTGGTTGGGATTACTATTGGGGTTGGTCACCAGCTGCCAATGCGTGGATGATGCAAACTGTTTATGAAGCCTATTCATTTTATAGGGACCAAGACTATCTTAGGGAGAAAATTTATCCCATGTTGAGGGAAACGGTACGCTTTTGGAATGCCTTTTTACATGAGGATCAGCAGGCCCAGCGTTGGGTTTCTTCTCCATCTTATTCGCCAGAACACGGTCCGATTTCGATTGGCAATACCTATGACCAATCTCTGATTTGGCAATTATTTCATGATTTTATTCAGGCTACTCAAGAATTGGGGCTGGATGGGGATTTGTTGACTGAGGTCAAGGAGAAGTTTGACTTGCTTAATCCTCTTCAAATCACTCAATCTGGTCGAATCAGGGAGTGGTATGAGGAGGAAGAGCAGCATTTTCAAAATGAGAAAGTGGAGGCCCAGCATCGGCACGCTTCCCATCTAGTGGGACTCTATCCTGGCAATCTCTTTAGCTACAAGGGGCAGGAGTATCTTGAAGCGGCGCGTGCTAGCCTCAATGATCGTGGAGATGGCGGAACAGGCTGGTCCAAGGCTAATAAGATCAATCTTTGGGCGCGTCTAGGAGATGGCAATCGAGCCCATAAATTATTAGCAGAGCAGTTAAAGTCATCCACCTTGCCAAATCTTTGGTGTAGCCATCCTCCTTTTCAGATAGATGGTAATTTTGGTGCTAGCAGTGGCATGGCAGAAATGTTACTCCAGTCTTATACAGCTTATCTGGTACCTCTAGCCGCCCTACCCGATGCATGGTCAACAGGTTCCGTTTCAGGCTTAATGGCACGTGGACATTTTGAAGTTAGCATGAGTTGGGAGGATAAAAAACTCTTACAGATGACTATTTTATCAAGAAGTGGGGGAGATTTGCGAGTCTCTTATCCAGGTATTGAGAAGAGTGTGATTGAAATGAATCAAGAAAAAGCAAAAGTGAAATGCATAGAGAAAGATTGTATTTCGGTAGCAACAGCAGAAGGCGATCTGGTTCAATTTTATTTTTAAGAAGATGTTATACTCTTCTTAAATCTCTTCAAACCACGTCAGCGTCGCCTTACCGTATATATGTGACTGACTTTGTCAGTCTTATCTACAACCTCAAAGCGGTGCTTTGAGTAACCTGCGGCTAGCTTCCTAGTTTGCTCTTTGATTTTCATTGAGTATTAGAAGGCAGTAATTTGATACTGCCTTTTAATAAGGATTTGAGAATGTAAGCAGTTTCCAACTAGTTGAAAAAGCGTTATAATGGTAGTAGGAAGTAATTTGTTTGAGAGAGGGTGGGTCTGATGGCTTATATTGAGATGAAACACTGTTACAAGCGTTATCAGGTTGGGGACACGGAGATTGTGGCCAATCGTGATGTGAATTTTGAGATTGAGAAGGGTGAATTGGTTATTATTCTAGGTGCGTCTGGTGCAGGCAAGTCAACGGTTCTTAACCTTCTTGGGGGAATGGATACCAATGACGAGGGGGCAATCTGGATAGATGGTGTTAATATTGCAGACTATAGTTCCCACCAGAGGACCAATTACCGTAGAAATGATGTCGGTTTTGTTTTTCAGTTTTACAATCTAGTTTCCAATCTAACCGCTAAGGAAAATGTGGAGTTGGCTTCAGAAATCGTGACAGACGCCTTGAATCCTGAACAGGTCTTGACAGATGTAGGTCTGGCTCATCGTCTCAATAACTTTCCAGCCCAGCTTTCTGGAGGGGAGCAACAGCGAGTCTCCATTGCACGCGCAGTAGCCAAAAATCCTAAAATTCTCCTTTGTGATGAACCGACAGGCGCCTTGGATTATCAGACAGGTAAGCAGGTTTTGAAAATTCTCCAAGATATGTCTCGTCAAAAGGGAGCGACGGTAATCATCGTGACTCACAATGGAGCTTTGGCGCCCATTGCTGATCGCGTGATTCATATGCACGATGCCAGTGTCAAGGATGTGGTGATCAACCAGCATCCTCAGGATATCGACAGTTTGGAGTACTAGCATGATGAAGCGAAAAACCTATTGGAAGGATTTAATTCAGTCCTTCACAGGCTCCAAGGGGCGTTTTTTATCCATTTTAACCTTGATGATGTTGGGGTCTCTAGCCATAGTAGGCCTCAAAGTGACTAGCCCCAACATGGAGGCGACAGCTAATGCTTATTTAAGAACTGCTCAAACCTTGGATTTGGCAGTTATGTCTAATTATGGTTTGGATCAAACAGATCAAGAAGAACTAGAACAGATAGAGGGCGCAGAGGTTGAGTTTGGCTATTTGACAGATGTGACTATGGAAAATGGGCAGGATGCCATTCGGCTGTACTCCAAACCAGAGCGAATTTCAACCTTTCAGCTAAGAGAGGGACGACTTCCTCAGTCAGACAAGGAAATTGCTTTGGCCACTCATTTGCAAGGCCAATACAGCGTGGGACAGGAGATTAGTTTTAAAGAAAAAGAAGAGGGTCATTCCCCTCTAAAAGGCCATACTTATACCATTTCTGGTTTTGTGGATTCAGCTGAAATCCTCTCCCAGCGAGATATGGGCTACGCAGGAAGTGGAAGTGGGACTCTGACAGCCTATGGGGTGATTTTACCTAGTCAGTTTGATCAGAAAGTCTACAATATAGCTCGTTTGAAATATCAAGATTTAGCAGGATTAAATGCTTTTTCAGCAGCTTATGAAGAGAAATCCAAGCAACATCAGGAAGAACTTGAACAAGTTCTATCTGATAATGGCAAGGCACGTCTACAACTCTTGAGAAAAGAAGGACAAGAGTCTCTAGACAAAGGCAAAGAAACCCTTGATAAGGCTGAGACTAATCTGCAGGAAGGCCAGCGTCGTTTAGCAGCTGCTCAAGCTCGTATACAGGCTCAGGAAAGTCAACTAGCCTTGCTTCCTCAAGCTCAGAGAGAGCAGGCTAGTGCTCAACTTACCCAAGCTAAGCAGGAATTGGGTAAAGAAGAGGATAGACTAAAGCAGGCTGAACAAAATCTAGCCCAAGAAAAGGAAAAACTAGAAAAACATCAGCAAGTATTGGATGATTTGGCTGAGCCCAAGTATCAAGTCTATAATCGTCAGACCGTGCCTGGCGGTCAGGGCTACCTCATGTACAGCAATGCTTCAGCCAGTATTCGGGCAGTGGGCAATATCTTTCCTGTAGTGCTTTATGCCGTAGCAGCTATGGTGACCTTTACCACCATGACTCGTTTTGTGGATGAAGAGCGAACTCATGCAGGGATTTTTAAGGCCTTGGGCTATCGCAGCAAGGATATTATCGCCAAGTTTCTCCTCTACGGTCTAGTAGCTGGTACTCTAGGAACAGCTCTAGGTAGCATACTTGGTCATTATTTGCTAGCCAGTGTGATTTCAAGTGTCATTACAAAAGGCATGGTGGTGGGAGAAACTCAGATTCAGTTCTATTGGACCTATAGTTTATTAGCTCTTGGTTTGAGTTGGTCGGCGAGTGTGTTACCAGCTTATCTGGTAGCTAAGAGGGAACTGCACGATGAAGCAGCCCAGCTTTTACTGCCTAAACCTCCTGTTAAAGGAGCTAAAATCTTACTGGAGCGCATCGGTTTTATTTGGCGTCGTCTCAGTTTTACTCATAAGGTAACAGCTCGCAATATCTTCCGTTATAAGCAGCGGATGTCGATGACGATCTTTGGTGTGGCAGGTTCAGTCGCTCTGCTCTTTGCAGGTTTGGGAATCCAATCCTCTGTAGCAGGAGTTCCGTCTAGACAGTTTCAACAAATTCAACAGTATCAGATGATTGTCTCTGAAAATCTTAGTGCGACCAATCAGGACAAGGCAGAGCTAGAAGAAGTATTGAAAGGGCAAGATATCCAAGCTTACCAGAAAGTCTATTCTAAAACGCTAGACAAGGATTTCAAAGGTAAGGCTGGTCTTCAAACTATTACTCTTATGATGACATATAAGGAAGATTTGACTCCCTTTATCCATCTGCAAAATCATCAGCAGGAGCTGACATTAAAAGATGGCGTCGTTATTACAGATAAACTAGCCCAGCTGGCAGGTATCAAGGTTGGGCAGACTCTAGAAATTGAAGGTAAAGAGCTAAAGGTCGCTGCCATTGCTGAGAACTACGTTGGTCACTTTATTTATATGAGTCAGGCTAGCTATGAGCAAATTTACGGACAGCTACCCCAAGCCAACACTTATTTGGTCTCGTTAAGAGATACCAGTGCTACTAGTATCGAAAGACAGGCAGGCTTACTTATGAATCAATCTGCGGTGTCCAGCGTCGTCCAGAATGCTTCAGCCATTCGCCTCTTTGACTCCGTCGCCAGCTCACTCAATCAGACCATGACCATCTTGGTCATCGTATCGGTTCTGTTGGCTATTGTTATCCTCTACAATCTGACCAATATCAACGTGGCTGAGAGAATCCGTGAACTCTCCACTATCAAGGTTCTCGGTTTTCATAATAATGAAGTTACCCTCTACATTTATCGTGAGACGATTGTGCTGTCCCTTGTGGGAATCGTACTTGGTTTGGTATCTGGTTTCTATTTACACCAATTTTTGATTCAAATGATTTCGCCTGCGACTATTCTCTTTTATCCGCAGGTAGGCTGGGAAGTCTATGTAATTCCAGTGGCAGCAGTAAGCATCATTTTGGCCTTGCTTGGTTTCTTTGTCAATTATCATCTGAGAAAGGTTGATATGCTTGAAGCCTTGAAATCTGTAGAGTAAGATAGCTGTTTTTAGCTGATTGACCTTGTATTTACGAGTAAATCATGACCACCCGCATAGCGGGTGGTTTTTTTGTCTCGCACCTAGCGGAGCGAGACGAACTAATAGTCACATAATTATAAGGCTGATAGTATTCATTTCACTATCAGCCTTACAGGTTATTTAACGTTTCAGAAAAACTATAATGTCAAGATTAACTAAACAGTATCTAATTCCTTCAAATAATTTTCTATCTTCATCAACATTAAAGGATTGTTATAAATCTTACATAACTCTCTTGCTTCTATATAATAATTTTTGACTTGTTCTTTGTCTAGAAATTTGGCTCCAGCATTTCCTACAAGAATAAGTAGAGAAGCCAGTTGGTAGCTTGTCTGTCTTTGTTTACAGAGTTCAATCGTCTCAAGAGCTTCTTGGATGGCTTCGTTATATTTTTCCTTTGACACTAGGTAGTGAGCGTAGTTGTAACGAACTCTGATGTAGCCAAATAAAAACTCTTGATGCTCAAAATTTTTTGTCTGATATAACTCCATCAAATGAGAGTAGTTTACCTCATATTCTTGTTCACGACCCACTAAGGAATAGAAATTAGATAGAGTATTCAATGCCTTTAAATAAATCAGAGTATTTGAGGAGACTTTTAATAATATATTTTCCAATGAAGAAATTGCCTCACACTTACTGTCATATTGATAGAAGTCAATAATAGCTTTAATCCATTCAAGGTAAGTTCGGTCTTCTAGTGTTAGAAAGGTGCTTCGCTCAACCTCTATTTTATAAAGATATTCTAAATCGTCATAATTTCTATCATCTAATAGGCGAGCAGATAATTGCTTGAAATTAGAGAGGTTAGATTTAATTTCAATTTGTTCATTGAAAAAGTAATCTAATGGTACTTCAAGTCGTTGGGAGAGTTTGAACAAAAGGTCTGCGGAGGGAATGAAATGTCCTCTCTCAATTTTACTAATCTGGCTTTGTTCACAAATTCCTTCTGCAAGAGTTTGTTGGGAGAGTCTCAGCTCTTTTCTTTTCAATCTGAATTTCTCTGCGAGTGTATTCATTAAAGATAATAAACCTTCCTATTTGCTTAATTTCATTATAAAATTTTTAGTTCAAATAGCAAGTTAAAGGAATAAATAATTCCCTATGGTAATAAACTAAAAAAAGTCAAAAATTACATAAAAATGCTTTACCGAATAATATATATATGTTAAAATAAAAACAAGGAAATAGAAAGCGGTTTCATTTGCATTACTAGGTGTTTTTATGTTTAGTAATACAATTCCTTACCAACAGTTTATTCAGAAGAATAAACAATTGGAGATTCGAGTGCAATCACAAAAGAAGTCCAATGGTCCTGATGTTGGGAAGGCTGATTGATTTCGTATTACTTTAAAATTCAACTATTTAGAGAAAGGTATTCTGATGAGAGCTTGTAACAATACCAGATAGATATAAGAATGGAGATGTTTGATAAAATGCTTTCATAGCTAACCAACTGTTGAAAATTATGAGTTACAAAATCTAAAGTATTTAAGATTGGTTTATAAAATTAGGTCTCTGCCTGTAGAAAGGAACGTGCAGTTAGAAAGGAGGAAAAAATAGGATACTATAATTCAGACTGAGATTTCTAATTAAAATATGTAGTTGCATTTCGCTCATTTTCATAATATTTCATTCAGAGGAGTAATAATATGTTAAAAATTAGATTTGATGCGGGATGGTAAAGAATAATTGAAGAAGATTCTTTTATCAATAGTTTAGTAAGCTTGTTAGTTTATAGAGGGCAGGGGTATTTCTGCCCTCTGCTTTAGAATAAGGAATGCACTATGAAAAAATTATTTATACTCATATCCAACCTGCTTGCTAGTTTGTTCTTTGTTTGGGTATTTACCATTTGGACTGATACATATGTCTCCTATTATTACCCCAACGTTGTTGTACGTGATTCTTCCCCTGAAACAACTTTTCAGCATGTTGCTACACGCTTGGAAAAACTAGCAGAAGAAACGGATAGCTTTATTGCGATTCAACACCAGGATCCTAACTCAGAAGGTACTCCAGTGTTTTCTTATACGACCTTTGGGAACGGAAAGTTGCCTGATGGGCTACAGGAAAAAAATCTAGAAGATGCTCAAAGTAGTAGTGTTGAAACAAACTATTTTGTATTCGATGGAAACCTAGATATTCACTTGCTAAAGGAGGAGCTAAGTCAACTTGGCTTGACTAACATGCACCTGACAATTCCATCTAAACTATCTACGTTAATGGCTATCTTTAGTAACGGATTTCAGTTAATCAGTCTATTGATTTTCATCTTAACCTTTGGAGCACTGACTTTAATTAGTCAAATTAGCCAATTACGATCGTCGGGCATTCGCCTCATTTCAGGAGAGAAACGGTGGTCCATTTTCCTTAGACCAGTTGGTGAGGATTTGAAAGGGATAGCTGTTGGTTTCAGTTTAGCTGGCGTGCTCGCCATTCTTATGCAAAAAATTCTGTCGCTTCCAACGCAATCCCTAATGACCATAGGAGAAGGCTTGCTCAGTTATAATCTCATCTTGTTGTCGATCTCCCTGTTTTTCGCTCAACTCTTCGCAGTTGGGATAAAAAAGATACACCTGATGCAGATTATAAAAGGGCAAGTGCCTGTCAGAGGAATCATTAGTTTGATTTTAATCGGTCAACTATTAGCGATTATTATTGTAACGCTGGGAATAGGGAGTAGCTTAAAGTATTCCCAAGTCTGGCAACAGCATCGGATTGGACAAGAGGCTTGGAGCCAGGAAAGGCAACTGATTACCCTATCAATCAGCCGTGAAGGAACGAGTCCTGGTTTTGATGAACAAGCTCAAAGGAAACTCAGAACTTGGTATCAATTGATGGATCTGGCTGTTTCAGAAAAAAAGGCTTTCTTATCTAGACACCAGTTAATTGACCGTTCTTTGCAAAATGGCATGGCTTCCTCCAAAAACTTGACAACCTCTACAGAATGGCACGACTACAGCCCGAATGGCAATGTCCTTATCGTCACACCGCAATACTTGGAGCGTCAAAACATTCCTGTAGATACAACTATTGAGCAAAAGATGAATCACCTTGATGTAGGGGAGTTTGTCTTATTGCTGCCTGAACACCTCCGTTCAGAGGAAGAACATTATAAATCTGTTTTTGAAGACGACTTAACCAGTCGCATGTCTAGTCAAGATGAACGACAGCAAATGACTGCTACGGTAGGTTATTTGGAATCAGGTCAGGATCGTTTTGTGTATAATACGACCCCTATTTCTTACCAGCAGTTTTTGAAAGATCCAATCATCATTGTTATAACACCCCAATCAACTGGTCCACAGTCCATTTTGTTTTGGGTAGACGCAGTACAGAACTACGCTCTCTTTAATCAATTGTCTGATGCCCAGGAGCTTATCCAGAGACAAGGCATTGAAAATTGGGTCTCAGAAATGCAAACAGGTTACCACAACTACATCACATTATTGGATAATATCCAGAGGGAACGTTGGGTAATGCTAGCAGGAGCTGTGCTTGGGATTGCAACTTCAATCTTGTTGTTTAACACTATGAATAGGCTCTACTTTGAAGAATTTAGACGTGCCATTTTTATCAAACGCATTGCAGGTCTCAGGTTCTTAGAAATCCATCGCACTTATCTCTTTGCTCAACTGGGTGTGTTTTTACTGGGATTTGTTGCGAGTGTATTTCTTCAGGTAGAGATAGTAGTTGCTTTCTTAGTCTTGTTACTCTTTACTGGTCTATCTCTTTTACAGTTACATGTCCAAATGCAGAAAGAAAACAAGATGTCCATGCTTGTTTTGAAGGGAGGTTAATATGATTGAACTTAAACAGGTGAGTAAATCTTTTGGAGAACGAGAGTTATTTTCGAATCTTTCAATGACATTTGAGGCTGGAAAAGTCTATGCCTTAATTGGTTCAAGTGGTAGCGGAAAAACAACCTTGATGAACATGATTGGGAAATTAGAATCTTATGATGGGACGATTTTTTACCGAGGTAAAGACTTGGCCAATTATAAATCGAGTGATTTTTTCCGTCACGAATTGGGCTACCTCTTCCAGAACTTTGGCTTAATTGAAAACCAAAGTATTGAAGAAAACCTTAAGCTAGGTCTCATTGGTCAAAAGTTGAGTCGGTCGGAACAGCGGTTGAGGCAGAAGCAGGCTTTAGAACAGGTCGGCCTGGCTTATCTTGACCTAGATAAGCGCATCTTTGAGTTATCGGGCGGAGAATCGCAACGGGTTGCCTTGGCAAAAGTTATCTTAAAGAATCCACCCTTTATTCTGGCAGATGAGCCAACAGCTTCAATAGACCCAGCAACCTCTCAGTTGATTATGGAGATTTTGCTATCTCTTCGAGATGATAATAGGCTAATCATTATCGCAACACATAATCCGGCAATTTGGGAGATGGCTGATGAAGTGTTCACGATGGATCGTCTGAAATAAAAATCCTTGTTTTTAATTGCACGATGAGTTACCGAAATATTATCATGAATCAATAATAGCGTAGGAGAGATTTTCCTCCTACAATCGTTTCAAAAGAAATATTTACCCATTGGGAGAAGATGTTGCAGTGGATAATGTGTTACTCACTGAAAAATATAATTTTCAACTAAAAGATTTTGAAGGATTCATTTCAAAATAAACAATAATTAAAGAATAAGAAAAATCCTCCGTTTCAAAGAGTAGGGAACTCTTTGTGACAGAGGATTTTTTCTATAGGGCTTTAGCGGCTGCAATTGCGGCTTCGAAGTTTGGTTCAGAGTTGATATTGTCCACGTATTCAACGTAGCGAATCGTATTGTCAGTATCGAGGACAAAGACTGCGCGTGCCAATAGGTGCCACTCATTGATTAAGAGGGCATAATCACGTCCAAAGGAATGGTCGAAATAGTCTGAGAGCATGATGGCATTTTCAATACCTTCAGCACCGCACCAACGTTTTTGGGCAAAAGGGAGGTCCATGGAAACAGTCAAGACAACTGTATTATCCAGTCCAGCCAATTCTTCATTAAAACGACGCGTTTGAGTTGAACAGATACCTGTATCGATAGAAGGCACGACACTCAAGACTTTTTTCTTGCCATCAAAATCAGCTAGAGATTTTTTAGAAAGGTCTGTAGTAGTGAGTGAAAAATCAAGTGCCTTGTCGCCGACTTGTAGTTGTTTACCTGTAAAGCTCACAGGATTTCCGAGGAAAGTTACCATAAGATACTCCAATCTTTTTTCTTCCATTTTAGCTGAAACAGTCAGAATTTTCCAATGATTTGACTGGAAATGTGGGCATAGAAAAAACGTCAATTCGGAAAAGAATGACGTTTTTCAGAGGCTTATTTTGCCAATCCTTCAGCAATCTTATCAAGGTTGTATTTCATCATGTTGTAGTAGCTGTCGCCTTCTTTACCTTGTTCTGCGATAGAGTCAGTAAAGATTTGTGCGTAGATTGGGATGTTTGTGTCTTGAGAAACAGTTTTCATTGGACGGTCATCCACACTTGATTCTACAAAGAGTGAAGGAGTTTTTGTTTGGCGAAGTTTTTCAACCAAAGTCTTGATTTGGTCAGGTGTTCCTTCTTCTTCAGTGTTGATTTCCCAGATGTAGGCACTTGGGACACCGTAGGCTTTAGAGAAGTATTTGAAGCATCCTTCGCTGGTTACGATAAGTTTTTTCTCAGCAGGGATGTTGTTAAATTTCTCCTTAGCTTCCTTATCAAGTTTGTCTAGTTTTTCAGTATATTCTTTGAGATTTTTTTCGTAGAATTCCTTGTTGCTAGGGTCTTTAGCGCTCAATTGTTTTGCGATATTTTTAGCAAAAATCATACCGTTTTCAAGGTTAAGCCAAGCGTGTGGGTCTTCTTTGCCTTTTTCGTTTTGACCTTCAAGGTAGATAACATCAACGCCTTCGCTGACTGCAAAGTAATCTTTGTTTTCAGTTTTCTTAGCATTTTCTACCAATTTTGTAAACCAAGCATTGCCACCTGTTTCAAGGTTGATACCGTTATAGAAAATCAAATCAGCTTGAGAAGTTTTCTTAACGTCTTCAGGAAGTGGTTCGTATTCGTGCGGGTCTTGGCCAACAGGAACGATACTGTGAAGATCAATCTTGTCACCAGCAATATTTTTAGTAATATCAGCGATGATTGAGTTTGTAGCAACAACTTTTAGTTTTTGACCAGAAGCTGCATCTTTTTTTCCACTAGCACATGCTACAAGAGCAATGACGGAAAGAAAGAGAACGAGTAATGTACCTAATTTTTTCATTAGATCCTCCAATTTATTGGGGTTTTGCCCCTTATTTTAACAAATGTTTATTTTTCAGTTTCAAATATCGTTGTTTTGGAGCGATAAAGAAGCTAATGAGAAAGAAACTAGCGGCTGTAAGCACGATACTAGAACCTGCCGCAACGTTAAAGCTATAGCCGATAAAGAGCCCCAAAACGGAAGCTGTCGCTCCAAAGGTTGAGGAAAGGAAAATCATGCTTTTCAGGCTATTAGCATAAAGATAAGCAGTTGCAGCTGGGGTGATCAGCATGGCTACAATCAGGATAGTTCCGACACTTTGCATGGCTGTCACAGACACGAGAGTCAAGAGTACCATGAGAAGGTAGTGATAGAAATTGACAGGCATTCCCATGGCTTTGGCCAAGAGTTCATCAAAGGAAGTTATCAAGAGTTGCTTGAAGAAAATCCAGATTAACAAGAGAATGGCTGCCCCTACACCCATAGTAATAAACATATCCGTATCTTGGACGGCCAGGATATTACCAAAAAGGATATGGAAAAGGTCAGTTGAACTTTTAGCGACACTAATCAAGATGATACCGAGGGCTAAGAAAGAAGAAAAGGTAATGCCGATGGCGGTATCGCTTTTGATAATCGAGTTCCCCTTGATGTAGGTAATGATGATGGCAGCTAGCAATCCAAAGACAATGGCTCCGATAAAGAAGTCAAGGCCCAAGATGAAGGAGAGGGCTACACCTGGCAAGACAGCATGTGAAATGGCATCTCCCATGAGTGACATCCCGCGTAGAATGATGAAACATCCCACAGCTCCAGCTACGACCCCGATGACAATGGCTGTTATCAAGGCATTTTGTAAGAAATGGAATTTTTGCAATCCATCGATAAATTCTGCAATCATAGGTCACCTCCATTGAAAAAGAGTCGATTACCGTAAGCTTCTTTGAGATTGGCTTCGGTAAAGGTTTCTTTGGTTGGACCAAAGGCAATCACTTCTCGATTGACAAGCAAGACTTGATCGAAGTAGTGGGCAACCTTGCTGAGGTCGTGGTGGACGATGAGAACCGTCTTCCCAGCTTTTTTCAAATCTCTCAGCGTATTCATGATGATTTCCTCACTGACAGAGTCAATCCCAACAAAGGGTTCATCCAAGAGGATATAGTCGGCTTCCTGTACCAAACATCTGGCAATCAAGACCCGCTGGAATTGACCTCCAGACAGTTGACTGATTTGCCGTTCAGCATAGTCAGCTAGACCGACGATTTCAAGGGCTTCTTGCACTTTCTTCCAATGTTTAGCCTTTAAACTTCGAAAGAGAGGGATAGAGGGAAAGAGTCCTAGCGAGACACATTCCTTGACCTTGATGGGAAAGTTGTAGTCGATATTGATTTTTTGTTCGACATAGGCGATTCGATGTAAGGATTTTTTAACTTCCTTGTCATCGAGAAATGCCTGACCTTGATGTGGGATAATTCCCAGCATCCCTTTTAATAATGTTGATTTCCCAGCACCGTTTGGACCAATAATACCGGTAATTGTTGGTCCGTGGAGCACTAGTGAAATATCCTTAAGTGCCAACGTTTCTTTGTAGGAGACACTGAGGTTTTCGATACGTATCATAAACTTGTATTCCTCCTGCCTCTTAATATACATTAAAAAAAAATTAAGTCAAGTTAATTTTTAAAAAAATTTAAAATAATAACTGAAAAATGATGGAAAGAGAAAGTTCATTTTTAATTGCATTCCCAGTTAATTTTTGTTAAGCTAAAAACAAGTACAAATGAAAGCGAGAACAAGATGACACGTTATCAAGATGATTTTTATGATGCAATCAATGGAGAATGGCAACAGACAGCTGAAATTCCAGCAGATAAGTCTCAAACAGGAGGTTTTGTTGATTTAGATCAGGAAATTGAAGACCTGATGCTGGCGACAACAGACAAGTGGTTGGCAGGAGAAGAGGTGCCTGAGGATGCTATCTTGGCGAACTTTGTCAAATACCACCGCCTAGTTCGTGACTTTGATAAGAGAGAAGCTGACGGTATCAAACCTGTCTTACCACTCCTTAAAGAATTCCAAGAATTGGAGACTTTTGCGGATTTTACAGCTAGACTAGCAGAGTTTGAACTTGCAGGAAAACCTAACTTCCTACCTTTTGGTGTATCGCCAGACTTTATGGATGCTAGAATCAATGTTCTATGGGCTAGCGCTCCAAGCACAATCCTTCCAGATACGACCTACTATGCTGAAGACCATCCTCAGCGTGAAGAGCTTTTGACTCTTTGGAAAGAAAGCAGCGTAAATCTTCTCAAGGCTTATGATTTATCTGATGAAGAAATTGAAGACTTGCTAGAGAAAAGACTAGAATTGGACCGTCGCGTTGCAGCAGTGGTACTTTCTAATGAAGAAAGTTCAGAATATGCTAAACTCTACCATCCATATGCTTACGAAGATTTCAAGAAATTCGCACCTGCCCTACCTTTGGATGACTTCTTCCAAGCTGTTCTTGGACAAGCACCAGACAAGGTTATCGTAGACGAGGAACGTTTTTGGCAAGCAGCAGACCAATTCTATAGTGAAGAGGCCTGGCCTCTCCTCAAGGCAACCTTAATTTTAAGTGTTGTCAATCTCTCAACCAGCTATTTAACAGAAGAAATCCGTGTCTTGTCAGGTGCCTATAGCCGTGCGCTTTCAGGAGTTCCAGAAGCCAAAGACAAGGTCAAAGCAGCCTACCAGCTAGCACAAGGTCCTTTCAAACAAGCCTTGGGTCTCTGGTATGCCCATGAAAAATTCTCTCCAGAGGCTAAGGCGGACGTGGAGAAAAAAGTGGCAACTATGATTGATGTCTATAAGGAACGCTTGGCCAAAAATGACTGGCTGACTCCTGAAACTCGTGACAAGGCCATCGTCAAACTCAATGTCATCAAGCCTTATATTGGTTACCCAGAAGAATTGCCAGAACGCTACAAAGACAAGGTAGTGGATGAGACCGCTAGTCTTTTTGACAATGCTCTAGCCTTTGCGCGTGTGGAAATCAAGCACAGTTGGAGCAAGTGGAACCAACCTGTTGACTACAAGGAGTGGGGCATGCCTGCTCATATGGTCAATGCCTACTACAATCCACAGAAGAACCTGATTGTCTTTCCAGCGGCTATTTTACAGGCTCCTTTCTATGACTTGCATCAGTCATCTTCTGCTAACTACGGCGGTATTGGGGCAGTTATTGCTCATGAAATTTCCCACGCCTTTGATACCAACGGAGCTTCCTTTGATGAAAATGGTAGCCTCAAGGATTGGTGGACAGAGAGTGACTATGCCGCCTTCAAGGAGAAAACACAAAAAGTTATTGACCAATTTGATGGACAAGATTCTTATGGAGCAACCATCAACGGTAAATTGACTGTATCAGAAAACGTGGCTGACTTGGGAGGAATCGCTGCAGCGCTTGAAGCAGCTAAGAGAGAACCAGACTTCTCAGCAGAAGAATTCTTCTACAACTTCGGTCGTATCTGGCGCATGAAAGGTCGTCCAGAATTTATGAAACTTTTGGCTAGCGTCGATGTGCACGCGCCAGCCAAACTCCGTGTCAATGTACAAGTACCAAACTTCGATGATTTCTTTACGACCTATGATGTCAAAGAAGGCGACGGTATGTGGCGTTCACCAGAAGAGCGCGTGATTATTTGGTAATGCAAAAAGGTAAGTAATTAGAAAAAGGCATCCAATCAGGTCTGAAAACTTGATTGGATGCCTTTTATAATGGAAAGACTTGCTGGATAGTTTACTTAAATTGTGCTATTGATTGTCATCATCTTGCTAGAAAAAAGGATTGAAGGTCTTTTCATGAGCAATAGTCGTAGCTGGACCATGTCCTGGATAGACATCGTAGTTTGGTAGGGTGAAGAGTTGAGTCTGGATACTATGGAGGAGTTGCTCCATGCTACCAGTTGGAAGATCCGTCCGTCCGATTGTTTCACGGAACAGAGCATCACCTGTCAAGACCAAGTGAGCTTGTGGAAAGACGATAGAAACACCGCCGATAGAGTGACCTGGTGTTGGCAAGACAGTGAAACGAAATTCCTCTAATTGATATTCCTCATGAAAGACAAAGATGTGCTCTGCAGGTTTTGCGATCACATCTGCCATATCATCGTGGCGAGGAAGCCCAGAGAGATTATCGACAGGAGTGTAGAGCCAGCTGGCTTCACTCTCTGCGATATAGACAGGAGGATTGCCAAAGGTCTCGCGAACCAAGTCCAGACTCATGATATGGTCATAATGGGCGTGGGTCAATAGAATGGCACAGATCGGTTTGTTGATCTTCTCGATTGTCTGACGAATGGCTTCCCAATGGCTACCAGGATCGACAACGATGAGGTGCTTTTCGCCTTCTAGGTAATAGGTGTTTTCATAGGCAACAGGATTCACGGTTTTATGAATTTTCATATTGGCTCCGATCTCAAAGAATGTACTAAGATAAGTATAGCACAGTTAGGGAGAATAGGTAAGAAATGAGCTTCCAACATAAGACTTGTTAACATTTTGAAAAAATGAGTGTGAAAGTTGAAGAAATTTAATAGTCTTTATATTATAGTCCTTGAAGAAGGCAAAAATAAATTCGGCAGAACTTGTAAAAGTGCGAAAGTGCAGTTGAGGAATAACACAAGATAGGTCTGAATTATGAATAGTTTCCTTTATAGACTTCCTGTAAAGCAGCTTATGTACGATAGTTTTTGTATTTTAAAGTAAATAATTTAGAATGATATTTTGGAGCTATTGATTATTTGCTTACAGGTTGCCTAACATGTATTAATTTCTATGATATAGAGGACTTCTACCAATTTTTATAGAACACCCTCCTGCTGGACCGGATTGATTACAGTAACTGTGCCCCCAACAAACTGTACTAGATAATAAGGCAAGATCACAGTCACTTCCCGCAAAATTAATCCATGCTCTAGGGTTAGATTTTGGATAATGAATATCATCTGTCGCAGGACCATTGAATCTGTTACAATGAACCCAATCACCAGTATAATATTTATCCCCGTAACCCTTTTTAAAAACAACTTTAAAATGTTCAGAATCCATTTTATCAAATAACTCTCCCATATTAACATCAAAAATAGCTACTTTTTCTCCATTAATTTCTTGTATTTCAGCGACTCTTAAGGAATGATGATCTGTAGATATCTTATCTCCAACGCTAGCATTTCTAAATTGAACGAGCCCGCTTTCGTTTAAATCATATTTCGTATGATGAGAATAGACTTCTCCATTTGTTAAGGTCACTTCTCTATATGCCCCTGTATCAGTTATAATCCAACCTGATAATTTATACTCTAATTGAATTTTTAAGGGTAAATTTTTTATAGGGAAGTTAATAATCTGTCGTGCCTTGATTTTCACAAAGCTAGATTCTTGTGCCTTAGTTATATTAACAGACAATATAGTAAATGCTGATAGCAAAAATGCTAATAATATTTTGAATTTTTTCATTATATACTCCTTTAAAAATTTTCTGTAAACGAAAATAGAAAGTATAAAATGGAGAGAATAGCAAGAATTGTTAATAGAATAGAAAAATAAAGAGCAATTTTTTTTCTACTAAATACATAAAAGTACAGCATGGATTGACTAGTAATAAGAAATAAAAGAAAATAAGACATAATATTATACCGTTAAACTATTCATTAGACTAGGTTTATTTCCCTCCTAAAATATAAATAATTCTTGTGTTAGTTCGCTAAGAATAAGTTCTAGTATATTTTAAAATATTACCAAATATATTTTTGCTTTCTTCAAGGAATAATGAATAAAGCAAAATGGTTTCTATTTTGAATTTTAAGATTTAAAATAGAAACGTTAGGAACAAATTGCTATATACATACTAGGAAAAATAAATTTTTTTAACTTCTAAAGGAACTGATTTTGTCATTAAAATGATGTAAAATATAAACTTAAGGTCATCGCAAATCAAAAAATTAAAGAGAGCATTAAAAAAATAAGTTACAAGAAGTATTTCAGGAATTATATTGAAATATATTAAAAAACGATTATTTGCAGATAACTACTTAGTTTCTGATTCAGCTTTAGTATCAATTATATTTACAAATCACTCCTTTCTATCATTCAAGGAATAACATTGAATGAAAAATGTTGATGTAGATGGGGGAGATTACCATACGAATCACGGTGGGGTAAATAATAACCTTATTTGTGAAAGAGAAGTACAGGAACTTTTCAAATTTATTTAAGGAATGCTCCCTAAGTATCTAATAATGGTAGATTCAAAAAATTATAATATTGCTTGTTAGCATCATGGTAAGCTAGTGTTGCCCTTGGTAATCATTATATTACAAAATTATTATATCATACTTTTCTAAAAATGCAAGCGTTTACTAGCATATTATTTTGGGTTTAGATAAAAATATTTCTTCCAGTTTTCATATTCTTAAAAAAGTGATAAAATGGTAGGAAGAATTGGAGAGTAGAGATGCCAAAAGAAGTGAATTTAACAGGCGAAGAAGTTGTCGCTTTAACTAAAGAATATTTAACGGAAGAGGATGTTCATTTTGTCCATAAGGCCTTGGTCTATGCTGTTGAATGCCACAGTGGCCAGTATCGCAAATCTGGCGAACCTTACATTATTCACCCTATCCAAGTGGCAGGTATTTTAGCCAAACTCAAGCTGGATGCTGTAACGGTAGCTTGTGGTTTCTTGCATGATGTGGTGGAAGATACTGATGCGACCTTGGACGATTTGGAAAGGGAGTTTGGTCCTGATGTGCGGGTAATCGTAGATGGGGTTACCAAGCTTGGTAAGGTCAAATACAAGTCTCACGAAGAGCAGTTGGCTGAAAACCACCGTAAGATGCTCATGGCCATGTCTGAGGACATTCGTGTTATCTTGGTCAAACTGTCTGATCGCTTGCACAATATGCGGACCCTGAAACACCTTCGAAAAGACAAGCAGGAGCGTATTTCCAAAGAAACCATGGAAATCTATGCACCTCTTGCTCACCGTCTGGGGATTTCTAGCGTCAAATGGGAATTGGAAGACTTATCTTTCCGTTATCTCAACCCAACGGAGTTTTACAAGATTACCCATATGATGAAGGAAAAGCGTAGGGAGCGTGAGGCCTTGGTGGATGAGGTGGTCACAAAATTAGAGGAATATACGACGGATCATCACTTGAGAGGGAAGATTTATGGTCGTCCCAAGCATATTTACTCTATTTTCCGCAAAATGCAGGATAAGAGAAAACGGTTTGAGGAAATCTATGACCTGATTGCTATTCGTTGTATTTTGGATACCCAAAGTGATGTTTATGCCATGCTTGGTTATGTGCATGAACTTTGGAAACCTATGCCTGGTCGTTTCAAAGACTATATCGCCAATCGCAAGGCCAATGGTTACCAGTCTATCCATACGACAGTTTATGGGCCAAAAGGGCCGATCGAATTCCAGATTCGAACCAAGGCCATGCATGAGGTGGCTGAGTACGGGGTTGCGGCTCACTGGGCTTATAAGAAAGGCATTAAGGGACAGGTCAACAGCAAGGAATCGACTATTGGGATGAACTGGATCAAGGAGATGATGGAGCTCCAAGATCAGGCTGATGATGCCAAGGAATTTGTGGATTCAGTTAAGGAAAACTATCTGGCTGAGGAGATTTACGTCTTTACCCCAGATGGAGCTGTCCGTTCCCTTCCAAAAGATTCAGGACCGATTGACTTTGCCTATGAAATCCATACAAAAGTCGGAGAAAAAGCGACTGGTGCCAAGGTCAATGGCCGTATGGTTCCTTTGACAACCAAGCTCAAGACAGGAGATCAGGTTGAAATTGTTACCAACCCGAACTCCTTTGGACCGAGCCGTGACTGGCTCAATATGGTCAAGACCAGCAAGGCGCGTAACAAGATTCGTCAGTTCTTTAAAAACCAAGACAAGGAATTATCTGTCAACAAGGGCCGTGAGATGCTGATGGCTCAGTTCCAAGAAAACGGCTATGTAGCAAATAAATTCATGGACAAGCGTCACATGGATCAAGTTCTGCAAAAGACTAGCTACAAGACAGAAGAATCCCTTTTTGCGGCTATTGGTTTTGGAGAAATTGGAGCTATTACCGTCTTTAACCGTCTGACTGAAAAGGAACGCCGTGAAGAAGAACGTGCAAAGGCTAAGGCGGAAGCAGAAGAACTTGTCAAAGGTGGCGAGGTCAAGGTTGAGAACAAAGAAACCCTCAAGGTTAAGCATGAGGGTGGTGTGGTCATTGAAGGTGCATCAGGTCTCCTAGTGCGGATTGCCAAGTGTTGTAATCCTGTTCCTGGCGATGATATTGTCGGCTACATTACCAAGGGTCGTGGTGTGGCTATTCACCGTGTGGACTGTATGAACCTGCGTGCCCAAGAAAACTACGAGCAACGTCTCCTTGATGTGGAGTGGGAAGACCAGTACTCTAGCTCAAATAAGGAGTATATGGCCCATATCGACATTTACGGCCTCAACCGTACAGGACTGTTGAATGATGTACTGCAAGTTCTTTCAAACACAACCAAGAATATCTCAACAGTCAACGCCCAACCAACCAAGGATATGAAATTTGCCAATATTCATGTGTCCTTTGGTATTGCCAACCTCTCTACATTGACCACGGTCGTGGACAAGATTAAGAGTGTGCCAGAAGTTTACTCTGTTAAACGTACCAATGGCTAATTGTCCTAGCTCTTAACTAGAAAGGCTATTATGAAAATCATTATCCAACGGGTTAAAGAAGCCCAAGTGAGTATAGAAGGTCAGGTTCAGGGGAAAATCAACCAAGGCCTCTTATTGCTGGTTGGTGTTGGACCAGAGGACCAAGAGGAAGATTTGGACTATGCTGTGAGAAAACTGGTCAATATGCGGATTTTTTCAGACGTAGAAGGCAAGATGAACCTGTCTGTCAAAGATATTGAAGGAGAAATCCTCTCTATTTCTCAGTTTACCCTCTTTGCGGATACTAAGAAAGGCAATCGTCCAGCCTTTACAGGGGCAGCCAAACCTGATATGGCATCAGACTTCTATGACGCTTTCAATCAAAAATTAGCGCAAGAAGTGCCCGTTCAGACAGGCATCTTTGGAGCGGATATGCAGGTTGAGCTGGTCAATGACGGACCTGTTACCATAATCCTTGATACTAAAAATAGATAAGAAAGACCAAGCCCAGTCAGCTTGGTTTTTCTCATCTATTACAAAATACTCCAAAATGAAATCGGTTCTTGATAGGCTTTTAGGAAGTCTATTTTCAGGCTTTGGCTTATGCGATAGGAAGGGATGAGATGTCCTAGGATGAGGAGGGTACCCTGAAGGAAAAGTGGAATACCACTTAAACATATCAAGGAGAGAATCATTAGGATATCCCATAGGAGAATTTGTAAGGCAAAGCGCCAGAATCTCGGTCTAATCTGGGAATAGAGGTGACTAAAGTGGTCACAAAGTTGGTTTGAAAGATAGGTCAATAGCACAGGATGAAAGAAAATGAGCCAACCGCTATAAATTAAAATCCAATCCCAAGTAAGCCCTTCTTTAAATGTCAAAAATGCCAGCATGATTCCATCAATGACAAGGAGTTGAATAGTTTTGATGAAGATGATGTTTTTCATGATAAAACCTCCTTTTCCCTAGAGACACTCCCACAAAGAGATGTGTTTATCGTAAAAGTCTGGATAGTTTTCTCTCAAGTGGCTAGCCGTTATATAATAAAAAGTAGAATGACAGGAAGTAAAGACTGGAGTAAGAGAGTAAAAATGTTGAGGGCCATTGATGGCTAAAAAGACAAATAATAGTAGGTCGGCGGAGAGAATCTCTAAGTAGTAAAGGCGAATTTTTTTGTTCATCTGAGGATAAATCTCAGCGAATTGATTTTTTAGTTGGACAAGCAAGCGAAATAGCAGGAGTCCCTGAGTAAGGATGAAAATAAAACCAGTGAGCAAGAGCCATTCTAAAGCTGTCTCGGGTCTAGTGCTAAAAAATGCAAATAGTAGCAAATCGATGACTGCAATTGCTGTAAAATGGATTCTAAAGAGTTTTTTCATAAGATGACATCCCTCTTTTATCTAACTTCATTCTACATCAAACGAATGGGAGTTACAACTAAAATGATAAAAATTTTAGTAAGGAGATTCTGTTAGATTTCTTTATTTGATTTTCCTCTTATTGTTTTACTTCTTCATCATTCCAGACAAATAAAGCTCCGATTGCATTGAGGATATAAAAGATGTATTTACCGATATTGGCAAAGTTTCCTTGAATGCCAGCCTTTGTCAGTTGAACGAAATTGTAAATCAACCAAAAGCCCCACTGAGTTGTTAGTTTCAATGCATTCAAAGCATTGGCAATGAGGGACAGTGCAAAGGCAATAGTTGTTACGTAGGCAAGGAGATTCATCTTTCCTCCATAGCCGATATAGTTGGTCACAAAGGCAAAGAGGAAGGCGATGATGGAAATGATGATAGCCGCCAATTTTAGCTGTTTTTGGCTCATTTGGTTGGGTCTGCCTTCTTGCGAAGCTTCCCATTTCTTAATAGCAAAGGTATAAATGAGGAAGGTGACGGGATAGGTAATGATGGCTGCCTTATTTCCAAGGATATAATCAATAGCACCGGACAAAATGGTATTAACAATACCAAAGTAATTTCCCCATTTACTTAATTTCCCCGTGAAACGAGTGGACAACATGGAAATCCCAACGTTGGTTACGGAAATCAATCCAAAGGGTACAAGAGCTGTCCATGGTCCCCAATCTACGAATTTATCGAGACGGGAGTTGAGGTAACCAGATGCAATCGCAATCCCAACGACCAGAGCAACTCCAAAGAGGTCAAACCATTTAGATGTAGCAAAAATTTTTAGTGATTTTTTCATAGGTTAAACTATCTTTCTTTTTTTTACAAATATTCTACAATTAAATGAAAGCAAAATCAAATGATAGAAATAAAACCCTGAAAATAAAACTTTCAGGGTTGGTAGTGGTACTTGAGAAATTAGTCGATTTTCTCGACGTAGAGTTGTTTGGCAATGTCCATACTTACTTGTAAGTCCTCTTTTTTACTGAGGATAGTGAAAGTATTGCTGAAGCCATCAAACTGCTTGACTTGGAGCGAATCACCGATGTGAAGTGAGTGTTTGTCCAGATAATGGAGAATGTCAAAACTATCGTGCACCCGAGTCAGGTGGTAGGCGCCAGCTTCCTTGATGTCAGCTAGTGGCAGGTTATTGATTTCAACTAGGAGTTCTCCCTTGGCAGGAATGGTTCCTCCGTGGGGGCAGGTTTTAGGGAAACCTAGCAATTTATCCAGTCTTTCCACGAACAGGTCAGATACAGTGTGTTCCAAGACCTCAGCTTCCTCGTGAATCTGGTCACTTGTATAGTCTAAATGATGAACTAGAAAAACTTCAATCAAGCGGTGTTTACGATAGAGCTCAGAGACCAGTTTGAGGCCGAGGTCAGTCAGTAGATAGCCACATTCCTTGTCCTTAAGGATGAGATTTTCGCTCTTCATCCGTTTAATCATTTCAGTTACGGCAGGGGGAGAGACTTGCATGCGGGCCGCAATTTCCTTGTTGGTAATCTTATGCAAATCTATGCCAATTTCATAAATACATTTTAGATAGTCTTCTTTATTCGGGGTCATTCGCTTCCTCTTGTCTAATATCTTTATCTAGTATATCAAAAAAAGCTAGATTTCTCTAGCTGTGACTTTTTATGTTATACTTATTGCAAGAGAAAAAACGAGGAGATGGATATGACGAAAATAGCTCTTCTTTCAGATATTCATGGAAATACCACCGCCTTGGAGGCTGTTTTGGCAGATGCTCGGCAGCTAGAAGTGGATGAATACTGGCTTTTGGGAGATATTCTCATGCCAGGGACAGGACGTAGAAGGATTTTGGACTTGTTGGCTCAACTACCGATTACGGCTAGAGTTTTGGGAAACTGGGAAGACAGTCTGTGGCATGGTGTCCGTAAGGAATTGGATAGTACTCGTCCCAGTCAACGCTATCTCTTGCGCCAGTGCCAGTATGTTTTAGAGGAAATTTCCCTAGAAGAAATCGAACTGCTCCACAATCAACCCCTCCAGATTCATCGTCAGTTTGGTGATTTGACGGTAGGAATTAGCCACCATCTTCCTGATAAGAACTGGGGGAGAGAGTTGATTCATACTGGAGCGCAAGAGGATTTTGACCGTTTGGTGACCAATCCGCCTTGTGATATCGCTGTATATGGTCATATTCACCAGCAGTTGCTTCGTTACGGGACTGGTGGGCAATTAATTGTCAATCCAGGTTCGATTGGGCAACCTTTCTTTATAGATGCCCAGCTACGGAAGGACTTGCGAGCGCAGTATATGATTTTGGAGTTTGATCACAAGGGCTTGGTAGATATGGACTTCCGACGGGTGGACTACGATGTGGCAGCTGAATTGCAGTTGGCTAAAGACCTCAAACTTCCCTATTTTGAGGTTTACTATGAAAGTCTGGTCAATGGGATCCACCATACTCATCATCAGGAATTTCTGAGAGAATTGGCCCAGAAAGAGGGCTATGATAGGGAATTAGATGCTTGGTTGAAAAGTGGTAATGATTGACATTACAACTAAAAAGGGTATAATAAAAGAAAAAGAAGAGTAGAGGCAGGGGAGCCTCGTAAAAAGGAGAAGAGGATGCAAATTCCAAGTAGATTTACCATTGCGACTCATATGCTGATAATCATTGCCCTCAAGGGGAAGGAAAGCAAGGTGACCAGTGATTTTCTGGCTGCTAGTGTCGGGGTCAATCCTGTCATTATCAGAAAGACCTTGTCCCAGTTGAAGAAGGCAGAGTTGATTTCAGTCGCGCGCGGAACAGGGGGAACAGAGATTGTTAAGGATCTAAAAGACATTAGTCTTTTAGATGTTTATCAAGCGGTTGAGTGTCTTGGTAAGACTGGTCAACTCTTCAGTTTCCATGACAATCCGAATCCAAATTGTCCAGTTGGAGCTCATATTCATGATGTTTTGGATCAAAAATTGGAGAGAATCCAGTTGGCAATGGAGACTGAACTTGGTCAGACCAGTCTAGAACAAGTCGTGGCAGATGCAGAGAGTCAGATGAAGGAGTAAGAGGGATAGATGCCCTCTTTTTCTCTTTAGATAATTATGATAAAATGTAGTTATTAAAGGAGGAAGAAATGTATCTCGTTATAGGAATTGTATTAGCATTTATAGTGTCATTTTGGAAGGATAATAGAAGTTTGTGGAATCCAGTATTATTCTTATTATCCCTCATTTCCAGTTATTTTTATCTAGGCTACCTTTTTTATCAAAATGGGTATGAGAAGATTCATTTCGCTTTTTTTATATTTCCCTTTATTTTACTTCCTTTTTTGCTTTTTCTAAGTGGCATCTTTCTAATCTATAATGGGGTCATTTTGTTGAAGCGAGAGGGACGTTCAAAGGCTAATTATCTCTCCATGCTCCTTGGAATAGTCATTTTGCTATTTTTTGCTTTGATGTCATTTCGATTGGGAGGACGACATGAATTATTTTACACCAATCACTTTCTAAATATTTTATTTGCATTTATTGCTTATTCTTACTTTATTTTTGGTTTTGCTTTTGTGGGTTTTATGCTCTACTCTATCTTGTATCTCTTTATTCCTAAGAAGAAGCATTATGATTTTATCATCATTCATGGTGCAGGTTTGTTAGATGGAGAAAGAGTAACTCCTTTGCTGAAGAGGAGAATTGATAAGGCGGTAGAAGCTTACCACAAGTCTAAGAATTCTAACATAAAAATTATTGCCAGCGGTGGAAAAGGAGCAGATGAGAAGATTTCTGAAGCTCAGGCCATTACAAACTATCTGCTTGAAGAGACAGATGTTCCCCAAGATGCGATTATCCTGGAGGATCAATCAAGGACTACCTACGAGAACCTTCTCTTTTCTAAGGAACTTGGTGAGAAACTGGTAGCCAAACCTCAATTTCTCTTTGTTACAAATGACTATCATGTTTTTCGTACCAGTACCTATGCGCGTAAGTTAAATATGAAGGGAGATGGCCTCGGATGTAGGACGGCAGGCTACTACATACCATCTGCCTTTATTCGGGAGTACTTAGCGCTCTGTGTCAAGATGAAATGGCTTTTCCTTGCCTTTTATGTCCTACTATCAGTCCTCATTTTGATAGCCTACAAAGGGATTATTTGGTAGTTAGATTTTATTTAAAAAGACTTAGAATGCACATGAAAGTATGTATTCTAGGTCTTTTGTTTTGTATACATTTAATTTTCAAGAGTATTATCTATTCTTCCATGCTTGGTAACGGGTATCAATCAATAACTGGGTAAGACGTCCCATAGTTTCCCTTTCTTCTGGAGTGAGGGATTGAGCTTGGACGAAGAGATGACGAATGTGTTCGATAGCCTTTAAGGAAGACAAGTCATTGATAGAAGTAATACCAGAATCAAGAATGGTGCCAAAGAAGAGATCGAAGTAGAGCTGGAGTTCTTCGTCAGGGACTGTGGCCACCCACTCCTTGAAGGTTGTGTCAACTTGTTGGCTATCACTGTTGGTCTTATCCAGTTGGACGAAGTGCTTGTCCTCAATCTGCCAACTAAAGGTATCGTGCTGGGCGATACCACCTAAGGCAGTACTGTGCACGATGATTTGGTGGGCAGGAATTTCCAGCATCATACCGATAATGGAGCCTTGTGGGATGAAGACCTTGGTTCTCTCCATTATCCTTTGATAGCCCTCAGTTTGTGTCAGCTCTTTATGGAGACCAGGCGCATCAAAGGTATAAACTGCTGTGATTTGATTTTGCAAGCTTTGCTCAATTTGACTAGCCGCATAGATGGCTAAATTTCCTCCCTTGGAATGCCCAGCCAGAATGACCTTTTGATTAGGATGGTGGGCAAAAAAGTTCTTTAAATAGCGAAGGGCGTGCTTTTGAGCAGGAATTTCCTTCATATAGGTCAGGTGGAAATCTTCCTTCCAGCCAATGATACTGTCATCTGTCCCACGAAAGACAATCAGATAGGTATCGAGAGTGAGGCGGTAGGTCATAGCCGCAAACTGTTTTTGCAATTCAGGATCAATGTCATTGACAAAATGGGAGAGTTTGCAATTTTTGAAGCGTTTGTGTTGAGCTAGTTCATCTAATAGCTGGAGGCGATTTTTACTAGTAAGCATGGTGGGTTCTCTTGGAACCTGAGGTGCTAGGTCTAAAAGTCGCTGAGGAGCTGTGGAGACCAGATTATCAAATGAGAGATAGGTGATTTCTGTTAAGGCTAAAACATCTAATTCATTCAAAGGAAGGTCGTAATAAGAATCGTGTGCGACATCTTTCAGATAATCAAAAATATTGGTCATAAGAGCTCCTTTCTTTTTATTTATCTTATCACAAACACATAGAATTTACTAGTTGGTTTGTACGATCTCTCTACATACCGACCTATAATGGTATGATTTAGATACATAGAAGACAGTTTGCTTTTATTTCAAACCTCTAAACATACTTGTTTGTATCTGTTTGGCGTCAATCCCATTCTCTTTTAAGAAATTCTTCATCTCATTTATATCATCAGGTTGGCCGGTTAAGAGATAAATAGCTTGGTTACCGTATTTCACAACCGCATTTTTTAAAAATGCTTGGCTTTGAGAAAAGGTTTCGCTAGTTTTATAAGTTAGATTCGGATTATTCTTACTAAGCTCTCTTAACTCATTATCAAAAATGTTTACTCCTTTGTCTAAATGATTAAGAATGATGGAGCGCTTACCAGTCCACTCTTTCACAACTGGACGTAGAGTAGAAATACCGACATCAGAGGCAAAACAAACCAGTGCTTGGTCATTGTCTTTAACAGATAAAGATGACTCCAGCCAACTCATCTCAATTTTACTACCAGCTGGTAAATGTGTTAAGGTTTCCTTAAATACGCTACCACTATTATGGGTTACAATAAGAATTTCATCCTCATCAGGAGTGGAAGCAAGGGTTAGCCATCGGCTAGCCTGATCCTCCTTTACTGGACTTTTGTCTGGACCAAACGAGCTGTCAGGAAGCTTAAACTGAGCATAGGAGCCAGCTTTCCCTATTTGATTTTTTGGTTTTGTGATGTGAACTAAATACAAATCTCCGCTGGGATTTTCAATGGATTTTATCGATAAAGTTTGACTTCGTCCAAGATAGGTAATGATTCCCCAAGATATAAAGCCGAGCACTCCAAGTGTAGTTAGAATAATTATGAACATTTTTTTCCCTCGTTTCATTTTTAACTCCTATAGTGTAGTAATTTTCTATGAATGAATAATATTTTTTTCATTCAATAATTTCCAAAAAATAAAGAAAAGATTTCTTTATTTCAGTATTCCTTTAATGAAGTTGGTTGCTAGTATTTCTACAGTTTTGCTAATATCTGGAAAATCATTTTCTGTGATATGCATATCCATGTAGTAAAATAGGTTGTAAACTTGTAAAATATCTTGAATTTTTTCTGGAGAATGGCCTTCAGCCTGCAAACGATGAGTAAAGGTTTTCACGAGAAATTGATGAAATGGATTCGTGACTTTCCCTTCTTCTGAGGAATAGTAGCTATGCAACTCATCTGCTATGGCAGGATTGTACCATTCTGCAAGGATTTTATTGGAAGAAACGAGTGCTCTGGATTGAGCAAAGAGTTGACTAATAAGATCAATCATATCAATTTCCCAATCCAGTTCTTCGATCATAGTTTGGCGAACACGGTTGTTTTCATCAATATAGATATCTAAAAAAATAGCCTCTTTACTTTCGTAATAGTTATAAAAAGATCCGACTGCCATATGAGCTTGTCTAGCAATTTCTGAAATTCCTGTCGCCTTGTATCCTTTTTTTGAAAAAACTTCATAAGCTGCGGATTTCAAAGCCTGTTTTTTGTCCAATTTGATTCACCTCTTTTCTGAATGAATATTAAATATTGTTCATTCATATCTTAACAAATCTTTTTCAGATTGTCAATCTGAAAGCTAGAACTTTTTACGGATACCACTTGATAAGGAGCTTTTCAATGTTAGAAGAGTATAGAGTGTCGTTTTAACTACACTCAAGGTTTGGAAGAATAGATATAAATTTTGGTTAAGGGGATGGATAAAAGAACTGAAATGAGGGTTGAAAAAATTAAAAATAAATGGGTAGTGCTGGCACTATGTCTGAAAATAAGGTATGATATCAATGGGGTTATTCACTATCTGTTTTTGAGCTGTTGTGACAAGGAAATGTCAAAAAAGTATTAGATACTAAGCCCTCTATTTATACTAAAGGATTTAAGACTCCTAAAATTAGCAAAGGAGAATCAGATGCACAAGATTTTATTAGTAGAAGATGATCAGGTCATTCGTCAACAGGTCGGGAAAATGCTCTCTGAATGGGGATTTGAAGTGGTCCTGGTAGAAGACTTTATGGAAGTTTTGAGTCTATTTGTTCAGTCGGAACCTCATCTGGTCCTCATGGATATTGGACTGCCTTTGTTTAATGGCTATCACTGGTGTCAGGAGATTCGCAAGATTTCCAAGGTACCCATCATGTTTCTGTCTTCGAGAGACCAGGCTATGGATATCGTCATGGCGATTAACATGGGCGCGGATGACTTTGTGACCAAGCCTTTTGACCAGCAGGTTCTTTTAGCCAAGGTTCAGGGCTTGCTACGCCGTTCCTATGAGTTTGGGCGTGACGAGAGTTTACTGGAATACGCCGGTGTGATCCTCAATACCAAATCCATGGATTTACATTATCAAGGCCAAGTCTTGAATTTGACCAAGAACGAATTCCAGATTTTACGAGTTTTGTTTGAGCATGCGGGCAATATTGTAGCGCGTGACGACCTCATGCGGGAACTTTGGAATAGTGACTTTTTCATTGATGACAATACCCTATCTGTTAATGTAGCTCGTTTGCGTAAAAAATTGGAAGAGCAGGGTTTGGTAGGATTTATCGAGACCAAGAAAGGGATAGGGTACGGACTGAAGCATGCTTGATTGGAAACAATTTTTTCTAGCCTATCTGCGCTCCCGTAGTCGTCTGTTTGTCTATCTACTTTCTTTGACGTTTCTGGTCTTACTCTTTCAGTTTTTATTTGCCAGTTTAGGAATTTACTTTCTCTATTTTTTCCTCTTGTGTTGCTTTGTAACCATTTTATTTTTTGCTTGGGACATATTGGTAGAAATGCAGGTATATCGTCAGGAACTTCTCTATGGGGAGAGGGAAGCTCAGTCTCCTTTGGAAAGAGCCTTGGCTGAAAAATTAGAAGCGCGTGAGATGGAACTCTATCAGCAGAGGTCAGATTCAGAAAGAAAACTGACGGATTTGCTGGATTACTATACCTTGTGGGTTCATCAGATTAAGACCCCCATTGCAGCCAGTCAACTCTTAGTTGCAGAAGTAGATGATCGCCAATTAAAGCAGCAGTTAGAACAGGAAATTTTTAAAATCGATTCCTATACCAATCTAGTTTTACAGTACCTGCGTTTAGAAAGTTTTCATGATGATTTGGTCTTAAAGCAGGTTCAAATTGAGGACTTGGTCAAGGAAATAATTCGTAAATACGCTCTTTTCTTTATTCAAAAAGGCTTAAATGTCAATCTACATGACCTTGATAAAGAAATCGTGACGGATAAAAAGTGGCTGCTAGTGGTCATTGAACAAATTATCTCAAACAGTCTCAAGTACACCAAGGAAGGTGGTCTGGAGATTTATATGGACGGGCAAGAGCTTTGTATCAAGGATACGGGAATCGGGATAAAAAACAGTGATGTCCTCCGAGTCTTTGAACGTGGCTTTTCAGGATATAATGGACGCCTAACTCAGCAGTCATCTGGACTTGGCCTCTATCTATCTAAGAAAATTTCTGAAGAACTAGGTCACCAGATTCGCATCGAGTCTGAGGTCGGAAAAGGAACGATAGTGCGGATTCAGTTTGCTCAAGTGAACTTAGTCCTTGAGTGAGAAGAGACAATGAGTTTTTACCCAATCTCTTTTTGCTATATTTCAGGATATTTGAAGACTGTTTTTTACAAAACCAATAATAGAATTTTTAATACGGAATATAGTATAAATACTGGTTCAAAGTGAAGTTTTGTATGCTTTATACTTTTGTTGAGCATAAAATCTATAAACTAAGGGTGAATTACAAAAATTAATTTGAGATGAAGTGAATTGTAGACTTGGGAAATGTCTCCTATTCGATTTCAGAATGAATCGTTGATACAGGATTAAAAGAACTGCAGCTTTCTTTTTATTTTGAATGAGATAGGTGTATATAGATTTGTGTAACTGGTGTAGAACTGTTTCCAAGAATTTATTGAATGTATCGAATACACACATTCTATTGATTTTGAACCAGTTTTTAATTTCTAAATGTTATAATAGTTTTATCAAGTAAAAGGAGACTGCCATGATTGGAGACAATATAAAATTCTTACGAAAATCACATAATCTGATATAACCAGAATTTTCACGGATTGTGGGTGTGTCACGAAATAGCCTAAATCGTTAGAAAAACTGAAAAAGCTTTCAATAGAAGTATTGGAAATATTCATTTTACATCTATCAAAGAAACATGGGATAGACCTATATTTTACAAAATAGCAAATTATATTTTGAATGATAGTAAAAACGGCAGTACTTGTGTGATTTACAATTATTGCACTCAATGTCCGAGTATCGCACTATCTGAAATAGGGAATAGTAGAGATTGTTCTGCGATATGTAAAAAACGCATTAGCAAGGAGTATCGTATATGCTACCATATCTTAAAACTATTAGATGGTATCTCTTCTTTAATTTTCTTTTTGGTGTAGTATCGAATATCTGCACAGCTTTGTTACCGTATTTCACGCAGGCATTAATCAAAGGGGATTATCAAGTAGCTCTATATGGTTACTCTATGTCAGTGGCAGGCTATTTGAGTTGTAACTATATCCAAATGATACTTGATTGGAAGCAGGGGATTATCTTTTCGACTACTTTGAAAAATGAGTGGTTTCGTTCACTTCTGGGACTCAGTCACCACGATTTCAAGCAGAAAACAGTAGCAGAGTATATTTCCTATCAATCTAATGACCTAGATTCGTTGGAAAAGGATTACCTTCCTCCATTGATGAGTTTTATCAAACAAATTTTACGTATCCTCATTTACGCTTTCATTATTAGCAGAACAATTAATCCTATTGTATCACTGATTTTAATCTTTTCCACTGGAATTAGTATTCAAATTCCTAAAATCGTTGGGAAGTTGACCGCTAATCGGAGACAGGTTTACTTGAAAAAACAAGGAGATTACTATCGAACTTTGGAGGATTTGCTCATGGGACATCATTTGGTAAATAAACTAACTATGTCGCATTTTTTGAATCAACAAAAGAGTTCTCTAAAGAATTTGCAGGATAAGTATTTTAAGTATGGTTTGACAAAAATTACAGGCATCTTATTGACAGGTGTTTCTTTTGAATTCATTAGTCTTGTTCTGTTTATTTATTTAGCCTACTCTCTATCTCACCAGCAACTCGGTATTCCTGAGGTGGTGGCGAGTTTCGGATATATTAATGCTTTTTCTGAACCAATACAGGAAATCCTTTATGATTTACAAATGTTAGAGTCCGTAAAGCCTGTAATCAAGAGTTTTCAAAACATTGTTGGGAAACCCGTTTCAGTTCAAGCACCTCAACATTCTTTTGATACGATTACTTTGAAAAACATTTCCAAACAACTGGGAGAATCAAAATTGATAATTACTTCCGCTACGATTCAAAAAGGGGATAAAATTGCGCTTATTGGTAAGAATGGGTCTGGAAAAAGTAGTCTTCTCAATATTTTAAATGGAACAGATGAAGATTTTGAAGGACAAATTGTGCTAGATGGGCTTGTTTTGGACCATCTTTGGGGAAGATTCGGTATGATTCTGCAACAAGAACATACATTTATTTCGAGTTATGAAAATAATGTAACGCTATTCAATAGTTTCAATGAAAAATTCAGAGAAGAAGATTTTGAAAAAATTCCACCACAATCCCTGTCAGGTGGTCAGCAACAACGAATGTATTTAAATCGTGAGAAAAATCGTAAAAATCCATTGCTTATCCTAGATGAACCTTTCTCTGCCTTGGATACTAATCAGTTTAAAATGGAATTGGAAAGAGTTCTGGAACTACCAAGTGCCGTCATTGTTACTTTACATCGCCAAAACGAATTATTAAGTAAGTTTGACCAAGTTTGGGAAATTAAGAATGGAGAACTTGTAATTTTGAAATAGCTAAATTATAGAGAATAAAACGCATATTATCAAGGTTCAGGAGATACCGTTTTTCCTTCTTCGGATAAGGAAACAAAAATTTCTTGCTTCATCTATCTGTTCAATTGATAGATTTCGTCAGAGAAAGAATGTAAAATTTTTGATATAATGTTAAGGATGGACTGTCGGATATTTAAAAGATAATGTTCAAAAGAATAACAGGTGAGAAGAAAAATATGTAAGATTGGACAGAAGTCTCTCTACCATCATCTATGCAGAAACAAGATTATATGAAATAAAAGGAGTAACCAATGACCGGAAACTATTCAACACGTGAATACCGTGAGAAATTATATGATGATCTTCATGTTCGATTAAGAGATACAGTGATTTTGATGTGTGCGATTTTTATTGCCTCTATTGGCCTAAATATGAATTCAACAGCTGTCATTATTGGAGCCATGCTGATTTCCCCTCTTATGACACCGATTGTTGGACTCGGATTTGGTTTAGCTATTTTTGATACGCGTTTAATCAAGCAATCTCTAGAGGTTTTATTTACCCAAGTATTGGTTAGCTTGCTTGTCTCGGCTCTGTATTTCTGGATTTCTCCCTTATCTTATGAAAGTAGCGAATTGATTGCACGAACCTCTCCAACAATTTGGGATGTGCTCATTGCTATTGCTGGTGGGATTGCTGGTGTGATCGGTTCAAGGAAAAAAGAAGCAAACAATATCGTACCAGGAGTAGCCATCGCAACAGCTCTGATGCCACCTATCTGCACTGCAGGTTACGGTTTAGCTAATGGAAATGTACGATTTTTATTTGGGGCTCTCTATCTTTTCTTGATCAACTGTGTCTTTATCATGCTAATCAACATTGTTGGAACAAGAATTATGATGAGAAAATCTCCCTTAAGTTCATTTAAAGAGCTAAACATTAAAATGAGAATTGGGTTGATATCCTTGATTGTATTATTGATTCTTCCGGCCAGCTATTCAGCAATTACTTTGACGATAGATCAAGCGCGAAAAGAAGGAATCAAACAGTTTGTAGGAAAAGAGTTCGCCAATCACACGGTCATTAATCAAGTCTACAAATCAAGAAACAATGAGTTGGTCTTGACGGTTGTTGGAGATCCGATTTCAGAAGAAGAATTAGAAACGCTCCACCAAAAACAAGCCTCTTACGGTATTCAATCTGTTCAATTGAAAGTCAATCAAGTTCATAATTCGACAAAATTAGACAGTGATTCGACCAAGGAATTTTATGAAACCATTAACAAGTATATCGATCAAAAACTCTCTGAAAAGGATTCACAAAAAGATCTCGTAAAAGAAAATGAAGCAGACAAGGATTGAGGACAATGAACTGAATCGGTTTTTACGCCGTGTTTTTCTTGTATCTTCCTCTTTCTTACTTATAGCAGGTTGTTTTTGATAAATCTAAGCAACACTAAATGATGAAGTGAAAGGGGATGAATCTTTGATAGTATTCATTTATTGTGAAATATGATATATTTATTAATTAGATGGATGAATACTTCTAGAGTTAAATATAGCATAATAGGGACAGACTTTTTGGTTTATTTTTGTTTGTAGTCGGATTATGAAAGAATATCCAATATTATGCGATAAGATAGAATGTTACAAAAAAGAAAGGGGATGCAATCCGATGAAGAAAGACAGATTAATTGTATTGACAGATGCTGTTCTAGCAATTATTATGACCATCTTGATTTTAGAGTTAGAAAAACCAACAACACCAAGTCTTGAAGCTTTTTGGGATTTACGGCAAAATTTCTTTGCTTGTTTTCTTTCCTTTTTCTGGTTGGGATCGTTATGGATGGCACTAAACACATTATGGGAAAAGGTTGAGAAAATTTCCTCAGAAATTATTTGGTGGAATTTGTTTCTACTCTTGGAGCGGCAGGAGTTCTCTTTGGAGAATTTCATGCCATCCAAGATACCAGTCTGAATGATGTGGTGGACCGGATCTATATAAATGTCAAGGATTTACCGTTTCAGTCCTTGGGAGCTTTAGCTAATATCCTGTCTGATGTTAAGAAGGGACTGATTCAAGACAGTCATATCTGGTCTTTCTTCCAGTCATTTTTCAAACAATATCAGTTGATAATCAGCTTAAATCAGATCTATCAGTTTGTCTATCTTTCTCTGATGGAGATCATGTCCTATCTTCACTTTGATTATTGGAAAAAACGGCTCGGTCAGGAGCTAGTATGAATAAGGAGAACAAATGAGACGTTTAAAAATGTTATGGCATATTATACAGGTTACGGGTTTTACTCGGTTTGCTCTGAGTTTTGTGACCTTTGTTTTTGGGTCAGGAGGCGTGCTTTTCCTAGTTGAACCTGCTATCACAAATTACGGAGACGGTCTTTGGTATGCTTTTGTGACTTCGACGACTGTCGGCTACGGGGATCTCCTAGCTGTGACCTTGATTGGAAGGATTACCAGTGTCTTCTTGACGATTTATGGGCTCATATTTTTTGGCTGTTTATCAGCTGTTATTATTAATTATTATACCGATTTAAATAAGGAAAGAGGAGAGGACAAATGACTGCCAATTATTCAACACGGGAATACCGTGAGAAATTATACGATGACCTTCATGTTCGATTGAGAGATACAGCGATTTTGATGTGTGCAATTTTTATTGCCTCTATCGGTCTAAATATGAATTCAACAGCTGTTATTATTGGAGCCATGTTAATTTCACCTCTCATGACACCGATTGTTGGACTGGGATTCGGTTTAGCTATTTTTGATACGCGTTTAATCAAGCAATCTCTAGAGGTTTTATTGACTCAAGTGTTGGTCAGTTTGCTTGTCTCGACTCTGTATTTCTGGATTTCTCCCTTGTCTTATGCAAGTAGCGAGTTGATCGCACGAACCTCTCCAACCATTTGGGATGTTCTCATTGCTATTGCTGGTGGGATTGCTGGTGTGATCGGTTCAAGGAAAAAAGAAGCAAACAATATCGTGCCAGGAGTAGCCATTGCTACAGCTTTGATGCCGCCTATCTGTACTGCTGGCTATGGTTTAGCTAATGGGAATGTACGATTTTTATTGGGGGCTCTCTATCTTTTCTTGATCAACTGTGTCTTTATCATGCTAGCCAACATTGTTGGAACAAGAATTTTGATGAGAAAATCTCCTTTAACTTCATTTAAAGAGCTGAGCATTAAAATGAGAATTGGCTTGATTTCTTTGATTGTATTGTTGATTCTTCCAGCTAGCTATTCGGCAGTTACTCTGACAATAGAACAAGCGCGCAAAGAAGGGATCAAACAGTTTGTAGGAAAAGAGTTCGCCAATTATACGGTTATTAATCAAGTCTACAAGTCAAGTAACAATGAATTGGTCTTGACGGTTGTTGGAGATCCGATTTCAGAAGAAGAATTAGAAACACTCCACCAAAAACAAGCCTCTTACGGTATTCAATCTGTTCAATTGAAAGTGAATCAAGTTCAGAACTCGCCAACATTAGATAGTGAAGCGACCAAGGAATTTTATGAAAACATTGACAAGTATATTGATCAAAAACTCTCTGAAAAAGATTCACAAAACGATCTCGTAAAAGAAAATGAAGCAGACAAGGATTGAGGATACTGACTTTATCTAACTCATGAAAGTAAATCTTGTGTGGTGGTTTGGTCAATCACTACTAGCTCGGATTAAATAATACTCTTCGAAAATCAAATTCAAACCACGTCAGCGTCGCCTTACCGTACTCAAGTACAGCTTGCGGCTAGCTTCCTAGTTTGCTTTTTGATTTTCATTGAGTAAAAATATAAAAAGCAACAGCTGAAATAGTTGTTGCTTTTTAGGTAGCTAGGATTTTATCTCTTATTTCTCAACGCGTGATTTGTTGGCGATATCAGCTAGGATAGCTTGAACAAAGTCATCTACTGAGACAGTTTGTGTTTCTTTTTGGCCGTAGCGACGAACGTTAACAGTTCCGTCTTCCATTTCCTTGTCTCCAACGATCAATTGGTAAGGAATCTTGCTGGTTTGTGAAGCACGGATCTTGAACTGCATTTTTTCATTGCGCTCATCCACATCGGCACGGACACCGTGGTCACGGAGTTTCTTGGCCACTTCCCAAGCGTAGTCCACGTGTTTTTCGTTAGATACTGGGATGAGGGTTACTTGGTGTGGTGCAAGCCATGTTGGGAAGGCACCCTTGTAGTTTTCAATCAAGATAGCAGTGAAACGTTCCATAGTTGAGATAACCCCACGGTGGATCATAACTGGACGGTGCTCTTCGCCATCAGCTCCGATATATTTAAGGTCGAAGCGTTCTGGAAGCAAGAAGTCAAGCTGGATAGTAGAAAGAGTTTCTTCTTTTCCAAGGGCGGTCTTAACTTGAATATCCAATTTTGGTCCGTAGAAGGCTGCTTCACCTTCGGCTTCAAAGTAGTCCACACCCATTTCATCAAGAGCTGCACGAAGCATGGTTTGGGCATTTTCCCACATCTCATCGTTGTCAAAGTATTTGTGAGTATCTTGAGGGTCGCGAAGAGAGAGACGGAAGCGGTACTCATTCAAGTTGAAGTCTCCGTAAACATCGATAATCAACTGAAGGGCACGCTGGAATTCTTCTTGGATTTGCTCTGGAGTAACGAAGAGGTGACCGTCGTTCAGAGACATTTCACGTACACGTTGAAGACCAGTGAGGGCACCAGATTTTTCGTAGCGGTGCATCATACCGATTTCAGCGATACGGATTGGCAACTCACGGTAAGAGTGAACATGGTGTTTGAAGACTTGGATGTGGTGCGGACAGTTCATTGGACGAAGGACAAATTCTTCCCCGTCACCCATGTCCATAGTTGGGAACATGTCTTCTTGGTAATGATCCCAGTGACCAGAAGTCTTGTAAAGTTCAACAGAAGCAAGTGGTGGAGTGTAGACGTGTTGGTAGCCTGAAGCTAGCTCTTTGTCTACGATGTAGCGTTCCAACTCACGACGGATAGTCGCACCATTTGGCAACCAGAATGGAAGCCCTTGACCGACCTCTTGAGAAATCATGAAGAGGTCAAGCTCTTTACCAAGCTTACGGTGATCACGTTCCTTAGCTTCTTCACGCATTTGAAGGTAGTTTTTCAAGTCTTTTTTGTCAAACCAAGCTGTACCATAGATACGTTGCATCATAGCGTTGTCGCTATTTCCGCGCCAGTAAGCACCTGCTACATGGAGAAGGTGGAAGATTTGGATACGGCCTGTTGATGGGACGTGAGGGCCACGGCAAAGGTCTACATATTCACCCTGACGATAGATAGTCAAACCGCCTTCGTCTTCTGAGTGTTCTTCAATCAATTCCAACTTGTAAGGGTCATTTTTGAAGATTTCACGTGCCTCGTCTTTAGTAACTTCTTCACGAATTGATGGGAAGTTTTCTTTGACGATTTTTTGCATTTCTTCTTCGATACGAGGAAGGTCTTCGTTAGAAATTTGACCAGCTGTGTTGTCAGTATCGTAGTAGAAACCATCTTCGATGGCTGGACCAACTCCCAAGTGAATATCTGGGAAAAGACGACGAGCTGCTTGGGCGAACAAGTGAGCAGCTGAGTGACGCAAGATTGGAAGGGCATCTTCGTGATCAGGTGTCACGATTTCGATGCTTCCATCTTCAGTGATAGCACGAGTAGTGTCTATGAGTTTGCCGTTGAATTTACCAGCCAAGGCCTTTTTAGCTAGGGAATTGCTGATAGATTGGGCAATTTCAAAAGTTGTAACGCCAGATTCGAATTCACGAACAGCGCCATCTGGGAAAGTAATGTTAATCATGATTTTCTCCTTATATTGGTTATCCATTATTTCTAAAGCAGAAGTGTTTCCCTATTTCGCAGTCTTAAATAAAGAAAAACAAACAGCGACATCCTCGAAAGGACGTCGCAACGTGGTTCCACCTTCATTTATGTACAACAAAAACTGTTGACACCTCTGATTGGCTCTAACGTAGCCACCGTTTTATGTTTTCATAAAAAACTCAAGAGTAGTATCAGTTTAGACTTTCTATGCGTTTCCAGCAACCACGCACTCTCTAGTAGAAAGGGACTAAGTGACTTGTCTCTATGGATTATTATAGCATGATTGTGAAAATTTTCAAGATATTTGTAGATTTTTTTGAATTTCCTTGTTTAGGGTGAGAATTAGGAATGGTACTCTTTAGAAGAAGTTGAGTATCTCCTTTATGCTAGTAAAGTAAAGAGAAATAAGTCAATCTGTTGACAAAGAAGTTAGTTATTGGTAGAATAGGGAATGTCGTAAAGACAAATAACTTCTTCTTGGTTACAGGCATGCCAACCTGTCACTCGGATGAAGCCAAATAAAAAGGAGAAACATCATGGCAATCTCAAAAGAGAAAAAAAATGAAATCATCGCACAATATGCACGTCACGAAGGTGATACAGGTTCAGTAGAGGTTCAAGTTGCTGTCCTTACTTGGGAAATCAACCACCTTAACGAACACATCAAACAACACAAAAAAGATCACGCTACTTACCGTGGATTGATGAAAAAAATCGGTCGCCGTCGTAACTTGCTTGCATACTTGCGTAAAAACGACGTTAACCGTTACCGTGAGTTAATCAACTCTCTAGGACTTCGTCGCTAATTCAAGATACAAAGGCCGTCAAAAGCGCAAAGCAAAAATAGGAAAATTGACGAAGAAACTTCAGTTTCTAGGAGATTTTATCTTTTTTGCCAAGTGCTTAGGCCGTGTTCAATTGAGCATATCTTGATAATGAAGCTACTCTAAATTGGGTAGCTTTTTTACTTTTGTCACCTTACCTCGATATACTCAAGTATAATTTTCGGTTACGGTTCCTAGTATTGTAAGGTAAAATAAACCAGAATGATCTCCCTTTGGGGAGATTTTTTTTGTTTCACTGAAAGTTTCGTACAACCTTCGCCTCGTCTATAAACGGTTTATCCAGCAAGAATCATGATGCTAAGGGCATCAAAAATCCGTATGAAAATAGGGAAATGACACAGTGTTCGATGAACACAAGGAGTTTCATCTTTTTCACTAGGATTTTAGCCTGTGCTCAAATCAGCTCTCTGACTTCAGAGGGCCTTTTTATTGTCACAATTTTGGAGACTACAAAAACCTCAAATGGTATCAGCTACTTACACCATAAAGGTGCGTAGCTACTCGGCTTGAAAAACCGAGTAGCTGTACAAGCCCCCTCGGAGAGCCCACACTTTATGAAGTAAAGTATAATATGTTATACTTTACTTGGAAGTAGTCACCGAATTCCAGTTAGAAATTACTATGTAACTAAGTTTTGAGGAGGAGTAAAATGCTTTCCTACGTTCGACATTACCCACTAGCGATAGCTAAATTAATGTGTCTGTGCTTTCCTAAAATCTACTGATTTATTACTGACCAATACAGGAGGTTTTTTTATGGGACAGACAATCATATCTGCTATTGGTGTTTATATTTCCACCAGTATCGATTATTTAATTATTTTATTTATTTTATTTGCACAGCTATCACAGAATAAACAAAAATGGCATATTTATGCGGGACAATATCTAGGCACAGGCTTACTTGTAGGGGCGAGTTTAGTTGCTGCTTATGTCGTTAATTTCGTGCCTGAAGAATGGATGGTTGGATTGCTTGGTTTAATCCCTATCTATTTAGGGATTCGCTTTGCAATTGTTGGAGAAGGTGAGGAAGAAGAGGAAGAAGAGGAAGAAATTATTGAAAGATTAGAACAAAGCAAGGCAAATCAACTGTTTTGGACAGTTACATTGCTGACAATTGCGTCTGGCGGAGATAATTTAGGTATCTATATACCTTATTTTGCTTCGTTAGATTGGTCACAGACCCTCGTGGCCTTGCTTGTGTTTGTAATCGGCATAATTATCTTATGCGAGATTAGTCGGGTGTTATCCTCTATTCCGTTAATATTCGAGACAATTGAAAAATACGAGCGAATCATTGTGCCCTTAGTATTCATTCTACTTGGACTATACATCATGTATGAAAATGGCACGATAGAGACTTTTCTGACCGTGTAGATTTTTTTGTTTCACTAGGATTTTAGCCCTAGCTCAAATCAGCTCTCTGATTTTCAGAGGGCTTTTTACGTTGTCACCTTACCTCGATATACTCAAGTATTATCTTTACTTACGGTTCCTAGCACTATAAAACCAACTATATTCATTTGTTCTCATCTTGTTCCATTGTTGAAAATATGGTATACTTTTCATGAGAATTTTCTAAATTTTTAATATTCTATCAAAGGAGGTTTGCATGCTTTCCAAATTTTCTGGAAGCCGACAAGACCAGCAATTTGTGTTACTTTTAGTTATTTTGCTAGGTATTTTAGGGATTTCTCTCTTTCTAGCAGTTTCAATGGGATCTGTTGCGATTGATCTAGGAGATACCTATCGGATTATTTTGAGAAGGTTGGGATTTCCTCTTGAGATAGGAGAGGTGCCAAAGTCCACTCTTGCCATTGTATGGAACATGAGATTCCCCCGAGTATTGCTAGGCTTAATAGTGGGGGCTGGTCTTTCTATGTGTGGTAGCGTGATGCAGTCCACAGTGAACAATCCCATCGCTGAGCCCTATGTCTTAGGAATCTCTGCTGGTGCAACTCTAGGAGCAACCCTAAGCATTATTCTTGGTTTAAAAGTGATGATTAGCCTCGGCGCTTTTATTGGCGCTATTTTGGCAACAATTGCTGTCCTTATCATTGCCTCTATGCAGGGAAGGATGACGACTTCCAGTCTGATCTTATCAGGAACGGTGGTCAACGCTCTCTTTCTGGCTTTTTCCAACTTTATTATCTCAGTTGGCGCTAATGCGGATAGTGTGATGACCATTAAGTTTTGGACCATGGGCTCGCTCGCTGGGACTTCCTGGGCAGACTTGGTCCTGCCAACTATAGTAGTAGGAATAGCCTTTCTATTTTTCTCTACTCAGTATCGTGTTTTCAATGCGATGATGATGGGAGATGAGGCTGCTTTAACTTTGGGGATACCCTTACGCTTTTATTGGTATCTTTATGTGACCATGGTGGCTGTACTGACAGCTATTTTGGTGGCTACTTGTGGGATTATTGGATTTGTAGGTCTGATTACTCCACATTTAGCTCGAGGGTTAGTAGGAACGAGTTACAAGAGACTTTTTCCTGTTGCAACCTTGCTAGGTGCCCTCTTTGTCATTTGGGCAGACGTACTCTCTCGTATCATCATTCCAAACGCAGAGCTTCCTATTGGTATTTTCACAGCCTTAGTAGGTGCTCCCTTCTTTATCTACATTGTTGGAGGTAGGCGAAGGGAGGTGAGGGTCTGACATGGACTTGATTTGTAAGGATATCCATTTTGGATTAGGAGAGAAAAAAATCCTCAAAGGAGTCTCTCTTAAGGTTGAAGGGAATCAATTTCACACGATATTAGGACCAAATGGAAGTGGAAAAACCAGTCTACTTAAACTCCTTTATCGTCAGGAAAAGGTGGACAAAGGCTTGATAAGCCTAGATGGAAAGCTGCTGGAGCATTGGACGCTCAAAGAAACAGCCAAGCAAATGGCGGTCGTGACCCAGTTTAATCAATTGCAGTTTGATTGTACAGTTGAAGAAATCGTCTTGTTGGGAAGAACTCCCCACCTCTCTTTTTTACAGAAGGAAAAGGAAATAGATTATACCCTCGTTCAAGATGCCCTCGTCAAGGTGGATATGCTTGAGAAGAAAACTCGTCTCTATTCGTCTCTGTCAGGGGGAGAGAAACAGCGAGTCTTACTAGCCCGCGCCTTAGCTCAAGAACCGACTCTCTTACTCCTAGACGAACCAACCAATCACCTGGATATCAAGTATCAGTTAGACTTGTTGGCCATTGTGAAGGAGCTAAAGGTCAATGTTCTAGCTGTCCTGCATGATATTCAACTTGCTTGTCGCTATTCTGATTATCTCTATCTAATGAAAGAGGGAGAAATCCTTTACCAAGGGACTCCAAAGGAGACCATCACCCCTGAGTCATTGCAAACTGTATACGGAGTTCAAAGTCAGGTTACTTGGACCGAGGATCAGCAAGCCATGATTCACTATTTATAAGAATGAAAAGGAAAACAATATGAAAAAAACACTAGGCATTTTACTCGTAACAGTAGCTACCTTAACTTTGGCAGCTTGTGGTAACACTACTACAGAAAAAACTACCACACAGTCTAGTACAGAAACAAGTCAAAAGGCTAACGCAGAGACGACTTATCCGCTAACTATCAAAACTTATGATGCTAAAGGAAATGAAGTCGAACAAGTCTTTGACAAGGCACCTGAAAATGTTATCACCAATAATCTTTCAACCACGGAAATCTTATTGGAGTTGGGGTTGAAGGATAAAATTGTTGGCATGCTCAATCCAGACAATGCTGTGACGGACAAATACAAGGACGCGATTGCGACTATTCCTCAAATTGGGGATAAAAAAACAGTCTCACAAGAGGCAGTCCTCTCTTATGAGCCAGATGCTGTGATGGGTCGAAACATGATGTTTTCTGAAAAATCCTTGGGGACAGTTAGCACTTGGAATGAAAATAAAATCCCAGTTTATACGCAAAAAGCTTCTCTCTCAACAATTCAGCAAGATTTGGGGAATATCGTAGAAGATGTAAAAAATCTTGGAATGATTTTTAATGTGCAGGACAAGGCCAATGAATACGCAGCCCAATTACAAGCTAAAATTGACGCTGTTAAGAAAGCAAACCCAGCAAGCCAAGGTGAAAAGAAAAAGGCTTTGATTATGGTTGCTTATAATGATCAAACCTTCGGTGCCTACAAGTCTGCTTTGCAAGAAAGTTTGCTGAACCAACTTGGTTATACCAACGTTGCTACGGGGACATCAGGCTTGACCTTGGAAAATCTCGTGTCAATGGATCCTGAATTGATTATCTATGTAACCAGCGACCGCAATAAAAAATTGGATGAAAAAGCAGTAGAGTTGATGAAGGCAAATGCTGTTTTGGAAAGCGTTCCTGCTATTAAGAATCAAAAAATTATGACCATCTCTTACGATGAATTGATGGACTATGGTCCAGCAGTGATTGATTCCCTTGAGAAAATCAATGACTTTATCAATAAATAATGAGTTTGATTGGGAAGGAATTCAAGTCAAAATCAGCCTTCCTTCTAACTACGACCCCAATCAAACCTATCCGGCTATTTTATTGAATGATGGAAACTTGGATTTCTTATCGTCCCTTTCCGAATCTGTGATTTTAGTGGGCTTGATCTCTAAAGATCGCCTAGATGACTACACTCCATGGAAGGCGGCTGCTCTGAGAGATGGAGCTCCAGATTTTGGCGGTCAGGCCAGCGCCTATCATGATCATTTGTTTGGAGGTCTTTTAGACAAGTTGCAGTCGCTTTATCGGCTGGACGAAACTCGCTTTGCTTATGGAGGCTACTCACTAGGTGGTTTGGCGGCAGTTTACAGTCTTTTCAGCTTTGACAAGGTTTCCTGTGTCTTCTCCATCTGCGGTTCCTTTTGGTATCCTGATTTTGTGACTTACTGCAAGGAAGAAAATGTGGAAAATTTGGACTGTTTGCTGTATTTACAGAACGGTCAAACAGAAGGGGTCAATCATAGCAATCGCTTGGCTCAAGCACCAGTCTATGCTGAGAAAATCCATACCAGTCTTCAGAAACGCTATCCGAACAGCCAGTTTGTCTTTGATCCTTATGGACACCATGAACAAGTAGCTGAACGATTTCTAGCTTTTTCCAGCTGGTTGGCCCAAAAATGGAAAATCGAATAAAAAATTTATCCCTTGGCTTTTGCCAAGGGATTGTTGTATTTATTTAACCAAGTTTTTCTCTCTTTTTATCTGGATTCCAGACGAAGCTTGCGATAAAGCTAAAGATGATGGTTAGGATAGCGAGGATAATGGCAAGGATGAGGGCAGGGATGCGGATAAACCACCAGAGTGGGTTTGGTTTTTTATCATTGTGCCATTGTTTCGTTTCTTGGTCCAAGCGTTGAAATTCTGCTTGGATGCGATTGGCGACTGTTTCAATGCCTTCGTCATTCATTTTCTTGATATCTGAGATATCAATTGGATTTCCAAAGTTCATATCGACACGCTCACGGCTAACCAAACCTTTCAAGGTCATGGGACCTGTATAGGTAACCGGCATGATACGGACCTTGGCCATTTTGGCAATCAGGGCAACTCCACCCTTGACATCGTTTGAGTGACGGCTCCCACTTGGAAACATGATGAGAGAGCGGTCACTTTTTTTGAGAACATTGATAGGATATTTGATGGCAGAAGCGCTAGGATTTTCCCGGTCGATAGGAAAGGCGCCACACATACGAATCCACCAACCAAAGATACGGTTGGTAAAGAGTTCTTTTTTAGCCATAAAGATGAACTGTTTTGGCTTGGTCGCAAAGGCCATGTAAACAGGATCCCACCAGGTACGGTGAGGCGCAACCAAAATATAATTTTCATCTTGATTAGGAATTTTATCAGTATTATGATAGTGGGCATTGCCATTGATGGACCATAGGAGCAAGACAACCAATCCACGTAAATAAGTATAAAACATGCGATCTCCTTCGATTATTTTCTTGTTATTATTATACCTTATCAAAGGAGGGCTGGCAAACTTTTCCCTTGACCAGGTCCATATTTGGGATGAAATTAGAATTCTTTTAGAAAAAATGGTATGATAGAATTTATGGATAAAAATAAGATTATGGGATTAACCCAAATAGAAGTCAAGGAAAGACAGGCTAAGGGCTTGGTCAATGATTTTACTGCTTCGGCCAGTACCAGCACTTGGCAAATCGTTAAACGAAATGTCTTTACTCTTTTTAACGCTTTGAACTTTGCCATTGCTTTGGCCCTTGCCTTTGTGCAGGCTTGGAGCAATTTGGTCTTTTTTGCTGTTATCTGCTTTAACGCTTTTTCTGGAATTGTGACCGAGCTGCGGGCTAAACACATGGTGGACAAGCTCAATCTCATGACCAAGGAAAAGGTCAAAACCATTCGTGATGGCCAAGAAGTGACTCTGAATCCAGAAGAATTGGTGTTGGGAGATGTCATTCGTTTGTCTGCTGGAGAGCAGATTCCCAGTGATGCCCTGGTTCTGGAAGGTTTTGCGGAAGTCAATGAAGCCATGTTGACGGGGGAAAGTGATTTGGTGCAAAAGGAAGTTGATACCTTGCTTTTGTCAGGGAGTTTCTTGGCTAGTGGATCAGTTTTAGCTCGTGTCCATCATGTCGGTGCAGACAACTATGCTGCCAAACTCATGCTGGAAGCCAAGACCGTTAAACCAATCAACTCTCGTATCATGAAATCGCTGGACAAGTTAGCAGGTTTTACTGGAAAAATTATCATTCCTTTTGGTCTGGCTCTCTTGCTGGAAGCCTTGCTTTTAAAAGGCCTGCCTCTCAAGTCGTCCGTTGTAAATTCGTCGACAGCCCTTCTGGGAATGTTGCCCAAGGGAATTGCCCTTTTGACCATTACTTCGCTCTTGACTGCGGTGATTAAGCTAGGATTGAAAAAGGTCTTGGTACAGGAGATGTACTCTGTTGAGACCTTGGCACGCGTGGATATGCTCTGTTTGGACAAGACGGGCACCATCACCCAAGGAAAGATGCAGGTGGAGGCTGTTCTTCCACTGACGGCAACTTATGGTGAAGAGACTATTGCCAGCATTTTGGCCAGCTACATGGCCCACAGTGAGGATAAAAATCCAACTGCCCAAGCTATTCGCCAGCGATTCCAAGGCCAAGTAGCCTATCCTATGCTCTCTAATCTTCCCTTCTCCAGCGACCGCAAGTGGGGAGCTATGGAATTGGAAGGTTTGGGGACAGTTTTCTTAGGTGCGCCTGAGATGTTGCTGGACTCTGAAGCCCCAGAAGCCAGGGAGGCCTTGGAGAGAGGGTCACGTGTCTTGGTCTTAGCTCTCAGTCAGGAGAAATTAGACCATCACAAACCACAGAAACCATCTGATATTCAGGCTCTAGCCTTGCTAGAAATCTTGGACCCGATACGAGAAGGAGCAGCTGAGACGCTGGACTATCTCCGTTCTCAGGAAGTGGGGCTCAAGATTATCTCTGGTGACAATCCAGTTACGGTATCCAGCATTGCTCAGAAGGCTGGTTTTGCGGACTACCACAGCTATGTAGATTGCTCAAAAATTACGGATGAGGAATTGGTTGCTATGGCTGAGGAGACAGCTATTTTCGGACGTGTTTCCCCTCATCAAAAGAAACTCATCATCCAAACGCTGAAAAAAGCGGGTCATACAACGGCTATGACAGGGGACGGGGTTAATGATATCTTGGCTCTTCGTGAGGCGGATTGTTCTATCGTAATGGCTGAGGGAGATCCTGCGACTCGTCAGATTGCCAATCTGGTTCTCTTGAACTCTGACTTCAATGATGTTCCTGAGATTCTCTTTGAAGGTCGTCGCGTGGTCAATAACATTGCCCATATAGCCCCGATTTTCTTGATAAAGACCATCTATTCATTCTTGCTCGCAGTCATCTGTATTGCCAGTGCTCTTCTGGGACGGTCTGAATGGATCTTGATTTTCCCCTTTATTCCAATTCAGATTACCATGATTGACCAGTTTGTGGAAGGTTTCCCACCATTCGTTCTGACTTTTGAGAGAAATATCAAACCTGTTGAGCCAAATTTCCTCAGAAGATCCATGCTTCGTGCTCTACCAAGTGCACTGATGATCGTGTTCAGCGTACTCTTTGTGAAAATATTTGGAAGTAGCCAAGGTTGGTCTGAGTTAGAAATCTCAACTCTACTCTATTATCTCTTGGGATCAATTGGTTTCTTATCCGTATTTAGAGCCTGCATGCCATTTACCCTATGGCGTGTCCTCTTGATTGTTTGGTCAGTAGGAGGCTTCCTAGCCACAGCTCTCTTCCCAAGAATCCAAAAACTACTTGAAATTTCAACCTTAACAGGACAAACATTACCTGTTTATGGTGTCATGATGTTGGTCTTTACCGTAATTTTCATCCTGACAAGTCGCTATCAAGCCAGAAAATAAAGAAAGACTGCAATCTGTGGATTGCGGTTTTTTTAGGTGCAAGATTGCTAGCTGAAATGTGGTATAATAAGAGGTAATAGAGTTTTGGAAAGAGAGAGAAGATGATTTCAAAGAGATTAGAGTTAGTGGCTTCCTTTGTGCCACAGGGAGCCATTTTACTAGATGTGGGGAGTGACCATGCTTATCTGCCTATCGAGTTGGTCGAAAGAGGCCAAATCAAAAGTGCTATTGCGGGTGAGGTGGTGGAAGGTCCTTACCAATCTGCAGTCAAAAATGTTGAAAGTCACGGGTTAAAGGAGAAAATTCAAGTCCGTTTAGCAAATGGCTTGGCAGCCTTTGAAGAGGCAGACCAAGTGTCTGTCATTACCATTGCAGGTATGGGCGGCCGTTTGATTGCTAGGATTTTAGAAGAAGGCTTGGACAAGCTAGCTAATGTAGAACGTTTGATTCTCCAGCCCAATAATCGTGAAGACGACTTGCGTATCTGGTTACAAGACAATGGTTTTCAGATTGTAGCAGAAAGCATCCTAGAAGAAGCTGGCAAGTTTTATGAAATTCTAGTTGTGGGAACGGGACAAATGAAGCTATCAGCCAGTGATGTTCGCTTTGGTCCCTTCTTGTCCAAAGAGCTCAGTCCGTTTTTTGTACAAAAATGGCAAAAAGAAGCTGAGAAGCTAGAGTTTGCCCTCGGACAAATTCCAGAAAAAAATCTGGAGGAACGTCAAGTTCTAGTAGATAAAATTCAAGCCATCAAGGAGGTTCTCCATGCTAGCAAGTGAAGTAATTAACGTGTATGAAGCCTTTTGCCCTCAGGAATTTTCCATGGAGGGAGACAGTCGTGGTCTGCAAATTGGCACTTTGGACAAGGAAATCCAAAGGGTCATGGTGGCTCTCGATATTCGTGAAGAAACGGTGGCTGAAGCCATTGAAAAGGGTGTAGACTTGATTATTGTCAAGCACGCGCCAATTTTCCGCCCCATCAAGGACTTGGTATCTAGTCGTCCACAAAATCAGATTTACATCGACCTCATCAAGCATGACATCGCAGTTTATGTCAGCCATACCAATATTGATATCGTTGAAAATGGTCTCAATGACTGGTTCTGTCAGATGCTAGGCATTGAGGAGACGACTTATCTACAGGAGACAGGTCCTGAACGTGGAATTGGACGTATTGGGAATGTTCAGCCTCAGAATTTTGGGGATTTCGCCCAACATGTCAAGCAAGTCTTTGGATTAGATAGTCTTCGATTGGTGCATTATCAAGAGAGTGATTTGCAGAAGTCTATTTCAAGAGTGGCCATCTGTGGTGGTAGCGGGCAGTCTTTCTATAAGGATGCTTTAGCTAAGGGAGCTGATGTCTATATCACTGGTGACATTTACTACCACACTGCCCAGGATATGCTGTCTGATGGCTTGCTAGCATTGGACCCAGGTCACTATATTGAAGTGCTTTTTGTGGAAAAAATCGCAGCACTCCTTAATCAATGGAAAGAGGAAAAAGGCTGGGAACTAGAGATTTTACCTAGTCAAGCATCGACCAATCCTTTCCACCATATCTAGTTAGAAAGTGAAAACAATGAAAAAAGTTGCCATTATCGGAGCAGGGATTGTAGGTGCAACAGCTGCCTACTACCTCTCGCAAGAAAGTGACCTAGAGGTGACCGTCTTTGACCATGGACAAGGTCAGGCTACCAAGGCCGCAGCAGGAATTATCAGCCCTTGGTTTTCCAAACGCCGTAATAAGGCCTGGTACAAGATGGCGCGCTTGGGGGCTGACTTTTATGTGGATTTGTTGGCTGATTTAGAAAAGTCAGGACAAGAAATCGACTTTTATCAGCGTTCGGGAGTCTTTCTCCTGAAAAAGGATGAATCCAAGTTGGAAGAACTCTATCAACTAGCCTTAGAGCGCAGAGAAGAATCTCCCTTGATAGGCCAGTTAGCCATTCTAGACCAAGCATCAGCTAATGAATTATTCTCTGGCTTGCAGGGATTTGATCGCTTGCTCTATGCTTCTGGTGGAGCGAGAGTAGATGGTCAACTATTAGTGACTCGTTTGCTAGAAGCCAGTCAGGTCAAGCTGGTCAAAGAAAAAGTGACTCTGACACCTTTAGCATCAGGTTACCAGATTGACAAAGAGGTGTTTGATCAGGTTATTTTGGCGACGGGAGCTTGGTTGGGACACCTGTTAGAGCCTTTAGGTTATGAAGTAGATGTTCGTCCTCAAAAAGGGCAACTCCGAGATTATCAACTTGCCCAAGACATGGAAGATTCCCCTGTTGTTATGCCAGAAGGGGAGTGGGATTTGATTCCTTTTGCAGGTGGGAAATTATCCCTAGGTGCTACCCATGAAAATGACATGGGATTTGATTTGACGGTAGATGAAACCTTACTCCAACAAATGGAGGAGGCAGCCCTGCCTTGCTATCCTAGTTTAGTAGAAGCTACCAGAGCTGGTGAGCGTGCGGGAATCCGTGCCTATACCAGTGATTTCTCACCTTTCTTTGGGCAGGTGCCAGAATTGGCAGGTGTCTATGCAGCCAGTGGACTAGGTTCATCAGGCCTCACAACTGGTCCTATCATTGGTTACCACCTAGCACAACTGGTACAAAGCAGGGAAATGACCTTAGACCCTCTAAACTACCCAATTGAAAACTATGTCAAACGAGTAAAAAGCGAATAATACTCAATGAAAATCAAAGAGCAAACTAGGAAACTAGCCGCGGGCTGCTCAAAGCACTGCTTTGAGGTTGTGGATAGAACTGACGAAGTCAGTAACCATACCCATGGCAAGGCGAAGCTGACGTTGTTTGAAGAGATTTTCGAAGAGTATAAGCATTTTACTGAAATTTTATCCTACCCCCTAGGATTGTAAATGACATTCCCTATCAAAAATGGTAAAATAAGAAAAAATCTGAGAATCGAGGAAAGAAGATGCAAGAAAAGATGATGCAAGAAAAGATTTTGGTAACGGGTGGAGCAGGTTTTATCGGAACCCACACAGTTATTGAGTTAATCCAAGCAGGTCATCAGGTTGTTGTGGTGGATAACCTTGTTAACAGCAATCGAAAAAGTTTAGAAGTTGTTGAAAGAATTACAGGAGTTGAAGTGCCTTTTTATGAGGCGGATATCCGTGATACAGACACCCTCAGAGACATTTTCACACAAGAAGAACCAACAGGGGTCATTCACTTTGCTGGTTTGAAGGCTGTTGGAGAATCTACCCGTATCCCTCTTGCCTATTATGACAACAATATCGCAGGAACTGTTAGCCTTTTGAAAGTCATGGAAGAAAACAACTGTAAAAATATCATTTTCAGTTCTTCTGCGACAGTTTATGGAGATCCTCATACAGTGCCAATCTTGGAAGATTTCCCACTTTCAGTGACTAATCCATATGGTCGCACTAAGCTTATGCTAGAGGAAATTTTGACGGATATTTACAAAGCAGACTCAGAATGGAATGTAGTCTTGCTTCGTTACTTTAACCCAATCGGAGCGCATGAGAGTGGAGAGTTGGGAGAAAATCCAAACGGTATTCCAAACAACCTCTTGCCATATGTGACTCAAGTAGCCGTTGGAAAACTAGAGCAAGTGCAAGTGTTTGGAGATGATTACGATACGGAAGACGGAACGGGTGTTCGTGACTATATCCACGTTGTCGATTTGGCTAAAGGTCACGTTGCAGCTCTGAAAAAAATCCAAAAATGCTCAGGTCTAAACATTTATAACCTTGGAACAGGGAAAGGCTACTCAGTTCTTGAAATTATCCAAAACATGGAAAAAGCAGTGGGACGCCCAATTCCTTACCGTATCGTAGACCGTCGCCCAGGTGACATCGCAGCCTGCTATTCAGATCCTGCAAAAGCCAAAGCAGAACTCGGCTGGGAAGCGGAACTCGACATCACCCAAATGTGTGAAGACGCATGGCGTTGGCAAAGCAAGCATCCAAATGGATTCGAAGACTAAGATGGTGATATCAATCATTGTCCCCTGTTTAAACGAAGAGGAAGTACTTCCTCTTTTTTATCAGGCTTTGGAAGCGTTACTTCCAGATTTGGAAACAGAAATCGAGTATGTCTTTGTCGATGATGGATCAAGTGATGGAACCTTGAAACTCTTAAAGGCCTATCGGGAACAAAATCCGGCAGTGCATTATATTTCTTTCTCACGAAATTTTGGCAAAGAAGCTGCTCTATATGCAGGCTTGCAGCATGCGACTGGAGACCTAGTGGTGGTGATGGATGCAGACCTCCAAGATCCCCCTAGTATGTTGCTTGAGATGAAAAACTTACTAGACCAGAATGCAGATTTAGACTGTGTTGGAACACGAAGAACCAGTCGGGAGGGAGAACCCTTCTTTCGTAGTTTCTGTGCTGATATCTTTTACCGCCTTATGCAAAAAATTAGTCCAGTAGCCCTGCCGTCAGGTGTTCGTGATTTTCGTATGATGAGAAGGTCTGTAGTCGATGCCATTTTAAGTTTGACCGAGTCCAATCGTTTTTCTAAGGGACTATTTGCCTGGGTCGGCTTTAAAACCCACTATCTGGACTATCCAAATGTCAAAAGGCAGGCTGGCAAGACTAGTTGGAGTTTTAGGCAACTCTTTTTTTACTCCATTGAAGGGATTGTTAACTTTTCAGATTTTCCCTTGATTATCGCCTTTGCGGCTGGTCTCCTATCTTGTTTTATTTCTCTGCTTATGACCTTTTTTGTTGTGGTGCGGACTCTCATTTTGGGCAATCCGACATCAGGTTGGACCTCTCTGATGGCTGTTATTCTCTTTCTTGGAGGCATTCAACTCTTGACCATTGGGATTCTCGGCAAGTACATCAGTAAGATTTATCTAGAGACTAAAAAAAGACCACTTTATCTTATCAAAGAAAAAAGCGACCTTCCTTATTTTACAGAAAAAAATAAAGTGAAAAGACTATAATTTTACATGGAAATGTGCTAAACTAGAGGGAGTGGATTATCGCCATTGATTTAGGCTTCCTGGTTTCCAATCAGGGCACGAGTTGGGCAATTTTTAACAGCCTCTAAGACATCCTGACTAGGAGAAATTTCTTTTTCCAGTTGGTCGGGGTCATCGTAAAAACGCACGATTCCATTATCGTGGTAATCAAATAAATCAGAATAAGTTTGGCAAAGCCCACAGGCGATGCATCGTTCAGGTATAAGTGTGATTTTCATATTTATATTGTAATAAGAAAAGTAAAAAAAAACAAGGAGTAAGGTATGGCAAAAGAACCGTGGCAAGAAGATATTTATGAAAATCAAGAAGAAACAAGATCAGAACGTCGTAAGAGAACTCAAGGTAGAGATGTAGTGGCCAATCGTGTCTTGACGATCCTAGCCAGTATTTTCTTTGTAATTGTGGTGGTAATGATTATTGTTCTCATCTATCTATCATCGGGTGGGAGTAATCGCACAGCAGCCTTGAAAGATTTTCATGATTCTGATGCAAATGTAGTACAGATTTCATCTTCTAGTAGTTCCCATCCTGAACAGAGTTCAGAATCTTCTTCTGAACACTCGGAGGAAGCTACAGATCCAGAAGGGACGACAAAAGTCTTAGCTGGAGAAGGAGAAGCAGCCATTGCCGCTCGCGCTGGGATTTCGATTGCTCAGTTAGAAGCCTTAAATCCTAGTCATATGGCTACAGGGTCTTGGTTTGCTAATCCAGGTGACGTTGTTAAAATCAAATAGGAGCTGATATGAAAACAATTCAAATTGCTATTGATGGTCCTGCTTCCAGCGGTAAGAGCACAGTCGCAAAGATTATTGCCAAGGATTTTGGTTATACTTACCTAGATACAGGTGCCATGTATCGTGCGGCGACCTATATGGCTCTAAAACATCAATTAGATATTGAAAAAGTGGAGCAATTGTTGGAACTTCTTGACCAGCATCCAATCAGTTTTGGGCGCTCAGAAACTGGAGAACAGCTTGTCTTTGTAGGAGATGTGGATATTACCCATCCTATCCGTGAAAATGAAGTGACCAATCATGTTTCAGCTATTGCAGCAATTCCTGAAGTTCGTGAGAAACTAGTTTCCCTCCAACAAGAGATTGCCCAGCAAGGTGGGATTGTCATGGATGGTCGCGATATTGGAACGGTTGTATTGCCACAAGCAGAATTGAAAATTTTCCTAGTAGCTTCTGTTGATGAGAGAGCAGAGCGCCGTTACAAGGAAAATATTGCCAAGGGAATTGAAACAGACCTTGAAACCCTAAAAGAGGAAATTGCTGCGCGTGACTACAAGGATAGTCATCGTGAGACTTCGCCTCTCAAACAAGCAGAGGATGCTGTCTACCTTGATACAACTGGCTTGAACATTCAAGAAGTAGTTGAAAAAATCAAAGCAGAAGCTAAAAAAAGAATGTAGATGTAGAAAAGCCGATAGATTGATATCGGTTTTTTCTAAATTTGTCAAAATACTGATTTTAAGGTATAATAGTTGCTGTTCGAGAAATTTTGATTTTCAAAGAATAGTGAATGATGATAAGGAGAAAACATGAACAACCTACCAAATTGCCCAAAATGTAACTCAGAGTATGTCTACGAAGACGGTGCCCTACTGGTTTGCCCAGAGTGTGCTTATGAGTGGAATCCTGCTGAAGTTGCAGATGTAGAAGAGGGCCTTGTTGCTGTCGATGCCAACGGAAATAAATTGGCTGACGGTGATACTGTTACCCTCATCAAGGACTTGAAAGTAAAAGGTGCGCCAAAAGATTTGAAACAAGGGACGCGCGTGAAGAATATCCGCATCGTAGAAGGCGACCACAATATCGACTGTAAAATTGATGGCTTTGGTGCCATGAAACTTAAATCAGAGTTTGTGAAGAAAATTTAAGCATGTCAAAACACTATAAACTTGTATTTTATAGCCGTATCTTCTTGTTTCTAGCGGCTTTTACGGGAGTTTATCTTGAAATCGCCAAGCATGGTGGATTTGGGATGTTACTCTATTATACGGTTCTGTCAAATCTGTTAGTAGCGATTTTTACGCTCTATCTCCTAAAGGTTATGAGCCGTTTAGGTGAAAATTGGCAAAGGCCAAGTCTCTTGCGCTTAAAAGGTGGGCTCACCATGAGTATCATGATTACCTGTGTGATTTACCATTTCCTCTTAGCGCCCATTGCGACTAATTTCTATACTCTGGAAAATTTCCTTTGCCACTATATCGTTCCCCTTTGGTTTTTAGCGGATACCCTCTTTTTTGACAAACAGGGTCAATACAAGATTTGGGATCCAGTTGTGTGGACGATTTTACCCTTGCTGTATATGATTTTTGCTCTTTTCAATGGTTTGGTACTGAAACTTGATGTTCCTAATTCTAAGGTCAGTCCCTTCCCTTACTTCTTTTTGAATGTGAACAAGGGTTGGGATGTCGTGTTCAAGTGGTGTCTGATTATCTTTGTTGCCTATATGGTAGCAGGATTTATCTTCTACTTTATCAAGCAAATCAAGAGAAAGTCATCCTAATACTCTTCGAAAATCAAATTCAAACCACGTCAGTTTCGCCTTGCCGTACTCAAGTACAGCCTGCGGCTAGCTTCCTAGTTTGCTCTTTGATTTTCATTGAGTATAAGACACAAGGGATTCATTTTCGAGTTTAAGAAGGAGTCTATACACCAAAGAGGCTTCTTCTTTTCTTACTTGTTTGATAACTATCAAAAGAGACAGAAGATTAAGAGAAAATATAGAAAGAGATTTCATGAAACAATTTTTAGAACGGGCCAGTATTTTGGCTCTCTCCCTCGTTTTGATTACATCCTTTTCCATCTCGAGTGCCCTGCCAGCCATGTTTGACTATTATCAAGGCTATCCTAAGGAACAAATTGAGCTCTTGGCGAGCTTGCCTTCCTTTGGAATCATGATTATGTTATTACTAAATGGTTTCTTAGAAAAAATCTTTCCTGAGCGCTTACAAATTAGTTTGGGATTGCTGATTTTATCACTGAGTGGAACAGCACCCTTTTGGTATCAAGCCTATCCTTTTGTATTTGGAACACGGATTCTTTTTGGTTTGGGAGTTGGGATGATCAATGCCAAGGCTATTTCTATCATCAGTGAGCGTTATCAAGGGAAAACGCGGATTCAGATGTTAGGGCTACGCGGTTCTGCAGAGGTCGTTGGGGCCTCTCTCATTACCTTGGCAGTCGGCCAGTTGTTGGCCTTTGGTTGGACAGCTACTTTCTTAGCCTATAGTGCTGGATTTTTGGTGCTGACCCTTTATCTGCTCTTTGTCCCTTATGGAAAATCAAAGAAAGAAGTCAAGAAAAAAGCGAAGGAAGCAAGTCGCTTAACTCGGGAAATGAAAGGCTTGATTTTTATCCTAGCTATTGAAGCAGCAGTTGTAGTTTGTACCAATACGGCTATTACTATTCGTATTCCAAGTTTGATGGTGGAAAGAGGACTTGGAGATGCCCAGTTATCTAGTTTTGTTCTTAGTGTCATGCAGTTAATCGGGATTGTGGCTGGTGTGAGTTTCTCTTTCTTGATTTCTATCTTTAAAGAGAAACTGCTCCTCTGGTCTGGTATTACCTTTGGCTTAGGGCAAATTGTGATTGCCCTGTCTCCATCTTTGTGGATGGTGGTGGCAGGAAGCATTCTTGCTGGTTTTGCCTACAGTGTAGCCTTGACGACAGTTTTTCAACTTGTCTCTGAAAGAATTCCAGCTAAACTCCTCAATCAAGCAACTTCATTTGCTGTATTAGGCTGTAGTTTCGGAGCCTTTACGACCCCATTTGTTCTAGGTGCAATTGGCTTACTAACTCACAATGGGATGTTGGTCTTTGCTATCTTAGGATCTTGGTTGATTGTAACCTCTGTCTTTGTCATGTACCTACTCCAAAAGAGAGCTTAGGATTGGTTTCCTAGGTTTTTCTTTTGAGTTTTTTGTACCCAGACAATATTTATTTTAGAACCTTGTCTACAGATTAATTTCTTGATAAAATAGAAGTTATGACGAGATATAAAGCAACTATTTCCTACGATGGTTATGCCTTTGCTGGTTTTCAGCGCCAGCCCCATGCGCGTAGCGTTCAGGAAGAAATTGAAAAAACCTTGACCAGGTTAAATAAGGGGCAAGGTATTACTGTTCACGGTGCTGGTAGGACAGATAGTGGGGTTCATGCCCTGGGACAGGTGATTCATTTTGACCTGCCTTATCAAATGAATGAGGAGAAACTTCGCTTTGCTCTTGACACCCAGTCCTCTGAAGATATTGATGTGATTTCAATTGAGCTTGTGTCAGATGATTTTCATTGTCGTTATGCCAAGCATAGCAAGACCTATGAGTTTATCGTGGATAGGGGCCGTCCCAAGGACCCTATGCGCCGTCACTATGCCACTCACTTTCCCTACCCACTCGATGTGGAACGCATGCAGATTGCAATCAAAAAGCTAGAAGGAACCCATGATTTCACTGGCTTTACAGCCTCTGGGACTAGTGTAGAAGATAAGGTTCGTACTATTACAGAAGCTAGTCTTAGGGTTGATGAGACAGGCCAATTTTTGACCTTTACCTTTTCAGGAAATGGTTTCTTGTATAAGCAGATTCGTAATATGGTGGGGACACTGCTCAAAATCGGAAATAATCGAATGCCAGTAGAGCAGATTGACTTGATTTTGGAGAAAAAGGACAGGCAACTTGCAGGTCCCACTGCAGCACCAAATGGTTTATATTTAAAGGAGATTCGTTATGAAGAATAATCGTATTTTAGCACTTTCTGGAAATGATATTTTTAGTGGTGGTGGTTTGTCAGCTGATTTGGCTACTTATACCTTGAACGGCTTGCATGGCTTTGTAGCAGTGACTTGTTTGACAGCCTTGACAGAAAAAGGATTTGAAGTCTTTCCAACTGACGATACCATTTTTCAACATGAATTAGATAGCTTGCGTGATGTGGAATTTGCAGGGATTAAGATTGGTCTTTTACCAACTGTCAGTGTGGCTGAGAAGGCATTGGACTTTATCAAGAAACGCCCAGGAGTGCCTGTGGTTCTGGATCCTGTCTTGGTATGCAAGGAAACGCACGACGTAGCAGTTAGTGAACTCTGCCAAGAGTTGATTCGCTTTTTCCCTCATGTTAGTGTAATTACGCCTAATCTTCCTGAAGCAGAATTACTAGCAGATCAAGAGATTAAAACCCTTGAAGATATGAAAACTGCAGCACAGAAATTGCATGACTTAGGAGCGCCAGCAGTCATTATCAAGGGAGGCAATCGCCTTAGTCAGGACAAGGCTATGGATGTCTTTTATGACGGACAAACCTTTACAGTCCTAGAAAATCCCGTCATTCAAGGGCAAAATGCTGGTGCAGGTTGTACCTTTGCCTCTAGCATTGCCAGTCACCTAGTCAAAGGTGATGAACTTTTACCAGCAGTAGAAAGCTCTAAGGCTTTCGTTTACCGTGCCATTGCACAAGCAGATCAGTATGGAGTAAGACAATATGAAGCAAACCAAAACAACTAAAATCGCCCTTGTATCCCTATTAACCACCCTCTCTGTGGTTCTAGGCTATTTCTTAAAAATTCCGACACCGACAGGCATTTTAACTCTTTTAGATGCGGGTGTCTTCTTTGCGGCCTTCTACTTTGGTAGTCGTGAAGGAGCGGTAGTCGGAGGATTAGCAGGTTTCTTGATTGACCTCTTATCAGGCTATCCTCAGTGGATGTTCTTTAGCTTGATCAACCATGGCTTGCAGGGATTTTTCGCAGGATTTAAAGGAAAAACTCAGTGGTTAGGGCTTATCTTAGCAACGATTGCCATGGTAGGGGGCTACGCCTTGGGTTCAACTTTGATGAATGGCTGGGCAGCAGCTCTACCAGAAATCCTACCAAATTTCATGCAAAATATGGTAGGGATGATTGTAGGATTTATCCTTAGTCAAAGTATCAAGAAGATTAAGTAAAGAGGCTGAGTCAAAAGTCTTTCAAATAAGAAAAACGCATAGTATCAGGTGTTCAATACTATGCGTTTTATTGTGGGAAGATTTTATACTCTTCGAAAATCTCTTCAAACCGCGTCAACGTCGCCTTGCCATAGATATGGTTACTGACTTCGTCAGTTCTATCCACAACCTCAAAACAGTGTTTTGAGCTGACTTCATCAGTCTTATATGCAACCTCAAAACAGTGTTTTGAGCAACCTGCGGCTAGCTTCCTAGTTTGCACTTTGATTTTCATTGAGTATTAGATGAATATTAATCAAAATAAAGCAAGTCTTTGCTGGTACTTGTAAAGAGGTCAAAGCCATCCTTGGTAACAACACCGCAGTCTTCAATACGGACACCAACTTTACCAGGGATATAGATACCTGGTTCAACAGAGAAGCACATGCCTTCTTCGATGACCATGTCGTTTCCTTCCATGATAGATGGGAATTCATGGACATCCATACCGATACCGTGACCGAGACGGTGGTTGAAGTATTCACCGTAACCAGCTTTTTCGATGACCTCACGGGCAGCGCGGTCCACTTCATGGGCAGTCACACCTGGTTTGATAAAGTCAAGAGCAGCTTGTTGGGCTTCAAGAGTCAAGTTATAAATATCTTTCTTGAATTGGTCTGGTTTACCAACAGCGACTGTACGAGTCATATCTGAAGCATAGCCGTTGACCAGAACACCGAGGTCAAAGAGGAGAAGAGCATCATTTTCAACCTTATTAGCTGCTGGAATACCGTGTGGATTTGCAGCATTATCACCAGTCAAGACCATGGTATCAAAACTCATTTCATAGCCTTCACGTTTCATGGCAAAGTCGATTTGGGCGATGATATCTGTCTCAGTCTTATCAAGAGAAATATTGTCAAACCCCACTTTAACAGCCTTGTCCGCATAGAGACCTGCAACCATCATTTTTTGCACTTCGTCAGCTGATTTGATGAGGCGCATGCGTTGGATATGAGGTGTGAGATTTTCAAACTCAGCAGTTTCAAAAACGGTTTTTAAACCATGATATTTTGTCAAGATGAGATTGTCAAACTCAACAGCGACACGTTTGAAGTCAAGTTGTGGAAGAGCATGTTTCATTTTTTGCCATGGATTTTCAGAATCCACATAGCCCACAACTGGGAAGGAAACAGTGCTAGTAGCACGCTCCACTTCAAGGGCTGGGACAAAGAGGAGGGGTTCCTGATCCGCTAGGACAAAAAGGAACATCTGGCGTTCATGGGGATCACTGTAAAAGCCAGTGAGGTAATTGATTGTGACGGGGTCAGATACGACAGCGACGTCTAGTTTTTCTGATTCAAGATATGTTACGATTTGTTGTAATTTAGACATATGCTACCTTCTTTCTACCCCTCTATTTTGGCAAAAAAAGAGAGAAAATGCAAGAGAGAAGGGTAAAAGAAAAGACAAAAAGAACTCCGACATGATGGCGGAGTTCTTTGATAGAGTTTTCCTTGGTTTAAGAAAAGTCAGCCTTGCTTTTGACATCACTGTATTCTTCAGCGATTTCTTGGCTGAGAATATCTTCATAGGCAGGGAGTTGGATGTCCTGACCATATTTCTTCTTGAGGGCAGTAGTGACTAGGCGATAAGCTAGATTGGCATTACGAGAGAGGATAGGCCCGTGGAAGTAAGAACCAAAGACATTCTTATAATGAACCCCTTCGCCGACCTTTTCTTCGTTGTTTCCATTTCCATAGACAACCTGACCCAGTGGTTTTTGGTCATCTGAGAGGAAGGTACGGCCCTGATGATTCTCAAATCCATAGTAGGTTTCATTGAAATCTTCATTGTGAATCTTGATGTCACCGATAAAACGGTTATTGGTCTGGTTGAGGGTGTAGTGGCCCATGACACCTAGCCCTTCGATGCGTTTGCCTGAAGCTTCAATATAATATTGGCCCAATAGTTGGAAACCACCGCAGATAGCCAGAACCACACCGTCGTTTTGGATGTAGTTGTCAATGTTTTCTTTTTTAGCAGGTAGGTCGTCTGCAATAATACTTTGTTCAAAGTCTTGACCGCCACCGAAAAAGGCAATGTCGTAGTGATTTTCATCAAAGTCATCATGGAGAGAAACAATGTCAACCGTTACATAGGCTCCTAGTTTTTCAGCCACATACTTGAGCATGAGAATGTTTCCATTGTCCCCGTAGGTATTCATGAGATTTCCGTAGAGGTGGGCAATATTGAGCTGATAGGGGTAATTGCCAGCTTTTGAGGAAAGTGAAGTATAAACCATTAGTTCATCTCCTTTCTAACAATCTGACGACTAGCCAGGAGTTCGCGGAATTCAAGCATAGCAGTATAGGTAGCCAGAATATAAGCATGCTTGCAGTCTTGGTTCTCAATGGTTTTAAGAACTTGTTCCAGACTACTTGTTTCAGTAATTTTATCAGCTGGATAGCCAGTTACTCGTAGACGACGTGCGATTTCAGAATGGCGAACACCGCCAGCGTTGATTTCAGGGATGTCCATGTCAGTGATTTGTTCAAAATCAGCATCCCAGATCCAGCTGGTATCAATACCGTCAGCGTAGTTGGCATTGAGGAGAACAGATAGGCTAAATGGATAAGGAGCTAGTTTGATCATTTCGATAGCTTGGGTTGCACCGACTGGATTTTTAATCAAAACAAGGATGCATTCCTTGTCACCGATATGGAAGGTTTCTTGGCGTCCAAAGACTGCACGGCTCTTATCAAATCCTTGCTTGATTAGTTGTGAATCTGCACCAAGGAAACGGGCGATGGCAACCGCAGCTAGGGCGTTGTAGATATTGTAGAGACCACCGATTTGAATACCGTATTCTTGTCCGTCAATGACAAAGCGAGAGCGATTGTTGGTCAACTCAACTAGTTCTGTCAAACGATAGTCGAGATCAGGACGTTTACATCCGCAGCCTTCACAGATATAGGCACCCAAGTTTGCATAGGTATTATGCTCGTATTTGAGGATGCCTTGACAGTCAGGACAGAGAATCCCTTCTGTATTATAGTGAGCCAGCTGGGCTGGTCCTTTCTCCAAGTCAAAACCAAAATACTCTACAGGATTTGGAATAGCTGGCTTGTAGAAAAGTGGACTGTCTCCATTAAGGAGAACAGTGGCAGTAGGCACCTTACGAATAGCATCCAAAATCATCTTGTAAGTTGTGTAAATCTCACCATAGCGGTCCATCTGGTCGCGGAAGATATTCGTGATGACAAAAAGGCTTGGCTGGATATAGTCACAGATACGAGATAGACTGGCTTCGTCAATTTCAAGGACGGCAATATTTTTCCCAGTTTTAGAAGATTTGGCTGTTAAGAAGGTTGTCGCAATTCCTGTAATCATGTTGGCACCGCTTGGGTTGGTCAGAACTTGACCATAAACCTCTTTTAAAATGCCGACAGTGAGGGCAGTTGTCAGGGTTTTTCCGTTGGTTCCAGTGACCACGACAATCTCGTAGTTCTTAGCTAGTTTTTTTAAAATATCTTTATCAAATTGAAGGGCGAGTTTTCCTGGGAGCGTACTTCCACGGCCAAGACGGCTTAAAATGAAGTGGGAAGAACGCCCGGCAAGAAGGCCAAAAGTAGTTTTTAATTTCATGTTTCTATTATATCATAAAAGAGGGAAAAGACAGATTTGATACTCAATGAAAATCAAAGAGCAAACTAGGAAGCTAGCCGCAGGCTGTACTTGAGTACGGCAAGGTGAAGCTGACGTGGTTTGAATTTGATTTTCGAAGAGTATGAGATTTCGTAGAAATGAAAACAGCCCTCAGAGGGCTGTTCGATATGATTAAATCTCAACTTAAATCGCAAACAAGTCATTCAAGTTCTCAGCCAAGGTTGGGTGAGTGAAGATTTGTTTTGTAAAGTAAGTGTAAGGAATCTTGTTGTCCATAGCAACAGTGATGATGTTGATGATTTCTTGAGAACCTTCTGAGAAGATGCTTGCTCCAAGAATTTCTTTTGTTTCAGTATTAACAACAGCTTTGAAAGCTCCACGAAGGTCTCCATTTACGTGACCACGAGGCATTGCTGCAACAGGGATTTCCTTAACAGCGTATGGAAGTTTCAAATCAGCTGCTTGGCTTTCAGTCAAACCAACTTGTGAAAGTGCAGGTGTGATGAACATAGTGTTTGGTACATTGAGACGGTCTTCAAGTGTGTAGCTGCCATCTCCAGCAAGGTAGCTGTAGACAACACGGAAGTCATCAAGTGAAATGTAAGTAAATTGAAGGCCACCGTTGACATCCCCAACTGCAAAGACACCAGGAACGTTTGTTTGACAATGTTTGTCTACTTTAATAGCACCACGTTCAGTTAGTTCAATATCTGTATTTTCAAGTTGAAGTGGTTCTACATTTGGTTTGCGTCCAGTTGCGTAGAGAAGGGCATCGAAACGGTAAGTTTCGTTTTCAGTTACGACAAGGACTTGGTCACCGTCATTTTTGATTTCAGTAGTACGGATATTTTGAAGCAATTCAATACCGTCTTCTTCCATGTATTGTTTAGCAAGAGCTGCGATGGAAGGTTCTGCACGAGGAAGGAAAGTATCCAAGGCATCTAGGACTGTGACCTTGCTTCCAAGTTTGTTGTAAAGGCCAGCAAATTCAAGACCGATGTTTCCGCCACCAAGGACACCAAGGTTTTCAGGCAATTTGTCCAAGTTTTGGATACCTGTTGAGTCAAAGACGTTTTTGCTTGTAGCAAGTCCAGGGATTGGCAAGACGTTTGAAACAGCACCAGTGTTGATGACGATTGTTTCAGCAGTCAGTTCTTTCTTTTCATCACCAGCTTGGATTTCGATGACTTTATTTGAAAGGAAGTGAGCTTCCGCATCAAAGATATCTACGCCTGTACTAGCAACAGTAGCATAGTTTTTACCGTTGAGGCGACCAGTGATAGTGTTTTTGGTAGCAATCACTTCTTCAAAAGACAAGTCTTTCTCAGCAGCAACTAGCAAAGTTTTAGTTGGGATACAACCAATGTTGATACAAGTTCCACCGTACATATCTTTGCTACGTTCAACGAGGGCAACTTTTTTGCCAGCTGAAGCCAATTTACCTGCTAGTGTTTTACCAGCTTTACCAAATCCGATAACGATTAAATCATAAGTTAACATTTAGAGTTCCTCCTATTCGAATTTCATTCTAGCACAAGAAAAAAACTTTTGCACAATTCTGCTACGCTTTAAAAAAGTTTATGAAATAGTGGAAATTATAGCCTTACTTTCTCAGAAAAATCGTTTACATGATATTATCGATGGATTGGGCTATCTTTTGCTCTGTTCTTGTGTTATACTAGATAGGTTGCAAAGAAAACAGTACTTTTCTTTTGTGGAAAAGAAGCAACACGATTTTATATCCAGTATATGAAAATACGTCATAAAAAGAAAAGTATAAACTAAGCCCTATAGGGTGGCTTCGCACCACCTTTAGAAAGAAGAATAACGTGAAATTTAATGAATTAAACTTGTCTGCTGATTTGCTAGCAGAGATTGAAAAAGCTGGTTTTGTAGAAGCCAGTCCTATCCAAGAACAAACCATTCCATTGGCTCTTGAAGGTAAGGACGTTATCGGTCAAGCTCAGACTGGTACAGGAAAAACTGCAGCCTTTGGCTTGCCTACCCTTGAAAAAATCCGTACAGAAGAAGCGACCATCCAAGCTTTGGTTATCGCTCCAACACGTGAACTCGCTGTCCAAAGTCAAGAAGAACTCTTCCGCTTTGGTCGCAGTAAGGGAGTCAAGGTTCGCTCAGTATATGGTGGATCAAGCATTGAAAAACAAATTAAGGCTCTTAAATCTGGTGCCCATATCGTGGTGGGAACACCTGGTCGCCTTTTGGACTTGATTAAACGAAAGGCCTTGAAATTACAAGATATTGAAACTCTTATCCTTGACGAAGCGGATGAAATGCTCAACATGGGCTTCCTTGAAGACATTGAAGCTATCATCTCCCGTGTCCCTGAAAGCCGTCAAACCTTACTTTTCTCAGCAACTATGCCAGATGCCATCAAACGTATCGGCGTTAAGTTTATGAAAGAACCTGAACATGTCAAGATTGCTGCTAAGGAATTGACAACAGAATTGGTTGACCAATACTATATTCGTGTTAAAGAACAAGAAAAATTTGATACCATGACTCGTCTTATGGATGTGGAACAGCCTGAACTTGCTATCGTATTTGGGCGTACAAAACGCCGTGTAGATGAATTGACTCGTGGTTTGAAAATCCGTGGCTTCCGTGCAGAAGGAATTCATGGAGATTTAGACCAAAACAAACGTCTTCGTGTCCTTCGTGACTTTAAAAATGGTAATCTTGATGTTTTGGTTGCGACAGACGTTGCAGCGCGTGGTTTGGATATTTCAGGTGTGACCCATGTCTATAACTACGATATTCCACAAGATCCTGAAAGTTATGTTCACCGTATCGGTCGTACAGGTCGTGCTGGTAAGTCAGGTCAGTCGATTACTTTCGTTTCACCAAATGAAATGGGCTACCTCCAAATCATTGAGAATTTGACCAAGAAACGCATGAAAGGCCTCAAACCTGCAAGTGCAGAAGAAGCCTTCCAAGCTAAAAAACACGTAGCTCTCAAGAAAATTGAACGTGATTTTGCAGATGAGACTATCCGTGCCAACTTTGAGAAATTTGATAAGGATGCTCGTAAGCTAGCTGCCGAATTTACTCCAGAAGAATTGGCAATGTATATCTTGAGTCTGACTGTTCAAGACCCAGATAGTCTTCCTGAAGTGGAGATTGCACGTGAAAAACCACTGCCATTTAAGCCATCAGGTAATGGATTCGGTGGTAAAGCTAAGGGAGGTCGTGGAGGCCGTCGTGGGGATGACCGTCGAGACCGTGATCGCCGTGGCAATGGTCGTCGTGATGATTTCAAAAAAGGAAGTCGTGGCAATGATCGTTTTGATAAGGAAAAACGTTACCGTAAGGATAATAAAAAACCACGCACTACTTCAAGTGAAAAGCAAACAGGCTTTGTTATTCGTAACAAGGGCGATAAATAAGAAAAAGCGGTTCAAAATGAATCGCTTTTTTATATAAGGAGACCAAGGGTGAAAGAAGATGGTGATAGCAAAGGATAGGTGAAATGGAAAGGTATTATCCATCTATCTTATTATGACAATATAATATCAAAAATAAATTAGTTTGTCAATGATAAAAATATATTTTTCTAAAATATTTCAGCTAGTCTAAATTGCAATTAAATAAGCAATTTTCAGATAATAATTGAAAATTCAAGCTTTTTATGTTATAATGATAGCGATTAAATTCGAGGTGAAAAATGGCACATTTATTAGAAAAAACTAGAAAAATTACTTCTATCCTGAAGCGCTCAGAGGAGCAGTTGCAGGAAGAACTTCCATACAATGCGATTACCCGTCAATTGGCAGATATTATTGACTGTAACGCCTGTATCGTCAATAGCAAGGGACGTCTCCTTGGTTATTTCATGCGTTACAAAACCAATACAGATCGTGTAGAGCAGTTCTTCCAAACTAAGATTTTCCCAGATGACTACATTCAAGGTGCGAATATGATCTACGATACAGAAGCCAATCTGACAGTTGATCATGATTTGAGTATTTTCCCTGTAGAGAGTCGTTCGGATTTTCCAGATGGCTTGACAACCATTGCACCGATTCATGTATCAGGTATTCGCCTTGGTTCTTTGATTATTTGGCGCAATGATAAAAAATTCGAAGATGAGGATTTGATCCTTGTTGAGATTGCCAGTACCGTTGTTGGGATTCAGCTTCTTAACTTCCAACGAGAAGAAGATGAGAAAAATATCCGTCGCCGTACTGCCGTCACCATGGCGGTTAATACCCTTTCTTACTCCGAACTCCGTGCTGTTTCAGCAATTTTAGGGGAATTAAATGGAAATGAAGGGCAGTTGACTGCGTCAGTGATTGCAGACCGTATCGGAATCACCCGTTCTGTGATTGTCAATGCCCTTCGTAAACTTGAGTCCGCAGGGATTATTGAAAGTCGCTCACTTGGAATGAAGGGAACCTACCTTAAGGTCTTGATTTCAGATATTTTTGAAGAAGTGAAGAAAAGAGATTACTAATGACTAAGGCTTTAATTTCGATTGATTATACAGAAGATTTTGTTGCTGATAGTGGGAAGCTGACAGCAGGTGCTCCAGCTCAGGCGATTTCGGATGCCATCAGCAAGGTAACTCGATTAGCTTTTGAACGAGGAGATTACATCTTCTTTACCATTGATGCTCACGAAGAAAACGATTGTTTTCATCCAGAAAGTAAACTATTTCCTCCTCATAATTTGATTGGGACTAGTGGACGGAATTTATACGGAGATTTGGGGACCTTTTATCAAGAACATGGTTCAGACAGCCGTGTCTTTTGGATGGATAAACGCCATTACTCAGCTTTTTCAGGGACTGACCTGGATATCCGTTTGAGAGAACGTCGAATTTCTACAGTTATCTTAACAGGAGTCTTGACGGATATTTGTGTCCTGCATACAGCTATAGATGCCTATAATCTAGGATATGATATCGAGATTGTTAAACCAGCTGTTGCTTCCATCTGGCCTGAAAATCATCAATTTGCCCTAGGTCATTTCAAAAATACACTCGGAGCTAAGTTAGTAGATGAAACTCTAAATGAAATTTCAGAGTAATTTGGTTGATGAAATGAAAAAAATTGAAAAAAAGTGTTGACAAGCATCCTAAAAGTTGATATACTAGTAAAGTAATCGACGCGGGGATGGCGGAATTGGCAGACGCGCAGGACTAAGGATCCTGTGACCGCTTTAGGTCGTGAGGGTTCAAGTCCCTCTCTCCGCATAGGATAAGAGTTAGCTTAGGCTAGCTCTCTTTTTATCTAATTCAAGTAGAGCAAAAAATGTTTGCTCTTTGTCAACTGTAGTGGGTTGATGAAAAGCTAAGATCGAGAAAGGACAAATTTCGTCCTTTCTTTTTTGATATTTAGAGCGATGAAAATCCGTTTTTTGAAGTTTTCAAAGTTCCGAAATCCAAAGGCATTGCGCTTGATAAGTTTGATGAGATTATTGGTGGCTTCCAGTTTGGCGTTGGAATAGGGTAGTTGGAGGGCGTTGGCAATTTTCTCTTTATCCTTGAGGAAGGTTTTAAAGACAGTCTGAAAAAGAGGATGAACCTGCTTTAGATTGTCCTCAATGAGCCCGAAAAATTTATCCGGTTCCTTATTCTGAAAGTGAAAAAGCAAGAGTTGATAGAGATGGTAGTGATGTTTCAAGTCCTCTGAATGGCTCAAAAGCATGTCAAGAATCTCTTTATTGGTCAAGTGCGTACGAAAAGTAGGGCGATAAAAACGTTTATCGCTGAGTTTACGACTATCCTGCTGGATGAGCTTCCAGTAGCGCTTGATAGCCTTGTATTCATAGGATTTTCGCTCAAACTGATTCATGATTTGGACACGCACACGACTCATAGCACGACTTAAGTGTTGAACAATGTGAAAGCGATCAAGAACGATTTTAGCACACGGAAAAAGCTGTTTAGCCAAGTCATAGTAAGGGCTAAACATATCCATAGTAATGATTTTGACGCGACATCGGACGGCTCTATCGTATCGAAGAAAGTGATTTCGGATGACAGCCTGTGTTCTACCTTCAAGAACAGTGATGATATTGAGGTTATCAAAATCTTGTGCAATGAAGTTCATTTTTCCCTTTGTAAAGGCATATTCGTCCCAGGACATAATCTTAGGCAGACGAGAAAAATCATGCTTAAAACGGAAGTCATTGAGCTTGCGAATAACAGTTGAAGTTGAAATGGCCAGCTGATGAGCGATATCGGTCATAGAAGACTTTTCAATCAATTTTTGCGCAATTTTTTGGTTGATAATACGAGGGATTTGATGATTCTTCTTGACGAGAGAGGTTTCGGCAACCATCACTTTCGAGCAATGATAGCACTTGAAACGACGCTTTTTCAGAAGAATTCTAGTAGGCATACCAGTCGTTTTGAGGTAAGGAATCTTAGACGGTTTTTGAAAGTCATATTTTTTCATTTGACTTCCACAATAAGGACAAGATGGAGCATCGTAGTCTAGTTTTGCGATGATTTCTTTGTATGTATCCCTATTGATGATATCCATAAATTGGATATTAGGGTCTTTGATATCGAGTAGTTTTGTGATAAAATGTAATTGTTCCATATGATTCTTTCTAATGAGTTGTTTGATCGCTTTTCATTATAGGTCATATGGGACTTTTTTTCTACACAAAATAGGCTCCATAATATCCATAGGGGGTTACCCACTACAAATATTATAGAGCCAAAATTTTTGCTCTTTTTCGTATTTCATAAACATTTCATATTTGGGTTTTATAATAGTCTTACAAATATGGAGGTGACAAATGAATCCAATCCAAAGAGCTTGGGCTTATGTCAGCAGAAAACGACTGAGAAGTTTTATTTTATTTCTGATTTTATTGGTCCTATTGGCCGGAATTTCAGCCTGTTTGACGCTGATGAAGTCCAACAAAACAGTGGAAACCAATCTTTACAAATCACTCAATACATCTTTTTCGATTAAGAAGATAGAAAATGGGCAGACATTCAAGTTGTCAGACCTAGCATCTGTAAGCAAGATTAAGGGACTGGAAAATGTCTCTCCTGAACTCGAGACTATCGCAAAATTAAAAGAAAAGGAAGCAGTGAGTGGCGAGCAGAGCGTTGAACGTGATGATTTGTCAGCTACGGACAAGAACCTGGTTAGCTTAACGGCTCTGGATGATTCATCTAAGGATGTGACCTTTACCAGCTCGGCTTTCAATCTAAAAGAAGGGCGACACCTTCAAAAAGGAGATTCAAAGAAAATTCTCATCCACGAAGAGTTGGCTAAGAAGAACGGTCTTTCGCTTCATGACAAGATTCGCTTGGATGCTGGTCAGTCAGAAGCTGGAAAAGGGCAAACAGTTGAGTTTGAAATTGTCGGCATCTTTTCTGGTAAAAAACAAGAGAAATTCACGGGCTTGTCTTCCGACTTCAGTGAAAACCAGGTCTTTACAGACTATGAAAGTTGCCAAAGCCTTTTGGGAAATAGTGAAGCTCAAGTCAGTGCAGCACGCTTCTATGTAGAAAATCCTAAGGAAATGGACGGACTCATGAAGCAGGTAGAAAACTTGGCCTTGGAAAATCAAGGATATCAAGTTGAGAAGGAGAACAAGGCTTTTGAACAAATCAAAGACTCAGTTGCTACCTTCCAAACCTTTCTGACCATCTTCCTTTATGGGATGTTGATAGCAGGAGCAGGGGCCTTAATTCTTGTTTTGTCTCTCTGGTTGAGAGAAAGGGTCTACGAAGTGGGAATTTTACTGGCACTTGGAAAAGGAAAGAGCTCGATTTTCCTACAATTCTGTTTAGAGGTAGTTTTGGTATCTCTCGGTGCTTTGCTTCCAGCATTTATTGCAGGAAACACAATCACATCTTACCTACTCCAAACACTACTAGCAAGTGGAGATCAGGCAGCCCTACAAGACACTCTAGCTAAAGCAAGCAGTTTATCAACCAGTATCTTATCTTTTGCAGAATCCTATGTTTTTCTAGTTCTGCTTAGTTGCTTATCTGTAGCTCTTTGTTTCCTATTCTTATTTAGAAAATCGCCTAAAGAAATTTTATCATCTATTAGTTAAGAAGGAGAAATCATGACTTTATTACAATTACAAGATGTTACCTACCGTTATAAGAACACTGCTGAGGCAGTCCTATATCAGATCAATTATAATTTTGAACCCGGGAAATTTTACAGTATTATTGGTGAGTCAGGAGCAGGAAAATCCACACTCTTGTCTCTACTGGCTGGTCTAGATAGTCCTGTTGAAGGTTCTATCCTTTTCCAAGGAGAGGACATTCGTAAGAAGGGCTATTCTTATCATCGTATGCACCATATTTCCCTGGTCTTTCAAAATTATAACTTGATAGATTATCTTTCTCCACTGGAAAATATCCGCTTGGTCAATAAAAAGGCAAGTAAGGATACGCTGCTTGAGCTTGGTTTGGATGAAAGTCAGATCAAGCGGAATGTTCTCCAGTTATCAGGTGGTCAACAACAACGTGTTGCCATTGCTCGTAGTTTGGTCTCAGAAGCTCCAGTTATTCTAGCTGATGAACCAACAGGAAATCTAGACCCTAAAACTGCTGGAGATATTGTTGAACTGCTCAAATCACTTGCCCAGAAAACAGGTAAATGTGTGATCGTCGTCACCCACAGCAAAGAAGTGGCACAAGCGTCAGATATTACACTTGAATTGAAGGATAAGAAACTGACTGAAACTCGCAATACTACAAAATAAGATGAGCTTGTTTTGATAGAATTATAAAACAAAATCTAGAAAGGGAACCTATGTTACACAACGCATTTGCCTATGTTACAAGGAAGTTTTTCAAATCGATTGTCATCTTCCTGATTATTCTCCTCATGGCGAGCTTGAGTTTAGTCGGCTTGTCAATCAAGGGTGCAACTACCAGAGCTTCTCAGGAGACTTTTAAAAATATCACCAACAGTTTCTCCATGCAAATCAATCGTCGCGTCAATCAAGGGACGCCACGTGGTGCTGGGAATATTAAGGGTGAGGACATCAAAAAAATCACCGAAAACAAGGCCATTGAGTCTTATGTGAAACGTATCAACGCTATCGGAGATTTGACTGGATATGAACTTATCGAAACGCCAGAAACCAAGAAAAATCTGACACCTGACCGTGCCAAACATTTTGGAAGTAGCTTGATGATTACAGGTGTCAATGACTCTTCTAAAGAAGACAAGTTTGTCTCTGGTTCTTATAAGCTGGTCGAAGGTGAGCACCTAACAAACGACGACAAGGACAAGATCCTCATGCACAAGGACTTGGCAGCCAAACACGGCTGGAAAGTAGGGGACAAGGTCAAACTAGACTCTAATATCTACGATGCAGACAATGAAAAAGGAGCCAAGGAAACAGTCGAAGTGACAATCAAGGGACTCTTTGATGGTCATAATAAGTCAGCAGTAACCTACTCACAAGAACTCTATGAAAATACAGCTATCACAGACATTCACACTGCTGCAAAGCTTTATGGCTACACAGAAGACACAGCTATTTATGGGGACGCAACCTTCTTTGTAACAGCGGACAAGAACTTGGATGATGTTATGAAAGAGTTGAATGGTATCAGTGGCATCAACTGGAAGAGCTATACACTCGTTAAGAGCTCCTCTAACTACCCAGCTCTTGAGCAATCCATCTCTGGTATGTACAAGATGGCTAACCTCCTCTTCTGGGGCAGCTTGAGCTTCTCGGTCCTTCTCCTTGCCCTCTTGCTCAGCCTTTGGATCAATGCCCGTCGCAAGGAAGTGGGTATTCTCCTCTCTATCGGTCTCAAGCAGGCAAGTATCTTGGGTCAATTCATCACTGAATCCATCTTGATTGCCATCCCTGCTCTTGTTTCTGCTTACTTCTTAGCTACTTACACAGCGCGTGCAATCGGAAATACTGTTCTTGCCAATGTCACTTCAGGTGTTGCCAAGCAAGCTAGCAAGGCTGCTCAAGCCTCTAACCTTGGTGGTGGTGCAGAGGTAGATGGCTTTAGCAAGACCTTGTCGAGCCTAGATATTTCCATTCAGACATCAGACTTTATCATCGTCTTTGTCCTTGCCTTGGTTCTAGTGGTTCTCGTTATGGCGCTGGCTTCAAGCAATCTCCTAAGAAAACAACCAAAAGAGCTCTTGCTGGATAGTGAATAAATTTGAAAAAATTAGTCTAAAATAGAGACTACATCTTATTTTTCTATTCAAGAATGGTGGATAGAGAATGGCTATTTAACAATTCAAAATAGAGCCGAAAGCAGTGGTAAAAATCATTGCTTTCAGTTGCTTTCTTTGTACTTTTGATGGTTGATGTGATATACTAAAATCGTTGAATTCAGTGGAAGGATAATTTGCAATTTCTATATTCAAATATGCATAAAAATTTATCCATAATTTGTTTTTAAATAAATAGAAAACTTGTAGACACCTATCCATACTGCAAAGGTAGATGAGCCTGCTGTGGCTGACTTTGCCTTTTACAAATATAAAATAGTGAGGAAAACAATGAGACAAACAAATGTTAGAGGGACATTATCCCTACGTGGCTTTAGAAAATTGAGAACCGGTGCAATTGTTGCGACAGGTGTGATTTTATTGGGGCTGGGCTTTTTAGCTCCAACTGTTTCAGCTAATGAACAAGATGGTGTTTGGGTAGCCAGAACAGTTGCAGAAGTAAAAGCTGATATTCAAAATATAAACAATTTGTCACACTACACAATTAAGTGGGGAGATACACTAAGTGCTATTAGTGGAGCAACGGGGCTATCTGTTGATAGTTTGGTTGAGATAAATCGTATTGCAAATAGAGATTTGATTTTTGCTAATAATAAATTGTATTTTAGCGAAGAAGCTTTTCTAAAAGATGGAAATACAGAAGTCAAAAGACAGCGAGTGTCGATTGATAATTCTGGTAGCTGTCAAAGTTATGAAATTGAAACAAAGACAGATATTGTGACTGGGGAGCAAAGGACTACTGTTAAACAAACGACACCAGTAGTTGTGGAAACACCAGCAGTATCAGTACCGAAATCAGAAACCTCAGTCTCAGTTGCGCCAAAAGCGGAAGAGCCAGCAACACCGGCACCGAAAGAAGAGAAGCCAGCAACACCAGCGCCAAAAGTGGAAGAGCCAGCGACTCCAGCACCAAAAGCGGAAGAGCCAGCGACACCGGCACCGAAAGAAGAGAAGCCAGCAACACCAGCGCCAAAAGTGGAAGAGCCAGCGGCACCAGCGCCAAAAGCAGACGAGCCAGTGACACCAGCGCCAAAATCAGAAGAGCCAACGACACCAGCACCGAAAGTGGAGGAGCTAGCGGCTCCAGCACCGAAAGCAGAAGAACCAGCGACACCCGCACCAAAAGTGGAGGAGCCAGCGACACCAGCACCGAAAGCAGAAGAACCAGCGACTCCAACACCAAAAGCGGAAGAACCAGCGTCTCCAGCACCGAAAGCAGAAGAACCAGCTACACCGGCACCAAAAGTGGAAGAACCAGCTACACCAGCACCAAAAGTAGAGGAGCCAGCGGCACCAGCTCCAAAAGCAGACGAGCCAGTGACACCAGCGCCAAAATCAGAAGAACCAGTGACTCCAGTGCCAAAATCAGAAGAACCAGCGACTCCAGCACCAAAAGTGGAGGAGCCAGCTACACCGGCACCAAAAGTAGAGGAACCAGCGACTCCAGCACCAAAATCAGAAGAACCAGCGTCTTCAGCGCCAAAAGTAGATGATCCAGCTACACCGGCGCCGAAAACAGAAGAACCAGCGTCTTCAGCACCAAAAGTAGATGATCCAGCTACACCCGCACCAAAAGTAGATGATCCAGCTACACCGGCGCCGAAAACAGAAGAACCAGCGTCTTCAGCGCCAAAAGTAGAGGAGCCAGCTACACCGGCGCCGAAAACAGAAGAACCAGCGTCTTCAGCACCAAAAGTAGATGATCCAGCTACACCGGCGCCAAAAACAGAAGAACCAGCTGCACCCGCACCGAAAGCAGAGGAGCCAGTGGCACCCGCACCAAAAGCAGAGGAATCGGCGGTGCCAGCACCAAAGGTGGGTGAGTCAGTATCTCCAGCACCGGTAACCCCAAGTGAAGAAACACCGGTTGCCTCAGGTGAGTCCAATTCTACTACACAGCCAGCTGGAGAAACAGGTAAATCTGAAACAACTGCAGAACCTTCCAATACTCCATCTGCAGATGCTACAAATGAATCAGGGAATTCAGAGTCATCAAGTTCAGTAACAGATGATACTACTTCAAATGTGGAAACTACAGAACAACCTGAAACTTCAGCTCCAAAAACCGAAGCACCAGCGCCAAAAGTAGATGATCCAGCGACTCCAGAACCGAAAACTGAAGAAGAAAAGTTATTAGAGGAAACTAAACAGGATAGCATAAGAGAAAATATTGACGCAGTTGTTAATATTAAATTAGCGGAAATTGAAAAGATTGAGAATTCAGATGAAAAAGAAAAATTAAAAGCAAAATTATATGAGTTAAGAAAGAATGCAGTAGATGACATTAAAAATGCTAAAGATGAAGAAGAGGCATTAATACTTACAGAAAAACATCAAAATATAATTAATTCTCTTGAAATATCTGGTGAAAAATATACAAAACCAAATTTTGATAAAGATAATTTATCAAATGGACGTAATGATGGAACTACGATTGAAGGTGGTAGTACAGCAATAGGACATGGTTCAGGAGAAGCACCTTCAGGAGCAACGCAACCAGCCTCAGCAGAAGGGACAGATAACTCATCAGCACCAACAGCACAACCACAACCAGAAACAACATCATCAGGGACTTCAAGTTTTAGAAATGCTCCATCAGTTCAAGCAAGAGCAAGAAGAGTAGCACGTTCAACATCAGAACCAGATGGAACTGTAAATATCAGCTATAACTTCGCTGAAATGCCAGATATTCATGGTTTCCTATCTGACCCAGGAGAAGATAACACTGTTACAATTCCTGCTGGAACGAGTGAAGCACAGGCAAAAGAATTAGTAAAAGAAAAAATTCAAGCCAAGATAAAAGACCTAGCTGCTAGAGGGTATTATGTGAAAAATGACATTATTTTTGAACAAGATACTACTGTGAAAAATTATAACTACGTTGTCACATTCACTAAGGAGGCTACAGGAACTTCAGGTTTCAGAATGGCTCCAGCAGTTCAACCACGCGCTAGCAGAAATCGTAGAAGTCTAGAACAGCCAGCTCCTCAAAAGGTCAAAGTAAATGTATTTTATAACTTTGATAAAATGAAAGATATTGCAGGTTTCCTAGGAGATATCAATGGAACTTCTCTTGAAATTGCGGAAGGTTTATCAAATGAACAGGTTAAAGCAGCTGTCAAGAGCCAAGTTGATGCTAAGAAAGAAGAGTTGAGCAAACGTGGCTATACTTTCAAAGAGGACTATGTCTATCAAGCTAATGGGAAAGATTATAATTACGTCGTTACATTCACTAAGGAGGCTACAGGAACTTCAGGGTTCAGAATGGCTCCAGCAGTTCAACCACGCGCTAGCAGAAATCGTAGAAGTCTAGAACAGCCAGCTCCTCAAAAGGTCAAAGTCAATGTTTTTTATAACTTTGATAAAATGAAAGATATTGCAGGTTTTCTAGGAGATATCAATGGAACTTCTCTTGAAATTGCGGAAGGTTCAACAAATGAACAGGTGAAAGCAGCGGTCAAGAGCCAAGTTGATGCTAAGAAAGAAGAGTTGAGCAAACGAGGCTATACTTTAAAAGAGGACTATGTATATCAATCTAATGGGAAAGATTATAACTACGTTGTAACATTTTCAAAAGCAGCTAAATAATTTTCATTCTATAGAGAGTGAAATGCAAGCAGAGAGAGCGATAGGCTCTCTTTGTTTTATCTAGTGGTCAGTTGCTTACAGACAAAAGGCCAGTAAGAGGCTATAATAGAAAATAGAGTAGGTATTTATTCTAATACTCTTCGAAAATCTCTTCAAACCACGTCAGCGTCGCCTTACCGTAGGTATGGTTACTGACTTCGTCAGTTCTATCCACAACCTCAAAACAGTGTTTTGAGCTGACTTCGTCAGTTCTATCCACAACCTCAAAACAGTGTTTTGAGCTGACTTTGTCACTTCTATCTACAACCTCAAAGCAGTGCTTTGAGCAACCTGCGGCTAGCTTCCTAGTTTGCTTTTTGATTTTCATTGAGTATAAGAAAAATAAAAAATAGAGAGCAGTTAAAGTATGAAAATTTTAATTGTAGAAGATGAAGAGATGATCCGAGAGGGGATCAGCGATTATTTGACGGATTGTGGCTATGAAACCATTGAGGCGGCAGATGGGCAAGAAGCTTTAGAAAAATTTTCTAGCTATGAGGTAGCCTTGGTTTTACTGGATATCCAGATGCCTAAGCTCAATGGTCTAGAAGTCCTAGCTGAGATTCGCAAAACCAGCCAGGTTCCTGTCTTGATGCTGACCGCCTTTCAGGATGAAGAATACAAGATGAGTGCCTTTGCTTCGCTAGCAGATGGCTATCTGGAAAAGCCCTTCTCCCTCTCCCTCTTAAAAGTGAGGGTGGACGCGATTTTCAAGCGCTATTATGATATGGGACGAGTCTTCTCCTATAAGGATGCCAAGGTGGATTTTGAGAGCTACAGTGCCAGCCTTGCAGGTCAAGAAGTAGCCATTAATGCCAAAGAGTTGGAAATTCTGGACTATCTGGTAAAAAATGAAGGAAGAGCCTTGACTCGATCTCAGATAATCGATGCCGTCTGGAAAGCGACAGATGAGGTTCCCTTTGACCGTGTCATTGATGTTTATATCAAGGAACTGCGGAAAAAGCTAGACTTGGATTGTATCCTCACTGTGCGCAATGTTGGTTATAAATTGGAGCGAAAATGAAACGAACAGGTTTATTTACAAAGATATTTATATATACCTTCTCGATTTTTAGTGTTCTGGTTATTTGCCTTCATTTGGCTATTTATTTTCTTTTTCCGTCTACTTATCTGAGCCATCGTCAGGAAACCATTGGTCAGAAAGCGACAGCCATTGCCCAGTCCCTAGAAGGGAAGGATAGGCAGATCATCGAGCAAGTCTTAGACCTATATTCCCAGACTAGTGATATCAAGGGGGCTGTCAAGGGAGAGATGACCGAGGACAAGTTAGAAGTCAAGGACAGTCTTCCTCTGGACACAGACCGCCAGACTACCTCGCTTTTTATTGAGGAACGGGAGGTGAAAACGCAAGACGGTGGCACCATGACTCTCCAGTTTCTAGTTTCCATGGACTTGCAAAAGGAAGCAGAGCAGATTAGTCTTCAATTTCTTCCCTATACCTTGCTGGCATCCTTTCTGATTTCACTTTTGGTGGCTTACATCTATGCTCGGACCATTGTTGCCCCGATTTTGGAAATCAAGCGGGTGACCCGACGGATGATGGATTTGGATGCCAAAGTGCGATTGCGCGTGGATTCTAAGGATGAGATTGGTGATCTCAAGGAACAAATCAATAGCCTCTACCAGCATCTTTTGACTGTCATTGCGGACTTGCATGACAAGAATGAAGCTATTCTCCAGCTGGAAAAGATGAAGGTCGAATTCCTACGAGGGGCTTCTCATGAATTGAAAACACCACTGGCTAGTTTGAAAATCCTGATCGAAAACATGAAAGAAAATGTCGGTCGCTATAAGGATAGAGACCACTATCTGGGAGTTGCCTTGGGAATTGTGGATGAGCTTAATCACCACGTTCTCCAGATACTTTCTCTCTCGTCTGTGCAGGAATTACGAGATGATAGGGAACAAATTGACCTACACCAGATGACGCAAAGTCTGGTTAAGGATTATGCCTTGCTAGCCAAGGAAAGAGAGCTTCAGATTGATAATAGCTTGTCCCATCAGCAGGCTTATCTAAATCCATCAGTTATGAAGTTGATTCTTTCTAACCTCATCAGCAATGCTATTAAGCACTCTGTTCCAGGCGGCTTAGTTGGCATTGGAGAAAGAGAAGGGGAACTTTTTATAGAAAATAGCTGTAGTCTTGAGGAACAAGAAAAACTAGCCCAGTCTTTTTCTGACAATGCTAGTCGCAAGGTCAAGGGGGCTGGTATGGGGCTCTTTGTGGTTAAGAGTCTATTAGAACATGAAAAATTACCCTATCGTTTCGAGATGGCGGAGAATCTTTTAACCTTCTACATAGCTTTTCCAAAAGTCGCCCAAGACTAGGGATAGAAAGGGTTTACATAGAGGAAGCTAGAAGAAATTCAATCGAAACTGCGGGAAAAACTAGATTTTTTTGTCAAAAAGTGATAAAATGAACAATGTAAATGGGATGACCCATAAAAATATACAGGAGGCCTGATAAAATGGCAATCGTTTCAGCAGAAAAATTTGTCCAAGCAGCTCGTGACAACGGTTATGCAGTTGGTGGATTTAACACAAACAACCTTGAGTGGACTCAAGCTATCTTGCGCGCAGCAGAAGCTAAAAAAGCTCCAGTTTTGATCCAAACTTCAATGGGTGCTGCTAAATACATGGGTGGTTACAAAGTTGCTCGCAACTTGATCGCTAACCTTGTTGAATCAATGGGTATCACTGTACCAGTAGCTATCCACCTTGACCACGGTCACTATGAAGATGCACTTGAGTGTATCCGAGTTGGTTATACTTCAGTTATGTTTGATGGTTCACACCTTCCAGTTGAAGAAAACCTTGAAAAAGCTCGTAAAGTTGTAGAATTTGCTCATGCAAATGGTGTATCAGTAGAAGCTGAAGTTGGTACTATCGGTGGTGAAGAAGACGGAATCATCGGTGATGGTGAATTGGCTCCAATCGAAGACGCTAAAGCAATGGTTGAAACTGGTATCGACTTCTTGGCAGCTGGTATCGGTAACATCCACGGTCCTTACCCAGAAAACTGGAAAGGTCTTCACCTTGATCACTTGCAAAAATTGACTGAAGCTGTTCCAGGATTCCCAATCGTATTGCACGGTGGATCAGGTATTCCTGATGAGCAAATCCAAGCAGCTATCAAACTTGGTGTTGCGAAAGTTAACGTTAACACTGAATGCCAAATCGCATTCGCTAACGCAACTCGTAAATTTGCTCGTGACTACGAAGCAAACGAAGCAGAATACGACAAGAAAAAACTCTTCGACCCACGTAAATTCTTGGCTGACGGTGTAAAAGCTATCCAAGCATCAGTTGAAGAACGTATCGACGTATTCGGTTCAGAAGGTAAAGCTTAATCTAGCTGAATAATATAGAATAGAAACCTGCCCATTGGGTGGGTTTTTTGGTGTTTTAAGGGAACTATTATTTCTGTTTTAAACTAGAGGAAATTATTTTTTATAGAATATGATACTTGTAAAAAATCAATTTGAGGAGACAAGATGTTAAATCTTCCTATTCGTTCCATTGTATTCATTTTATGCGATTGAGATATTTGAATTATGTTAGTCACCATTTTATATAGGTGTTGATATAATTTAGACGATTCTATGAAATTAATTAGGATTAAGTTGGAGAGTTGCTCAATAAGTTCATGTAATTATGGAAATAGTTTTTAATATTTACTTATTAGGAAATGACCTTGAACTGCTTCTCCGTTTACGAACTCTATATGTAGATTTTTTATGAAGTTGGTAAGCTATTGACAGCAATTCTTTTTCATTATAAACTAATAATAATCAAAAAAATCGTTAACATTGGAAATGGAGTTTATTATGTCTGATTGTATTGTTGTAAATGATGAATTATATGTTATTTATCCTAATTATAGAACGTATACTCTTGATGCGGAGTATTGTTCAAGATATACATATTATCTTAAAAAAGGGAATTACTTTTTCTTGAATAATAATGGAAAATTAGTTGATTCGAATGAGGATGTAGAGGATAGAATTGCATATAAGATTGGAAAACTAGAGGGGAATTATTATTGTTTTGACAATGAGATTTTTGATTTACAACATAAATTTAGAATAGACGTTAGCCTAATTGATAATTTAAAGCATAAACATTTTTTAAAATATCCTTCACAGTTATCTATTCTAAAGAAAATTGATAGTTTGATAAATGAGGATTTTTATATTTTACCTGATGATACGATAAATGAAGAAGTTAGTTCAATCAGTTGGACAGAATATAACAATCTTGTTGCTTCATTTCCAACAACAACAACAGTAAAACATTATATTGATAAATTGGTAGCTGAAAAAATTGAAGGCTTCTTTGAGTTAAAAAAGAGCTATGATGATGAGTTTGAAAAACATCTCCAAAAAACAACTAGAATTCCCTCTTCTAACACACTATTCTCACCCAAAATAGATTATGAAGTCACTCAAGCAGAAATAAACAAATTTACTCATGCACTTTCTTTGCTAAAGGACATACTTGAAGAGGAAATTATAAGTGAAAAAGAGTGGCAGAATAAAATTTTAGATATTCTGTTACTGATATATCCCCAGTATCAAATTATAATCGATGAGGTAGGATTAAGTAATCGTAGAAGGGTTGATTTTGTTTTAGTTGACCTATTTAATAATATTGATATTGTAGAGATAAAGACTCCAGAAAAGAGATTATTAAAAAAATCAAAATATAGAGACCACTATGTTCCATCGCATGAATTTACTGGTACAGCTATGCAGATTGAGTATTATTTACGAGAGTTACATGAAAATTCAAGTGCTAACGTGCAAAAAATCAAACATAAGTTACTAGAGAAGGGTTTTAATAGTGAGGTTAAGATAAATAATGTTAAAGGGATTATTATTATGGGCCGAACAAATGGATTCAATGTAGAACAACAAGAAACATATCGGATTATGAAAAATCAGTATTCCAATATTATTAATATTATTAGTTATGATGAACTACTTGATATGTTAGAAAGAATTTTGGAACGCTTCAAAAAAAATGGTATTTCAAACAAATAGAATTAAGCATAATGTGACAAACCAAAAATAAATTTTACTCTCATTTTATACTCTTTTCAAAGAACAAAGAGTAATACTTAAGAAGCTTTCCTATATGATACGTTTGAATAAAAATCTATTTAAAGTGTTTTCGGTGTGCTAGGAAATACAGAGAGTTAATCAGCTATGTTCAGAAGGTAAAGCATAATCTAGCTGAATAATACAGATGAAACCTGCCCATTGGGTGGGTTTTTTTGGTGTTTTAAGGAGACTATTAAGCCAGAATTTTGGACTAATACTCTTCGAAAATCTCTTCAAACCACGTCAGCTTCGCCTTGCCGTATGTATGGTTACTGACTTCGTCAGTTCTATCCACAACCTCAAAACAGTGTTTTGAGCTGACTTCGTCAGTTCCATCTACAACCTCAAAACAGTGTTTTGAGCAACCTACGGCTAGCTTCCTAGTTTGCTCTTTGATTTTTATTGAGTATAAAAATACCACTTTAAGAGAAAAATTTTCAATTTCACAAATTTTAAGCAAACGCTTGCATTCTAGTTTTTATTGGATTATAATAGGTTGGTATAAAGCATTTTGTAATAATAAAATGTAGAAGGTGTAGAAAGTAAGGATTTAGAATACTTGTGTTTGAAAATACGATTTTCTATTCCTTACCATAGGGAGAGATTTATGGCAATGATAGAAGTGGAACATCTTCAGAAAAATTTTGTGAAGACTGTTAAGGAACCGGGCTTGAAGGGGGCTTTGCGCTCCTTTATTCATCCTGAAAAGCAGACCTTTGAAGCGGTCAAGGATTTGACCTTTGAGGTCCCAAAGGGGCAGATTTTAGGCTTCATCGGGGCTAATGGTGCTGGGAAGTCGACAACCATTAAAATGCTGACTGGGATTTTGAAACCGACATCTGGTTTTTGTCGGATTAACGGCAAGATTCCTCAGGATAATCGTCAAGATTATGTCAAAGATATTGGCGTAGTCTTTGGACAACGCACCCAGCTATGGTGGGATTTGGCCCTGCAAGAGACCTACACAGTCTTGAAGGAGATTTACGATGTTCCAGACTCGCTCTTTCATAAGCGCATGGATTTTTTGAATGAAGTCTTGGATTTGAAGGACTTTATCAAGGATCCCGTACGGACTCTTTCACTAGGACAGCGCATGCGGGCGGATATTGCAGCTTCCTTGCTCCACAATCCCAAGGTTCTCTTTTTAGATGAGCCGACCATTGGTTTGGACGTTTCGGTCAAGGATAACATTCGTCGGGCTATTACTCAGATCAATCAGGAGGAAGAAACAACCATTCTTTTGACTACTCACGACCTGAGCGACATTGAGCAACTCTGTGATCGAATTTTTATGATTGATAAGGGGCAAGAGATTTTTGATGGAACGGTGAGCCAACTCAAGGAGACCTTTGGTAAGATGAAGACTCTCTCCTTTGAACTGCTACCAGGTCAAAGTCATCTCCTTTCTCACTATGAAGGCTTTTCGGATATGACAATTGATAGACAGGGGAATAGCCTCAACATTGAGTTTGATAGTTCTCGCTACCAATCAGCTGATATTATTAAGCAAACCCTGTCTGATTTTGAAATCCGCGATTTGAAAATGGTGGATACAGATATCGAGGATATTATCCGCCGCTTCTACCGAAAGGAGCTCTAAGATGGTCAAATTGTGGAGACGTTATAAACCCTTTATCAATGCAGGTGTTCAGGAGTTGATTACCTATCGAGTCAACTTTATTCTCTATCGGATTGGGGATGTCATGGGGGCTTTTGTAGCCTTTTATCTCTGGAAGGCAGTCTTTGATTCCTCCCAGGAGTCTTTAATTCAGGGCTTCAGTATGGCGGATATCACCCTCTACATCATTATGAGTTTTGTGACCAATCTTCTTACTAGGTCAGATTCTTCTTTTATGATTGGGGAGGAGGTCAAGGATGGTTCCATTATCATGCGTTTGTTGAGACCAGTGCATTTTGCGGCTTCTTACCTCTTTACCGAGCTTGGTTCCAAGTGGTTGATTTTTATCTCTGTTGGTCTTCCATTTTTAAGTGTCATTGTTTTGATGAAAATCTTATCTGGGCAAGGGATTGCAGAAGTGCTGGGATTAACTGTCCTTTATCTTTTTAGCTTAACGCTGGCCTATCTGATTAACTTTTTCTTTAATATCTGTTTTGGATTTTCTGCCTTTGTGTTTAAAAATCTATGGGGTTCCAATCTCCTCAAGACTTCCTTGGTGGCTTTTATGTCTGGAAGTTTGATTCCCTTGGCTTTCTTTCCAAAGGTTGTTTCAGATATTCTGTCCTTCCTGCCTTTTTCATCCTTGATTTACACTCCGGTAATGATTATTGTTGGGAAATACGATGCTAATCAGATGCTTCAGGCACTCCTTTTGCAGTTCTTCTGGCTCTTAGTGATGGTGGGCTTGTCTCAGTTGATTTGGAAACGAGTCCAGTCATTTATCACCATTCAAGGAGGTTAGTATGAAAAAATATCAACGCATGCATCTGATTTTTATTAGACAATACATCAAGCAAATCATGGAATACAAGGTGGATTTTGTAGTTGGTGTCCTGGGAGTTTTTCTGACCCAAGGTTTGAATCTCTTGTTTCTCAATGTCATCTTTCAACACATCCCATCACTAGAAGGTTGGAGCTTTCAAGAAATCGCCTTTATATATGGTTTTTCCTTGATTCCCAAGGGCTTGGACCATCTCTTTTTTGACAATCTCTGGGCACTGGGCCAACGCCTAGTGCGAAAAGGAGAATTTGACAAATACCTGACTCGTCCTATCAATCCTCTCTTTCATATCCTAGTTGAGACCTTTCAGATTGATGCCTTGGGTGAACTCTTAGTCGGTGGTATTTTATTGGGAACAACCGTGACCAGTATTGCTTGGACTCTTCCAAAATTCCTGCTTTTTCTAGTTTGTATTCCTTTTGCGACCTTGATTTATACTTCCTTGAAAATCGCGACAGCTAGTATCGCTTTTTGGACCAAACAGTCAGGCGCCATGATTTACATTTTTTATATGTTTAATGATTTTGCCAAGTATCCCATTTCCATTTACAATTCATTTCTTCGTTGGTTGATTAGCTTTATCGTGCCTTTTGCCTTTACGGCCTACTATCCTGCCAGCTATTTCTTGCAGGACAAGGATGTAATCTTTAACATCGGAGGTTTGATTTTGATTTCCCTTGCTTTCTTTGTCATTTCCCTTAAACTCTGGGATAGGGGCTTGGATTCTTACGAAAGTGCTGGGTCCTAAGATGAATAAACTTAAAGCCTTGTCTTATGACAGGCTTTTTTAAATAGAGATGAAAATTCCTTGACATCTATTCTCAGAGTGCTATACTGTAAGTGTAATAGCCGATTTAGCTCAGTTGGTAGAGCAAGGCACTCGTAAAGCCTAGGTCACAGGTTCAATCCCTGCAATCGGCAAAGTGAAGGAACTCATTCTACTGGGTTTCTTTTTTTCTTAATTATTGAACCATTTAGACCGAGATAGAGACCAGATAGGCAAAAGAACTTGTTCTTGAAGTTGACCTCTGCTATAATGATTTTTGTAAGGGACGTGAGGCGTCACTATCAGATAACTCAAGTTCATAAAAAAGAAATCGGAGATAAAGAAATGAAAAAATTATTGGGGATTGTATTTTTAGTAGCAGCAGCGACAGTAGTGTATTTTGGTTCTGTTGGCTGGCCAAGTTTGGACATTAACCTTTGGTCATTGATTCCGGTAGGCTTGTTCCTCTTTTTCACTCTAGAGAATCTTTTGAAAAAGGATTACAAGGCTAGTCTGATGTGTTTCATTATTGCCTTTATCATCGCAAATGCAATTTTGGACCTGTTGCCAATTTCAAGTGGCTTGGTGATTGGAGCAGGTGTGCTAGCTTGCATTGGTATTGGATTTATCTTTCCTGATAAAGAAGGGAAATAATACTCTTCGAAAATCTCTTCAAACCACATCTGATTCCATCTGCAACCTCAAAACAGTGTTTTGAGCTGACTTCGTCAGTTCTATCTACAACCTAAAAGCAGTGCTTTTAGCAACCTGTGACTAGCTTCCTAGTTTGCTTTTTGATTTTCATTGAGTATAAGAATTATTAAAAAAGATATAAAGAAAAAACACTTCAATCATTGTATTTTAGTTTGATTGAGGTGTTTTCGATTTAGTTTTTTATTTCTGGGCCATCAATTCAACAATCATCTCGATATACATGACAAGGGTTAATAAGAATCCTGCACGCCAGAAGAATTTGATGAATTTAGGATAGTAAAAGCTACGTTTTTTCAAAAGAAAGAAAAAAACGAGAATAATGGCTAGGAGTGAGAGGGCTAGTCCTAGTCTAGGGAGAAAATTATGGGTAAAGGTTTTAGCTGTGATTAGGTAGTACTCAAATATCAAGACTGGAAAAGCCAAATCCGCAAAGTTTCGTCCTAGTTTTTTTAATCTAAAAAGTTTGGTTATGATAATGCAGACTACTAAAGTCAGTATCAATAATAAAATAGATGCTAATTTCATTAAAATCATACCCATATTGTATCATAAAAAAAGGCTAATGGAAACGAGAAACAGAGGAATTTATAGGAAAGTCAGGCTTTTGAGATTGTGGGTGATTTTTGTTATAATGAAAGTTATGAAATCTTATAATACCTTGAATGATTATTATCGAAAACTCTTTGGAGAAAAGACCTTTAAAGTCCCTATTGATGCGGGGTTTGACTGTCCCAATCGTGATGGAACTGTAGCTCATGGGGGCTGTACTTTTTGTACGGTTTCTGGTTCTGGAGATGCCATTGTGGCACCGGATGCGCCTATCCGTGAGCAATTTTATAAGGAAATTGACTTCATGCATCGTAAGTGGCCAGATGTGCAGAAGTATCTGGTTTATTTTCAAAATTTTACCAACACCCATGAAAAGGTGGAAGTCATCCGAGAGCGCTATGAGCAGGCTATCAATGAGCCAGGTGTAGTAGGAATCAATATCGGAACGCGACCAGACTGTTTGCCAGACGAAACCATCGAATATTTGGCTGAGTTATCGGAGCGCATGCATGTGACGGTTGAATTGGGCTTGCAGACCACTTATGAAACAACCTCTTACCTGATTAACCGCGCCCATTCTTATGAATTGTACGTGGAAACGGTCAAACGTTTGAGAAAGTATCCCAAGATTGAGATTGTTTCCCATCTGATCAATGGCTTGCCTGGTGAAACCCATGAGATGATGGTTGAAAATGTCCGTCGCTGTGTTACGGATAATGATATTCAAGGGATTAAACTGCACTTGCTTCACCTAATGACCAATACGCGTATGCAACGAGATTACCATGAAGGACGCTTGCAGTTGATGAGCCAGGACGAATATGTTAAGGTCATCTGTGATCAACTGGAAATCATTCCTAAACGTATTGTCATCCATCGAATCACAGGAGATGCACCTAGAGATATGCTGATTGGGCCTATGTGGAGCCTCAATAAATGGGAAGTCCTCAACAGCATTGAGATGGAAATGCGACGTCGTGGAAGTGTTCAAGGATGCAAGACTGTAAAACAGGAGTTTAAAAATGAAAAGACCACTTGAGATGGCACATGATTTTTTAGCTGAGGTAGTGACAAAAGACGATATCGTAGTGGATGCGACTATGGGAAATGGCCATGACACGCTTTTTCTGGCCAAGCTAGCCAAGCACGTCTATGCCTTTGATATCCAGGAGCAAGCCTTGGAAAAGACCCAAGAGCGTTTGCATCAGGCTGGCCTGACAAATGCCCAGTTAATCTTGCAAGGCCATGAGACACTGGCCCAGTTTGTGACAGAAGCCAAGGCAGGGATTTTTAATCTGGGCTATCTGCCATCAGCTGATAAGTCAGTCATTACCCGACCACAGACGACGATTGAAGCATTAGAAAAGCTGTGTCATTTGCTTGTCAAAGGGGGACGGATTGCTATCATGATCTACTACGGTCATAATGGAGGAGATCTCGAGAGGGATGCTGTCTTGGATTTTGTGAGCCAGTTGAACCAACAAGAGTACACAGCTGCCATTTACCGAACGCTTAATCAAGTTAACAACCCACCATTTTTAGTAATGATTGAAAAATTAGAGAGATATAGACATGGATAAACAATACCTACGTGAAAAGCTGGATGCCATGCGCCAGAATTTTGTCGAATCAACCCACCACGAACGAGCGGTGGGTGTGTTAGACCAAGCACATATGAGCAAAAAAATGCTTAAAATCAAGAAAAAATTAGTTGCTCTTGAAATGGAACGGTGCCAGAGAAAAATTGAGCACAAAGATTGTTCCAAGATTGACCAAAAAATCAAAGAGCAGAAGGAGATATTTGAATCCTGTTGTAAAAAAGATTAAGGAGGATGTGCGTGGAATTACTGATTTACCTAATCCTATTTTTACTGGTTTTGATTGTCTCAAGTACCACCAATAAGCTCCTACCCTTTTTGCCTCTCCCTTTGGTGCAGATTCTTTTGGGAATTGTGATTGGTCTCTTTTTACCCAATACTGACTTTCACCTCAATACAGAGTTGTTTTTGGCTCTGGTTATCGGGCCCTTGCTTTTCCGAGAGTCGGAAGAAGCGGATATTACGGCTATTTTAAAACACTGGCGAATCATTATTTACCTCATATTTCCAGTGATTTTTATCTCGACCCTGAGTTTAGGTGGCTTGGCCCATCTTCTTTGGTTCAGCCTCCCCTTGGCGGCTTGCTTGGCTGTTGGGGCAGCCCTTGGACCTACGGATTTGGTGGCCTTTGCCTCTCTTTCAGAGCGCTTTAGCTTTCCTAAGCGCGTGTCCAATATCCTTAAGGGTGAAGGACTCTTGAATGATGCATCTGGTTTGGTTGCCTTTCAGGTGGCCTTGACAGCCTGGACAACTGGAGCCTTTTCCCTTAGGCAAGCGAGTAGTTCGCTCATCTTTTCAATCCTAGGCGGTTTTTTGATTGGCATTTTAACAGCCATGACTAACCGTTTCCTACATAGCTTCTTGCTGAGTGTGAGAGCAACGGATATTGCCAGCGAACTTTTATTAGAATTGAGTTTGCCTCTGGTGACCTTTTTCCTGGCAGAAGAAGTCCATGTTTCAGGGATTATTGCCGTTGTAGTTGCTGGGATTTTAAAGGCAAGCCGTTTTAAGAAAATCACGCTCCTCGAAGCCCAAGTGGATACGGTGACTGAGACGGTCTGGCATACAGTAAACTTTATGCTCAACGGTTCTGTCTTTGTGATTTTAGGGATGGAGCTGGAAATGATAGCAGAGCCTATCTTAACCAATCCAATCTATAATCTCTTACTTTTATTGGGATCTCTTATAGCCCTTACCTTTGTCCTCTTTGCTATTCGTTTTGTCATGATTTATGGCTATTATGCCTATAGGACTAGACGTCTCAAGAAAAAGCTAAATAAGTATATGAAGGACATGCTTCTTTTGACCTTTTCAGGTGTCAAGGGAACGGTGTCGATTGCTACAATCCTTCTGATACCAAGTAATCTAGAACAGAAGTATCCTCTCTTGCTTTTCCTTGTTGCAGGTGTGACGCTTGTAAGCTTTTTAACAGGCCTCGTGGTCTTGCCTCATCTTTCTGACGAACAGGAAGAAAGCAAGGACTATCTCATGCATATCGCCATTTTGAATGAAGTAACGATAGAGTTGGAAAAAGAGTTGGAAGATACCAGAAATAAACTTCCCCTCTATGCGGCTATTGACAATTACCATGGACGAATAGAGAACCTTATCCTGAGTCAAGAAAATAAGGGGGCTCAAGAAGACTGGGAGGCCTTAAAACTTCTCATCCTCAGTATTGAAAGTGATGGTTTAGAACAGGCTTACGAAGAGGACAAGATGAGTGAGCGTGCCTATCGAGTCTACCAACGTTATTTGAAAAACATGGAACAAAGTATCAATCGTAAGTTTGCGTCACGATTGACCTATTATTTCCTTGTTTCCTTGCGGATTTTACGTTTTCTCCTTCACGAAGTCTTTACCTTAGGCAAGACCTTCCGTAGTTGGAAAAATGAAGAATCACAGAAACTTAGAGCCCTTGACTATGACCAAATTGCAGAGCTCTATCTAGAAAATACAGAGATGATTATCGAAAGTCTGGAGAATCTAAAAGGGGTTTACAAGAGTTCTTTAATCAGCTTCATGCAGGATTCTCGTCTCCGAGAAACAGCTATCATCACCAGTGGTGCCTTTGTCGAACGGGTTATCAATCGCGTCAAGCCCAACAATATCGATGAAATGCTGAGAGGCTATTATCTAGAGCGCAAGTTGATATTCGAATATGAAGAAAAACGATTGATTACGACCAAGTATGCCAAGAAGTTACGACAAAATGTCAATAACTTAGAGAACTATTCCTTGAAGGAAGCTGCCAATACCTTACCTTATGATATGGTGGAATTGGTAAGAAGAAATTAGTTAATACTCTTCGAAAATCTCTTCAAACCACGTCAGCTTTATCTGCAACCTCAAAGCTGTGCTTTGAGCAACCTGCGGCTAGCTTCCTAGTTTGCTCTTTGATTTTCATTGAGTATAAGATTGTAAGTGAAGGAGTGTGACATGAAGAAGTGGTGGAAAGAGCTGACAGACAAGCCTTTAGTAAAAGCTTTTTTGCATTATTATCAAGCATCAGATAGTGAGTTGACCAGTGTCGCAGTAGCCTACTATTGGTTGATTTCGATTTTCCCCCTGCTTTTGGTGGTGGTCAATATCCTACCTTATTTTCAGATTCCAGTTTCTAATTTTTTAAAGGTTGTCAATGAATTTTTGCCCGATACCATGTATGATGTGGTTGCAAAGATTATTACAGAAGTACTGACCCAACCGTCAACGGGTTTATTGAGTTTTGCGGTTTTATCAGCCCTTTGGACCTTTTCAAAATCTATGAATTTTCTACAGAAAGCCTTTAATAAAGCTTACGGAGTAGCAAAAAATCGTGGGATGATTTCTCATCAACTCATGAGTTTGTTTGTCAGTTTTGGTCTGCAGATTCTCTTTGCCTTAGCTCTTTTTCTCAGTGTCTTTGGGCGAATGCTTCTCAACCTTATCAAGAGCTACTGGAAATCGGATAGTCCTCTCTTTGATTATCTGCAAGATTTAACAGGCCCCTTGGTCTATGCCTTGATTTTTGCTATCTTGGTCATGCTTTATTATTTTCTGCCCAATGTCAAGGTGCGACGGATTCAACATGTATTACCAGGTAGTGCCTTTGTCTTGTTGACTCTGGCCTTACTGCTCAATATCTTTTCAGTCTATGTTAACAATTATGTCAATCACCTAGTGGACGTGCGTTTTTTCAGTTCCGTCGTCGTGGTGGTCATGATGTTCTGGTTTATTCTCATCGCTAAGATTTTGATTGTCGGTGCGGTGATCAATGCCAGTGTCCAGAGTTTGAAAGATCCGAGCTTGAGAATAAATTAACTCATTTTTTATCCATTACAAAACGCATACTATCAAGGTTTTATGCCTGATAATATGCGTTTTTTTCATTATGAAATTAATAGATAAACATGGCATCGCCAAAACTAAAGAAGCGGTAGTGTTCTTGAATGGCATGGTGATAAGCATCTAAGACTAATTCGCGACCTGCAAAGGCAGAAACCAACATGACCAGAGTTGATTTTGGCAGGTGGAAGTTGGTTGAGAAGGCATCCACGACCTTCCATTCATAGCCAGGTTTGATAAAGATATTGGTCCAGCCAGAATCTGCTTGGATTTTCCCATTAAATTTGGAACCAATAGTCTCCAAGGTGCGGATAGAAGTGGTTCCGACAGCGATGACACGGCCTCCATTTTCCTTGACAGATCGAAGAGTGGTGGCAGCTTCCTCAGAAAGCTGGTAAAATTCTGAGTGCATTTCGTGTTCGTCCAGATTGTCAACTGAAACGGGTCTAAAGGTTCCGAGTCCGACATGAAGAGTCAGATAGACTAGATGAACACCCTTAGCTTGGATTTCTGCCAGCAGTTCTTTGGTGAAGTGCAATCCAGCAGTCGGTGCAGCAGCAGAGCCACTTTCCTTGGCGTAAACGGTTTGATAGCGTTCACGGTCATCTAGTTTTTCATGGATATAAGGTGGCAGAGGCATTTCTCCCAGACTTTCCAAGACTTCTAGGAAAATTCCTTGGTATTCAAAGCGGACAATGCGGCCCCCGTGGGTTAGTTCTTCTGTAACGACAGCGCTGAGGCGACCATCACCAAAGCTGACACGTGTACCAACCTTGAGGCGTTTGGCAGGTTTTGCCAGAACCTCCCACTCATCTCCGGCAGTATTTTTGAGCAGGAGAAGTTCCACATGGCCTCCAGTTTCTTCCTTTTGACCATAGAGGCGGGCAGGGAGAACTCGGGTGTCGTTCATGACAAGGGCATCACCAGGTTCCAGCATATCAATAATAGAGTGGAAGTGTTTATCCTGCATTTCTCCCGTCTCACGGTTGACAATGAGGAGTTTAGAGGCATCCCGTTTTTCAAGGGGTGTTTGGGCAATCAATTCTTCAGGCAAGTGGAAATCAAAATCAGCTGTATTCATATATCTGTTCATTCTTTCTAAGTTCTAATCCTATCCATTATAACATGTTTCAAGTTTGGACGCTCTTTTTTTAGAAATTAAATCGTTTTCACTTGACAAAAATTGGTCTATACCATATAATAAATATAGACAGAAATGGAGGATGAAAAGATGAAAGTCATTAAAGTTGAAAACCAAGTTGAAGGTGGAAAAGTTGCTTTTGAGATTTTGAAGGATAAATTGGCCAATGGAGCTCAAACCCTAGGGCTTGCGACAGGAAGTAGCCCACTTGAATTTTACAAGGAAATTGTTGAGAGTGACCTTGATTTTTCAAATCTAACAAGTGTCAACCTTGATGAGTATGTAGGCCTTGATGGCGACAATCCTCAGTCTTACCGTCACTTCATGCAAGAAAACTTGTTCAACCAAAAACCATTTAAAGAAAGTTTCTTGCCTCGTGGGGTTAAGGATCATGCTGAAGCTGAAGTTGAACGCTACAACCAAATTTTGGCTGACCATCCAGTTGATCTCCAGATCTTGGGAATCGGTCGCAATGGACATATTGGATTTAATGAACCTGGTACTCCATTTGACAGTCAAACGCATCTAGTCGAACTGGACCAGTCTACTATTGAAGCCAATGCTCGCTTCTTTGACAAGATTGAAGACGTCCCAACTCAAGCCATTTCAATGGGAATTAAAAACATTTTGGATGCCAAGTCAATTATTCTCTTTGCTTACGGTGAGTCGAAAGCAGAAGCCATTGCTGGAACAGTGTCTGGCCCGGTGACTGAGAATCTACCTGCAAGTAGCCTCCAAAATCACCCTGATGTGACTATTATTGCAGATGCTGAAGCGCTTAGCTTGTTAGAAAAATAAAAAGTATAAAAACCACTTGCTCTTTGGAGTGAGTGGTTTTTTACTTCAAATGTTCACTATCCTGCTAAAAGAAATTTTTCTGTAAATCCCCGTAACAGTTGTCGATATTTCATATAAAAAGGTATCCAATAGAAAATTATTAAATGTCTGTAAACTGTGATATAATTGCATTGACTATTTTTTATGATACTATACGATTTTTATTAAGACAGTCGATAGTTGTTGATGCTGGAAACCATGATATAACTGGCAATTCCTGACATGTGAAGAAAGGTTGAAATCCAGCCTGTTATATTTGGTAGAAGCATGGTGAGAGATAGAACGATTAAAAGGATATAAAATAGTTTTAATCCTAAATTGAAATTTTTCCATATACTAAACATATTCATCACCCCACCTGTTACAAAAGCATAGCCAATAGCAGAGATACCCGATGCCTGAATTTCTTGATTCTGTGTTAATATATGGAATACAATTGAAGATATTACCATAGAAGTAATAAAAACTAAAAATACATATTTTGATCCCCTTTTATACTCCAATAGCCCACCAAAAGGAAGTAACATTAAAGTATTTAAAACTAAATGAAACCATATAAACCATACTGGTGCTTCTTTACTTCCATGCATAAATGTACCACTAAAGTATTGCCAACAATAAATTGGCTTTGAATGAAATGCAAATAAGTCATACATTACACTTCCCCAAAAGGTAGTAAGAATTCCTAGCAATAAACAAATTACAACTAAAATACTGACCACAGGGTAAATTTTTATGATTCTTTTCATGTTATAGATTCACTTCTAAATAATACTAATTTTTGCTAATCAATATGTGTCACTATTATATCATTTCCATCTATAAATGTTAATCAATTTTAACAAGATTAACAACAAGATTAAAATTGAAGATAATCAAAATTAACCTGCATTTTTTCTTGACAATTATTCCTTTTACGTGTAAAATAGAATAGATCTTGAACTTGAAGGGAGTGAAAAAAATGTCTAAAACAGTAGTACGTAAGAATGAATCTCTTGACGACGCACTTCGTCGTTTCAAACGTGCGGTTACTAAAGCTGGTACTCTTCAAGAAACACGCAAACGTGAATTCTATGAAAAACCTTCTGTAAAACGTAAACGTAAATCAGAAGCAGCTCGTAAACGTAAAAAATTCTAATTAGAAATGAAAGGCTGGAGAAATCTAGTCCTTTTTCTTTTAATACTCTTCGAAAATCTCTTCAAACCACGTCAACGTCGCCTTGCCGTAGATATGGTTACTGACTTCGTCAGTTTCATCTACAACCTCAAAGCAGTGCTTTGAGCTGACTTCGTCAGTCTTATCTGCTACCTCAAAACAGTGTTTTGAGCAACCTATGGCTAGTTTCCAAGTTTGCTCTTTGATTTTCATTGAGTATAAATAAATACTCCAAAGCCTGCAAAAATCTGAAACTTCCTCCCACAATTTGATATAATAGTAAAAAGAACTCGATTGAAGGAGGAAATGATGTCGGTTTTAGTAAAAGAAGTGATTGAAAAGCTTAGACTAGACATTGTCTATGGCGAACCAGAATTGCTTGAAAAGGAAATCAATACAGCGGATATTACGCGACCTGGTCTTGAAATGACAGGCTATTTTGACTACTATACGCCAGAGCGGATTCAACTTTTGGGGATGAAGGAGTGGTCTTATCTGATCAGCATGCCTTCTAACAGCCGTTATGAAGTTTTGAAAAAAATGTTTCTACCTGAGACACCTGCGGTCATTGTTGCCCGTGGTTTGGTGGTTCCAGAGGAGATGTTAAAGGCAGCCAGAGAATGTAAGATTGCCATTTTAACCAGCCGTACGGCTACTAGTCGTTTGTCTGGAGAGTTATCTAGCTATCTGGATTCACGTTTAGCAGAACGGACCAGTGTGCATGGAGTCTTGATGGATATCTATGGGATGGGTGTCTTGATTCAGGGTGATAGTGGCATCGGTAAGAGTGAGACAGGTCTAGAGCTTGTCAAACGTGGTCACCGCTTAGTAGCTGATGACCGTGTCGATATCTTTGCCAAGGATGAGATTACTCTTTGGGGTGAACCAGCTGAGATCTTGAGACACCTGATTGAAATTCGTGGGGTTGGGATTATCGATGTCATGAGCCTCTACGGTGCGAGTGCTGTCAAGGATTCTTCACAAGTTCAGCTGGCTGTTTACTTGGAAAACTATGATACACATAAGACTTTTGATCGTCTTGGAAACAATGCAGAGGAAATAGAAATTTCTGGCGTAGCCATTCCTCGTATTCGTATTCCAGTTAAAACAGGTCGTAATATCTCTGTCGTGATTGAGGCTGCTGCCATGAATTATCGTGCCAAGGAAATGGGCTTTGATGCGACGCGTTTGTTCGAAGAACGTTTGACAAATCTTATTGCTCAAAACGAGGTGCCTAATGCTTGATCCAATTGCTATTCATCTAGGTCCTCTAGCCATTCGTTGGTATGCCTTGTGTATTGTGACAGGTTTGATTCTTGCGGTTTATTTGACCATGAAAGAAGCGCCTAGAAAGAAGATCATACCAGACGATATTTTAGATTTTATCTTGATAGCCTTTCCCTTGGCTATTTTAGGAGCCCGTCTCTACTATGTCATTTTCCGTTTTGATTATTATAGTCAGAATTTGGGAGAGATTTTTGCCATTTGGAATGGTGGTTTGGCCATTTACGGTGGTTTGATAACTGGGGCTATTGTGCTCTATATCTTTGCTGATCGTAAACTCATCAATACTTGGGATTTTCTAGATATTGCGGCACCTAGCGTCATGATTGCCCAAAGTTTGGGGCGCTGGGGCAATTTCTTTAACCAAGAAGCTTACGGTGCAGCAGTGGATAATCTGGATTATCTACCTGGTTTTATCCGTGACCAGATGTATATTGAAGGGAGCTACCGTCAACCGACCTTCCTTTATGAGTCCCTATGGAATCTACTTGGATTTGTCTTCATTTTGATATTCAGACGAAAATGGAAGAGTCTCAGACGAGGTCATATCACTGCTTTCTACTTGATTTGGTATGGTTTCGGTCGTATGGTCATCGAAGGCATGCGAACAGATAGCCTCATGTTCTTTGGCCTTCGAGTGTCCCAATGGCTATCAGTTGTCCTTATCGGACTGGGTATTTTTATCATTCTATATCAAAATCGAAAGAAGGCCCCTTACTACGTTACAGAGGAGGAAAACTAAATGTTAGAAGTTGCATATATTCTTGTAGCCCTTGCTTTGATTGTCTTTTTAGTCTATCTAATCATTACTGTACAAAAGCTTGGACGTGTTATCGATGAAACAGAGAAGACGATTAAAACCTTGACTTCAGATGTGGATGTGACCTTGCATCACACCAATGAATTGCTGGCTAAGGTCAATGTCTTGGCAGATGATATCAATGTCAAGATGGCAACGATTGATCCACTCTTTAGCGCTGTTGCAGATTTATCTCTAACTGTTTCAGACCTCAATGACCATGCGCGTGTCTTGAGCAAGAAAGCTTCCTCAGCTGGTTCAAAAACACTCAAGACTGGTGCAAGTTTGTCAGCTCTTCGTCTTGCAAGTAAATTTTTCAAAAAATAAAAAGGAGAATCCTTATGGGTAAACTATCCTCAATCCTTTTAGGAACCGTTTCAGGTGCAGCTCTTGCCTTGTTTTTAACAAGCGATAAGGGCAAACAAGTTTGCAGTCAGGCTCAAGATTTTCTAGATGATTTGAGAGAAGATCCGGAGTATGCCAAGGAGCAAGTCTGTGAAAAACTGACAGAAGTTAAGGAGCAGGCTACAGATTTTGTTCTGAAAACCAAAGAACAGGTTGAGGCAGGAGAAATCACTGTGGACAGTGTCCTTGCTCAAGCTAAGTCATGTGCCCGTCAAGCGACAGAAGCATCAAAAAATCAATTCAATAATCTCAAGGAGCAATGGCAAGAAAAGGCCGAAACTCTTGACCAATCAGAAGAAATTGTGATTGATATCAAAGAAGAAAAAATCTAGATTTGATGAGACTGGGCAAAAACTCAATTCTCGGAGAAAATGAAGTAGATTTTCCCACAATAAAACGCATAGTATCAAGGCTTTCAAGACCTGATATTATGCGTTTTTTGATTTTGAAAACTTTTTGACAAACCTTTTTTAAAACACATGAGTGTTATGATTTTTTATGGTATAATGGCAGTGTTGGAAGTGAAATATTTATACTCTTCGAAAATCTCTTCAAACCGCGTCAACGTCGCCTTGCTGTAGATATGGTTACTGATTTCATCAGTCTTATCTACAACCTCAAAACAGTGTTTTGAGCAGCCTGCGGCTAGCTTCCTAGTTTGCTCTTTGATTTTCATTGAGTATTACATTTTTTTATATTTTACTGATATTTTAGTAATATTAAGCAATCCATTTTCTATGATTAGAAATCAATGTGGTAGTTTATGATGAAGTAGAGGAAAAGCTCTAAAATTTTAGTCAAGAAACGATTTAGTATTCTGTCTATGTAAAATATTAGAAGCCTCTATTTTGTAAAAAATAGTTAGAAAGAAAGTTGGTAAAATGAAAGATATTTTTAATAAACGTCAACGTTTTTCGATTCGAAAGTTTTCTGTTGGAGTGGCTTCTGTATTAATAGGAATTGCCTTGTTTACACCATCTCAGGGAGTGCTTGCTTCTACGGAAAATTCCCCATCTTCTGTGGAGAAAAGAGAAGCAGTTCAACCTATACCAGATAATCAAAATAATCCTGCTTCTGAGTTAGATACCAGAGATGTTCCAATAAGATCTACAAGGACTACAGAACTCGGTACATCTGGGGATAAGGAAAATAATAGCTTGATCACAAGGGCTTCCGTGGCGGGTGAAGACAGATCAAGCACTCCAGAGGTGAGAGCAGCATCCAATCCTTCCGAGGTTAAAAAGTATGAATTAACTGATGAGTATGCTAAGCAAATAAAAGCAGGAGTAATCGGTTCAGAAGGTAATAAGCTTGACAGTTTGTTACTAAACGGCCCTAAGTTAAGTCCAGAAGCTTATACAGATGAAGATTACTTGAAGGATAAAGAAGAACTTTATATTTATGAAAAGGACGGAAAAAAGTATGTAGGCTATAATAGTCATCCTATGTTAGAAGATACTGATGGTGATGGTATTATTGACAGTAAAGAAAAGCCAGATGAAAAATTAAAATGGAATGTCAGTGAGCGCGATATGATTATGTTCATGGAATTGTCTTACCGTGATGATGATTATATTGATAAAGTTTTAAATAATAAGAAGCAATTAACAGAGGCGGATTTATACAAAAAGAAAGGCGAAAGTAAACCACGCTATGAATACATGATGATGAATAGGGAATTAGCTCCTTATTGGAAAAGAAAGAAAAGCTATCATACATCCAGTGGACTAGATGCTGTCTTGTATGAAACTAAGAGTGATTTCTTATATTTACCAAATGGAACTGCACAAGTGTTAGCCTTTCGTGGAACAAGTGATGCCAAAGATATTGTGGCTGATGGAGTACTTGGAGTAGGAAGCAATCCTCAGCAAGGGAACGATGCAGAAAATATCATGCGCGAACTAGCTAAAGATAAGAGTATTACCAATCTTTATTTGACAGGACATTCTTTAGGAGGATACTTAGTACAACGGGCAATGGTTGAAGCCTATCAGTTGGCATATTCTGATAGCAGAGTCATGTCTCCTAAAGAACAGCGGGCTTATAGAAACTTTTATAATAATGTATTAAAAAAAGGAACAACATTCAATGCTCCAAAAGTTGTGACAAGTTGGGTTTCCCGTCGTGAATTTTGGCAAAAAGGTTTAGATAGCAAAAAAATAGCTAAGTCTGGTAAAATGACTCATTATATTGTTGATAATGATTCGACGATAAGAAAAGGTGTCAGCAATGATAGTGATGTTGTTATAAATGTTGGACGGACAAGCGGAGGTCATAGTTCACGTTCTTATTTTGAAGCCGATCTGATTAATAGACGATCAGAGTTTATGTCTGGGAAACGAATTTCCTTAGATGGGACAGGTTATCAAGATAAAAAAATTACAACAGTTAAATCTGTAGAAAAATTTGGAGAAACTACTGTATACAGTAAAAGCGGAGATGACATCATTAAGTCAACAACTGTGAGTATGAAAGATCCTGATACAGGACAGATTACTAAAAATACACTTGATGAAGTGTTTAAGAAAGATGGTGCCAAGGCTAAGGTTGTCGTTACACCACTTGATCCAAGTGTTCGTTATGAAAAAGACGCCACAAGGGCTAAAGAAGAAGCAAAAGTCACAGTATCTGGTACTCCAGGCACTAGTACAGTAACGACAACTTATACAGTAAATCCAAACAATGGAGAAGCTATTGCACATGTAGGACAACCAGTAGTTAAGCAACCGGCAATAGAAACAGTTGTCAAAGTCGCAGCCAAGGATGAAGTAGAATACATTAAAAAAGGAGCCGACGTTGTTAAGAAGACAACAAGCTACACAGTAAACTCAAAAACTGGCAGTCTTACTTCGACTGAGAAGGAAGAAGTAGTCAATAAAGGTGGCGCGAAGGATTTAGTTGAGTATAATTCAGTTGAACCCAAACCAGTTTATTTAAAAGATGAGAACAGTCCAAAAGGTACTGATACCGTTCAATTTCCAGGGAAATCAGGAAAAACTAAAGTCACCACAACCTATAGCGTAAATCCAGTAAATGGAACCCTAACTCCATCAAAAAGCAAACCAGAAGTCGTAACTATACCAATAGCTAGAGTTGTAAAAGTGGGAGCGAAAGATAAAGTAGAAGTAGAGACAATCCCATCCCCAGTAAAATACGAAAAAGATATTAGTCGAGAAAAAGGCCAAGACAATATTACTGTTGCAGGAAAAGACGGAAGTAAAACAACAACAACGACTTATACAGTAAATCCAAACAATGGAGAAGCTATTGCACATGTAGGAAATCCAGTAATAGTAAATCCAACAGAAACAATAGTTAAAGTTGCAGCGAAGGACAAAGTAGTAGAAACCCCGATTGAACCTGAAGTAGAATACGTTAAAGATGTTGAAGAAAACTTCGGTGCAACATCTCAGCGTACTGAGGGTAAAAAAGGTAAAACAGTTACTACAACTACTTACGATGTAGATCCAAAGGACGGTCATATCACAGAGCACGTTGGCAACCCAGTGGTCACCCCAGCTGGTAAAACAATCGTTAAGGTTGGGGCTAAAACTAAGGTTGAGCGTAGCAAGGATGACCAAGGTCGTGAAGTTATCAACACTACAACTTATGAAGTTGATTCAAAGACCGGTAAGGTGACTCCAACAACAGTAACTACTTACGGAACAAGGAAAGAAGCAACGGTTGAGAAGAAGGTAGTACCATCTCCAGTAGTTTACGAAAAAGATGATACAAAAGAAAAAGGTACTGAAGCAATCACTGTTAAAGGTGAAGATGGTGAAGATACAATCACAACAACGTACAAAGTAAATCCAACAACAGGGGAAATTACCCCAAGTGTAGGAAAACCAGTTCGTACGAAAGAACCAACTAATACGATCGTTAAAGTTCCAGCTAAGGATAAAGTAGACGTAGAAACAATCCCATCTCCAGTAAAATACGAAAAAGATACTAGTCGCGAAAAAGGTCAAGATAATATTACTGTCCCAGGAAAAGCTGGAAGTAAGACCACCACAACGACCTACACAGTAAATCCAAATAATGGGGAAGTTACTCCAAATGTAGGAGAGCCGGTAATAGTAAAACCAACGGATACAATTATCAAAGTAGCAGCAAAAGATAAAGTAGTATACTCTAAAGATGGGGATAACATTGTCAAAGAAGTTACTACATATATAGTAAATCCAACCAATGGAAACATCACAGGGCATACAACAAAAGAAACGTTTAAAGAAAACGGATTGAAGGATAAAGTAGAAGTAGAAACAATCCCATCTCCAGTAAAATACGAAAAAGATACTAGTCGCGAAAAAGGTCAAGATAATATTACTGTCCCAGGAAAAGCTGGAAGTAAGACCACCACAACGACTTACACATTAAATCCAAACAGTGGAGAAGCTATTGCACATGTAGGAGAGCCAGTAATAGTAAATCCAACAACTACTATCGTTAAAGTAGCAGCGAAAGATAAAGTAGTAACTTCTAAAGATGGAAATAACATTGTGAAGACAGCAACTTCATATACAGTAAATCCAGATAATGGAAACATAATAGAGCATACAACAAAAGAAACATTTAAAGAAAATGGATTGAAAGATAAAGTAGAAGTAGAAACAATCCCATCCCCAGTAAAATACGAAAAAGATGCTAGTCGTGATAGAGGTCAAGAAAATATTACTGTTGCAGGAAAAGACGGAAGTAAGACCACCACAACGACTTACACAGTAAATCCAGACAATGGGGAAGTTACTCCAAATGTAGGAAATCCAGTAATAGTAAATCCAACAGAAACAATAGTTAAAGTTGCGGCTAAGGATAAAGTAGTAGAAACACCAATTGAACCTGCAGTGGTTTATGAAAAAGATGACACTCGTGACTTCGGTACACCAGCTCAGCGTACTGAGGGTGAAAAAGGTAAAGCAGTTACTACAACTACTTACGATGTAGATCCAAAGGACGGTCATATCACAGAACACGTTGATAACCCAGTGGTCACCCCAGCTGGCAAAACAATCGTTAAGGTTGGGGCTAAAACTAAGGTTGAGCGTAGCAAGGATGACCAAGGTCGTGAAGTTATCAACACTACAACTTATGAAGTTGATCCAAAAACAGGTAAGGTAACTCCTACAACAGTAACTACTTACGGAACAAGGAAAGAAGCAACGGTTGAGAAGAGAGTAGTACCATCTCTAGTACGTTACGAAAAAGATGATACGAAAGAAAAAGGTACTGAAGTAATCACCGTTAAAGGTGAAGATGGTGAAGATACCATCACAACAACGTACAAAGTAAATCCAACAACAGGGGAAATTACCCCAACTGTAGGAAAACCAGTTCGTACGAAAGAACCAACAGAAACAGTTGTAAAAGTTCCAGCCAAAGACAAAGTAGTAGACACACTAATTGAACCCGCAGTGGTTTATGAAAAAGATGATACTCGGGACTTCGGTACACCAGCTCAGCGTACTGAGGGTGAAAAAGGTAAAACAGTTACTACAACCACTTACGATGTAGATCCAAAGGACGGTCATATTACAGAGCACGTTGGTCACCCAGTGGTCACCCCAGCAGGTAAGACAGTCGTTAAAGTAGGTGCGAAAACTAAGGTTGAACACTCTAAAGATCCTGAAGGTCGTGATGTGACTGATACCACTACCTATGAAGTTGATCCAAAAACAGGTAAGGTGACTCCAACAACAGTAACTACTTACGGAACAAGTAAAGAAGCAACGGTTGAGAAGAGAGTAGTACCATCATCAGTACGTTACGAAAAAGATGATACGAAAGAAAAAGGTACTGAAGCAATCACCGTTAAAGGTGAAGATGGTGAAGATACTATCACAACAACGTACAAAGTAAATCCAACAACAGGGGAAATTACCCCAAGTGTAGGAAAACCAGTTCGTACGAAAGAACCAACGAATACAGTCGTTAAAGTTGCAGCCAAGGACAAAGTAGTAGAAACACCGATTGAACCAGAAGTGGAATACGTTAAAGATGTTGAAAAAGACTTCGGTACACCAGATGAGCGTACTGAGGGTGAAAAAGGTAAAGCAGTTACTACAACCACTTACGATGTAGATCCAAAGAACGGTCATATCACAGCACACGTTGGCACCCCAGTAGTCAGCCCAGCAGGTAAGACAATCGTTAAAGTAGGAGCTAAAACTAAGGTTGAACACTCTAAAGATTCTGAAGGTCGCGATGTGATTGATACCACTACCTATGAAGTTGATCCACAAACAGGTAAGGTAACTCCGACAACAGTTCGAACTTATGGAATAACGAAAGAACCAAAAGTAGAGTTAGAACAAAATCCTAAGACAGGTGATGTTACAGTAACACCGAAGAAACCAGATGGCTCAACATACCCACCAGGAACTACGGTAGAAATCCCAGGTAAAGGTGATAAGCCAATCACAGTCACAATCGGTGAAGACGGTAAAGGTAAAGTACCAAACAGTGAATTACCAGAAGGTAAAGTTCCAGGTACAGGTAAGATTACTGAACCAGGTAAACCAGCTGTGGAAGTTCCAGTAGAAAATCCAGCTAAGGTAACAATTTTTGAAAATGGTGTATTACCGGCTTCAATTGAATTGCCAGAGCTAATGATTGAGGTTCGCTGGATTGATGAAGATGGAAATGTATTAAAATCATCCGTTAAGACAGGCAAGGAAAAGGATGCTGAACATGGATCAATTCCAGGATATGAATTTGTACGAACTGTGATAGCTGAAAATGAACCAGTAATGACCCACATTTTCAGAAAAGTAAGTGGAAGTACACATTCAAATCCAGCAACTCCACCTAAGGTAACAATTTTTGAAAATGGTGTATTACCGGCTTCAATTGAATTGCCAGAGCTAATGATTGAGGTTCGCTGGATTGATGAAGATGGAAATGTATTGAAACAATCTGTTAAGACAGGTAATGAAAAGGATGCTGAACATAGATCAATTCCGGGATATGAATTTGTACGAACTGTGATAGCTGAAAATGAACCAGTAATGACTCACATTTTCAGAAAAGTAAGTTCAAACACAAATACAATTCCAGTAACACCTGATACTAATGGAAATTCTGGTCACGATACACCTGAGCTAACAACTCCAACTCCAACTCCAATTCCAGTTGTGCCAGTAATGCCTGATGCTAATGGAAATTCTGGTCAAGATACAGCTGCACTAACAACTTCAATTCCAGATGCAGTTGCTCCGAATGCAGATCAGGTAGATACTAAGACTACTAATGATAATGGAGCTAAGTCAAATGATTCTCAAAATGTATTGCCAAATACAGGAACAGAATCAAATGCTGCTCTTGCATCTCTAGGACTTCTTGGTATGCTAGGTGGTCTCGGACTTGCTCTTGCAAAGAAAAAAGAAGACTAAAAATGTAGTCAAAATATGAATGGTTCATTGTTAAGTGGACAATAAATAAAAAAATAACAACAGCCTTGTTCCTCATTTCAAGAGGTGCAAGGCTGTTCTTGTATTCTCGGAAAAGTAGATAGTATTCGTAATAAGATATAGTGGATTGAAATAAAATGTACGCAAATCGATTGGTCAATTTCTAAAAATGAATTAGGAGTCGTGTTGGACTATTCCAACTTCAATCCGCTATACTCATTTGAAATCAAAGCCCCCTATTTGGTGATAGCCTATTCAAGAAATATCGTTGTATAAGGATATACTTTGAAATGATAGGCATAGTGAATCAATGATTGGATTTTCAATTAAAACTATCATCTGTTTGTTTATAAGACGTAAGTTTATGAATTTGATTTAAAATAATATAAATTTATATTCATGGTAGTTATTTGAAGAATATCTTAAAATTAAGGGTCGGATATCTATTGTTATGGATATTTATTTTTAATTATTATAAACAACTTGATTGCGCTTTCTTGAAACTTACTGAAAATTCGTGAAATTAGCCATATTTACACTATTTTGTTTGATTGAATATGTTAAAAGTGTTATAATCTAGCTGTAATAGCTGTAATAGCTGTAATAGCTGTAATAGCTGTAATAGCTGTAATAGCTGTAATAGCTGTAATAGCTGTAATAGCTGTAATAGCTGTGATGTCAAATATCCATCATAGTAGTTTTTATTGTTTTATTCCCAGTGGGAATATTGCTTTTAAATTTGGTTTTGTGTTTTAACATCAGGAGGGACAATGGAAAATAAATCAAATTCACTCAATAGAATAAAGCGTCATCAACGTGAAAAGGTGTTGCGCTTTTCTATTCGTAAATATAGTTTCGGTGCCGCTTCAGTTGCTGTTGCAGCACTGATGTTTTTAGGTGCGCGCGTTGTTAGCGCAGATACCGTAAGCGGAAGCAATTCACAATCTACGGCGGGTGTAGTACAACCTAACGATAAGGGCGACTCGCCTGTGGGTATTAAGGAACCTACTGAAAATAAATCAGAAGTAGTCAATAGTTCTTTAGAAAATAAAGAAACTGCACTTGTTGAAAATAGTAGTAATACGGTTGATAAAAGTCAGTTAAGAACAGTAGTTGAAGAATTAAATTCTCTTCTTTCAACTAAATTAAACCTTGACGACTCAGTGCTTTCTTCTGTAAAAGAAAGAGTTCAGAGAGCTCAGGCGTTACTAGATAAAGCTGATGCAGTTCAAAAAGATATTAATGAACTAAAAGAACTTTTGTCTGCTGATTTAGCTACTTTATCTAATGCGGTAAAAGAATCAAGTGAGGTTCGAGAAAGTAATACTGGAACTGAGGCTGAAAAACCAGCGATCCAACCTTCTTCTGAAGTAAGAGCAAGCGAAGAGAGTCAAACTGTTTCAGCTAAAAAAGATGCTTTGAAAGTATCTGTTGATCAGTTGAAAGCAGCAATTTCAGAAGTTCCTGAACATGATACTACGAAAGGAGTTCTTGAAAAAGCCAATGAACTATTAGGAGTGGCTCAAGTAGTCCTTGAAAATACAACAGTTTCTCTGAACGATGTTGAAGAAATGACAAAACGTGTGAAGAGAATGTTTATTTCTGTTAAAAACGCTACAACGCGTTTGACTTCAGGAACTCATGATCCGCGTAATGGTCAGAGAATAGCGAAGGGAACAGGGTTTAGAGCAGATCGTGAACGTGTAGAAGGTCCGTTGTACAATGTTAAAGAGTATATCTCAGAGCCTGCAGGAGGAGGTTCGACAGTTGAAGGAAATCGTCCGCGAACAATCGAAAAAGTATTCATGAAAGCAAAATATAGTACGGAGGGTAATCAGAAATTTATTACTTACGATGTTTACTTCCATAATGACGGTAAAGCATTGGGTGGGGAGTTTGTTGGCGATGCCTTTTGGTTCTATCCGCCTCGTGATCTTTTGTATAATGTTGGTGGCAATTATCCAGTAGGACTTGTTTCTGATGCTTACTATGAACGTTATGAAAAAAAACCAGGAACAACAGGGACGCTTTCTCAAAATCCAAATAATTTTACTCAAGTGGGAGGGAGATATACGGTTCCTCTAATCGCAGGGAAAAATCAGGATTACGGTTCACAAAGTTTGTGGGGCAGCGCAGGTGGTATTTTTGAGTTTGGTGGTGGTCCAACCAGACCTAATCAGAGACAGCAGATGTTGAAGAAATTGGAAAATAATCCAGACCTAAATCGTATTATTCGATTAAATAATGACCCTAATGGACCTTATCCTAGTGGATCTTATTCTCATCTATTAACTATATCAAAACATCAAAATTTCGCTTATAAATATCACGTTAAGATGCGTTTAAGAGATAATGTTACGGAAGCAGAAGCCCAAAGAGCGGGTGCAATGGCTGTAAGCGCTAAAGCGGGAGGTGGAACAACTGCGTATGAAGCGTATGTATATGCTGCTACTGGAACAAGGTTGGTAAGTAAGCCAGCAACTCCAAGGATTCCAACAAACTTGACGGGTAAAGCTGGCACTAGAACTCAAATAGAGGTAGATGCAGAAGCAGGCGTATCAGTTGTTGTATATGACCATGGAGGTAAAGAGCTAGGTCGAGGTGAAGCGAACGCAAGTGGTAAAGCGTTTATCACTCCAAGCAAAGACATTCCGAGCGGGAATGTGACAGCCAAGGCTAGAGATAAAGCAGGAAATGTTTCTGACCCAAGTAATCCTCAAGTTGCAACTGCTCCAGTACCAAACCCAATTACAGTTAGTCCATTTACACATGGAGATACCAGTGTTACCTTAAGACCGAATGGTAAGACAGATATTGTTTATGCATCTATTCAAGGTAAAGCGATTAAGTTTGAAAAACAAGCTAATAATCAGTATAAACAAATAACTAATGACGCTAAAATAACCTTCACACCCAAAGGAGATGGCAGTATCACTATCACCTTGCCGGCAGGTAAGCAGTTTAAGGCCGGTGATCGGGTAGTGACACGTGCTGAGAATAGCGATATAACGTCGAATACAGGTACCCGTGCTTCCACAGAAGCAGAAGTCTACGGTCAATTAAAACGAAGTGACAAAGTTCCTGTGAAAGATCCAAGCAATTTATCTCCGACTGATAAAGAACGTGTAAAAGCAGCCGTTTTAAAAGCTAATCCAGGTATTGAAGTTGCCGATCTAACAATTGCTAAAAATGGTGATGTAACCTATAATCATCGTGGTGAAGGTTCAAATGTCAAGCGAGAAATACAATTAAAAGATAATGTTAATCGAGATAATGTAGCTCCAGGTAAACCAACGATTGAAACACCATTATTAGGGAAAGCAGGAACAAGAACACCTATCACAGTTCAAACTGAAGCAGGTGCTAAAGTAGAACTTTTTGATTCAAAAAATAGAAAAATTGGAGAAAAAGTAGCTGACAATCGAGGTAGAGTGACCATTGAACCAACAGCAAATCTAGTAGCAGGAAATGTAACAGCAAAAGCAACAGATGAAGCAGGAAATATCTCACAACCAAGTGATGCTAAGGTTGCTACTTATCCGTTAGTAAAACAACCAATTATTAATATCAAACAAGGGGAAAGACTAACTCCTGAGGAAATTAAACAAACCGTTCTATTACAAAACGGAGCTGGAACAACTAACCTACCAAGTAATGTCCAAGTTACAGGTAACTTTGACACGTCTAGTGCTGGAGATAAGAAAACAACAGTTACTGTAACATTTCCAGATGCACCAGCACAACAAGTTGAGGTAACTTATAAAGTATTACCAACATTCCCGATAGCCCGTACGGTGTATGATTTCAAAGGTATGGACCATGGTAATGATGAATCAGGCTATTATGTGAATCCAAGAAACCTTCCAAGCGGAATGGTTTGGGTTGCTAAACGAAATGGTGAGCAGGAACAAAGCGCATCAAAATTAAGAGAGATGCTTAAGGCAGATCCAGTAGGCACAAAAACATATACATTCAGTGGTAAGTACAATCATGGAAGATTTACAAATAATCCTAATGATGCTCAAAAATTAGCACATACAGGAACATTTGAACATAAAGTGTTTGATGTAGAAGCAAATAGAACAAGAGTCACTGTTTCAAAAGGTGCTACTTTAACAGAACAAAATGCAAAAGATGCTGTAGCTAAGGTAGCTGTCTCAGAGGACTTACCGACTGGAACAACCTATGAATGGGTAAATGCTCAAGGTAATAAACAAACACTGATAGCAAATACTCCAGGTGTACAGAACTATAGAGTAAAAGTAACATTACCTATGTCTCAAACAGGGCAAAATCAGCCTGATGCGACACAAAAACGACCTTATAAGATAATTGATGTTAAAGTCAATGTTAAGCCAGAAGCACCTACTTATAATACAACAATAAATCCAAAAGGTAGTATAGGAGTGCCAACTGTAGCTTCAACAGATAGAGAATTAACTGGTACAGGACGTCCAGGTGCTAAGATAAAAGTAACAGTACCAGGTGTAACAATTAATGAAGTTACAGTAGGTAATAACGGTAAGTGGACAGTAACACTTCCTAAAGGATTAAATAGTAATCAATTAAATCAAACTCAATTAGTGCCACGTGATCAAGTCACTGTTACTCAAATTGTAGATGGTATTGAAAGTGATGCAACGAATGTGGCTGTATCATTAGGTGAAACTACAATTCAACCATCTGAAGAGAGAGGAAATAGCCTATTTGCGGGAGCTAAAAATATAGTAGTAAAAGCCCCACACGATGCAGGTATGGTTTATGTATCTTATACAGATAAAGCAACAGGTAAGGCACATGAGATAGGCCTAAAACGTGAAAATATTAATAGTCCATGGGTTTCAAATAAACCAACTCTAGGGGAGGTTAAGAATACAACAAAAGATGCATTTACGAATACAATCACTATTGAGATGAAAGAATCTATTGCAGAAGGAACTGCTAAGGCAATAGCTAATATTTCAGAAGGTAAGTATTCAAGTGCAGTTGATTGGAAAACAATTCAAGTTACAAACCAAGCCCCAACCGTTACATCTGCAGTTGCAGGAAATGAAAAAATAGTAGAATTCGGAGAAAATATAGATCTTAAGACTTTAGTTACAAAAGCTGACTATGAAGATGATAAAGATGCAACACGTGGTACTAAAGTACGAACAGAGATTGTATCAGTAAATGGACAAAATAATGTGAAAGATATTAATTCTAGAAAACCAGGCACATATATTGTCAAATACAAAGCAATTGATAGTCAAGGTAAAGAATCAGGAGAAATACAATTAACGGTTAAAGTTAGGGAAGATAAACCAACACCACCAACAGCAACTGCACCAAGTGATGGAACAGTAACAGTAACACCAACAGGGGATGCTGATAAAGTAATTGTTAATTACACAGATGAGAAAAATGCTCAAAAAACAGTAACCGTAGTTAAGGCTAAGAATGGAACATGGTCATCATCAGATAAGCCAGCAGGTGTAACAGTAGATTCAAGTACAGGGCAACTCCTTATTCCAGCTGAAGGTGTAAAAGATAAAAGTCAGGTAACGGCAACAGCTACGAAAGGTGACAGTCATCCATCAGAACCAACTACTGTGACGGCACAAGCAAAAGACTTCACACCAGTGAAACCAGATGAGAAGGTCGTTGTTCAAGACAAATCCCACTTAACTCCAGAAGAGAAAAAACAAGTGGAAGATAAGGTCAAAGCGAAGAACCCAGGTAAGACTGTCACAGTAGGTGACGATGGAACCGCCACGGTTACCGATCCAAGCACTAAGATCAGTCATCCAATCGCAGGAAAAGACCTAGTTAACGAAGACTTCACACCAGTGAAACCAGATGAGAAGGTCGTTGTTCAAGACAAATCCCACTTAACTCCAGAAGAGAAAAAACAAGTGGAAGATAAGGTCAAAGCGAAGAACCCAGGTAAGACTGTCACTGTAGGCGACGATGGAACCGCAACGGTTACCGATCCAAGCACTAAGATCAGTCACCCAATCGCAGGAAAAGACCTAGTTAACGAAGACTTCACACCAGTGAAACCAGATGAGAAGGTCGTTGTTCAAGACAAATCCCACTTAACTCCAGAAGAGAAAAAACAAGTGGAAGATAAGGTCAAAGCGAAGAACCCAGGTAAGACTGTCACAGTAGGCGACGATGGAACCGCCACGGTTACCGATCCAAGCACTAAGATCAGTCATCCAATCGCAGGAAAAGACCTAGTTAACGAAGACTTCACACCAGTGAAACCAGATGAGAAGGTTGTTGTTCAAGACAAATCCCACTTAACTCCAGAAGAGAAAAAACAAGTGGAAGATAAGGTCAAAGCGAAGAACCCAGGTAAGACTGTCACTGTAGGTGAAGATGGAACCGCAACGGTTACCGATCCAAGCACTAAGATCAGTCATCCAATCGCAGGAAAAGACCTAGTTAACGAAGGCTTCACCCCAGTGAAACCAGATGAGAAGGTTGTTGTTCAAGACAAATCCCACTTAACTCCAGAAGAGAAAAAACAAGTGGAAGATAAGGTCAAAGCGAAGAACCCAGGTAAGACTGTCACTGTAGGCGACGATGGAACCGCAACGGTTACCGATCCAAGCACTAAGATCAGTCACTCCAATCGCAGGAAAAGACCTAGTTATCGAAGACTTCACCCCAGTGAAACCAGATGAGAAGGTTGTTGTTCAAGACAAATCCCACTTAACTCCAGAAGAGAAAAAACAAGTGGAAGATAAGGTCAAAGCGAAGAACCCAGGTAAGACTGTCACTGTAGGCGACGATGGAACCGCAACGGTTACCGATCCAAGCACTAAGATCAGTCATCCAATCGCAGGAAAAGACCTAGTTAACGAAGACTTTGGTGTAAACGGTATTCCAGAAGTAACTCCAAGTCAACCAGAGTACACAGATCCAGTAGGCACAAGCAGTACAGATGGAAACGGGAACTTAATAGATCCTCCAGTAGTTGACATCCCAGAATTCAACGGTGGAGTAAATGGAGAACTTCCAGATCCTGTAGAATTACCAAAAGTTAAGTTAATCATCACTAAATGGATTGATGAACAAGGTAATGAATTGAAGCCAGCAGATGCGAAAGCTCCAGCAGTATTAGGTGAAGCGAATGAAGCATTTGAACATGGTGAAATTGAAGGTTACGTATTTGTAAGAACAGATGTTAATGAAGAAGGTGATGTTGTAACTCATGTCTTCAGAAAAGTTACTCCAACTAAACCAGAAGGTAATGGGGAACAACAAGGTGGAGATAACACACCACAACCAACACCTGAAGTACCAACTGATAACACAGAACGTAAACCTGAAACAGAAAAACCTACTGTGCCAGATACCAAACAGACTGAACAACCAACTCAAATAGTTGATGCTCAGGTAGCTCCTTCTCAAAATCAAGCAGTATTGCCAAATACTGGTACGAAAGCAGATCGTGCTACAGGTGCATTAGGTGCTCTCTCTCTTCTTGGAGCATTTGGTTTGCTATTTGCTAAAAAGAAGAAAGACGATGAAGAAGAAACACAAAACAATTAAGATGAGTCATTAAATTGAACTGAAAATAGGTTGTGTTAATTCTTGGAGGAAGTAACGGATAGAAAGAAGTTTAAAAGCTACTTTCTATCCGCCTTTCTTTAGAATAAATGTAAGCGCTTTAATCAAGGCGTAAAGGAGAAATTTTGATATGGTTGAATATAGATTAAGAGATATTTTGAGTGAAATAAACGGAACAAGTTGGTATTGGATTTATAGGCTTGAACGTGATAATAGGAGGACTACAGGACGTGTTAATGTGAGATATTACAATGGTGCCTTATTGATAAACTGGGATGTACATAGCCTTAGAGTGCGATTTGGAGATAATCCTCCATTAAGTTTTAGTGATAGAATAGTTGTGGATTTCGAAAATGATACGATTATTATCATAGATAGCGGTTGGAAAATTGATTTAGATACAAGATCATAGGATTTATTAGTTAACATTTCCGAGCTGATACACTAAAAGTAAAAGAGAATTTGAAAGGGAGACACTGTAAGTATGAAAAATAATTATGATGATTATTTAAACTTAATGTTTGATAAAGGCATAATTGCAGATTTAAAAGGAAAAAATCAAGAAGAGAATCCTAGTTTAAAAAATGTTGATGAATTAGCTGATTATCTTATAAATTATGTGAAAAGGCATTATACTATCTATGAATACTATGTTTCTCCAAATATCTCCAATTTTTATAGTAAGCATAGAAAGTTTACAAGATTCATTTTTATATGTCTTTCTTTGTTTGATTCTGAAAGTGATATCAGTAGTCTTTTAAAAAAATATAAATTTAATGAAGATTCGATATGGGAAATCGAACATATTGTTCCTCAAAATCAGTACTTCAATAAATTTAATAAAAAAATTCTAAGCTGAAAAATAGAATCGGTAATCTGACTTTGTTAACCAAAAAAACAAATCAAGAGATTAGTAATGGATCATTTGCTAAAAAGAAGGAAAGTTTAACTTGTGAGGAAAAATATTTAAAAATTAATGATATATTTAAAATAGATAAAGTGCATATTTCAAAAAAAGATATATGTGAGCGAGAGAAGGAAATAAATAAATCTATATATGATATCTTTATAAAAGATAGAGGAAAATTATTGCAAGATAAATTACATGAATTTATAGATTCCCAACAATAGAATCGGTGTTAATTGGCATTCAATTGCCTATAGATTTTAACTTTAACTTTTCTCATCTTTTATAAAATCCATATCTTTCATACAATTTGGTGAGGTTTTACATTTGCAGATTGTATAGAGTCAATGAAGATGCTGGGGAAAAAGTCTTGGAAATCAGAAGAACGCATAGTATCAGGTGTTGAACCTTGATATTATGCGTTTTATTGTTGGAAGATTTACTTCATTTTCTCCTGAAATTGAGTTTTTTGCCTAATATACCATTTGCTATAAAATAAGCGCAACCAAGTCATAACAAGGAATCTATCAGAATTTCCAAACTACCGGTAAATTAGATAAAAATAATTATCGGAGGAAAGGTATTATACTATGATGATTCAACTAAGCGATTTAGGTCAAGTTTACCTTGTTTGTGGCGAGACATATAGGTGGCAGAGAATAGACTCCTTAGTCTATTTAGTTAAAAGCTAATTGGAATTAGATCCCTTTTCAGGGCAGGGCTTGCTCTTTTGTGGTGGACGCATACGTTTTACCTGATATTTACTCGATATTCTCGAGAAAAATTCCAGGAGCTACAATGAATATAAATCAACTGATGTGATAGGAGATGATGGATTTATTTTATAGGTAGAGGAGGAATCGCTTTTTTGTTCTTGATTAAGTAATATAATAACATATTATACATATTAAAAATTTTTAATTTTATTTGATGAGATAAACGGGTTTATAGTTGTTTAATTATGTCAAAAATGGTATAATTGAGCTGTGATAGCTGTGATAGCTGTGATAGCTGTGATAGCTGTGATAGCTGTGATAGCTGTGATAGCTGTGATAGCTGTGATAGCTGTGATGTTATTTGCTGATAGCGATCATCATAGTGATTTTTATAGCTTAACTCTTTTTAAGGGGTTGAAGTTATAAAGATTGCTTTTTCTATATTATATTGCCCTTAGGAGGACAAATGGAACACAAATCGAATTCATATAAAGTAAATCGACAGCAACGTGAAAAAGTCTTGCGATTTTCTATTCGTAAATACAGTTTTGGTGCGGCTTCAGTTGCTGTAGCAGCGCTGATGTTTTTGGGTGCACGCGTTGCGAGTGCGGATAGTGTAAGCGAAACTACTGCACCATCTGCTGCGGGTGTAGTAAGTCCTAAAGATGAGGCTAAGTCGCCTCTAGGTATTACGGAATCTAATAAAAACAAAGTAGATGAAGTAAATAAATCTTTAGAAAATAAAGAACCTGCAATTGCTGAAAATAGCGCTAGTACAGTTGATAAAGCTAAGTTAAGAAAAGTCGTTGAAGAACTAAATTCTCTTCTTTCAACTAAATTAAACCTTAATGACTCAGTAGTCTCACCTATTAAAGATAGACTTCAAAAAGGGAAAGAAGCCCTAGAAAATTCTGACCTAGCTCAAAAGGATATTGATGAGCTTGTAGAACTCCTGTCTAAAGATGTGACAGTCTTATCAGCTGCTGCTAAGGAATCAACTGAGATTCAAGGGAATAAGACTGAAAAGCAGGCTGACAACCTAGCGAGCGCATCTTCTTCTGAAGTAAGAGCAAGCGAAGAGAGTCAAACTGTATCAGCTAAAAAAGAAGCCTTGAAAGTATCTGTAGATCAATTGCAGGCAGCTGTCTTGGAATTGCCTGAGCATGAGACAAGCAAAGAAGTTCTTGAAAAAGCCAATGAACTATTGGGATTGGCGCAAGAAGTTCTTGAAAACACAACAGTTTCTCTGAATGATGTTGAAGAAATGAACAAACTTGTGAAGAGAATGTTTAATTCTGTTAAAAATGCTACAACACGTTTGACTTCAGGTGCTCGTGACTCACGTAATGGTCAAAGTATGGGACAAGGTTCTAATCTAAGATCTGCACCTATTGATAAAACGACTAAACGTGGGAGTCTTGGGATAGTTGTAGCGGACTCTGGATTTATCACAGGATATGCAACGCCATCTTCAACAATTGAAATTAAGAGAAATGGCCAAAAGATACTTACGTCTAAACTAGATGATACTGGAGCTTTTAAATTAAATGCACCAGGTATTAAAGTGGGAGATAAAGTTGAATTAGTAGTCAATGGTCAAAGTGTTTATAATACTACAGTAAGTCAAGTAGACACAGTGGCATTCAATGATAGTTTAGCTGGTGTAGCTCAGGTTGATGGATATACAGCGTCAGAAGCTGATGTTGAAATATCAATTGGTGGGAAAAAATACACAACTAAATCTCAATCAAACGGATATTTTACAGTTAATGTAGACCCTAAGTTGATGGTGAAAGGTGCTACTATTACAGCCGTAGTCAAAAAGAACGGAAAAGAAGTAGGACGTGGAACAAGTAACGTTCGTGAAACAAGAAAAACAGACTTTGGTGTTGGTTGGAATAAAAACCCAATGCTTAACTATTCAGAGCGTGATGTATATTCACCAGATACCAAGCAATATGCCTTCGTAAGTGTAGGGACTGCTGATAAAGCCTACGATAATATTCGTGTGTATCGTGAAGAGCGTATCGAAAAAGATGGAAATAAATATTATTACTGGATCGTAGATTCAGGTCCAGCGGAAAATGCTCTTGCGGGTTCTTCTAAGAAAATATCACTTGCTATTCCGCGTACTGTAGGAGATCCGTATGACTTCACTTATACAAAATATAAAGATGGAAGTCAAATATCTCATCAAGAGTATGCAAGTGCATCAAAATGGGAGTATGAAAACACGTTTTCTCGAGCTTATGTTAAAAATGGTGAACGCCGTTCAGGGTCAACTTATGGTGAAAATATAGGTTCTTGGATGGATTATGCTCATCCTGATAATAGTTGGAGAAAAAATATTTATCGTGATTCTAGAAAAGATGGTACCGATCGTAATCCAGATGCAGCTTCACGTGTGAAAGATATGTACGGTATTACAACAGGTGGTTTAATTTATAACCTTGCTAGAGGGGTAATCGAAGATAAACTGAACGTTGTTGCTGGTCAACGTACAATTATTACTTTCAAAACAAAAATTCTTGAAGGTGATGAGTTAGATCAAAGCATTATGTCGGATTGGGGTAATAAAAATAAAAATAATCCGATGCTTGCGGATATTAAAAAACGTTTAGCGAATGATCCGTATCTTGCCTATGGCGGATACTCAACAGATGGGCTAATTCGATATAGAAACGGTCAAAACGCCATTATCGGTACCCTACCACTGAAACCAGAGGAAGCTGCTAAATATGACTTAAAACCAAAATCTAAACCGCAAAGTACTAAAGTAGGGGTCATTCCAGACGCTTACAACAGTATTGCGAATCCAAATGAATTACCTGCAGGTACAACATATCGTTGGTTTAAAGATCCAGATGTATCAAGACCTACAGCACCGAATGCACCTGTGTATGGTAAAGTGGAAGTCACTATTCCTGAACGTGGAAAATTTATTGTTGATGCTCCCGTGCATGTTGTAGATGACAAAGCTCAAACACCAGTAGCAACAGCTAAGGATAATGGGGATGTAACTGCAAAACCACAAGATCCAAAAAAAGTAGATAAAATCAAAGTAAGCTTTACAGGTGAAGATAACAAGCAAAAAACAGCTGAAGGAACTAAAGGAACAAACGGTAAATGGACTGTAAATAATCCAGATGTTCGAATTGATCCAAATACAGGGGAAATTACAATCCCAGCTAATAAAGTTAAAGATTTAACAGAAGTAACTGCAGTTACGAAGAATGGAAATGGTGCAGATTCAGATCCAGCTAAAGCAACTGCGAAAGATGTCCAAAAACCACAAGCTACTTTAAATGGTATTACGCTAACAGAGACAGCCAATACACCAATCTTTACAGTCTATCGTGGTGCCGACTTTAACCCAGAGCTTAAAGTATGGGATAACTCAGGAAAAATCTCAAAAGTAACAGTTGGAAATCTTCCTGGCGGAGTAAGTGCTTCTAACTTTACAGCCCAAACTGGTAAAGATGGAAGTTCAGAAGATAAGAAGTATAAAACTCGCTTGTCTTCGGGTAGAGTATTAGATACTCAGACATTAGGAGAACATACTGCTACTCTTCACGTAGAAGGAAGTAGTGCTACTGACAGTCGTGACTTGAAATTCAAGTACCGTGTTGTGGATATTACAACAAAAAATCTTGAAAATGGTGTCGCGAAAGTACCAGTAGGTTCAACTTTAAATGTACCAAATAGCCGTACAAATGTTGATGCTCATAATTATCTTAAAGTTGTAGATAGCCAAGATCAAAGCGATCGTGGGAATAGCCACTTGCCTCAAGGTATGACTTGGACGTGGAAAGCTGGAGACAACTTAGATCCAGGTACTACATTAGATAATTCAGGTAAATACACTCGAAATGCTACAGCGCAATTCCCAAGTTCTGTAACAGATAACAATAGTACAACTAGAACAACATTTGCACCGACAGAAATCAAGCGTCCAGTAGTTCTTGCGGTAACGCCGACAGCGCCTAGCGTAGTAGCCAATGAAAATGGTAGTGTAACAGTTACCCCACCAACACGTCCTAATGGTACTACACCGCAAGATATTGATACAATCACACTTACTTATACACCAACAGGTAAGACTACACCAGAAACTGTAACAGTTGCAAAATCAGGAAATAACTGGACAGTCAATGGTAAGACAACCGATAAAGTATCAGTAACTCCAGCAGGTGTTGTAACAATTTCTGATCTTGAAGTTGCGGATGCTAAAGAAGTAACTGCAAAAGTTTCTAAGAGAATTGATAATAATGTAGTTCTTGAAAGTCCAGTAGCTAAAGTAACATCAAAATCTTCTAAACCAGCTAAACCAGTAGCAACAGCAAAAGACAATGGTGATGTTACAGGTAAACCACAAGATCCAGCAAAAGCAGATAAAATTACTGTAAGCTATACTGGAGAAGATAATCAACCAAAAACAGCTGTTGGAACTAAAGATCCGAAAGGGAAATGGACAGTAAATACTCCAGAAGTACAAATCAATCCAAATACTGGAGAAATCACGATTCCGGAAAATAAAGTAAAAGACGGAACAGAAGTAACAGTAGTTACGAAAAATGGAAATGGTACTGATTCAGATCCAGCAAAAGCAACAGCGAAATTTTCTAAGCCAGCTAAACCAGTAGCAACAGCAAAAGACAATGGTGATGTTACAGGTAAACCACAAAATCCAGCAAAAGCAGATAAGATTACTGTAAGCTATACAGGGGAAGATAATACTCCGAAAACAGCTGTTGGAACTAAAGATCCGAAAGGAAAATGGACAGTAAATACTCCAGAAGTACAAATCAATCCAAATACTGGAGAAATCACGATTCCGGAAAATAAAGTAAAAGACGGAACAGAAGTAACAGTAGTTACCAAAAATGGAAATGGTGCTGATTCAGATCCAGCAAAAGTAACTGCAAAAGATGTGCAAAAACCACAAGCTACTTTAAATGGTATTCCATTAACAGAAACAGCTAATTCACCAATCTTTACAGTCTATCGTGGCGCTACATTTAACCCTGAATTGAAGGTATGGGATAACTCAGGTGTGATTTCTAAAGTAGAAGTTAAGGGAGGACTTCCAAAAGGAGTAACCGCTTCTACATTTACATCTCAAACAGGAAAAACTGAAGCAAATCCATATGCAACTCGCTTGTCTTCAGGTACTGTATTGAATACTGAAACTTTAGGAGAACATGAAGCTACTCTACATGTTGAAGGAAGCAGTGCTACTGATAGCCGTGATTTGAAATTCAAATATCGAGTGGTTGATATTGAGACTAGAAACCTTGAAAATGGTATCGCAAAAGTACCAGTAGCTTCAACGTTGAATGTAGCCAATAGTGGTAAAAATATTGATGCTCATAGATATCTTAAGGTTGTAGATAGTGAAGATAAAGCAGATCGTGGAAACAACTATTTACCAAGTGGTATGACGTGGACATGGAAAGCTGGAGATAAATTAGATTCAGGAACAACACTAGATAACTCAGGGAAATATACTCGAAACGCAACAGCAGTATTCCCGGATACCAGCAAAAATTCTATTACGGATGTAAATAGTACAACTAGAACAACATTTGCACCTGCAGAAATTAAGCGTCAAGTAGTGTTAGCAGTAACGCCAACAGTGCCTAGCGTAGTTGGACATGAGAATGGTAGTGTAACAATTACTCCACCAACACGCCCTAATAGTACTAATCCACAAGATATTGATACTATCACCCTTACTTATGTACCAACAGGTAAGACAACTCCAGAAACTGTAACAGTTACAAAATCAGGAAATACTTGGACTGTAAATGGTAAGACAGCTGATAAAGTGTCAGTAACCCCTGCAGGCGTTGTGACAATTTCTGATGCTGAGGTTGCAGATAAAACAGAAATAACTGCAAAAGTTTCTAAGAGAATTGATAATGTAGTTCTTGAGAGTCCAGTAGCTAGAGGAACAGCAAATGGTAGTTTGGGAGCTGAAGTTACTCCACCAGCACCAGTTCTGGAAAAAGAAAAAACTACGCCAGTTACAGTAGTAACACCAAACAAACCAGGTTCAACAATCACCACAGAAACACCAGTCAATGGATTAACAGTAGATGGCGATGGTAACTTAACTGGTACACCAACTGTCACAGATTGGGGACCAAAAGAAGAAGAACGTAAAGTTACGATCCCAGTTAAAGTTAAACATGGTGACGAGGTAGTTCCTGTAAATGTTCCAGTTACTATCCAACGCGATACAGATGGAGACGGTATTCCAGATGTGACCGATCCAGATGATGATAACGATGGTATTCCAGACAAGGATGATGCAAATCCAAAAGTAGCTGATAAATTAACAGGAGACACAACAGGAAAAACTGTAAAAGAAAAAACACCTGTCCCAGCAAATACTAAGGTAGTGACACCAAATAAACCAGGCACAACGATTACAGTAGATGGTCCAGTAAATGGTTTAACAGTGGATAACGGCGGAAATCTAGTGGGAACACCAAGCATCACAGATTGGGGACCAAAAGAAGAAGAACGTACAGTAGAGATTCCAGTTAAACTGAAACGTGGAACAGAAGAGACTGTTGTAAAAGTACCTGTAAATATCGAAAGAGATACAGATGGCGATGGAATCCCAGATAAAGTAGATCCAGATGATGATAACGATGGAATTCCAGACAAGGATGATGCAAATCCAAAAGTAGCTGATAAATTAACAGGAACAGTAACAGAAAAAACTGTCCCAGAAAAAACACCTGTCCCAGCGAATACTAAGGTAATCACACCAAACAAACCAGGTACAACGATTACAGTAGATGGTCCAGTAAATGGTTTGACTGTGGATCAAGGTGGAAATCTAGTAGGCACACCAAGCGTCACAGATTGGGGACCAAAAGAAGAAGAACGTACAGTAGAGATTCCAGTTAAACTGAAACGTGGAACAGAAGAGACTGTTGTAAAAGTACCAGTTAAAATTCAACGTGATACAGATGGCGACGGTATTCCAGATGTGACTGATCCAGATGATGACAACGATGGAATTCCAGACAAGGATGATGCAAATCCAAAAGTAGCTGATAAATTAACAGGTACAGTCACAGATCCAGGAAAAGTGAAAGAGAAAGCACCAGTACCGCCAACAAAAGTTGTGACACCAAATAAACCAGGTTCAACCATCACAACAGAAACACCAGTAAATGGTTTAACAGTAGATGGTGATGGTAACTTAACTGGAACACCAACCGTAACAGATTGGGGACCAAAAGAAGAAGAACGTAAAGTTACAATCCCAGTTAAAGTTAAGAATGGTGATGAAGAAGTTACTGTGGATGTTCCAGTTACAATTCAACGTGATACAGATGGCGACGGTATCCCAGATGTGACCGATCCAGATGATGATAACGATGGTATTCCAGACAAGGATGAAGAGAAAAATGGAACAGATCCTAAGACACCAACAACTCAAACTCCTACAATCGATATCACACGCAAACCAAATGGTGATGCAGTAATAACACCGAAGAAACCAGATGGCTCAACCTACCCACCAGGAACAGTAGTAGAAATTCCAGGTAAGGATGGTAATCCAATTGTCGTTACAATCGGTGAAGATGGTTCAGGAATAGTTCCAAATGACAAGTTACCTAAAGGTGATTTACCAGGAAAAGGTACAGTAACAGAACCGAATAAAGAACCATCACAACCAGTGCCAGTAACAACACCAGCTCGTAAGAACCCGACAATCAAAATTGAACAAGATCCTAAGACGGGTGATGTTACAGTGACACCGAAGAAACCAGATGGTTCAATCTACCCACCAGGAACAGTAGTAGAAATTCCAGGTAAAGACGGGAACCCAATCACAGTAACAATCGGTGAAGATGGTAAAGGTAAAGTACCAAACAGTGATCTGCCAGAAGGAGATATTCCGGGAACAGGTAAGATTATTGAAAAAGGGAAAACACCTGAAGAAGTTCAAGTGAAGACACCTAAAAAATTAGATCCAAATGAACCACAAACAGAGCAACCAGTCTCAATTGATATTACTAGAAAACCAAATGGAGATGCTATTGTAACACCGAAGAAACCTGGAGTGGGAGGAACATATCCACCAGGAACGAAGGTAGTTATTCCGGGTGATAATGATACTCCAATCGAGGTTATCATCGGAGAAGACGGTTCAGGAATAGTACCGAATGATAGTCTTCCAAAAGGAAAAATCGAAGGAGAAGGTACAGTAACAGAACCGAATAAGAGACCATCACAACCAGTGCCAGCAACAACTCCAGCACGTAAGACTCCAACCGTAGACTTGGAACAAGATCCTAAGACTGGTGATGTTACAGTAACACCGAAGAGACCAGATGGGTCAACATACCCACCAGGAACAGTAGTAGAAATTCCAGGTAAAGGTGACAAGCCAATCACAGTAACAATCGGAGAAGATGGTAAAGGTAAAGTACCAAACAGTGAATTACCAGACGGTAAGGTTACAAAACCAGGTAAGATTACCGAACCAGGCAAACCATCTGTTGAAGTTCCTGAGGTCACAACCCCAGCTAAAGTAACTCCAACCGTAGACTTGGAACAAGATCCTAAGACTGGTGATGTTACAGTAACACCGAAGAAACCAGATGGCTCAACATACCCACCAGGAACAGTAGTAGAAATTCCAGGTAAAGGTGACAAGCCAATCACAGTAACAATCGGAGAAGATGGTAAAGGTAAAGTACCAAACAGTGAATTACCAGACGGTAAGGTTACAAAACCAGGTAAGATTACCGAACCAGACAAACCATCAGTTGAAGTTCCTGAGGTCACAACCCCAGCTAAAGTAACTCCAACAGTAGACTTGGAACAAGATCCTAAGACTGGTGATGTTACAGTAACACCGAAGAGACCAGATGGCTCAATCTACCCACCAGGAACAGTAGTAGAAATCCCAGGTAAAGATGGCAAGCCAATCACAGTCACAATCGGTGAAGACGGTAAAGGTAAAGTACCAAACAGTGAGTTACCAGACGGTAAGGTTACAAAACCAGGTAAGATTACCGAACCAGGCAAACCATCAGTGGAAGTTCCTGAGGTCACAACCCCAGCTAAAGTAACTCCAACCGTAGACTTGGAACAAGATCCTAAGACTGGTGATGTTACAGTAACACCGAAGAGACCAGATGGGTCAACATACCCACCAGGAACAGTAGTAGAAATTCCAGGTAAAGGTGACAAGCCAATCACAGTAACAATTGGAGAAGATGGTAAAGGTAAAGTACCAAACAGTGAATTACCAGACGGTGAGGTTACAAAACCAGGTAAGATTACCGAACCAGGCAAACCAGCTGTTGAAGTTCCTAATGTAACAACACCAGCTCATAAGACACCAACACTAGATGTGAAACGAGATCCTGAGACAGGTGACGTTACATTAACACCGAAGAGACCAGATGGAACAACATATCCACCAGGAACTACGGTAGAAATCCCAGGTAAAGATGGCAAGCCAATCACAGTCACAATCGGTGAAGACGGTAAAGGTAAAGTACCAAACAGTGATCTACCAGATGTAGAAACACCAGGTACAGGTAAGATTACCGAACCAGGTAAACCAGCTGTTGAAGTTCCTAATGTAACAACACCAGCTAAATTCACACCAGAAACACCAGTAACTGAAAAACCAGGTAAGATTGAAATTACTCAACAACCAAATGGAAATGCGATTGTAACGCCTAAGAAACCAGATGGAACAACTTACCCATCAGGTAGCAGGGTAGAAATTCCAGGAGAAAATGGAACAACAATCACAGTAACAATTGGTGACAATGGGTCAGGTGAAGTACCAAATGACAACCTTCCTAAGACAAATGTCCCAGGTACAGGAACAGTAACAGAACCTAACAAGAAACCATCACAACCAGTGGATGTAACAACACCAGCTCGTAAGACACCAACACTAGATGTGAAACGAGATCCTGAGACAGGTGACGTTACAGTAACACCGAAGAAACCAGATGGCTCAATCTACCCACCAGGAACAGTAGTAGAAATCCCAGGTAAAGATGGCAAGCCAATCACAGTCACAATCGGTGAAGACGGTAAAGGTAAAGTACCAAACAGTGATCTACCAGATGTAGAAACACCAGGTACAGGTAAGATTACCGAACCAGGTAAACCAGCTGTTGAAGTTCCTAATGTCACAACCCCAGCTAAATTCACACCAGAAACACCAGTAACTGAAAAACCAGGTAAGATTGAAATTACTCAACAACCAAATGGAAATGCGATTGTAACGCCTAAGAAATCAGATGGAACAACTTACCCATCAGGTAGCAAGGTAGAAATTCCAGGAGAAAATGGAACAACAATCACAGTAACAATTGGTGACAATGGTTCAGGTGAAGTACCAAATGACAAGCTTCCAAAAGGAGACTTGCCAGGTACAGGAACAGTCACAGAACCTAACAAGAAACCATCACAACCAGTGGATGTAACAACACCAGCTCGTAAGACACCAACAATAGAGTTGGATCAAGATCCTAAGACAGGTGACGTTACAGTAACACCTAAGAAACCAGATGGCTCAACATATCCACCAGGAACTAAGGTAGAAATCCCAGGTAAAGATGGAAACCCAATTATCGTTACAATCGATAAAGAAGGTAAAGGTAAAGTACCAAACAGTGAATTACCAGACGGTAAAGTTCCAGGTACAGGTAAGATTACTGAACCAGGTCAACCAGCTGTAGAAGTTCCAGTAGAAACTCCAGCTAAGGTAACACCAGCAACACAAGTAACTGAAAAACCAGGTAAGATTGAAATTACTCAACAACCAAATGGAAATGCGATTGTAACGCCTAAGAAACCAGATGGAACAACTTACCCATCAGGTAGCAGGGTAGAAATTCCAGGAGAAAATGGAACAACAATCACAGTAACAATTGGTGACAATGGTTCAGGTGAAGTACCAAATGACAACCTTCCTAAGACAAATGTCCCAGGTACAGGAACAGTAACAGAACCTAACAAGAAACCATCACAACCAGTGGATGTAACAACACCAGCTCGTAAGACACCAACACTAGATGTGAAACGAGATCCTGAGACAGGTGACGTTACAGTAACACCGAAGAAACCAGATGGCTCAATCTACCCACCAGGAACTACGGTAGAAATTCCAGGTAAAGATGGCAAGCCAATCACAGTCACAATCGGTGAAGACGGAAAAGGTAAAGTACCAAACAGTGATCTACCAGACGTAGAAACACCAGGTACAGGTAAGATTACAGAACCAGGTAAATCAGCTGTTGAAGTTCCTAATGTAACAACTCCAGCTAAATTTACACCAGAAACACCAGTAACTGAAAAACCTGGTAAGATTGAAATTACTCAACAACCAAATGGAAATGCGATTGTAACGCCTAAGAAACCAGATGGCTCAACATACCCACCAGGAACTAAGGTAGAAATTCCAGGAGAAAATGGAACAACAATCACAGTAACAATTGGTGACAATGGTTCAGGTGAAGTACCAAATGACAAGCTTCCAAAAGGAGACTTGCCAGGAAAAGGAACAGTAACAGAACCGAACAAGAAACCATCACAACCAGTAGATGTAACAACACCAGCTCGTAAGACACCAACAATAGAGTTGGATCAAGATCCTAAGACAGGTGACGTTACAGTAACACCGAAGAAACCAGATGGCTCAACATACCCACCAGGAACTACGGTAGAAATCCCAGGTAAAGATGGAAACCCAATTGTCGTTACAATCGATAAAGAAGGTAAAGGTAAAGTACCAAACAGTGAATTACCAGACGGTAAAGTTCCAGGAACAGGTAAGATTACAGAACCAGGTAAAGCAGCTGTAGAAGTTCCAGTAGAAACTCCAGCGAAGGTAACACCAGCAACACCAACAGATACAATTCCAGTTGCACCAGTGACACCTGATACGCCAGTCAACCCTGACACTAATGGAGGTTCTGGTCAAGATACACCAGCACCAGCTACTCCAACTCCAAATGCAGTTACTCCGAATGCAGATCAGGTAGATACTAAGACTACTGTTGATAATGGAGCTAATTCAAATGATTCTCAAAATGTATTGCCAAATACAGGAACAGAATCAAATGCTGCTCTTGCATCTCTAGGACTTCTTGGACTATTGAATGGATTTGGACTTGTAGCTCGCAAGAAAAAAGAAGACTAAAAATTTAGTCAGATGAACATTCATTCTTTTGTGTTTTAACAAAGAACTAGATTGATTCTGATAGTTGTGTTATCCATAAAATACAAAGAATGATTAGATAAAGAAAGCGAACAATGCTAGGATTTTGTTAAACGGAATTCTAAGTATTGTTCGCTTTTGTGGTATAATAAGTACTATGCAGAAAAAACCAACGTCAGCCTATGTACACATCCCGTTTTGTACTCAAATTTGTTATTATTGTGACTTTTCAAAGGTCTTCATCAAGAATCAGCCGGTAGATAGCTATTTGGAGCATATGCTGGAAGAGTTTCGTTCTTATGATATTCAAAAGTTGTCAACCCTCTACATCGGTGGTGGCACACCGACAGCTTTGTCAGCTCCGCAACTGGAGGTGTTATTGGATGGCTTGACTAAAAACTTGGACTTGTCTGTCTTAGAGGAGTTGACCATTGAGGCCAATCCAGGCGACTTGGACGCGGATAAGATTGCTGTTTTGAAGAACTCGGCTGTCAATCGTGTTTCGCTAGGCGTGCAGACCTTTGATGATAAGATGCTGAAAAAGATTGGGCGCAGTCATTTGGAGAAGGATATTTATGAAAATATCGACCGTCTGAAACTGGCTGGTTTTGACAATATCTCTATTGATTTGATTTATGCACTGCCTGGTCAGACCATGGAGCAGGTCAAGGAAAATGTGGCTAAGGCCATTGGACTGGATATTCCCCATATGAGTTTGTATAGCTTGATTTTGGAAAATCATACGGTCTTTATGAACCGTATGCGACGAGGGAAATTGCCTCTGCCTAAGGAGGAACTGGAAGCTGAGATGTTTGAGTACATCATCGCAGAGCTAGAGCGAGCTGGTTTTGAACATTATGAGATTTCCAATTTCTCAAAGCCTGGTTTTGAAAGTCGTCACAATCTCATGTACTGGGACAATGCTGAATACTATGGCATTGGTGCTGGGGCGTCTGGCTATGTCAATGGAGTGCGCTATAAAAATCATGGCCCCATTCGTCATTATCTCAGTGCAGTTGAGGAAGGCAACGCTCGCATCACAGAAGAGCACCTGAGTCAAAAGGAGCAAATGGAAGAAGAAATGTTCCTAGGTCTCCGTAAGAAATCAGGGGTCTCTATGGCGCGATTTGAAGAAAAATTTGGACGGTCTTTTGATGGACTTTATGGAGAAATTGTCAAGGACTTGATTCAACAAGGTCTTATGCAAATAGACGGTGATCGCGTGCGCATGACAAAAAGAGGTATCTTTTTAGGAGACACCGTAGCAGAACGATTTATTTTGGAGTAGGATGATGGGCTTAACTTATCAAATGAAAATGAAAATTCCTTTTGATATGGCTGATATGAATGGTCATATCAAGCTTCCAGATGTGATTTTACTATCCCTACAAGTTTCAGGGATGCAGGCGATTGAACTGGGAGTTAGTGATAAAGCCATTTTGGAGGACTATAATCTGGTCTGGATTATCACAGAATACGATATTGAGGTGGTTCGTTTGCCTCGTTTTGCAGAAGAAATCACTATCGAAACGGAAGCTTTGAGCTACAATCGGCTCTTTTGCTACCGTCGCTTTACCATTTATGATGAAGCAGGACAGGACCTTATACACATGATGGCGACCTTTGTTCTCATGGATCGAGACAGTCGAAAAGTCCATGCTGTCGAACCTGAGATTGTGGCTCCGTATCAGTCTGATTTTGATAAAAAACTTATCCGCGGACCAAAGTATGAGACTTTGGAAGAGCCAATCAGCAAGGATTACCATGTCCGTTTTTACGATTTAGATATGAATGGTCATGTTAATAACAGTAAGTATCTAGACTGGATTTTTGAGGTTATGGGAGCGGACTTTTTGACCCAATATATTCCCAAGAAAATCAATCTCAAGTATGTCAAGGAAGTTCGACCAGGTGGGGTGATCACATCGGCTGTTGAACGGACTGGACTGGAAAGCAAGCATGAGATCACAAGCGACGGGGCTACCAATGCTCAAGCTATCATCACTTGGCAAGAAATAAAAAAGATTAGGGAGAAATAGATGAAATATAAAGGCTATTTAATTGATTTAGACGGAACCATTTATAAGGGGAAAGACAGAATTCCAGCAGGAGAGGCTTTTGTCCATGAATTGCAAAAGCGGGATATCCCCTATCTCTTTGTGACCAACAATACAACCCGCACTCCAGAGAGTGTTCAGGAGATGTTGGTTCAGAATTTTAATATCGATACGCCCCTATCGACTGTCTACACAGCGACTTTGGCAACGATCGACTATATGAATGACTTGGGGCTTGAAAAGACTGTCTATGTCATCGGAGAAGCTGGACTCAAGGAAGCCATCAAGGCGGCTGGTTATGTCGAAGACAAGGGAAATCCTGCCTATGTAGTAGTAGGATTGGACTGGCAAGTCGACTATGAAAAATTTGCGACAGCAACTCTAGCTATCCAAAAGGGAGCTCATTTTATTGGAACCAACCCTGACCTCAACATCCCGACAGAGCGCGGTCTTTTGCCAGGTGCTGGTTCACTGATTACCCTTCTTGAAGTGGCAACACGAGTGAAACCTGTTTATATTGGGAAACCAAATGCCATCATTATGGACAAGGCGGTTGAGCACTTAGGTTTGGAACGTAAAGAGTTAATCATGGTTGGGGATAACTACTTAACAGATATCCGAGCAGGGATTGACAATGGCATTCCAACGCTCTTGGTGACGACAGGTTTTACCAAGGCAGAAGAAGTGGCAGACCTGCCAATCGCACCGACTCATGTGGTTTCTAGCCTTGCGGAGTGGAACTTTGATGAAAACTAAACTGACCTTTTGGGGCTCTATGCTCTTTCTCCTCTCCCTCTCAATCCTTTTGACCATTTATCTGGCTTGGATTGTTTATCAGCTGGAAATTCAGTGGCTGAATTTAACAGATCGGGTCTATTTAAAACCAGAAACCATTCAGTACAACTTTCATATCTTGATGAATTATCTGACCAATCCATTTAGTCAGGTCCTAGAGATGCCAGATTTTCGTTCGTCAGCAGCTGGTCTGCACCATTTTGCGGTGGTTAAGAACCTCTTTCACTTGGTTCAGCTAGTAGCTCTAGTGACACTGCCAAGTTTCTATTTCTTTGTCAATAAGATTGTGAAAAAGGGCTTCTTGTCTCTATTTAGTAAAGGACTTTTGGCTCTAGTGGTTTTACCCTTACTGATTGGGCTTGGAGGAGTGTTGATTGGTTTTGACCAATTCTTTACCCTTTTCCATCAAATTCTCTTTGTGGGAGATGATACCTGGCTTTTTGATCCAGCCAAGGATCCAGTGATTCTGATTTTGCCAGAGATCTTCTTCCTTCATGCCTTCCTCCTCTTTTTTGCCCTCTATGAAAGCTTCTTTGGCTGTCTTTATCTAAAAAGTCGTAGGAAGTGAAACGAAAGATGTTCTTATTTCACATGTATAAATTAGGTATGTGATTCGAAACTATCGTTAAGAGTGAATTAACTAATTCAGAAATGTATTAATCGTTCGCAAACAGTCTATTTTTCTTGAAAAAATAGGCTTTTTTTCTAAAAATATCTAGTCAAGTGCTTTATTTTTTTGTATAATAGAAGTAGCAAAGTATAGATAAGAAGAGAAAAGCATGATTACACTATTCCTATCACCGAGCTGTACTTCATGTCGTAAGGCAAAGGCCTGGTTAGAGAAACATAAGGTGCCCTTTGAGGAGCACAATATTATGACCAGTCCCTTAACAAGAAAAGAATTGCAACACATTCTTTCCTTGACCGAAAATGGTACTGATGACATCATTTCAACTCGTTCAAAAATTTTTCAAAAATTAGATATTGATGTAGAAAGTATTTCGGTATCAGAATTGCTTCATTTGATTGAGCAGTATCCTAGTCTTTTGCGTCGTCCCATTATTATTGATGCCAAACGTATGCAGATCGGTTTTAATGAAGATGAGATTCGTGCTTTTCTCCCTCGTAGTTACCGTAAGCAAGAACTAAAAGAAGCAAGAATGAGAGCTGGTATTAGTTAATGAACAAACAGTATAGTTACCCACTAGATTTGTCGTGGAGCACTGAAGAACTTGCTTCAGTGCTTTCTTTTTTTAATGATGTTGAAGCTGCCTATGAGGGCAAGGTAGAGGCTAAAAAGTTACTGGACTCCTATAAGGGGTTCAAGGAGGTCGTGCCAAGCAAGAGTGAAGAAAAACGTTTGGGACGAGAATTTGAAACAGTGAGTGGTTATTCGCTTTACCGAGCAGTTCAGGCGGCTAAGGAAAAAGGGGAAGGAAAGATTTCTCTTGGAAAGTAAATTTGAATTTGCCAAAGAGCTTGTCAAGAAGGCGGGTCAGTACATTCTTGACCATATGCAGGAAGACTTGTGTGTTGAAACCAAGTCCTCTCCAACAGATTTGGTGACCAGACTGGACAAGGAAGTTCAGGAGCTCTTGGTTGGTGAGATTTTGTCCCGTTATCCTGAGGATAAGATTTGTGCTGAAGAAGGTTGTCTGCGAGCCTCGGTTCAAGAGGGCAAGGTTTGGGTCATTGATCCCATTGATGGGACCAATAATTTTGTGGCCCAGCAGGAAGATTTTGCTGTTATGATGGCTTATTTTGAAAATGGTCAGGGACAGTTTGGACTGATTTATGATGTGGTCAAAGGGGATTGTTATCATGGTGGTGGTAAGTTTCCAGTTTGTCGAAACGATAAGCCCCTAGCTCCTTTTAAAGCAAAACCACTTGGAGATTTTCTCATTGCAGGCAATAGTGGCATGCTGGAAACCAACGAATGGGGGCTGGCTGATTTGAGTCGAGCCGTCCTCGGTGTTCGTGTCTATGGGAGTGCGGCCATTAGTTTTGCCAAGATTTTGTCAGGGCGTTTGTTGACATATGTTACTTATCTGCAACCATGGGATTATGCTGCGGCTAGTATTTTAGGGGAAAGTCTGGGCTATCGGGTTGTGACTCTATCTGGTCAACCGCTTGATTTTCAAACCAGACAACCGGTCATGATGCTACCTCTTGAGATGCAGGAGGAAATTCAGTCCTATATTTACGAAAGGAAAAGAACTTAAATGCAATTTCCAGAAGGATTTGTTGAAAAATATGAAGAGATACTAGGAGATGAGGCAAGAGATTTTCTTGCCTCTTTTGAGGAGGAAGCGGTTTCGGCCTTTCGGGTCAATCCCTTAAAAGAAGCGCCAGTTTCCTTTTCTAATCCCATTCCTCAAACCCCTTGGGGTCACTACGGAAAGGTATCAGGGAAATCGCCTGAGCATGCTACAGGCTTGGTTTATTCGCAAGAACCTGCTGCTCAGATGGTTGCTCAGGTAGCCCAGCCCAGTCCTGGTATGAAAGTCTTGGATTTGGCTGCTGCACCGGGTGGAAAATCAACTCAGCTGGCAGCCTATCTAGCAGGGGAGGGTATTCTGGTTTCCAACGAAATTTCAAGCAAACGGGCTAAGATTTTAGTAGAAAACATGGAGCGCTTTGGAGCGACAAATGTCGTGGTGACCAATGAATCTGCTGACCGTTTGGCCAAGGTTTTTAAGGGCTATTTTGACCTCATTGTCCTTGATGCCCCTTGCTCTGGTGAAGGAATGTTTCGTAAGCAACCAGATGCTATGGACTATTGGAGCTTAGATTATCCGAGTCAATGCGCTAGCTTGCAAAGAGAAATTCTGGAAGATGCCGTTACCATGCTAGCTGAAGGTGGTCGCTTGGTTTATTCAACCTGTACCTGGGCCCCCGAGGAAAACGAAGAGATTGTCAAGTGGTTGCTGGAAGAGTATAATTTTGACTTGTTGCCAGTAGAGCATATCAATGGAATGGTAGCTGGTATTGACCTGCCAGAAACGGCTCGGATGTATCCTCATCATTTTAAGGGAGAGGGGCAGTTTGTCGCTCATTTACAATTTAAAGGTGAAAATCTAGCACCTAAACGTAAGGCAAGTAAGAGCAATCTCAGCCGAGAACAAGTTACTTTGTGGCAGGAATTTGCACAAAAACATTTGCAGGTCAATCTAAGGGGAATCTTGCAGACTTTTGGGGACCAACTCTATCTCTTGCCCGAATTCTTGCCAGATTTAGGGAAACTCAAGATTGCTCGCAATGGCCTGCATCTAGGGACCTTTAAGAAGAAACGCTTTGAGCCTAGTTTTGCTCTTGGTCTAGCCTTGAAACCGAGTCAGGTCAAGCAGTCAGTTGAAATTGCCCAAGAGGAGTTTGTAAAGTATGCGGCTGGAGAAACCGTTCAGCTGGCAGAAAGTCTGCCAAATGGTTGGTACCAAGTTTTGGTTCAAGGAAATGGTTTGGGCTTTGCTAAGGTGACGGGAAATGTTTTGAAAAATTATTTTCCAAAAGGACTCAGATTCAAGTGAAAATGCTAGTCAAAGTAGCTTGTCTATGTTATAGTGGAAGTATGGATTTTTTTCAAATTGTCTTTCATTTTAAGTCAAAATTGGTGGGCAAGGTAACTGAGCAAATGACTAGTAAAACTAAGCAAAGAACTTCAGTTGGCTCCCAATTTTAAAAAAGAAAAACATAAATAAATAGTTGAAAAAATTCACAGCATTCACCATTATTTTCAAGGAGAAAAACAGTGAACAAAAGGAAAAAACTCGCTCTATCCCTTGCAGCTCTTTTGCTGGTAGGTTCTTTGGCGGGATGTGCTAGCTGGATTGATCGTGGAGAATCCATGACAGCTGTTGGCTCAACGGCTCTTCAGCCCTTGGTCGAAGCAGCAGCAGATGAATTTGGCTCTATGCACGTTGGAAAAACAGTCAACGTCCAAGGTGGAGGATCTGGTACAGGTCTGTCTCAGGTTCAGTCTGGAGCCGTTGATGTAGGAAATTCAGACGTATTTGCCGAGGAAAAAGACGGTATCAACGCATCCGCTCTAGTGGACCATAAGGTGGCTGTAGCAGGCTTGGCAGTCATTGTAAATAAGGAAGTTGATGTTGAAAATCTGACAACTGAACAACTCCGTAGGATCTTTACAGGTCAAGTGACCAACTGGAAAGAAGTCGGTGGGAAAGACCTAGCCATTTCCATTATCAACCGTGCGGCAAGTTCAGGTTCGCGTGCCACCTTTGATAGTGTTGTCATGGATGGTCAATCTGCCGTGCAGAGTCAAGAACAGGATTCAAATGGGATGGTCAAAAACATTGTTTCCCAGACACCAGGAGCTATTTCTTACCTAGCCTTTGCCTATGTGGATGACTCAGTTAAACGTATGAAGTTGAATGGCTATGAGCCGATTGCAGAAAATGTTACAAGCAATAACTGGCCTTTGTGGTCTTATGAACACATGTACACCCTAGGTCAACCAAATGAATTGGTGGCAGAATTTCTCAACTTTGTCCTCTCAGATGAAGCGCAAAGTGGAATCGTTAAGGGAATGGGCTATATTTCTGTTAAGGAAATGAAGGTTGAAAAAGATGCTGTCGGAACGGTGACAGCACTAGAAGGGAGTCACTAATGAATCAAGAAGAATTAGCTAAAAAATTACTTTCTCCCTCAAAGAACTCCCGTCTAGAGAAATTAGGAAAAGGCTTGACCTTTGCCTGTCTGTCTTTGATTGTCATCATTGTGGCTATGATTTTGATTTTCGTAGCCCAAAAAGGTTTGTCGACCTTCTTTGTAAATGGAGTCAATATCTTTGATTTCCTTTTTGGACAAACTTGGAATCCTTCAGGTAAACAATTTGGTGCCCTTCCTATGATTTTGGGTTCCTTTATTGTCACAATCCTATCAGCCCTTATCGCAACTCCTTTTGCCATTGGTGCGGCAGTCTTTATGACGGAGGTCTCACCAAAAGGTGCTAGAATCTTGCAACCAGCTATTGAATTGCTGGTTGGGATCCCTTCCGTCGTGTATGGATTTATTGGTTTGCAGGTCGTAGTTCCCTTTGTCCGTAGTGTCTTTGGTGGAACTGGTTTTGGGATTTTGTCAGGGATTTTCGTTCTCTTTGTCATGATTTTACCGACGGTAACCTTTATGACAACGGACAGCTTACGTGCGGTGCCTCGTCATTACCGCGAAGCTAGTTTGGCTATGGGGGCAACTCGTTGGCAAACCATCTGGCGTGTGACCTTGAAGGCAGCGCGTTCAGGGATTTTTACAGCAGTGGTCTTTGGGATGGCGCGTGCCTTTGGTGAGGCCTTGGCCATTCAGATGGTGGTCGGAAACTCAGCCGTAGTCCCAACTTCATTGACAACACCTGCTGCGACCTTGACCTCTGTTTTGACCATGGGTATCGGAAATACCGTTATGGGAACAGTTGATAATAACGTTCTCTGGTCACTGGCCTTAGTCTTGCTCTTGATGAGTTTGGCATTCAACAGTGTGATTAAATTGATTACGAAAGAAAGAGGAAAGAAAAACTATGCACGCTAAGAAATTAGATAAAATTGCAACAGCTGTCCTCTACTCGATTGCAGGAATTATTGTTGCCATCTTGGCATCCTTGATTCTTTATATCTTGGTTCGTGGTTTGCCCCACATCTCTTGGTCTTTCTTGACTGGCAAATCCTCTTCTTACCAAGCAGGTGGAGGGATTGGAATTCAGCTCTATAATTCCTTCTTCCTTTTGGTCATTACCTTGATTATTTCTGTTCCCTTATCTATGGGGGCTGGGATTTTCCTAGCCGAATACGCCAAAAAAGGTCCTGTGACAAACTTTGTCAGAACCTGTATTGAAATCTTGTCTTCACTGCCATCTGTGGTTGTAGGTCTCTTTGGATACTTAATCTTTGTAGTTCAGTTTGAGTATGGATTTTCAATCATTTCAGGTGCCTTGGCCTTGACAGTCTTTAATCTTCCTCAGATGACTCGAAATGTTGAGGACAGCTTGAAACACGTTCACCATACGCAGCGTGAAGCTGGTCTGGCCCTTGGGATTTCTCGTTGGGAGACAGTGGTCCATGTGGTTATTCCGGAAGCTCTTCCAGGTATCGTGACGGGGGTTGTCTTGGCCTCTGGTCGTATCTTTGGTGAGGCGGCTGCACTTATCTATACAGCAGGACAATCTGCTCCAGCCCTTGACTGGTCTAACTGGAATATTCTCAGTGTGACCAGCCCAATCTCTATCTTCCGTCAAGCAGAAACCTTGGCTGTCCACATCTGGAAAGTCAATAGTGAAGGAACTATTCCAGATGGAACTATCGTATCAGCAGGTTCTGCGGCCGTGCTCCTCATCTTTATCCTCATCTTTAACTTTGGAGCTCGTAAACTCGGAAGTTACCTACATAAGAAATTAACCGCTGCCTAAAGGAGAAGCCATGTCAAAATATAATTGGGATGAAAAGCATATCATCACCTTTCCTGAAGAGAAAGTGGCCCTCTCTACTAAGGATTTACATGTTTACTACGGTAAAAAAGAATCCATAAAGGGCATCGATATGCAATTTGAAAAGAATAAAATTACAGCCTTAATTGGCCCATCTGGATCAGGAAAATCAACCTACCTCCGCAGTCTCAACCGTATGAATGATACCATTGATATTGCCAAGGTCACAGGTCAAATCCTCTATCAAGGGATTGATGTCAACCGTCCAGAAATCAACGTTTATGAGATGCGTAAGCACATCGGAATGGTCTTCCAACGACCAAATCCTTTTGCCAAGTCTATCTACCGCAATATCACTTTTGCCCATGAACGTGCAGGGGTTAAGGATAAGCAAGTCTTGGATGAAATTGTGGAAACCTCTCTTCGTCAAGCTGCCCTTTGGGATCAGGTCAAAGACGATTTGCACAAGTCAGCCTTGACTCTGTCAGGTGGTCAGCAGCAACGTCTCTGTATCGCTCGTGCTATCTCTGTTAAACCAGATATCCTCTTGATGGATGAGCCGGCGTCAGCCTTGGATCCAATTGCGACAGCCCAGCTGGAAGAAACCATGTTGGAATTGAAAAAGGACTATACCATCATCATCGTGACCCACAGTATGCAGCAGGCTGCGCGTGCTAGTGACTACACTGGATTCTTCTACTTGGGTGACTTGATCGAGTACGATAAGACCTCTAATATTTTCCAAAATGCCAAACTACAGTCAACCAATGACTACGTAACAGGACACTTTGGATAGAAAGGAAACAGTATGACAGAAGCGATTTTACAGGTGTCAGACCTGTCCGTTTACTACAATCAAAAGAAGGCCTTGAATAGTGTTTCCCTATCTTTCCAACCTAAGGAAATTACAGCCTTGATCGGTCCATCTGGATCAGGGAAATCAACCCTCCTCAAGGCTATCAACCGCATGGGGGATCTCAATCCAGAGGTAACCACAACTGGTTCGGTGGTTTATAACGGCCACAACATTTACAGCCCACGTACAGATACAGTTGAATTGCGGAAGGAAATCGGTATGGTCTTTCAACAACCCAACCCCTTCCCTATGTCTATCTACGAAAATGTTGTTTATGGGCTTCGTATCAATGGAGTGAAGGACAAACAGGTTCTGGATGAAGCGGTGGAAAAAGCCTTGCAACGGGCTTCTATCTGGGATGAGGTCAAGGACCGCCTGCATGATTCAGCTATCGGTCTTTCAGGTGGACAACAGCAACGTGTCTGTGTTGCCCGTGTCTTGGCAACCAGTCCTAAAATCATCCTCTTGGATGAACCGACTTCAGCCTTGGATCCTATCTCGGCTGGTAAGATTGAGGAAACCTTATATGGCCTAAAAGATAAATACACCATGCTCTTGGTTACGCGTTCTATGCAACAAGCCTCTCGTATCTCTGACAAGACAGGATTTTTCCTAGATGGAGATTTGATTGAGTTTAACGATACCAAGAAGATGTTCCTAAACCCACAACACAAGGAAACAGAAGATTATATTTCAGGAAAATTTGGATAAGGAGATAAATGATGTTACGTTCTCAATTTGAAGAAGATTTAGAGAAATTGCACAACCAGTTTTATGCTATGGGACAGGAAGTGCTATCCCAAATCAATCGTACAGTGCGTGCCTTTGTCACGCATGACCGTGATTTGGCCAAGGAAGTCATCGAAGACGATGCAGAAGTAAACGAATACGAAGTGAAATTAGAGAAGAAATCATTTGAAATGATTGCCCTTCAACAACCAGTTTCTCAAGACTTGCGTACAGTTCTAACAGTCTTGAAGGCTGTATCTGACTTGGAACGTATGGGGGACCATGCCGTTTCCATTGCCAAGGCGGCAATTCGTATGAAGGGTGAGCAACGTATCCCAGCTGTTGAAGAAGAAATCAAGAGAATGGGTCGCGATGTTAAGAATTTCGTTGAAGCAGCCCTTGAACTCTATCTGAATGGTTCAGTGGATCAGGCTTATGAAGTAGCAGCTATGGATGAAAAAATCAACCATTACTTTGATAGCATTCGTGACTTGGCTACAGAAGAAATCAAGAAAAATCCAGATGCCATCGTTACAGGTCGTGATTATTTCCAAGTGATTGCCTTCTTGGAACGCATTGGAGACTATGCTAAAAATATCTGTGAATGGGTTGTTTACTTTGAAACAGGTAAGATTGTCGAACTATAAAACAGGTTCATTCTGTATAAAAAGGAGCTTGAAATCAACTGATAGCTCCTTTTCTTGAATGAAAAAAATATTTTTAAGATAAAAATTCAAAAAACACTTGACAAGTAACTTGGATAGCGTTATAATTATACAAAATTAACAGAGAGGTTGTTTATTTATGAAATCAAAAAAATGGATATTTGTTTTATGTAGTTTTCTTGCAAGTTTCTTCTTGGTAGCTTGCCAGTCGGGTTCGAATGGTTCTCAGTCAGCTGTTGAGGCCATTAAGCAAAAGGGGAAATTAGTTGTGGCGACTAGTCCTGACTATGCACCTTTTGAATTCCAATCCTTAGTTGACGGGAAAAATCAGGTAGTCGGTGCGGATATTGATATGGCCCAGGCTATTGCTGATGAACTTGGGGTGAAGTTGGAAATTTCAAGCATGAGTTTTGATAATGTCTTGACCAGTCTTCAAACTGGTAAGGCTGACCTAGCAGTTGCGGGAATTAGCGCTACTGACGAGAGAAAAGAAGTCTTTGATTTTTCAATCCCTTACTATGAAAACAAGATTAGTTTCTTGGTTCGTAAGTCTGATGTAGAAAAATACAAGGATTTAACTAGCCTTGAAAGTGCTAATATTGCAGCCCAAAAAGGGACTGTTCCAGAAGCTATGGTCAAGGAACAATTGCCAAAAGCTCAATTAACTTCCCTAACCAATATGGGTGAAGCAGTTAATGAATTGCAGGCTGGAAAAGTTGATGCTGTTCACATGGATGAGCCAGTTGCCCTTAGCTATGCTGCTAAAAATGCTGACCTAGCTGTCGCAACTGTCAGCTTGAAGATGAAGGACGGCGAAGCCAATGCAGTTGCTCTTAGAAAAAATAGTGCTGATTTGAAAGAAGTGGTGGACAAAGTCATCCAAAAACTCAAGGATGACGGTACCTACCAAAGCTATCTTGAAAAGGCAGCAAGCCTAACAGAAGTTGAACAATAAGAAAAAAGCAGAGTTGGAAGTCAGTCCAATTCTGCTTTTAAATAGTTTAAAACCTTTTCCAGATTGTCTAAGGACACCTTGGCAAATTGATAAGGGCAGGTATCCAAGTAAGCCTCCTCAAAGAAGTCCAATTTCAGCTGACTGTGTTTGAGGCTGGCGATTTTAGGATACTGTCTCAGGTCTAGCAATAAACCATCATGAAGCGGAAAGTGAGGAAGGGGACAAGGTGTTTTAGTTAAGCTTTCCTCAAGTTGTTTTTGGTAGGTTTCCTGATTGGACAAGCGAGCTAGACGATTTTTCTCAAACAGTTGACTGTCGATATAGAGTGATAAGGCCTTTTGCATGATGAGGTTGCTGTCGTAGTCAAGGATATTTTTGTAGGCCACAAAGGCTTCCTTAATAGCATTTGGAAGAATGAGTGCTGTTATCCGCAGGGCTGGAAAGAGGCTGGTTGAGAAGGACTTGATATAAATGACGCGCTCCTCTGTATCTAGATAGTGGAAGGTCTGGCCCTTCTTGGAGTCCAAATCCCCCAGATAGTCGTCCTCTACGATATAGACTCCATACTTAGCTGCTAAGTCAAGAATAGCTCGTTTGTCCTGCTCAGAATAGGAATGCCCCAGAGGATAGTGAAAACGAGGAATGGTATAGAAAAACTTAATCTTTCCTGTCTTGAAATGGCTTTCCAGTTCCTCCAAGTCAATCCCATCAATGCCTCGTTCGATCGTTTGATAGTCCAGACCCTGAGCAATCAAGAGGCGATTCATCCGATGATAGGTCGGCTGTTCCACCAAGATTTCCTTGGCTTGGCTAGGAAAGGAAATTTGAGAGAGGATAAACAAGGCTTGTTGGGTTCCAGAAGTCAGTACAAGTTGATCAGCCTTGCAGTAGAGAGCTTGGTCAAAGAGGAGTTGGTGAATGGATTGTCTTAAGTCTTCTAATCCTTCTTGGTTGTCATAGTAGTTGAAGAGGTAGTTTTCCCGGCCAACCAAGGTTTCATTGACACAGAGTCGGAAATCGTCATAGGCGCTGGCATGTTCGTCGGTAACCTCAATTTCTAGGTCCTGATGTTGCCCTTGTTCTAGGACATAGTAACCACTCTGGGGCTTGGCATAGAGGTATTGTTCGTGCCGTAATTCCAACAGGGCTCGTTGAATGGTGTCCTTGCTGCAGTGAAAGTCAAGGCTCAGTTGACGAATAGAAGGCAGGCGGCTTCCCGTCGGAAATCGTCCAGACTCGATACCGTTTTTTAGATAGGAAACGACCTCTTGGTATTTACTTTGTCTCTTCATTCCAGACCTCCCTTGATTTTGTTACATTGTACCCTTTTTTTTCCTTCTTGGCAATGTCTAGGGTGTTTCTCTCGTTCACATCTAGGGGAAAATGTGGTATACTTAGGAGTAACATTTATAGAATAATACTCTTCGAAAATCTCTTCAAACCACGTCAGCTTCGCCTTGCCGTAGATATGGTTACTGACTTCGTCAGTTCTATCCACAACCTCAAAACAGTGTTTTGAGCTGACTTCGTCAGTCTTATCTACAACCTCAAAGCAGTGCTTTGAGCAACCTGTGGCTCTCTTCCTAGTTTGCTATTTGATTTTCATTGAGTATAACAGACAAGAAAGTGAATGGATAAGAACGTGCAGGAACCAGTGAAATTATTTCAATACAATACCCTTGGAGCCTTGATGGCAGGCCTTTATGGTGGTACCATGACAGTAGGAGAATTGCTAGAGCATGGTGACCTTGGTTTGGGAACCTTGGATTCCATTGATGGAGAATTGATTGTCTTGGATGGCAAGGCTTATCAGGCCAAAGGATCAGGAGAGCAACCAGAAATTGTAGAAGTATCACCAGATGCCCTTATTCCTTACGCAGCAGTAGTACCTCATCAGGCAGAGGTCATTTTCCGCCAGCGCTTTGAGATGACAGACAAGGAATTGGAAGAACGAATCGAGTCTTATTATGATGGGGAAAATCTTTTCCGCTCTATCAAGATTCGGGGGGAATTTTCGCATATGCATGTGCGCATGATTCCCAAGTCGACACCAGCTACCAAGTTTGCTGATGTCGCAACCCATCAACCTGAATATAGTCGTGACAATGTGGCGGGAACCATCGTTGGTTTCTGGACGCCTGAGATTTTCCATGGGGTCAGTGTGGCAGGCTATCATCTACACTTCATTTCAGATGACTTGACCTTCGGTGGACATGTCATGGACTTTGTTATCAAGGAAGGCATTATTGAGGTGGGAGCTGTTGACCAATTGGATCAACGTTTCCCAGTCCAAGACCGTCAATACTTGTTTGCTAAGTTCAATGTTGACGAGATGAAAAAAGATATTGAAAAGGCAGAATAGGAGAAGAAAATGACCATTCATATTATCATTACCATGGTACTGTTGCTGGCTTTCTTGATAGGGAGCACTTGGTATGCCAAAAAGAAATACCAGATTAATTTAGCTGTCTTGGGCTTGGGGGCTGTTGCCTTCTTTGTCTCTTCGCAGATTTTAGAAAAACTGGTGCATATCTTGGTTTTGCATCCTCAAAAAGACGGTAGTATTGCCCTCTTGCAAGAACATCCGCTTGTCTATATCATCTATGGCCTAGCCATGGCAGCATTTTTTGAGGAAACTGCTCGTCTTGTTTTCTTCAAATGGTTGGAGAAAAAGAGAAGTTTGGAAAAGGCAGATGCCTTGGCATATGGACTGGGGCATGGTGGCTTGGAATTAATTTTCCTAGGCCTTACTAGTTTACTCAATCTCTACTTCGTGCTTTCGGCGGTTCAAACTCAGGATCCACAGGTCATGCAATTGCTGTCTGAAAATATGTTGAAAACTATCCAGTCTCTATCAGACTGGCAGATTTATTTGCTTGGTTTTGAGAGAATCTTGGCGCTAGGTTTCCAATTACTATTGACTGTTTGGGTTTACCAAGCTGTTCGTCAGAAGAAATGGATTTATCTCCTAGCAGCCTATGGCCTACATGCCCTCTTTGACTTAGCACCATCTCTAGTCCAAGTTGGCTGGTTGACCAATCCAGTCTTGGTTGAAGTTGTCCTAGCACTTGAACTTGTTCTGGTTGCCTATGGAACCAAGGCTATCTTTTGCAAAAAATCATAAAAAGAGGGGAAACCTCTTTTTTGTTTAAAATAAGCCCAAGATTTTTTTTAGGGTCGTCAAATGGTCTTAAAAATGGTATAATGGAATGAATTTTGTAAAAGGAAGAGTGACATGTCTGTAAGAGAAAAAATGCTTGAAATCTTAGAAGGAATTGATATCCGTTTTAAGGAACCCTTGCATAGCTATAGTTATACAAAAGTAGGTGGAGAGGCCGATTATTTGGTCTTTCCACGAAATCGTTTTGAGTTGGCGCGCGTTGTTAAATTTGCCAATCAAGAAAATATTCCTTGGATGGTTCTTGGGAATGCCAGCAACATCATCGTTCGTGATGGTGGGATTCGTGGATTTGTTATCTTGTGTGACAAGCTTAATAACGTTTCCGTTGATGGCTATACCATTGAAGCTGAAGCAGGGGCTAACTTGATTGAAACAACTCGCATTGCCCTCCGTCATAGTTTGACCGGCTTTGAGTTTGCTTGTGGCATTCCTGGAAGTGTTGGTGGTGCTGTCTTTATGAATGCAGGTGCCTATGGTGGTGAGATTGCCCACATCTTGCAGTCTTGTAAGGTCTTGACCAAGGATGGAGAAATCGAAACCCTGTCTGCTAAAGACTTGGCTTTTGGTTACCGTCATTCAGCCATTCAGGAGTCTGGTGCAGTTGTCTTGTCAGCTAAATTTGCCCTAGCCCCAGGAACCCATCAGGTTATCAAGCAGGAAATGGACCGTTTGACGCACCTACGCGAACTCAAGCAACCTTTGGAATATCCATCTTGTGGTTCGGTCTTTAAGCGTCCAGTAGGGCATTTTGCAGGTCAATTAATTTCAGAAGCTGGCTTGAAAGGCTATCGTATTGGTGGCGTAGAAGTGTCAGAAAAGCACGCAGGATTTATGATCAATGTTGCAGATGGAACGGCTAAAGACTACGAAGACTTGATTGAGTCTGTTATCGAAAAAGTCAAGGAACACTCAGGTATCACGCTTGAAAGAGAAGTCCGTATCTTAGGTGAAAGCAAGTAGGAAGCTTTAGCTAAAAAGCTGCTGCTATGTCATGGAAAGGGGGTGAAAGCCTATCGTTAGTGCAGAAGAATGTAGGCAGTTCAATCTCCTACACGAGGTAGTGGCGGCCTGACAGAGCCCTGATCTGTTAATCTATGAAAAAGAAGGAATAAATGACAATTGAAAAAACCAATTATTGAATTCAAAAACGTCTCAAAAGTTTTTGAAGACAGCAACACCAAGGTTCTCAAAGATATCAACTTTGAGTTGGAAGAAGGGAAATTTTATACCCTTTTAGGCGCATCTGGTTCAGGGAAATCAACCATCCTAAACATCATTGCAGGTTTACTGGATGCGACGACAGGAGATATCATGCTAGACGGTGTCCGCATCAATGATATCCCAACCAACAAGCGAGACGTCCATACGGTCTTCCAATCCTATGCCTTGTTTCCACATATGAATGTGTTTGAAAATGTTGCCTTTCCGCTCCGCTTGCGCAAGATTGACAAGAAAGAAATCGAGAAACGCGTAGCGGAAGTTCTCAAGATGGTTCAGTTGGAAGGGTATGAAAAACGTTCCATCCGCAAACTTTCTGGAGGACAACGTCAGCGTGTGGCAATTGCCCGTGCCATCATCAATCAACCCCGTGTGGTTTTGTTGGACGAGCCTCTGTCAGCGCTGGACTTGAAATTAAGAACAGACATGCAGTACGAATTGCGGGAACTGCAACAACGATTGGGCATTACCTTTGTCTTTGTTACTCACGATCAGGAAGAAGCTCTTGCCATGAGTGACTGGATTTTCGTCATGAATGATGGCGAGATTGTCCAGTCTGGAACACCTGTGGACATCTACGATGAGCCGATTAACCATTTTGTTGCGACCTTTATCGGTGAGTCAAATATCTTGCCAGGAACCATGATTGAGGACTACTTGGTTGAGTTTAACGGCAAACGCTTTGAAGCGGTTGATGGGGGGATGAAGCCAAATGAACCTGTTGAGGTCGTGATTCGTCCAGAGGACTTGCGCATTACCCTTCCTGAAGAAGGCAAGCTCCAAGTTAAGGTCGATACCCAGCTCTTCCGTGGAGTTCACTATGAAATTATCGCCTATGACGAACTTGGGAATGAATGGATGATCCACTCAACCCGTAAGGCCATTGTTGGTGAGGAAATCGGTCTGGACTTTGAACCGGAAGACATCCATATCATGCGTCTCAATGAAACAGAGGAAGAGTTCGATGCTCGTATCGAAGAATACGTGGAAATCGAAGAGCAAGAAGCAGGTCTGATCAATGCAATCGAGGAGGAAAGAGATGAAGAAAACAAGATCTAAACTCTTTGTAGTGCCCTACATGCTCTGGATTGCCCTCTTTGTCCTGGCACCCTTGGTCTTGATTTTCGGTCAATCCTTTTTCAACATCGAAGGCCAGTTCAGTTTAGAAAATTATAAGTCCTACTTTGCGTCACAAAACTTGACCTACCTAAAAATGAGTTTCAACTCTGTACTCTATGCAGGAATTGTGACCTTTGTGACTTTGCTTATCAGCTATCCAACAGCCCTCTTTTTGACCCGTCTCAAGCACCGTCAACTCTGGCTCATGCTGATTATCCTGCCAACCTGGATCAATTTGCTCCTCAAGGCCTATGCCTTTATCGGGATTTTTGGTCAAAATGGCTCTATTAACCAATTCTTGGAATTTATCGGAATCGGTTCACAACAGTTGCTCTTTACCGATTTCTCCTTTATCTTTGTCGCAAGCTACATCGAGCTTCCCTTTATGATTTTGCCGATTTTCAATGTCTTGGATGATATGGATAATAACCTCATCAATGCCAGCTACGACCTCGGTGCGACCAAGTGGGAGACCTTCCGCCATGTCATCTTCCCTCTATCTATGAATGGGGTGCGAAGTGGGGTTCAGTCGGTCTTTATCCCCAGCTTGAGTCTCTTCATGCTGACCCGTTTGATTGGTGGGAACCGCGTTATCACCTTGGGGACAGCCATTGAGCAGAACTTCCTGACCAATGACAACTACGGTATGGGTTCAACCATCGGTGTAATTCTCATCCTGACCATGTTTATCACCATGTGGGTGACCAAGGAAAGGAGAGAACGATGAAAAAATTTGCTAATCTATATCTGGGACTGGTCTTTCTTGTCCTCTACCTGCCAATATTTTACTTGATTGGCTATGCCTTTAATGCAGGCAACGACATGAATAGCTTTACAGGCTTTAGTTTGAGTCATTTTAAAACCATGTTTGGCGATGGTCGCCTTATGTTAATTGTGACCCAGACCTTTTTCTTGGCCTTTCTGTCAGCATTGATAGCGACGATTATCGGGACTTTTGGAGCTATTTACATCTACCAGTCTCGTAAGAAATACCAAGAAGCCTTTCTTTCACTCAATAATATCCTCATGGTTGCGCCTGATGTTATGATTGGTGCCAGCTTCTTGATTCTCTTTACCCAACTCAAGTTTTCACTTGGCTTTTTGACTGTTCTTTCTAGTCACGTGGCCTTCTCCATTCCTATCGTGGTCTTGATGGTCTTGCCTCGTCTCAAGGAAATGAACGGTGACATGATTCATGCGGCCTATGACTTGGGAGCCAGTCAATTTCAGATGTTCAAGGAAATTATGCTTCCTTACCTGACTCCGTCTATCATTGCTGGTTATTTCATGGCCTTCACCTATTCGCTAGATGACTTTGCTGTGACCTTCTTTGTAACGGGAAATGGCTTTTCAACCCTGTCCGTCGAGATTTACTCTCGTGCTCGCAAGGGGATTTCGCTAGAAATCAATGCCCTGTCTGCCCTCGTCTTTCTCTTTAGTATTATCCTAGTGGTTGGATATTACTTTATCTCACGTGAGAAGGAGGAGCAAGCATGAAAAAACTCTATTCATTTTTAGCAGGAATCGTAGCCATTATTCTAGTCTTATGGGGAATTGCGACGCATCTAGACAGTAAAATCAATAGCCGAGATAGTCAAAAACTGGTTATCTACAACTGGGGTGACTATATCGATCCAGAACTCTTGGAGCAATTCACAGAAGAAACAGGAATCCAAGTCCAGTACGAGACCTTTGACTCCAACGAAGCCATGTATACCAAGATTAAGCAGGGTGGAACGACCTACGATATTGCCATTCCTAGTGAATACATGATTAACAAGATGAAGGACGAAGACCTCTTGGTACCGCTTGACTATTCAAAACTTGAAGGTCTTGAAAATATCGGACCAGAGTTCCTCAACCAGTCCTTTGACCCAGGCAATAAATTCTCCATCCCTTACTTCTGGGGAACATTGGGAATTGTCTACAATGAAACTATGGTAGATGAAGCGCCTGAGCATTGGGATGACCTCTGGAAGCCAGAGTATAAGAACTCTATCATGCTCTTTGATGGGGCGCGTGAGGTGCTGGGACTGGGGCTCAACTCCCTAGGCTACAGCCTCAACTCCAAGGATACCCAGCAGTTAGAAGAGACAGTAGACAAGCTCTATAAACTGACTCCAAATATCAAGGCCATCGTTGCCGACGAGATGAAGGGCTACATGATTCAGAATAACGCTGCAATCGGTGTGACCTTCTCTGGGGAAGCCAGCCAAATGCTAGAAAAAAATGAAAATCTACGCTATGTGGTTCCGACTGAGGCCAGCAACCTTTGGTTTGACAATATGGTTATTCCCAAAACAGTCAAAAACCAAGATGCAGCCTATGCCTTTATCAACTTTATGTTGAAACCCGAAAATGCCCTCAAAAATGCGGAGTATGTTGGCTATTCAACACCAAACCTACCAGCTAAGGAATTGCTCCCAGAGGAGAAAAAAGAAGACAAGGCCTTTTATCCAGATGCTGAAACCATGAAACACCTAGAAGTTTATGAGAAATTTGACCATAAATGGACAGGAAAATATAGCGACCTCTTCCTACAGTTTAAAATGTATCGGAAGTAGGAGTTAGCAATCACGAAACGAATCAGTTAAGCTGGTTCGTTTTCTTAATAGAAGGCAATTTTTGTAACTGTATGTTTTTCTATGGTAGTTGCTTATTTGCTTGCCCAGTAGTATACTAAGTTTAACCTTACAGAGAGCGGTAACAAATAATGAAAGTGTCTACTTTTTTCAAAAAAAGTTTCTGGCCAACCTTTTTGACTGTTCAGCAAACATATATACTATTTTATCTAAAGGATGGTTTGGATTGACAATACCTAACAACTGAGTCTATATATTTGGTGATAGGAAACTTTATATTTGCAAATATTTGCGTAGCTATATTTAGCAATTCGAAACTTTGGGATAAAAGTTGGGATAAAAAGAAAAATGGCAGTAAGAAAAAATATATCCTGAAAAAGTAATCTGAGATGTAGGGAATGGGTCTGATTCAACGGAGATGATTTCCAGTTGACGCAGACTTAAAAAAACGTTATAATAAGAAAGTTGAGAATTGATTTTCAGTTGTCTTAGTCCAGAGAAATGGCGGTGCTGCGAGCCATCTAAGCTAGGAACTCATGCTACTCAATCATACAATTGCATAATAATAAGAGAATGACAAGTTCATTGAATGAAGGTGGTACCGCGGTTTTTCGCCCTTCGTGATATGAGCTTGTCTTTTGATTTTTGGAGGTGTTGATGAAAACATTTCTTGTCAAACAAAAGTTTCGTCTTGGAGGCGAACGCTTCGCTATCAAGGATGACAGAGGAGAGATCGCCTATCAGGTGGAGGGATCATTTTTTAAGATTCCCAAAACTTTTACTATCTATGATGCTAATGGTGAACAGATCAGTCAGATTAGTAAAGAAATCTTGACCTTGCTTCCTCGTTTTGAGATTCAGCTTCGGGATGGCTCGAGTTTTGTCATTCGCAAGAAGTTGACCTTCTGGCGAGATAAGTATGAGTTTGATAATCTGGGTCTTCGTATCGAGGGCAATATCTGGGATTTGGATTTCAAATTGCTTGATGATCGCGATCAGCTGATTGCAGAAATTAAGAAGGAACTCTTCCATCTGACCTCTACCTATACCGTAACGGTTCTAGAGGACGCTTATGCAGACCTAGTCATTTCCCTCTGTGTCGCGATTGACTATGTGGAAATGCTGGAAAGCCAATCACATTAAACAAGTAAATAAGGAGACAATATGAAACAACTATCTAGTGCACAAGTACGCCAAATGTGGCTTGACTTCTGGGCGACCAAAGGTCACTCAGTAGAACCATCAGTAAGTTTGGTTCCTGTAAACGACCCAACTCTTTTGTGGATCAACTCTGGGGTAGCAACCCTTAAGAAATACTTTGATGGGACCATCATTCCTGAAAATCCACGTATTACCAATGCCCAAAAGGCTATCCGTACCAACGATATCGAAAACGTAGGGAAGACTGCACGTCACCATACCATGTTTGAAATGTTGGGGAACTTCTCTATCGGGGATTACTTCCGTGACGAAGCGATCACTTGGGCTTATGAGCTCTTGACAAGCCCAGAATGGTTTGACTTCCCAGCTGAGAAACTTTACATGACCTACTATCCAGATGATAAAGATTCATACAACCGCTGGATTGAAGTGGGAGTGGATCCAAGTCACTTGATTCCAATCGAGGATAACTTCTGGGAAATCGGTGCTGGACCTTCTGGACCAGATACAGAAATCTTCTTTGACCGTGGTGAAGCCTTTGACCCGGAAAATATCGGTCTTCGCCTGCTTGCAGAAGATATCGAAAACGACCGTTATATCGAAATCTGGAACATCGTTTTGTCACAATTTAACGCAGATCCTGCTGTTCCTCGTAGCGAATACAAGGAATTGCCACACAAGAACATTGATACGGGCGCTGGTTTGGAGCGTTTGGTGGCGGTTATCCAAGGGGCTAAGACAAACTTTGAAACAGACCTATTCATGCCTATCATTCGTGAAGTGGAGAAATTGTCTGGTAAGGTTTATGACCAAGATGGCGATAACATGAGCTTTAAGGTTATCGCTGACCACATCCGTTCTCTTTCGTTTGCCATCGGTGATGGTGCCCTTCCAGGAAATGAAGGTCGTGGTTATGTCCTTCGTCGTCTCCTTCGTCGTGCGTCTATGCATGGTCAAAAATTGGGTATCAACGAGCCTTTCCTTTACAAACTCGTTCCAACTGTTGGAAAAATCATGGAAAGCTACTACCCAGAAGTGCTTGAAAAACGTGACTTTATTGAGAAAATCGTGAAGAGCGAGGAAGAATCATTTGCCCGTACCCTTCACTCAGGTCAACACTTTGCCCAAGGCATCGTAGCTGACTTGAAAGAAAAAGGTCAATCTGTCATTGCTGGTTCAGATGTCTTCAAGCTTTATGACACTTATGGATTCCCAGTTGAATTGACTGAAGAAATCGCTGAAGAAGCTGATATGACTGTGGACCGTGAAGGTTTTGAAGCAGCCATGAAAGAACAGCAAGAACGCGCGCGTGCATCAGCTGTTAAAGGTGGTTCAATGGGTATGCAAAATGAAACCCTTCAAAACATCACAGTAGAAAGTGTCTTCAACTACAATGCTAGCCAATTGTCTTCTAAATTGGTGGCTATCGTGGCTGACAATGCAGAAGTAGAAGCTGTGTCAGAAGGAATTGCCTCTCTTATCTTTGCGGAAACGCCATTCTACGCTGAAATGGGTGGACAGGTAGCTGACCACGGTCAAATCTTGGATGCTGCAGGAAACCTTGTGGCTACTGTGACCAATGTTCAAAAAGCACCAAACGGACAAGCCCTTCACACTGTTGAAGTCCATGCACCACTTGCTTTGAACCAAGAATATACCTTGGCAATTGATACAAATCGTCGTCACCGTGTCATGAAAAACCACACTGCGACTCACTTGCTTCACGCTGCTCTTCACAACATCCTTGGAAACCACGCAACACAAGCAGGATCTCTTAACGAAGTTGAATTCCTTAGATTTGACTTTACCCACTTCCAAGCTGTAACTGCTGAAGAATTGCGTGCCATTGAGCAGCAAGTCAACGAAAAAATCTGGGAAGCTCTTGAGGTTAAGACAGTTGAAACTGATATTGACACTGCCAAAGAAATGGGAGCTATGGCTCTCTTTGGTGAGAAATACGGCAAGGAAGTCCGTGTTGTTACTATCGGTGACTACTCTATCGAGCTTTGTGGTGGTACCCACGTTGGCAACACTTCTGAAATTGGTCTCTTCAAGATTGTCAAAGAAGAAGGGATCGGTTCAGGAACTCGCCGTATCTTGGCAGTGACTGGTAAGGAAGCCTTTGAAGCCTACCGTGAACAAGAAGATGCTCTTAAAGCAGTCGCAGCAACCTTGAAAGCACCTCAACTTAAAGAAGTACCTCACAAGGTAGAAGGACTTCAAGAACAACTTCGTCAATTGCAAAAAGAAAATGCTGAGTTGAAAGAAAAAGCCGCAGCTGCAGCTGCAGGCGACATCTTCAAGGATGTGAAGGAAGTCAACGGTCACCGTTACATTGCTAGTCAAGTGTCTGTATCAGATGCCGGTGCCCTTCGTACCTTTGCAGATAATTGGAAACAAAAAGACTACTCTGATCTTCTTGTTCTAGTTGCCGCTATCGGTGACAAAGTCAATGTCCTTGTAGCAAGCAAGACAAAAGACCTTCATGCAGGAAACCTTGTCAAAGAATTAGCACCAATCGTCGATGGACGTGGTGGTGGTAAACCAGACATGGCCATGGCAGGAGGAAGCAACCAAGCTAAAATCCAAGAATTGTTGGATGCAGTAGCAGGTAAATTGTAATCAAGTAATACTCTTCGAAAATCTCTTCAAACAACGTCAGCTTCGCCTTGGATTTTATATGAGACTGACTTCGTCAGTCTTATCTACAACCTCAAAGCAGTGCTTTGAGCAACCTGCGGCTAGCTTCCTAGTTTGCTCTTTGATTTTCATTGAGTATAAAGATCTATCCATTTGGGTAGGTCTTTTTTTGACTACAAAAAAGCCAAATCCGATTGGATCTGGCTTGAATATTATGAACTATTAAATAGTATTGGCTGCCCAGACACTTACCGAAGCAGCTGAGACTGGGAATTGTCCATAACCTTCCTCATCAATTATAACTTGACCTTGGTGGTTTTCAAGTAAATCTACAAAGGTTTGGTTAGCCCATTCTTGGCCGACAAACATTGACTTGCTGTTTTCTTGGTCATTTGAGATAAGGACTGCGATTGGGGATTGATTTTCAGCACCTGAACGTACCCAACCGATACAGTTAGGGTCATCAAAGTAGTCATTTTGTTCTCCATAGGCCAAATTTTTTCGGATGGCTAGGAGGCGGTCAAGGACTTCTTTGAAATCTTGTTGAGCATATTGCCCTGAAATTCCATAGTAGTCGCCGTAAAAGACACATGGAAGGCCATTTTGGCGTAACAGAATGAGGGCATAGGCTGCTGGTTTGAACCATTCTTCAACAGTAGACTCAAGAGCCTGACCACGTTGGGTATCGTGGTTGTCGACAAAGGTTACAGCCTTGTAAGGTTTGAGTTCAACCAAGCTATCTGTAAAAATACCACGAAGGTCATAGTTGGAACCTGCTCGGCTAGCATCAAAGAGATTCTGGTGGAGACGAACATCGACAAGGTCAAAGCGTTCTTCCGTTTTTTCAAGATAGTCCAGATTGGCTTCCTTGTCTGGATTCCAAAATTCACCAAAAACATAGAAATCCTCACCGTATTTTTCCTTCATATCGCGGATAAAATTGCTCATGAAGAAAGAGTCAATGTGCTTAACGGCATCCAAACGGAAACCAGCAATACTAGTCGTCTCCATGAACCAGTCAGCCCAGTCATAGATATTTTGGATGACTTCAGGATGCTTAAAGTCTAGGTCGGCATACATGAGGTAGTCGTAGTTACCGTTTTCGTTATCGACCAATTCCTCGTTGGCCCAGCCCTTATTGTCCCCTTGGATCAGATAAATCCCAGACTTACGGCGTTTGGCATCGTAGTCTGTACCGGTGAAGTGGTACCAGTGCCAGTGGAAGTCATTGTAGGTATCTTGGCGACCATCGAAGGTAAAACTAGTCCAGCCATTGATGGTGAAGGGTTCTCCAAGTTCAACTGTACGGTCTACAGGATCCACTTCAATAACCTGAAAAGCTTCCATGTGATCGGCCGCAGCCTTGTGATTGAGTACCACATCGGCCATAGGCTGGATTCCCTGTGCTTTTAGGGTTTGAATAGCTTGAAGATAGTCTTCTTTAAAACCATACTTGGTGCGGACAGTACCTTTTTGGTTAAACTCACCAAGGTCAAATAGGTCATAGACCCCATAACCTACATCTTTTTCATTGGTAGCCTTGAAAGCTGGTGGCATCCAGACGTGGCTGATACCGAGATCAGCTAGGTGTGGAGCATCTTCAGCCAGACGCGTCCAGTGCTGACCATCGTGGGGCAGATACCATTCAAAGTATTGCATGAGTGTTTGATTTTGCATGATGTTTCCTCTTACTTGTCAATCTTGTTCTTTATTCTATCATAAAGTATTGGTTAGCGCCAACGTTTGCATAAAATAGAAGGAAACTATTTTAACTACTTAAAATAAAGTATTGATTTTTTTGTATCAAAGTGCTAGTATAATAGTATGTAATATAGATAAAGATAGGAGTCATCCCATGATTGAATTTCAAAATGTTAGTAAGTTGTATGGTGATAAAGAGGCTTTGAGCAATCTCAATCTGCAGATTGAAAATGGGGAGATTATGGGCTTGATTGGCCATAATGGGGCTGGAAAATCGACCACCATAAAATCCTTAGTCAGTATCATTTCGCCTAGCAGTGGTCGTATTTTGGTAGACGGTCAGGATTTATCGGAAAATCGCTTGGCGATCAAACGAAAGATTGGCTACGTTGCAGACTCGCCTGACTTATTTTTACGTTTAACGGCCAATGAATTTTGGGAATTGATTGCTTCATCCTATGATCTGACTAGCTCTGACTTGGAGGCTAGTCTAGCTAGGCTATTGAACGTTTTTGATTTTGCTGAAAATCGCTATCAGGTTATTGAAACCCTTTCTCACGGAATGCGTCAGAAAGTCTTTGTCATCGGGGCACTCTTGTCCGATCCCGATATTTGGGTTTTGGACGAACCCTTGACTGGTTTGGATCCCCAGGCTGCCTTTGATTTGAAGCAAATGATGAAGGAACATGCACAAAAAGGCAAGACAGTTTTGTTTTCAACCCATGTCCTAGAGGTAGCTGAGCAAGTCTGTGATCGGATTGCTATTTTGAAAAAGGGGCATTTGATCTATTGTGGTAAGGTAGAGGACTTGAGAAAAGACCACCCAGACCAGTCTTTGGAAAGTATCTACCTTAGCCTTGCTGGTAGAAAAGAGGAGGTTTCAGATGCGTCTCAAGGTCATTAAAAAATTAGTTGATATCAATATCCTCTATTCATCTCAAGAAGCGAATCTGGCTAACCTACGAAAGAAGCAGGCTAAGAATCCTGGGAAAAAAGTAAATGTTTCCGCTAGAGTCCTAAGTTCTTACATTTTTTCTAGTCTCTTGATGCTATTAATGTTTATAAATATAGCCTTTCGTTTTCCTTTTGATGAAATGCCAAGTTTTTTTAGTAGCATGGTTGCTATTTTACTGGTGCTTGCCTTTTCAACTTCTTTCACTGCATTTTACAATGTCTTTTATGAGAGTAAGGACTTGGCATCGTATAGGCCCTATGCCTTTAAAGAATCAGAGATTATAATTGCTAAAGGACTGTCTGTTCTCTTGCCAGCTCTAGCTGGAATTGTACCAATCCTAGCTTATTTTCTAGTCCTCTATATTAGGCTAGCTCCTTCTCTTTGGCTGGGCTTGCCTTTGATGTTGCTGTCCTTGGCCTTATTATTTGTCTCTGTTACTTTAGTGATGGTAGTGGCAGTACATTTCTTGGCTCAGACTAGGGTCTTCAGAAAGTATCAGTCTATTTTTTCGAATGTGATGATTGGGATAGGGGTTCTCATACCTTTAATATTTGTCCTCTTTCTACAGTCGACTTTTGGAAGTATTGTTGACAAAGTTAGAGACATTCCATTTCTCCTTTATCCTCTTCATATCTTTTACAAAATAGCAGTGGAGCCTTTTTCGACAGAAGCCATACTGGGTCTGTTAGCTTGGATAGCTTTAACTGTTTTCTTGCTTTACCTGACCAAAAAGAAGGTTCTTCCTCATTTTTATGACGTGATTCTGCTTAACAGTGAGGAGAAGGTCAAGAAAGAACGTCGCAATAAGGAGAGAATTTCAACTACTAATAAAAAGGGCTTTTTCCGTATGGTTTTACGCTACCACCTCACCCTCTTGGGACAGGGAACTGGCGTGATTACAGTGCTTTTTACAAGTGCTTTTCTTCCTTATCTCATGATGATTGGTCTGATTTCCAAAATCCGAGATTCTCAGATAGTTCCAGACATTCATCCTCCATACTGGTTACCCTTGTTTTTTATAGCTCTCTTTATAGCAGTTGTCAATAACAATATCACCAGCCTGCATTCAATTGCCTTGTCCTTGGAGAGGGAAAATGTTGATTTTCTTAAGAGTTTACCCTTTGACTTTGCTCGTTATGTGAAAGTGAAATTTTGGATTATATTTGCTGTCCAGTCCTTTTTACCAGTTCTGACTTTACTTGGTCTTTCTCTATATCTAGGCTTACCCATCCTTTCGATGATTTATCTCCTTGTGGCATGGATCCTTGCCAGTGTCATCCTTTCTTGCCACCATTACCTTAAGGACGTGAAAAATTTGTCAACCAATTGGAGTAACATTACGGACCTGGTGAACCGTTCAAATCGTATAGTAGCAATTGTTTTGATTTTTATTTATAGTGCAATCTTAATGGCCCTTGTAATAGGGAGCTTATTCTTGGTTCGGTCTCTCTCTTCTATCCTTGCCATCAGCTTGGGAGTAGGTGCTCTTATCCTTCTGCTTGGTCTTGCTATTTTTGGCTATCATTACTACCTGTCACGCATATTGACAGAAATAGAAAAAAGATGAGATAGTTGGTCGCTTGCTTGATACATTTTATAAAAAGAAATGAAGCTGAGCAAAAAACCACTTCTAACTAGCAAAAAAACGAGCATTTCCGTAGTTGGATATACTCGTTTTTCTATGCCATTTTTCTTATCATAAGAACAAAACGACTAGAAATTTTTAACAATGTATAAATCCTATAGCATCAATTGCTTAAATTTGGTACTAGATTTTATCTATGATGTTTTGAAGATTAATGGAGCTTGAGATGTTTGCTATTTATGGATAGTGTACAAAGTAAATTGTTACTGGCGAACTCTCTTATACTTCCGGGTCTACCTTTATCTAGTTATTCTTATAAAAATCTGTTTTATACTCAATGCAAAACAAAGAGCAAACTAGGAAGCTATCCTCAGGTTGCTCAAAGCACCGCTTTGAGGTTGCAGATAAAGCTGACGTGGTTTGAAGAGTATTAGACTAAATCCCACTTTGAGAAGTTAGCCTGAAATAATTCCTATTTGTAAAACTCTGATAAGTCTTGGCTGATTTTGGAGAAATGTGGTATAATTTTTCTTATGGAAAAGATTATCATTACAGCAACTGCTGAAAGTATTGAACAAGTTGAACAACTACTCGAAGCTGGCGTAGACCGTATCTATGTCGGTGAGAAAGATTTTGGCCTTCGTCTGCCAACAACCTTTAGTCATGACCAATTGCGTGAAATCGCTAAGCTGGTTCATGATGCTGGTAAGGAATTGATTGTTGCAGTCAATGCCCTCATGCACCAAGATATGATGGACCATATCAAGCCTTTCCTGGACTTCTTGGAAGAAATCAAGACAGATTACATTACAATTGGGGATGCAGGTGTCTTTTATGTGGTCAATCGCGATGGTTATTCCTTTAAAACCATCTACGATGCATCAACCATGGTGACAAGCAGTCGTCAGATCAACTTCTGGGGACAAAAGGCTGGCGCATCTGAGGCTGTTTTGGCGCGTGAAATTCCATCAGCTGAACTCTTCAAAATGCCAGAGATTTTGGAAATTCCTGCTGAAGTTTTGGTTTACGGTGCTAGTGTCATCCATCATTCTAAACGTCCACTCTTGCAAAACTACTATAACTTTACGCACATCGATGATGAAAAGACGCGCAAGCGTGACCTCTTCTTGGCTGAGCCAAGTGACCCAGAGAGTCACTATTCCATTTTTGAAGACAATCATGGTACTCACATCTTTGCCAATAACGACCTTGATTTGATGACCAAATTGACAGAATTGGTGGAGCATGGTTTCACTCACTGGAAACTAGAAGGGCTCTACACTCCAGGTCAGAACTTTGTTGAGATTGCAAAACTCTTTATCCAAGCGCGCAGCTTGATTCAAGAGGGTAACTTTAGCCATGACCAAGCCTTCTTGCTAGATGAAGAAGTACGCAAGTTACACCCTAAAAACCGTTTCCTTGATACAGGATTCTATGATTACGATCCTGACATGGTTAAATAAAGTAAATGGATAGTTGAGAGAGGGAAGATGCAAACATTTCTTCTCTCAATTTTTCTTATTCTCCAATATTTTCAAAAAATAAGTAGGCTAGGATGCTCTATTTACTAGGATTTTTAAGAAAAGTGACCTTCTTGAGTTTGAAAATTATCATATGTTTGCAGGTGCCAAATGGCCCTTTTTTTGGTATAATTTTTTATAATGAAAACGATTGGTAATCGCTATGTTGTGGTGGATTTAGAGGCAACTAGCACAGGTAGTAAGGCTAAAATTATCCAAGTGGGAATTGTTGTGATTGAGGATGGAAAAATCGTCGATCACTATACGACGGATGTCAATCCACACGAACCCTTGGATGCTCATATTAAAGAATTGACAGGATTGACAGACCAACGTCTGGCGCAAGCACCTGATTTTTCGCAGGTTGCCAGAAAAATCTTTGACTTGGTGGAGGATGGGATTTTTGTAGCCCATAATGTTCAGTTTGATGCTAATCTTTTGGCGGAAAATTTATTTTTTGAAGGTTATGAGCTAAGAAATCCTCGTGTTGATACGGTTGAATTGGCACAAGTCTTTTTCCCTGAACTGGAAAAATATAGTTTACCGATTTTGTGTCAGGAATTAGGAATTCCTCTAAAACACGCCCACACAGCCCTTTCAGATGCCCAAGCTACTGCGGAATTACTCCTTTTTCTACGAGAAAAGATGGCTCAGCTTCCGAAAGGTCTTTTGGAACGCCTGTTGGAAATGGCTGACGCCCTCCTATATGAGTCCTACCTGGTTATTGAAGAAATTTATCGAAGTCAATCCATCCTGAGTTCTCCAGACTTGGTCCAAGTTCAAGGACTATATTTCAAGAAAACTACAGCTCCCCTGGAGTCACGAAAACTATCTCAAGATTTTTCTAAAAACATTTCTCTATTGAACCTTGAAGTGAGGGAGGAGCAAGAAAATTTTGCTAAAGAGGTTGGCTTGCTATTGAAAGATGAGCCTGTCTCACTAATTCAAGCGCCGACTGGGATTGGGAAAACTTATGGCTATCTCTTACCCGCTTTATCTCAAATGAAAGAGCGTCAAATTGTCCTTAGTGTTCCGACAAAGATTCTTCAAAATCAAATCATGGAAGAAGAAGGTAAACGTCTCAAGGAAGTGTTCCATATAGATATTTATAGTTTAAAGGGACCACACAATTATCTGAAGCTGGATGCCTTTTATCGTTCCTTGCAGGAAAATGATGAAAATCGCTTATTTAGACGTTTTAAAATGCAACTCTTGGTCTGGTTGACTGAGACAGAGACAGGAGATTTGGATGAAATTGGGCAACTCTACCGTTACCAACATTTTCTGACAGATCTTCGTCATGACGGGAATTTATCATCCAAGAGCTTATTTGTGACGGAAGATTTTTGGAAACATAGTCAAGAAAGGGCACAAACCTGCAAGCTTTTAGTGACCAATCATGCCTATCTTGTAACCAGACTTGAAGATAATCCTGAATTTGTCAGTGACCGTTTATTGATTATTGATGAAGTTCAAAAGATCTTGTTAGCTCTAGAAAATCTGCTTCAAGAGACCTACGATATCCAGTCTATTATCGATTTACTTGATAAGGCTTTACTGGAGGAGCAAAATAAGGTCCAACAACGAATACTAGAAAGCATTCGCTTTGAGTGCCTTTACTTGATCGAACAATTTCAGTCTGGAAAATCTAAGAAAAATATCTTAGATTCTCTTGCCAATCTCCACCAGTATTTTTCAGAATTAGAAGTAGAAGGCTTTGAGGAGTTAGTTCGCTATTTTACAGCTGACCGAGATTACTGGCTTGAAGCAACTGAAACGAGTCAAAAGAAAATTCAGATTTCTTCTACGAAATCAGGCCGTATTCTTCTATCTTCCTTAGTGCCTGATTCATGTCAAGTCTTGGGAGTGTCGGCCACTCTTGAGATTAGTCAAAGAGTTTCTTTGGCAGACCTGTTAGGCTATCCCGAAGCTAAATTTGTTAAGATTGAAGCTTGTAAAACACAGGATCAAGAAGTGGTCTTGGTCAAAGATTTTCCCCTGGTGACAGAAACCTCCTTAGAAGTCTATGCCCAAGAGGTAGCTGATTTGCTGATGGATGTTCAAGCTTTCCAACAACCGATTTTGGCTCTCTTTACTGCCAAAGACATGCTTCTAGCAGTATCGGATTTACTCCCTGTAAGTCATTTAGCCCAGTATAAAAATGGTGATGTTCATCAACTGAAGAAACGCTTTGAAAAAGGAGAACAACAAATCTTGCTTGGTGCAGCAAGTTTCTGGGAGGGAGTTGACTTTTCGAGTCATCCTTTTGTGATTCAAGTTGTACCGAGACTTCCTTTCCAAAATCCCCAAGAACCCTTGACGAAAAAGATCAATCAGGAACTAATTCAAGAAGGGAAAAATGCCTTTTATGATTATCAATTGCCCATGGCTATTATTCGTTTAAAACAGGCTTTGGGAAGAAGTATGAGACGTGAACACCAACGTTCCTTAACCCTCATTCTGGATAGGAGAATTGTCGGAAAACGATATGGCAAGCAAATAGTGACTTCTCTAGCAAAAGAAGCGACTGTTAAAACCGTCTCTCGATCCGAAGTTGATGAGGCTATTGATAAATTTTTAAATGAACTTTGATAAATAGTATTGTATGAAAGTATAAGGTTAGTATATATGAAACGTTCTCTCGACTCTAGAGTCGATTATAGTTTGCTATTGCCAGTATTTTTTCTACTGGTTATTGGCGTGGTGGCTATCTATATAGCTGTTAGTCATGATTATCCAAACAATATTCTGCCCATTTTAGGGCAGCAGGTCGCCTGGATTGCCTTGGGGCTTGTGATTGGTTTTGTGGTCATGCTCTTTAATACAGAATTTCTTTGGAAAGTGACCCCTTTTCTATATATGTTAGGTTTGGGACTCATGGTCTTGCCGATTGTCTTTTATAATCCAAGCCTAGTTGCATCAACGGGTGCCAAAAACTGGGTATCAATAAATGGAATTACCCTATTCCAACCGTCAGAATTTATGAAGATATCCTATATCCTCATGTTGGCCCGTGTCATTGTCCAGTTTACCAAAAAGCATAAGGAATGGAGACGCACGGTTCCGCTGGACTTTTTGTTAATTTTTTGGATGATTGTCTTTACCATTCCAGTCCTAGTTCTTTTGGCACTTCAAAGTGACTTGGGGACGGCTTTGGTTTTTGTAGCCATTTTCTCAGGAATCGTCTTACTATCAGGAGTTTCTTGGAAAATTATTATTCCAGTATTTGTGACTGCTGTAACAGGAGTTGCTGGTTTCTTAGCCATTTTTATCAGTAAGGGCGGTCGTGCTTTTCTCCATCAATTGGGGATGCCGACCTACCAAATCAATCGTATCTTGGCTTGGCTCAATCCATTTGACTTTGCCCAAACAACCACTTACCAGCAGGCTCAAGGACAAATCGCCATTGGGAGCGGTGGATTATTTGGTCAAGGTTTTAATGCTTCTAATCTGCTTATTCCAGTTCGAGAGTCGGATATGATTTTCACGGTCATTGCAGAAGATTTTGGCTTTATTGGCTCTGTCCTTGTTATTGCCCTTTATCTCATGCTGATTTACCGTATGTTGAAGATTACTCTTAAATCAAATAACCAGTTCTACACCTATATTTCTACAGGTTTGATTATGATGTTGCTCTTCCACATTTTTGAAAATATCGGCGCTGTGACGGGCTTGCTTCCTTTGACTGGGATTCCCTTGCCTTTTATTTCGCAAGGAGGATCGGCTATTATCAGTAACTTGATTGGTGTTGGCTTGCTTTTATCGATGAGTTACCAGACAAACCTAGCTGAAGAAAAGAGTGGAAAAGTCCGATTCAAGCGGAAAAAGGTTGTATTAAAACAAATCAAATAAGGAGAAAATCATGGTTAAAGTAGCCGTTATGTTAGCTCAGGGCTTTGAAGAAATTGAAGCTTTGACAGTTGTGGATGTTTTGCGTCGTGCTAATATTACTTGTGATATGGTAGGATTTGAAGAGCAAGTGACGGGTTCGCACGCAATCCAAGTAAGAGCAGATCGTGTCTTTGAGGGTGATTTATCAGACTATGACATGATTGTCCTTCCTGGAGGGATGCCTGGTTCTGCACATTTGCGCGATAATCAGGCCTTGATTCAAGAGTTGCAAAGCTTCGAACGAGAAGGGAAGAAACTGGCAGCTATTTGTGCGGCGCCAATAGCCCTCAATCAAGCAGGAGTATTGAAAAACAAGAAGTTTACTTGCTATGATGGTGTTCAAGAGCAAATCCTTGATGGTCAATATGTCAAGGAAACAGTAGTGGTAGATGGTCATTTGATAACCAGTCGAGGTCCATCAACAGCCCTTGCCTTTGCCTATGAGTTGGTGGATCAACTAGGAGGAGATGCAGAGACTTTACGAACAGGAATGCTCTATCGAGATGTCTTTGGTAAAAATCAATAAAACGGGAGTTACCCTCTCGTTTTTTTATGTGGAAAACTCAGGGAAATCATCGCTTTTTTCATAAAAAAATGCTATAATGAAGGGTATGAAATATCACGATTATATCTGGGATTTAGGTGGAACTTTACTGGATAATTACGAAACTTCAACAGCTGCATTTGTTGAAACATTGGCATTGTATGGCATCACACAAGACCATGATAGTGTCTATCAGGCTTTAAAGGTTTCTACTAATTTTGCGATTGAGACATTCGCTCCCAACTTAGAGAATTTTTTAGAAAAGTATAAGGAAAATGAAGCCAGAGAGCTAGAACATCCGATTTTATTTGATGGAGTTTCTGATTTATTGAAAGATATCTCAAATCAAGGTGGCCGTCATTTTTTGGTCTCTCACCGAAATAATCAAGTCTTGGAAATTTTAGAAAAAACCTCTATAGCAGCTTATTTTACAGAAGTGGTGACTTCTAGCTCAGGCTTTAAGAGAAAACCAGATCCTGAGTCCATGATTTATTTAAGAGAAAAATATCAGATTAGCTCTGGTCTTGTCATTGGTGATCGACCGATTGATATCGAAGCTGGGCAAGCTGCAGGACTAGCTACCCACTTGTTTACTAGTATCGTGAATTTAAGACAAGTATTAGACATGTAAGAAAAAGGAAAAAGATGACAGAAGAAATCAAAAATCTGCAGGCACAAGATTATGATGCCAGTCAAATTCAAGTTTTAGAGGGCTTAGAGGCTGTTCGTATGCGTCCAGGGATGTATATCGGGTCAACCTCAAAAGAAGGTCTTCACCATCTAGTCTGGGAAATCGTTGATAACTCAATCGATGAGGCCTTGGCAGGATTTGCCAGCCATATTCAAGTTTTTATTGAGCCAGATGATTCGATTACTGTTGTCGATGATGGGCGTGGGATCCCAGTCGATATTCAGGAAAAAACAGGCCGACCTGCTGTTGAGACAGTCTTTACGGTTCTTCATGCTGGAGGAAAGTTTGGCGGTGGCGGATATAAGGTCTCAGGTGGTCTTCACGGAGTAGGGTCATCAGTAGTTAATGCCCTTTCCACTCAATTAGATGTTCATGTCCACAAAAACGGTAAGATTCACTACCAAGAATACCGTCGTGGTCATGTTGTCGCAGACCTTGAGGTGGTTGGGGACACAGATAGAACTGGAACAACGGTTCACTTCACACCGGACCCAGAAATCTTCACTGAAACAACAACCTTTGATTTCGATAAATTAAATAAACGGATTCAAGAGTTGGCCTTTCTAAATCGCGGTCTTCAAATTTCAATTACAGATAAGCGCGAGGGGTTAGAACAAACTAAGCATTACCACTATGAAGGTGGGATTGCTAGCTACGTTGAATATATCAACGAGAACAAGGATGTAATCTTTGATACACCAATCTACACAGATGGTGAAATGGATGATATCACAGTCGAAGTAGCCATGCAGTACACAACGGGTTACCATGAAAATGTCATGAGTTTCGCCAATAATATTCATACACATGAAGGTGGAACGCATGAACAAGGTTTCCGTACAGCCTTGACACGTGTCATCAACGATTATGCTCGTAAGAATAAGTTACTGAAAGACAATGAAGATAATCTAACAGGGGAAGATGTCCGCGAAGGATTAACTGCAGTTATCTCAGTTAAACACCCAAATCCACAGTTTGAAGGACAGACCAAGACAAAATTGGGAAATAGCGAAGTGGTCAAGATTACCAATCGTCTCTTCAGCGATGCCTTTTCTGATTTCCTCATGGAAAATCCACAGATTGCCAAGAGAATTGTGGAAAAAGGAATTTTGGCCGCCAAAGCTCGTGTTGCTGCCAAGCGTGCGCGTGAAGTCACTCGTAAAAAATCTGGTTTGGAAATTTCCAACCTTCCAGGAAAACTAGCAGACTGTTCTTCTAACAATCCTGCGGAAACAGAACTCTTCATCGTCGAAGGAGACTCAGCTGGTGGATCAGCAAAATCTGGTCGTAACCGTGAATTTCAGGCAATCCTTCCGATTCGAGGTAAGATTTTGAACGTTGAAAAGGCAAGTATGGATAAGATTCTAGCTAACGAAGAAATTCGCAGTCTTTTCACAGCCATGGGAACAGGATTTGGTGCGGAATTTGATGTTTCAAAAGCCCGTTACCAAAAACTCGTTTTGATGACCGATGCCGATGTCGATGGAGCCCACATTCGTACCCTTCTTTTAACCTTGATTTATCGTTATATGAAACCAATCCTAGAAGCTGGTTATGTTTATATCGCCCAACCTCCAATCTATGGTGTCAAGGTTGGAAGCGAAATTAAAGAATATATCCAGCCAGGAGCAGACCAAGAAATTAAACTCCAAGAAGCCTTAGCCCGCCACAGTGAAGGTCGTGCCAAACCAACTATTCAGAGGTATAAAGGTCTTGGTGAAATGGACGATCATCAGTTATGGGAAACAACAATGGATCCCGAGCATCGCTTGATGGCCAGAGTTTCTGTGGATGATGCTGCAGAAGCAGATAAAATCTTTGATATGTTGATGGGGGATAGAGTAGAGCCTCGTCGTGAGTTTATCGAAGAAAATGCTGTCTATAGTACACTTGATGTCTAAAAAATCGGGAGAAGTAGTTCCCTTGGTCTAAAAAATATGATATAATCATTACGATTGTTTCAAGTAAAAAAGGAGTTTAATATGTCTGCTAGCCTAGTAATTTATTTGATAATTGCAGTTGCAGTTTTATTGGTCATTGCTTATGCTATCGCAATCTATGTAAGGAAACGCAATGAAAGTAAACTAGCAATTTTAGAAGAGAAAAAAGAAGAACTGTACAATCTTCCAGTTAATGATGAAGTTGAAGCTGTAAAAAATATGCACTTGATTGGACAAAGTCAGGTGACTTTCCGTGAATGGAATCAAAAATGGGTTGATTTATCTCTTAATTCTTTTGCCGATATCGAAAATAATCTTTTCGAGGCAGAAGGCTACAATAACTCATTCCGTTTTTTCAAAGCGAGTCATCAAATTGATCAAATCGAGAGCCAAATTACTTTGATTGAAGAAGATATTGCGGCAATTCGCAATGCTTTGGCAGATTTGGAGAAACAAGAGTCTAAAAATAGTGGACGTGTTCTTCATACTTTGGACTTGTTTGAAGAGTTGCAACACCGAGTTGCTGATCATTCTGAAGAATATGGACAAGGTTTGTCTGAAATCGAAAAGCAATTGGAAAATATCCAATCAGAGTTTTCTCAGTTTGTAACATTAAACTCGTCTGGTGACCCAGTAGAAGCTGCTGTGATTTTGGATAATGCTGAAAATCATATCTTGGCTTTAACGCATATTGTTGATCGTATACCAGCAATTGTAGCAACATTATCTAAAGACCTACCTGATCAACTGGAAGATTTAGAAGATGGCTACCGCAAGCTTTTAGATGCTAATTATCATTTTGCTGAAACGGATATTGAAGCGCGTTTCCAACTGCTTTATGAAGCTCTCAAGAAAAATCATGAGAATATTGCGAAACTAGAATTGGATAATGCAGAGTATGAAAATACTCAAATCCAAGAAGAGATTAATGCACTTTACGATATCTTTACAAGAGAAATTGCGGCACAGAAAGTGGTAGAAGGTTTAGTAGCAACCCTTCCTACTTATCTGCAACACATGAAGGAAAATAATGCTTTATTGATAGAAGATATTGAGCGTTTGAGTAAGAACTATTTACTTTCTGAGTCAGATGCAAGTCATGTTCGTCGTTTACAGGGTGAATTAGAAAACTTTGAGACTGCTATTGTTGAGGCAACTTCAAATCAAGATGAACCAACTCAAGCATATTCAATTCTTGAAGAAAATCTTGAATCTTTACAGGAAAATCTTAAAGAGATTGAAGATGAACAGATTTCAGTTAGTGAGCGTCTTGCACGAATTGAGAAAGATGATATCAATGCACGTCAAAAAGCAAATGTATATGTTAATCGTCTCCATACAATCAAGAGATATATGGAAAAACGGAACCTACCTGGTATTCCACAAAGTTTCTTGAAGTTATTCTTTACAGCAAGTAATAATACGGAAGATCTCATGGCTGAATTAGAACAAAACTTAGTCAATATAGAATCAGTTAATCGTATTCTTGAAATTGCAACGAAGGATATGGAGGAGCTTGAGGCGGAAACTTATAATATTGTACAGTATGCAACCTTGACAGAGCAACTCTTGCAATATTCTAACCGCTATCGCTCATTTGATGAACGTATCCAAGAAGCCTTCAATGAAGCTTTAGATATTTTTGAAAAAGAATTTGATTATCACGCTTCATTTGACAAGATTTCTCAAGCATTGGAAGTGGCAGAGCCTGGTGTAACCAACCGCTTTGTTACCTCATATGAGAAAACACGTGAAACGATTCGTTTTTAATAAAAGAAAAAGATTTGATTGTGTGAGAAGCAGAATCAAATCTTTTTTATTATTTGTCTATAAAATCTTGTATGATAAGATCTCAAGATAAAAAATTGGAGACGATTTAAAAAGCAAGTCAGAACCTATGTTTGGTCTATAAGGTTCAATAGCTTTCTAATCTCTCCAAAATTTTATTTGATTGGAATTGAAATCCCAATTAATTTTTCTGAGTAGAGGGTTTTGATATTGGCCTCATCAATAGAGTCCTTATCAATTTTACGTTTCAAGAAAAATTCTTGGATGGCTTCGATTTCAGTTTCTCGAATAGCACGGTGTTTATTTGAGATGAGGATTTCATAGTGAAGCGGAGCTTGGGTAAAAATAACATCTGTATTTCCAGCAGAATAGACCTCAACAAGAGTTGCATCTGTACTCTCTAGCTGGCTTTTTACAAGTTGCGAGTGTGAGTTTGTCGTATTGATAAGCTTCATAACATTTCCTCCGATTTTCTAATACTATTATAGCACTTTTTGAATAAAGTAGCTTGATTTAGTCAATCTTATGCTGTTTTTTCCAAGATTGAATGGCCCATTTGTGACTACCACGTTTGAGATTTTCAATAGCCTCGTCAATAGGGAACCAGGCAATATGATTAAAGTCTTCTAGTGGTTTTTGAACTTCCTTGAAAGATGTCGCTTCATAGAGGTAGGCAGGATTGTAGTAGTAGGTATCACGGTGACGAGAGTAGAAATATTCGTCAGCTTGTCCGTAATAGGTACCAATTTCAGCTGTGAAACCAAGCTCTTCAATCAATTCACGCTTTAGGGCTTCCTGATGATTTTCACCTGATTCAATTTCGCCACCTGGTAAGAACCAAGCACCATTAGGTGCTTGAACAAGAACAATTTGTTTTTGTTCAGCGTCAGGGATAACTGCATACACTCCATAGCGTGCAACATAGTCTGTATTCGCTTTTTTTTCTCCAAAAGTTGGGTTTGCCATTGAATTTTCCTCATTATCTAGTATCGTTATTATTATCATAATGGACAAAGGGCAAGCTGTCAAGAAATTACAGTTATTTTAGTCAAAAAGAAGCAGAAAAATTTCATTTTCTACTCCTTTTCTATAGTATTTATTTTTCTGTCTCAGAAGTTTTAACTTCTGCTTTTTTGGCAGATTTGATTTGAATCTTGCCCTTGCTGGTCATAACTGCCTTTAGGTCTTTTTCACTTGGATTTTCAAGGTAGTAGTCAGTGATTGCGTCCTCAATATAGTCTTGAATAGTACGACGAAGTGGGCGTGCTCCCATTTTTGGATCATAACCGAGGTCAACTAATTTTTCTTTGACCTTTTCAGTTACATCTAAATGAATATTGTTGCTAGAAAGACGTTTGTTAACATCTGCAAGCATGAGCTCGACAATCTGAAGGAGGTTATCTTTGCTGAGAGCCTTAAATTCGATAATGCCATCAAAACGGTTCATAAACTCTGGGCTAAAGAAGTTACCGAGTTCACCAAGAACAGAGTTGGTACGTCCTTCTCTAGCAGCCCCAAATCCAACGCTGGCTTCAGCCTTACCTGTACCTGCATTTGAAGTCATGATAATAATGGCATCCTTGAAGCTGACGGTACGTCCTTGACCATCTGTTAAACGTCCATCATCTAAGACTTGAAGGAACATATGCATGACATCTGGATGAGCTTTTTCCACTTCATCCAAGAGGATAAGAGAATATGGATTGCGACGGATTTTTTCAGTTAATTGCCCAGCCTCATCGTAGCCAACATAACCTGGAGGGGCGCCGACCAACTTAGCTACACTGTGTTTTTCCATATATTCACTCATATCAAAGCGAATCATACTGTCAGCAGAACCAAAGAGTTCGATAGCTAGTTGTTTGGAAAGTTCTGTCTTACCGACACCAGTTGGTCCGACAAAGAGGAAGCTTCCAATTGGACGGTTAGGGGTACCGAGACCGACACGATTACGGCGAATAGCCTTGGCAATCTTATCGACTGCATCATCTTGTCCAATAACATGAGACTTGAGATCTTCGGCTAGATGGATGAGTTGAGATTGTTCTTTCTCTTTTAAATCACCAACAGGGATATTTGTTTTCTGCTCGATAATGTGCTCAATGGTTTTCTCACTGATGATAGGAGTATCTTGGTCTGTGACCTTTTTCTTTTGCATTTCCTTATACTTGGCAATCTGGTCGCGGAAATAGGCGGCCTTCTCAAAATCTTCCTCCCGTGTAGCTTGAGATTTGAGATTTTCAGCCTCAATCAAGCGTTGATCAATCACTTTAGGATCGACAAAATTCAAGGTCAAGTTCATCTTAGAACCAGCTTCATCTAGGAGGTCAATGGCCTTGTCAGGTAAGAAGCGATCTTGGATGTAACGATTGGAAAGAGTTGCAGCTGCTTCAATTGCAGCATCAGTATATTGAACGTGGTGGTAGTCTTCGTATTTCTTTTGAATTCCTTTGAGGATAGTGATTGTTTCTTCCACTGTTGGTTCATCAACTTTGACAGGCTGCATACGACGCTCTAGGGCAGCATCCTTTTCAATGATACGGTATTCATTGAGAGTAGTAGCGCCGACCAGTTGCAGTTCCCCACGAGCAAGGGCTGGCTTGAGGATATTTCCTGCATCCATATTGCCATCGCCCGCAGAACCAGCACCGACAATTTCATGGATTTCATCGATAAAGAGGATAATATCCTCACGTTTGCGAATTTCTTCCATGAGTTTTTGCATGCGTTCTTCAAATTGTCCACGGATACCCGTTCCTTGAACTAGGCTAACTACATCCAGACGGATGACTTGTTTACCTTGGAGTTTATGTGGAACGTCGCCATCAACGATTTTCTGAGCTAGACCTTCGACAACGGCAGTTTTTCCGACACCTGGTTCACCGATAAGAACAGGATTATTCTTGGTTCTGCGATTGAGAATTTCGATGACACGGATAATCTCATCGTCGCGCCCAATAACGGGGTCAATGTCTCCACGACGGGCAATCTCAGTTACGTTGATACCAAATTCTTCCAGCAGGCCTTTTTCTTGGCTTGGTGGTGGAGTTTGAGCAGATCCACGATTTTGGGAACCATAACCGCCGTTTCCACCGTAACCTCCACCTGATTGGGTTGGGGGAGTCGGAGGAGTATTGTTAGAAGGTCTAAAATTGTTTAGGTCATTGAAGAAATCACCAAAGGGATCAAAGTCACGATTGTTCAGATCCGTCATACCTTTAAAGAGGCTATTGTTAGGATCTGTCTTGATAATCTTATAGCAGTTTTGACAGAGGTCAATTTGTTTTTGTTTTCCATTGAGATTGGTGTAAAGATGAATTGTTGAGTCGTTAATTTTACAGTTTTGACAAAGCATACATCTACCTCATTTCTTTCTTTATCCTGACCTGTTCAAAGGTCAAAAATAGTCAAATTTCTATACTCTCATTATAACAGGATTGGGGTGTAAAGCAAGTAAAAAGATTGAAGCTTTGAGAAGTTGTTACAATGAAAATTTTTGAGATTTTAGGGAATAAAAAAATCCTATTTGTGAGACAAAAAGGATTTTGGTTAGACATGCAGGGTGTAATCCCAGCTTGTTTTGTATTAGTAAAGGAGTTCGTAAATCTCCATTGCAATCAAGTCAATGCTGTCAAAAGTATAAGTTTCGCGAGCTTCTACATCACGAAGGGTAAAGATTGATCCGTTTTCTTCGTCGTGGCTGTATGCAACTTCTGCAACAACAACTCCTTCGCGTTCAAAATTACGTTTTAAATTTCCGCCGTCTTTTGCCATTGCTTCAAGGCGGTTGATAATTCTAACCAAATGTGATTCCATTTTGATTCTCCTTCATTTCTTATCGTTACTATTTTACCATAAAGGAGGCCAACTTGACTAGAAAAAACTAAGATTTCTCGCTAATTCTACCAGCTGAAAGTTTTTTTGAATAAATCGGATAAAAAGTTTGAATTTTAATTCAATACATGTTATAATCATACAGTATTCTATTTTAGAAAGCAGTGTGACTATGAATTTTTCTTTTTTACCTAAGTATTTGCCTTATTTTAACTATGGGGCTATTGTGACGGTTCTCATTTCTATCTGTGTTGTCTTTTTGGGAACTATTTTGGGTGTTGTCTTGGCTTTTGGGCAACGGTCAAAGTTTAAACCGCTTGTTTGGCTCGCCAACTTGTACGTTTGGATTTTCCGCGGGACACCGATGATGGTTCAGATTATGATTGCTTTTGCTCTTATGCACATCAATGCTCCGACTATTCAGGTTGGGATTTTGGGTGTTGATCTTTCTCGCTTGATTCCAGGGATTTTGATTATCTCTATGAACAGTGGCGCTTATGTTTCTGAGACTGTTCGTGCTGGGATTAATGCGGTTCCAAAAGGTCAGCTAGAAGCGGCTTATTCGTTAGGGATTCGTCCTAAAAATGCGATGCGCTATGTGATTTTGCCACAAGCAATCAAAAATATTTTGCCAGCATTGGGGAACGAATTTATCACCATTATAAAGGACAGCTCCCTCTTATCAGCTATCGGTGTTATGGAGTTGTGGAACGGGGCTACAACAGTTTCTACAACAACCTATCTACCTTTAACACCACTTTTATTTGCAGCCTTTTACTACTTGATTATGACTTCTATTTTGACAGTAGCCTTGAAAGCTTTTGAAAAACGTATGGGACAAGGAGATAAGAAATAATGACAGAAACTTTGATAAAAATTGAAAATTTACATAAATCATTTGGAAAAAATGAAGTATTGAAGGGCATCAACCTCGAGATTAAAAGAGGAGAAGTTGTCGTTATCATCGGTCCTTCGGGGAGCGGGAAATCTACCTTGCTTCGCTCTATGAATTTGTTGGAAGAAGCGACTAAAGGGAAGGTTATCTTTGAGGGAGTCGATATTACGGACAAGAAGAATGACCTGTTTGCCATGCGTGAGAAGATGGGCATGGTTTTCCAACAATTCAATCTCTTTCCTAATATGACTGTGATGGAAAATATCACCTTGTCACCTATCAAGACTAAAGGTGAGAGCAAGGCTGTTGCTGAGAAGAGAGCCCAAGAACTTTTGGAAAAAGTTGGTTTACCAGATAAGGCAACTGCTTATCCACAGAGTTTGTCAGGTGGCCAGCAACAACGGATTGCCATCGCGCGTGGTTTGGCTATGGAACCAGATGTTTTGCTTTTTGACGAGCCAACTTCAGCCCTGGATCCTGAAATGGTAGGTGAGGTGTTGGCTGTTATGCAAGACTTAGCCAAGTCAGGAATGACCATGGTTATCGTAACACATGAAATGGGATTTGCCCGTGAGGTGGCAGATCGTGTTATCTTTATGGCAGACGGTGTGGTTGTTGAAGATGGAACACCTGAACAGATTTTTGAACAAACCCAAGAACAACGGACTAAAGATTTCTTGAGTAAGGTTTTATAATCTATTTTAAAATTTCAAGACAAGATTAATGGAAAGCTCGACCCGAGCTTTTTCTTATAGTTTGAAACTATAGGATTGCCTAGGAAAGAAGTGTTAGAGGGTACTAGTAGTTTTTGGTATAATGTAAGATATTTGAAAGAAAAGAGAAGTGATATGACACAGATTATTGATGGGAAAGCTTTAGCGGCCAAATTGCAGGGGCAGTTGGCTGAAAAGACTGCAAAATTAAAGGAAGAAACAGGTCTAGTGCCTGGTTTGGTAGTGATTTTGGTTGGGGACAATCCAGCCAGCCAAGTCTACGTTCGCAACAAGGAACGTTCTGCCCTTGCGGCTGGTTTCCGTAGCGAAGTAGTGCGAGTTCCAGAGACCATTACTCAAGAGGAATTGTTAGACCTGATTGCTAAATACAATCAGGATCCAGCTTGGCATGGGATTTTGGTTCAGTTGCCATTACCAAAACACATTGATGAAGAGGCGGTTCTATTGGCTATTGACCCAGAAAAGGATGTGGATGGTTTTCATCCTCTAAATATGGGACGCCTTTGGTCTGGTCATCCAGTCATGATTCCTTCGACACCTGCAGGAATTATGGAGATGTTTCATGAATATGGGATTGACTTGGAAGGTAAAAATGCGGTCGTAATCGGTCGTTCAAATATCGTTGGAAAACCCATGGCCCAGCTTCTTTTGGCCAAGAATGCAACAGTGACCTTGACTCACTCACGCACCCATAATCTCGCTAAGGTGGCTGCTAAAGCGGATATTCTTGTGGTCGCAATTGGTCGTGCTAAATTTGTGACTCCTGACTTTGTCAAACCAGGTGCGGTAGTCATTGACGTTGGGATGAATCGTGATGAAAATAGTAAGCTCTGTGGGGATGTAGATTATGAGGCAGTTGCCCCACTTGCTAGCCATATTACGCCAGTTCCTGGAGGTGTAGGTCCTATGACCATTACCATGCTGATGGAGCAAACTTATCAAGCAGCACTTCGAACATTGGATAGAAAATAAGAGAAAAATTTTCTGAGGAAAGTGTATTTTCTATAGCTATATCTAAAATGGCAGAAATGAATATTAAATTTTAGAAATAAGTTTATAAAAGGAGGTATGCGCCTCCTTTTTGTTGTATAATAAATGCGAGAGGAAAAACGATGAGAGTGATTGAGCAAGCATTATTAGAAAAAGTCATTATTGAACGTTCTCGTACCAGTCATAAAGGAGACTATGGTCGTCTGCTGTTGCTTGGTGGGACTTATCCTTATGGTGGTGCTATCATCATGGCTGCTCTGGCAGCTGTTAAAAGTGGAGCTGGTTTGGTGACCGTTGGAACAGATAGAGAAAATATCCCAGCTTTGCACAGTCATTTACCTGAGGCTATGGCCTTTTCTCTTCAAGACCAGCAATTATTAAAAGAGCAATTGGAGAAGGCAGAAGTGGTCTTAGTGGGGCCTGGTTTACGAGACGATACTTTTGGAGAAAATCTTGTAAAACAGGTATTTGTTAGCTTAAAAAAGAATCAGATTTTGATTGTAGACGGAGGGGCCTTAACCATCCTTGCTAGAACAAGGTTGTCGTTTCCATCTAACCAGCTTATCTTAACTCCCCACCAAAAAGAATGGGAAAAGCTGTCTGGTATTGCTATTGAAAAGCAAAAGGAAGATACAACATCTAGTGCCCTGACTTCCTTTCCACAAGGAACAATTTTGGTAGAGAAAGGTCCAGCTACTCGTATTTGGCAAGTTGGCCAGTCTGATTATTACCAGTTACAGGTTGGCGGTCCCTATCAGGCGACTGGTGGTATGGGTGATACACTGGCTGGAATGATTGCAGGATTTGCAGGCCAATTTCGACAGGCCAGTCTCTACGAACGTGTGGCAGTAGCAACCCATCTTCATTCAGCCATAGCCCAAGAATTAGCTCAAGAACATTATGTGGTCTTGCCAACGGAAATTAGTAATTGTCTTCCCAAGATAATGAAAAAATATCTCAAAAAAGACTGGGATAAAATTCAATTTTAGGAGAAAACGAAGTAAATATTACCACAATAAAACGCATAATATCAAGTTTTTTTAATACCTGATACTATGCGTTTTTGACTTTAAAGCCTTTTTGGGCTGTTTCTATTTTGGAGCAATCTTTTGCTCAGTATGTTTTATAATTTCTCGTTGATAAATCGGATAAACTGATTCCACCAAACTTTTAAGAAGAAGGCTTTTTCAACTTTCTTTTCTGCTACCATTTCGAAACTAGGACGTTCTGTGGTAATGTAACCTTGATCAATCAAATCCTTGTCTTCGTAAGTCAAATGGCCAACCACTGTTCCAGCTTCAAGTGGTGCGAGGATTGCTTTAGAATCAGGTGTGAATTGAATAGATTGGGAAGATTGACCCCCAACACGTTCAATTAGATAGATATCCTCTGGGGCCACTGCAGTGACCGTATCTTCTTTTCCATCTTGTACAGGGACTTTGCTATCTTGATAGGTATCGCCTTGCTGAACGATTTTGCGAAGTGTAAATGTAGAAGAAATATAATCCATTAGGGAAGATGTAGCTGTAAAACGAGAGTAAGGATTATTATCTTGATGATCTGCATTCAAAATAACAGTGATAACCCTCATGCCTTTTTCGACAGTAGTACCAACAAAAGACTCTCCAGCCTTATCTGTTGTTCCTGTTTTCAGTCCATCAAAACCACCACGGTAAGCAGGCATACCTTCTAACATGTAGTTGGTAGAAGTGATTGTCATTCCAGCAAAAGTAGAAGAAGGTTTTTTCGTTATTTCCAAGACTTGTGGGTATTTTTTGATGAGGTTACGAGCAACGATAGCGACATCATAAGCACTGAGCTTATTTTCATCATCTTTATTAGACCCAGGGTAAATGTTATCTCCGAGAGTTTCGTTGTTCAGACCAGTTGTATTGACAACAGTGGCATCTTTGATTCCCCATTCCAAGAGTTTTGCTCGCATCATATCAACGAAGTTTTTTTCAGAGCCAGCAATTTTCTCAGCTAGGGCAATAGCGGCGCTGTTGGCACTAGATACCAGAGTTGCTTCAAGTAACTCTTCGACAGTATAATTACGGGCCTCCATAGGAACATTACTGGCTTCAGAATTTGTCGTCAATTGATAAGGATAATCAGAAATATCTACTGGGGTGGATAGTGTGATACTTCCATTTTCGAGTGCTTCATAGACCAGGTAAACGGTAAGTAGTTTTGTTATAGAAGCAATTTCGACAGGTTGAGTTGCATCTTTCTCATAGAGAATTTTACCAGTATTGGCCTCAACAGCAATCGCATGTTTAGCAGCAATATTAAAATCTTGGGCAGCAACAGTAGATGCTGATCCAATTACGGATAGACTTAAGAGAGTTAAAATGATTTTTTTCATAGTAAGTTTATTCTAACATAAAGAAAAAAATATTCCCAGTTTCATGATAGAAGAAAGAAGCTTTTTTGAAAGTATGGTAAAATAGATGAATGGAGGTAGCTCATGTTTCGTAAGAATAAATTATTTTTTTGGACTAGTGAGATTTTATTATTAACAATTATTTTTTATTTATGGAGAGAGATGGGGGCTATTATCACGCCTTTTGTAAGCGTCGCAAACACCATCATGATTCCTTTTCTTCTAGGTGGTTTTTTATATTATTTGACCAATCCTATTGTAAATTTTTTACAAAAGTATTTCAAAATTAATCGTATCATTGGTATTCTACTAACCTTGTGTGCTTTGGTTTGGGGGCTTGTCATTGGGGTAGTCTATCTCTTACCGATTTTGGTTAATCAGTTGACCAGCTTGATTGCGACTAGTCAGACTATCTATAGTCGTTTACAAGATTTGATTGTGGATTTATCTACTTATCCAGCCTTTCAAAATTTGGATATTCAAGCGACTATTCAACAATTAAATCTATCCTATGTAGATATTTTACAAAATATCCTAAATAGCGTTACCAATAGTGTTGGAAGTGTTCTATCAGCTCTCTTTAGTACCGTTTTGATTATTATTATGACTCCTGTGTTTTTGGTTTATTTTTTGTTAGATGGTAACAAATTTTTGCCGATGCTTGAGCGCACTGTTTTAAAGAGAGATAAGTTGCATATTGCAGGTCTTTTAAAGAATTTGAATGCGACAATTGCTCGCTATATTAGTGGAGTCGCAATTGATGCGATTATTATTGGCTGTTTGGCCTTTATCGGATATAGCGTAATCGGTTTGAAATACGCTTTGGTCTTTGCCATCTTTTCAGGATTAGCAAATCTTATTCCTTATGTGGGACCAAGTATTGGCTTGATTCCGATGATTATTGCAAATGTCTTTACCGATCCTCATAGAATGCTAATTGCAGTTGTTTACATGCTAATCATTCAACAAGTGGATGGAAATATCCTCTACCCTCGAATCGTTGGTGGCGTGATGAAAGTCCATCCAATAACAATTTTAGTATTACTTTTGTTATCAAGCAATATCTATGGGGTCATTGGCATGATTGTCGCAGTACCAACCTATTCTATCTTAAAAGAAATTTCTAAGTTCTTATCACGTTTGTATGAAAATCATAAAACAATGAAAGAACGAGAAAGAGAATTAGCTAAGTAAAAGTCAGGAAATTCCTGATTTTTCTTTTTCTTTAGGTAAATTATAGGAGTAGAAGTGCCATTTAGATTAGCCTATTAAGAATAATTCACAAAAACTTTGTAAAACACTTGCAATTTAGCTGAAATTTGATAAAATAGTAAGGAAAGTTAGACTGTATTGCCTACTGTCTATCTATAAAATATATTTTATTGGAGGCTTTTACTCAAATGGCAAAAGAAAAATACGATCGTAGTAAACCACACGTTAACATTGGTACTATCGGACACGTTGACCACGGTAAAACTACCCTAACTGCAGCTATCACAACTGTTTTGGCACGTCGCTTGCCTTCATCAGTTAACCAACCTAAAGACTATGCGTCTATCGATGCTGCTCCAGAAGAACGCGAACGCGGTATCACTATCAACACTGCGCACGTTGAGTACGAAACTGAAAAACGTCACTACGCTCACATCGACGCTCCAGGACACGCGGACTACGTTAAAAACATGATCACTGGTGCCGCTCAAATGGACGGTGCTATCCTTGTAGTAGCTTCAACTGACGGACCAATGCCACAAACTCGTGAGCACATCCTTCTTTCACGTCAGGTTGGTGTTAAACACCTTATCGTCTTCATGAACAAAGTTGACTTGGTTGACGACGAAGAATTGCTTGAATTGGTTGAAATGGAAATCCGTGACCTATTGTCAGAATACGACTTCCCAGGTGACGATCTTCCAGTTATCCAAGGTTCAGCTCTTAAAGCCCTTGAAGGTGACACTAAATACGAAGACATCGTTATGGAATTGATGAACACAGTTGATGAGTACATCCCAGAACCAGAACGTGACACTGACAAACCATTGCTTCTTCCAGTCGAAGACGTATTCTCAATCACTGGACGTGGTACAGTTGCTTCAGGACGTATCGACCGTGGTATCGTTAAAGTCAACGACGAAATCGAAATCGTTGGTATCAAAGAAGAAACTCAAAAAGCAGTTGTTACTGGTGTTGAAATGTTCCGTAAACAACTTGACGAAGGTCTTGCTGGAGATAACGTAGGTGTCCTTCTTCGTGGTGTTCAACGTGATGAAATCGAACGTGGACAAGTTATCGCTAAACCAGGTTCAATCAACCCACACACTAAATTTAAAGGTGAAGTCTACATCCTTACTAAAGAAGAAGGTGGACGTCACACTCCATTCTTCAACAACTACCGTCCACAATTCTACTTCCGTACTACTGACGTTACAGGTTCAATCGAACTTCCAGCAGGTACTGAAATGGTAATGCCTGGTGATAACGTGACAATCGACGTTGAGTTGATCCACCCAATCGCCGTAGAACAAGGTACTACATTCTCTATCCGTGAGGGTGGACGTACTGTTGGTTCAGGTATGGTTACAGAAATCGAAGCTTAATTCGATTTAGTTCCCAGAAGAACAATTATTTAAGTCAGACACTAAAAGAACCTTGCTTTGCAAGGTTCTTTTTTTTTATATTGAACTAAAATTGAAGAATTGTTTACATAAAAAAGCTCTATACACTAGATGTGCATAGAGCAATTGGGCTTTATTTGATATAGAGTTCTTGATTTTTTAGTATAATTTCACGGACACTTGCGAATTTCTTGAGTTTTTTAAGCTTTTCTGGATGAGTGACGAGAGTGATAACATAACCTTCCTTGCCCATACGGCCAGTACGGCCAGCACGGTGTGTGTAGGTTTCGCTATCTCTCGGGACATCAAAGTTTACGACGCATTCTAGGCTATCGATATCAATTCCACGAGCCAAAAGGTCAGTTGCAAGGAGTAGGGTTAGTTGCTTATCTTTAAACTTTTCTAAGATGACTTTTCTAAATTTGACATTAACATCACTAGCGAGGGAAACAGCCAAGATATCACGATACTGCAATTTTTCTTCTGCACTTCCAAGGTCTGATAGGCTGTTAAAGAAGACCAGACCACGGAAATCCTCAACATGAGCCAGTTTTCGTAACATATCCACTCGGTGACGTTGGTCTACCTGTATGTAGAAATGCTGGATATTGTCCAGTTTTTGATCAGAGAGATTAATAGTGCGTGTATTCGGCACAATCTTTTCTTGGTCAAACTTGGCCGTCGCACTCATGTAGATGAGTTGGTGGTCACGCGGTGCGTAGTGAGTAATTTTCTCGACAAAGTGTATCTGAGAATCATCGAGCAATTGGTCAAATTCATCCAGGATGATGGTTTCCACATTCATCATCTTGATTTTTTTCAGTTTAATGAGTTCAAAGATACGGCCAGGAGTTCCAATCAGAATTTCTGGTCCTTTTTTGAGTCGTTCAATTTGACGTTTTTGACTTGAACCTGATAGAAAGAGTTGGGCTGTCAAGCCGATAGCTTCAGCCCACGTTTTACATACATCAAAAATCTGTCCAGCAAGCTCAGTATTTGGTGCTAGAATCAAGAGTTGCTGCGCTTTTTTCTTTTGTAGTCTGAGAAGACTTGGTAGGAGGTAAGCTAGGGTCTTACCGGTTCCTGTTGGGCTCACTCCTAGAAGATTTTCTCCAGCAAGAAGGGGCTCAAATAGTTGAGTTTGAATGGGGGTGAATTCTTGGAAACCGAGTTGGTCACTTAGTTCTTGCCATTCAGTAGGTAGTTTGGTTTTCATTTTTCTGCCTCAAATCTAATGCCAGCAGTCTGGCGCATGGTGTATAGTAGCTCATGAACTGAACTTGCATCTTCCAGCCAAGTTTGGTAGAGATTCAGATCTGGTTGCTGGATCATGTGTGCAAATGCAGCGACTTCCTCAGTCATCGTATGAGGAACCTGTTGGATAGGGAGTTGGACTTGATTGCCTTGGTGATCGGTAAAAATAGCCGAGCGAACATGCTCAATCGTGTTGAGGGTCAAGGTACCATCTGTCGTATAAATCTCGCAAGGAAGATTGGAAGTGATGTTTTTCCCAGCCTTAATATGAACTTGATAGTCAGGGTAGAAGAGAATTCCGTCTCCATTTAAGTCAATACTATTGTCCAGCTGTTGAGCCTGATAGGTTGCATCTTGAGTTTTTCCAAAGAGACGAACGGCAGCGTAGAGGGGATAAATCCCTAAATCCATAAGCGCTCCACCAGCAAAACGGTCTGAGAAGACATTTGGTGTCTCCCCAGTCAATAAGTTAGACATTTTGGAAGAATACTTGGCATAGTTGAAATCTGCTCCCAAAATTTGTTTGTCTGCTAAAAAGTTTTTGATGATAGTAAAAGCTTTTTCATGGTAATTGCGAGCTGCTTCGAATATAAAACAGTGATTTTTCTCAGCTGTATGTCTCAAATCTAGCCATTCTTGTGGCTGAGTGACAGCTGGCTTTTCAAGAATGACGTGTTTACCAGCAGATAATGCAGCTTTTGCCTGAGCAAAATGCAAGGAGTTTGGACTGGCAATATAGACCACATCAAAGGAGCTCTTGAAGAAGTCCTCTACTTGATCAAAGAGTTGGATATTCTGATAGCGAGAAGCAAAGGTTGCTGCAGTTTCTAACTTTCTAGAATAGACTGCGATCAGTTGGTATTTTCCACTGGTATGGGCTGTTTCTATGAAGTGGTGGCTGATAGCACCTGTTCCGATGACACCTAATTTAAGCATAGATACTCCTTTTCCGATTTTAAATCCTTCTTTCATTATAACATAGATAGACGGGACTATCCAACAGAGGAGAAAAATTGGTAACTTCTAAAACTAACTTCCAGTTTCCCACAACCTAGCTTTTAGTATGATAAAAACGCGTGACATCAGTGGAAATCCGTCTTAGACTAACTTCCACTGGTTTTCTTTTTCTTGATATATAAGGGTTCAAAAGAGAAAAGACTCAGAAAAAAGTGCACGACAAATAGCCCTAAAACAGAGTCGTCTTAGAGTAACTTCCAGTTTTGGGAGAGAGGTGGAAGTTACTTTGAGAAGTTACGCAGGGGAAAAATTTCAAATAAGCTACTAGGACTTTCCCAAAGAAAGTGGTACAATAATGAGATGAGTAAATGAAATGGGAGGAAAAATGAGGCTATTACCTATAAGAAAAATATCACGTCAGTCTAAGAGACTAGCGCTTTTTTTGACTTTTTGTGCAGGATATGTAGATGCCTATACGTTTATTGTGCGAGGGAATACTCTTGTAGCTGGACAAACTGGGAATGTCGTCTTTCTATCAGTGGGGCTCATTCAACACAATGTTTCAGATGCTAGTGCCAAAGTAATGACCTTGCTAGCTTTTATGATGGGGGTCTTTTTATTAACTGTTTATAAGGAAAAATTGAGAATTGTGAAAAAGCCCATTCTGTCACTGATTCCTTTGGCAATCTTATCAATCATTATTGGTTTTGTGTCACAAACTGTAGATAATATCTATCTAGTACCGCCCTTGGCCTTTTGTATGGGCTTGGTGACAACTGCTTTTGGTGAGGTTTCGGGTATTGCCTACAATAATGCCTTTATGACAGGAAATATCAAACGGACCATGCTAGCTTTTGGAGATTATTTCAGAACTAAGCACACTCCTTTTTTGCGTGAAGGTTTCATATTTGTTAGCTTGCTTACTAGTTTTGTCCTTGGAGTGGCTTTTTCGGCCTATTTGACGATTTTCTATCAGGAAAAGACCATTCTTGGTGTTCCTATTATGATGAGCATTTTTTACCTCAGCATGCTTTTTGCCTCTTGGCGGAAAAAAGTACAAGAAAAAGCTTCATTTTAGGTGTTATTACTTGTAAGAAAATAGGAGATATGCTATACTTGAAGAGTTGACTATGCACAATCCTGTGCAACCGCACGAACATCGTTGCTCGTCGTATAACAAATTTAAACTTCGTCATTGTCGCCTTGCCTAACATAAGTTATGTCTTCGGCTCAATTCCTAGTTTATTCTTTGTTATACTTAGAGCTCTTCTTTTAAGTGGTTCGTCCCACGATGCTAGGCGAGTCTTCACAAAAAATTCGGGGAAACCCATAAAAATCATAGGAGGTGCATAATGAGCACATACGCAATTATCAAAACTGGCGGAAAACAAGTTAAAGTTGAAGTTGGTCAAGCAGTTTACGTTGAAAAATTGAACGTTGAAGCTGGTCAAGAAGTTACTTTTAACGAAGTTGTTCTTGTTGGTGGTGAAAACACTGTTGTCGGAACTCCACTTGTTGCTGGAGCTACTGTAGTTGGAACTGTTGAAAAACAAGGAAAACAAAAGAAAGTTGTTACTTATAAGTACAAACCTAAAAAAGGTAGCCACCGTAAACAAGGTCACCGTCAACCATATACAAAAGTTGTCATCAACGCAATTAACGCTTAATTTTAAGGAGAACACATGATACAAGCAGTCTTTGAGAGAGCCGAAGATGGCGAGCTGAGGAGTGCGGAAATTACTGGACACGCCGAGAGTGGCGAATACGGCTTTGATGTCGTGTGTGCATCGGTTTCTACGCTTGCCATTAACTTTATCAATTCTATTGAGAAATTTGCAGGCTATGAACCAATCCTAGAATTAAACGAAGATGAAGGTGGCTATCTGATGGTTGAAATTCCAAAAGATCTTCCTTCACACCAGAGAGAAATGACCCAGTTATTCTTTGAATCATTTTTCTTAGGTATGGCAAACTTATCGGAGAACTCTTCTGAGTTCGTCCAAACCAGAGTTATCACAGAAAACTAACACGGAGGAAAACATTATGTTAAAAATGACTCTTAACAACTTGCAACTTTTCGCCCACAAAAAAGGTGGAGGTTCTACATCAAACGGACGTGATTCACAAGCAAAACGTCTTGGAGCTAAAGCAGCTGACGGACAAACTGTAACAGGTGGATCAATCCTTTACCGTCAACGTGGTACACACATCTACCCAGGTGTAAACGTTGGACGTGGTGGAGACGATACTTTGTTCGCTAAAGTTGAAGGCGTAGTACGCTTTGAACGTAAAGGACGCGATAAAAAACAAGTTTCTGTTTACCCAATCGCTAAATAAAAAGGTCCAGTGAACCTTTTTATCCCGAGCCTTGAAATGTAAAGGCGAGGAAGCTAGAAGTAGCATTAAATAAGGCTTTCCGAGTTTTTGGAGAGCCTGTTTTTTTGTTTTGGTACCCACGCTGATACCCATATTTTAAAAACCAATGTAAGAAGCGAACTTGTCGGCTGCTTTATATTTTAGATACAATCATAAAATAGTGGAATGTAAACCTTTTACAGTAATAAAGTTTATGAGGGAATAAGATATTGTAAAAATTGCTAAGGTTTGATATTATAATTGTATCTGAGTAAGGAAGCAGGAATATGGAAAGGATGTGAACCTATATGAAAAAAATTATCACCATAATAGTCTGTTCAATATCTTTTCTTGTTTTATCTGCTTGTGTTAGTAAGAAAAAACTTATTCTTCCTGAACCTGAAAGTATTTCTGTAATTTCTCTGCAGAAAAAAATCTCTGAAAATGTTAAAACAATAACCAAGAGAGAAGAAATTTCAAAATTGATTAAGGAGATACAGAGACAGTCAAAATCTACCTCTTTGGAGAGTGTAAATGATCAACCGACAAATGTTAAAGATTATATCATTATCAAGTTTTATCATCAGAATGAAGAAAAGGATAGTGTAGTCTATCTATATACTAAGAAGAAAAGACAGTATATTGAGCAACCTTATGCTGGTATCTGGGAAGTAAATCCAGATATAGCCAATAGGATTGAAGAGATTTTTTCTAGTTGATTTATAGAATTCAAGAAATTTTTAGAGAGTTTTCTTGTATTATGTTTTAAACGGTAAATCAAAAAGATTTGCTGTTTTTATTTGCTTGAAATCAGATTAAGACTGAAAAAAGACATTATTCTAATTCTTGTCTTGGAATGTTAGAGTCTTTATTGATACTTGAAAATTTCCAAACTTTTTTCCTTTTTGGAAAACTTCTAAAATATGGTATAATGAAAAGATAAAGAAGTTGGGGGTAGAAGATGAACATTCAACAATTACGCTATGTTGTTGCCATTGCCAATAGTGGTACTTTCCGTGAAGCTGCTGAAAAGATGTATGTTAGTCAGCCGAGTCTGTCTATTTCTGTTCGTGATTTGGAAAAAGAGTTGGGGTTTAAGATTTTCCGTCGGACCAGCTCAGGGACTTTCTTGACTCGTCGTGGTATGGAATTCTATGAAAAAGCGCAAGAATTGGTTAAAGGATTTGATATTTTTCAAAATCAGTATGCTAATCCTGAAGAAGAAAAAGATGAATTTTCCATTGCTAGTCAGCACTATGACTTCTTGCCACCGACGATTACGGCTTTTTCAGAGCGCTATCCTGACTATAAGAACTTTCGTATTTTTGAATCAACTACTGTTCAAATCTTAGACGAAGTAGCGCAAGGGCATAGTGAGATTGGGATTATCTACCTCAATAATCAAAATAAAAAGGGGATTATGCAACGGGTTGAAAAGCTGGGTCTTGAGGTCATTGAATTGATTCCCTTCCATACCCACATTTATCTCCGTGAGGGGCATCCTTTGGCTCAGAAAGAGGAATTGGTCATGGAGGATTTAGCGGATCTACCAACGGTTCGTTTTACTCAGGAAAAGGATGAATACCTTTATTATTCAGAGAACTTTGTTGATACCAGTGCGAGCTCACAGATGTTCAATGTGACTGACCGTGCTACTTTGAATGGCATTTTGGAGCGGACGGACGCCTATGCGACAGGTTCTGGATTTTTAGATAGTGACAGTGTTAATGGCATCACAGTTATTCGTCTCAAGGATAATTTGGATAATCGCATGGTTTATGTCAAACGTGAGGAAGTGGAGCTGAGTCAAGCTGGTACTCTCTTTGTAGAAGTCATGCAAGAATATTTTAATCAGAAGAGGAAATCATGAAAAAAAGAGGAATAGTGGCAGTCATTGTACTGCTTTTGATTGCGCTGGATCAGTTGGTAAAATCCTATATCGTCCAGCAAATTCCACTGGGTGAAGTGCGTTCTTGGATTCCCAATTTCGTTAGCTTGACCTACCTGCAAAATCGAGGGGCAGCCTTTTCTATCTTACAAGATCAGCAGTTGTTATTCGCTGTCATTACTCTGGTTGTCGTGGTAGGTGCCATTTGGTATTTACATAAACACATGGAGGACTCATTTTGGATGGTCTTGGGTTTGACCTTGATTATCGCAGGTGGTCTTGGAAACTTTATTGATAGGGTGAGTCAGGGCTTTGTTGTGGATATGTTCCACTTGGACTTTATCAATTTTGCAATTTTCAATGTGGCAGATAGCTATCTGACGATTGGAGTGATTATTTTATTGATTGCAATGCTAAAAGAGGAAATAAATGGAAATTAAAATTGAAACTGGTGGCCTGCGTTTAGATAAGGCTTTGTCAGATTTGACAGAATTATCACGCAGTCTCGCGAATGAACAAATCAAATCAGGTCAGGTCTTGGTCAATGGCCAAGTCAAGAAAGCTAAATACACAGTTCAAGAGGGCGATGTCGTCACTTACCATGTGCCAGAACCAGAGGTTTTAGAGTATGTAGCTGAGGATATTCCGCTAGAAATCATCTACCAAGATGAGGATGTGGCCGTCGTTAACAAACCTCAGGGGATGGTTGTGCATCCGAGTGCTGGTCATACTAGTGGAACTATGGTAAATGCCCTTATGTACCATATTAAGGATTTGTCGGGTATCAATGGGGTTTTGCGTCCAGGAATTGTTCACCGTATTGATAAGGATACGTCAGGCCTTCTCATGATTGCTAAAAACGATGAGGCGCATCTAGCACTTGCTCAAGAACTCAAGGATAAAAAGTCTCTTCGCAAATATTGGGCGATTGTTCATGGAAATCTGCCTAATGATCGTGGTGTGATTGAAGCTCCGATTGGCCGTAGTGAAAAAGACCGTAAGAAACAGGCTGTGACTGCTAAAGGGAAGCCTGCAGTGACTCGTTTCCACGTCTTGGAACGCTTTGGTGATTATAGCTTAGTGGAGTTGCAACTGGAGACAGGGCGCACTCATCAAATCCGTGTTCACATGGCTTATATCGGCCATCCAGTCGCTGGTGATGAAGTCTATGGTCCTCGCAAGACTTTGAAAGGACATGGACAATTTCTTCATGCTAAGACTTTAGGTTTTACTCATCCGAGAACAGGTGAGACCTTGGAATTTACAGCAGATATCCCAGAGATATTTAAGGAAACATTAGAGAGATTGAGAAAGTAAGAATGAAAAAGAAATTAACTAGTTTAGCCCTTGCAAGCACTTTTTTAGCTTTGTCATGGTATGGGAATGTTCAAGCTCAAGAAAGTTCAGGAAATAAAATTCACTTTATTAATGTTCATGAAGGTGGCAGTGATGCGATTATTCTTGAAAGCAATGGACATTTTGCCATGGTGGATACAGGAGAAGATTATGATTTCCCAGATGGAAGTGATTCTCGTTATCCATGGAGACAGGGTATCAATACAACTTATAAGCATGTTCTAACAGACCGTGTCTTTCGTCGCTTGAAGGAATTGGGTGTCCAAAAACTTGATTTTATTTTGGTAACCCATACCCACAGTGACCATATTGGAAATGTTGATGAATTACTGTCTACCTATCCAGTTGACCGAGTCTATCTTAAGAAATATAGTGATAACCGTATTACTAATTCTGAACGTCTATGGGATAATCTGTATGGCTACGATAAGGTTTTACAGACTGCCGCAGAAAAAGGTGTTTCAGTTATTCAAAATATCACACAAGGGGATGCTCATTTTCAGTTTGGGGACATGGACATTCAACTATATAATTATGAAAATGAAACAGATTCCTCAGGTGAGTTAAAGAAAATTTGGGATGACAATTCCAATTCCTTGATTAGCGTGGTAAAAGTCAATGGTAAGAAAATTTACCTTGGGGGCGACTTAGATAATGTTCATGGAGCAGAAGACAAGTATGGTCCTCTCATTGGAAAAGTTGATTTGATGAAGTTTAATCATCATTTAGATACAAAAAATTCTAATACAAAAAATTTTATAAAAAATTTGTCTCCTGAGATAATTGTTCAAACTTCTTCCTCACCAATTGGTTCGTATGATAGCGGTCAAGAAATAAATAGGGAATATATTAGCTGGCTTGAATCAATGGGAATTCAACATATAAACGCAGCCAGCAAAGACTATGATGCGACAGTTTTTGATATTCGACAAGACGGATTTGTCAATATTTCAACTTCCTACAAGCATATTCCAAGTTTTCAAGCTGGTTGGCATAAGAGTGCTTATGGAAACTGGTGGTATCAAGCACCTGATTCTACAGGAGAATATGCTGTCGGTTGGAATGAAATTAAGGGTGAATGGTATTACTTTAACCAAACGGGTATCTTATTACAGAATCAATGGAAAAAATGGAACAATCGTTGGTTCTATTTGACAGACTCTGGTGTTGCTGCTAAAAATTGGAAGAAAATCGCTGGAATCTGGTATTATTTTAACAAAGAAAACCAGATGGAAACTGGTTGGATTCAAGATAAAGAGCAGTGGTATTATTTGGATGTTGATGGCTCTATGAAGACAGGTTGGCTTCAATATAAGGGGCAATGGTATTACTTTGCTCCATCAGGGGAAATGAAAACGGGTTGGGTAAAAGATAAAGAAACCTGGTACTATATGGATTCTACTGGTGTCATGAAGACAGGTGAGATAGAAGTTGCTGGTCAACATTATTATCTGGAAGATTCAGGAGCTATGAAGCAAGGCTGGCTTAAAAAGGCGAATGCTTGGTACTTCTACAAGACAGACGGTTCACGAGCTATAGGTTGGATTAAAGACAAGGATAAATGGTACTTCTTGAAAGAAAATGGTCAATTACTTGTAAATGGTAAGACACCAGAAGGCTATACTGTTGATTCAAGTGGTGCCTGGTTAGTGGCTGTTCCGGTAGAGAAATCTGCTACAACTAGAGATACAAGTAACTCAGAAATTAAAGAATCTAGTGAAGTAGTGAAAAAGGATCTTGAAAATAAAGAAACGAGTCAACATGAAAGTGTTACAAATTCTTCAACTAGTCAAGATGTGACATCCTCAACTTCACAAAGCTCTGAAACGAGTGCAAACAAATCGGAATCAGGACAGTAGTAAAAAAGAAGGTTTTAGGGCCTTCTTTTTCCTATCAACTCTTTTCTATTTCCTGCCATTCATGTTATAATGGATAAATATGAAGAATCGGAGTGAGACTATGAAATACAAACGGATTGTCTTTAAGGTAGGGACTTCTTCTCTGACAAATGAGGATGGAAGTTTATCACGTAGTAAGGTAAAGGCTATTACCCAGCAGTTGGCTATGTTGCACGAGGCTGGTCATGAATTGATTTTGGTGTCTTCAGGTGCTATTGCTGCTGGTTTTGGAGCCTTAGGATTTAAAAAGCGTCCGACTAAGATTGCTGATAAACAGGCTTCAGCAGCGGTAGGGCAGGGGCTTTTGTTGGAAGAATACACGACCAATCTTCTCTTGCGCCAAATCGTTTCTGCACAAATCTTGCTGACCCAGGATGACTTTGTGGATAAGCGCCGTTATAAAAATGCCCATCAGGCTTTGTCAGTTCTACTTAGTCGTGGCGCGATTCCTATCATCAATGAGAATGACAGTGTCGTCATTGATGAACTCAAGGTTGGGGACAATGACACTCTAAGTGCTCAGGTAGCAGCCATGGTCCAAGCAGACCTTTTGGTTCTCTTGACAGACGTCGACGGTCTTTATACTGGAAATCCTAATTCGGATCCAAGAGCCAAACGCTTGGAGCGAATCGAGACCATCAATCGTGAGATTATTGATATGGCCGGTGGAGCAGGTTCGTCTAATGGTACAGGTGGCATGTTAACTAAAATCAAAGCTGCAACTATCGCGACAGAATCGGGCGTTCCTGTTTATATCTGCTCATCCTTTAAAGTAGATGCCATGATTGAGGCATCTGAGGAGACCAAGGATGGTTCCTACTTCGTTGCTCAAGAGAAGGGACTTCGTACCCAGAAACAATGGCTGGCCTTTTATGCTCAGAGTCAAGGTTCTATTTGGGTTGATAAAGGGGCTGCAGAGGCTCTCTCTCAACATGGCAAGAGTCTCCTTTTATCTGGTGTTGTTGAAGCAGAAGGCGCCTTTTCTTACGGTGATATTGTGACAGTATTTGACAAGGAAAGTGGAAAATCACTTGGAAAAGGGCGTGTGCAATTTGGTGCATCTGCTTTGGAGGATATGTTGCGTTCTCAAAAAGCCAAGGGTGTCTTGATTCACCGTGATGACTGGATTTCCATTACTCCTGAAATCCAACTACTCTTTACAGAATTTTAGAGGTAAACTATGGTAAGTACACAAGAACAATTTGAACAGGTACAGGCTGTTAAAAAATCGATCAACACAGCTAGTGAAGAGGTGAAAAACCAAGCCTTGCTAGCCATGGCTGATCATTTATTAGCAGCTACTGAGGAAATTTTAGCAGCCAATGCCCTTGATATGGAATCTGCTAAGGGTAAAATCTCAGATGTGATGCTGGATCGTCTTTATTTGGATGCAGGACGTATAGAAGCAATGGCAACTGGTATTCGTGAAGTGGTTGCTTTACCAGATCCAATCGGTGAAGTTCTAGAAACCAATTATCTTGAAAATGGTTTGGTTATCACCAAAAAACGTGTGGCCATGGGTGTTATCGGTATTATCTATGAAAGCCGTCCAAATGTAACGTCTGATGCGGCTGCTTTGGCTCTCAAGAGTGGAAATGCGGTTGTTCTTCGTAGTGGTAAGGATGCCTATCAAACAGCTCATGCTATTGTCACAGCCTTGAAAAAGGGCTTGGAGACGACTACTATTCACCCAGATGTGATTCAACTGGTGGAAGATACTAGCCGTGAAAGTAGCTATGCCATGATGAAGGCCAAGGGTTATCTAGACCTTCTCATTCCTCGTGGGGGAGCTGGTTTGATCAATGCAGTGGTTGAAAATGCTATTGTGCCAGTTATCGAGACAGGAACTGGGATTGTCCATGTCTATGTGGATAAGGACGCAGACGAAGACAAGGCTCTCTCTATCATCAACAATGCCAAAACCAGTCGTCCTTCTGTCTGTAATGCCATGGAGGTTCTGCTGGTTCATGAAGACAAAGCAGCAAGCTTCCTTCCTCGCTTGGAGCAAGTTCTAGTTGCAGAGCGTGAGGAAGCTGGACTGGAGCCAATTCAATTCCGCTTGGATAGCAAAGCAAGTCAGTTTGTTTCAGGTCAAGCAGCTGAAGCACAAGACTTTGACACCGAGTTTTTAGACTATGTCCTAGCTGTTAAGGTTGTGAGCAGTTTAGAAGAAGCGGTTGAGCATATTGAAACCCACAGTACCCATCATTCGGATGCCATTGTGACGGAAAATGCTGAAGCTGCAGCTTACTTTACAGATCAAGTGGACTCTGCAGCTGTCTATGTCAATGCCTCAACTCGTTTCACAGATGGTGACCAATTTGGTCTGGGTTGTGAAATGGGGATTTCAACTCAGAAACTGCACGCGCGTGGTCCAATGGGCTTAAAAGAATTGACTAGCTACAAGTATGTTGTTACTGGTGACGGACAGATAAGGGAGTAAGAGATGAAGATTGGATTTATCGGTTTGGGGAATATGGGAGCTAGCTTGGCTAAGTCTGTCTTGCAGGCTAGACCGTCAGATGAGATTCTCCTTGCCAATCGTAGCCAAGCCAAGGTAGATGCTTTCATTGCAGACTTTGGTGGTCAGGCTTCCAGCAATGAAGAAATTTTCGCAGAAGCAGATGTGATTTTTCTAGGAGTTAAGCCTGCTCAGTTTTCTGAACTGCTTTCTCAATACCAGACCATTCTTGAAAAACGAGAGAGTCTTCTTTTGATCTCCATGGCAGCTGGATTGACTTTAGAAAAACTAGCAAGTCTTATCCCAAGTCAACACCGAATTATTCGTATGATGCCAAATACCCCTGCTTCTATCGGTCAAGGAGTGATTAGTTATGCCTTGTCTCCTAATTGCAGGGCTGAGGACAGTGAGCTCTTTTGTCAGTTATTAGCAAATGCTGGCCTCTTGGTTGAACTTGGGGAAGGCTTAATCGATGCAGCGACAGGTCTTGCAGGTTGTGGGCCAGCCTTTGTCTATCTCTTTATTGAGGCCTTGGCGGATGCGGGGGTTCAGACGGGATTACCACGAGAAACAGCATTGAAAATGGCAGCCCAAACTGTGGTAGGAGCTGGGCAATTGATCCTTGAAAGTCAGCAACATCCTGGAGTATTGAAAGACCAAGTCTGTAGCCCAGGCGGTTCGACTATCGCTGGTGTAGCAAGCCTAGAAGCACATGCTTTTCGAGGAACGGTCATGGATGCAGTTCATCAAGCCTACAAACGAACACAAGAACTAGGTAAATAAGAGGTGGCTTTGTCTGCCTCTTTTATGGTGGTTGAAATGAGAAGACACAAAAAGATTGTCACAAACTCCTATTTTTTTGATAGAATAGAAGTAGTAAAAAAGAAATGAGTTAGACATGTCAAAAGGATTTTTAGTCTCTCTTGAGGGACCAGAGGGAGCAGGAAAGACCAGTGTTTTAGAGGCTCTGCTCCCAATTTTAGAGGAAAAAGGGGTAGAGGTGCTGACGACCCGTGAACCAGGAGGTGTCTTGATAGGAGAGAAGATTCGGGAAGTGATTTTGGATCCAAGTCATACTCAGATGGACGCGAAGACAGAGTTGCTTCTTTATATTGCTAGTCGCAGACAGCACTTGGTGGAAAAAGTTCTTCCAGCACTTGAAACTGGCAAGTTGGTCATTATGGATCGCTTCATCGATAGTTCTCTTGCCTATCAGGGGTTTGGTCGTGGCTTGGATATTGACGCCATTGATTGGCTCAATCAGTTTGCGACAGATGGCCTTAAACCCGATTTGACACTCTATTTTGACATTGAGGTGGAAGAAGGACTGGCTCGCATTGCTGCTAATAGTAACCGCGAGGTCAATCGTCTGGACTTGGAAGGGTTGGACTTGCACAAAAAAGTTCGTCAAGGCTACCTTTCTCTTCTGGACAAAGAAGGAGACCGTATTGTCAAGATTGATGCGAGTCTTCCATTGGAGCAAGTTGTGGAAACAACCAAGGCTGTCTTGTTTGACAGAATGGGCTTGGCTAAATGAAACAAGATCAACTAAAGGCCTGGCAACCAGATCAGTTTGACCGCTTTGTCCGTATCCTAGAACAAGACCAGCTCAATCATGCCTATCTCTTTTCAGGTTTCTTTGGAAGCTTGGAAATGGCGCAGTTTTTGGCTAAGAGCCTCTTTTGTACAGATAAAGTAGGTGTTTTACCATGTGAGAAATGCCGAAATTGTAAGCTGATTGAACAGGGAGAATTTCCCGATGTCACCTTGATTAAGCCAGTCAATCAGGTCATCAAGACAGAACGTATTCGGGAATTGGTGGGCCAGTTTTCCCAAGCAGGGATTGAAAGCCAGCAGCAGTTCTTTATTATCGAGCAAGCTGAGAAAATGCATCCCAACGCAGCTAATTCTCTGCTCAAGGTCATTGAAGAACCTCAGAGTGAAGTTTACATTTTCTTTTTAACTAGTGATGAGGAAAAAATCTTGCCGACAATCCGTAGTCGGACCCAAATTTTTCACTTTAAAAAGCAAGAAGAGAAGCTCATCTTGCTTTTAGAACAAATGGGGCTGGTCAAGAAAAAAGCGACTCTTTTAGCTCAGTTTAGTCAATCGCGAGCTGAAGGAGAAAAGTTGGCTAATCAGGCAAGTTTTTGGACCTTGGTCGATGAAAGTGAACGCCTGCTGACTTGGTTAGTAGCTAAGAAAAAGAAAGTTATCTGCAAGTTGCCAAACTAGTTAGCTTGGCAGATGATAAGGAAAAACAAGATCAGGTTTTACGGATTCTTGAAGTTCTCTGTGGACAAGATATACTACAAGCAAGAGTAAGAGTGATTTTACAAGATTTGCTAGAAGCTAGAAAAATGTGGCAAGCTAATGTCAGCTTTCAAAATGCCATGGAATATCTGGTCTTGAAAGAAATGTAAACTCAAAATGAACGATAAAGAAAGGAAAGGGCTGTTTTATGGACAAAAAAGAATTATTTGACGCGCTGGATGATTTTTCCCAACAGTTATTGGTAACCTTGGCCGATGTGGAAGCCATCAAGAAAAATCTCAAGAGCCTGGTAGAGGAAAATACAGCTCTTCGCTTGGAAAATTCTAAGTTGCGAGAACGCTTGGGTGAGGTGGAAGCAGATGCTCCCGTCAAGGCCAAGCATGTTCGTGAAAGTGTCCGTCGCATTTACCGTGATGGATTTCACGTATGTAATGATTTTTATGGACAACGTCGAGAGCAGGATGAGGAATGTATGTTCTGTGACGAATTGTTATACAGGGAGTAGGCATGCAGATTCAAAAAAGTTTTAAGGGGCAGTCTCCCTACGGCAAACTGTACCTAGTGGCAACGCCGATTGGCAATTTAGATGATATGACCTTTCGAGCTATTCAGACCTTGAAAGAAGTGGACTGGATTGCGGCTGAGGACACGCGCAATACAGGACTTTTACTCAAGCATTTTGACATTTCTACTAAGCAAATCAGTTTTCATGAGCACAATGCCAAGGAAAAGATTCCTGATTTGATTGGTTTCTTGAAAGCAGGGCAAAGTATTGCTCAGGTATCCGACGCGGGACTGCCTAGTATCTCAGACCCTGGTCATGATTTGGTCAAGGCAGCGATTGAGGAGGAAATCGCAGTTGTCACTGTTCCAGGTGCCTCTGCAGGAATTTCTGCCTTGATTGCCAGTGGTTTAGCTCCACAGCCACATATCTTTTACGGTTTTTTACCGAGAAAATCAGGCCAGCAAAAGCAATTTTTCGACTCAAAAAAAGACTATCCAGAAACTCAGATTTTCTATGAATCGCCCCATCGTGTGGCAGATACGTTAGAAAATATGCTAGAAGTCTATGGTGACCGCTCGGTCGTCTTGGTTAGGGAATTGACCAAAATCTATGAAGAATACCAAAGAGGAAAGATTTCTGAATTGCTGGAAGGCATCTCTGAAACGCCACTTAAGGGAGAATGCCTTCTCATCGTTGAAGGTGCCAGTCAGGATGTGGAGGAAAAAGACGAGGAGGACTTGTTCTTAGAAATCCAAGCCCGTATCCAGCAAGGCATGAAGAAAAATCAAGCTATTAAGGAAGTATCTAAGATTTACCAGTGGAATAAGAGCCAGCTTTACGCAGCCTACCACGACTGGGAAGAAAATCAAGAAAATGACTAAACAGGGAAGTTTGCCTTCTTCCCTTTTTTTGTTATACTAGTAGAAGAAAAAATTAGAAAGATTTGTGGGAGTGAAAAAGTCTGGGGGACTTTTTCAGCCTGAGCCAAGAAACTTGAAAGCGAAGTAAGTCCTGTGGACTTTTTCAGTCTGAGCCAAGAAATTCGAAAGCTCGTAAATCCGATTGGCTTTTTCAATGTGAACCTTGTCTTCACACTCCCAAAGAGGTATTAGTGTCGTGTCTCAATCTTATATCAATGTTATCGGTGCTGGTTTGGCAGGTTCTGAAGCAGCCTACCAAATCGCAGAACGTGGTATTCCAGTTAAACTTTATGAAATGCGTGGTGTCAAGTCAACACCTCAACACAAAACAGACAATTTTGCAGAGTTAGTTTGTTCTAATTCTCTTCGTGGGGATGCTTTGACAAATGCAGTTGGTCTTCTCAAGGAAGAAATGCGTCGCTTGGGTTCTGTTATTTTGGAATCTGCTGAGGCTACACGTGTTCCCGCTGGTGGTGCCCTTGCGGTGGACCGTGATGGATTCTCCCATATGGTGACTGAGAAAGTTGCTAACCACCCCTTGATTGAAGTGGTTCGTGATGAAATTACAGAATTGCCGACAGATGTTATTACAGTTGTCGCTACTGGTCCTTTGACCAGCGATGCCTTGGCTGAAAAGATTCATGCACTTAATGACGGCGATGGTTTTTATTTCTACGACGCGGCAGCGCCTATTATCGATGTTAACACTATCGATATGAGTAAGGTCTATCTCAAGTCTCGTTATGATAAGGGAGAAGCGGCCTACCTCAATGCCCCTATGACCAAGCAAGAATTTATGGATTTCCATGAAGCCTTGGTCAATGCGGAAGAAGCTCCGCTTAATTCCTTTGAAAAAGAAAAGTATTTTGAAGGCTGTATGCCTATTGAAGTCATGGCCAAACGAGGTATTAAAACCATGCTTTATGGCCCTATGAAACCAGTGGGGCTTGAGTATCCAGACGACTACACAGGACCTCGCGATGGAGAATTTAAAACACCTTACGCGGTTGTGCAACTTCGTCAGGACAATGCGGCTGGTAGCCTCTACAATATCGTCGGTTTCCAAACCCACCTTAAATGGGGAGAGCAAAAGCGCGTTTTCCAAATGATTCCAGGTCTTGAAAATGCTGAGTTTGTTCGTTATGGTGTTATGCACCGCAATTCTTATATGGATTCACCAAATCTTCTTGAGCAAACCTATCGTTCCAAGAAACAGCCAAACCTCTTCTTTGCTGGTCAAATGACGGGTGTGGAAGGCTATGTAGAGTCAGCAGCGTCAGGCTTGGTTGCGGGAATTAACGCGGCTCGTCTTTTCAAGGGAGAAAGCCAAGCTATTTTCCCAGAGACGACGGCTATCGGAAGCTTAGCTCATTACATCACCCATGCGGACAGCAAACATTTCCAACCAATGAATGTCAATTTCGGTATTATCAAGGAGTTGGAAGGCGAGCGTATCCGTGATAAGAAGGCTCGTTATGAAAAAATTGCAGAGCGTGCCCTTAGCGACTTAGAGGAATTTTTAACTGTCTAATTTTTTTGAAAGAATTGCTCATGATACTATAAAAATCTTAGAAATTGTGATAAAATAGGTAGGATAAAAAAAGGAGAGTGAAAATGGCGAATCCCAAGTATAAACGTATTTTAATCAAGTTATCAGGTGAAGCCCTTGCCGGTGAACGTGGCGTAGGGATTGATATCCAAACAGTTCAAACAATCGCAAAAGAGATTCAAGAAGTTCATAGCTTAGGTATCGAAATTGCCCTTGTTATCGGTGGAGGAAATCTCTGGCGTGGAGAACCTGCTGCAGAAGCAGGAATGGACCGCGTTCAGGCAGATTACACAGGAATGCTTGGGACTGTTATGAATGCTCTTGTGATGGCAGATTCATTGCAACAAGTTGGTGTCGATACGCGTGTGCAAACTGCCATTGCTATGCAACAAGTGGCAGAGCCTTATGTCCGTGGACGTGCCCTTCGTCACCTTGAAAAAGGTCGTATCGTTATCTTTGGTGCCGGAATTGGTTCACCTTACTTCTCAACAGATACAACAGCGGCCCTTCGTGCAGCTGAAATCGAAGCGGATGCCATCCTCATGGCTAAAAATGGTGTCGATGGTGTTTACAATGCCGATCCTAAGAAAGACAAGACAGCTGTTAAGTTTGAAGAATTGACCCACCGTGACGTTATCAATAAAGGTCTTCGTATCATGGACTCAACAGCTTCAACCCTCTCAATGGACAACGACATTGACTTGGTTGTCTTCAATATGAATCAACCAGGCAACATCAAACGTGTCGTATTTGGTGAAAATATCGGAACAACAGTTTCAAATAATATCGAAGAAAAGGAATAAAAAAGATTATGGCTAACGCAATTATTGAAAAAGCTAAAGAGAGAATGACCCAGTCTCACCAATCACTTGCTCGTGAATTTGGTGGTATCCGTGCTGGCCGTGCCAATGCAAGCTTGCTTGACCGTGTACATGTAGAATACTATGGAGTAGAAACTCCTCTTAACCAAATCGCTTCAATTACGATTCCAGAAGCACGTGTTTTGTTGGTAACACCATTTGACAAGTCTTCATTGAAAGATATCGAACGTGCTTTGAACGCTTCTGATCTTGGTATTACACCAGCTAACGACGGTTCTGTGATTCGCTTGGTTATCCCTGCTCTTACAGAAGAAACTCGTCGTGACCTTGCTAAAGAAGTGAAGAAGGTCGGTGAGAATGCTAAAGTGGCTGTTCGCAATATCCGTCGTGATGCTATGGACGAAGCAAAGAAACAAGAAAAAGCAAAAGAAATCACTGAAGACGAATTGAAGACTCTTGAAAAAGACATTCAAAAAGTAACAGACGATGCTGTTAAACACATCGACGACATGACTGCCAACAAAGAGAAAGAACTTTTGGAAGTCTAAAAATAAACAGAAAAACTCAGTTGGCATTGCTGGCTGAGTTTTATTCGAAAGAAGGAAATATGAATACAAATCTTGCAAGTTTTATCGTTGGACTCATCATCGATGAAAATGACCGTTTTTACTTTGTGCAAAAGGATGGCCAGACCTATGCGCTTGCCAAGGAAGAAGGTCAGCATACGGTAGGAGACACGGTCAAAGGTTTCGCTTACACGGATATGAAGCAAAAACTCCGCTTGACGACACTTGAGGTCACTGCCACTCAGGATCAGTTTGGTTGGGGTCGTGTCACAGAAGTACGCAAGGACTTGGGTGTCTTTGTGGATACAGGTCTTCCTGACAAGGAAATCGTTGTGTCACTCGATATCCTCCCTGAACTCAAGGAACTCTGGCCTAAGAAGGGCGACCAACTCTACATCCGTCTTGAAGTGGACAAGAAAGACCGTATCTGGGGCCTCTTGGCTTATCAAGAAGACTTCCAACGTCTAGCTCGTCCTGCTTACAACAATATGCAGAACCAAAACTGGCCAGCCATTGTTTACCGTCTCAAGTTGTCAGGAACTTTTGTTTACCTGCCAGAGAATAACATGCTTGGTTTTATCCATCCTAGCGAGCGCTACGCAGAGCCACGTTTGGGGCAAGTTCTAGATGCGCGTGTCATTGGTTTCCGTGAAGTGGACCGTACCTTGAACCTTTCCCTTAAACCACGTTCTTTTGAGATGTTGGAAAATGATGCTCAGATGATTTTGACCTACTTGGAAAGCAATGGCGGTTTCATGACCTTAAATGATAAGTCATCTCCAGACGACATCAAGGCAACCTTTGGTATCTCTAAAGGTCAGTTCAAGAAAGCACTCGGTGGCTTGATGAAGGCTGGTAAAATCAAACAAGACCAGTTTGGGACTGAGTTGATTTAAGGAGTTATATGAGAAAATCATTTTACACTTGGCTCATGACTGAGCGCAATCCTAAAAGCAATAGTCCCAAAGCCATCTTGGCAGACCTCGCTTTTGAAGAGTCAGCATTTCCAAAACACACGGATGATTTTGATGAGGTGAGTCGCTTTTTGGAGGAGCATGCTAGTTTCTCTTTCAACCTAGGAGACTTTGATGCCATCTGGCAGGAATACTTAGAACACTAGCATGATTCACTGGGTTTGGGCTAGTAATTTCTCCATCCCTTTGCTATAATAAAAAGAAATAAAAGGATTAGAGAGGTTCTTTATTTGAAGGAACATTCAATTGACATTCAACTGAGTCATCCAGATGACCTGTTTCATCTTTTTGGTTCCAATGAGCGCCATCTTCGTTTGATGGAAGAAGAGCTTGATGTGGTGATTCATGCTCGTACGGAGATTGTGCAGGTTTTGGGAGAGGAGACTGCCTGTGAAGAGGCTCGTCAGGTTATTCAAGCCCTCATGGTCTTGGTAAATCGTGGGATGACCGTTGGTACGCCAGATGTGGTCACTGCGATTAGCATGGTCAAAAACGATGAAATCGACAAGTTTGTCGCCCTTTACGAAGAAGAAATTATCAAGGACAATACAGGGAAGACTATCCGTGTCAAAACTTTGGGTCAAAAACTTTATGTGGATAGTGTCAAACAGCATGATGTGACCTTTGGAATCGGGCCCGCAGGAACAGGGAAGACCTTTCTTGCAGTTACTTTGGCCGTGACAGCCCTTAAACGTGGGCAGGTCAAGCGAATTATCCTAACTCGTCCAGCAGTGGAAGCAGGGGAGAGTCTAGGTTTTCTTCCGGGTGATCTCAAGGAGAAGGTAGATCCTTACCTTCGACCTGTTTATGATGCCTTGTATCAGATTCTGGGAAAAGACCAAACGACTCGTCTTATGGAGCGTGAAATTATCGAGATTGCGCCCCTTGCCTATATGCGTGGACGAACCTTGGATGATGCCTTTGTCATTCTCGATGAGGCCCAAAATACAACAATCATGCAGATGAAGATGTTCTTGACGCGTTTAGGCTTTAATTCTAAGATGATTGTCAATGGAGATATCAGTCAGATTGACCTGCCACGTAATGTCAAGTCAGGTTTGATTGATGCCCAAGAGAAACTCAAGAATATCCATCAGATTGACTTTGTTCATTTTTCAGCCAAGGATGTGGTTCGCCATCCGGTTGTCGCTCAGATTATCCGAGCCTATGAACCAGTACCGGTTAAAAATGAAGAGAGTGAAGAAAGCCAAGAAGGAACAGAATAGCAAAAAAGAGCAGTTCAGGTGGAAGAAACATATGGAATCAATCTTTTTAAAACTAGCTCAGTATCCAATAGTAGAGACAGAGCGTTTATTGCTTAGACCTGTAACCTTGGATGATGCGGAAGCAATGTTTGACTATGCCTCGGACAAGGATAATACGCGCTACACTTTTCCAACCAATCAAAGCTTGGAAGAAACCAAGAATAACATTGCTCAGTTCTACTTGGCCAATCCATTAGGGTGTTGGGGAATAGAACTAAAAAGCAATGGTCAGTTTATTGGAACCATTGACTTGCACAAGATTGATCCTGTTCTTAAGAAGGCAGTTATTGGCTACATTATCAATAAAAAGTATTGGAATCAAGGATTGACGACAGAAGCCAATCGTGCTGTGATTGAGCTAGCTTTTGAGAAGATAGGGATGAATAAGTTGGTTGCCCTTCACGATAAGGACAATCCTGCATCTGGAAAGGTCATGGAGAAATCAGGCATGCGTTTTTCCCATGCAGAACCATATGCTTGTATGGACCAGCATGAAGAAGGCCGAATCGTGACAAGAGTTCATTATGTCTTGACCAAGGAAGACTATTTTGCAAATAAATAAGCAGTTGAGAAGAAATTTTCAACTGTTTTTTCTTCCTCTTACGAATAATTTAAGAGAGGAGAAAATATGGAAGCAATTATCGAGAAAATTAAAGAGTATAAAATTATTGTTATCTGTACTGTTCTAGGCTTGCTTGTCGGAGGATTTTTCCTGCTAAAGCGAGCTCCACAAACACCTGTCAAAGAAACGAATTTACAGGCAGAAGTTGAAGCTGTTTCTAAGGATTCATCGACCGAAAAGGAAGTGAAGGAAGAAAAGGAAGAACCGGTTGAACAAGATCTAATCACAGTAGATGTAAAAGGCGCTGTTAAAGCACCTGGAATTTATGATTTGCCGGTAGGTAGTCGAGTCAATGATGCTGTTCAGAAGGCTGGTGGCTTGACAGAGCAAGCAGACAGCAAGGGGCTCAATCTAGCTCAGAAAGTTAGTGATGAGGCTCTGGTTTACGTTCCATCTAAGGGAGAAGAAGTAGCTGGTCAACAGGCAGGTTCTGGAGCGCCTTCTTCAACAAGCAAGGAAAAGAAAATCAATCTCAACAAGGCCAGTCTGGAAGAACTCAAGCAGGTCAAAGGCTTGGGAGGAAAACGAGCCCAGGATATTATCGATCATCGTGAGACGAATGGCAAATTCAAGTCGGTTGATGAACTTAAGAAGGTCTCTGGCATTGGTGCTAAAACGATAGAGAAGCTAAAAGACTATGTTACAGTGGATTAAGAATTTCCCCCTTCCCCTAATTTACCTGAGTTTTCTATTGCTTTGGCTTTACTACGCTATTTTCTCATCATCCTATCTTGCTTTGTTGGGTTTCGTTTTTCTGCTAATCTGTCTTTTTTTCCAATTTCCTTGGAAATCTGCTAGCAAAGTTCTAGTGCTTTGCGGAATCTTTGCCTTCTGGTTTCTGTTTCAAAATTGGCAACAGAGTCAAGCGAGTCAAAATCTGATGGATTCTGTTGAAAGGGTACGGATTTTGCCTGACACTGTTAAGGTCAATGGTGATAGTCTATCCTTTCGTGGCAAGGCTGATGGACGCATTTTTCAAGTCTATTATAGACTCCAGTCCGAGAATGAAAAAGAGCAATTTCAAGCCTTAACAGACCTTTATGAGATAGAACTTGAAGGGAAGCTTTCGGAGCCAGAAGGGCAGAGAAATTTTGGTGGTTTTGACTACCAAGCTTATCTGAAAACTCAGGGAATTTTCCAGACTCTCAATATCAAAAGAATACAGTCCCTTAAACAGGTTAGCAGTTGGGATATAGGAGAAAATCTATCCAGTTTACGCCGTAAGGCTGTAGTTTGGATTAAGACACATTTTCCAGACCCTATGCGCAATTACATGACAGGGCTTTTGCTAGGATATCTGGACACAGATTTTGAGGAGATGAATGAGCTTTATTCCAGTCTAGGAATTATTCATCTTTTTGCCTTGTCGGGTATGCAGGTAGGATTTTTCATGGATGGATTTAAGAAACTTCTCTTACGATTGGGCTTGACCCAAGAAAAGTTGAAATGGCTGACCTATCCCTTTTCCCTTATCTATGCAGGGCTGACAGGATTTTCAGCATCGGTTATTCGCAGTCTCTTACAAAAGTTACTGGCTCAACATGGTGTTAAGGGTTTGGATAATTTTGCCTTGACGGTCCTTATCCTCTTTATCATCATGCCCAACTTTTTCTTGACAGCAGGAGGAGTCTTGTCCTGCGCTTATGCTTTTATCTTGACCATGACTAGTAAAGAAGGAGAGGGGCTCAAGGCTGTTGCTAGAGAAAGTCTAGTCATCTCCTTGGGCATATTGCCCATTCTGTCCTTCTATTTTGCGGAATTTCAACCTTGGTCCATCCTTTTGACCTTCGTCTTTTCCTTTCTATTTGACTTGGTCTTCTTACCGCTCTTGTCTATCTTATTTGCCCTTTCCTTTCTCTATCCAGTCATTCAGCTGAATTTTATTTTTGAATGGTTGGAGGGCATTATTCGCTTGGTATGGCAGGTGGCAAGCAGGCCTCTGATTTTTGGACAACCCAATGCATGGCTTTTAATCTTGTTGTTAATTTCCTTGGCTTTAATCTATGATTTGAGGAAAAACATTAAAAGGCTAGCAGTGTTGAGCTTATTGATTACAGGTCTCTTTTTCCTGACCAAGCATCCACTGGAAAATGAAATTACCATGCTGGATGTGGGGCAAGGCGAAAGTATTTTCCTAAGGGATGTAACTGGTAAGACTATTCTCATAGATGTGGGCGGTAAGGCAGAATCTGATAAGAAAATTGAAAAATGGCAAGAAAAGGCGATAACCAGCAATGCCCAGCGAACCTTGATTCCTTATCTAAAAAGTAGAGGAGTAGCCAAGATTGACCAGCTGGTTTTGACAAACACAGACAAGGAGCATGTTGGAGATTTGTTGGAGGTGACCAAGGCTTTCCATGTAGGCGAAATTTTAGTGTCCAAAGGCAGTTTGAAACAGAAGGAATTTGTTTCAGAACTACAGGCAACTCAAACCAAGGTGCGCAGTATGACAGCAGGAGAGAACTTGCCAATTTTTGGAAGTCAGTTAGAAGTCCTATCTCCAATGAAAATTGGAGATGGAGATCATGAAGATTCCCTGGTTTTGTATGGAAAACTCTTGGATAAAAACTTTCTCTTCACTGGAAATTTGGAGGAAAAAGGAGAGAAGGAATTGCTGAGGCAATATCCTGACCTAGAGGTGGATGTTTTGAAAGCTAGTCAACATGGCTCTAAAAAATCATTAAGTTCAGCCTTTCTAGAAAAACTCAAACCAGAGTTCACTCTCATTTCAGTTGGAAAGAATAATCGAACGAAACTCCCCCATCAGGAAACCTTGATACGACTGGAAACTATCAATAGCAAAGTTTACCGAACTGACCAGCAAGGAGCTATACGCTTTAAGGGGTGGAAAAATTGGAAAATCGAAACGGTTGGTTAATGAGCAGAAACTTTTCAAAAAAATAACTTTTTATCTTGACAAGGGCTAGAAAACTTGGTATCATATAAAAGTTGAGAAAAGCAGAAGTGAGAGCTTCTCGCCTTGTGACATCAAGTTGCCTGGCCCTACGGATGAAAAGTTTCTAAGAAACGCTATCATAACGTGCGGGCTTGTATTATTACGAGTCCGCTATTGTTTTTCTCTAATAAAACAAAAGAGGTGAAAACCATAGCAAAGCAAGACTTATTCATCAATGATGAGATTCGTGTACGTGAAGTTCGCTTGATTGGTCTTGAGGGAGAACAGTTAGGTATCAAACCACTCAGTGAAGCGCAAGCTTTGGCTGATAACGCTAATGTTGACCTAGTATTGATTCAACCCCAAGCCAAACCGCCTGTTGCAAAAATTATGGACTACGGTAAGTTCAAATTTGAGTACCAGAAGAAGCAAAAAGAACAACGTAAAAAACAAAGTGTTGTTACTGTGAAAGAAGTTCGTCTAAGTCCAACTATTGACAAGGGTGACTTTGATACAAAACTTCGCAATGCACGCAAATTCCTTGAAAAAGGAAATAAAGTTAAGGTATCTATTCGCTTTAAGGGTCGTATGATTACCCATAAAGAGATTGGTGCAAAAGTTTTAGCCGAGTTTGCTGAAGCAACTCAAGATATTGCCATCATCGAACAACGTGCTAAAATGGATGGACGTCAAATGTTCATGCAATTGGCGCCAGCGACTGACAAAAAATAATTGTCAGAAAGTTAAATAAAGGAGAAAAAATCATGCCAAAACAAAAAACACACCGCGCATCAGCTAAACGTTTCAAACGTACAGGTTCTGGTGGACTTAAACGTTTCCGTGCTTACACTTCTCACCGTTTCCACGGAAAAACTAAGAAACAACGTCGTCATCTTCGTAAAGCATCTATGGTGCATTCAGGAGATTACAAACGTATCAAAGCAATGCTTACTCGCTTGAAATAATAGCTTGACTGTAAGTAAAGAATTCTAGGAAATATTTGGAGGAAATAAAACATGGCACGTGTTAAAGGTGGCGTTGTATCACGCAAACGTCGTAAACGTATTCTTAAATTAGCAAAAGGTTACTATGGAGCTAAACACATCTTGTTCCGTACTGCAAAAGAACAAGTAATGAACTCTTACTACTATGCATACCGTGACCGTCGTCAGAAAAAACGTGACTTCCGCAAATTGTGGATCACTCGTATTAACGCGGCAGCTCGTATGAACGGACTTTCATACTCACAATTGATGCATGGTTTGAAATTGGCTGAGATCGAAGTTAACCGTAAAATGCTTGCTGACTTGGCTGTTAACGATGCAGCAGCTTTCACAGCTCTTGCAGATGCAGCTAAAGCAAAACTTGGTAAATAATAACAGATAAGACTGGAACAGGATTGTCCCAGTCTTTTTAAAAATGAAGGAGAAAAATATGGCTTCAAAAATGCTACACACTTGCTTGCGAGTAGAAAATCTTGAAAAATCAATTGCATTCTATCAAGATGCTTTTGGTTTTAAAGAATTGCGTCGCAGAGATTTTCCAGACCATGCCTTCACGATTGTCTATCTTGGACTTGAGGGTGACGACTATGAGTTGGAGTTGACTTATAACTACGATCATGGTCCTTATGTGGTTGGAGATGGATTTGCCCATATCGCCCTCAGTACACCCGATCTTGAAGCTCTTCATCAAGAGCACAGTGCCAAAGGCTATGAAGTGACTGAGCCAAATGGTCTACCAGGAACTGCACCTAACTATTACTTTGTCAAAGACCCTGATGGCTACAAGGTCGAAGTCATTCGTGAAAAATAATCTTGTGAAGTCAAGTAGAATCTTCGTTTTCTACTTGACTTTTTTTAGCTGAAAGAGTATACTAGTAAAAATTTAACCTTTAAGGGGAGTCCAGAGAGACTCACAAGGTGTCAGATAAAAGAATAGTACAATTTTCTAGAGGAGACTTTTTGAGTGTGCTCTCTTGTGTTGTACGATTTTAACTGAGGCCTTGCACTAGCAAGGTCTTTTCTTTGTCTGGTCCCCTTAAAATTTAAGGAGGAAAAGTCATGAATCCCACATGTAAGAAACGTTTGGGTGCAATTCGTTTGGAAACCATGAAGGTGGTAGCACAGGAGGAAATCGCACCAGCAATTTTTGAATTAGTCCTAGAAGGGGAAATGGTTGAAGCTATGCGAGCAGGCCAATTTCTACATCTGCGTGTGCCTGATGACGCCCATCTTTTGCGTCGTCCTATTTCAATTTCGTCTATTGATAAGGTTAAGAAGCAGTGTCGTCTTATTTATCGGATTGAGGGAGCTGGGACAGCTATTTTCTCAACCTTAAGTCAGGGAGATACTCTTGATGTGATGGGCCCTCAGGGAAATGGTTTTGACTTGTCTGACCTAGATGAGCAGAGTCAGGTACTCCTTGTTGGTGGGGGGATTGGTGTTCCGCCCTTGCTTGAGGTAGCCAAGGAATTGCATGCGCGTGGTGTGAAAGTAGTGATAGTTCTCGGTTTTGCTAATAAGGATGCTGTTATTTTAGAGACGGAATTGGCCCAATATGGGCTGGTCTTTGTAACGACAGATGATGGTTCTTATGGTATCAAGGGAAATGTTTCAGTTGTCATCAATGATTTAGATACTCATTTTGACGCCGTCTATTCATGTGGGGCTCCAGGAATGATGAAGTATATCAATCAAACCTTTTATGACCACCCAAGAGCCTATCTATCTCTGGAATCTCGTATGGCTTGTGGGATGGGGGCTTGCTATGCCTGCGTCCTAAAAGTGCCAGAAAGCGAGACGGTCAGCCAACGCGTCTGTGAAGATGGCCCTGTTTTCCGCACAGGAACAGTTGTATTATAAGGAGAAAATCATGACTACAAATCGTTTACAAGTTTCTCTACCAGGCTTGGATTTGAAAAATCCAATTATTCCAGCATCAGGCTGTTTTGGTTTTGGTCAAGAGTATGCCAAGTACTATGATTTAGACCTTTTAGGTTCTATTATGATCAAGGCGACAACTCTTGAACCCCGCTTTGGCAATCCAACTCCAAGGGTGGCAGAGACACCCGCTGGTATGCTTAATGCAATTGGTTTGCAAAATCCTGGTTTGGAAGTTGTTTTGGCTGAAAAGTTACCTTGGTTGGAAAGAGAATATCCAAATCTTCCTATTATCGCCAATGTAGCTGGTTTTTCAAAACAAGAGTATGCGGCTGTTTCTCATGGGATTTCCAAGGCAGCTAATGTAAAGGCTATTGAGCTCAATATTTCTTGTCCCAACGTAGATCACTGTAATCATGGACTTTTGATTGGTCAAGATCCAGATTTGGCTTATGATGTGGTGAAAGCAGCTGTGGAAGCCTCTGATGTACCAGTTTATGTCAAACTGACCCCTAGTGTGACGGATATCGTTACTGTCGCAAAAGCTGCAGAAGATGCGGGAGCAAGTGGCTTAACTATGATTAATACTCTGGTTGGAATGCGCTTTGACCTCAAAACCAGAAAACCAATCTTGGCCAATGGAACAGGTGGGATGTCTGGTCCAGCAGTCTTTCCAGTAGCCCTCAAACTCATCCGCCAAGTAGCTCAAACAACAGACCTGCCTATCATTGGAATGGGAGGAGTGGATTCGGCAGAAGCTGCCCTAGAAATGTATCTGGCTGGAGCATCGGCTATTGGAGTTGGAACAGCCAACTTTACCAATCCATATGCCTGTCCTGATATCATCGAAAATCTGCTAAAAGTCATGGACAAATACGGCATTAGCAGTCTAGAAAATCTCCGCAAGGAAGTAAAAGAGTCTCTGAGATAAACTGCAATCAATCTGTTTTTGATTTCTTATTATTTTGTAATGTTGATTATAGAGAATTTTGATATAATGAAATGAGTAAGAACAGAGGAAGAAAGTTAATGAAGAAATTGAGATTTATTTTTTTAGCCCTGCTATTTTTCTTAGCCAGACCAGAGGGTGTAATGGCTAGCGATGGTACTTGGAAAGGAAGACAATACCTGAAATCAGATGGCAGTCAAGCAGCCAATGAGTGGGTTTTTGATGCTCATTATCAATCTTGGTTTTATATAAAAGAAGATGCCAACTATGCTGAAAACGAATGGCTGAAACAAGGTGACGACTATTTTTACCTAAAATCTGGTGGTTATATGGCTAAATCAGAATGGGTAGAAGACAAGGGAGCCCTCTATTATCTTGACCAAGATGGAAAGATGAAAAGAAATACTTGGCTAGGAACTTCCTATGTTGGTGCTACAGGTGCCAAAGTAATAGAAGACTGGATCTTTGATTCTCAATACGACGCTTGGTTTTATATAAAAGCAGATGGCCAGCACGCAGAGAAAGAATGGCTCCAAATCAAGGGTAAGGACTATTATTTTAAATCTGGTGGTTATCTACTGACAAGTCAGTGGATTGAGCAGGCTTATGTGAATGCCAGTGGTGCCAAAGTACAACAAGGTTGGCTTTTTGACAAACAATATCAATCTTGGTTTTACATCAAAGAAAATGGAAAACATGCTGAGAAAGAATGGATTTTCGAAAATGGTCACTATTATTATCTAAAATCCGGTGGCTATATGGCAGTGAATGAATGGATTTGGGATAAAGAGTCATGGTTTTACCTCAAATCTGATGGTAAAATGGCTGAGAAAGAATGGCTATACGATGATAAAAGTCAAGCCTGGTACTACTTCAAATCTGGCGGCCACATGGCGAAAAATGAGACAGTAGATGGTTATCAGCTTGGAAGTGATGGTAAATGGCTTGGAGAAAAAGCTACAAGCGAAAATGCTGCTTATTATCAAGTAGTACCTGTCACAGCAAATGTTTATGATGCAGATGGTGAAAAGCTGTCTTATATATCGCAAGGTAGTGTTGTTTGGCTAGATAAGGATAGAAAAAGTGATGACAAGCGTCTGGCTATTACTATTTCTGGTTTGTCAGGCTACATGAAAACAGAAGATTTACAAGCGCTAGATGCTAGTAAGGATTTTATCCCTTATTATGAGAGTGATGGACACCGTTTTTATCACTATGTGAGCCAGTATGCTAGTATCCCAGTAGCTTCTCATCTTTCTGATATGGAAGTAGGCAAGAAATATTATTCGGCAGATGGCCTGCATTTTGATGGTTTTAACCTTGAGAATCCCTTCCTTTTCAAAGATTTAACAGAGGCTACAAACTATAGTGCTGAAGATCTGGATAAGGTATTTAGTCTGTTAAACATTGACAATAGTCTCTTGGAAAATAAGGGAGCTACCTTTAAGGAAGCCGAAGAACATTACCATATCAATGCCCTTTACCTCCTTGCCCATAGTGCCTTAGAAAGTGACTGGGGACGTAGCAATATTGCCAAAGATAAGAATAATTTCTTTGGAATTACAGCCTATGATACGACCCCGTACCTTTCTGCCAAGACATTTGATGATGTGGATAAGGGAATTTTAGGTGCAACAAAGTGGATTAAGGAAAATTATATCGATAGGGGCAGAACTTTCCTTGGAAACAAGGCGTCTGGTATGAATGTTGAATATGCCTCAGACCCTTATTGGGGTGAAAAAATTGCTAGTGTGATGATGAAAATCAATGAGAAACTAGGTGGCAAAGATTAGTCCTATAATTGGATATGATTTGAGTGAGTAGTAATACTCTTCGAAAATCTCTTCAAACCACGTCAGCGTCGCCTTACCGTATAGATGTTACTGACTTCGTCAGTTCTATCTGCAACCTCAAAACAGTGTTTTGAGCAACCTGCGGCTAGTTTCCTAGTTTGCTCTTTGATTTTCATTGAGTATAAGTTAAAAATCCTGATTTCAAGTAAAATCAGGATTTTTTCATGGATGCGATTTTTTCGGGGTCTGGTGTAACGCGGAGGGTCTTTTGTCCTGTGTAAGTGACAAAGCCGGGTTTGCCACCAGTTGGTTTGTTGAGTTTCTTGACTTCAATCATATCTACCTGCACGAGATTCGACAGGCGCCCTTGAGAGAAGTAGGCAGCTAACTCTGCTGCGTCTGTCTTGACTTCATCAGATGGGTCAAGATTTCCTGAGATGACAACATGGCTTCCAGGAATGTCCTTGGCATGGAACCAAAGTTCCTCCTTGCGGGCCATTTTAAAGGTTAGCTCCTCGTTTTGCAGGTTATTGCGTCCTACATAGATTATGGTTTTGCCATCGCTTGCTAGATACTGTTCTGGTTTTTTGCGTTTCTGGATTTTCTCCCGTTGTCTTCTGCGGATAAAACCTGTTTGAATCAATTCTTCACGGATTTCAGCGATTTCTTCTAGTCCAGCTTGGTTGAGGACGGTTTCTACACTTTCCAGATAGAGAATAGTGGCTTTGGTTTCTTCAACCAGGTCAGTCAAGTATTTGACAGCTTCTTTGAGTTTCTGATAACGTTTAAAATAGCGTTGGGCATTCTGGTTGGGAGTCAGGGCCTTATCAAGCGCAATCGTGATGGGTTGATTAGTGTAGTAATTATCTAGGATAACCTTGTCTTGGTCGTTAGGCACTTGATGAAGGAAGGTTGTTAGCAATTCTCCTTTTTGGCGAAATTCTTCAGCATTGTCTGTCGCTAGTAACTCTTTTTCTTGTTTTTTCAGCTTGTGTCGATTTTTCTGAAGCTCATTTTCAACACGACGAATGAGTTCACTGGCTTGCTGTTTGACGCGGTCGCGTTCAGCCTTGTCCTTATAGTAGGTGTCAAGCAAGTCAGAAAGACTGGTAAAAGGCTCTCCTAGACTATTTTCGAAGGGAATTGGGCTGAAGGAGGTCTCTGTTAGGTAAGGCTTGGTTTCTTGGATGAAGAAGTGACGGAAGGTAGAAAGTTTATCACGAACCAAGAGCTTTTCCAGTTCGTTTGCCGTATCTCGCCCCAAACCTTGAAAGAGGCTTTGAAGATTTTTAGCTGTTAATTCCCGGGTTTGCAAGATTTCAAAGAGTTTTTCATCCTTGATAGTAAAAGGATTGAGAGAATCGGTACTTGGGGGAGCGATATAGCTTGACCCTGGGAGTAAGGTGCGGTAGCTGTTTTGTGAAAAACCAACGTGTTTGATGACTTCGAGGATTTTATGGCTACTTTTATCCACGAGGAGAATATTACTGTGTTTGCCCATGATTTCGATAATGAGAGTTGCCTGGATATGATCCCCAATCTCGTTTTTATTGGAAACTGTAATCTCCACAATTCGGTCATTTTCGATTTGCTCAATCGACTCAATCAGGGCACCCTGCAAATACTTTCTCAAAACCATGATAAAGGTTGAAGGTTGGGCTGGATTTTCAAAAGTCGTTTGGGTCAGCTGAATGCGTCCAAAAACTGGATGGGCAGAAAGGAGCAGGCGATGGCTTTGGCGATTGCTACGGATTTGCAAGACCAACTCTTGTTCAAAAGGTTGATTGATTTTCTGGATGCGACCGTTCACTAACTCTCTTTGCAATTCCTCAACCATGTGGTGTAAAAAAAATCCGTCAAATGACATCGTTCTCTCCTTGTGATTGTATTCCATAGTATTATATCAAAAAGGTAGAATAAAATCATGGAAATGTGGTATAATAAAGCCAAGTAAAGAGAAACGAGAAGCGCATGTATATTGAAATGGTAGATGAAACTGGTCAAGTTTCAAAAGAAATGTTGCAACAAACCCAAGAAATTTTGGAATTTGCAGCCCAAAAATTAGGAAAAGAAGACAAGGAGATGGCAGTTACCTTTGTGACCAATGAACGTAGTCATGAACTCAATCTGGAGTACCGTGACACAGACCGTCCGACAGATGTTATCAGCCTTGAATATAAGCCAGAGTTGGAAATTGCCTTTGACGAAGAGGATTTACTTGAAAATCCAGAATTGGCAGAGATGATGTCTGAGTTTGATGCCTATATTGGGGAACTGTTCATCTCTATCGATAAGGCACATGAGCAGGCCGAGGAATATGGCCATAGCTTTGAGCGTGAGATGGGCTTCTTGGCAGTACACGGCTTTTTACATATCAACGGCTATGATCACTACACTCCGGAAGAAGAAGCGGAGATGTTCGGTTTACAAGAAGAAATTTTGACAGCCTATGGACTCACAAGACAATAAACGAAAATGGAAAAATCGTGACCTGATATCCAGTTTAGAATTTGCCATCACAGGAATTTTTACTGCTATCAAGGAAGAACGCAATATGCGAAAACATGCAGTAACGGCTCTTGTAGTCATTCTTGCAGGTTTTGTTTTTCAGGTGTCACGAATCGAATGGCTCTTTCTCCTATTGAGCATTTTCTTGGTAGTAGCCTTTGAAATTATCAATTCTGCTATTGAAAATGTGGTGGATTTGGCCAGTCACTATCACTTTTCTATGCTGGCTAAAAATGCCAAGGATATGGCGGCTGGCGCGGTACTAGTGGTCTCTCTTTTCGCAGCCTTAACAGGCGCATTGATTTTTCTCCCACGAATCTGGGATTTATTATTTTAAACAGTAAGAGGAAATTATGACTTTTAAATCAGGCTTTGTAGCCATTTTAGGACGTCCCAATGTTGGGAAGTCAACATTTTTAAACCACGTCATGGGGCAAAAGATTGCCATCATGAGTGACAAGGCGCAGACAACGCGCAATAAAATCATGGGAATTTACACGACTGATAAGGAGCAAATTGTCTTTATCGACACACCAGGGATTCACAAACCTAAAACAGCTCTCGGAGATTTCATGGTTGAGTCTGCCTACAGTACCCTTCGAGAAGTGGATACCGTTCTTTTCATGGTGCCTGCTGATGAAGCGCGTGGTAAGGGCGATGATATGATTATAGAGCGTCTCAAGGCTGCCAAGGTTCCTGTTATTCTGGTGGTGAACAAGATTGATAAGGTCCATCCAGACCAGCTCTTGTCTCAGATTGATGACTTCCGTAATCAAATGGACTTTAAGGAAATTGTACCAATCTCAGCCCTCCAAGGAAATAACGTCTCTCGTCTAGTGGATATTTTGAGTGAAAATCTGGACGAAGGTTTCCAATATTTCCCGTCTGATCAAATCACAGACCATCCAGAACGATTCTTGGTTTCAGAAATGGTTCGCGAGAAAGTCTTGCACCTAACTCGTGAAGAGATTCCGCATTCTGTCGCAGTAGTTGTGGATTCTATGAAACGAGACGAAGAGACAGACAAGGTTCACATCCGTGCAACCATTATGGTCGAGCGTGATAGTCAAAAAGGGATTATCATCGGTAAAGGTGGTGTTATGCTCAAGAAAATTGGGACTATGGCCCGTCGTGATATCGAACTCATGCTAGGAGACAAGGTTTTCCTAGAAACTTGGGTCAAGGTTAAGAAAAACTGGCGCGATAAAAAGCTAGATTTAGCTGACTTTGGCTATAATGAAAAGGAATATTAAGTAGAGGTGGGCTCATGCCTGCTTCTTGTTTTTACAGAAGGAGGATTTATGCCTGAATTACCTGAGGTTGAAACCGTTCGTCGTGGCTTAGAAAAATTGATTTTGGGAAAGAAGATTTCGAGTGTAGAAATTCGCTATCCCAAGATGATTAAGACAGATTTGGACGAGTTTCAAAAGGAAGTGCCTGGTCAGATTATTGAGTCAATGGGACGTCGTGGAAAATATTTGCTTTTCTATCTTACAGACAAGGTCTTGATTTCTCATCTGCGAATGGAGGGCAAGTATTTTTACTATCCAGACCAAGCACCTGAACGCAAGCATGCCCATGTTTTCTTCCAATTTGAGGATGGTGGCACGCTTGTTTATGAGGATGTACGCAAGTTTGGTACTATGGAACTCTTGTCTCCTGACCTTTTGGACGCCTACTTTATTTCTAAAAAATTAGGTCCTGAACCAAGCGAACAAGACTTTGATGTGCAGGTCTTTCAAGCTGCCCTAGCTAAGTCCAAAAAGCCTATCAAATCCCACCTCCTAGACCAGACCTTGGTAGCTGGCCTTGGCAATATCTATGTGGATGAGGTTCTATGGCGAGCTCAGGTTCATCCAGCTAGACCTTCCCAGACTTTGACTGCAGCAGAAGCGTCAGCCATTCATGACCAGATCATTGCTGTTTTGGACCAGGCTGTTGAAAAAGGTGGTTCCACCATTCGGACCTATACCAATGCCTTTGGGGAAGATGGAACCATGCAGGATTTTCATCAAGTCTATGACAAGGCTGGTCAAGAATGTTCACGTTGTGGCACCATCATTGAGAAAATCCAACTAGGTGGACGAGGAACTCACTTTTGTCCAAACTGTCAAAGGAGGGGCTGATGGGAAAAATCATTGGAATCACTGGGGGAATTGCCTCTGGTAAGTCAACTGTGACAAATTTTCTAAGAAAGCAAGATTTTCAAGTAGTGGATGCCGACGCAGTCGTCCACCAACTACAGAAACCTGGTGGTCGTCTGTTTGAGGCTCTAGTCAAGCACTTTGGGCAAGAAATCATCCTTGAAAACGGAGAACTTAATCGCCCTATCCTAGCTAGTCTTATCTTTTCAAATCCTGAAGAACGGGAATGGTCTAGGATAACTCAAGGGGAGATTATTCGTGAGGAGCTAGCTACGTTGAGAGACCAGTTGGCTCAGACAGAAGAGATTTTCTTCATGGATATTCCCCTACTTTTTGAGCAGGCCTACAGCGCTTGGTTTGATGAGACTTGGTTGGTCTATGTGGATAGAGATGTCCAAGTAGAACGTCTAATGAAAAGAGACCACTTGTCCAAAGATGAAGCTGAGTCTCGTCTGGCAGCCCAGTGGCCTTTAGAGAAAAAGAAAGATTTGGCCAGCCATGTTTTAAACAACAATGGAAATCAGGACCAGCTTCTTACTCAGGTGTTCTCCCTGCTTGAGGGAGGTAGGCAAGATGAAAGAGATTAACTGGAAGGATAATCTGCGCATTGCCTGGTTTGGTAATTTTCTGACTGGAGCCAGTATTTCTTTGGTTGTGCCTTTTATGCCCATCTTTGTGGAAAATCTAGGTGTAGGGAGTGAGCAAGTCGCTTTTTATGCAGGTTTAGCTATTTCTGTCTCTGCCATTTCTGCAGCACTTTTCTCTCCTATCTGGGGCATTCTTGCTGACAAATACGGCCGAAAACCCATGATGATTCGTGCTGGTATGGCCATGACTATTACTATGGGAGGCTTGGCCTTTGTCCCAAATATTTATTGGTTAATCTTTCTTCGTTTATTAAACGGGGTATTTGCAGGATTTGTTCCTAATGCAACGGCCTTGATAGCCAGTCAGGTTCCCAAGGAGAAATCAGGCTCTGCCTTAGGTACTTTGTCTACAGGCGTAGTTGCAGGCACTCTAACTGGTCCCTTTATCGGTGGCTTTATTGCAGAATTATTTGGCATTCGTACTGTTTTCTTACTGGTTGGTAGTTTTCTATTCTTAGCTGCTGTTTTGACTATTTGCTTTATCAAGGAAGATTTTCAACCAGTAGCCAAGGAAAAGGCCATCCCAACAAAGGAATTATTTACATCAGTTAAATATCCCTATCTTTTGGTCAATCTCTTTCTGACCAGTTTTGTCATCCAATTTTCAGCCCAATCAATCGGCCCTATCTTAGCTCTGTATGTACGCGACTTAGGCCAGACAGAGAATCTTCTTTTTGTCTCTGGTTTGATTGTATCCAGTATGGGCTTTTCCAGCATGATGAGTGCAGGAGTCATGGGTAAGCTAGGTGACAAGGTGGGCAATCATCGCCTCTTGGTTGTAGCCCAGTTTTATTCAGTCATTATCTATCTCCTCTGTGCCAATGCCTCTAGCCCCCTTCAACTAGGACTCTATCGTTTCCTCTTTGGCTTGGGGACAGGTGCCTTGATTCCTGGAGTTAATGCTCTTCTCAGTAAGATGACCCCAAAATCAGGTATTTCAAGAGTATTTGCCTTCAATCAGGTATTCTTTTATCTGGGAGGTGTTGTTGGTCCCATGGCAGGTTCTGCAGTAGCAGGAAAATTTGGCTACCATGCTGTCTTTTATGCGACAAGCCTTTGTGTTGCCTTTAGTTGTCTCTTTAACCTGCTTCAATTTCGAACATTATTAAAAGTAAAGGAAATCTAGTGCGAGTAAAAATTAATCTCAAATGCTCCTCTTGTGGCAGTATCAATTACCTAACTAGTAAAAACTCAAAAACCCATCCAGACAAGATTGAGGTTTTAAAGTATTGTCCCAAGGAAAGAAAAGTAACCCTACATCTTGAATCTAAGTAGATTTTATGGTAAAATAATAAGGATTTTAAGGAGTTTGATATGTATAACCTATTATTAACCATTTTATTAGTATTATCTGTTGTGATTGTGATTGCAATTTTCATGCAACCAACCAAAAACCAATCCAGCAATGTATTTGATGCCAGCTCAGGTGATTTGTTTGAACGCAGTAAAGCACGCGGTTTTGAAGCTGTAATGCAGCGTTTGACAGGGATTTTAGTCTTTTTCTGGCTAGCCATTGCCTTAGCATTGACGGTATTATCAAGTAGATAAGAAAATAATGGGCAGGACTAGGTCTTTGCCTCTTTTTATTTTTAAAGGATGTTTAAGAAGGTTTTGCAGTAAAAGAAAAGAAAAAATCTAGAAAGAAAATATGAAAGATAGAATAAAAGAATATTTACAAGACAAGGGAAAGGTGACTGTCAATGACTTGGCTCAGGCTTTGGGAAAAGACGAGTCCAAGGATTTTCGTGAGTTGATTAAAACCTTGTCCCTAATGGAAAGAAAACACCAGATTCGCTTTGAAGAAGACGGTAGTCTGACATTAGAAATTAAGAAAAAACATGAGATTACTCTCAAGGGGATTTTTCATGCCCATAAAAATGGCTTTGGTTTTGTCAGCCTAGAAGGCGAGGAGGACGACCTTTTTGTAGGGAAAAATGATGTCAACTATGCTATTGATGGTGATACAGTTGAGGTCGTGATTAAGAAAGTAGCTGACCGAAACAAGGGAACTGCTGCCGAAGCCAAAATTATCGATATCCTAGAACACAGTTTGACAACCGTTGTCGGACAAATCGTTCTAGATCAGGAAAAGCCTAAGTATGCTGGCTACATCCGTTCAAAAAATCAGAAAATCAACCAACCGATTTACGTTAAGAAACCAGCTCTAAAACTAGAGGGAACAGAAGTTCTTAAGGTCTTTATCGACAAATATCCAAGCAAGAAACATGATTTCTTTGTCGCGAGTGTCCTTGATGTGGTGGGGCATTCAACGGATGTCGGAATTGATGTTCTTGAGGTTTTGGAGTCTATGGACATTGTATCCGAGTTTCCAGAAGCCGTTGTCAAGGAAGCAGAAAGTGTGCCTGATGCTCCATCACAAAAGGATATGGAAGGCCGTCTGGACTTGAGAGATGAGATTACCTTTACCATTGACGGTGCGGATGCCAAGGACTTGGACGATGCGGTGCATATCAAGGCATTGAAAAATGGAAATCTGGAGCTTGGGGTTCACATAGCAGACGTTTCCTATTATGTGACAGAAGGTTCTGCCCTTGACAAGGAAGCCCTTAACCGTGCGACTTCTGTCTATGTGACAGACCGTGTGGTTCCAATGCTTCCAGAACGACTGTCTAATGGAATTTGCTCCCTCAATCCTCAAGTTGACCGCCTGACCCAGTCAGCCATTATGGAGATTGATAAACATGGTCGTGTGGTCAATTACACCATTACACAAACAGTTATCAAGACAAGCTATCGGATGACCTATAGTGATGTCAATGATATCCTAGCTGGAGACAAGGAAAAGAGACAAGAATATCAGAAAATTGTTCCAAGTATCGAACTCATGGCCAAGCTCCATGACACTTTAGAAAACATGCGTGTGAAACGTGGAGCCCTCAATTTCGATACCAATGAAGCTAAGATTTTAGTGGATAAGCAAGGCAAACCCGTTGATATCGTTCTTCGGCAGCGTGGCATTGCCGAGCGTATGATTGAGTCCTTCATGTTGATGGCCAATGAAACAGTTGCCGAGCATTTCAGCAAGCTGGATTTGCCTTTCATCTATCGAATTCACGAGGAGCCTAAGGCTGAAAAGGTTCAGAAGTTTATTGATTATGCTTCGAGCTTTGGCTTGCGCATTTATGGAACTGCCAGTGAGATGAGCCAGGAGGCTCTCCAAGACATCATGCGTGCTGTTGAGGGAGAACCTTATGCAGATGTATTGTCCATGATGCTTCTTCGCTCTATGCAGCAGGCTCGCTATTCGGAGCACAATCACGGTCACTATGGTTTAGCGGCAGACTATTACACTCACTTTACCAGTCCGATTCGTCGTTATCCAGACCTTCTTGTTCACCGTATGATTCGTGATTACGGCCGTTCTAAGGAAATAGCAGAGCATTTTGAGCAAGTGATTCCAGAGATTGCGACCCAGTCTTCCAACCGGGAGCGTCGTGCCATCGAGGCTGAGCGTGAAGTCGAAGCCATGAAAAAGGCTGAGTATATGGAAGAATACGTGGGAGAAGAGTACGATGCGATTGTGTCCAGCATTGTCAAGTTTGGTCTATTTGTCGAATTGCCGAACACAGTTGAAGGCTTGATTCACATCACTAATCTACCTGAATTTTATCATTTCAATGAACGGGATTTGACTCTTCGTGGAGAGAAATCAGGAACAACTTTCCGTGTAGGTCAGCAAATCCGTATCCGAGTTGAAAGAGCCGACAAGATGACGGGTGAAATTGACTTCTCTTACATCCCAAGTGAGTTTGATGTGATTGAAAAAGGCTTGAAACAAGCTGGTCGCAAAGACAGAGGGCGTGGTTCAAATCGTCGTTCAGATAAGAAGGAAGACAAGAGAAAATCAGGATGCTCAAATGATAAGCGCAAGCATTCACAAAAAGACAAGAAAAAAGGAAAGAAACCTTTTTATAAGGAAGTAGCTAAGAAAGGAGCCAAGCATGGCAAAGGGCGAGGGAAAGGTCGTCGCACAAAATAAAAAAGCACGTCATGACTATACAATCGTAGATACGCTAGAGGCAGGAATGGTCCTGACTGGAACTGAAATCAAGAGTGTACGAGCAGCTCGAATTAATCTCAAGGATGGCTTTGCCCAAGTAAAAAATGGAGAAGTTTGGTTGAGCAATGTTCATATCGCTCCTTACGAAGAGGGCAATATCTGGAACCAAGAACCAGAACGTCGTCGAAAACTCCTGCTCCATAAGAAACAAATCCAAAAGTTGGAACAAGAGACTAAAGGAACAGGAATGACCCTGGTTCCCCTTAAAGTCTATATCAAAGATGGTTATGCTAAGCTCCTTTTAGGTTTAGCTAAAGGGAAGCATGACTATGATAAACGGGAGTCTATCAAACGACGTGAGCAAAATCGCGACATCGCGCGTGTTATGAAAGCTGTTAATCAGCGATAAAAAGAGGAAATGAAAATGGAAAAACTAGTTGCTTATAAACGCATGCCTTTGTGGACTAAAGAAACCATGCCAGAGGCTGTTCAGCAAAAGCACAATACAAAAGTTGGGACTTGGGGCAAGATTACTGTCTTGAAGGGAGCTCTCAAGTTTATTGAATTGACAGAGGATGGTGAGGTTCTAGCTGAACATCTCTTTGAAGCAGGGGCTGACAATCCAATGGCACAACCACAAGCCTGGCACCGAGTGGAGGCTGTAACAGACGATGTAGAATGGTATTTGGAATTTTATTGTAAACCTGAGGATTATTTCCTTAAGAAATACAATACCAATCCTGTTCATTCAGAGGTCCTAGAGGCTATGCAGACAGTAAAACCAGGGAAAGCCTTGGATTTGGGCTGTGGTCAGGGCCGGAATGCACTCTTTCTAGCACAGAATGGTTTTGATGTGACAGCTGTGGATCAAAATGAATTATCTCTTGAAATCTTGCAAAGCATTGTGGAGCAGGAGGACCTAGACATGCCTGTTGGTCTTTACGATATCAATTCAGCCAGTATTAGCCAAGACTATGATTTTATCGTATCAACTGTTGTTCTCATGTTTTTGCAAGCGGACCGCATTCCTGAAATTATCAAAAATATGCAGGAGAAAACCACTGTTGGTGGCTATAATCTTATCGTCTGCGCCATGGACACGGAGGATTATCCTTGCTCAGTGAACTTCCCATTCACATTTAAAGAGGGAGAATTGGCTGAATACTACAAGGATTGGGAAATGGTTAAGTACAATGAAAATCCTGGTCATCTTCACCGTCGCGATGAGAATGGCAATCGTATTCAACTACGCTTTGCGACCATGCTAGCTAAAAAAATCAAATAATACTCTTCGAAAATCTCTTCAAACCACGTCAGCGTCGCCTTACCGTACTCAAGTACAGCTTGCGGCTAGCTTCCTAGTTTGCTTTTTGATTTTCATTGAGTATAAACATGGATAGAGATTAGGAGAATATCCTGATCTTTTTTCTTTTTTACGAATAATATAGAAAAGGAGGGAAATCATGTTTATTGCGAGAGATGATAGGGGACAGCTGGTAAATGTGTTAGAGGATAAACTTGAGAAGCAAGCATACACCTGCCCAGCTTGTGGAGGTCAGCTCCGTTTGCGTCAAGGACCAAGTGTCCGAACCCATTTTGCTCACAAATCCCTAAAAGACTGTGATTATTCCTCTGAAAATGAAAGCCCAGAACACCTGTCCAATAAGGAAGTCCTCTATCACTGGTTGAAAACAGAGGCTGAGGTGCAATTAGAATACCCGCTTCCAGAGCTTAAACAGATTGCAGATGTATTTGTAAATGGCAATCTAGCTCTAGAAGTTCAGTGTAGTCCCTTGCCTCAAAAAATTCTTAAAGAGCGTAGTGAGGGCTATCGTAGTCAGGGTTACCAAGTACTGTGGTTGCTAGGAGAAAAACTTTGGCTCAAGGAGCGTTTGACTCGTCTGCAAGAAGGTTTTCTATACTTCAGTCAAAACATGGGATTTTATGTTTGGGAAGTAGACAAGGAAAAACAGGTTTTAAGGCTTAAATATCTCATTCACCAGGATCTCCGCGGCAAACTCCATTATCAGATTAAGGAATTTACCTATGGTCACGGTAGTCTACTGGAGATATTACGTTTTCCCTATAAGAAACAAAAAATATCTCATTTTACAGTTTCTCAGGACAAGGACATCTGTCGCTATATCCGGCAACAACTGTACTATCAAAATCCCTTTTGGATGAAAGAACAAGCAGAAGCCTATCAAAAGGGAGAAAATCTCCTAACTTATGGGCAAAAAGAATGGTATCCACAAATTCGACCAATAGTAGGTGAGTTTTGTCAAATTGAGAAGGACTTGACCAGATATTATCAGTATTTTCAAACCTATTACCAACAAAATCCTCAAAATGATTGGCAAAAGCTCTATCCACCAGCCTTTTATCAGCAATATTTCTTAAAAAATATGGTAGAATAGAAAGAATGGAGGAATCTAATGGTATTACAAAGACATGAAATAAATGAAAAAGATACATGGGATCTATCAACGATCTACCCCACTGATCAGGCTTGGGAAGAAGCCTTAAAAGATTTCACAGAACAGCTGGAGAAAGTAAGCCAGTATGAAGGCCATCTTTTGGATAGTCCGGATAGCCTACTAGAAATTACTGAATTTTCTCTTGAAATGGAACGCCAGATGGAGAAGCTTTACGTCTATGCTCATATGAAGAATGATCAGGATACACGTGAAGCCAAGTACCAAGAGTACTATGCCAAGGCAATGACACTCTACAGCCAGCTAGACCAAGCCTTTTCATTCTATGAGCCTGAATTTATGGAGATTAGTGAAAAGCAGTATGCTGCCTTTCTAGAGGCTCAACCAAAATTACAGGTTTATCAACACTATTTTGACAAGCTTTTACAAGGCAAGGAACATGTTCTATCACAACGTGAAGAAGAATTATTGGCTGGAGCTGGAGAAATCTTTGGTTCGGCAAGTGAAACCTTCGCTATCTTGGACAATGCGGATATTGTATTCCCTTATGTCCTTGACGATGATGGTAAAGAAGTTCAGCTATCTCATGGGACTTATACACGTTTGATGGAGTCTAAAAACCGTGAGGTGCGTCGTGGTGCCTATCAAGCTCTTTATGCGACTTATGAACAATTCCAACACACCTATGCTAAAACCTTACAAACCAATGTTAAGGTGCAAAACTACCGTGCCAAAGTTCGCAACTACAAGAGTGCTCGTCATGCAGCCCTTGCAGCAAATTTTGTTCCAGAAAGTGTTTATGACAATTTGGTAGCAGCAGTTCGCAAGCATTTGCCCCTCTTGCATCGTTACCTTGAGCTGCGTTCAAAGATTTTGGGGATTTCAGACCTCAAGATGTATGATGTCTACACACCGCTTTCGTCTGTCGAATATAGTTTTACTTATGAAGAAGCCTTGAAAAAAGCAGAAGAAGCCCTGGCAGTCTTGGGTGAGGATTACTTGAGCCGTGTCAAACGTGCCTTCAGCGAGCGTTGGATTGATGTTTACGAAAATCAAGGCAAGCGTTCAGGGGCTTACTCTGGTGGTTCTTACGATACTAATGCCTTTATGCTTCTTAACTGGCAGGACAATCTGGACAATCTCTTTACCCTTGTCCATGAGACTGGTCACAGTATGCATTCTAGCTATACTCGCGAAACGCAACCTTATGTTTACGGAGATTACTCTATCTTCTTGGCTGAGATTGCATCAACTACCAATGAGAATATCTTGACGGAGAAATTGTTGGAGGAAGTGGAAGACGACGCAACACGCTTTGCTATTCTCAATAATTTCTTAGATGGTTTCCGTGGAACAGTTTTCCGCCAAACTCAATTTGCTGAGTTTGAACACGCGATTCACCAAGCGGATCAAAATGGTGAAGTCTTGACAAGCGATTTCCTAAATAAACTCTATGCAGACTTGAACCAAGAGTATTATGGTTTGAGTAAGGAAGACAATCCTGAAATCCAATACGAGTGGGCTCGCATTCCACACTTCTACTATAACTACTATGTATATCAATATTCAACAGGTTTTGCAGCAGCCTCAGCCTTGGCTGAAAAGATTGTTCATGGTAGTCAAGAAGACCGTGACCGCTATATCGACTACCTCAAGGCAGGTAAATCTGACTATCCACTTAATGTCATGAGAAAAGCTGGTGTTGATATGGAGAAGGAAGACTATCTCAACGATGCTTTTGCAGTCTTCGAACGTCGTTTGAATGAGTTTGAAGCCCTTGTTGAAAAATTGGGATTGGCATAAGATGGTTGAATCATATAGCAAGAATGCCAACCATAACATGCGTCGTCCTGTCGTCAAGGAAGAAATTGTGGACTTAATGCGTCAGCGTCAAAAGCAAGTCACAGGATCTTTGAAAGAATTAGAAGACTTTGCCCGCAAGGAAAATATTCCCATTATTCCCCATGAAACGGTATCTTATTTCCGTTTTCTCATGGAAACCATACAACCTAAAAACATTCTGGAAATTGGGACGGCTATCGGTTTTTCAGCCCTCTTGATGGCGGAACATGCGCCAAAGGCCAAGATTACAACCATTGACCGCAATCCAGAGATGATTGGATTTGCCAAGGAAAATTTCGCCCAGTTTGACAGTCGCAAGCAAATCACTCTCCTAGAGGGAGATGCGGTAGATGTCTTATCTACCTTGACAGAGTCCTATGATTTCGTCTTTATGGATTCAGCCAAGTCTAAATACATCGTCTTTCTGCCAGAAATCCTCAAACATTTGGAAGTCGGTGGTGTGGTTGTCTTGGATGATATTTTCCAAGGCGGTGATGTTGCCAAGGACATTATGGAAGTTCGTCGTGGCCAGCGAACCATTTATCGAGGACTTCAAAGACTATTTGATGCAACCTTAGACAATCCAGGACTCACCGCAACATTAGTACCTCTGGGGGACGGCATTCTCATGCTTCGTAAAAATCTAGCAGATGTTCAATTACCTGACAGCGAATGATTTTCAGAAAAATTTAAGAAAATATAGTAAAATAGATAGGGTAACACTTATCTCAAAGGAGTAGACATGAAGAAAAAATTATTGGCAGGAGCCATTACACTATTATCAGTAGCAACTTTAGCAGCTTGTTCAAAAGGTTCAGAAGGGGCAGACCTTATCAGCATGAAAGGAGATGTTATCACAGAACATCAATTTTATGAGCAAGTGAAAAGCAATCCTTCAGCCCAACAAGTGTTGTTGAACTTGACCATCCAAAAAGTATTTGAGAAGCAATATGGCTCAGAAGTAGATGACAAAGAAGTCAACGATACTATTGCCGAAGAAGAAAAACAATATGGTGAGAACTACCAACGTGTCTTGTCACAAGCAGGTATGACTCTTGAAACACGTAAAGCTCAAATTCGTACAAGTAAATTAGTTGAGTTGGCAGTTAAGAAGGCAGCAGAAGCTGAATTGACAGATGATGCTTATAAGAAAGCCTTTGATGAGTACACTCCAGATGTAACGGCTCAAATCATCCGTCTTGATAATGAAGATAAGGCCAAAGAAGTTCTCGAAAAAGCCAAAGCTAGTGATGCAGACTTTGCTCAATTAGCTAAAGATAACTCAACTGATGAGAAAACTAAAGCGAATGGTGGAGAAATCACCTTTGATTCTGCTTCAACAGAAGTACCAGAACAAGTTAAGAAAGCGGCATTTGCTCTAGATGTAAACGGTGTTTCTGATGTGATCACAGCCGCTGGCACACAAGCTTACAGTAGCCAATATTACATTGTAAAACTCATTAAGAAAACAGAAAAATCATCTAATATTGATGACTACAAAGAAAAATTAAAAACTGTTATCTTGACTCAAAAACAAAATGATTCAACATTTGTTCAAAGCATTATCGGAAAAGAATTACAAGCAGCCAATATCAAGGTTAAGGACCAAGCCTTCCAAAATATCTTCACCCAATATATTGGTGGCGGAGATTCAAGCTCAAGTAGTTCATCAAAAGAATAAAACAGAAAAGAGCCAAGTGCTCTTTTTCTTATGACAAAAATGGTCTATCTGATGGATAAGAGTTTTTTTCTTTCGGAAAAAATGGTATAATAGCAATCAAAACTAGAAAACAAACGGAATTTGGGAAGCAATTGTGTTGTTCTCATTAGATTGGTGATACTATGAAGATTAGTAAAAGGCACCTGTTAAATTATTCTATTCTAGTTCCTTACTTACTTTTATCTATTTTGGGCTTGATTGTGGTTTATTCGACAACCAGTGCTATTTTAATTCAAGAAGGCCAAAGTGCACTGCAATTGGTCCGAAGTCAGGGACTATTTTGGATATTTAGTTTGATACTGATTGCCTTGATATATAAGTTGAAACTGAATTTTTTAAGAAACGAACGTCTTCTATTTATCGTTATGTTCGTTGAGCTGATTCTATTAGCCTTGGCTCGGATAATTGGTATTCCTGTCAATGGAGCCTATGGCTGGATTTCTGTAGGACCTTTGACCATTCAGCCAGCCGAATACTTGAAAATTATTATTATTTGGTATCTAGCAAATAAATTTTCCAAACAACAAGAGGATATAGCTATTTATGATTTTCAAGTTTTGACACAGAATCAGTGGCTTCCTCGTGCGTTTAATGACTGGCGATTTGTTCTCTTTGTACTGATTGGGAGCCTTGCTATTTTTCCAGATTTGGGGAATGCTTCTATTTTAGCTTTGGTTGCCTTGATTATGTATACGATTAGTGGTATCGCTTATAGATGGTTTATTGCCTTTTTGGGAATTTTGGTGGGAGTTTCTGCCTTATCCTTATCACTTATTTCTTTTATAGGGGTTGATAAATTTTCAAAAATTCCAATATTTGGCTACGTTGCTAAGCGTTTCAGTGCCTACTTTAATCCCTTTGCCGATTTGGCAGGAGCAGGCCACCAACTCGCAAATTCCTATTTTGCCATGGTAAATGGTGGTTGGTTTGGTCTAGGTTTAGGAAATTCAATTGAAAAACGTGGCTATTTACCAGAGGCCCATACAGATTTTGTATTTTCAATTGTTATCGAAGAATTTGGATTTGTAGGGGCCAGCTTGATTTTAGCACTTGTCTTTTTCCTTATTTTACGAATCATCCTAGTAGGAATTCGTGCTAAGAATCCCTTTAATTCTATGATGGCGATTGGAGTTGGGGGGATGATGTTGGTACAGGTCTTTGTCAATATCGGTGGAATTTCTGGCATTATTCCCTCGACAGGAGTAACTTTCCCTTTCTTATCGCAAGGAGGAAATAGTCTTCTGGTCTTGTCTGTAGCCATCGCCTTTGTCTTAAATATTGATGCAAGTGAAAAGCGTGCTCAATTGTATGAGGAGTTAGAAGCTCACTCCTCAAACTATATGTAGAGCTGATAGTGGAAAGGATTACCTATGTCTCTTCAAAAATTAGAAAACTATAGTAATAAAGCTGTCGTGCAAGAAGAAGTATTGATTTTAACAGAATTGTTAGAAGATATCACTAAAAATATGCTTGCCCCAGAGACTTTTGAAAAAATTATGGAGTTGAAAGAATTGTCAACTCAAGAAGATTATCAAGGCTTGAACCAATTGGTTACTAGTCTGTCAAATGATGAAATGGCTTATATTTCACGCTATTTCTCTATCTTGCCCCTCTTGATTAATATTTCAGAAGATGTGGATTTAGCTTATGAAATCAACCACCAAAATAATATTGATCAAGATTATCTTGGTAAGTTGTCAGCAACAATCAAAATGGTTGCAGAAAAAGAAAATGCGGTTGAAATTCTTGAACACTTGAATGTTGTTCCTGTTTTGACAGCCCATCCAACACAAGTGCAACGTAAGAGTATGTTGGATTTGACCAACCATATCCACACCCTCTTGCGTAAGTATCGTGATGTGAAATTAGGCTTGATTAATAAGGAAAAATGGCATAATGATCTCCGTCGTTACATTGAGATTATCATGCAGACAGACATGATTCGTGAAAAGAAATTGAAAGTAACCAATGAAATCACGAATGTTATGGAATACTACAATAGTTCATTCCTGAAAGCTGTTCCTCATTTGACTGCTGAGTACAAGCGTCTGGCTAAAAAACACGGCTTGGAGTTGAAACATCCTAAACCAATTACCATGGGAATGTGGATTGGTGGAGACCGTGATGGGAATCCTTTTGTTACAGCAGATACCTTGAAACAATCTGCTATGACTCAGTGTGAAGTCATCATGAACTACTATGATGAAAAGATTTACCAACTTTATCGTGAATTCTCTCTCTCAACCAGTATTGTCAATGTCAGCAAGCAAGTCAGAGAAATGGCTCGTCAATCTAAGGATAACTCTATTTACCGTGAAAAAGAGCTTTACCGCCGTGCCTTGTTTGATATTCAATCAAAAATCCAAGCAACAAAAACCTATCTGATTGAGGATAAGGAAGTTGGGGCTCGCTATGAAACGGCCAATGATTTTTATAAGGATTTAATTACTATTCGTGATTCCCTCTTGGAAAATAAGGGTGAAGCACTGATTTCTGGTGATTTTGTTGAGTTAATTCAGGCAGTTGAAATTTTTGGTTTCTATTTGGCATCTATTGACATGCGTCAAGATTCTAGTGTTCATGAGGCCTGTGTAGCAGAACTCTTGAAATCAGCAGGTATTCATTCTCATTATAGTGAATTAAGTGAAGAAGAAAAATGCCAGCTTCTTTTGAAAGAATTAGAAGAAGATCCACGTATTCTTTCTGCCACTCACGTTGAAAAATCAGAGTTACTTGAAAAAGAATTAGCAATCTTTAAGGCTGCTCGTAAGTTGAAAGATAAGTTGGGAGATGATGTCATTCGTCAGACCATCATTTCACATGCAACCAGCGTATCAGACATGTTGGAATTGGCTATCTTGTTAAAAGAAGTAGGGCTAGTTGATAAAGAAAGAGCCCGAGTCCAAATTGTTCCTCTCTTTGAAACAATTGAGGACTTGGATCACTCAGAAGAAACCATGAGAGAATATCTTTCTCTTCCTCTTGCTAAGAAATGGATTGCTTCTCGCAATAACTATCAAGAAATCATGCTTGGTTACTCTGATAGTAATAAAGATGGTGGCTACCTATCATCATGTTGGACCCTCTACAAGGCTCAACAACAATTGACTGCTATTGGAGATGAATTTGGCGTTAAGGTTACCTTCTTCCATGGCCGTGGTGGGACTGTCGGTCGTGGTGGTGGACCAACCTATGAAGCCATCACATCTCAACCGCTCAAATCTATCAAGGATCGTATCCGTTTGACGGAGCAGGGTGAAGTAATTGGGAATAAATACGGTAACAAAGACGCAGCCTACTATAACCTTGAAATGCTGGTTTCAGCGGCCATTAACCGTATGATTACGCAGAAGAAGAGCGATACCAATACCTCAAATCGTTATGAAGCTATTATGGACCAAGTAGTGGACCGTAGTTACGATATCTACCGTGATTTGGTCTTTGGTAATGACCATTTCTATGATTATTTCTTCGAGTCAAGTCCAATCAAGGCTATTTCAAGCTTTAATATTGGTTCTCGTCCAGCCGCTCGTAAGACGATTACTGAAATCGGTGGTTTGCGAGCTATCCCTTGGGTGTTCTCATGGTCGCAAAGTCGTGTTATGTTCCCTGGCTGGTATGGAGTTGGTTCAAGCTTCAAAGAATTTATCGATAAAAATCCAGAGAATATCGCTATCTTACGAGATATGTACCAAAATTGGCCTTTCTTCCAATCGCTTCTTTCAAATGTTGATATGGTCTTATCAAAATCAAATATGAACATTGCTTTTGAATATGCCAAACTTTGTGAGGATGATCAAGTAAAAGCAATCTATGAGACTATTCTAAATGAATGGCAAGTTACCAAGGAAGTCATCTTGGCTATCGAAGGTTACGATGAACTCTTGGCTGAAAATCCATATCTAAAAGCAAGTTTGGATTACCGTATGCCTTACTTTAATATCCTTAACTATATCCAGTTGGAGTTGATTAAACGTCAACGTCGAGGAGAATTATCAAGCGATCAAGAAAAATTAATCCATACAACCATCAACGGAATTGCGACAGGATTGCGTAATTCAGGCTGAGACCCATCAAACTTCCTCTTTTCCATAGGGGAAGTTTTTGATATTTCAAAAAAATGCTAAAAGAGTCTTGACAAGTAGTTGAAAAATGATATAATTTAACCATTCAGAAAAGTAATCATTCAAACTTTTTAGAGAGTCTGTGGTAGCTGAAAACAGATAAGTGATGATGATGAAAATTGGGCTGGATGTTATTTAGAATTTGAAATCATAAAAATTCGGTGAGCACACCTTACAGTGCATCTCGTTATTGCGAGACAGAGCGATAGGGAAATTCCCTATAATTGAGGTGGTACCGCGCATCGACGTCCTCACACAAGTTTTTTGTGTGAGGACTTTTTTGATGGAGGTTAGTATGGAAAAAAAACGATGGCGTCGCTTGTTTAGATAAGTGAAGTATTTTAAAGGAATAAAAGGAGAAATAGAATGAAAAATAAACGTTTAATTGGAATTATCGCTGCATTGGCAGTCTTAGTAGCAGGAAGCTTGATTTACTCTTCAATGAATAAACCAGAAGCTAAGAATGAGAAGAAAGTTGCCAAAGTTGGTGTTCTTCAGTTTGTGAGCCATCCATCTCTTGACTTGATTTATAAAGGGATTCAAGATGGACTTGCAGAAGAAGGTTATAAAGATGACCAGTTGAAGATTGACTTTATGAACTCAGAAGGTGACCAAAGTAAGGTTGCGACAATGAGTAAACAATTGGTTGCAAATGGGAATGACCTTGTGGTTGGTATTGCAACACCAGCTGCTCAAGGTTTGGCTAGTGCAACAAAAGACCTACCGGTTATCATGGCTGCTATTACAGACCCAATTGGTGCTAACTTGGTCAAAGATTTGAAAAAACCAGGTGGTAACATTACAGGGGTGTCTGACCACAATCCAGCTCAACAACAAGTTGAACTCATTAAGGCTCTTACACCAAATGTAAAAACAATCGGAGCCCTTTACTCAAGTAGCGAAGACAATTCAAAAACACAGGTTGAAGAATTTAAGGCTTATGCTGAAAAAGCAGGTTTGACAGTCGAAACATTTGCTGTTCCTTCAACAAATGAAATTGCTTCAACAGTCAATGTTATGACTAGCAAGGTTGATGCTATCTGGGTTCCAATCGACAACACCATTGCATCTGCATTTTCAACAGTTGTATCAAGCAACCAATCAGCTAAAAAACCAATCTACCCAAGCGCAACTGCCATGGTAGAAGCTGGTGGTTTGGCATCAGTTGTAGTTGACCAACATGACCTTGGTGTGGCAACAGGTAAAATGATTGCGCAAGTCTTGAAAGGTGCAAAACCAGCTGATACTCCAGTCAATGTCTTTTCAACTGGTAAGTCAGTAATTAACAAAAAATTGGCACAAGAGCTAGGTATTACGATTCCTGAATCTGTTCTTAAAGAAGCAGGACAAGTAATTGAATAATCTGTAATGGAGGAGTTGGGGACATCTCCTCCAATTTTTTACAATAGAAATCGTATAGAAAAGGTTAAGAAACAGATGATATTATCTATTATTTCTCAAGGATTTGTCTGGGCTATTTTAGGTCTGGGAATCTTTATGACATTTAGGATTTTGAACTTTCCAGATATGACGACAGAAGGTTCCTTCCCTCTTGGGGGCGCTGTTGCTGTCACTTTGATAACCAAAGGCGTGAATCCCTTTTTAGCGACACTTATTGCTGTTGGAGCAGGTTGTTTGGCTGGAATGGCAGCAGGCCTTCTTTATACAAAAGGGAAGATCCCAACCTTGCTCTCAGGGATTTTGGTGATGACTTCCTGTCACTCTATCATGCTCTTGATTATGGGACGTGCGAATTTAGGACTGCTTGGAACTAAGCAAATTCAGGATGTTTTGCCTTTTGATTCAGACTTGAACCAACTCTTGACAGGTCTCATCTTTGTGAGTATTGTTATTGCTCTCATGCTCTTTTTCTTGGACACCAAACTAGGACAAGCCTATATTGCTACAGGTGACAATCCTGATATGGCTAGAAGTTTCGGGATTCATACTGGACGCATGGAGCTCATGGGATTGGTCTTATCAAATGGTGTGATTGCCCTTGCAGGAGCTCTCATTGCCCAGCAAGAAGGGTATGCCGATGTATCTCGAGGAATCGGGGTTATCGTTGTGGGGCTTGCAAGTTTGATTATTGGAGAAGTTATCTTCAAGAGTTTGAGCTTGGCAGAACGTCTGGTTACCATCGTTGTAGGTTCTATTGCTTATCAATTCTTAGTGTGGGCAGTTATTGCGCTTGGCTTTAATACAAGTTACCTTCGTTTGTACAGCGCCGTGATTTTAGCAGTCTGCCTCATGATTCCAACATTTAAGCAAACAATCTTGAAAGGAGCCAAATTAAGCAAATGACAGCAATTGTAGAATTAAAAAATGCAACCAAAATCGTTAAAAATGGCTTTGATGAAGAAAAGATTATTTTAAATGATGTTTCCTTAGAAATTTTTGAACAGGACTTTATCACGATTTTAGGTGGAAATGGTGCTGGGAAATCAACCCTCTTTAACACTATTGCAGGAACTTTATCACTAACCAGTGGAACTATCCGTATTTTAGGTGAGGATGTTACCAAGTTTTCACCAGAGAAGCGCGCTAAGTATCTGTCTCGTGTCTTCCAAGATCCAAAGATGGGGACAGCTCCTCGTATGACAGTGGCAGAGAATCTCTTGATTGCCAAATTTCGTGGTGAAAAGCGTGGATTGTTACCACGACGCTTGACTAGTTATAAGGATGAATTTCAAGCGACCATTGAAAAAGTAGGAAATGGTCTTGAGAAACACTTGAATACGCCAATTGAGTTCTTATCAGGTGGGCAAAGACAGGCCTTGAGTCTCTTGATGGCAACCTTGAAGCGTCCTGAATTACTCTTGTTAGACGAGCATACTGCGGCCCTTGATCCAAAGACCAGTGTGGCTTTGATGGAATTGACAGATGAATTTGTCAAGAAAGATCAGTTGACAGCCCTTATGATTACCCACCACATGGAAGATGCTCTCAAATATGGTAATCGCTTGATTGTTATGAAAGAAGGTCGTATCATCCAAGATTTGAACCAAGAAGATAAAGCAAAGATGAAAATCTCTGATTATTATCAACTCTTTGAATAAAGTAGGGAAAATGAGTGAAATGGTTTACTTTTTTCTCTGAAATAAAGTATACTATATAAAGTAAACTATGATAACATGGAGGTATTGTGTATGGTTGACAAACAAGTCATTGAAGAAATCAAAAACAATGCCAACATTGTGGAAGTCATAGGAGATGTGATTTCTTTACAAAAGGCAGGACGGAACTATCTAGGGCTCTGTCCTTTTCATGGTGAAAAAACACCTTCTTTTAACGTTGTAGAGGACAAGCAGTTTTACCACTGTTTTGGTTGTGGTCGCTCTGGTGATGTCTTTAAGTTCATCGAGGAGTACCAAGGGGTTCCCTTTATGGAGGCTGTCCAAATCTTAGGTCAGCGTGTCGGGATAGAGGTGGAAAAACCGCTTTATAGTGAACAGAAGCCAGCCTCGCCTCACCAAGCTCTTTATGATATGCATGAAGATGCTGCCAAATTTTATCATGCTATTCTCATGACAACGACCATGGGGGAAGAGGCCAGAAACTACCTCTATCAGCGTGGTTTGACAGATGAAGTGCTCAAGCATTTTCGGATTGGTTTGGCACCTCCAGAACGAAACTATCTCTATCAACGTTTGTCTGGTCAGTATCGTGAAGAGGATTTCCTGGATTCAGGACTGTTTTATCTCTCGGATGCTAATCAATTTGTAGATACCTTTCACAATCGGATTATGTTTCCCCTGACAAATGACCAGGGAAAGGTCATTGCCTTCTCAGGTCGTATCTGGCAGAAAACGGATTCACAAACTTCTAAGTATAAAAATAGCCGATCGACTGTAATTTTTAACAAAAGTTACGAATTATATCATATGGATAGGGCAAAAAAATCTTCTGGTAAAACCAGTGAGATTTACCTTATGGAAGGGTTCATGGATGTCATTGCAGCCTATCGGGCTGGAATCGAAAATGCTGTAGCGTCTATGGGAACGGCCTTAAGTCGTGAGCATGTTGAGCATCTGAAAAGGTTAACCAAGAAGTTGGTTCTTGTTTACGATGGCGATAAGGCTGGGCAAGCTGCGACATTGAAAGCGCTGGACGAAATTGGTGATATGCCTGTGCAGATCGTCAGCATGCCTGATAACTTGGACCCAGATGAATATCTACAAAAAAATGGTCCAGAAGATTTGGCCTATCTATTAACGAAAACTCGTATTAGTCCGATTGAGTTCTACATTCACCAGTATAAGCCTGAAAATAGTGAAAATCTGCAAGCTCAGATTGAGTTTATTGAAAAAATAGCTCCCTTGATTGTTCAAGAAAAGTCCATCACTGCTCAAAACAGCTATATTCATATTTTAGCTGACAGTCTGGCGTCCTTTGATTATGCCCAGATTGAGCAGATTGTTAATGAAAGCCGTCAGGCACAAAGGCAGAATCGCATGGAAGGAATTTCCAGACCGACGCAAATCACTATGCCTATCACCAAGCAGTTATCGGCTATTATGAGGGCAGAAGCCCATCTACTTTATCGAATGATGGAATCTCCTCTTGTTTTGAACGATTACCGTTTGCGAGAAGATTTTGCATTTGACACACCTGAATTTCAGGTCTTATATGACTTGCTTTGTCAGTATGGAAATCTTCCCCCAGAAGTTTTAGCAGAACAGACAGAGGAAGTTGAAAGAGCTTGGTACCAAGTCTTAGCTCAGGATTTACCTGCTGAGATGTCACCGCAGGAACTTAGTGAAGTAGAAATGACTCGAAACAAGGCTCTCTTGAATCAGGACAATATGAGAATCAAAAAGAAGGTGCAGGAAGCTAGCCATGTAGGAGATACCGACACAGCCTTAGAAGAATTGGAACGTTTAATTTCACAAAAGAGAAGAATGGAGTAACAATGGCAACAAAACAAAAAGAAGTAACAACATTTGACGTGCAAGTAGCAGAATTTATCCGTAATCATAAGCAAAAAGGGACAGCAACAGATGATGAAATCAATGCTAGTCTGGTTATTCCTTTTACCTTGGATGCTGATGGGATTGAAGATCTCTTGCAACGGATTCAGGATGCAGGGATTTCTATCACAGATAACGAAGGAAATCCAAGTGCACGTGTTCTTAGTGCTGAAGAAGAACCAGAACTTAGCGATGAGGATTTGATTGGTTCAACTTCGGCTAAGGTCAATGACCCTGTCCGTATGTACTTGAAAGAAATCGGGGTCGTTCCTCTCTTGACCAATGAAGAGGAAAAAGAATTGGCACTAGCAGTTGAAGCTGGTGATATCGAAGCCAAACAACGTCTTGCGGAAGCCAACCTTCGTTTGGTTGTTTCTATTGCCAAACGCTATGTCGGCCGTGGTATGCAGTTCCTTGACTTGATTCAAGAAGGGAACATGGGCTTGATGAAGGCGGTTGACAAGTTTGACTATTCTAAAGGATTCAAGTTCTCAACTTACGCAACTTGGTGGATCCGTCAGGCTATCACTCGTGCTATTGCGGACCAAGCTCGTACCATCCGTATCCCGGTCCACATGGTTGAAACCATCAATAAATTGGTTCGTGAACAGCGTAACCTCCTTCAAGAATTGGGACAAGATCCAACACCTGAGCAAATCGCTGAACGAATGGATATGACCCCTGACAAGGTTCGTGAAATCTTGAAGATTGCTCAAGAACCAGTATCTCTTGAAACTCCAATTGGTGAAGAGGATGATAGCCATCTTGGGGACTTTATCGAAGATGAAGTGATTGAAAATCCAGTGGACTATACAACTCGTATCGTTTTGCGTGAGCAGTTGGATGAGGTCTTGGATACTCTTACAGACCGTGAAGAAAATGTTCTACGTTTGCGTTTTGGACTAGATGATGGAAAAATGCGCACCCTTGAAGATGTGGGTAAAGTCTTTAACGTGACTCGCGAGCGTATCCGTCAGATTGAAGCTAAGGCTTTGAGAAAACTACGCCAACCAAGTCGTAGCAAACCGCTTCGTGATTTTATTGAAGACTAAGAGTGAGGATAAATATGGCTTATACAGAAGAGCAAATTGAAAACATCAAAACACGGATTTTAACAGCCTTGGAAGAAGTCATCGACCCTGAGTTGGGAATCGATATTGTCAATCTTGGTTTGATTTATGAGATTCGTTTTGACGGCGACACAGGGCAAACAGAGATTGATATGACGTTGACAACTATGGGTTGTCCCCTGGCAGATCTTTTGACAGACCAGATTTATGATGCCATGACAGAGGTTCCAGAAGTAACGGATACTGAGGTCAAATTAGTTTGGTATCCAGCCTGGACTGTTGAAAAAATGAGTCGCTATGCACGCATTGCCCTAGGAATTAAGTAAACAAATAAAAGCATGTGAGAGATTATTGGAAAAGCGAGGAAATTTCCCCCTCTTTTCCTCTAGTCTCTCCTTTCTTTTGCTGATTTTATTCAAAGAAAATGATATAATAGTAGTCATGGAAAAAAAGAAATTACGCATCAATATGTTGAGTTCAAGTGAGAAAGTAGCAGGACAAGGAGTTTCAGGTGCTTACCGTGAATTAGTTCGTCTTCTTCACCGTGATGCCAAGGACCAATTGATTGTTACAGAAAATCTTCCAATCGAGGCAGATGTGACTCACTTTCATACAATTGATTTCCCCTATTATTTATCAACCTTCCAAAAGAAACGCTCAGGGAGAAAGATTGGCTATGTGCATTTCTTGCCTGATACACTTGAGGGAAGTTTGAAAATTCCATTTTTCTTAAAGGGAATTGTGAAACGTTATGTATTTTCTTTTTACAACCGGATGGAACACTTAGTTGTGGTCAATCCTATGTTTATTGAGGATTTGGTGGCAGCTGGTATTCCACGTGAAAAAGTGACCTATATTCCTAATTTTGTCAATAAGGAAAAATGGCATCCACTTCCACAAGAAGAGGTAGCGAGACTGCGAACAGAGCTAGGTCTTAGTGACAATCAGTTTATCGTAGTAGGTGCTGGTCAAGTTCAGAAGCGCAAAGGGATTGACGATTTTATCCGTCTGGCTGAGGAATTGCCGCAAATTACCTTTATCTGGGCCGGTGGTTTCTCTTTTGGTGGTATGACAGATGGTTATGAACGCTACAAGAAAATGATGGAAAATCCTCCTAAAAATTTGATTTTTCCAGGTATTGTCTCACCAGAGCGGATGCGCGAGTTGTATGCCCTAGCGGATCTTTTCTTGCTTCCTAGTTACAATGAGCTCTTTCCGATGACGATTTTAGAGGCTGCCAGTTGTGAAGCTCCGATTATGTTGCGTGATTTGGATCTTTATAAGGTGATTTTAGAGGGGAATTATCGGGCGACAGCAGACAGAGAAGAAATGAAAGAAGCTATTTTAGAATATCAAGCAAATCCTGCTGCTTTAAAAGATTTGAAAGAAAAAGCTAAGAATATTTCTAGAGAGTATTCAGAAGAGCATCTGTTACAAATCTGGTTGGACTTTTATGAGAAACAAGCCGCTTTAGGGAGAAAGTAAAAAGTGAGGTAATCTATGCGAATTGGTTTATTTACAGATACCTATTTTCCTCAGGTTTCAGGTGTTGCGACCAGTATTCGAACCTTGAAAACCGAACTTGAAAAGCAGGGGCACGCTGTTTTTATCTTTACGACGACAGATAAGGATGTCAATCGTTATGAAGATTGGCAAATTATCCGCATTCCAAGTGTTCCCTTCTTTGCTTTTAAGGATCGCCGCTTTGCCTATCGAGGATTCAGCAAGGCGCTTGAAATTGCTAAACAATATCAACTGGATATTATCCATACTCAGACAGAATTTTCTCTTGGCTTGTTGGGGATTTGGATTGCGCGAGAATTGAAGATTCCAGTCATCCATACCTATCACACCCAGTACGAAGACTATGTGCATTATATTGCCAAGGGGATGTTGATTCGTCCTAGTATGGTCAAGTATCTGGTCAGAGGTTTCCTGCACGATGTGGATGGGGTTATTTGCCCGAGTGAGATTGTCCGTGACTTGTTATCTGACTATAAGGTCAAGGTGGAAAAGAGAGTTATTCCAACTGGTATTGAATTAGCCAAGTTTGAACGTCCAGAAATCAAGCAAGAAAATCTGAAAGAACTGCGTACTAAACTAGGGATTCAAGATGATGAAAAGATGTTGCTTAGCCTTTCCAGAATTTCCTATGAAAAAAATATTCAAGCAGTACTAGCAGCCTTTGCAGAAGTTCTGAAAGAAGAAGACAAGGTTAAACTGGTGGTATCTGGGGATGGTCCTTATCTGGATGACCTCAAAGAGCAAGCCCAGAAACTAGAGATTCAAGACTCTGTTGTCTTTACAGGGATGATTGCTCCTAGTGAGACAGCTCTTTACTATAAGGCGGCGGATTTCTTCATCTCGGCATCGACAAGTGAAACCCAAGGCTTGACCTACTTGGAAAGCTTAGCTAGTGGGACTCCTGTAATTGCACATGGAAATCCTTATCTGGACAATCTGATCAATGGCAAGATGTTTGGAACCTTGTATTACGGTGAACATGATTTGGCTGGTGCTATTTTGGAAGCCCTGATTGCAACACCAGACATGAATGAGCATACTTTATCAGAGAAGTTGTACGAGATTTCAGCTGAGAACTTTGGAAAACGGGTGCATGAGTTTTATCTTGACGCTATTATTTCAAATAATTTCCAGAAAGATTTAGCCAAAGATGATACGGTCAGCCAGCGTATCTTTAAGACAGTTTTGTATCTACCGCAAAAGGTGGTCGCTGTGCCTGTAAAAGGCTCTAGACGCATGCTGAGGGCTTCAAAAACACAGTTAATCAGCATCAGAGATTATTGGAAAGACCATGAAGAATAGAAAGAGGAATAGCTATGAAAAAACAATTAATGAGAAGCAGTCGTGATAAAAAGATTGCTGGTGTTTGTGCTGGAGTGGCCCATTATCTAGATATGGATCCAACTATCGTTCGAGTCATTTGGGGTGTCCTTGCTTGCTGTTACGGAGCGGGAGTTCTAGCTTATATCATTTTATGGATTATCGCACCTGTAGCAAGTGACTATTGAAAACTAGCTCAATTCATGCTAAGATAATAGAAAATAGAATGCAACGAAGGAGAGAAAAATGGCATTTGGAGATAATGGAAATCGTAAAAAAACTATGTTTGAGAAAATAACCTTGTTTATCGTGATTATCATGCTAGTAGCAAGTTTATTGGGAATTTTTGCAACTGCAATTGGTGCCCTTAGTAATCTATAGAATAGATTCAAGAAAATTTAGTGACTGGGATTTCCCAGCCCTTTTTTAAAGTGAGAAGAAAAAATGAGTATGTTTTTAGATACAGCCAAGATTAAGGTCAAGGCTGGTAATGGTGGTGATGGCATGGTTGCCTTTCGCCGTGAAAAATATGTCCCTAATGGCGGTCCTTGGGGCGGTGATGGTGGTCGTGGAGGCAATGTCGTCTTCGTTGTAGACGAAGGACTACGTACTCTCATGGATTTCCGCTATAACCGTCATTTCAAGGCTGATTCTGGTGAAAAAGGAATGACCAAAGGGATGCATGGTCGTGGTGCAGAGGATCTCAGAGTTCGTGTTCCACAAGGTACGACTGTGCGTGATGCGGAAACTGGCAAGGTCTTGACAGATTTGATTGAACATGGTCAAGAATTTATCGTTGCCCACGGTGGTCGTGGTGGACGTGGAAACATCCGATTTGCGACACCAAAAAATCCTGCACCTGAAATCTCTGAAAATGGAGAACCAGGTCAGGAACGTGAGTTACAATTGGAACTAAAAATCTTGGCAGATGTCGGTTTAGTAGGTTTCCCATCTGTAGGGAAATCAACACTTTTAAGTGTTATCACATCTGCTAAACCTAAAATTGGTGCCTACCACTTTACGACCATTGTGCCAAATCTAGGTATGGTTCGCACCCAATCAGGTGAATCCTTTGCAGTAGCCGATCTACCAGGTTTGATTGAAGGCGCTAGTCAAGGTGTTGGTTTGGGAACTCAGTTCCTCCGTCACATCGAGCGTACACGTGTCATCCTTCACATCATTGATATGTCAGCTAGCGAAGGCCGTGATCCTTATGAGGATTATCTTGCCATTAACAAGGAGTTGGAGTCATACAATCTTCGTCTCATGGAGCGTCCACAGATTATCGTAGCCAACAAAATGGACATGCCTGAGAGTCAAGAAAATCTTAAAGAATTTAAGAAAAAATTGGCTGAAAACTACGATGAATTTGAAGAGTTACCAGTTATCTTCCCAATTTCTGGTTTGACTAAGCAAGGTTTGGCTACGCTTTTGGATGCTACAGCTGAATTGTTAGACAAGACACCAGAATTCTTGCTCTATGACGAGTCAGATATGGAAGAAGAAGCATACTACGGCTTTGACGAGGAAGAAAAAGCCTTTGAAATTAGTCGTGATGACGATGCAACATGGGTGCTTTCTGGTGAAAAACTCATGAAACTCTTTAACATGACCAACTTTGATCGTGACGAATCTGTCATGAAATTTGCCCGCCAGCTTCGTGGCATGGGAGTTGATGAAGCTCTTCGTGCGCGTGGTGCTAAGGATGGGGACTTGGTCCGCATTGGTAAATTTGAATTTGAATTTGTAGACTAGGAGACTAGTATGGGAGATAAACCGATATCTTTCCGAGATGCGGATGGCAATTTCGTTTCCGCTGCAGATGTTTGGAATGAAAAGAAATTGGAAGAACTATTTAATCGTCTCAATCCAAATCGTGCTCTGAGATTGGCACGAACTAAAAAAGACAATCCATCTTAAATACATAAGATAAAACTCCAATCATTAGTCAAGTTAACTGTAACAAATAGAAGCTAAGATCGAGAAAGGGCAAAATTTGTCCTTTCTTTTTACTTATAAATTATAATATATTGAAATAGAATATAAACAAATAGACTAGGGAATTCAAATCAAATTTCTAACAAGGCTTTATAAGTCGTGTTGTCCTATTCTAGCTTCAAGAAGCAGTATTTTTTCTATTAAAAAGAATTTTTTTACAAAAATAGTTGGTTATTTAGTTTATTTATGCTATAATAGGAGCAATTATTTTTAGGAGGTGTCATTATGTCTTATTTGTTTGAGATATTACCGAGTTTATTGAGCGGTGCAAGCATGACTTTACAGGTTTTTGCACTGGTCTTGATTTTTTCTATTCCCTTGGGCGTTTTAATTGCCTTTGCCTTGCAAGTCCATTGGAAGCTCCTCCATCATCTGATTAACATTTATATTTGGATCATGCGGGGTACACCTTTGCTTTTGCAATTGATTTTTATTTATTATGTGCTCCCAAGTATTGGGATCCGTTTAGACCGCCTTCCTGCAGCCATTATTGCCTTTGTTCTGAATTATGCGGCTTACTTTGCTGAAATCTTTCGTGGGGGGATTGATACCATTCCTAAAGGTCAATATGAGGCTGCCAAGGTCTTGAAGTTTAGTCCCTTTGACACAGTGCGCTATATTATTTTGCCCCAAGTGACCAAGATTGTTCTTCCTAGTGTTTTTAATGAGGTTATGAGTTTGGTCAAGGATACTTCTCTGGTCTATGCTCTAGGAATTTCAGACCTCATCTTGGCTAGTCGAACAGCTGCCAACCGTGACGCTAGCCTGGTTCCCATGTTCTTGGCAGGTGCTATTTACTTGATTTTGATTGGGATTGTGACCATTCTTGCCAAAAAAGTTGAGAAGAAGTACAGTTACTATAGATAGGAGGCTACCATGTTAGAATTACGAAATATCAATAAGGGATTTGGTGAAAAGCAAATTTTGTCCAATTTCAGTTTAAGAATTCCTGAAAAGCAAATCCTAGCTATCGTTGGGCCTTCTGGTGGAGGTAAGACAACTCTCTTACGTATGCTTGCAGGTCTTGAAACCATTGATTCAGGGCAAATCTTTTATAATGGAGAACCTTTAGAGCTGGATGAATTGGAGAAGCGGAATCTACTGGGATTTGTCTTCCAAGATTTTCAACTGTTCCCTCATTTATCAGTTCTGGACAATTTGACCTTATCTCCTGTAAAAACCATGGGAATGAAGCAGGATGAGGCTGAGCAGAAGGCGCGAGGTCTTTTGGAACAATTAGGACTGGCAGGACATGCAGATGCCTATCCTTTCTCACTATCTGGTGGGCAAAAGCAACGGGTGGCCTTGGCGCGTGCTATGATGATTGACCCAGAAATCATTGGCTACGATGAACCAACTTCGGCCCTAGATCCAGAATTACGCTTGGAAGTGGAAAAACTGATCTTGCAAAATAGGGAACTTGGCATGACCCAGATTGTGGTTACCCACGATTTGCAGTTTGCTGAAAATATCGCAGATCAGATTCTCAAGGTTGAGCCCAAGTAGGAGGTGCCAATGACTAATAAGAAAATTGCTTTGGTATTGGTTTCGCTCCTGACTCTCTTTTTAACAGCTTGTACTCAGAAGGCTAGCGATCCAAAGCAGGATAACTGGTATAAGTATCAAGAGCAAGGCAGTATAACCATTGGTTTTGACAATACCTTTGTACCCATGGGATTTGAAGAAAAGAATGGCCAATATACGGGCTTTGATATTGACTTAGCACAAGCAGTTTCTGAAAAATTAGGTTTTAAGGTGCAATTTCAGCCAATTGACTGGGATATGAAGGAGACGGAACTGCAAAATGGAACTATAGATGCCATCTGGAATGGCTATTCTGCCACTGATGAACGCCGAGAGAAGGTTGCCTTTAGCATTCCATATATGGAAAATCAGCAAGTTCTGGTTGCGAAGAAAAGCCAGCAAATTCATTCAGTAGAGAATATGAAGGATAAGACCTTGGGAGCCCAAGCCGGTTCCTCTGGTTATTTAGACTTTGAAGCCCAGCCAGATTTATTGAAAAATCGTGTCAAAGACCAGAAGGCCAATCAGTACCAGAGTTTTAATGAGGCCTTGATTGACTTAAAGAATGATCGGATTGATGCCTTGTTGATTGACCGAGTGTATGCTAATTACTATCTTCAGTCTGAGGGGATATTAAATGACTATAATGTCTTTTCAGCTGGATTTGAAAGTGAATCTTTTGCAGTAGGAGTTAGACCAGCTGACAAAAGATTACTACAAGCTTTAAACCAAGCTTTTGTTCAACTATACCAAGAAGGGAAGTTCCAGGAAATCAGCCAAAAATGGTTTGGAGAAGATGTGGCAACTAAAGAAGTGAAAAGTAGAGATTGAGTTTTTACTCAGTCTCTTTTTTGCATCAAAAAATCCTCTGACAAGAGCCAGAGGATAAGAGCTTATACTCAATGAAAATCAAAGAGCAAACTAGGAAGCTAGCCGCAGGCTGTACTTGAGTACGGCAAGGCAACGCTGACGTGGTTTGAAGAGATTTTCGAAGAGTATTATTTCATTGTTGGGAAGAGCAATACATCACGGATAGTAGTTGTATCAGTGAGAAGCATGCAGAGACGGTCGATACCGATTCCCAAACCACCTGTTGGTGGCATACCGTATTCAAGAGCCTCGATGTAGTCATAATCGATACCTGTTGCTTCATCGTCACCAAGTTCTTTAGCTTTAGCTTGGGCTTCAAAGCGACTAAGTTGGTCGATTGGATCGTTGAGCTCAGTAAAGGCATTACCGTACTCCTTAGTCATGATGAAGAGCTCGAAACGGTCAGTAAAGCGTTGGTCTTCAGGATTCTTCTTAGCGAGTGGAGATACAGCTACTGGATGTCCATAGACAAAGGTTGGTTGGATCAAGGTTTCTTCAACAAACTCTTCAAAGAAGGCATTGATAATGTGACCAACTTCAGTGTAGTGTTTCTCAACTGGAACTTTCTTCTCAGCAGCAATAGCTTTGGCTTCCTCGAAAGTCATATCTTGCCAGAAATCGACACCAGTAATTTCTTTAATAGCATCCACCATGTGAACACGTTTAAATGGTTCGTTAATCTTGATTTCAGTACCTTGATAGTTGACTGGACCATCACCTTTAACTGATTTAGCAGCGTGTTGGATAATGCCTTCAGTCAAGTCCATGATATCTTGGAAGTCTGCATAAGCTTGGTAAACTTCGATAGAAGTGAACTCAGGGTTATGAGTAGCGTCCATTCCTTCGTTACGGAAGATACGGCCAATTTCATAGACGCGTTCCATACCACCGACGATAAGGCGTTTCAAGTGAAGCTCAGTCGCGATACGAAGTACCATGTCAATGTTTTGGGCATTGTGGTGGGTGATAAATGGACGGGCAGCAGCACCACCAGCTTCATTGTGAAGAACAGGTGTTTCCACTTCAAGGAAACCTTTTTGATCAAGGTAACGACGGATTTCAGAGATGATTTTTGAACGAGTGACAAAGCGCTCAAAGCTTTCACGGTTAGAAATCAAGTCAAGGTAACGTTTACGGTAAATTGTTTCAACGTCTGTCAAACCGTGGAATTTCTCTGGTAGAGGACGAAGAGCCTTAGACAAGTGTGTGATGTGAGTAGCCTTGATAGAGAGTTCTCCCATATCTGTACGCATTACTTCGCCTTCGACACCAAGGAAGTCACCAAGGTCTGCTTTTTTGAAGATTTCGTAGTTTTCTTCACCGACAGCATCCTTGCGAACGTAGATTTGGATTTGACCTTCGCGGTCTTGAAGGTGGGCAAAACCTACTTTACCTTTACCACGTTTGGTTACCAAGCGTCCTGCGATAGTTGCTGTTTCATTTTTATCATGTAATTGTTCTTTATCGAGGTCAGCAAATTTATCTTTTAATTCTTGTGAATTTGCAGTGCGTTCAAAGCGTTTTCCGAAAGGATCGATTCCTTGTTCACGGAGCGCAGCCATTTTTTCACGGCGAACGATCTGCTGGTCATTTAGTTCTTCCATATGTTCTGTTGACATGGGATCCTCCTAGTTTTACTCAAAATTGAATACGATGAGTCATTTTTTGCGATACTTCCATTTTATCATAAATAAGCAAGAAATTCACGGATAATCTTTCAAAACTAAAAAGAACTTGACGCTATAATCAAGTTCTGTTATTGATAGGAAGTATCATTCCAAGTATCGAGAGTAAATGTTTCAAAATCATGGGTTTCTAGAATGGTTAGGCTGGCATTTGCTAGACCGCCATCTTTACGAAGAAGTGGTTCTTTATAACCTATAAGAGTACGAAGACTGGCAGTAAGATTGGCGCCATGACCGACAATTAGAATACGCTCAGCAGGACTATCTTTTAATGATTTGATAAATTGGATGGTCCGTTGTGTTGTGCTATAGAGGGATTCGGCGCCAAACATTTGAGTGTCAAATTGAGCAAGATTAGATCGGAAAGCCTGGATTTGTTGTGGGTAAATAGCTTCCAAGGTTGCGATTTTCAAACCTTCTAATTTCCCCAGTTGCCATTCACGAAGATTAGAAACACTTTCTAAAGGACAGGGGCTCTGGAGTTGACTTTGGATAATTTCAGCAGATTTGACCGCTCGAGGTAAATCACTTGAATATATCTGATCAAAAGGAATTTCCTTGAGATACTGGCCTAGTCGTTTTAGGGTGTCAATGGATTCAGGAAGAAGGGGAGAGTCTCCACTAGCACCTTGAAAACGACCTTCTTGGTTCCAGACAGTACGGCCGTGGCGGACAAAGTAGAGTTTCATTACTTGCTGTCCTCCAAAATATCTGCAAAGTCAGCTTTTACAAAGCTAGCTAAGTCTTGGGGAGAGACTATAATGCTGTGACCAACTTCCCCAGCGGAGACAATCATTTGATCCAAGTCTAGAGCAATTTTATCGATAAAAATGGGATAATTGTGTTTCTGACGAATTCCGACAGGATTATTGGCTCCATGAATATAACCTGTTGTCTTTTCCAAGTCCTTTTGTGGAATCATGCTCACTTTTTTATTGCCAGAAATTTTGGCTAGTTTCTTTTCAGACAAGTGTTGGGTGATAGGTACAATTCCAATAATTGGTCCTGTTTTATCTCCCAAAAGAGCCAAGGTTTTGAAAATCTGATCTCGTTCATAATCTTGAGGAAGCTCTCCTTCCAGGGCATTGATTTGAATCCCCTGATGTGGGATACCTGCTTTAGACAGGATTTGTTCCACCAATGTTTTTTTGATTTTAACTTTTTTTGCCATTATTTATACTTATCCTCCAATTGGCTCATCCAAATACCAAGCCATATTCCCAGTGCAAAGAAGAAGGCGATGATGACATACCCAACAAGAGAAAGGCCAGTGTATTGGATACTTTCAGCGTTTCCTGCATTTGGAATCAAGATCAAAAGAGTACTTGATAAGACGATTCCGATGATGAAATGATAGACGCGTGAGTGGTAGTTATTTAAGGCATAATCCATCAATTTTGAAAAAATGATGAGAGTTGCACCTGCTCCAATTCCAATTGGAAAGAAGGTTCCCAAGAGATCAAAGGTTTTAAAACCTGTCAGCATAGGAGCATAGAGGCCCAAAATCAAAAGTAGATTCGATGGACTGAGGCCAGGAACTAATACGCCAAGAGCCAGCAGTGCACCAGCTAGGACGAAACTAAGAAAGCTGGCACTTAAGGTTCCAACAACAAAATTTAAGGCATAGAGTCCTAGTCCAGAAATGATAAAGGTTGCCCAGAACCAAGCTAAATCAATCTTGTCTCGGTCAGATTCTCGAGTTGATTCTTTGAGGAGGCTAGGAACAGTACCAATAATGGCACCCGCAAAGCTCCATAATACAAAGACCTGATAATTTTCAAGCAGGTACTCAATCGGGTAGGAAAATAAGCCGATTCCCAGAAGCATACCAATGGCAACTGGTATAAAGTACAAAACATTTTCTTTAAAGTCTTTAAAGGGATGGGCCAGAAAACCAATCATTCGTTCATAAATTCCTAAGATTGCTGCTAGAACCCCTCCAGAAATTCCCGGTAGGATAAATCCAAGAGCAATTACAATCCCTTTAATAAGGCGTGCTAACCATGAGAGCATATTTTTCCTCCAACTATTTCTATTTCAAAAAATCCTTACTATATTGTATCACAATCAAACACAAAAATAAAAAGCAAATGCTAAACAAATGCTTTTAAGGTTTTAAAAAGAGTTTTCTAAAGGTTTCTTCTTTGTTTTTTAAGGAAGAGATGACGTTGATATCCAAATCGTGGTCAAAGCCAGCAATTTTTCCTTTAGAAGTGTACTGGTGGATGTCGTAATCTAAGTCCGTATTAGGTTTGCTTTCGAAAAATCCGGTATTTGAACCATAGGAAGGAATCCAAACAGAGGTAAATTTGCCTGTATCAATACTGTGTTCTTCCATGAAGTAGACACCAACGTAGATTCCGATGTTTTTAGCACCAAGTGATTCTAGCTTTGCTCGAAAGGCTTCAACACCCTCGTTCATATTGGACATGGTTTTTTCTTCCACGTCTAGCCAATAGTAACTAGGGCTGTATGGTGAAGAGGCGTTATAAAAAACTTCAGCAGCTTTTTCCATTTCTTGGACACTTTTTCCAGCTAAATAAGCATAGACACCAACTGGGACATTTCGTTTTTGAAACTCCGTGATATGGGTTTTAAAGGCCTTATCTACCCCATTAACAAAGGCAGCATCGTTCTCTTTGGACGTTTGAGCGCCACTATGGACGCGAACAATAGCTCCAGAAATGTTTTGGGACAGAGTATCGTAATTAATTTCCTCAGGACGCTGCCAACCAGAAACATCAATTACCGGTTTATCTATATTGTGTAGCGCTTGTGTTTCTACTTGCGCGATATTTGACTTTGTTTTTACAGGATGGTCCTCAAAACGAGGGCGATTCAGGATTAAAATGAAAATCATAATCCCAAAAAAACCAAATAAAATAAGCGGATTAATTTTCTTTCTCATATCTCATAATTTTACCTTAAAAATGAAAAAAATCAAAAAAATACTCAAAAAATGGGTTAAGGAAAGGACTTTGGAGCATTTTCTCATTCAAGGGCGCGGAATGATTTGAAATATGGTATAATAAAAGGGAATTTCTAGAGAAAAGAGAAGATTATGTCAAATTATGCCATTATTTTAGCAGCGGGTAAAGGGACTCGCATGAAATCTGATTTGCCAAAAGTGTTGCACAGGGTTGCAGGTATTTCTATGCTGGAACATGTTTTCCGTAGTGTGGGAGCTATCCAACCTGAAAAGACAGTAACAGTTGTCGGACACAAGGCGGAATTGGTTGAGCAGGTCTTGGCTGGACAGACAGAATTTGTGACTCAATCTGAACAGTTAGGGACTGGTCATGCGGTTATGATGACAGAGCCTATCCTAGAAGGTTTGTCAGGTCACACCTTGGTCATTGCAGGGGATACTCCTTTAATCACAGGTGAAAGCTTGAAAAACTTGATTGATTTCCACATCAATCATAAGAATGTAGCGACTATCTTGACTGCTGAAACAGATAATCCTTTCGGCTATGGACGAATTGTTCGTAATGACAATGCTGAGGTTCTTCGCATTGTGGAGCAGAAGGATGCTACAGATTTTGAAAAGCAAATCAAGGAAATCAACACTGGAACATATGTTTTTGACAACGAGCGTTTATTTGAGGCTTTGAAAAATATCAATACCAATAATGCTCAAGGCGAATACTATATTACAGATGTCATTGGCATTTTCCGTGAAGCTGGTGAAAAAGTTGGTGCTTATACTCTGAAAGATTTTGATGAAAGTCTCGGGGTAAATGACCGTGTGGCACTTGCGACAGCTGAGTTAGTTATGCGTCGTCGCATCAATCATTATCACATGGTCAACGGGGTCAGCTTTGTCAATCCAGAAGCAACTTATATTGATATTGACGTTGAGATTGCTCCTGAAGTTCAAATCGAAGCCAATGTTACCTTGAAGGGGCAAACGAAAATTGGTGCTGAGACTATTTTGACAAACGGTACTTATGTAGTGGATAGCACTATCGGAGTAGGAGCTGTCATTACCAATTCTATGATTGAGGAAAGTAGTGTTGCAGACGGTGTGACAGTCGGTCCTTATGCCCACATTCGTCCAGGTTCAAGTCTAGCTGCCCAAGTCCATATTGGAAACTTTGTTGAGGTTAAAGGTTCTTCAATCGGTGAGAATACCAAGGCTGGTCATTTGACTTATATCGGAAACTGTGAAGTGGGTAGCAAGGTTAATTTCGGTGCTGGAACTATTACAGTCAACTATGACGGCAAAAACAAATACAAGACAGTCATTGGCAACAATGTCTTTGTTGGTTCAAATTCAACCATTATTGCCCCAGTTGAGTTGGGTGACAATTCTCTTGTTGGAGCTGGTTCAACTATTACCAAAGATGTTCCAGCAGATGCCATTGCGATTGGTCGTGGTCGTCAGGTCAATAAAGACGAATATGCAACACGCCTTCCTCATCATCCTAATAATCAGTAGGAGCCTATCATGGAATTTGAAGAAAAAACACTTAGCCGAAAAGAAATTTATCTTGGGCCAATTTTTAAACTGGTTCAAGATCAGGTTGAATTACCAGAAGGCAAGGGAACTGCCCAACGGGATTTGATTTTCCACAATGGGGCTGTCTGTGTTTTAGCAGTAACGGATGAACAAAAACTCATCTTGGTCAAGCAGTACCGCAAAGCTATCGAGGCTGTCTCTTACGAAATTCCAGCCGGAAAGTTGGAAGTAGGAGAAAACACAGACCCTGTCGCAGCAGCCCTTCGTGAATTAGAGGAAGAAACAGCCTATACAGGGAAGTTAGAACTCTTGTACGACTTTTATTCAGCCATTGGCTTTTGTAATGAAAAGTTAAAACTATACCTAGCAAGCGATTTGAAAAAAGTGGAAAATCCGCGTCCGCAGGATGAGGATGAAACCTTGGAAGTCCTTGAAGTGAGCCTAGAAGAAGCTAAGGAATTGATCCAATCAGGTCATATATGTGATGCCAAGACAATTATGGCTGTACAGTATTGGGAATTGCACAAACAATAGAGGAGGTCAATATGGGTAAACCTTTATTAACGGATGAAATGATTGAAAGAGCTAATAGAGGCGAAAAAATTTCAGGTCCCCCTTTGCTAGATGATGAGGAGACCAAGATTTTACCAACCTCTTCTTCCCGTTTTGGTTATGCCAATCCTAAGGAACATGGTTTTAGCCAGGAAACCTTGAAGATTCAGGTCGAACCGTCTATTCATAAAAGCCGTCGCATTGAAAATACCAAGAGAAATGTCTTCAATTCTAAACTGAATAAAATCTTATTTGCAGTCATCTTTCTCTTAATTTTGCTTGTCTTAGCAATGAAACTGTTGTAATAGAAAAGGAATTGAAATGAAAATAGGAATTATTGCGGCTATGCCAGAAGAACTGGCTTATCTGGTCCAGCATCTAGAAAATGCCCAAGAGCAAGTTGTTTTGGGGAATACCTATCATACAGGCATCATTGCCTCTCATGAAGTCGTTCTTGTAGAAAGTGGAATTGGTAAGGTCATGTCTGCTATGAGTGTAGCGATTTTGGCTGATCATTTTCAAGTGGATGCTTTGATTAACACAGGATCAGCTGGGGCAGTAGCAGAGGGGATTGCTGTTGGGGATGTTGTGATTGCTGACAAATTAGCCTATCATGATGTGGATGTCACAGCTTTTGGCTATGCTTATGGACAAATGGCGCAACAACCACTTTATTTCGAATCAGATAAAACCTTTGTTGCTAAAATCCAAGAGAGTTTATCTCAATTGGACCAGAACTGGCATCTTGGTTTGATTGCTACAGGAGATAGTTTTGTTGCAGGAAATGACAAGATAGAAGCGATTAAGTCCCATTTCCCAGAAGTTTTAGCAGTTGAGATGGAGGGAGCAGCTATTGCTCAGGCAGCGCATGCCCTTAATCTTCCAGTTTTAGTCATTCGAGCTATGAGTGACAATGCCAACCATGAAGCAAACATCTCTTTTGATGAGTTTATTATCGAAGCTGGACGTCGCTCTGCCCAAGTCTTATTAGCCTTTTTGAAGGCTTTAGATTAAGCGAAAATTTGACAGTTTTTCTAGCTTATGATAAGATTTAAATAAAGAAAAGCTAGAAAACGTTTCAGAGGATATTATGAGTATTGAAATGACCGTCAGTGAGATTGCAGAGGTCTTAGGATTATCTCGCCAAGCAATCAATAACCGTGTCAAAGAATTACCAGAAGAAGACACAGATAAAAATGACAAAGGGGTAACAGTCGTTACCAGAAGTGGCTTGATTAAGCTAGAAGAAATCTATAAAAAAACGATTTTTGAAGATGAGCCTGTCAGTGAAGATGTCAAGCAACGTGAACTGATGGAGATTCTAGTTGATGAGAAGAATGCAGAAATTCTTCGTCTCTATGAACAATTAAAAGCCAAGGATCGTCAGTTATCAGAAAAAGACGAGCAGATGCGTATCAAGGACCGTCAGATTGCTGAGAAAGACAAACAACTCGATCAGCAGCAACAATTGACCCTTCAAGCCATGAAGGATCAAGAAAATCTTAAGCTAGAGCTGGACCAAGCAAAAGAAGAAGTCCAATCCACTAAGAAAGGCTTTTTTGCTCGTTTATTTGGAGGATAATCAAGGAGCTGTTTAGGTTAAATGCTAACCTGATGGCTTCTTTTGTTTCTAAATAGTATAGTTGCTCAAGTAATACTCAATGAAAATCAAAGAGCAAACTAGGAAACTAGCCGCAGGCTGCTCAAAGCACTGCTTTGAGGTTGTAGATAAGACTGACGAAGTCAGTTACATATATCTATGGCAAGGCGACGTTGACGTGGTTTGAAGAGATTTTCGAAGAGTATAAAATAACAGTATAGGAGAGGTAGAAAATGGAACGATTAGAAGATTACATTGCTTTTGACTTAGAATTTAATCAGCATGAAGGACAAACACACTTGATTCAAGTATCGGCAGTGCGTTTTAGAGATGGTCAGGAAATCGATGTCTATGATTCCTATGTTCATACTAGTGTGCCTCTAAAGAGTTTTATCAATGGATTGACGGGGATTACAGCTGAGACCTTAAAAGATGCTCCCCCAGTGGAGGAAGTCATAAAAGAATTCCAAGATTTTGTGGGTTCTTTGCCGATGGTAGGTTACAATGCTGCTAAAAGTGATTTGCCTATTCTAGCAGAGCATGGTTTAGACTATGGCCAGCAGTACAAAGTGGATCTGTATGATGAAGCTTTTGAACGCCGCAGTTCGGATTTACACGGTATTGCCAATCTCAAATTGCAAACTGTTGCCTCATTTCTGGGATTTCAAGGTCAGTCTCATAATAGCTTAGAGGATGCTCGGATGACAGCGCGTGTTTACGAGTCCTTCTTAGAGTCAGATCGAGCTAGAGAATTGTTAGAAACAGAAAGTAGCCTATCAAACAATCCTTTTGGAGGCCTGGATTTATCTCAATTATTTGACTAGGAGTGCCTATGAAACATGAAAAACCTAAAAATCTAGGTTTTAGGAAAATCTACTTTAATCTAGATAAAATTCTCTTTCTCTTTTTCTTGATATTCATGATGATTGAGTTTGTCTGGTTACCACTTAATTCTTGGATTGCTGGACTTTTACTCCGTCAGACAGGTTATCTCTTTCTTTCCTACAACAATATTTTTGCAATTATAAAGGATTCTCCCTTTGTTAGTCTTGCTTTATTTGTTTTGGTAATCGTTAATTTACTGATCGCCTATTACCAGATAGGACTTCTCTTTATCGGAGCTCGACACCTCCTCTATCACGAAAGGAGGACCTTGCTGGAGTACAGTCGCAAGGTCTTTCGCCAAAGTTTCTTGTTTATGAAGCAAGTCACGCTTGCAAAGATAGCCTTTATCTTCTTTTATGTCATGATGCTCTTTCCATTGATTCGAAAGATTTTAAAGATTTATTACCTCAATAAAATTGTCATTCCGGAATTCATAGTAGCCTATATAGAAGATAAGTACTGGTTGGTCGGTTTGGTAATCACTGTTCTAGCCTTGTTGCTGTTCTACATTTCAATACGTTTGATGTTTGCCCTACCCCAGCTTTTATTTGAGAAAAAAACAGTCAAAGAAGCAGTCAGATACAGTCTAGAGAAGACAAGAAAGCACTCCTGGTTTTATATCTGGAACTTGCTTTGGATTATCGTCAAAACGTACCTATTTTTCATTCTTTTACTGATTCCAATCTTGGCAAGTCAGACACTGATGGATGGTTTGACCCATAGGGAATCTCTTGTGCTGGGAATGATCAACTTTGTCTTGATTAAGAATTTCCACTATATGGCCTTGACTTACTTTCTCATTAAGTTTGTTTCCTTTTTGACAGGGGAGGAACTAGAAATCACACCAAGGAGAAAGAAAGACCACTGGATGAGATGGGGAGTGATGGGCTGTGCTTGTATCTTTTTCACTCTTGAGGGTTATGTTTATTTAGAAGCTCCAGTTGCCAATAAACCTTTGATTATCTCTCACAGGGGAGTATCCAATAAGAATGGTGTACAAAATACTGTTCAATCTCTAGAAAAGACAGCCCAACTAAGTCCAGATTTCGTTGAGACAGATGTTCAGGAAACAAAAGATGGTCAGTTTGTCATGATGCATGATGCCAATATCAAGAATCTGACAGGAGTTAATGCCAATCCTCAGGATCTCACTTTGGAAGAATTAACCAAACTTGATATTTCTGAAAATGGCTATCATACCAAGATATCTAGTTTTGATGACTACCTTAACAAAGCCAATGAATTGCATCAAAAACTTCTTATTGAGATTAAAACCAGTCGAAAAGATAGTTCAGATATGATGAAACGCTTTATGGAAAAATATGGAACAGTTCTTAAGCAGAATGGTCACCAAATGCAATCCTTGGACTATCATGTGATTGACCAGGTGCTAGCCTACGATTCTCAAATTCCAGTCTATTTCATCCTACCTTATAATAGTATTTTTCCAAGAACCAAGGCTACAGGTTATACCATGGAGTATTCAACTTTAGATGAAAATTTTGTTAATAAGCTTTGGAATACCGATCAAAAATTGTACGTGTGGACCATCAATAGTTCAGAGTCCTTTGATAAATCTGTTCAGTTAGGAGCTGATGGCATGATAACAGATGACTTGGAAATGATTCAAGATCAGGTTACCATTGCGCAAGAAGACCCAGAGTATACTGAATTGCTTTTCAAACAGGCCATGGAATTCTTTAATTTTTAGTAAGCAAAAAGAGGTTGAGCAAAAAATCACCTCTAAAATATCAAAAAAACGAGCGATGTATCAGTTGGATATGCTCGTTTTATTATGCCATGGTTTATAATTGATACTCAATGAAAATCAAAGAGCAAACTAGGAAGCTGGCCGCAGGTTGCTCAAAGTACAACTTTGAGGTTGCAGATAAAACTGACGAAGTCAGTAACATACGTACGGTAAGGCGATGCTGACGTGATTTGAAGAGATCTTCGAAGAGTATGAAATAAGAATAGAACAGGAAGTAATGCCTATGAAGTGGTTGAACTAGGTTATTTATGTCAGATGTAAAAGGGTTACTAACTTCTGCGTGAAGAAGGCTTTCGAATTTATGTCAAACAGAAAATGGATATTTCCCCTTTTGGGGCAGATGAGAGAGTATTGTTGGCGTTTGCAGAGTTGATGTTAGAAATAAATAAGCTGTCATAACATCGCTAGGATTCATCTTTATGAGTATGAATCTCACAAAATTGGTCAAGAATCTAGTATCTAAAACATCAATTATACAAAAACACAGTCTCTCTTTAGCTTGATTGTGGTCAAGACAGAAGTTACTGCGCAGTTTTATTTTTTGAGTTGATTTTTTCTTAGATCATGTGCTTACTGAGGATTGCTTTTATTTTCTGAAGTTGGCGGATTGACCTGTTTTTCATTATCAGTGGCAGGTTTACTTGGAGTAGGAGTAGAAGAATCCTGAGTTGCTGCTTTCTGCTCTTCTTTTTTCTCTTCCTTGACGCTAGATTTTGGTGTTTCCTCTTGCTGTGTTTTTTCTTGAGAAGTGTTATTTTCCTTATTGGGACTAGTGTTTTCCTGAGGGGATTCCTTTTGAATTTCTTTGACAATTGTTGTCGTCTGGCTTGTCGTAGGTTCTTTTTTAGTATTTTTATTATTATCCAAGGCGTTCATGATAGTGATACTTGCAGTAATTAAGCCAAGGATACTACCGATAGTGGCAACAGTTTTTTGAAAGACCGTAAAGCCTTTTTTGATGTGTTCTGTTTTTGGTTTTGAAGTTCTACGATAATTAGACATATATTCTCTCCTTTAATTAAAATTTATTATACCGCATTTCTTTAAAAAAATCTTAAAAAAAGAGGAATTGCCCTTTCTTGTCGCAGACTCCGTTTCATGATACAATAGAAGGAGTGATTTTAGAAAGCGTGAGAAAACATGATTTACTTTGATAATTCGGCGACGACCAAGCCCTATCCTGAAGCCCTTGAAACTTATATGCAGGTCGCTTCAAAAATTTTAGGAAATCCATCTAGTCTCCATCGTTTGGGAGACCAGGCAACACGAATCTTAGATGCTTCTCGCCAACAGATTGCAGATTTAATCGGTAAGAAAAGCGATGAAATCTTCTTTACTTCTGGTGGGACAGAAGGAGATAACTGGGTCATCAAGGGTGTGACCTTTGAAAAGGCTCAGTTTGGAAAACACATCATTGTATCAGCCATTGAACATCCGGCAGTCAAAGAGTCAGCCCTCTGGTTGAAAAGTCAAGGATTTGAAGTAGATTTTGCTCCAGTTGATAACAAAGGATTTGTAAATGTTGAAGCGTTATCAGATTTGATAAGACCTGATACGACCCTCGTTTCCGTCATGGCTGTGAACAATGAAATCGGCTCGATTCAACCTATTCAAGCTATTTCAGAACTATTGGCAGACAAGCCAACTATTTCCTTCCACGTTGATGCGGTTCAGGCACTTGCCAAGATTCCGACTGAAAAGTATCTGACAGAACGAGTGGATTTTGCGACTTTCTCTAGTCACAAGTTTCACGGAGTTCGAGGTGTTGGATTTGTCTATATCAAGTCTGGCAAGAAGATTACGCCTCTTTTAACAGGTGGGGGTCAGGAACGTGATTACCGTTCGACAACTGAAAATGTGGCAGGAATTGCAGCGACAGCCAAGGCTCTCCGTTTGTCTATGGAGAAGCTAGATTTCTTTACAAGCAAGACAGGGCAGATGAAGGCAGTTATTCGTCAAGCACTTCTGGACTATTCGGATATATTTGTCTTTTCAGATGAGGAAGACTTTGCCCCTCATATCCTGACTTTTGGAATCAAGGGTGTTCGTGGAGAAGTCATTGTTCACGCCTTTGAAGACTATGATATTTTTATCTCAACGACCTCGGCTTGTTCGTCCAAGGCAGGAAAACCAGCCGGAACCCTAATTGCCATGGGAGTGGATAAAGATAAGGCCCATTCAGCTGTGCGTCTTAGTCTAGACCTTGAAAATGATATGAGTCAGGTCGAGCAGTTTTTGACCAAGTTAAAATTGATTTACAATCAAACTAGAAAAGTAAGATAGGAGCATTCATGCAATATTCAGAAATTATGATTCGCTACGGAGAATTGTCAACAAAGGGCAAAAACCGTATGCGTTTCATCAATAAACTTCGCAATAATATTTCAGACGTTTTGTCTATCTATCCCCAAGTTAAGGTAACAGCAGATCGCGACCGTGCCCATGCATACCTCAATGGAGCAGATTACACAGCAGTAGCAGAATCGCTCAAGCAAGTCTTTGGAATTCAGAATTTTTCTCCAGTATATAAGGTAGAAAAATCTGTAGAAGTTCTGAAGTCTGCTGTCCAAGAGATTATGAAAGATATCTACAAGGAAGGCATGACCTTTAAGATTTCTAGCAAACGTAGCGACCACAACTTTGAACTTGACAGTCGTGAACTCAACCAAACCCTTGGAGGGGCTGTATTCGAAGCCATTCCAAACGTACAAGCTCAAATGAAAAGTCCTGACATCAATCTTCAGGTGGAGATTCGTGAAGAAGCAGCCTATCTTTCTTATGAAACCATTCGTGGGGCTGGTGGTTTGCCAGTTGGAACTTCAGGTAAAGGGATGCTTATGTTGTCAGGAGGGATTGATTCACCTGTAGCTGGTTATCTAGCTTTGAAACGTGGGGTGGATATTGAGGCTGTTCACTTTGCTAGTCCACCATATACTAGTCCCGGTGCCCTTAAAAAAGCCCAAGATTTGACTCGAAAATTGACCAAGTTTGGAGGAAATATCCAGTTTATCGAAGTTCCTTTCACAGAGATTCAAGAGGAAATCAAGGCTAAAGCGCCAGAAGCTTACTTGATGACTCTAACTCGTCGCTTTATGATGCGGATTACCGACCGTATTCGTGAGGTACGAAATGGTTTAGTTATCATCAATGGGGAAAGTCTTGGTCAAGTAGCAAGCCAGACCTTAGAAAGCATGCAGGCTATCAATGCAGTTACCAACACTCCCATCATCCGTCCAGTTGTGACAATGGATAAGTTGGAAATCATTGACATTGCTCAGGAAATTGACACCTTTGAAATTTCTATCCAGCCTTTTGAAGACTGTTGTACGATTTTTGCACCAGATCGTCCAAAGACTAATCCTAAGATTAAGAATGCAGAGCAGTATGAAGCACGTATGGATGTTGAAGGCTTAGTTGAGCGAGCAGTGGCTGGAATTATGATTACTGAGATTACACCTCAAGCTGAAAAAGATGAAGTCGATGACTTGATTGATAGTCTACTATAATCAGAAAATCCAAAAGAATTTAGAAAATTAAATGAAAAAGTTAGTTTTTAATCCAAAAATGGAAGAAAAACTGACTTTTTTCTTAAACTGTGATATAATAAAATAAAATTTTGAATATAGAGAGTTTTCTGACAATGAATCAATCTTACTTTTATTTAAAAATGAAAGAACACAAACTCAAGGTTCCTTATACAGGTAAGGAACGCCGTGTGCGTGTTCTTCTTCCTAAAGATTATGAGAAAGACACGGATCGTTCCTATCCTGTTGTTTACTTTCATGACGGGCAAAATGTTTTTTATAGTAAAGAGTCCTTCATTGGCCATTCATGGAAGATTATCCCAGCTATTAAGCGTAATCCTGATATCAGTCGCATGATTGTCGTTGCCATTGACAATGATGGTATGGGGCGGATGAATGAGTATGCGGCTTGGAAGTTCCAAGAATCTCCTATTCCGGGGCAGCAGTTTGGCGGTAAGGGTGTGGAATATTCTGAGTTTATCATGGAGGTGGTCAAGCCATTTATCGATGAGACCTACCGTACCAAAGCTGACCGCCAGCATACGGCTATGATTGGGTCTTCACTAGGAGGCAATATTACCCAGTTTATCGGTTTGGAATACCAAGACCAAATTGGTTGCTTGGGTGTCTTTTCATCTGCCAACTGGCTCCACCAAGAAGCCTTTAACCGCTATATCGAGCGTCAGCAACTATCGCCTGACCAGCGTATCTTTATCTATGTTGGAACAGAAGAAGCAGATGATACGGACAAGACCTTGATGGCTGGCAATATCAAACAAGCCTATATCGACTCATCGCTTCGCTATTACCATGATTTGATAGCAGGGGGAGTACACTTAGATAATCTTGTCTTGAAAGTTCAGTCTGGTTCCATCCATAGTGAAATCCCTTGGTCGGAGAATTTACCAGACTGTCTGAGATTTTTTGCAGAAAACTGGTAAAGTAAGAAAGGAGAGAATATGCATATTGAACATCTTAGCCACTGGAGTGGCCACCTTAACCGTGAAATGTACCTTAACCGTTATGGTCATGCTGGGATTCCAGTTGTGGTCTTTGCTTCATCAGGTGGTAGTCACAACGAATACTATGATTTTGGCATGATTGATGCTTGTGCTTCCTTTATTGAGGAAGGCCGTGTTCAGTTCTTTACCCTATCCAGTGTAGACAGTGAGAGCTGGTTGGCCACTTGGAAAAACGGTCACGACCAAGCGGAGATGCACCGTGCCTACGAACGCTACGTGATTGAGGAGGCCATTCCTTTTATCAAGCATAAGACAGGTTGGTTTGATGGCATGATGACGACAGGTTGCTCGATGGGGGCTTATCATGCACTCAATTTCTTCCTTCAGCATCCAGATGTATTCACCAAAGTAATTGCTCTCAGTGGTGTTTACGACGCACGTTTCTTTGTCGGCGATTACTATAACGACGATGCTATTTACCAAAACTCGCCAGTAGATTATATCTGGAACCAGAACGACGGCTGGTTTATTGACCGTTATCGTCAGGCAGAGATTGTGCTTTGTACGGGTCTCGGTGCCTGGGAACAAGATGGCTTGCCATCTTTCTACAAGCTCAAAGAAGCCTTTGACCAGAAACAAATTCCAGCCTGGTTTGCTGAATGGGGACACGATGTCGCCCATGACTGGGAATGGTGGCGCAAACAAATGCCTTATTTCCTTGGAAATCTCTATTTATAAAAGGAGTTATCTATGAATTACCTTGTTATTTCTCCCTACTATCCACAAAACTTTCAACAGTTTACCATAGAACTAGCCAATAAAGGCATCACGGTCTTGGGAATTGGTCAAGAACCATACGAGCAATTGGATGAGCCATTGCGCAATAGCCTGACCGAGTATTTCCGTGTAGACAATCTTGAGAACATAGATGAAGTCAAACGTGCAGTTGCTTTTCTCTTTTATAAACATGGCCCGATTGACCGCATCGAATCCCACAATGAATATTGGCTAGAGTTGGACGCAAGTCTTCGTGAGCAATTCAATGTTTTTGGTGCCAAACCAGAGGATCTCAAAAAGACGAAATTTAAGTCTGAAATGAAGAAGCTTTTCAAAAAAGCAGGTGTCCCTGTGGTCCCTGGAGCTGTTATCAAGACGGAAGCAGATGTTGATCAAGCAGTAAACGAAATCGGTCTTCCAATGATTGCCAAACCTGATAATGGAGTGGGAGCAGCCGCAACCTTTAAACTTGAGACAGAAGACGATATCAATCACTTCAAGTCTGAGTGGGATCATTCAACTGTTTATTTCTTTGAGAAATTTGTCACCTCTAGCGAAATCTGTACCTTTGATGGGCTCGTAGACAAGGATGGTAAGATTGTCTTCTCAACAACCTTTGACTACGCCTATACACCACTTGATCTCATGATTTACAAGATGGACAATTCTTATTACGTTCTCAAGGATATGGATCCTAAATTACGTAAATATGGTGAGGCAATTGTCAAAGAATTTGGTATGAAAGAACGGTTCTTCCATATTGAGTTCTTCCGTGAAGGGGACGACTACATTGCCATTGAGTACAATAACCGTCCTGCAGGTGGTTTTACAATTGATGTTTATAACTTTGCTCATTCCTTGGACCTCTATCGTGGCTATGCAGCTATTGTAGCAGGAGAAGAGTTCCCAGCGTCAGAGTTTGAACCTCAGTATTGTTTGGCTACATCACGTCGTGCAAATGCTCACTATGTTTATTCCGAGGAGGACTTGCTTGCCAAATACAGTCAGCAGTTCAAGGTTAAAAAAATCATGCCAGCTGCCTTCGCAGAACTTCAAGGAGATTACCTTTATATGCTGACAACTCCGAGTCGACAAGAAATGGATCAGATGATTAAGGATTTTGGTCAGCGTCAGGCTTAAGAGACTATCGGATTAAGGAAATTCACTCCCTTAATCCTTTTGTTTTTTATGAGAAACACAGCGGATTGAAACAAGAGTAGGACAAAAGAGCCTCGTAAAAGAAAGAGTCTGGGACAAAAGTCTAACCTTAAATATAAAAAGCGAACAAAACGAGTTATCTGAAACCCAGAATTCTGTTTTGTTCGCTTTTTTTTCTAATCTATCGATTTTAAAAACTTATAATAAAGAATTCCTAAAATCAAAATCTTTTTGTCCCAGACTCTTTTTGAGGTGCTTTTTAATATGAGCCCAGATTTTCTCAATAAGATTGTACTCAGATGAGTGGGGAGGAATAAGAAATAAAGCTACTTTTTCTGGGGCTTATTCATAATAGGTGTGATTCGTTTTTTCGAGTGTAGCCCATAGCTTTGAGAGCATAGTGGATAGTATAGTAGATTGAAATAAGATGTGAACAAAGTGATTGAGAAAGTCAATTTTTTCTAGAAATTTTTTAGCAACTGTAATGTACTACTCTAGATTCAATACGCTATAGTTGGATGACAGCCAAATTCAGAAGCTATTTTAGTCAAATAAGCGTCTGGATTGTCAGTAAGATAGTTTTTAAGTCTATCTCTATCAACTTTTCTTGGTTTTGTTCCTTTTACTTGATGGTTTAGATTACCTATTTTCTCTTTTAGATAATGGTATTACGTGAGATTTGGAAAACGTATGATGCTTCTGTTATACTACCTGTTCGCTTACAATAGGCAAGAACTTTTTTTACGTAAATCTATTGAATATGGCATAAGATGACTGCACCACATTGTGTACTATCTTTAGTTCATTTTGTCATATCTCTGTCGAAACAGGTTACTAATATTAATGTACGGGCTCTATGTATGTCAAAAATAAGTTCAGTTATTGAATAGATTTCACTAAACGAGATAGAAGAATAATTTGAGTTCTTTATGAATCTCTATATAGGATTCATTACGACAGATACCTTAGATTCTTTTTATTGAAGAAATTTTCTGAAAATTACAAAATATACTTGCTATTTTAGAAAAAAAGTGTAGAATATAAGAAATAGGTTTTTAGAATAAGGAGTGGAATATGACAGTAACGATTGATTGGGAAAACCTTGGTTTCTCCTATATGAAATTACCTTATCGCTATATTGCTCATTTTAAAAATGGACAATGGAATCAAGGAGAACTTACAGAAGATGCAACCTTGCATATTTCAGAGTCTTCTCCAAGTCTTCACTATGGTCAACAAGCCTTTGAAGGTTTGAAAGCTTACCGTACTAAGGATGGTAGTGTTCAACTTTTCCGTCCTGACGAAAATGCTAAACGTCTGCAACGTACTTGTGATCGTCTCTTGATGCCACAAGTTCCGACAGACATGTTTGTAGAAGCTTGTAAGGCAGTTGTCCGCGCGAATGAAGAATACGTACCACCATATGGAACAGGTGGAACCCTTTATCTTCGTCCACTTTTGATTGGTGTTGGAGATATTATCGGGGTTAAACCAGCAGAGGAATATATTTTCACCATCTTTGCTATGCCAGTTGGAAATTATTTTAAGGGTGGTTTGGTTCCAACCAACTTCTTGATTCAGGATGAATACGACCGTGCGGCTCCAAATGGTACAGGTGCGGCTAAGGTTGGTGGGAACTATGCTGCCAGTCTCTTGCCAGGGAAATTGGCGAAATCACGTCATTTCTCAGATGTTATCTATCTAGACCCATCAACTCATACAAAGATTGAAGAAGTCGGTTCAGCTAACTTTTTTGGAATTACAGCTGACAATGAGTTTGTAACACCATTGAGTCCTTCTATCTTGCCATCTATTACTAAGTATTCTTTGCTTTATTTGGCAGAACACCGCTTGGGCTTGACTCCTATTGAGGGGGATGTCCCAATTGATAACCTTGACCGTTTTGTAGAGGCAGGTGCCTGTGGTACAGCAGCAGTTATTTCGCCAATTGGTGGAATTCAGCACGGTGATGATTTCCATGTATTCTATAGTGAAACAGAAGTTGGCCCTGTGACTCGTAAACTTTATGATGAATTGACAGGTATTCAGTTTGGTGATATTGAAGCGCCAGAAGGTTGGATTGTAAAAGTAGATTAAAATAAACAAAAGGAGATTTTTGATGAAATCGAAAAAGTGGCTCTTAACAGCAGGAGTGGTCCTGAGCACAACAGCTCTTTTAGTGGCTTGTGGAAAAGCTGATAAAGAAGCAGATGCACCGACAACATTTTCATATGTCTATGCAGTAGATCCAGCATCTTTGGACTATAGTATAGCGACTCGTACATCTACAACAGATGTCATCGGGAACGTGGTTGATGGCTTGATGGAAAACGACCAGTACGGAAATGTTATTCCTTCCTTGGCTGAGGATTGGTCTGTGTCAAAAGATGGGTTGACTTATACTTACAAACTTCGTAAAGGAGTTAAATGGTACACTTCTGAAGGTGAAGAATATGCAGAAGTAACAGCCCATGACTTTGTAACAGGATTGAAACACGTAGCTGACGGTAAGTCAGACGGTGTCTCTCTCATCCAAAATTCAATTAAGGGCTTGGATGCCTACATGACTGGTGAGACCAATGATTTCTCTACAGTTGGTGTTAAGGCCTTGGATGATTATACAGTTGAATATACCCTAAACAAACCAGAAAGTTTCTGGAATTCTAAAGTTACAACAGCGACGATGTTGCCTGTAAATGAAGAGTTTTTGAAGGCATCAGGTAAAGATTATGGAGCAGTTACTCCAGCAGGTATTCTTTACAATGGTCCTTATATCTTGAAGACCTTGACTTCTAAATCGTTAATCGAATACGAGAAAAATCCAAACTACTGGGATAAAGAAAAGGTAAAAATTGAAAAGATCAAATTGACCTACTACGATGGTTCAGATCAGGAATCGTTGATTCGTAGCTTCTCTTCAGGTGCCTATACGACAGCCCGCCTCTTCCCAAGTAGCTCAAACTTTGCTTCTACTTTGGAACAATACGGAGATAAAATCACTTATAGTCCACAGGACTCAAGTAGCTATTACTTCACCTTTAACGTAAATCGTCAGTCATATAATAAAACTGCGAAAACAAGTGAAGAGCAAAAGACTTCTACAAAAGAAGCTATGCTTAATAAGGACTTCCGTCAGGCTATCAACTTTGCCTTCAACCGCCATTCTTATGCTGCCCAGCTAAATGGTGAAGACGGTGCGGACAAGATTATTCGTAACAGCCTTGTTCCTGACAACTTTGTGCAAGCAGGTGGTAAAAACTTTGGTCAAATAGCTCAAGCTGAGTTGGTGAACTACGGTGACCAATGGAAAGGCGTTGAGTTAGTGGATGGTAAGGATTCTATCTACAACCCTGACAAGGCTAAAGCTGCGTTCGAAAAAGCTAAGAAAGACTTGGAATCTAAAGGGGTAACATTCCCAATTCACTTGGATGTCCCAGTTGAACAAACAGATACCATCGCTGTTCAACAAAGCAACTCTTTCAAACAGTCAATCGAATCAACTCTTGGTGCAGAAAATGTTGTCATCGACGTTCTTCAAATGACAGATAATGAAAAGGAAACAATCACTTCACAAGCGCGTGTTCCTTCTCAAAAAGATTATGATTTGAACAGTACAGGATGGGCTCCAAGTTATCAAGACCCAGCATCTTACTTGAATATCATGGATCCTAAATCAGGTTCTGCTATGAAACACCTTGGTATCACTAAAGGAAAAGATAAGGATGTTGTAGCGAAACTTGGTTTGGACCAGTATAAGAAATTATTGGATGATGCCGATTCAGAGACTACAAATCTTGAAGAGCGCTATGAAAAATATGCTAAGGCTCAAGCTTGGTTGACAGATAGTTCATTATTGATGCCAACAGCTTCATCTGGTGGTTCTCCAGTTGTAAGTAATGTCGTGCCATTCTCAAAACCATACTCACAAGTTGGTATTAAAGGTGACCCATATATCTTTAAAGGAATGAAATTGCAAAAAGATATTGTTACAACAAAAGAATATGAAGAAGCACTGAAAAAATGGCAAAAAGAAAAATTGGAATCAAATGGTAAGTACCAAAAAGAACTAGAAAAACACATTAAATAATGCGGAAAACTCTATATCAGACAAGCCTGATGTAGAGTTTTTTCTTGCTAGTTTTAGGATTTTCTTGTAAAATAGAAAAAGTGAAGAGAGGTATGAAATGAGTAAGAAAGATAAAAAAATTGAAATTCAAGTAGCAGATGCCAAGGTTAATGTAGGAAAAGACAGTTTTGAAGGCTATACCTTGACCATTGGTAAAAAAGTTATCGGAGAAATTGCCGAATTAGATGGACAATTTGCCATCATAAAGAATGGGAATGTCGATAGTTTTTATAAAAAATTGGAAAAAGCTGTGGAAATTTTGATTGAAAATTATAATTTAGCAAAATAAGTCTTGTTTTTTTGAAATTTTCATGATATAATAGTCCATGTTGATTGTAGGAGAGATAGCGAAGAGGCTAAACGCGGCGGACTGTAAATCCGCTCCTTCGGGTTCGGGGGTTCGAATCCCTCTCTCTCCATTTTATCAATGGGGTATAGCCAAGCGGTAAGGCAAGGGACTTTGACTCCCTCATGCGTTGGTTCGAATCCAGCTACCCCAGTTCTTAGGTAATAATCAAGATAAAAAGCAAAATATCTTAGGGTATTTTATTTTTATAATTGAAAGACGTGAACGATATGAACATGTCCTTGCGGGTGCTTAGGAAAAAAATTATAAGTATGTCAAGTTTAAGAAAAACTTGATTGTTGGAGGATTTTTTAGATGAACGAATTTGAAGATTTGCTAAATAGCGTTAGCCAAGTTGAGACTGGTGATGTTGTTAGTGCTGAAGTATTGACAGTTGATGCGACTCAAGCTAACGTTGCAATCTCTGGAACTGGTGTTGAAGGTGTCTTGACTCTTCGCGAATTGACAAACGATCGCGATGCTGATATCAATGACTTTGTTAAAGTAGGAGAAGTATTGGATGTTCTTGTACTTCGTCAAGTAGTTGGTAAAGATACTGATACAGTTACATACCTTGTATCTAAAAAACGCCTTGAAGCTCGCAAAGCATGGGACAAGCTTGTTGGTCGCGAAGAAGAAATTGTTACTGTTAAAGGAACTCGTGCCGTTAAGGGTGGACTTTCAGTAGAATTTGAAGGTGTTCGTGGATTTATCCCAGCTTCAATGTTGGATACTCGTTTCGTACGTAACACTGAGCGTTTTGTAGGTCAAGAATTTGACGCTAAAATCAAAGAAGTTGACGCTAAAGAAAACCGCTTCATCCTTTCACGTCGTGAAGTTGTTGAAGCAGCTACAGCAGCAGCTCGCGCTGAAGTATTCGGTAAATTGGCTGTTGGTGATGTTGTAACTGGTAAAGTTGCTCGTATCACAAGCTTTGGTGCTTTCATCGACCTTGGTGGTGTTGACGGATTGGTTCACTTGACTGAATTGTCACATGAACGTAACGTATCACCAAAATCAGTTGTAACTGTTGGTGAAGAAATTGAAGTGAAAATCCTTGATCTTAACGAAGAAGAAGGACGTGTATCACTTTCACTTAAAGCAACAACACCTGGACCATGGGATGGCGTTGAGCAAAAATTGGCTAAAGGTGATGTAGTAGAAGGAACAGTTAAACGTTTGACTGACTTCGGTGCATTTGTTGAAGTATTGCCAGGTATCGATGGACTTGTTCACGTATCACAAATTTCACACAAACGTATTGAAAATCCTAAAGAAGCTCTTAAAGTTGGTCAAGAAGTTAAAGTTAAAGTTCTTGAAGTTAACGCAGATGCAGAGCGCGTATCACTTTCTATCAAAGCTCTTGAGGAGCGTCCAGCTCAAGAAGAAGGACAAAAAGAAGAAAAACGTGCTGCTCGTCCACGTCGTCCAAAACGTCAAGAAAAACGTGATTTCGAACTTCCAGAAACACAAACAGGATTCTCAATGGCTGACTTGTTCGGTGATATCGAACTTTAATCAAATTGAAAATTCACAAAATCCTTTGTTTTCTAAACAAGGGATTTTTCTTTTGTCTGTAAGCCTTTTTTGATATAATAGTTCTATGTTAGAATCAGAAAAACAATCACGTTATCAAATGTTAAATGAGGAGTTCTCTTTTTTATTGGAAGGCGAAACCAATGTTTTGGCTAATCTTTCCAACGCCAGTGCTCTTCTAAAATCACGCTTTCCTAATACCGTATTTGCAGGCTTTTATCTGTTCGATGGAAAGGAATTGGTTTTAGGTCCTTTCCAAGGAGGTGTTTCCTGCATCCGTATTGCACTGGGAAAAGGTGTTTGTGGGGAGGCGGCTCATTTTCAGGAAACTGTTCTGGTTGGTGATGTAACAACTTATCCCAACTATATTTCTTGTGATAGTAGAGCAAAAAGTGAAATTGTTGTTCCGATAGTTAAGAATGGTCAATTGCTAGGGGTTCTGGATCTGGATTCTTCAGAGATTGATGATTATGATACTATGGATCGAGATTATTTGGAACAATTTGTCGCTATTTTGCTTGAAAAGACAGAATGGGACTTTACAATGTTTGGGGAGAAAGCCTAATGTATCAAGCACTTTATCGAAAATATAGAAGTCAAAATTTCTCCCAGTTGGTTGGTCAAGAAGTTGTGGCTAAGACCCTTAAACAAGCTGTAGAGCAAGAGAAAATAAGTCATGCTTATCTTTTTTCTGGTCCTCGTGGAACGGGAAAAACCAGTGTGGCTAAGATCTTTGCCAAGGCTATGAACTGTCCCAATCAAGTGGGTGGTGAACCATGTAATAACTGCTATATTTGTCAGGCAGTGACGGATGGTAGTTTAGAAGATGTCATCGAAATGGATGCAGCCTCTAATAATGGGGTGGATGAAATCCGTGAAATTCGTGATAAATCTACCTATGCCCCTAGTCTTGCCCGTTATAAGGTTTATATCATAGACGAGGTTCACATGCTGTCTACAGGAGCTTTTAATGCCCTCCTAAAGACGCTGGAAGAGCCAACACAGAATGTAGTCTTTATTTTGGCCACTACTGAATTGCACAAGATTCCTGCCACTATTCTATCCCGTGTGCAACGTTTTGAATTTAAATCGATTAAGACACAGGATATTAAGGAACATATCCACTATATTTTAGAAAAAGAAAATATTACTTCTGAACCAGAGGCTGTGGAAATTATCGCTAGACGAGCTGAAGGTGGAATGCGGGACGCCTTGTCTATTTTGGATCAAGCCCTGAGTTTGACACAGGGAAATGAATTGACGACTGCTATCTCTGAAGAAATTACTGGCACCATTAGCCTATCAGCCTTGGATGATTATGTGGCTGCCTTGTCTCAACAGGATGTTCCCAAGGCCTTGTCTTGCTTAAATCTTCTCTTTGAAAATGGTAAGAGCATGACTCGTTTTGTGACCGACCTTTTGCACTATTTAAGAGACTTGTTAATTGTTCAAACAGGGGGAGAAAACACTCATCATAGTCCAGTATTTGTAGAGAATTTGGCACTTCCTCAAGAAAATCTGTTTGAAATGATTCGCTTAGCGACAGTCAGTTTAGCAGATATTAAGTCTAGTTTGCAGCCTAAGATTTATGCTGAGATGATGACTATTCGCTTGGCGGAGGTTAAGCCTGAAGCAACTCTTTCTGGGGCGGTTGAACATGAAATTTCTGCATTGAGACAGGAAGTTGCCCGTCTCAAACATGAACTCGCCAATGTGGGAACCGTAGCTAAGCCAACAAATCCAGCTCCTAGTCGTCCAACAGCAGGCAAGACAGTCTATCGTGTGGATCGTAATAAAGTCCAATCTATCTTACAAGAGGCTGTCGAAAATCCTGATTTAGCACGTCAAAATCTGATACGCTTGCAGAATGCCTGGGGAGAGGTGATTGAAAGTCTAGGAGGTCCTGATAAGGCTTTGCTAGTTGGTTCTCAACCGGTTGCGGCCAATGAACACCATGCTATTCTTGCTTTTGAGTCTAACTTCAATGCTGGTCAAACCATGAAACGAGACAATCTCAACACCATGTTTGGCAATATCCTCAGTCAGGCAGCAGGTTTTTCACCTGAGATTTTAGCTATTTCCATGGAGGAATGGAAAGAAGTTCGCGCAGCCTTTTCAGCCAAAGCCAAATCTTCTCAAACTGAAAAAGAAGCAGAAGAAAGTCTGATTCCAGAAGGATTTGAATTTTTGGCTGATAAAGTGAAGGTAGAAGAAGACTAAAGAAAGATTTCATGATACAATAAGTTTATGAATAGACAACAATTTATTATCATCGCGCTGTTTACAGCTGCTGAGACCTATTTTTTCAATGAAGCTTGGATGACTGGGCGTTATATTATGGCAGCCTTTTGGGCCATTTTGCTCTTTAGAAATTTCCGAGTTAGTTACTTGATGGGCAAGATTGTAGATGTCATTGACCAGCATTTAAAAGGAAAAGACTAGTCCTCAGCTTCTAGACAAAATCAAAGCCTTTTAGGCTTTTTTTGTTATACTATAAAAGTATATTTATTGACCTTTTACCGTATTTTCTAGGGAAATCAAGTATGTTTCCAGTAAGAACTGTAAAGGTCTTAAAAAAGAAAGGAATTATCATGTCAGTATTAGAGATCAAAGATCTTCACGTCGAGATTGAAGGAAAAGAAATTTTAAAAGGGGTTAACCTGACCCTGAAAACAGGAGAAATCGCCGCTATCATGGGACCAAATGGTACTGGTAAATCGACTCTTTCTGCCGCTATCATGGGAAATCCAAACTATGAAGTGACCAAAGGTGAAGTCTTGTTTGATGGCGTAAACATCCTTGAGTTGGAAGTGGACGAGCGTGCGCGTATGGGACTTTTCCTTGCTATGCAATACCCATCAGAAATTCCTGGCATTACTAACGCTGAGTTTCTTCGTGCAGCTATGAATGCTGGTAAAGAAGATGATGAGAAGATTTCAGTTCGTGAGTTTATCACTAAATTGGACGAGAAGATGGAATTGCTCAACATGAAAGAAGAAATGGCTGAGCGTTACCTCAACGAAGGTTTCTCTGGTGGTGAGAAAAAACGTAATGAGATTCTTCAACTTTTGATGTTGGAGCCAACATTTGCCCTTTTGGATGAGATTGACTCTGGTCTTGATATTGACGCTCTTAAAGTTGTTTCTAAAGGTGTGAATGCTATGCGTGGTGAAGGCTTTGGTGCTATGATTATCACTCACTACCAACGTCTTTTGAACTACATCACACCTGATGTGGTACACGTGATGATGGAAGGTCGTGTTGTCCTTTCAGGTGGTCCAGAATTGGCTGCGCGTTTGGAACGTGAAGGATACGCAAAATTAGCTGAAGAACTTGGCTACGACTACAAGGAAGAATTGTAATTCCCTCGTATCTTTTAGGAGAAGTAAATGACTAAAGAAAATATTAAACTTTTTTCAGAAATGCACGCTGAACCAAGCTGGTTGGCTGACCTCCGTCAAAAAGCTTTTGACAAGATTGAGACTTTGGAATTACCAGTTATTGAGCGTGTCAAATTCCACCGTTGGAATCTGGGGGATGGAACGATTACAGAAAGCGAGCCATCAGCAAATGTTCCAGATTTCACAGCTCTAGATAACCACTTGAAGTTGGTGCAAGTAGGAACTCAAACTGTTTTTGAGCAAACTCCAGTTGAGTTAGCTGAACAGGGTGTTGTCTTCACAGATTTCCATTCAGCTTTAGAAGAAATTCCAGAGCTGATCGAAGAATTCTTCATGTCATCTGTTAAGTATGACGATGACAAGTTGGCAGCTTATCACACTGCTTACTTTAACAGTGGTGCTGTTCTCTACATTCCTGATAATGTTGAGATTGCTGAACCTATCGAAGGAATTTTCTATCAAGACAGCGATAGCGATGTGCCGTTTAACAAGCATATTATGATTATCGCTGGTAAAAATTCTAAGATTAGTTATCTGGAACGTTTAGAGTCACGTGGTGAAGGAAGTGCCAAAGTAACTGCTAATATCACAGTAGAAGTAATTGCACGTTCTGGTGCTCAAGTGAAGTTTGCTGCGATCGACCGTCTAGGTGAAAACGTCACTGCTTACATTAGCCGTCGTGGTAAATTAGGCAACGATGCAAGCATTGACTGGGCAATCGGTGTCATGAACGAAGGGAACGTCGTTGCGGACTTTGATAGCGACTTGATTGGAAATGGTAGCCATGCGGACCTTAAAGTGGTAGCTCTTTCAAGTGGCCGTCAGGTACAAGGGATTGATACCCGAGTAACTAACTATGGTTGCAACTCAATCGGAAATATCCTACAACATGGGGTTATTCTTGAAAAAGCAACTTTAACTTTCAACGGTATCGGTCACATTATCAAGGGTGCTAAGGGAGCGGATGCGCAACAAGAGAGTCGTGTTCTTATGCTTTCAGACCAAGCACGTTCAGATGCCAACCCAATTCTTTTGATTGATGAAAATGACGTAACTGCTGGTCACGCTGCTTCTATCGGACAAGTAGATCCAGAAGATATGTACTACCTCATGAGCCGTGGCTTGGATAAGGCAACTGCAGAACGCTTGGTTGTTCGTGGTTTCCTTGGATCTGTTATCGTTGAGATTCCAGTCAAGGAAGTTCGTGATGAAATGATTGCAACTATCGAAGAAAAATTGTCAAAACGCTAAGGGGTAGCCTATGTTAGATGTAGAAGCGATTCGCAAGGATTTTCCAATTTTAGATCAGATTGTTAACGATGAACCTCTGGTTTATCTGGATAATGCCGCGACGACACAAAAACCACTAGCAGTTCTGGAAACGATTAACCGCTATTATGAGCAGGACAATGCCAATGTTCATCGTGGGGTTCATACCTTGGCAGAGCGGGCGACTGCTTCCTATGAAGCTGCTCGTGAAATTATTCGTAAGTTTATCAATGCAGGGTCTACAAAGGAAGTTCTCTTTACTAGAGGAACGACGACCAGTCTTAATTGGGTAGCGCGCTTTGCTGAGGAAGTCTTGACTGAGGGAGACCAGGTCTTGATTTCCGTCATGGAACACCATTCTAATATCATTCCTTGGCAGGAAGCCTGCCGCAAGACTGGAGCAGAGCTTGTTTATGTCTATCTCAAGGACGGAGCTCTGGATATGGATGATTTGCGAGCTAAATTGACTGATAAAGTTAAGTTTGTTTCCCTTGCTCACGCCTCAAATGTTCTTGGTGTGGTCAATCCAATCAAAGAAATCACTCAATTGGCCCACCAAGTTGGTGCCATCATGGTGGTGGATGGAGCACAATCTACACCTCATATGAAGATAGATGTTCAGGACTTGGATGTGGACTTCTTTGCCTTTTCAGGTCACAAGATGGCTGGTCCGACTGGTATCGGTGTCCTTTATGGTAAAGAAAAGTATCTAGAACAAATGTCACCCCTTGAATTTGGTGGTGAGATGATTGATTTTGTCTATGAGCAATCTGCTAGCTGGAAGGAGTTGCCTTGGAAATTCGAGGCTGGAACTCCTAACATGGCTGGTGCAATCGGACTTGCTGCGGCAGTAGATTATCTGGAAAAGATTGGTATGGATGCCATTGAAGCCCATGAACAAGGATTGATCGCATACGTCTATCCAAAACTGCAGGCGATTGAAGGACTGACCATTTATGGTTCACAGGACTTGGCTCAACGTTCAGGTGTGATTGCCTTTAACCTAGGTGATCTTCATCCGCACGACCTTGCGACTGCTTTGGATTATGAAGGAGTAGCTGTTCGAGCAGGTCACCATTGCGCTCAACCCTTGCTCCAGTATTTGGATGTTCCAGCAACAGCTCGTGCAAGTTTTTATATCTACAATACCAAGGCTGACTGCGACAAGCTAGTCGATGCCTTACAAAAGACAAAGGAGTTTTTCAATGGCACTTTCTAAACTAGATAGCCTTTATATGGCAGTGGTAGCGGACCATTCGAAAAATCCACATCACCAAGGGAAGTTAGAAGATGCTGAGCAAATCAGTCTCAACAATCCGACCTGTGGAGATGTTATCAATCTCTCCGTCAAGTTTGATGCAGATGACCGCTTGGAAGATATCGCTTTTCTAAACTCAGGTTGTACCATCTCGACTGCCTCTGCGAGCATGATGACGGACGCAGTTTTAGGAAAAACCAAACAAGAAATCTTAGAACTGGCGACTATTTTTTCTGAAATGGTTCAAGGGCAAAAAGATGACAGACAAGATAGTCTTGGTGATGCTGCTTTCTTGTCAGGTGTTGCCAAATTCCCTCAACGAATCAAGTGTGCAACCCTAGCTTGGAACGCCCTCAAGAAAACAATTGAAAATCAAGAAAACAAGTAAGGCAAGTTTCTTTTGTCTTATGAATCAGTAGAAATGAAGAATGAAAGAAAGGATATTATGGCTGAAGAAAGAGTAGAACCAAAACCAATTGATCTTGGTGAATATAAATTTGGTTTCCATGATGATGTAGAGCCTGTCCTATCGACAGGAAAAGGATTGAATGAAGATGTCATTCGTGAACTATCAGCTGCTAAGGGAGAACCTGAGTGGATGTTAGAGTTCCGTTTGAAGTCTTATGAAACCTTCAAAAAAATGCCCATGCAAACTTGGGGAGCAGACTTGTCAGAGATTGATTTTGATGACTTGATCTACTACCAAAAACCATCTGATAAACCAGCTCGTTCATGGGATGAAGTTCCCGAAAAAATCAAAGAAACCTTTGAACGTATCGGGATTCCAGAAGCTGAGCGTGCTTATTTAGCTGGTGCCTCTGCCCAGTATGAGTCAGAAGTGGTTTACCACAACATGAAGGAAGAGTTCCAGAAATTGGGGATTATCTTTACAGATACGGATTCTGCCCTCAAGGAATACCCAAACTTGTTTAAACAATACTTTGCTAAGTTGGTACCGCCAACAGATAACAAGTTGGCTGCCCTTAACTCAGCAGTATGGTCTGGTGGAACCTTTATCTACGTACCAAAAGGGGTCAAGGTAGATATTCCTCTTCAAACTTACTTCCGTATCAACAACGAAAATACTGGTCAGTTTGAACGTACCTTGATTATCGTTGATGAAGGAGCAAGTGTCCATTATGTAGAAGGATGTACAGCGCCAACTTATTCAAGTAACAGCTTGCATGCTGCCATTGTAGAAATCTTTGCCTTGGATGGTGCTTATATGCGTTATACAACCATCCAAAACTGGTCTGATAACGTCTATAACTTGGTAACAAAGCGTGCTAAGGCTCAAAAGGACGCCACTGTTGAGTGGATTGATGGAAACTTGGGTGCCAAAACAACCATGAAATACCCATCTGTTTACCTAGATGGAGAAGGGGCGCGTGGAACCATGCTTTCGATTGCCTTTGCTAATGCAGGGCAACACCAAGATACTGGAGCTAAGATGATCCACAACGCTCCACATACAAGCTCGTCTATCGTGTCTAAATCCATCGCTAAAGGTGGAGGTAAGGTTGACTATCGTGGACAAGTAACCTTTAATAAGAACTCTAAGAAATCTGTTTCTCACATTGAGTGTGATACTATTATCATGGATGACTTATCAGCATCAGATACTATTCCATTTAATGAAATTCATAACTCGCAAGTAGCTTTGGAACACGAAGCCAAGGTTTCTAAGATTTCAGAGGAACAACTCTATTACCTCATGAGCCGTGGATTGTCAGAATCTGAGGCAACTGAGATGATTGTTATGGGATTTGTAGAACCCTTCACCAAAGAACTTCCAATGGAATATGCAGTTGAGCTGAATCGCTTGATTAGCTACGAAATGGAAGGATCAGTTGGGTAAAATTTGTTTTTAGATTTACCCCCAATCAAGGATCTTGAAGATGAACTTGTAACAACAAGAGACTGAGAAAAAGGTTTTAAGAACAGAAAATGCATGATATCAGGAGCCAAAAAACTTGATATTATGCATTTTATTGTGGGAAGATTTATTGTATTCTCTCATGAAATAGAGTTTTTTCCTAAGCGCTTTTGATTTTTGATATAGTTTTGTGAGGACGAAGTAAGACAATATATAAAATAGTCAGTTCAAGCCACGATATAGTTGCTTAGTTTAAAATAAGCATCTTATAATAAAGCTATGACATATAGTACAGATTTTAAACAAGGAGCATTAGATTACATCAAAGAGGGACACAGACATGTCGAGACATACAAAGTTTTTGATGTTGGCGGCAGAACTCTCTTCACGTGGGAAAAGAAAGACGTGAGCAAGGACACTTAGAGCGGAAAAAGTGAGTCGTCAAAAAGTGGAAAATTCCTTTAGAGGAATTGAAAGCCTTTGTAGAGGCTCATCCAGATGCTTTTTTACGGGAAATTGCGGCACATTTTGATTGTGCTGTTCCTTCAGTATGGGGAGCTTTAAAGCAAATTCATATCACTTTAAAAAAGATGACTAGCTTTAAGGAACAAGATTCTGAGAAAGTCGCTGAATTTCTTGATATTTTGGATAACCTAAAAGATTTACCAGTCGTATATATTGACGAAACGGGAATCGACCGCTACCTCTATCGTCCCTATGCACGGGCTCCTAGAGGGAAGAAAGTCTATGAAAAGATTAGCGGACGGCGTTTTGAGCGGACTTCAATTGTTTCAGGACAAGTAGACGGAGAGTTTATAGCTCCCATGATTTACAAGGAAAGTATGACGAGTGATTTCTTTGTGGAGTGGTTCAAAACGCAGCTCTTGCCTGATTTGAAGACACCTCATGTTATTGTTATGGACAATGCTAGTTTTCGTCCCAAGCATATCTTGGATGAACTGTGTATCCAAGATAGACACTTTTTCTTACATCTAGTATCTTATTCACCAGATTTGAATCCTATTGAGCAAACTTGGGCTATCTTGAAAAAGAAAGTGACGGATTTATTAAGGGAAGTTCCAAATATTTTTGAATGTTTGGAACGCTTTTTTAAAACTAAATGACTATAATTATAAAATGCTTATTGATTTTGATTTAAAATGAGTCAAAAAGCCGTTGCACAACGGTTTTTTGTTATAATTAAATGAAAAATGTAGAATAAAAGGAGAAAACCATGACATTTGAAGAAATTCTGCCTGGATTAAAGGCTAAGAAAAAATATGTACGTACTGGTTGGGGAGGGGCTGAAAACTATGTCCAACTTTTTGACACCATTGAACAAAACGGGGTTGCACTTGAAGTGACACCTTATTTCCTAATCAACGTGTCTGGAGAAGGAGAAGGTTTTTCCATGTGGAGTCCGACACCTTGTGATGTTTTGGCGATAGATTGGGTAGAAGTGCATGACTAAATGTGTACTCATTACAGGCGTGAGTTCAGGGATTGGTCTGGCTCAAGCTCGCCTCTTTTTAGAGAAGGGGTATCAAGTTTATGGAGTTGACCAAGGTGAAAATCCACTCTTAGAGGGTGATTTTCACTTTTTACAGAGAGATTTAACCTTGGACTTGGAACCTATTTTTGACTGGTGTCCTCAGGTGGATGTTTTGTGCAATACTGCTGGAGTTTTGGATGATTATAAACCACTTTTGGAACAGACAGCGCAGGAAATTCAAGAAATTTTTGAAATTAACTACGTGACTCCTGTTGAGTTGACTCGTTATTATTTGACACAAATGCTAGAGAATAAAAAAGGGACCATTATCAATATGTGTTCCATAGCTTCGAGCCTAGCAGGTGGCGGTGGACACGCCTATACTTCTTCGAAGCACGCCTTGGCTGGATTTACCAAGCAGTTGGCTCTAGACTATGCAGAAGCTGGGATTCAGGTCTTTGGTATCGCTCCAGGAGCAGTCAAGACAGCTATGACTGCTGCGGACTTTGAGCCAGGTGGATTGGCTGCCTGGGTCGCTAGTGAAACACCAATCAAGCGCTGGATTGAACCAGAGGAAATAGCAGAGATTAGCCTTTTCTTAGCAAGTGGGAAAGTGAGTGCCATGCAAGGACAAATATTGACAATAGACGGTGGATGGTCTTTGAAGTAGGAGGATCTGATGGAAATCAAAAAATACTTTGGAGTCTACGCTGTTTGCTTTGAAAATGGGAAGTTACTCTGCATTGAAAAAACGAGAGGCCCTTATCAACATCGGTACGATCTACCTGGAGGCAGTCAGCAACTTGGTGAAGGACTGACGGAAACGCTGACTAGAGAAGTTATGGAAGAGACGGGATTTACTGTTAGAAGCTATTCTAATCCTCGAATCTACGATGTTTTCGTCAGGGAAGAATTAAAAAATTTTATGGTTCACCATATCATGGCGTTGTATGATGTTGAAATGAATGAGAGTGCACCTCAAGTTACGATTTCGGAAGCTGTGTCTGATGGTGCGAATGATTCACTTGGATATATTTGGAGGGATATTCAAGAGATCACAGAAGAAAATGCATCGCCATTAGTCTTGAAGATCAAAGCAGAATTATTAGGATTTCCAGAATTGGACAAGACATCTTACATGAATTGGAAGGTGAATGATGAGAAATCAACTTGCCCTTAGTGGCGAAAAACATGATGAAAAAGTTTACCCACAACTATTTCATCATGTTGGCATGATTCGTGGGGAATATTTGTTGAGAGAGCTTAATCAAAACATCATATTAGCAAGTTGTCAGCAATTTGTAAAAGATTATCTAGAGACTATCTGCTCCCTGTACTCAGATGAAGAAGTTTGGTATCGTTTTACTGAATTAACGAATACAGAAGCTAATTGTTTAGAGGGGACTAAAGAGTATTTTGATGAAAATCATCCCTTATTTGGATATAGAGGGACTAGGCGTTTGCTGGCGTGTCTGGATGAATTTCAGGCTGAAGCACATGTCGTTACAGAAGTTTATCAAACCAATCCCAATCTGTCTCTTATTTTTCCTTTTGTCAATGATGCTGAGCAGTTAAAGCAAGCTATTACAGTATTGCGTCAGCAGGGTTTTACTGGGAAAATTGCCACGATGATTGAATTACCGTCAGCATATTTTGACTTAGACAGCATACTGGAAACGGGAATTTCAAAGATTGTAGTTGGAATGAATGATTTGACTTCTTTTATTTTTGCCACTGTGAGAAACAGTCAATGGCATGATATGGAAAGTCCAATTATGTTAGATATGTTAATACAGATGCAGGATAAAACAAGGATGAAAAAGATTGATTTTGCTGTAGCAGGCTATCTGAATACTTCTTTCATACAAAAAATGAATCAGATGGGTATCGAATGCATTATCCACTACAGTTCTATTCCAGAGATTTTTAATTTAGAGATTGACCATCCAGACCACCTCAAACGTGTAAAAGAAGTAAGTAAAAAATTACAAAGGAGCAACCCATGACACCGCAGGAAATGTGGAATGCATACAAGAAAATTAATCCCTCTATAGGAGATGAGATAGATGCCTGGGCTTTTGGAGTAGATGCCGATCTCTTGGCAGATTTGGTCTTAGGAGGCGAAAAGACGGCAACGGCCTCAGCCTACGACCTCTACGCACTAGAAGACGAACCTCTTCCACAAGAAGGGACCTTCGATGTTATTTTAGATAGTCAAAATCAGGCTGTCTGCATTGTCGAAATTAACAAGGTTTCCGTTGAACCCTTTCATCAAGTTTCTGCTCAACATGCCTTTAAGGAAGGGGAAGGTGACAAATCTTTAGCCTATTGGCGTCAGGTTCATGAGGACTTTTTCACAGACTGTTTGGGTGAAGCAGGACTGACTTTTACACCTGACAGTAAGGTTGTTTTAGAAGAATTTCGCAAGGTCTACCCACTGTAGACTGTTAGATGGAAGAAAGTTTTGGAAATCGCTGTCCAATCCTTTTTTCTCAAGCAAAACATGATATAATAAGTTTGTTTGAAGAAGAGCTCTAGCTCTTAAACTTAGATAGGAGAAAACTATGCAAGCAGTTGAACATTTTATTAAGCAATTTGTTCCTGAACATTATGATTTATTTTTAGACTTGAGTCGTGAGACCAAGACTTTTTCAGGAGAGGTGACTATTAGTGGTCAAGCACAGAGTGACCGCATTTCCCTTCATCAAAAAGACTTGGAAATCGCTTCTGTAGAAGTTGCAGGGGTAGCTTGTCCATTTACAGTTGACCATGAAAATGAAGCCCTTCATATTGAACTTGCGGAAGCAGGTCAAGTTGAAGTGGTTATCGCTTTCTCAGGAAAAATTACAGACAACATGACAGGGATTTACCCATCTTACTACACAGTTGATGGAGTGAAGAAGGAAGTCTTGTCTACTCAGTTCGAGAGTCATTTTGCGCGCGAAGCCTTCCCATGTGTGGATGAACCAGAAGCCAAAGCAACTTTTGACCTCTCTCTACGTTTTGACCAAGCAGAAGATGAATTGGCCTTGTCTAACATGCCAGAAATCGATGTTGAAAAACGTAAGGAAACAGGTATCTGGAAGTTTGAGACAACACCTCGCATGTCTTCTTACTTGTTAGCCTTTGTAGCAGGTGATTTGCAAGGTGTGACCGCTAAAACTAAAAATGGTACCCTCGTAGGTGTTTATTCAACCAAAGCCCACCCACTATCTAACCTTGATTTCTCACTGGATATCGCTGTTCGCTCTATCGAGTTTTACGAAGATTACTATGGAGTTAAGTACCCGATCCCTCAATCTCTCCACATCGCCCTTCCTGACTTCTCAGCTGGAGCTATGGAAAACTGGGGTCTTGTGACCTACCGTGAAGTTTACTTGGTTGTGGATGAGAACTCTACCTTTGCCAGCCGTCAACAAGTTGCTCTTGTTGTGGCACATGAATTGGCTCACCAATGGTTTGGTAACCTTGTTACTATGAAATGGTGGGATGACCTTTGGCTCAATGAAAGCTTTGCTAACATGATGGAGTACGTCTGTGTGGATGCTATTGAACAAAGCTGGAATATCTTTGAAGATTTCCAAACAGGTGGAGTACCTCACGCTCTTGAACGTGACGCAACTGATGGCGTGCAGTCTGTTCACGTCGAAGTCAAACACCCAGATGAAATCAATACGCTCTTTGACGGAGCTATCGTCTATGCCAAAGGAAGTCGCCTCATGCACATGCTTCGTCGTTGGCTAGGTGATGCCGATTTTGCCAAAGGTTTGCATGCCTACTTTGAAAAACATCAGTACAGAAATACAATTGGTCGTGACCTTTGGGATGCTCTTGGTCAAGCATCTGGCCGTGATGTTTCAGCCTTCATGGATTCTTGGTTGGAACAACCTGGTTATCCAGTTCTCACTGTCAAAGTTGAAAATGATGTTTTGAAGATTTCACAAAAACAATTCTTTATCGGTGAGCACGAAGACAAGAACCGTCTCTGGGTTGTGCCACTAAACAGCAACTGGAAAGGCTTGCCTGATACACTTGAAACTGAAAGCATCGAAATTCCAGGCTACGCAGCTCTTCTTGCTGAAAACAAAACAGCACTTCGTCTCAACACTGAAAATACAGCCCACTACATTACAGACTATCAAGGAGACTTGTTAGATGCTGTTCTTTCTGACCTAGTTGAGCTTGATAACACAAGCAAATTGCAAATCGTCCAAGAACGTCGTTTGCTTGCTGAAGCAGGGCACATTTCTTATGCTGACTTGCTCCCAGTTCTTGATAAACTTGCTAAGGAAGAATCTTACCTTGTCGTTTCAGCTGTTTCTGAAGTAATTTCTGCTCTTGAGCGCTTTATCGATGAAGGAACAGAAGCTGAAAGAGCCTTCAAAGCCTTGGTTGCTAAATTGGCTCGTCATAATTATGACCGTCTTGGTTTTGAAGCTAAAGACGGAGAATCAGATGCGGATGAATTGGTTCGTCAGTTGGCTGTTTCTATGATGATTCGCTCAAATGATGCAGAAGCTAGTCAAGTCGCTAGCCAAATCTTCGCGGCTCACAAGGAGAATCTTGCAGGACTTCCAGCAGCTATTCGCTCACAAGTCCTGATCAATGAGATGAAACATCATGAGACCAAAGACTTGTTAGCACTTTATCTTGATACTTATACTCACGCAACAGATGCTGTCTTTAAACGTCAGTTGGCAGCCGCTCTTGCCTATAGTAAAGATGCGGACAATATCCAAACCTTGATTGCTTCTTGGAAGGACAAATTTGTGGTTAAACCACAAGACTTGTCTGCATGGTATTACCAATTCCTAGCTCATCAAGCAACTCAGGAAACAGCTTGGTCTTGGGCTCGTGAAAACTGGGCTTGGATTAAGGCAGCTCTTGGAGGAGATATGAGCTTTGATAGCTTTGTTATCCTTCCTGCTCACGTATTTAAGACTCAGCAACGCTTGGCAGAGTACAAGGAATTCTTTGAGCCACAACTTTCTGACCTTGCTCTTAGCCGTAACATCAGTATGGGAATCAAGGAAATTGCAGCGCGTGTTGACTTGATTAACCGTGAAAAATCAGCAGTGGAAGTAGTCGTTCTTCAATACGGAAACGCATAAATAAGCCTAAAATAAAAAGAAAACTCAGCTATCTCATGTAAAATGCAGAGAGTTGAGTTTTTTTTAAGGCAAATTTGGTATAATGGTTTTAATAAGGAGGAGTTTCTCATGATAAAAATCTTATTGGTTGAGGATGATCTAGGCCTGTCAAATTCAGTATTTGACTTTTTAGACGATTTTGCGGATGTCATGCAGGTATTTGATGGGGAAGAAGGTCTCTATGAAGCTGAAAGTGGCGTCTATGATTTGATTTTGCTCGATTTGATGTTACCTGAAAAAAATGGTTTCCAAGTCTTGAAAGAATTGCGTGAAAAGGGAATTACGACTCCAGTTCTGATCATGACTGCCAAGGAAAGTTTGGATGACAAGGGACATGGATTTGAATTGGGTGCAGATGATTATCTGACCAAACCTTTCTACCTAGAAGAACTCAAAATGCGGATTCAAGCCCTTCTCAAACGTTCAGGTAAATTTAATGAAAACACCTTGACTTATGGAAATATTGTGGTTAATTTGTCAACAAATACTGTTAAGGTTGAAGATACTCCAGTCGAATTACTGGGGAAAGAGTTTGATTTACTAGTTTATTTCCTTCAAAATCAAAATGTGATTTTGCCGAAGACTCAGATTTTTGATCGTCTATGGGGATTTGATAGTGATACAACGATTTCAGTTGTCGAAGTTTACGTTTCAAAAGTCCGTAAGAAATTAAAAGGAACCACTTTTGCAGAGAATTTACAAACCTTGCGCAGTGTTGGGTATATTTTAAAAGATGTTCAGTAAACTAAAAAAAACATGGTATGCGGATGACTTTAGTTATTTTATCCGTAACTTTGGTGTCTTCACTCTGATTTTTTCCACCATGACTCTTATTATTTTGCAAGTCATGCATTCGAGTCTTTATACTTCGGTGGATGATAAGCTTCATGGACTGAGTGAAAATCCTCAAGCAGTTATTCAGCTGGCGGTAAATAGGGCAACAGAAGAGATTAAAGATTTAGAGAATGCCGCTACAGATTCTAGCAAGACTGAGATAAAACCCAATGTCAGTTCCAACACAGAAGTCATTCTTTTTGATAAGAATTTTACCCAGCTCCTTTCTGGAAATCGATTTTTGGGATTGGATAAGATTAAGTTAGAAAAGAAAGAACTAGGCCATATCTATCAGATTCAGGTTTTTAATAGCTATGGACAAGAAGAAATCTATCGCATGATTTTGATGGAAACCAATATCAGTTCGGTTTCAACCAATATCAAGTATGCAGCTGTCTTGATTAATACCAGTCAGTTGGAGCAGGCCAGTCAAAAGCACGAGAAATTGATTGTGATTGTGATGGCTAGTTTCTGGATTTTGTCTTTGCTCGCCAGTCTCTATCTAGCTAGGGTCAGTGTTCGTCCTCTGCTTGAGAGCATGCAGAAGCAACAGTCCTTTGTGGAAAATGCCAGTCATGAGTTACGAACTCCACTTGCAGTTTTGCAAAATCGCTTAGAGACCCTTTTCCGTAAGCCAGAGGCAACCATTATGGATGTGAGCGAAAGCATTGCATCGAGTTTGGAAGAAGTCCGAAATATGCGCTTTTTGACAACGAACTTGTTGAACTTAGCTCGTAGAGATGATGGGATTAAGCCGGAACTTGCAGAAGTTCCAACTAGTTTTTTCAATACGACTTTCACAAACTATGAAATGATTGCTTCTGAAAATGACCGTGTCTTCCGTTTTGAAAATCGGATCCATCGAACGATTGTCACGGATCAGCTTCTCTTGAAGCAGTTGATGACTATCCTATTTGATAATGCTGTCAAGTATACTGAAGAGGATGGTGAAATTGATTTTCTTATCTCGGCGACTGATCGCAATCTGTATTTACTGGTTTCCGACAATGGAGTCGGTATTTCAGCAGAAGATAAGAAGAAAATTTTTGATCGTTTTTATCGAGTGGACAAGGCTAGAACCCGACAAAAAGGTGGTTTTGGTTTAGGATTATCTCTGGCCAAGCAAATTGTAGATGCGCTTAAAGGAACCATTACTGTTAAAGATAATAAACCCAAGGGAACAATCTTTGAAGTGAAGATTGCTATCCACACACCATCGAAAAAGAAAAAATAAAAATATCGCTCCAGACGGGGCGATATTTTGGATTACGTGACTTTCAGTCCGTTTCGCTAAGTCAGGTGTGATACAGGCAAACCACCCGTTTTAGGGGTGGTCATGATTAAAATAACATAAAAATCTTGACAGATGAACTTAAAAAATGTAAACTATTTACTGGTTAATTAATTGGTTAAATAGCCAATTTAGAAAACTATTTAATCAAGTAAAGGAAGTTAAGAAAAAGCTTCATCATTTATTGAAATGAGGGATTTATGAAATTCAGTAAAAAGTATATAGCAGCTGGATCAGCTGTTATCGTATCCTTGAGTCTTTGTGCCTATGCACTGAACCAGCATCGCTCGCAGGAAAATAAGGACGATAATCGTGTCTCTTATGTGGATGGCAGCCAGTCAAGTCAGAAAACTGAAAACCTGACACCAGATCAGGTTAGCCAGAAAGAAGGAATTCAGGCTGAGCAAATTGTCATCAAAATTACAGATCAGGGCTATGTGACGTCACACGGTGATCACTATCATTACTATAACGGGAAAGTTCCTTATGATGCCCTCTTTAGTGAAGAACTCTTAATGAAGGATCCAAACTACAAACTTAAGGATGGAGATATTGTCAATGAGGTCAAGGGTGGTTATATCATCAAGCTCGATGGAAAATATTATGTCTACCTGAAAGATGTAGCTCATGCTGATAATGTTCGAACTAAAGATGAAATCAATCGTCAAAAACAAGAACATGTCAAAGATAATGAGAAGGTCAGCGCTGATGTTGCTGTAGCAAGGTCTCAGGGACGCTATACGACAGATGATGGTTATGTCTTTAATCCAGCTGATATTATCGAAGATACGGGTGATGCTTATATCGTTCCTCATGGAGGTCACTATCACTATATTCCAAAAAGTGATTTATCTGCCAGTGAGTTAGCAGCAGCGAAAGCTCATCTAGCGGGCAAAAATACGCAACCGAGTCAGTTAAGCTATTCTTCAACAGCTAGTGACAATACTACGCAAGCAATAGAGCAAGGATCAACTAGCACGTCAGAAAGTAAGACTGAAAATCTCCAAAGTCTTTTGAAAGAACTCTATGATTCACCTAGCGACCAACGTTACAGTGAATCAGATGGTCTGGTCTTTGACCCTGCTAAGATTATCAGTCGTACACCAAATGGAGTTGCGATTCCGCACGGCGACCATTACCATTTTATTCCTTACAGCAAGCTCTCTCCTTTAGAAGAAAAGATTGCTAGAATGGTGCCTATCGGTGGAACTGGTTATACGTTCTCTACAAATGAAAAACCTAATAAAGTAGCGTCTAGTCTAGGAAGTCTTTCAAGCAATCCTTCTTCTTCAACGACAAGTAAGGAACTCTCTTCAGCATCTGATGGTTATATTTTTAATCCAAAAGATATCGTTGAAGAAACGGCTACAGCTTATATCGTCAGACATGGTGATCATTTCCATTACATTCCTAAGGCGAATCAAATTGGGCAACCGACTCTTCCAAATAATGGGTTAACAACACCTTCGCCATCTCTTCCAGTCAATCCTGGTGTTTCACATGAGGAACATGAAGAAGGTGGACACGGCTTTGATGCTAATCGTATTATTGCGGAAGATGAGTCAGGATTCATCATGTCACATGGTGACCATAATCATTACTTCTTCAAGAAGGACTTGACAGCAGACCAAATCAAGGCAGCGCAAGACCACTTGAAAGGGGCAAATACAGCAACACCAAATCCAGCTCATGATGACGATCACGATGAAGATCATCATGGACACCATCATGGGAAAGACCATGATCACGGTTTTGATGCCAATCGTGTCATCAGTGAGGATGAGCAAGGATTTGTCATGAGTCATGGAGACCACAATCATTACTTCTTCAAGAAAGATTTGACAGCTGAACAAATTAAGGCAGCTCAGGATCATTTGAAAACACATCATGATGCAGAGCCTGTAAAACCTCTTGCTAAAACGGTAGAGTCTTTCTCAAGAGATGCTAGCGATGAAGAAAAAATAGCTTACATTTCTAAGACCTATGGTGTTCCACTTGAAGCGATTAGAATTTCAAACGGATTCTTTGTTTTTGGAAATCCAGACCAAGCCTACGATCCAACTCATATCCATCCCTATGCTGTTCGTAAGGAACACGTTCGTTTGCCACTTCAAACTGGCAATCCAGAGCTTGATTTCCTAAATGAACTCTATACCACTGCTTTGCGAGATGGTGTGTCTCCTTATAGCTTACAGGTAGAAAATGGTAGTTTTGTGATTCCTCATGGCGACCACAATCACTACATCAAGGTTCAAACGAAGGGCTATGAAGTAGCTTTGAAAAACAAGATTCCAGCCCTACAATCCAATTATCAACCTGGAGCTTTTGATGAGAAGGCAGTCTTGGAAAAAGTAGATCAACTTCTAGCTGATAGCAGAAGTATCTACAAAGACAAGCCTATCGAACAAAGACAGATTGAGTTAGCCTTAGGTCAGTTTACTGAGAACATGAAGAAACTGGCAACTAACTCTACAGCAGGTTATCTTGCAACCCTTGATCTCTTTGATAAGCAATATATCCATATTGATGAAAGTGTTAAGCCTGTTAAAACAAGCGCTCTAGATAAGAAATATCAAGCCTTGATTGATAAAATCAATACACTAGATACAGATTCTTATGGACTTCCTAAGAAGGACCTTCTCGTTCGACTACAGGAAGCTAAGTTGGCTAAAGATGAGGCTGCTTTAGCAGCGGTTGAATCACAACTTCAAGCTCTTCAAGACTTTAATGACCGAACAGGTGTTACAACTGTAGAATACATCAAGTACTTCTACGAACACGTAAATGACGGTCGTTTGAGTGATGAACTTCGAAACAAAGTAGCTCAGTTGACTTGGACTTTGTATCAATCACAATCCTTCCTTAAGGCAGCAGAATTGAACAAATTATTCCCAAGCATCTATCAAGCAAAACAAGAAGTAGAAGAAGCTTTGAAAGCTCAACCAACTACTGCTAAATCGACTAAGACAGTTCTAGATACTGAAAAAGTTGATAATCAAAGTGCCAAGACAGCTATTTATGGCTTCTTGAAAGAATTGTACGGAGACTTTATGCCTGAAGAACATGTCAATCATGTTAGCAAGGAAGAAGTAGAAAGCCTCTTGAGCAAGGCAACTCAACTCTTGGAACAAATCCAAGAAGAAGGAATCAGACAATCCTTGGCAGAAGAAGTAGAAAATCTTAAAGCTGCTACAAACAAGGCTGATGCAGACTTGGATGAAGTAAACAGTCAGGTGAAAGATGTCTTGACTCGTATCGCTAGCGCCCTTCAACAAGAGAAGGAAAATACTGAGCAAGATCCTCAGACACTTGTACTCTATCAAAAACTCTATGATATCCTCATGTCGCTTCACGCTTACTTAGAAAACAATAAGGGTTCTGATGAGGACTTTGACAAGGTAGATGCTTTACTAGATCAACTTTCTGCCAAGAGTAAAGATAAGGCTGCTTTACTTGAATTGACAAAAGCTATTCTGGTCTTGAATCAAGAAATCAAGTCAAAATCAAGCGTAACTGAAGAAGCAACTCCAGCAGCAAAGTCTGAGAAGACCAGTACTGAAACTGAAACATCAGCAGCTGCGGAATCTAACAGTGAAACTGCAAATGACGAAAACAAACCAAGCAACACAACAGATTCTAAACCTGCTGAATCAACTTCAGAAAAGGGAACAACAGAATCTACAACAAGTACTGGAAATCAAGAAAAACCAGTAGAATAAAAAAGTTGGTAGATAAAAAAGTTTGTGGTCGTAGATCTAGGAGATTTTCCAATTCAAGGCTGTTTCCTATTTCTCATTGTAATTATAAACCATGGCAACATAAGAAAACGAGCATTTCCAACTGAGGAGGTGCTCGTTTTTTGATAGTTAGAAGTAGTTTTTACCCGTCTATTTAGAGTTGATTACAAGAAATTATTGACTTGAATGTGGATATAAGATTTATTCACTGATTATAATGTTTAAATAGTGTTCCAAAGCAAAGAATTATCCTCATGAGTATGAATCTTATAAATTAACTACCTCCAGACCGTGTTCTGTCAGGCGGTAGATGGTCGAACAGACCTCTTTTAAGAAACGACGGTCATGTGAAACAGTGATGAGACCGCCTGGATAGGTTGCAAAGAGTTTTCTGATTTGGGGTTGAGAAGTGGGAGAAAAGTTTCGTGTGGGTTCATCGAGAAGGAGAAAGTTTGGTTTTCGTAGCACTAAATCCAAAAGCAGGAGTTTTCCCTGTTGTCCGCCAGATAAGGAGCGAATTTGATGCTGCATTTCTGGATAACTGAAATTGAGACTGGCTAAGTGGGATTGGATTTTCTGCAGTTCCTCTTTTTCCCCAGTTTTGCTGAGATAGGCTATTGGTGATAAATCCAATTGCAGTTTTTTGTGGTAATCTTGTGGCATAAAACCAAGCGAAATCTCTCTTTTATCATTAAGAAGTTGCTGTAACTTGGCTAACAGAGTTGATTTCCCAATACCATTTGGGCCGATGATACCGATTTTTTCTTGGCCACGGACAGTTAGTTGTAGTCCCTGAGACAAAATTCGCTCGCCGATGGACAAATTTTCTTTTTCCAGTTGGATTAAGACTTTAGAAGCCGGTAATGGCTGTATATCTGAGAAGAAAAGTCTGATTTCTTCCTCTTCAAGTGGTTTTTGGGTCATAGACTGAGCTGCCTTTTCAATACGTTTTTCTTGAGAGAGAACATTTTTCATCTTTTTAGCTAATAAGCGACCGGCAGTACTGTCTTTAGTAGCTCGAAGCGCAGTTTCTACATTTTGCTTGACTCGTCGATGTTTTTCCATGGTTTTATCGTAGGCTCTTTGGTCATTAGCAGCTTGCTGGCTTTGTTTGGCAAAATTAGCCTTTCTCTGCTCACTATAGCGATCATAGTCTAAATGCTCTACTAGCGTTTCCGCTTCTTTACGGTGCTTGACCAGTCGCAAGTGGACAATAGTGTCTGCCGTTTGAGACAGAAAGTCCTCGTCATGGGAAATGAAAATAACGGTTTGCCTCATCTTCTGTATCTGTCTTTTTAGCCAATCAACCGTCTCAAGGTCTAGGTCATTTGAAGGTTCATCTAAAAATAGAATCTCAAAGGGTTTGGCTAACTCATGGATGAGCTGAATTTTCAAAGCTTCGCCCCCTGATAGACTGCCAATCTCTTGGTTGCTAGCGAAACGATTGCTATCAAAATGCAATTCCTCAGCCAAACGATAGAGGACACTGTAATCTAAATCGATAGTATCTAAAAAGAAGTAGTCGTGTAGAGTTTTCTTTTTCAGGTCCTCAGGGACTTTTTGAGGAATGTAGGCTATTGATTGATAATCAGATTGAATGTCTCCCCTGATAGTGAAATCAGGCAAAGCTTCCCCCATTAAAGTTTTAAGTAAGGTTGATTTGCCATTTCCTTCCTCTCCAATAATAGCTACCTTTTCCCCATCCTGGATGGTCATGCTTAGATCAGAGACAAGGTCTCGTAAATCTTTGTTTTGTGTGATGGTCAGGTGATTGATTTTTATCATATGATTGTCCTTTCTAGAATGTTGATATTGCATAACAAAAAGCTCTACTTTACCTAGTAGAGCCAAAGTTTATGTCAAAAAAACTCTATTAATACTCTTCGAAAATCTCTTCAAACCACGTCAGCGTCGCCTTACCGTAGGTATGGTTACTGACTTCGTCAGTTCTATCCACAACCTCAAAACAGTGTTTTGAGCTGACTTTGTCAGTTCTATCTACAACCTCAAAGCAGTGCTTTGAGCAACCTGCGGCTAGCTTCCTAGTTTGCTTTTTGATTTTCATTGAGTATAAAATGCCAGAAAAAGAGCACAAAAGAGCACACAAAAAGAGACAAAAACAAGATCTACTAAATAAAGGTTCTTTATTTGATAGGCTTAGTTGTTCATGTCTCCCTTACCTCCGAGTATTAGTATCTTTATACTATACCTTTAAGGAAATTTTGTCAACAGAAAACTGGAAATTCCAAGTTCTAAAATCCAAAAACAGGTCCATAAAGAGTCAGTACGTGTTTGACATGCTCGTAATGGAATTTGTCGTAGTTTCGCCAAGCAATGCGTGCTTGGTCGTTCAGTTTTAGGCTACCTAATCCAATCAGAAGACTGGTGCGTTGGTAAAATTTCTCAAGGTCGATTAAGATACTGTTGTTCAACTTTTCCGCTTTTTTGAGCTCTTGCAGAGTAGTATTTAGCAGCTCTTGCAGTCGAATATCATCTGCCGTACCTTGTTTACAGTTTTGGTAGCTTTTATTTAACTCGGATAGGAGTTGGGTTGCATTTGTAATGAGTTCTTTGTTTTCCATGTGAGCATCCTCCTTGCTATCATGTATTATTGCCTATAGTATAGCACCAAAAAATATAGTGATAAATATATTAAAAAATCGAATTTTAATTACAAAGTTTGATGTGCTGATTTGTAGCCTTTTCATGGTATAATCAAGAGAGTAAATCTTTATGGAGGAAGTATGAAATTAAATATTCAAGAAATTCGTAAGCAGTCTGAAGGCTTGCATTTTGAACAAACGTTAGACCTAGCCACAGACTTGCGTGCACGCAATCAAGAAATTTTAGATGTAAAAGATATCCTTGCAGTTGGGAAAGTACAGTACGAAGACCGTATGTATTTTTTAGATTATCAACTATCTTATACCATTGTTCTTGCTTCAAGTCGCAGTATGGAGCCAGTTCAGTTAGTTGAATCTTATCCAGTAACGGAAGTTTTCATGGAAGGAGCAACTAACCAACTAGATCAGGAAGTTTTAGACGATGATTTGGTCTTGCCTATCGAAAATGGAGAACTTGATCTTGCTGAGAGCGTATCAGACAATATCCTACTAAACATTCCTATCAAGGTCTTGACGGCTGAAGAAGAGGCTGGTCAAGGATTTGTGTCAGGAAATGACTGGCAAATCATGACAGAGGAAGAATACCAAGCTCAACAAGCAGTTAAGAAAGAAGAAAACAGTCCTTTTGCTGGCTTACAAGGACTATTTGATGGAGACGAATAATGGTCTTGTCAAAAAAACGAGCACGAAAGGTGCTAGAAGAAATCATTGCTCTTTTTCCAGATGCCAAGCCAAGTCTTGATTTTACCAATCATTTTGAACTCTTGGTTTCGGTCATGTTGTCAGCCCAGACAACGGATGCAGCGGTAAATAAGGCCACACCAGGTCTCTTTGCTGCCTTTCCAACGCCACAAGCCATGTCTGTTGCGACAGAGGGTGAGATTGCTTCACACATTTCTCGCCTGGGACTGTATCGGAATAAAGCTAAATTCCTTAAAAAATGTGCCCAACAGTTACTAGACGATTTCGATGGTCAAGTCCCTCAAACACGTGAGGAATTGGAGAGTTTAGCAGGTGTTGGTCGCAAGACAGCTAATGTTGTCATGAGTGTAGGATTTGGGATTCCAGCTTTTGCAGTAGATACTCATGTGGAGCGTATTTGCAAACACCACGATATCGTCAAAAAATCAGCGACACCGCTTGAGGTTGAAAAGCGGGTCATGGATATCTTGCCACCTGAAAAATGGTTAGCAGCCCATCAGGCCATGATTTATTTCGGACGGGCTATCTGCCATCCTAAAAATCCAGAGTGTGACCAGTACCCACAATTATATGATTTTAGCAATTTATAAGATGGAGTTTCAAAAGTTTTTGCTTGATTTTAAGCATGCTTTGTGCTATAGTAATTGATAACTAAATATTCCTTTAAACCTGTCCCGTGAGGCAGGCAAGGAGCGTGATAAAGTAGAAGGGTGAAGTCTATACTGTTTCCAGTAGGGCTTGCTTAGCTATACATTTCAAGTCTCCTTGTTTAAGGAGACTTTTCTTTTTGGAGGTTTGTCATGAAGACAAAAGAAGTTGTAGACGAATTGACCGTCAAACGAGCGATTACGCGTATTACTTATGAGATTATCGAACGCAACAAAGATTTGAATAAAATCGTCTTGGCTGGTATTAAAACTCGTGGTGTCTTTATCGCCCACCGAATCCAAGAACGTTTGGAGCAGCTAGAAAATCTTTCAGTTCCTGTTGTGGAATTGGATACTAAACCTTTCCGTGATGATGTTAAAAGTGGAGAAGATACTTCTTTGGTTTCTGTTGATGTGACAGACCGCGAAGTTATCTTGGTGGATGATGTGCTCTATACAGGCCGCACTATCCGTGCTGCTATTGATAATATTGTAGGTCATGGTCGTCCTGCGCGCGTGAGTTTAGCAGTTCTAGTCGATCGTGGACATAGAGAATTGCCAATCCGTCCAGATTACGTTGGAAAAAATATCCCAACCAGTCGTTCTGAAGAAATCATCGTAGAGATGACAGAACTTGATGGCCAAGACAGAGTTCTGATTACTGAAGAAGCTTAGAAAGCTAAAGGAGTAGCCATGTCAGAAAATCAACAAGCATTGAACCATGTGGTGTCCATGGAAGACCTCACTGTCGATCAAGTCATGAAATTGATCAAGCGAGGAATTGAGTTTAAAAACGGAGCTCAGCTTCCCTATGAAGACCATCCGATTGTTTCCAATCTTTTCTTTGAGGATTCTACACGGACGCATAAGTCCTTTGAAGTGGCAGAGATTAAACTGGGGCTGGAACGACTGGACTTTGATGTGAAGACTAGTTCAGTTAATAAAGGGGAGACACTTTATGATACCATCCTGACTCTGTCTGCTTTAGGAGTGGATGTTTGTGTGATTCGTCACCCAGAGGTTGACTACTACAGAGAGTTAATTGCAAGTCCAACGATTACGACTTCCATTATCAATGGTGGAGATGGTTCGGGCCAACACCCTAGCCAGAGCTTGCTTGATTTGATGACCATTTATGAGGAATTTGGCCACTTTGAGGGGCTAAAGGTTGCGATTGCAGGTGACTTGGACCACTCACGTGTTGCTAAATCCAATATGCAGATTTTGAAACGCTTGGGAGCTGAACTTTATTTTGCTGGACCTGAGGAATGGAGAAGTCAAGAGTTTGCAGACTATGGACAGTTTGTAACCATTGATGAAATCATTGATCAGGTGGATGTCATGATGTTTCTCCGTGTGCAACATGAACGCCATGATAGTGGTGCAGTATTTTCAAAAGAAGACTACCATGCCCAACATGGCTTGACTCAAGAACGTTACGATCGTTTGAAAGAAACAGCAATCCTCATGCACCCAGCTCCAGTCAACCGTGATGTAGAAATTGCAGACCACTTGGTTGAAGCACCAAAATCACGGATTGTCCAACAAATGACCAATGGTGTCTTTGTTCGAATGGCAATCTTAGAATCCGTACTGGCGAGTAGAAACGCCAACTAAAACACAAGACGTTAAAAGACGCCAGTGAGCGTCCACGAGAGGTGAAAATATGACAAAAAGACTTCTAGTATTAGAAGATGGCACAGTTTTTGAAGGCAAGGCCTTCGGAGCAGATATTGATGTAACAGGCGAAATAGTCTTTAATACAGGGATGACCGGCTACCAAGAATCCATTACAGATCAGTCTTATAATGGACAAATCTTGACCTTTACCTATCCTTTGGTAGGAAATTATGGAATTAACCGTGATGATTATGAATCCATTATTCCAACTTGTAAGGGAGTCGTTGTTTTCGAAGAAGCACGTAGAGCAAGCAACTGGCGCAACCAAATGACCTTGGATGAATTTTTGAAAGCCAAGAAAATTCCTGGTATTTCAGGAATTGATACGCGTGCCCTTACCAAGATTATCCGTAAGCATGGTACCATGCGAGCAACCCTGACCCATGTTGGGGACAGCATGGATCATGTGACGGACCAGCTTCAAGCAACAGTCTTGCCGACAGATAATATCAAGCAGGTTTCTACTAAAACATCCTATCCAGCTCCAGGAGTTGGTTTGAGCGTGGTGCTAGTGGACTTTGGTCTCAAGCACTCAATCTTACGTGAGCTTTCTAAGCGTAACTGTAACGTGACCGTCGTTCCTTATTCGACAACGGCTGAAGAAATTCTACATCTCAACCCTGACGGAGTTATGTTATCAAATGGTCCGGGTAACCCAGAAGATGTTCCACAAGCACTCGACATGATTCGTGGTGTACAAGGAAAAATTCCAATCTTTGGTATTTGTATGGGGCATCAACTCTTTGCAATGGCAAATGGTGCTAAGACTTACAAGATGAAGTTTGGTCACCGTGGCTTTAATCATGCAGTACGTGAAATCGCAACAGGACGAGTAGACTTCACAAGCCAAAACCACGGTTATGCAGTTAGCCGTGAGGATTTGCCAGAGCATTTGATCATTACCCATGAAGAAATCAATGACAAGTCAGTTGAAGGTGTACGTCACAGATACCAACCTGCTTTCTCTGTTCAATATCACCCAGATGCAGCCCCTGGTCCACATGACGCTAGCTACCTATTTGACGAGTTTATCGAGATGATGGAAGCTTTTAAACAATCAAACTAAGAACGAGTAAAAGCTCGTCGGAGAATTTATGTAACTGAACACGGACGGAAAGTTCGGAATTTAGAGAAATCAACTTGGATTGTCAATCCTTCCTTGGTTTCCTAAAATTCAATCGCTTTCTATTCGTCCTTTGTATCTTATTTAATGTCGCTCTGTGAGGCGACGAATAGAAAGGCAGGTCGTTTCTTTTAGTCGCTATCAGGCGAACTAAAAACTCCCTGCACTAGGTTTTTTACCGAAAAGTATCGTTTCGCTAAAAAATCGTCGGAGAATTTATTTAATGGCAACCCGAGAGTTGCCGAATAGAAAGGAGAAGGGTGCTCCGTATTTGCTGAACTGAATACGGGCTACGGACGGTGCTAAAAAGATAGTTATTCCTAGAACTGACAGTTCTTCGTCATAACTCCTATTTTAGCTTTGTCCGCTTGACGCCCTTAATATCTTATATATGCCTAAACGTACTGATATTCAAAAAATTATGGTGATTGGTTCTGGTCCGATTATTATTGGTCAGGCTGCTGAGTTTGACTACGCTGGGACCCAGGCTTGCTTGTCGTTGAAAGAGGAAGGTTATGAGGTTGTCTTGGTTAACTCAAACCCTGCCACCATCATGACGGACAAGGAGATTGCGGACAAGGTTTATATTGAACCGATTACACTTGAGTTTGTAACGCGTATTCTTCGTAAGGAACGTCCAGATGCCTTGCTACCAACCCTTGGTGGTCAGACAGGGCTCAACATGGCCATGGAATTGTCTAAAAATGGTATCCTAGATGAACTTGGTGTTGAGCTTTTGGGAACTAAATTATCTGCCATTGATCAAGCGGAGGACCGTGACCTCTTTAAACAATTGATGGAAGAGCTCAACCAACCAATTCCAGAATCTGAAATTGTCAACACAGTCGAAGAAGCTGTTGCCTTTGCAGCAACAATTGGCTACCCAGTCATCGTCCGTCCAGCCTTTACACTTGGTGGTACTGGTGGTGGTATGTGTGCCAACGAGGAAGAATTGCGTGAAATCGCTGAAAATGGTTTGAAATTGTCACCTGTTACCCAATGTTTGATTGAACGTTCAATCGCAGGTTTCAAGGAAATCGAGTATGAAGTCATGCGTGACTCAGCTGACAATGCTTTGGTTGTTTGTAACATGGAAAACTTTGACCCAGTTGGGATTCACACAGGGGATTCCATTGTATTTGCCCCTGCGCAAACCATGTCAGACTATGAAAACCAAATGCTTCGTGACGCGAGCTTGAGCATCATTCGTGCCCTTAAGATTGAAGGGGGATGTAACGTTCAGCTAGCCCTTGATCCCCACAGCTTCAAGTACTATGTCATCGAAGTAAACCCTCGTGTATCACGTTCGTCAGCCCTTGCTTCTAAAGCGACAGGTTACCCAATTGCTAAGTTGGCAGCTAAGATTGCCGTCGGTTTGACCTTGGATGAGGTCATCAACCCAGTTACGGGTTCAACCTATGCCATGTTTGAACCAGCTCTTGACTACGTTGTTGCCAAGATTCCTCGTTTCCCATTTGACAAGTTTGAAAAGGGTGAGCGCCGTCTTGGGACACAGATGAAGGCCACTGGAGAAGTCATGGCAATCGGTCGAAACATCGAAGAATCTCTCCTTAAAGCTTGTCGTTCCCTTGAAATTGGTGTGCACCACAATGAAATGCCTGAACTTGCAGCAGTTTCTGATGATGCCTTGATTGAAAAAGTAGTCAAAGCCCAAGATGACCGTCTCTTCTATGTGTCAGAAGCTATTCGTCGTGGTTATACACCTGAAGAGATTGCTGAATTGACCAAGATTGATATCTTTTATCTTGATAAACTCTTACATATCTTTGAAATTGAGCAAGAGTTGGGTGCCCATCCACAAGATCTAGAAGTCTTGAAAACTGCAAAATTGAATGGATTTTCAGACCGTAAGATTGCTGAACTATGGGAAACGACCGCTGATCACGTTCGCCAACTTCGCTTGGAAAACAAGATTGTTCCAGTTTATAAGATGGTTGATACTTGTGCGGCAGAATTTGACTCTGAAACACCATATTTCTATTCAACCTATGGTTGGGAAAACGAGTCTATCAAGTCTGATAAAGAATCTGTACTTGTCCTAGGTTCTGGTCCAATCCGTATCGGTCAAGGGGTTGAGTTTGACTACGCAACTGTTCACTCGGTTAAGGCTATTCAGGCTGCTGGCTACGAAGCCATCATCATGAACTCAAACCCAGAGACCGTTTCTACAGACTTCTCTGTATCAGATAAGCTTTATTTTGAGCCATTGACATTCGAAGATGTTATGAACGTCATTGACTTGGAGCAACCAAAAGGGGTTATCGTTCAGTTCGGTGGTCAAACAGCCATCAACCTTGCGGAGCCATTGGCAAAAGCAGGTGTGACCATCCTTGGTACGCAAGTAGCTGACTTGGACCGTGCCGAAGACCGTGACCTCTTTGAACAAGCACTCAAAGATTTGGATATTCCACAACCACCAGGACAAACGGCTACAAATGAAGAAGAAGCAGTTCTTGCAGCTCGCAAGATTGGTTTCCCAGTCCTCGTTCGCCCATCTTATGTCTTGGGTGGACGCGCCATGGAAATCGTAGAAAATGAAGAAGACCTTCGTTCTTACATGCGTACCGCTGTTAAGGCCAGTCCTGACCATCCAGTCCTTGTAGACTCTTATATCGTTGGACAAGAGTGTGAAGTTGATGCCATTTCAGACGGGGAAAATGTTCTCATTCCTGGTATCATGGAGCATATCGAACGTGCCGGTGTCCACTCAGGTGACTCAATGGCCGTTTACCCACCACAAACCTTGTCTCAAAAGGTGCAAGAAACAATCGCAGACTATACGAAACGTCTAGCAATCGGTCTTAACTGTCTTGGTATGATGAACATCCAGTTTGTCATTAAAGATGAAAAAGTCTACGTTATTGAGGTCAATCCACGTGCCAGCCGTACGGTTCCATTTCTTTCTAAAGTGACCAATATCCCTATGGCTCAAGTAGCAACCAAGCTCATTCTTGGTCAAAAACTTGAAGAACTTGGCTACCAAGATGGACTTTACCCTGAAAGCACCCGCGTTCATATCAAGGCACCTGTCTTCTCCTTTACCAAACTAGCTAAGGTAGACAGCTTGCTTGGTCCTGAAATGAAGTCAACAGGGGAAGTTATGGGTTCTGATACGACTTTGGAAAAAGCTCTCTATAAAGCCTTTGAAGCTTCTTACTTACACTTGCCAACTTTTGGTAACGTTGTATTTACCATCGCTGATGATGCCAAAGAAGAAGCCTTGGACTTGGCTCGTCGTTTCCAAAATATTGGCTATGGAATCCTCGCGACAGAAGGGACAGCAGCCTTCTTTGCCAGTCATGGATTGCAAGCCCAACCTGTTGGTAAGATTGGTGATGACGATAAGGATATTCCAAGTTTTGTTCGTAAAGGAAGAATTCAAGCTATCATTAATACAGTTGGAACAAAACGAACTGCTGACGAAGATGGTGAGCAGATTCGCCGTTCAGCTATTGAACACGGAGTGCCCCTCTTCACAGCGCTAGATACAGCTAATGCTATGCTTAAGGTACTTGAAAGTCGTAGCTTTGTCACAGAAGCGATCTAGTTGAGAAAAAATTTTCACAGTTTTAAAGCCAGCGTTTTCTGACGCTGGCTTTTGCGATATTAGTGCAGGCTATTCAACTATCAGTTCTTCACTCAAGGATGATTATGAATTGTGATACGATAAGAATAAATTGGGAATGGCTTATGATGTTAATCGTTCACCTTTTTTGTAATTCTAGTATATCAGAGTCAATATATATTTGCATGGTACTCCCTTTTGAAAAAATGGCTATTTCAGGTGAAAAAAACGACATTTTAGATTTTCTGTTCCAGAAATAGCTATCGCTATGATATAATTATTTTATGATTATTACTATTCCTATAAAAAACCAAAAAGATATTGGCACACCATCTGATTCAGTCGTTGTTCTCGGCTATTTTGATGGTATACACAAGGGGCATCAAGAATTATTTCGCGTTGCCAATAAGGCTGCGAGAAAGGACTTATTGCCTATCGTCGTTATGACCTTTAATGAATCTCCAAAGATCGCTTTAGAGTCTTATCATCCTGATCTGTTTTTACATATTTTGAACCCTGCTGAACGTGAGAGGAAACTAAAGCGTGAAGGCGTAGAAGAATTATATCTCCTTGATTTTAGTAGTCAATTTGCTAGTCTCACGGCAGAAGAATTTTTTGCAACTTATATCAAGGCTATGAATGCCAAAATTATTGTTGCAGGTTTTGATTATACATTTGGTTCTGACCAAAAAACGGCAGAAGACTTAAAGGATTACTTTGATGGAGAAGTCATTATCGTTCCACCTGTAGAAGATGAGAAAGGAAAGATTAGTTCAACTCGTATCCGTCAAGCTATTTTAGACGGAAATGTAAAAGAAGCAGGAGAACTTTTGGGGGCACCGCTTCCATCAAGAGGTATGGTGGTTCATGGCAATGCTCGTGGTCGTACGATTGGTTATCCAACAGCTAATTTGGTGCTTTTAGACCGTACTTATATGCCAGCAGATGGTGTTTATGTCGTTGATGTTGAGATTCAAAGACAGAAGTATCGTGCTATGGCTAGTGTCGGGAAAAATGTGACCTTTGATGGAGAAGAAGCACGTTTTGAAGTCAATATTTTTGATTTTAATCAAGATATTTATGGGGAAACCGTCATGGTTTATTGGCTTGATCGCATTCGAGATATGACCAAATTTGACTCAGTTGACCAATTAGTGGATCAGTTAAGGGCTGATGAAGAAGTAGCTCGGAATTGGTCTTAAGAGTTTGGGTAATTAAAAAAGAGGCTGTTTGTAACCCAAAAGATAGATGAATAAGTCTAACTTTTGAGGTCACTACACTACCTCTTTTTATTCTTTTTCAAAGGTGAATCCTTCTCCAAGGATTTCATGGGCTTCTGTAATGGTTATAAAGGCTTGAGGATCGATTCGATGAATCATTTCCTTCATTTTCACAATCTCATTTCTACCGACAATACAGTAAATGATTTTCAAATTTTCTTTACTATAGTAGCCTTGACCAGAAATAAAAGTAACGCCTCTTCCTAGGTCATCATTAATCGCTTTAGCAAGTTGGTCAGGACGTTTTGTAATAATCATAAATCCTTTACCAGCATAGCCACCTTCTCCAATCAAATCAATGACACGCGAAACGATAAAATCAAATAAGAGCGTGTAGGAAACCAATCTCAAGTCCTTGAAGATTAGGAGAATGAGCATGAGAATACAAAAATCTAAGATAAAGAGCAGTTTTCCCATGGATATATGAGTGTATTTGTTGAGAATACGAGCTAGAATATCAGTACCACCAGTTGTACCTCCAGCATTAAAGATAATTCCAAGACCAATTCCCAATAGAATTCCCGCTATAAGTGCAGTAATCAGTAAATCACCTTGAAGGTCAATATGAAGGGGAATACGCTCAAAAAAAGCCAACCAAGCTGACAAAGCTAAGGTTCCAAGCAAACTAGAATAGAGAGATTTTGCTCCAAATATTTTCCAAGCTAGGATGAAAAGGGGAATATTAATCAGCAGGTTCATGAGGGAAACAGGGATTTTAAAAAGATAAAAGGTGATGAGGGTAATACCTGTCGCCCCTCCTTCAAAGAGATGATGGGGAACTACAAAATAAGTCAGTCCAAAAGCATAAATAGCAGCACCTAGTAAAATGGTAAAAATGGGGTAAATTTTTTTAATCATAGGACACCTCTTTTCTTATAAGTTGATTATATCAAATTTTTACGGAAAATTTGATTGACTCCATTAGGATTTTTAATCTTTTTTTGATATAATTAGAAGTAAGAAAACCAATCTGAATCCTAAAATAGAAAGATTGATACTATGACAAAAATTAAGATTGTAACCGATTCATCTGTTACTATTGAACCAGAACTAGTAAAACAATTAGATATTACAATTGTTCCATTATCTGTAATGATTGATAATGTTGTTTATTCTGATGCGGATTTGAAAGAAGAAGGTAAATTTCTTCAGTTGATGCAAGCAAGTAAGAATCTTCCTAAGACAAGCCAACCGCCTGTAGGTGTCTTCGCTGAAGTTTTTGAAGACCTATGCAAAGATGGTAGCCAGATTCTTGCTATTCATATGTCCCATGCTCTTTCGGGGACTGTAGAAGCAGCACGCCAAGGTGCCAGCCTATCTACTGCCGACGTGACAGTTATCGATAGTTCCTTTACTGACCAAGCCTTGAAATTCCAAGTTGTTGAGGCTGCGAAATTAGCACAAGAAGGCAAAGATATGGCGGAAATTTTATCTCACGTTGAAGAGGTAAAAAAACATACGGAGCTCTATATTGGCGTTTCAACTTTGGAAAATCTTGTCAAAGGTGGACGAATTGGCCGTGTAACTGGATTGTTGAGCTCACTTCTCAATATCCGTGTTGTCATGCAAATGAAAGACCATGAATTGCAGCCAATTGTTAAAGGTCGTGGAGCTAAAACCTTTAAAAAATGGTTGGATGAGTTGACAACATCTCTCTCTGAACGTTCTGTAGCAGAGATTGGAATTTCATATTCAGGTAATGCTGACTGGGCAAAAGAGATGAAAGAAAGTTTACAAGCTTATGTTGAAAAACCAATTTCTGTTTTAGAAACGGGTTCTATTATTCAGACTCATACAGGCGAGAATGCGTGGGCTATTTTGGTACGTTACCATTCCTAAAAAAATAAAGAAAATGCGAATAAATAGCGTTTTTAACTTGACCTATAAGGGATTTTAGGATATGATTATATTTGTTAATTAGAAATTAATTTGGAGGAATCATTAACATGGCAAACAAACAAGATTTGATCGCTAAAGTAGCAGAAGCTACAGAATTGACTAAGAAAGACTCAGCAGCAGCAGTTGAAGCTGTATTTTCAGCAGTAGCTGACTACCTTGCAGCTGGTGAAAAAGTTCAATTGATCGGTTTTGGTAACTTTGAAGTTCGTGAGCGTGCTGCACGTAAAGGTCGCAACCCACAAACTGGTAAAGAAATCACAATTGCAGCTTCTAAAGTTCCAGCATTCAAAGCTGGTAAAGCTCTTAAAGACGCTGTTAAATAATTAGTCTTTAAAAAGCCTATTGTATCAAGCTTTCTAGCTTGGTCAGTAGGCTTTTTTTGTGTATAGGGGGCAAAAAAGGGGCAAAATACTATTTTTTCACTTGTTTTAGGATGATGTCAACCAGCATTTTCGTTATTTTCTAAGAGAGATGAGTTTTTATTGTTTATCCGTAGGATGATCGACTATTTTAAATAATACTGTATTTCTAGCTTATACTCTTCTAAAATCTCTTCAAACCACGCCAGCTTCACCTTGGATTATATATGTGACTGACTTCGTCAGTCTTATCTACAACCTCAAAGCAGTGCTTTGAGCAACCTGCGGCTAGCTTCCTAGTTTTCTCTTTGATTTTTATTGAGTATTATTTGTCTCAAAATTAACCCTTGAAAGTGGATAATCGCATTCTATGATATTTTATTAATTTTCAGTTGAAGACATATCAAATATTTAAGTAGAAAGAAAAGTTATATACTATCTATTGAAAATATTATAAATCAGATAAAAAGACAGGTGAAATCTTCTGTGTTATACTAGAGATATGTTAGATTTGAAAGAATACGGTATCGTCATGTGGCCGGAGGAGAAGATCATTTCTTTTCGTGAGAAACTTCTCAACTGGTACGATGAAAATAAAAGAGATTTACCCTGGCGAAGAAGTAAAAATCCTTATCATATCTGGGTATCTGAAATCATGCTCCAGCAGACCAGAGTGGATACGGTTATTCCTTACTACGAACGATTCTTGGACTGGTTTCCAACAGTAGAAAGTTTGGCGAATGCGCCTGAAGAGCGTTTGTTGAAGGCTTGGGAGGGACTGGGATATTATTCTCGAGTTCGTAATATGCAGGCTGCAGCCCAGCAGATTATGATTGACTTTGGTGGTCAATTTCCAAATACCTATGAAGGAATTTCCAGTTTGAAAGGAATTGGTCCCTACACAGCAGGAGCGATTACCAGCATTGCTTTTAACTTGCCTGAGCCAGCTGTAGATGGTAATGTTATGCGTGTTTTGGCCCGTCTGTTCGAAGTCAACCATGATATTGGGATTCCAAGTAATCGCAAAATTTTTCAGGCAATGATGGAAATCTTGATTGACCCAGAAAGGCCTGGTGACTTTAATCAAGCTTTGATGGACTTAGGATCTGATATTGAGGCGCCAGTTAATCCTAGGCCAGAAGAGAGTCCAATTAAGGACTTCAGTGCGGCATATCAGAATGGCACAATGGACCGTTATCCAATTAAGGCTCCCAAGAAAAAGCCAATTCCCATTTATCTTAAATCCTTAGTGGTCAAAAATACTCAAGGACAATTTTTACTTGAAAAAAATGAAAGTGAAAAGCTATTGGCAGGTTTTTGGCATTTCCCACTGGTAGAAGTAGATGACTTTTCGCAAGAGGAGCAGTTTGACCTCTTCCATCAGGTTGCAGAAGAAAGTGTAAACTTTGGCCCCAGTCCAGAAGAGAGTTTCGAGCAGGACTATGACCTAGAAGTTGATTGGCTTGATGTTTGTTTTGAGACTGTCAAGCATGTCTTTAGCCATCGAAAGTGGCATGTACAGATTGTAGCAGGTCAGGTGAGTGACTTTCATGATTTTTCAGATAGGGAAGTTCGCTGGCTTTCACCAGAAGAGTTCAAGGATGTTCCACTTGCCAAACCCCAACAAAAAATCTGGCAGACTTATGCACAAGCCAACTTAGACAGTAGCAAAGACTAGCTATTGTGTCTTCTTGCTATTTTTTTGGTATAATAGTAGAGAAAAAGGTGAACAAATGAAAAAAATATTAATTGTAGATGATGAAAAACCAATCTCAGATATTATCAAGTTTAATATGACCAAGGAAGGTTACGAGGTTGTAACTGCTTTTAACGGTCGTGAAGCTCTAGAGCAATTTGAAGCAGAGCAGCCAGATATTATTATTTTGGATTTGATGCTTCCAGAAATTGATGGTTTAGAAGTTGCGAAGACTATTCGCAAGACTAGTAGTGTGCCTATTATCATGCTGTCAGCTAAGGATAGCGAATTTGATAAGGTTATCGGTTTGGAGCTTGGAGCGGATGACTATGTAACCAAACCCTTCTCAAATCGTGAGTTGCAGGCGCGTGTTAAAGCTCTCCTTCGTCGCACGGACTTGGCTTCTGTAGATAATCAAGAATCAGATGAAAATAAAACTCAACCCTTGCAAATTGGGGACTTGGAGATTGTTCCAGATGCCTATGTTGCTAAGAAATACGGTGAAGAACTAGACTTAACTCACCGTGAATTTGAGCTTTTGTATCACTTGGCTTCTCATATCGGTCAAGTAATTACGCGTGAACACTTGCTTGAAACGGTCTGGGGGTATGATTATTTCGGAGATGTTCGAACAGTTGACGTAACCATCAGACGTTTGCGTGAGAAGATTGAAGATACACCAAGTCGTCCTGAATATATCCTAACACGTCGTGGTGTTGGTTATTATATGAGAAATAATGATTAAACTAATAAAAGACACAGTTTTAACTAGTGATTTTATCTTTATCCTCATTCTACTTGGCTTTATTTTAGTCGTGACCTTACTTTTGCTAGAAAATCGTCGGGATAATATTCGGTTGAAGCAAATCAATCAAAAGGTAAAAGACCTGATTGCAGGAGATTATTCTCAGGTATTGGATATGCAGGGAAGCTCTGAAATTACTAATATTACTAATAATCTCAATGATTTATCAGAAGTAATTCGTTTAACCCAAGAAAATCTGGAACAAGAGAGTAAACGATTACATAGTATCCTCTCTTATATGACAGACGGCGTCCTTGCGACCAATCGTCGTGGCAAGATTACCATGATTAATGACATGGCTAAGAAACAGTTAGGTGTTCAGAAAGAAGACGTTCTCAACAAGAGTATCCTAGAGTTGCTTAAGATTGAAGATGAGTATGAACTTCGTGATTTAATTACCCAAATTCCTGAACTCATCATTGATTCTCAGGATGCTAATGGTGAGTATCTGAGCCTTCGTGTTCGCTTTGCCTTGATTCGTCGAGAGTCTGGCTTTATTTCGGGTCTGGTTGCTGTTTTGCATGATACGACGGAGCAGGAGAAGGAAGAACGCGAACGAAGACTCTTTGTTTCCAATGTTAGCCATGAGTTACGGACGCCCTTAACCAGTGTTAAATCTTATCTTGAAGCCTTGGATGAGGGGGCTTTGTGTGAAACTGTAGCACCAGACTTTATCAAGGTATCTCTAGATGAAACCAACCGTATGATGCGGATGGTGACTGATCTCCTCCATCTCTCACGGATTGATAATGAGACCAGTCATCTGGATGTGGAACTGATTAACTTTACTGCCTTTATTACTTTTATCCTCAACCGTTTTGATCAGATAAGAGGGCAGGATGAAGAGAAGAAATACGAACTGGTGCGAGATTACCCAATTACTTCAGTTTGGATTGAGATTGATACAGATAAGATGACACAGGTGATTGATAATATTCTCAACAATGCTATTAAGTATTCGCCAGATGGTGGAAAAATCACAGTGACCATGAAGACGACTGATGATCAGATGATTTTATCCATCTCAGACCAAGGTTTGGGTATTCCTAAGCAGGATTTACCACGTATCTTTGACCGTTTTTATCGTGTGGATCGCGCTAGAAGTCGTGCCCAAGGTGGAACAGGTCTGGGACTGTCTATTGCCAAGGAAATTATCAAACAACATAAGGGCTTTATTTGGGCCAAGAGTGAATACGGTAAGGGATCAACTTTCACAATTGTGCTCCCTTATGATAAGGATGCAGTGAAAGAAGAAGTATGGGAGGACGAAGTAGAAGACTAGAATGAGTGAAACAGGCTTTAAATACAGTATTTTAGCGTCGGGTTCCAGTGGAAATTCCTTTTATCTGGAAACTCCAAAAAAGAAGCTTTTAGTGGATGCAGGCTTATCTGGTAAGAAAATTACCAGCCTACTTGCTGAAATTAATCGCAAGCCAGAAGACTTGGATGCCATCTTGATTACCCATGAGCATTCAGATCATATCCATGGAGTAGGCGTTTTGGCTCGCAAGTATGGTATGGATTTGTATGCCAATGAAAAGACCTGGCAGGCTATGGAAAATAGCAAGTATCTCGGCAAGGTGGATTCTTCGCAAAAGCATATCTTTGAAATGGGCAAAACCAAAACATTTGGAGATATTGACATCGAGAGTTTTGGTGTAAGCCATGATGCAGTCGCACCGCAGTTCTATCGCTTTATGAAAGATGATAAAAGTTTTGTCCTTTTGACAGATACAGGTTATGTCAGTGACCGTATGGCAGGGATTGTCGAAAATGCGGACGGCTATCTTATCGAGTCCAACCATGATGTAGAGATTTTGCGAGCAGGTTCTTACGCTTGGCGGCTCAAACAACGAATCTTATCGGATCTGGGTCACCTTTCTAATGAAGATGGTGCTGAAGCTATGATTCGGACGCTAGGAAATCGCACTAAGAAAATCTACCTTGGTCACTTGTCCAAGGAGAACAATATCAAGGAACTAGCTCACATGACCATGGTCAATCAGCTAGCGCAAGCTGATCTAGGAGTTGGAGTAGACTTTAAGGTTTATGATACCTCACCAGACACCGCAACACCATTGACAGATATATAAAAGAGGCTGGAAAAAGTCTTTAAAATTAAAGGCTCTTTGTCAACTGTAGTGGGTTGAAGAAAAGCTAAGATCTAGAAAGGGCAAATTTTGTCCTTTCTTTTTTGATATTGCGAATCGTGGAAATCTGTTTTTTGAAGTTTTCAAAGTTCCGAAAATCAAAGGTATTGTATTGGATAAGATTATTAGTCTCTCCTAATTTTATGTTGGAATAAGGTAATTGCAGGGCGGTGATGCTTTCTTTAGAAAGATTCTAAAAAAGCCTGAAAGCAAGAATGAGCTAGCTCTAAATTCTTCTCAATGAGTACGCAAAACCTTACTCTAGAAGTAAAAATGTAAGAGATTATAGTGGTGCTTTCATTCTTCTTAGCAACTCAAGAGTGCCTCCACAATCTCTTTAGTAGTTAAGCACACACGAAAAGTATCTTTACTACTATGCTGTTAGTAGGGTTTGATGACCATGTACTCATGAAATCTTTGATTAAATTGCTTCATGGTTTGCCATGACTTACAACTTGCCTTAAGTATTGAAATAGAACAGTCTGGTGGACTATTTTAGCCGGAATTTAGGAATATAATAACAAATGGTAAAAAAGATTAAGAATGATTTTAGCGTTTAGGACTTAGTATGAGAAAAAAGTTTTCAATATCAAGCAGTTGTAATAAAATGTAATTGTTCCATAGGATTCTTTCTAATGATTGTTTGATCGCTTTTCATTATAGATTTTATGGGACTTTTTCTACATCAAAATAGGCTCCATAATATCTATATGGGATTTACCCACTATAAATATTACAGAGCCTTTTTTTAGAATGGCAATTTCCCGGCGAAAGCACCTAATTTTTTCTTGGTCGTTTCATCGATTTGTTCAAGAGCAGAGTTGATGGCTTGAACAGTCATATCAGAAAGGGTTTCGAGGTCTTCTGGGTCAACGACAGCTGGATTGAAGTCAATGCTGACAACTTTCTTATCGCCAGTTAAGGTCGCTTGGACAAGATCTTGAGCAGATTTGCCAACAAATTGCATAGCTGCAAGTTCAGCTTGACTTTGTTCCATTTGTTTTTGAAGTTTTTGTGCTTGGCGCATCATGTTTTGCATGTTCATCATGGTAATTTATAGTTTCCTTTTATCTTATTTTTCTTCTTATTTTATCAATTTTGAGGTTAAAAGTCTAATCTTTTTTGAGTGAATTCATCTAGTAGCGAAAGGAATGTAGAGGAAATAAAAATATAGGATAGATATTCTAAGAGAATAAGAATATTTATCCTATATAGATACTAGATATTCTATGGCAACTTTAAGGGGTTACCGTCATTATTTTACCTTGTAGAAAAATCCCTCAGTACTACCATTGATAAGTTGGTGTCCAAACCATAAGCGGTCTTGTGTGATATCAGATGAGTCGGTATAGCTATCATCTGTAGAAGAGGTGACAGACATGGTTATAGGGATTCCTGCTGGTAAAAAGGCAATAGCTGCACCAGCACCTCCATCTTTAGAAACAGAATTTGCCTTAAGATAGTGGTCAATTTCTTTAGCATGTTCAATTGAAATTTTGGACTTATCACTTACTAAACCATTTTTGTCGAAAGTAAATTCAATACCTGAACGATTCCTCCAAGTGCCTGCGACACTAGAAAAATCTCCATTTTGAATTGCAGAAATATCCATTCCTTTACTTTCTGACGGAAGGGTTATTTCTCCATTTATGAGACTTGTCACAGATTTCCAAGAGAAATATCTTATGTCAAGGGAAGGTGGTTTTGTCCCCAGTCCCTCTTCTGTATCTGATTCGATAACTAAGTCTAATCGTGTTCCATTCTGATTTAACTTGTATAGTTTAAGTTGGATTTGATTAATAGATACTCGGGTAGATAATTGAAAATAACCATTTTCTAAAGGATTAAAATGTACTCGCTCTCCAATAAAATCCAGATTGTTTTCTGCATTGGTCAGTCGAATAACTTCACCATTTTTAAGAGTTCGAATATCTAATAAATCGTAATAGTTAGAATACGTTTTTAGGGCAATCAAAAGTTCGTCCGTACCGTCTTGGTCTAAATCATACAAGCTATACTGTAATCCAGAATATTCGTTAGGATAACCATTTTTTAAGTTTGCTTTTGAATTGACCTCTGTATGTGAAGTTGATGAACCATCTAGTACTTTGGCATATTCTTTAAGGACAGGATTATATAGGGTGTAATCAGGTTTCTTCTCTTCCGATGTAGAAGAAGTTGAACTAGTACTTGAAGCAATTGCTTCAGAACTTGTTGCAGAAGTGTTTTCACTCTGATGTTGGCAAGCCGTTAAAATAGAGATAGCTAAAATACTAATACTGAATAGAAATAATTTTTTCATATATTTAATCTTGTAATTCTAAGCCTTGGGCATCTTGGTGCCATTTACTACCAGTTTTAGACGTTAAAACTTGAATAGTAATCATAATATTCCAAATAGCATTTGCCAGTAAAACAAATGGCATTAAAATAGGAATGATAACTAGCAGAGTTAGAACGATACGCTTGTATCCTTGTTTAGTATTTCCAATGTAAAAATCGTAGGCACCAAACGCCCCTAAAAATAGGGCAAATAAGGCTGCGGCCAGTTTAGATTTATCACTTACTCCATTTGAATGTTGACTAGAGGCGGCTGGAGATGTGTTATCTATTTTTGAAACAATATAGTCGTCACCATTTTGATAAAATTCTACATAATCACCTACTTGTGGTTCAAAACCAAAACTTTTTCTTGAAATTGCAGTAAATTGACCATTATTACCTTTTCCAACATAAACTGTTTCATCTTCAATTTTTATAACTTTGTTCATATAATTGTCTCCTTAATTTATTCCTATTGTATGTTAAACCCACTCACCGTTGTAATTGACACGATAGCCATCAGGTGTAGTCGTGTTGATTGCGAGTGCACCAGAGTTATAAGCATAGTACCATTTACCAGCTACTTTCATCCAACCAGTTTTCATTGCACCTGAGTCTTGAAGATAGTACCAGTTACCGTTATCTTTTAGCCAACCAGTCTTCATAGCACCTGAACCGTCAAGATAGTACCAGCTACCGTCTTTTACCCAGCCTGTTTGCATCCAACCAGAGTTATCAAAACGATACCAAACACCATTGATTTTTTCCCAGTCATTAGTTGTATAGGAACCGTCGGCGTGTTTGTACCACCAGCGAGAACCAGATTTGACCCAACTGCCTGAGAAATTAGAATTTGAATCAGATTGAGTAGTCGTGTTAGTATTTGAATTTGTCGAAGGATTTCCGAAAGTCACCTCTTTTCTAGCTTTAAAGACACGTTTTCTGTTGTCAACTGAGTGATCGTGTGGAGAACCTGCCTCTCCTGACATCTCCAAGATGTATGTTCCGGCAGGAAACTGTCTGATATCGAAAACATCCCCTTTAAATTTATTGCTATAGATTAAAGGTAAAAGAAATTGGTCGCTGACGTTATTAGTTAGACCACTAAAGATGACATCATTATTATGTTGGTACACAATCTTTCCGCTAGCCTTATCAATTAGAGTAACATTTCCTCTAGCTGCATTATCTCCTCCGTGTTGTAGTGGCTCTGAGAGTACACCTTCAAAATTAACTCCAAAATGATGAATTTCAACCTTTGTAATTGTTGCTTCTATTTGTTTTTCAGTACTCGTATTCGAGATAGTATTTGCTTGATTAGTCGATAATACTTCTAGTTTGGTTACATAAGTGTAAAAAGGTGCCCCTTTTCCCACGTTTTCTCTAACATCGGCTGTTAATTTATAGCGAGTACCATTTAGTTCAAACTTCATGGTATAGATACCATAATCTGTTGCTTTAAAGACAATTGTTTTACCGTTGAATCTAGCAATGCCATTTGATTCAAAACTTGCAAATTGCTTAGAAAATTCTTGTCTATAAGCCCCGTCTACAAAATCAACCTCTGTAAAGTTAGCATCACCATCAGAAAATGCTCCAAGTTGTGCTTTTCTTTTTTCTACAAGCGTCACATCTGTTGCGACTAAATCTGTATCACGATAACCAGGAGCAGGTTCTTCAACATAAGCATTAGCTGCAGGAGACCAGAACTTGACCATCGGGACGGCACTTGCTGCATTGACACTTGAAATTGTAGCTCCTGTTGCTACAAGTGATAAAACTGCTGTAGTAGTCAAAACGATTTTTTTCATAATTTTTGTTTTCCTTTTCTTTTTATCTATTTTTATAATCTTATCCTATACCCATTCCCCATTGTAATTGACACGATAACCGTCAGGGGTCGTTGTATTGATTGCGAGTGAACCAGAGCTATAGGCGTAATACCATTTGCCAGATACTTTCATCCAGCCTGTTTTCATAGCTCCTGAGCTATCAAGATAATACCAGCTACCGTTATCTTTGAGCCAGCCAGTCTTCATAGCCCCTGAACCGTCGAGATAGTACCAAGTCTCACCGTCTTTCAACCAACCTGTCTGCATCCAGCCTGAACTATCGAAGTGATACCAGATATTATCTAATTGTGCCCACTGATTGTAAGGGTAAGACCCATCAAGTTGCATAAACCACCAACGAGAGCCAGATTGTCGCCAAAAACCCATACCCCTACCAATATCTTGCATTTGAAAAAAGAAACCTGGTTTATTAGTCCCGTTAGACTTACCTTGTTTTATTTTCTTACTGGTATGAGTTCCGATGGCCTTCAAGTCTTTATCAAAAAGATTCGCCTTAGTCGCAAATGTTTGAATCTGAGAAGAGTTTGCTTCTGTGTATTGAATGGCTTTTCCATAACTACCAGCTAGTTCTTCAGAGCTACCAGATGATGTACCGAAACTTTGTGCAACGGTAACCCACCCATTTTGAGTGACAGGATTTTCAAAAGCTGCCAACCCCATATAGGTTAATTCTGGATTAATTAAGGATTCGTAGTGTCCGGTTTGACCAGAGACACTTGCCCCACTACGAGATTTGACGTAATCTGCTTTTTCCTCATACCATTGATCAATAGCGGCCATAAACCCATCATAGTTCCAAGCTAAGTTTTCGGCTAGTGAAAAATTTCCTGAAGGCCAGGCACTCCAAATATCTTTATTAGATAAACGTTTATGATTCATAGTTACAGAAGCTTCTGCTGCACGAGAAAAGGCTGTTTTCTCTAGTGCAGTTGACCATTTGATGGGAACGTAGCTACTGACTATTCCTTCCGTAACAGCTTCTTTTCTGATAGCATTTATACGGTCTAAAATAGCTTGTTTATCTGGCGTCAAGAAATTTCCTTCAATTCCAACTAAGCTATTACCAGCAGAATTGATATTTACTTCAGAGTTCATGATATGATAAGATTGACCATTGATTGCTTGAGTGGAAGCCAGCCTATCATTAGCGGCTACTGATTGGGGTGCAAGACTTCCAACTCCTAATAATGAAAGTGCTAGAACTGTTGCAAGTGTGAATTTTTTAGTTTGCTTGTTCATTTTGTCTCCTTTTGTTTTTATTATAAATGTTTTTATGATAAGTTAATTCCACCATCTCCTTTATAATAATTTACCTCTAGTATACTAAGAAACTTTATTAAATTTAAAAAAACTACGAAAAAATACGTTTTTCTATATCAACACCCTAAAATCAAGGTGAAATAGAACGTTTTCGTAGTTTTTCTCCTATTTACTTATGATTAGTGTATAATATAAAAGTGAAGTTAAAATAAAATAAGGGAGAAAGTTATGTCTACAAATTTCGGCCCCGCGCTTAAAAAGATGAGAGAAGAAAGAGGATTTACTTTAAAACAAGTAGCTGGTACAGCGATTAGCCCTAATAATCTAAGTAAGTTTGAAAAAGGCGAAGCTATGATTAAAACAGATACTTTCTTTAAAATCTTTGAGAATCTGAATATTGTTTCCAATGAAGACATCATCCTTGTGGTTTCCATGCAAAATGAAGAGACAACCAAATTAGTCGAACATAGAAATGATCGAACCTTAGAGTCTGATGATGCGAAAGAGACAGTCAAAGATGATGAAAATCCTTATGTTAGAAATTTCCTTCATTTACTAACTCTCATATCTACTGAAAAAATTCCAACGGAAGAGGATTGGGAAATCCTTGAACAACTAAAAGAACAGCTGTTTTCAATGGATTACTGGTTACCTTTTGACTTTCATGTATTTCAACGCTTAGGTACTTTATTTGATTTTCCCCTTCAAATGTATCAACAAAAAGAAAAAGAGGTTTTTGAAATTCTTACAAGTAGCCTTCCCTTAGCTACAAATCAAACCCATATGTTGGTGGATGTACTGCGAACAATTGTTAAATATTATTCTGAAAATGCTTATTATGATTTGGCACAACAATTGATTGATAAAATTGAATTGTATCGCATAAAGTATTGCAGGATTTTTCTTCATACTGGTTACTATTTACCTCTATATCCTTTTATGACTATCAAGATGTATGAGGTGTATAATTTTCTTAGACAAAATAAAACAGAGGGGATAAAACTGGGACATCAGATTATCGAACATCTTGATACTATGAAAGTTTTATTTCCAGAAAATGAAATTTTATCCCTAAAAAATTCTTTCATCAAGGAAGTCAAAGAACTCAATAAAACAGGGATTCCATTTCCCTAGAAAGGTTAAATAAATGAAATCATATAAGAAATTTACGATTCTTGCTCTGGCTCTTCTTGGATTCAGTAGCCAAACAGTTCTAGCTAATGATGCTAGTCATTCTGCGAATAACTCTATCGATAGTTCAACTACTAGCTCTGCAAGTGCTTCTCAAGCAACTACAGAAAATCAGCCAACGACTCCTAGTTCAAGTGAGCAGGAGACAAAGCCAACTCTTCCTACTGAGTCTAAGCTACAAACTGGTTGGGTAAAAGAAGATGGGAAGTGGGCTTATTATAGTCAAACGGGTGTCAAATTTACAGATACTCTTTATGAGGGCTACCTATTTGATAAGAATGGTTACTTACTTGAAAATAGCTGGTATCAGATGGCTAACAAGTGGTACTACGCCAATGGTTCAGGAAAATATCTGTCTAATCAATGGAGTCAAATCAATGGTAAGTGGTATTCATTTGATCAAAATGGTACCATGATGGCTAATACCTGGAAGGGAAATTATTACCTGAAGTCCAGTGGGGCTATGGCAGATAAAGAATGGGTGTACGATCCTAACTACTCTAGCTGGTTTTATCTCAAGTCAGGCGGACACTATGCTGAACAGCAATGGGTCGGCTCTTACTATCTAAAATCTGGTGGCTACATGGCTCACAAAGAGTGGATTTATGATCAAGATTATAAAGCTTGGTATTATCTTAAAGAAGATGGCGTTTATGTTACTGGAACTTATACTATTAATGGAAGCAGCCATTTTTTCAAAGATAATGGTAAATGGGTGCAAGAACTTCCAAAAGGATTTGAAAAGGGGCACTATAGTAAAACTATTTTCCTAGATCCAGGGCATGGTGGACGTGATTCGGGTGCCTACTATTATGGAATAGCTGAAAAAGATTTGAATCTACAGGTCTCTCGTAAATTACGGAAACGTTTAGAAGAACTTGGCTATACAGTTCTAACATCTCGTGATAGTGATGTGGATGTTGACTTTGTGACGGAGCGTTCTCGTATGGTAAATAAAACGAATGCAGACTTCTTTATTAGCATTCATTTTAACGCTACTGGAAATAACACAACATTGAATCTGGGAATACAGACTTATTCTTATAAGGAAGAAGCGGGTTACCCGAGCAAAATTAATCAATACTGGCACAATAATCCAGACCGAATGAGTGAAAGTAATCGTTTGGCCGCTGACCTTCACTCCTCTCTCTTGACTGAGACAGGAGCTAGAGATGCTGGGCTTCTGCAAGCCACCTTCGCTGTTCTTCGTGAGACTGCGAAACCTGCTGTGTTATTAGAATTGGGTTATATGGATAATCCAGAAGAAAACCAACGAATCCGTAGTGATCAATACCAAGATAAGTTAGTTGAAGGCATTATTAAAGGAATTCAAAAATATTACGCTGGAAATTAAGAAACTAGATCAAACTAAGCTTTGGAGATTTTCCTAGGCTTAGTTTTTTGCATTTGTAATGCTATTCATAACATTAAATTTTCTGAAAATTTATTAAAAAATGAGTAAAAACATATTATAATGAAACGTAAAATTAATTCAGGCTTCCTGAACCAATAGGAGTAAACAATGAAAAAACTAGGTTTTGTCCTTTTATCTTCAGCCTTGCTATTGACAGCTTGTGCTGTTAGGTTTGAAAAATCAGCAGATACAACCGATTCGTCTAAGGTGACAGCCTTGTCTGAAGATAAGAAAAATTGCTTGATAAGGCCACTGCTGACTACAAGACTTTTTTGCAAGAGCAAATTGATAAACTGTTGACAGATACAGAAGGCTTTGTCAAACTTTTGAAAGAAGGTAAGTTAGAAGAAGCCAAGAAGGTCTATTCATTGATTCGTATGTCTTATGAGCGTTCAGAACCAATCGCTGAGAGTTTTGGTGAGTCAGATGTCAAGATTGACTTCCGTTGGGCAGACTATATGGACGAAAACAAGATCGAGAAAGGTTGGTCAGGTTTCCATCGTATCGAGCGTATCCTTTGGGAAGACAATACAACAAAAGGAACTGAAAATCTAGATAAGGAAGAGTAAATCTGCACTAATAAAAAAACTTTGTACTCTAGAAACCATTGTGTGGCAATCGAGAGTGCAAAGTTTTTTTGAGTTTGGAACATGAAAACAGCAGTTCATTTCAAGAAACAAAAAAAAGAACAGCCGAAGCTGTCTTTTTACTATTATTTGAGACCGTATTTTTTGTTGAAACGATCCACGCGTCCATCTGCTTGAGTGAACTTTTGACGTCCAGTGTAGAATGGGTGTGAGTCTGATGAAATTTCCACACGGATCAATGGGTAAGTTTCGCCTTCGAACTCAACTGTTTCGTTAGAGCGTTTTGTTGAACCGCTAAGGAATTGGTAACCAGTAGTTGTGTCCATGAAGACAACTGGGCGATATTCTGGATGGATATCTTTTTTCATTTTGCAATATTTCCTTTCTGCCATGGTCTCTTTGCGAGCCATAGATTGTTACCATACTAGTCTATCAGATTCTGAAAAGTTTGGCAAGTATTTTATCAGTTTTTAAGCAAGTTTTTTAACTTTTGGTAGATGATTTCGTTTTCCTCTAGGCTATAGGAATTGGCACCACTTGCTAGAGGGTGGCCTCCACCATCATGTTCCTTGGCGATTTCATTGATAGGATGGATTTTACTGCGTAAGCGAACACGATAGTGGCCATCAGCCTGCTCCACAAAAATTCCCCAGAGACTTACACTGTCAATACGTCCAGGTGCACCGACAATGGCTGCAGTTTCAGCATCGGTAACATTGAATTGTTTCAAGACTTCTTGACTCAGGATAACGCGCGCCGCACCATTTTCATCCACTTCCAGATGGTCGTAGATGTAGCCTTGAAGTTTTGCAATTTTGTAGCTCATAGTGTCCATTTTGCGGGTGAGAGCCGCAAAGTCAAAGTTATGTTCTCTCAAATAAGCCGCCAGTCGGAGGGTTCGTGCAGTGGTAGAAGGGTAGAGGAAGCGACCTGTATCACCAACAATTCCTGCAAAGAGCAACTCAGCAGCGCGATCTGACAAGGCAAGTTGGGTTGTTTCTGCAAATAGGGTAATCATCTCACTAGCGCTACTTGAACTAGTATCTACCCAAGATAGGTCACCGTATACATCATCATTTGGATGGTGGTCAATCTTAATGAGAAAATCACCTTGACGATAGCGTTTATCATCAATACGAGCAGTATTCGCCGTATCACAAACGATGATAAGGGCACCTTGGTAGGCACTATCTTCAACAAGATCCATTTCAGCCATCCAAGTAAGAGTTGGTTCATCATAACCTACGGCTTTGATGGCTTTTTCTGGGAAATGATGTTTGAGAAGAGCTTTCAAGCCCACTTGACTTCCCAAGGCATCAGGGTCTGGTTTCATATGACGATGAATGATAATCGTGTCGTATTCTTTAATTTTTTCTAAAATTTGATGGCAAATGTCCATAAATAACCTCAATTCTTTCTCATTTCATTGTAGCACAAGAATTTTTATTTTTAAAATGAAAAAGATGTGATATAATGGAGAAAGATAAATTGAGGAGGACGATATGGCATTAGCAAAAATTGTATTTGCCAGTATGACCGGTAATACCGAAGAAATTGCAGATATTGTAGCAGACAAATTACGTGACTTGGGCTTGGATGTCGATGTTGACGAATGTACAACGGTCGACGCTTCAGACTTCTTGGAAGCAGACATCGCTATCGTTGCGACCTATACTTATGGTGATGGAGAATTGCCAGATGAGATGATGGACTTCTACGAAGACCTAGCAGATCTCAACTTGAATGGCAAAATCTACGGAGTGGTCGGCTCAGGAGATACCTTCTACGATGAATTCTGTAAGGCTGTTGATGACTTTGACCGTGTCTTTGTGTCAACAGGAGCAGAAAAAGGTTCAGAGTGTGTCAAAGTTGATCTTTCTGCCGAGGAAGAAGATATTGAACGCTTAGAACAATTCGCAGAAGAATTGGCTGCTAAAGTAGGATAAGCATAAAAGTGCGCTGATGTAATTAATCAGTGCATTTTTCTTATCCAGAGTTGGGATTTTACTAGCCTATTTGATGGCTTTTTGATACAATAATTCAAATAAAGGAGGAGACTGTATGGATTTAGATATTATTCGCCAAGAAATTGATCAAATAGATGACCAAATTGTCAAACTGTTAGAAGAACGAATGCATTTGGTTGAGGGGGTAGTTGCTTATAAGAAAGCATCAGGTAAACCGATTTTAGATACCAAGAGAGAATCAATTATCTTTGAAAAGGTTAGAAGTCGTGTAGGAGATAAGCGCTATAAGGAGACTATTGTAGCGACTTTTTCTGACATACTCAAACGTTCGCGTGATTATCAGGATCAAAACATCAAATGAAAAAAGAACAATTTTATCCGCTAGGAATTTTTCTAGCTGCCATGGTGGGCGGACTTGTGCGCTATCGAGTTTCCACTTGGTTACCAGCCAGCCCAGATTTCCCCTTGGGCACCCTTCTTGTTAACTATCTAGGCATTTTCTGCTTGGTGTATCTTGTTAAGGGCTATTTAGTCTATAAGGGAACCAGTAAAGGCGTTATTTTAGCACTGGGGACGGGCTTTTGTGGCGGTTTAACAACTTTTTCCAGTCTAATGCTTGATGCTGTGAAACTGCTTGATACAGGGCGTTATCTTAGTTTAGTCCTGTATTTGCTTTTGAGTATTGGTGGAGGCCCACTTTTGGCTTATTTTCTAGGGAGGAAGAAATGGTAATCGTCTATCTTGCAATTGCTTGTGGTTTCGGAGCTTTAGTGCGCTATTTCTTTTCCCGCTATAATCAATCTTCTAAATTGCCACTTGGAACGCTTATAGCAAATCTTTTGGGGTGTTTTTTGATTGGATTATTCTACAATCATGTAGAGTCTAAGGAAGTCTATGCTATTTTAGTGACGGGTTTTTGTGGAGGTTTAACAACTTTTTCTACCTTGAATGATGAACTTCAAAGACTGTTAAGCGATAAGAAGGTTTTTTACGTTTACCTGACTTTGACCTACCTAGGTGGTTTGGTTGCGATTTTTTTAGGAATTCTGCTATAAATTTCTTTACTTTTTTGTGGAAATTTGGTAAACTGTATCTTGTGTGTAATGGACGCACAAAAATACAGTTTATCCGCTGAGGAAGATTCCTCAAGATTGACAAAGATAGGAGAATAAAATGAATCCATTAATCCAAAGCTTGACTGAAGGTCAACTTCGTACAGATATCCCATCATTCCGTCCTGGTGACACTGTTCGTGTACATGCGAAAGTTGTCGAAGGTAACCGTGAACGTATCCAGATTTTTGAAGGTGTTGTTATCGCACGTAAAGGTGCTGGTATCTCAGAAAACTACACAGTTCGTAAAATCTCTAACGGTGTAGGTGTTGAGCGTATCTTCCCAATCCACACTCCACGTGTTGAAAAAATCGAAGTTGTTCGTTATGGTAAAGTACGTCGTGCGAAATTGTACTACTTGCGTGCTCTTCAAGGTAAAGCAGCTCGTATCAAAGAAATCCGTCGTTAATTCGACTAAAAAACTCTGCTTTTTCAGCAGAGTTTTTATCTAGCTCCCTTAGTTCAATGGATATAACAACTCCCTCCTAAGGAGTAGTTGCAGGTTCGATTCCTGCAGGGGGCATTTTTAGTAAATTAAGAAAAATAAAGAATATTCAAAGTGTTTATTTATAGGCAATCATTACAATTTAGTTTTTTAAAATAGGTTAGTATTTTTTCCTTGACTAATTCATAATCAAAATTTTACAAAAAATTATATTTTGATCAATGATTACAGAATAAAGTGGATCTGCATAGTAACTTTGACATCTATTAGTTAAAAAATAAGGACTTCCTTTGTTAGAATGTCCTTATTTTTATTATGGAATTGGACAAATGAGGTAAAGGTTCAGATCTATGAACTCAGAAAGTAAGTACAAAGCTTTAAACAGCTTTCAAAAAGATTTAGTGTGGATTTTTCGGGCTAAGGTATGTGACAAAAAGAATTGATTGTTATGAAATAGAGAGCCTAAAAAATGGGGAAAATCGTTATTGTTCCCCTGAATTTGATATGTTGTAAAAGATTATTTCTGGTCTGTTAAATATATCAATAACAAAATTTAAACATGATAGTCTAATATCTAATCCATTTAAAGTGAATACGTTTATCAATCGTTTGAGTAAGAAAATCTCAAAAGAAGGAGGGATAGGTTTTCAAAAATAACATATCTAGTCATTGCTTATATATAATTTGTATCTTTTGTTTTGTTAATTTGTATTTAAAATTTAATCGTGTTACAATTGAAATTGAAATCAAATAGAAAAGGAAAATGCAAACGTGGGCACACTTTTAGCAACAAGATTAAAAAATAGACGAAAAGAATTAAAAATGTCTCAGCGAAAATTGGCTGAGGGGATATGCAAACAGGGACAGATTAGTCGATTGGAGAATGGAGAATTTCTCCAGGAGCAGACTTTTTATATGCTCTGTCTAAGAAGTTAAAAGTTAGTATAGATTATTTTTTTAATGAGGAGATTGGAGAGGAGATTGATGAGCTATCAGAGTTTAAGAAGTTAGCCCAGACATTTATCACAAATCGAAATTATGAGTCTCTGAAATATATATATGAACTAGAGAGTGTAAAGGTACATCGCTTGTCTCTAGTAGATAAGTTTTATATGGAGTGGATAAAATCTCTTATAGATTTTTATTTCTACGGGCAAAAAGAGGAGGCTGTGGCAAGATTGGAGAAGGTACTGTCTCAGTTAAGTGTATCTGACTTGACCTACCTTCAGGTTTCAAATACTCTATTCAATTTTTATTATGATATTGAAGATTTAGAAAGTTTTAATGAAATTTGAGAAAAGTTAGAGTATCAAGTAAATCAACTCAAGTTAAACACAATCGAAGAATTAAACCTTTCTATTAAATTTAATTATAATGTTTGTCGCTACCTATGGTTGCAGAATAATACTGAAGAAGCTATTACTAAAATCACAGATACGATAAAGCAATGTAAGACGTATAGAACAACATATCTTTTGGCTGATTTGTATTTATTGATGGGAAATGTCAGTAAGAATTTTTCTTCTAAAGTTGCAGTAAAAGAGTACTTTGAAACGGCTTATTTTCTATATAAGCTTGAGGGCAATATGTCAATAGCTCTAAAAATTGAGCATTACATTGCAGATATAACAGAATAGTAAAGACGATGTTCAATTAAGCATCGTTTTTTAAATCCAAAATAATACAAATATGTATTTAATAAAAATAAATAAAAAAATATTATCGAAAATCTTGACAGTATTATATTGAAGTGCTAAAATGTGTGCAAGAAAATATTAGGCTTTGTGTCCATAAAACATCACCAGAAACTTACTATAGACTGAGTGAATTTAAAGAGACTTCAGCCTTTGAAGAATTGAGAGGTAAAATTAATGAATGAATTAGAAGTTAGATTTGAACTTAACGATGAGAGGGATTATAATAATGCTATTGCATATTTAGAAAAATCTTATAAATTTAAGTGTGAAAATAAGCAAGTTGATGAATATTTTAAAACAAAAGGAAGAGAATTTGAAAATGATGAGGTAGGTAGCTTTATTTACAGAATTCGTCAAGAAGCTGATGATAAGGCATGTGTTTTCACAAGAAAAGATACGATAAAACAAGGAATGTGGAGTGAAAGTGAAATAGAGTTAGAATCTGAAAAATTAGAATTTGTAAGGAATATCTTGCAAGATGGTTTTTCAAATATTTTCACAATAAGTAAACATAGAAAGACTTATCATGATGTATTAGAAAATAAAACGATTAATCTAGATCAGATTGATGGTCTTGGATTTTATCTTGAAATAGAGATTTTAGGAGATTTTTCAAAAGAAGATTATAATAATTTTTATGAGAAAATGTGCGGAGAGTTCTCGTTTTTAAATTCAAAAATAGAAACAAAGGGCTATGTCCAATTAATGAGAGAAAAAAATGGACGTAATTGAAATTATCAAATAGTCTTGTTGGGATTGTTTACTCAATTGCTGGATTTGGTAGTTTGATAGCAGTAACCCTTCTTTCTACTTTTTTGAATAAGAAGGATGCCTTTATATTGATGAATATATCAATGGCAACCATCCCACTTGTCATTATGGCGAGTGGAATAGTAGAAAATTGGATATTTTTTGGAATTTGTTATTCAATTTTGAGCGGATTAATTACAATAGCTTCTGTTTCGATTACAACAATACAGCAACAAGAAAGTACTGTGTATAATATTGGAAAGATACTTTCTAGTTCTTTTGTAATAGCTACCATTTTTGCTCCTTTTGGAGGGATACTGGCTGCTTATTTTAATTGGCTTTTAAACCCGAGATTAAGTCTAGTTATTTTGGGATTACTAAGTAGTTTATTGGTTATTCTTATAAAGAGTTATGAAAAAAAGCTAACTAAGAAAAGAACTGCAATATTTATAAAGGAAGATTAGTGGATTAATTATCATTAGAAAAAATAATATTAATTCGTAGTAAAATAAAAAATTGAAAAAGGTTTTACATAATGTACTACCTTTTTCAGATTTAATAATTATTAAGGAGATAGAACTAGAAACCAAAAATACTGAATTTTAAACTGCACCCCATAAGTAAGATTTTTTCTGTCTAACTTTTGGGGTCAGTACATTATCTCTAACTTATGGAGTGCTTTTTCTATATTCAAATTATTTTACAGCACCCACGTACGGATGGCATGGGCAACGCCAGATTCATCATTAGATTTAGTGATGTATTTGGCGATTTTTTTGATTTCTGGATTTCCGTTTTCCATGACTACGGGGTTTCCAACGACTTCCAGCATGGCGCGGTCATTTTCTTCGTCACCGATAGCCATGGTTTCATCTTTAGTCAATCCTAGTTTTTCAGCTAGGTGAGTGATAGCTGAACCTTTGTCAACATTCTTTTTAAGGAGTTCGAGGTAGAAAGGAGCGGATTTGTTGATGGAGTAGCGTTCGTAAAATTCTGCTGGAATTTTTTCAATCGCAACATCGAGAATCTCAGGCTCATCGATGAACATACACTTGACGATTTCCTTATCAGCCATTTCTTCAGGTGTACGGTAGAAGATAGGCATGCTGACGAGGGTTGATTCGTGCACAGTGTATTTTCCGATATTGCGATTGGCAGTATAGATACCGTCCTTGGTAATAGCGTGCATGTGAACGCCAAGCTTACGACTGAGGAATTCCATATCTAGATAATCCTCATAGGTCAAGGATTCGCTGATAATCTCATGGCCTGTAGCAGTTTCTTGGACAAGGGCACCATTGAAGGTCACGACATAGTCGCCTTCATCTCTCAACTGCAAGTCGTCCAGAAGTTTGGCAACACCTGCGATGGGGCGACCAGTTGCAATGACGACTTTGACACCAGCTTCTTTGGCATCTTGGATGGCAGAAAAGACTTCAGGAGTGATCTCCTTTTGGCTGTTGACTAGGGTTCCGTCGATATCGACGGCGATTAGTTTAATACTCATAAATTTCCTCTTTTAGTTTTTATTTGGGGTAAAATGATCGTTCTCAATCAAGTGTAAAAATTGCTGGGTAATACTTGCAAAGATGCTGTTTTGGTCCAACATTTCTTTCGGAAAATAGAAACGATTATCTCCGTGACGACTACCAGCAAGGGATTGGACGATAGGAGACAGGCTAGAGAGTTCGGCCAGTTCTCCATTCTTTTGTAAAATTTCAATCTGTGTCCGCGGATTTTCAGATTCGGGACGATAGATATCATAAGGGAGGTCGAAGTTCTTATGAATAGCAGTGTAGTAGTCGGGATCAAAGCCGATGTCCTCAACCAATTTTCTCATGCTAGCAAGTTTGTCTTGGTCCTCTTGTGAAAAGGTAATGGATTTAAAGACCTTGCGGTTGACAAAGCGTTGCGACAGGTCTGCAAGAATCTTGTCAGGACTGGTCATCCAGAGTTGGAAATAGGTATTCATCACACCATCATCCAGAGCCAGATAGTCAGACAAGGTCACATTTTTTTCGAAGAAAGGCAGGAGATGTGGAGAAGTTCGTGCAAAGAAGTCCTTGTCCTCAGGATAGAGTTCCTTAGCCCGTTTGAGGAGATTTTGCAGGAGAACTTCCATGGCGCGTGTTGCTGGGTGGAAATAGACCTGCATATACATCTGGTAGCGACTGAGAACATAGTCTTCGATGGCGTGCATGCCATTGCGCTGAAAGGCGATACCATTTTCGACAGGACGAATCACTCGGAGGATTCGAGTCAGGTCAAATTCCCCATAGGATGCTCCTGTAAAATAGGAGTCGCGCAAGAGATAGTCCATGCGGTCCGCATCAATCTGACTGGAAATGAGCTGCACGACCTGCTTATTAGGATAGGTGTGGTCAATGACACTGGCAACCTTTTCTGGAAAGTCTGGCGCAACTTGTAGCAGGACTTGGTGAATCTCCGTTTCAGGACTTTGGATAATCTCCGTTTCAGGACTTTGGATAATCTCCTGAGTAATGGCTTCATGGTCTGTATCAAAGAGATGTTCAAAAGTATGGGAGTAGGCACCATGCCCAAGGTCGTGTAAAAGAGCAGCGGTCATGGTCAAGAGAGACTCGGCAGGGTTCCATTCTTCTGGATATTTTTCTTCAAAGATCTCCGTGATACGTCGTGCAATTTCATAGACTCCTAGACAGTGGGAGAAGCGGCTGTGCTCCCCACCGTGGAAGGTATAACTGGAAGTTCCCAGTTGTTTGATACGACGCAAACGCTGAAATTCTTTTGTATTAATCAAGTCATAGATGATTTGATTATTGACATGGATGTAGTTGTGAACTGGGTCACGGAATACTTTTTCGTTCATATGACCATTATAGCAAAATCCTGATATTTTTGGTAAAATAGTAGGACAAGAGACAAGAAAGAGGACTAGATGTGAAGATTCGGATGCGAAATACGATTCAGTTTGATGAGCAGTTGGAAGTGATTGACCAGCTATATGATGTTGAAGTGCATGAGAAGGGAGATTATAGCTATCTGCTTTTCTACAATGAGGAAAAGGAAAAAGTAGTGATTAAATTTCATGCTCAAGAACTGGTGATGACACGTTTTTCGAGTCCCAAGACCATTATGCGCTTTTTAAAGGATAGTGATAGTTTAGCCTATATTCCCACACCTATGGGCATGCAGGAGTTTATCATCCAAACGAACCGTTATGAAGTTGATGGACAAAAGATTCATTTAGATTATCAACTACAAAATCAAGAGGGGCAACCCTTTGCCCGCTATCAATTGGAAATTACTTGGGGTTAGTCTCTTGTTTTTTTCAAATTTTTGCTAGCTATCTTCTCGGATTAGCCTGCTAATGTGGTAGATTAGGCTATTTTTTGGTATAATAAAAGTTATGGAAATCGAAAAAACCAATCGTATGAATGCGCTCTTTGAATTTTATGCGGCGCTTTTGACAGATAAGCAAATGAATTATATAGAGCTCTACTACGCTGATGATTACAGCCTTGCTGAGATTGCCGAGGAGTTTGGTGTCAGTCGTCAGGCTGTCTATGATAATATCAAGCGGACAGAAAAGATTCTGGAAGATTATGAGATGAAATTGCACATGTACTCGGACTACATTGTCCGTAGTCAGATTTTTGACCAGATTTTGGAGCGCTATCCCAAGGATGACTTTCTGCAGGAGCAGATAGAAATTTTAACAAGCATTGATAATAGAGAATAAGAGGAAGAAACATGGCATTTGAAAGTTTAACAGAACGTTTACAGAACGTCTTTAAAAATCTACGTAAAAAAGGAAAAATCTCTGAATCTGATGTCCAAGAGGCAACCAAAGAAATTCGCTTGGCCTTGCTTGAGGCCGACGTTGCCTTGCCTGTTGTAAAGGACTTTATCAAGAAAGTTCGTGAGCGTGCAATCGGACACGAAGTCATTGATACCCTCAATCCTGCCCAACAGATTATCAAAATCGTTGATGAGGAACTGACAGCTGTTTTAGGTTCTGACACGGCAGAAATTATCAAGTCACCTAAAATTCCTACAATCATCATGATGGTTGGTTTGCAGGGGGCTGGTAAAACAACTTTTGCTGGTAAATTGGCCAACAAACTCAAGAAGGAAGAAAATGCCCGTCCTTTGATGATTGCGGCAGATATCTATCGTCCAGCTGCCATTGACCAGCTCAAAACTCTTGGACAACAAATTGATGTGCCTGTCTTCGCACTTGGGACAGAGGTTCCAGCTGTTGAGATTGTACGTCAAGGTTTGGAACAAGCCCAAGCCAATCACAACGATTATGTCTTGATTGATACGGCAGGTCGTTTGCAGATTGATGAGCTCCTCATGAATGAGCTTCGTGACGTGAAAGCCTTGGCTCAACCAAACGAAATCTTGCTTGTCGTTGATGCTATGATTGGTCAGGAAGCAGCCAATGTTGCGCGTGAGTTTAATGCTCAGTTGGAAGTGACTGGGGTTATCCTTACCAAGATTGATGGTGATACTCGTGGTGGTGCGGCTCTATCTGTTCGTCACATTACCGGAAAACCAATCAAGTTCACTGGTACAGGTGAAAAGATTACGGACATTGAGACCTTCCACCCAGACCGTATGTCTAGCCGTATCCTTGGCATGGGGGATATGCTCACTTTGATTGAGAAAGCTTCTCAGGAATACGATGAGCAAAAAGCCCTTGAAATGGCTGAGAAGATGCGTGAAAACACCTTTGATTTCAATGATTTCATTGATCAGTTGGATCAGGTGCAAAACATGGGGTCGATGGAAGACTTGCTCAAGATGATTCCAGGTATGGCCAACAATCCAGCCCTTCAAAACATGAAGGTGGATGAGCGCCAGATTGCGCGCAAACGTGCCATTGTTTCTTCTATGACGCCTGAAGAGCGTGAAAATCCAGATTTGTTAAATCCAAGCCGTCGTCGTCGTATTGCCGCAGGTTCTGGAAATACATTTGTCGAAGTCAATAAATTCATTAAAGACTTTAACCAGGCTAAACAACTCATGCAAGGTGTTATGTCTGGCGACATGAACAAGATGATGAAGCAGATGGGAATCAATCCAAACAACCTTCCTAAAAATATGCCAAATATGGGAGGAATGGATATGTCTGCCCTTGAAGGAATGATGGGACAAGGTGGTATGCCTGACCTGTCAGCTCTCGGAGGAGCAGGAATGCCAGATATGAGTCAGATGTTTGGTGGCGGACTCAAGGGTAAAATCGGTGAATTTGCTATGAAACAGTCCATGAAACGCATGGCTAATAAAATGAAGAAAGCAAAGAAGAAACGTAAGTAAGACAAGAGATTGAGCCAAATAAAGCAAATATTATAATAAAACGCATAGTATCAAGGTTTATGAACACCTGATATTATGCATTTTTTGATTTTAATAATTTTGTTAATACACTTTTATTATGATATACGAAAAATCCACTCAGTTGTCTGAGTAGATTAGGTGTATTTAGATTCTTAGTCTTTATTTTCGTATGGCAAGATCAAGTTCAAGATGATTCCTGTCATGGCTGATAGGGCAGTACCTGAAAGGGTAACTGGACCAAGTTTAAGGATAGCTCCTCCAAGTCCAAGGACCAACATAGCACTTGCGATGATGAGGTTACGCATTTGACTGAAGTCTACACGTTCTTTGATTAAGACTTTCAAACCGTTGCTGGCGATAACCCCATAGAGAAGGATTGACATACCACCAAGTACAGTTGACAAAGAGCCAAAAAAGGAACCAAAATGGTTCCTAAAACTATTAATTAGTTACTTGCTCCAGATGTAGCGTCTGCGCCACCACCGTGACCTCCAGCATCACCTGAATCAGAAGCTCCAGATGTAGCATCTGCTCCGCCATGTCCTCCAGCAGGAGCTGCAGCATTTCCACCAACTAGGCGTTGACCAGTTGTATTGAGGTACCAGTCAAGCCATGGTTGGAAATTAAAGATGATTTCATTGATTCCAGCATATGAACCATCTGGATAGTACATTGCTTGGTAATTATGGGTGTTAATAACACCTTCAGGTGTTCCCGGCACAATTGTACGGACATATTCTTGATCCCCGTTACGCAATACGCCGACAACCCATTCAACGTTTTTCATTCTAGAATCTGGCAATGTACCGTGTACTGTTCCTAATCTATTTCCTGATTGAGCACGTACACGTTTACCAAACATTGTATCTGGGTCTTGGTGTGCGTTATTAAAGTACAAGAATTGATTGTTATCATCTGCAAATGTCAATTCAAATGGCATTGCCTTCAAGAACATATCAATTTGGTTAACTGTCAAGATACCGTGGTCTAATTTAACGTAAGTATCTCCAGAAACAGCTCCAACAAGTTCGGCAGCTTTTTCTACCCATTCAGGATCATCTGGATCAACACCTTGGATGGTAGTTGCAATTGAATTTGTACAATATAAATCTTCTGGCTCAATTGGTTTTGGTTTTTTCAATTTTGAAACGACTCCCACATATTTTACAAAGTTGTCCAAGCATGTTTCAAGGAAATTAACAGTTCCTTCATTTGTGATATTTCCATTAACATCAAAAGCTTCTTTAGCTTTACCAAGAAGGAATTCGTTACCTGGAAGCGTATAGGCATTAACACCTGGAGCGTCAAGAATCTTACGAAGGTGAACTTGGGCACGAGAAGTACCTTGGTCGTAGTAAGAAGCTCCCACAATCATGACTGGTTTGTTTTCAAATGGATGAACTTCGTATGAAAGCCATTCAAGAACAGATTTTAGAGAAGCTGAGATTGTGTGGTTGTGCTCAGGAGTAGCAATAATGACACCATCAGCACGAGTAATTCTGTTATACAAGAGACGCAATTGGAAGTTTTCATCCCATTTTTCGTCTTGGTTAAACATTGGAACTTCGTCAATTTCGAGAACTTCTAATTCAAATTTGAGTTTGAAGTGACGACGGATGAATTCCAAGAGTTTACGGTTATATGATTGATCGTAGTTTGATCCTACAAGTCCAACAAATTTCATTCTTTTTGGTCTCCTATCTTACAAATTTTCCCAGTCAAAGTCTTCAGCATCTTTGCGAAGTAGGGCTTGTGCGTTGCGCAATTTTTCTGTGATTTTTACAAAGATACGGAAGTCGTCAAAAGTGGCATCCAGTTTTTTAATAACATCAAGATCTACTAAATCTCCACTTGGGTTGAAGGCTTGAAGAGAATGTGAAAGCAAGAATTCATCTGGAAGGACACTTGCTTTAATTTCTGGAGCATTCAAGATTTGGCGAAGTTGCATTTGAGCACGTGATGAACCAAGCGTACCGTAAGAAGCACCAGTAATCATGATTGGTTTGTTCAAAAGTGGGTAAATACCGTATGACAACCAAGCAAGAGCGCTCATCAAAACAGCTGGGATAGAGTGGTCATACTCAGGAGTACCGATAATAACGCCATCTGCCTCTTCGATTTTAGCAGCAATTTCCAGAATTTCAGCAGGTACTTGCTTGTCAGCTGGCTTGTTAAAGACAGGGATATCCTTGATTTCAACAAGTTCAATTTCAGCTTTGTCAGCAAAGTGTTTTTGCATGTATTGAAGCAATTGACGGTTTGTAGAACGTTTTGAATTTGTTCCAACAATAGCAATAAGTTTTAACATGAGATTTCCTTTCTCTTTTTACATAATACGATTTTAAAACTCCATTGAAACAGTTGTCTCTATAGAGTAGGGATTCCTGAAGAACAGCTTAGGTGACCTTCCTTATCAATCAGAATCGCTTCGATTCCCTCCAAACTTTCGACTTGCCAGAGGATAGAAGCAGGTCTTTCTCCAAAGAGTCGAGTTGTCCAGATTTCACCATCAACTGACTTATCAGAGATGATTGTGAGACTAGCGAGTTCTGTTTCAACAGGATATCCTGTCTGACTGTCAAAAATGTGATGGTAATCTTTTCCATCGACTGTTAGGTGACGTTCATAAATGCCTGAAGTAACGACAGATTGATTGACAACAGGGATAGTCATTAAGTGATTTCCCCTTGGATTGGCTGGGTCTTGAATCCCGATTTGCCAAGGTTGATTCCCTCTTGCCTGATTTTTTCCAATGGTCAGGATATTCCCTCCCAGATTAATCAAAGCAGAAGTCACTCCCTCTGCTCTCAGAAATTGGGCGACCTTATCTGCACTGTATCCTTTGGCTAAACAACCTAGATCGATCTTCATTCCTTTCTGTTTTAAAAGCACAGTAGAAGTAGAAGAATCTAACTCGATATAATGAGGATTGATTAAAGGGAGCACCGATTCAATTTCTTGAGGTTGGGCAACTTTGGCATCTGAAAAACCGATACGCCAGGTTTGAATTAAGGGACCAATACTGATGTTGAGATGGCTAGAGGGCGCTAGGCTATGCTCTAACCCAAGTGAAATCAGTTCAAACAGGTCTGGATGAACCTTGACGGGGGCTATTCCAGCTTGATGATTTATTTCCATCAACTCAGATTCTTGGCTATTGGCATTGAAGCGGTATTCTAAATCTCTGAGTAAATCAAAGGATTTCTGGAGCAAGATATCGGCTCGCTCATCCACTAATGAAATAGTGATAGTGGTTCCCATTAGGCGTTCAGAATGTGAACTAAGAGGCAAGCTACCAACTCCTTTCTCTTATGAAAAGAAGGTTGAAATATAGTAAATTTATGAAAAATGAACCCCTTACATTTTCTTTCCATGATACTAGCATACCATAAAGTCAGCGTTTTCACAAATAAAATTTGTAAAGATGTCAAGAAATATGCTCAAGAAATGAAGAAAAATTGCAAGAATCCGTGTTAAGGTACAGATTATTTACATTTTTTTACAAAAAAATCGGGAAAATCAGCTAAAGTCTTGTAAACGCTAACAGTAAATGTTATACTAGAAGAGTAAATTTAAAATTGAAGGTAGGAATTTTTCTATGAGTAAAATCGTTGTAGTTGGTGCTAACCACGCTGGTACAGCATGTATTAATACTATGTTGGATAACTTTGGAAATGAGAATGAAATCGTTGTATTTGACCAAAACTCTAACATCTCTTTCCTAGGATGTGGAATGGCCCTTTGGATCGGTGAACAAATTGACGGTGCTGAAGGCTTGTTCTATTCTGATAAAGAAAAATTGGAAGCTAAAGGTGCTAAGGTGTACATGAACTCACCAGTTCTTTCAATCGACTATGATAACAAAGTAGTTACAGCAGAAGTTGAAGGAAAAGAGCACAAAGAATCATACGAGAAATTGATTTTTGCTACAGGTTCTACACCAATCTTGCCACCAATCGAAGGTGTTGAAATTGTTAAAGGCAACCGCGAATTTAAAGCAACTCTTGAAAACGTACAATTCGTGAAATTGTACCAAAATGCTGAAGAAGTTATCAATAAACTTGCTGACAAGAGCCAGCACCTCGACCGTATCGCCGTTGTTGGTGGTGGTTACATCGGTGTTGAACTTGCTGAAGCCTTTGAACGTCTTGGAAAAGAAGTTGTCCTTGTCGATATTGTTGATACTGTCTTGAACGGTTACTATGACAAAGACTTCACACAAATGATGGCGAAGAACTTGGAAGACCACAACATCCGCTTGGCGCTTGGTCAAACTGTTAAAGCAATCGAAGGTGACGGTAAAGTTGAACGCTTGATTACTGATAAAGAAACTTTCGATGTGGACATGGTTATCCTTGCAGTTGGTTTCCGTCCAAATACAGCTCTTGCTGATGGTAAGATTGAACTCTTCCGTAACGGTGCTTTCCTTGTAGACAAGAAACAAGAAACTTCACTTCCTGGTGTATTTGCCGTTGGTGACTGTGCGACTGTTTATGACAACGCTCGTAAAGACACAAGCTACATCGCCCTTGCTTCAAATGCTGTTCGTACTGGTATCGTTGGTGCATATAACGCATGTGGACATGAATTGGAAGGAATCGGTGTTCAAGGTTCAAATGGTATCTCAATCTACGGTCTTCACATGGTTTCAACTGGTTTGACTCTTGAAAAAGCTAAAGCTGCTGGTTACAACGCAACTGAAACAGGCTTTAACGATCTTCAAAAACCAGAATTTATGAAGCATGACAACCATGAAGTTGCCATCAAGATTGTCTTTGACAAAGATAGCCGTGAAATTCTTGGTGCGCAAATGGTCTCACGCGATTCTGCAATCAGCATGGGAATCCATATGTTCTCTCTTGCTATCCAAGAGCATGTGACAATTGATAAATTGGCATTGACAGACCTCTTCTTCTTGCCACACTTCAACAAACCTTACAACTACATCACAATGGCTGCACTTACAGCTGAAAAATAAAAATGAATGAGCTATCTGGCCTTAAGTTAAGGTCAGATAGTTTTTTAGCCAATCTGTACCCATACAATTACGTTTTTTTTATCTTGTACTTCATTCTAATCTAACTTAAAATGAAATGGTAGCTACCAATATAAATGATGAGGAAAAAGAAATGACTGAAAATCGTTATGAATTAAATAAAAACTTGGCACAGATGCTCAAGGGCGGTGTAATCATGGATGTTCAGAATCCTGAACAGGCCCGTATCGCAGAAGCTGCTGGTGCGGCAGCTGTGATGGCCTTGGAGCGGATTCCAGCTGATATTCGTGCAGCTGGAGGAGTTTCCCGCATGAGCGATCCAAAGATGATTAAGGAAATTCAAGAAGCGGTTAGTATTCCAGTAATGGCCAAGGTCAGAATCGGGCATTTTGTTGAGGCTCAGATTTTAGAGGCTATTGAAATTGACTATATCGATGAGAGTGAAGTTTTATCTCCAGCAGACGACCGTTTCCATGTGGACAAGAAAGAATTTCAAGTACCTTTTGTCTGTGGAGCTAAGGACTTGGGTGAAGCCTTGCGTCGTATCGCTGAAGGTGCTTCCATGATTCGTACTAAAGGAGAACCAGGGACAGGAGATATCGTCCAAGCTGTTCGTCATATGCGTATGATGAATCAGGAAATTCGTCGAATTCAAAACCTACGAGAGGACGAGCTTTATGTTGCTGCCAAGGACTTGCAAGTCCCTGTTGAATTGGTTCAATATGTTCATGAACATGGAAAATTGCCAGTTGTAAACTTCGCAGCTGGAGGCGTTGCAACGCCAGCAGATGCTGCGCTGATGATGCAATTAGGGGCAGAGGGGGTCTTTGTCGGTTCAGGTATTTTCAAGTCAGGGGATCCTGTTAAACGGGCTAGTGCCATTGTTAAGGCTGTGACTAACTTCCGAAATCCTCAAATCCTAGCCCAAATCTCTGAAGATTTAGGAGAAGCCATGGTTGGTATCAATGAAAATGAAATCCAAATTCTCATGGCTGAGCGAGGAAAATAGATGAAAATCGGAATATTGGCCTTGCAAGGTGCCTTTGCAGAGCATGCAAAAGTACTAGAGCAATTAGGTGTTGAGAGTGTTGAAATCAGAAATCTAGATGATTTTCAGAAACATGAGAGTGACTTGTCGGGATTGATATTACCTGGTGGGGAATCTACAACCATGGGCAAGCTCTTACGAGACCAGAACATGCTGATTCCCATTCAAGAAGCCATTCTATCTGGTTTACCAGTCTTTGGAACCTGTGCGGGATTAATTTTGCTGGCTAAGGAAATTACTTCTCAGGAAGAAAGTCATCTTGGAACTATGGATATGGTGGTCGAGCGCAATGCCTATGGGCGCCAACTAGGAAGTTTCTACACGGAAGCAGAATGTAAGGGAGTCGGTCAGATTCCAATGACCTTTATCCGTGGTCCAATTATCAGTAGTGTTGGAGAGGGTGTAGAAATTCTAGCAACAGTTGACGATCAAATCGTTGCTGCTCAAGAAAAAAATATGCTGGTGACCTCTTTTCATCCAGAATTGACTGATGATGTGCGCTTGCACCAGTACTTTATCAATATGTGTAAAGAAAAGATAGTGGAATAAAAAGTGATAAATCAAGTTTCGATTCGCTTTTTCCAAAGAATCATTTTTTAAGTCATCTGACAGTATTCTGTGATTTTAGATTTATTTACGATAAATTAGAAAAGAATGATTGTTTTGACTTAGGGCATAAAGCTTATATGCTGAATATAGTGTTCAAGTATCTTTTATTGGGAGCACTTTAGGGGATGGAGTTAAAATACTATTCTATACTGCTTAATACTCTTAGAAAATCTCTTCAAACCACGTCAGCTTCACCTTGCCGTAGGTATGGTTACTGACTTCGTCAGTTCTATCCACAACCTCAAAACTGTGTTTTGATCTGACTTCGTCAGTCTTATTTATAACCTCAAAGCTGTACTTTGAGCAACCTGCGGTTAGCTTCCTAGTTTGCTCTTTGATTTTCGTTGAGTATAAAAATGATGTATAGGACTGGTCAAAAAGATTACTTCGAAAATAGCAAAAAACGAGTATCTCTACAGATGGAGATACTCGTTCTATTATGTGTGAAGCTATGAGTCTGTCTTGCTCCATAGGATGCGCGTAGAAGTTTATACCAAAAAAATTCCAAAAGCGACACAATAAAGGAGATTAAGACAATTTTAAATTTTTTTGAGATGTAGGTAATGAGTTAAAATCAATGGCGGTTAAACAGGGTGAAAAGGATCAAGCAAAAAGTCTTTAAAATCAAAAAAACGCATAATATCAGGTGTTTTACAACGTTTTTTATTTTATTCTTTGGTATTCTTTTGCAAAAAAAGAATACAACATTTTGTTGTATCCTAAATATTAAATCAAGTCCTGAATTTTCTTAAGTTTTTATCATATTTTCTGTTATAATTAAGGTGCCTTAAGAAAAATAATGAAAAAACTAAATGTTTTTCATATAGTTTTCATTGTTTTAATAGTTTAAAGTCAATCTTATTTTTCTCTAATAGAAAATAATGAAAAAGTAGGTTTAGAAAGAGGTAAGTATCTATGTCTTCTCATAAAAAAGTGTCACTCTCTGAGATTAATCAATCTATCGATACTCCAAATAACAATCATTTCTGGCAAAATTTAAATGCCTTTTTAGGTCCGGGTGCTCTTGTCGCAGTTGGTTATATGGATCCAGGAAACTGGATTACCAGTGTAGTCGGTGGTGCTTCCTATAAGTATAGTCTCTTGTTTGTTATCTTGATTTCATCTCTCATTGCCATGCAACTTCAGCAGATGGCAGGAAAGCTTGGTATTGTAACCCAGATGGACCTGGCTCAAGCAACGGCTCATCATTCACCCAAATGGCTTCGTTATAGCTTATAGGTGATTTTGGAGTTGGCCTTGATGGCGACAGACCTGGCAGAAGTTCTAGGTTCAGCGATTGCTCTCAATCTTCTTTTTAAGATTCCGATTATGATAGCCATCCTTTTGACGGTTCTAGATGTCTTTCTCTTATTGCTTTTGATGAAATTTGGCTTTAAGAAGATAGAAGCTATTGTGACAACACTGATTTTAACGATTTTAGCAATCTTTACTTATCTGGTAGCTTTATCAAATCCAAGTTTCCAAGGAATCGCTGAGGGTTATTTACCCAATTCGACCTTATTTGAGAGTCCTTTGCCAGGTCATGAAAGTCAATTAACTTTAGCTCTGGGGATTGTAGGTGCGACGGTTATGCCTCATAACCTCTATTTGCATTCTTCCTTGTCTCAAACTCGGAAAATCAATCACAAGGACAAGGATGATGTTCGAAAAGCGGTGCGCTTTATGACCTGGGATTCAAATCTCCAATTATCCTTGGCCTTTGTGGTTAACTCCCTTCTATTAATTCTCGGGGCGGCTCTCTTTTTCGGCCATGCATCTGAGATTTCTGCCTTCTCTCAAATGTATAATGCCTTGCAGGATTCTACTATTGCAGGAGCTATAGCTAGCTCGACCTTATCAACCTTGTTTGCCTTGGCTTTATTAGCCAGTGGTCAAAATTCGACAATTACGGGTACCTTGACTGGACAAATCGTTATGGAAGGTTTCTTGCATATGAGATTACCTCAATGGTTCATTCGTTTGGCAACTCGTCTCTTTGCTTTGTTGCCTGTCATGATTGTAGCGGTTCTGTTTGGTCATCAGGAAAAAACATTGGATCAGTTATTGGTTTATTCACAAGTCTTTCTTTCGATTGCTCTTCCATTTTCAATCTTCCCACTGATTTATCTAACTTCTAAGAAATCACTGATGGGAGAATTTACCAATGCCAAATGGAATACCATCCTTGGCTATATCGTTTCCATTATCTTAACAATTCTCAATGTGAAATTGTTATTTGATATTTTCTAAGAAATTCACCCGAGTTATAAAACAAGCATATAAGAAAAAAGATACCCAAGATTTCTTGGGTATCTTTTTTAAAATAAACGGAAGACATGGGATTCGAACCCACGCACGCTGTTACACGCCTACCGCGTTTCCAACACGGCCTCTTAAGCCTCTTGAGTAATCTTCCAATACTTACTCAAATAGTCTACCATAAAGCCTCTTATCTTGCAATAAAAATTCTAGAAATAAGAAAAATGATAGAATTTGAAAGAAAATGATAAAAAATGCTTGACTTTGAAAGAAAGTATGATAGAATGAATAGTGTAAACGATAACAGGAGGTGATTCAGTGTTAAAAACAGAGCGGAAGCAACTGATTTTAGAGGAGTTAAATCAACATCATGTAGTTTCTCTAGAAAAATTAGTTAGTTTGCTAGAGACCTCAGAATCAACGGTGCGAAGAGACTTGGATGAGTTGGAAGCAGAAAACAAGCTTCGTCGCGTGCATGGTGGAGCAGAATTGCCCCACTCCTTGCAGGAAGAGGAAACCATTCAAGAGAAATCTGTCAAAAACCTTCAAGAGAAGAAGTTGCTGGCTCAGAAAGCTGCCTCTCTCATCAAGGAACAAGATGTCATCTTTATCGACGCTGGAACAACGACAGCCTTTTTGATTCATGAATTGGTTAATAAAAATGTTACAGTTGTTACCAACTCTATTCACCATGCAGCTCAGTTGGTTGAAAAGCAGATTCCGACTGTCATTGTTGGAGGAAGTGTCAAAACAGCTACGGATGCTAGCATCGGGGGTGTTGCTCTTAACCAGATTAATCAATTGCACTTTGACCGTGCCTTTATCGGAATGAATGGTGTGGACGATGGCTATTATACGACTCCTGATATGGAGGAGGGAGCTGTGAAGCGTGCTATTTTGGAGAATGCCAAACAGACCTATGTCTTGGTGGATTCATCAAAAATTGGACAAACTTGCTTTGCCAAGGTAGCACCACTCAAACGAGCAATTGTTATCACAAGTCAAGGGCATGAACTCTTGCAGACAATAAAGGAGAAAACGGAGGTAATAGAAGTATGATTTATACAGTCACACTCAATCCATCCATTGACTATATCGTGCGTTTGGATCAAGTCCAAGTTGGTAGTGTCAATCGTATGGACAGTGATGATAAGTTTGCTGGTGGGAAAGGAATCAATGTCAGTCGTGTCTTGAAACGCTTGGATATTCCAAATACAGCGACTGGATTTATCGGAGGTTTTACTGGTAAATTTATCACAGATACTTTGGCAGAGGAAGAAATCGAGACACGTTTTGTCCAAGTGGCAGAAGATACTCGTATCAATGTTAAGATTAAAGCGGACCAAGAAACAGAAATTAATGGAACGGGTCCAACTGTTGAACCGGATCAGTTAGAAGAATTGAAAGCTATTTTGTCTAGTTTGACTGCAGAAGATACAGTTGTATTTGCTGGTTCAAGTGTTAAAAACCTAGGGAATGTCGTCTACAAGGATTTGATTGCCTTGACGCGCCAGACGGGTGCGCAAGTCGTTTGTGATTTTGAAGGACAGACCTTGATTGATAGTTTGGACTACCAGCCACTTTTGGTTAAACCAAACAATCATGAACTTGGAGCAATTTTTGGGGTTAAACTCGAAAGTTTAGATGAAATCGAGAACTATGCTCGTCAGTTACTGGCTAAAGGTGCTCAAAATGTGATTATTTCTATGGCTGGTGATGGTGCCCTTCTTGTCACATCTGAGGGAGCTTACTTTGCTAAACCAATCAAGGGAACAGTGAAAAATTCAGTCGGAGCTGGCGATTCTATGGTCGCTGGATTTACAGGTGAATTTGTCAAATCAAAAGACGCAGTAGAAGCCTTCAAATGGGGAGTGGCTTGCGGAACGGCAACGACCTTCTCGGATGACTTGGCAACAGCAGAATTTATTAAAGAAACATATGAAAAAGTTGAGGTAGAAAAAAGATGAAAATTCAAGACCTATTGAGAAAAGATGTTATGTTGCTGGATTTGCAGGCGACTGAAAAAACAGCTGTCATTGAAGAGATGATTAAAAGCTTGACAGACCACGGTTATGTAACAGATTTTGAAACCTTTAAAGAAGGAATTTTGGCGCGTGAAGCTCTGACTTCTACAGGTTTGGGTGACGGAATTGCTATGCCTCACAGCAAAAACGCTGCTGTCAAAGAAGCGACAGTCCTCTTTGCCAAGTCAAACAAGGGTGTTGACTACGAGAGCTTGGATGGGCAAGCAACTGATCTTTTCTTTATGATTGCGGCTCCAGAAGGTGCCAATGACACTCACCTAGCAGCCTTGGCAGAATTGTCTCAATACTTGATGAAAGACGGTTTTGCTGATAAACTTCGTCAAGTAACATCATCTGACCAAGTTATCGAACTTTTTGACAAAGCTTCAGAAAAAACTGAAGAGCCTGTTCAAGCACCTGCCAATGAATCTGGTGACTTTATCGTGGCTGTTACAGCTTGTACAACAGGTATTGCCCACACTTACATGGCCCAAGAAGCTCTTCAAAAAGTGGCTGCTGAAATGGGGGTTGGTATCAAGGTCGAAACCAACGGTGCTAGCGGTGTTGGTAACCAACTAACTGCGGAAGACATTCGTAAGGCTAAAGCTGTTATCATCGCAGCAGACAAGGCTGTTGAAATGGATCGATTTGATGGAAAACCATTGATCAATCGTCCAGTTGCTGACGGGATCCGTAAGACAGAAGAGTTAATTAACTTGGCTCTTTCAGGAGATGCTGAAGTCTACCGTGCTGCTAATGGAGCCAAAGCTGCAACAGCCTCTAACGAAAAACAAAGCCTTGGTGGTGCCTTTTACAAACACTTGATGAGTGGTGTATCTCAAATGTTGCCATTCGTTATTGGCGGTGGTATCATGATTGCCCTTGCCTTCTTGATTGATGGTGCTTTGGGTGTCCCAAATGAAAACCTTGGTAATCTTGGTTCTTACCATGAGTTAGCTTCTATGTTCATGAAAATTGGTGGTGCAGCCTTTGGCTTGATGCTCCCAGTCTTTGCAGGTTATGTTGCCTACTCTATCGCTGAAAAACCAGGTTTGGTAGCAGGTTTCGTGGCTGGTGCTATTGCCAAAGAAGGTTTTGCCTTTGGTAAAATTCCTTATGCCGCAGGTGGTGAAGCAACTTCAACTCTTGCAGGTGTCTCATCTGGTTTCCTAGGTGCCCTTGTTGGTGGATTTATCGCAGGTGCTTTAGTTCTTGCTATCAAGAAATACGTTCAAGTTCCTCGTTCACTTGAAGGTGCTAAATCAATTCTTCTCTTGCCACTTCTTGGAACAATCTTGACTGGATTTGTCATGCTAGCTGTGAATATCCCAATGGCAGCAATCAACACTGCTATGAATGACTTCCTAGGCGGTCTTGGAGGAGGTTCAGCTGTCCTTCTTGGTATCGTCCTTGGAGGAATGATGGCTGTTGACATGGGTGGACCAGTTAATAAAGCGGCTTATGTCTTCGGTACAGGTACGCTTGCAGCGACTGTTTCTTCAGGTGGTTCTGTAGCCATGGCAGCAGTTATGGCTGGAGGAATGGTGCCACCACTTGCAATCTTTGTCGCAACGCTTCTTTTCAAAGATAAATTTACCAAAGAAGAACGCAACTCTGGTTTGACAAACATCATCATGGGCTTGTCATTTATCACTGAGGGAGCGATTCCGTTTGGTGCAGCTGACCCAGCTCGTGCTATCCCAAGCTTTATCCTTGGTTCAGCAGTAGCAGGTGGCCTCGTTGGTCTTACTGGTATCAAACTCATGGCGCCACACGGAGGAATCTTCGTGATCGCCCTCACTTCAAATGCTCTTCTTTACCTCGTTGCTGTCTTGGTAGGAGCAATCGTAAGTGGTGTGGTCTATGGTTACCTACGCAAACCACAAGCATAAAAAATAGAAAATGAAAAGATTGGACCGTTTGGTGCAGTCTTTTTCTCTTTCCGAAATGCCTGTGAAATATGGTATAATAGAAGAATGGCAAACAAGAATACAAGTAAAACAAGACGGAGACCGTCTAAAGCAGAACTCGAAAGAAAAGAAGCGATTCAACGAATGTTGATTTCTTTGGGAATCGCGCTTTTATTGATTTTCGCAGCCTTCAAATTAGGGGCTGCAGGTATAACCCTTTACAATCTAATTCGCTTGCTGGTGGGTAGCCTAGCTTATCTGGCAATATTCGGCCTATTAATCTATCTCTTCTTTTTCAAGTGGATACGAAAACAGGAAGGCCTCCTATCTGGCTTCTTCACTATATTTGCGGGCTTGCTCCTGATTTTTGAAGCTTACTTGGTTTGGAAATATGGTTTGGACAAGTCAGTTCTAAAAGGAACTATGGCTCAAGTTGTGACTGATTTGACTGGTTTTCGAACGACCAGTTTTGCTGGTGGAGGCTTGATTGGTGTTGGACTCTATGTACCAATCGCCTTTCTCTTTTCAAATATCGGTACTTACTTTATTGGTTCTATCTTGATTTTAGCAGGCGCTCTCCTAATCAGTCCTTGGTCTGTTTACGATATTGCTGAATTTTTCAGTAGAGGCTTTGCCAAATGGCGGGAAGGGCATGAGCGTCGAAAAGAGGAACGCTTTGTCAAACAAGAAGAAAAAGCTCGCCAAAAGGCTGAGGAAGAGGCTAGATTAGAACAAGAAGAGGCTGAAAAAGCCTTACTCGATTTGCCTCCTGTTGATATGGAAACGGGTGAAATTCTGACAGCAGATGTTGTGCTTGACGTTCCACCTGTTCCAGAAGAAGAGTGGGTAGAACCAGAAATCATCCTGCCTCAAGCTGAACTTGAATTCCCTGAACAGGGAGATAACTCTGATGACGAAGATGTTCAGGTCGATTTTTCAGCCAAGGAGGCTCTTGAATACAAACTTCCAAGCTTACAACTCTTTGCCCCTGATAAACCCAAAGACCAGTCTAAAGAGAAGAAAATTGTTCGAGAAAATATCAAAATTCTAGAAGAAACCTTTGCTAGCTTTGGTATTAAGGTAACGGTTGAACGGGCTGAAATTGGGCCATCAGTGACCAAGTATGAAGTTAAGCCAGCAGTAGGTGTACGGGTCAACCGCATTTCCAATCTAGCAGATGACCTCGCTCTAGCCTTGGCTGCTAAGGATGTCCGAATCGAAGCACCTATCCCAGGGAAATCTTTAGTGGGAATTGAGGTACCTAACTCTGAGATTGCGACAGTTTCTTTCCGCGAACTATGGGAACAATCTCAAACGAAAGCAGAAAATCTCTTGGAAATTCCTCTAGGAAAGGCGGTTAATGGCACCGCAAGAGCTTTTGACCTTTCCAAAATGCCCCACTTGCTCGTCGCAGGTTCAACGGGTTCTGGGAAGTCAGTAGCTGTTAACGGCATTATCGCTAGCATCCTCATGAAGGCGAGACCTGACCAAGTTAAATTTATGATGGTCGATCCCAAAATGGTTGAGTTGTCCGTTTACAATGATATTCCCCATCTCTTGATTCCAGTTGTGACCAATCCACGTAAGGCCAGCAAGGCTCTGCAAAAGGTTGTGGATGAGATGGAAAATCGTTATGAACTCTTTGCCAAAGTGGGAGTCCGTAACATTGCAGGCTTTAATGCCAAGGTAGAAGAGTTCAATGCCCAGTCTGAGTACAAGCAAATTCCGCTACCACTCATTGTCGTGATCGTGGATGAGTTGGCTGACCTCATGATGGTTGCCAGCAAGGAAGTGGAAGATGCTATCATCCGTCTCGGACAGAAGGCGCGTGCTGCCGGCATCCACATGATTCTTGCAACCCAGCGTCCATCCGTTGATGTCATCTCTGGTCTGATCAAGGCCAATGTTCCTTCTCGTGTCGCTTTCGCGGTTTCATCAGGGACAGACTCCCGTACTATCTTGGATGAAAATGGAGCAGAAAAATTACTTGGTCGAGGAGACATGCTCTTTAAACCAATCGATGAAAATCATCCAGTTCGTCTCCAAGGCTCCTTTATCTCGGATGACGATGTCGAACGCATCGTAAACTTCATCAAGGCTCAGGCTGATGCGGACTACGATGAGAGTTTTGATCCAGGTGAGGTTTCTGAAAATGAAGGAGAATTTTCAGATGGTGAATCTGGTGGAGACCCGCTTTTTGAAGAAGCCAAGGCTTTGGTAATCGAAACCCAGAAAGCCAGCGCATCTATGATTCAGCGTCGTTTATCAGTTGGATTTAACCGTGCGACCCGTCTCATGGAAGAGCTTGAGATGGCAGGTGTCATTGGTCCAGCTGAAGGTACTAAGCCAAGAAAAGTATTGCAACAATAAATTTCTCTCTTATACGGAAATGTGAACCTGACGTGATTTGAAGAGGTTTTTGAAGCGGATTATCTATGATGTATAATTAATTGAATCTAAAATAGTACGAAACGACTTTTAAAGCATGAAATTGATTTGAATTCCCTAATAAATTTGTTCACATTTTATTCAAACACTATATCAAGCTGAAACAGATTTAGAATTTCTTTTAGATATATGAAGACTCCCCTTATAGTTTCTAGTGAATATTTGTTTTTCACTAGAAACTATAAGGGGAGCTTTTGTACTCATGTATGAGATAGATTTCTTTTTTTGTTTTATTAAGCTGCATAGCTCACTTTTCAGCAGGAATCAGCTATTGTATTCGCCAGATGTTAGCTGACATCAATTCACTACTGTTTAAAATTTTGAGAGTTTTGCAGTTGTTGAGTTCGGTTTCTGTTTATTCACCAAAGAAAAATGGTGGGGCGAACCGTTTCAGCTCTTCAAAGCAATGTTGGGCTGCCTCTGCATCTTCACAGATGACAAGGCAGACATCATCACCACAGAGGGTAGCGATAGCGTCAGGGAAACTCAAAGCATCAATGATAGAACCAAATGATTGAGCCAGTCCAGGAAGGGTTTTTAGTAGGACTTGGTGTTGAACTGGGCGCATCAAGACAAGGGCATCTTCCATGTAGAGTTCGAGGCGTTTTTCCCATTTTGAGATAGAACCTGTATTGAGCACGTAGTAAGAGTTATCTTCTTCTCGTACTTTTGAGAGGTTCATACTTTTAATATCCCTCGAAAGTGTCGCTTGTGTAACTTGAATATCATTATCGGCAAGAAGAGCTTGTAACTCAGCTTGTGTGTGAATCTTATTTTTCGTTACAAGAGCTCGTATGAGTTGGTGTCGGTGTTCAGATTTATTCATAATAATTTAACTCCTTTTTTAGTGAGGTATGATAAGAGTAGACTGTTCAAGATCAACAGTCAGCTGGTAAGCGGTATTATCACGGATTGTGATTTCAAAGTCAGTAGTATAGAGGACTAAACGAAGAGTATCTCCTTCTTTTAACTTGTAAATAGTAGGTTGTAGTTCAAATTGCACATCCATCCATTCATCTGCAGTAACATCCTCTACTAACAGTAAATCATTTCTATTTTGTAAATTGAGGTAACCTTTTGTCACGACTCGTTGTGTATCTGGTCTAATTGGTAATTCACAGAGATTTTCCAACATATGGTAGCGTCCATTATCAATGGTTTTAGCACTTAAAATAGCTGGATAAGGTTGTAGGTATTTCTTTTGTCCAAGTTCCAGTAGTTGAGCAGATAAGAGCCCCTTGTTTGTGCTGGATTTGATACGAAGATTGAGTTGAGCTCGACCGTTCAAGTGAAGATCCTTAGTCACAGGAAGGTCAATAGTAATCTGATTGACTTTCCCTTGATAAAGTTCTGTATTGAAGGTCTGGTAGGTCTTACCATAGCGCTTAAAATCCTTATCTGGGTATTGGTTTTGAATGACTTTCTCTTCTTGACCAAGTGAGAAGGATTCAAAGCTTTCTTGCCCATCGAAGTTATCAAGTGATAACCAAGTCTGAGGGGCTGTATTGTCCTGCCAAATAACAGTAGGGAGTTGAAAATCTGTATCTTCTCCCAGTAATTTCTTAGTCAATAAGGCGTTCATGGACTCACGGAAGTCAATGGACTGCCAGTTGTTCATGTACACATGGGCACCATTATGGAAAAAGAGGTGCTTGTTTATATGAGTAGGTAGAGCATGGAACATCTGGTAAACATGAATTGGTTTGACATTCCAATCCTGAGAACCATGGGTAAAGACAACCTCTGCCTTTACTTTGTCAGCATTGAGCAGATAGTTGCGGTCATGCCAAAACTGATTGTAGTCGCCAGTCTTGCGATCCAGTTGCTCTTTTACTTTTTCTAAGTCAGCTTGGTGAGCCTCATTGCCACGGATATAGTCGCCAGCCAAGAGATTACGAGAATAGGTTAGCTCAGCAAGAGAGTCAAAGTCCTCACCTGGATAACCGCCTGGACTAGTTACCAGACCGTTTTCACGGTAGTAGTTGTACCAAGATGAAATGCCAGCCTCGGCAATGATGACTTCTAAACCATCGACGCCTGTAGTCGCAAGCCCATTGGACATGGTACCTAAATAGGAAAGTCCAGTTGTGGCAACTTTTCCGTTTGACCAGTCAGCTTTGACTTGACGCTGGCGCGTGTGGTCGGTAAAGGCACGACAACGACCATTAAGCCAATCGATGACATTTTTATAGGCCTCGATTTGCTGGTAGTCTCCATTAGTCATGAAACCAGTAGAGTCTTTGGTACCAACACCTGAAACATAGAGATTGGCAAATCCTCGTGGGAGGAAGTAGTCGTTGAGTGTATAGCTAGAGTTGATGTGACTTAGCTTTTCCTCAGCTTCTGACGCAAGCTCAGCTTGGCCTTGAGGTTGGACGAGATTGAGTTGAGGTTCCTCTAGCTCAATCTTGTGAGCAGGTTTAACCTCAAGCTCGCCCTCCATCTTGTAGAGAGCCTTATCGCTTGCCTTGTCATTTGTTCCCTGATGATAAGGACTGGCTGTCATGATGGCAGGGATTTGTCCCTCATAACGTGGACGAATAATGCTGACCTTGACTAGGTCTGGTAGACCTTTTTGGTCGGTATCGACACGAGACTCAACGTAGACCACTTCTCGAATAACATCATGGCTAGAAAAAGTAGCCAAACTCTTACCGTTAAAGTAGTGGTAGTCATTATCCTCCGGAATAAGACCATCACTAACAAGTTGGTCGATAAGAGTATTTCCCTTTTTGGTGCGAGTATTGAGTAACTGATAGAGATTTTCAATCAAGTCACCATATACAATAGGAAATCCAGTCTCTTTACGAAAAGCTTCACTATCTTCGAAGTCAACCAAATAAGAAAAGCCTAAAAGTTGAAAAGCAACAGTATAAAAAATATCTGCTGTCAGTTCATCTTCTGATTGAAAAAATGTCAGCAGGTCTGTTTTTTTATCAGTTGCTAGGATGGAAAGTGGGTAGTTGGTGTCTTGATAAGTGAAAAAGAAACGACTTAGAAAAGTCTCCAACATCTTTTTATTTGTTGACTCAGATGGAAAATCAAATCCATACTTTTTTAATTCATATAAAATAGTATCTCTTGGAAGTGATAAATAGCTGAATTGATTAAAGCGCATAAAACCTCCTTGTAAAATAATAATTAAGGTTATTATATCAAAAAAATAGGAAAAAGGGAATCATTAAGTGAGAAAGAAATTAATTAAAGAATAATGAATATTATTTATATGAAAAACAGGTACAACTCTATAGTTAAACACAAGTTATAATAGTAAATAGATTAACTGGATGTGTCTTTCTATTTTAAAAGATATATTCACTTCTTGGGATAAAAAAGTAAAAAATTACCGGATCATTTGATTCTTTAAATGTATTTTTGCTTTTTTCATTCAAAAAATTTTACTTTAAGGATAAAATAGAGATAGGAGTCATTGCTTTTGTATTTCTCTTTTTGAAAATGGTATAATATAGTGAGAAGGATAGAGGAGAAGTGTAAATTGATCGCACAACTAGATACAAAAACAGTCTATAGTTTTATGGAGAGCGTCATTTCGATCGAAAAGTATGTGAGAGTAGCTAAAGAATACGGCTACACTCATCTGGCTATGATGGATATTGATAATCTTTATGGTGCTTTTGACTTTCTAGAGGTTACAAAAAAATATGGCATTCATCCTTTATTAGGGCTTGAAATGAATGTGCTTGTGGATGCTCAGGAAGTGAATCTGCGCTTTTTAGCTCTATCTAGTGTGGGCTATCAGCAGTTGATGAAGCTTTCAACAGCCAAGATGCAGGGGGAGAAAAGTTGGTCAGTCTTGTCCCAGTACCTGGAGGATATCGCGGTAATTGTGCCTTATTTTGAAGAGCTTGAATCACTAAATCTAGGCTGTGATTACTATATAGGAGTTTATCCGGAAACAATAGCAAGCGAATTTCACCATCCAATCTTGCCCCTTTATCGGGTCAATGCCTTTGAAAGTAGGGATAGAGAAGTTCTGCAAGTCTTAACAGCGATTAAAGAAAATCTACCGCTCAGAGAAGTCCCTTTACGCTCGCGACAAGATGTTTTTATATCAGCAAGTTCTTTAGAGAAACTATTCCAAGAACGTTTTCCTCAAGCCTTGGAAAACTTAGAAAAGCTGATTTCAGGCATTTCTTATGATTTGGACACTAGTCTGAAACTGCCTCGTTTTAACCCAGCTAGACCAGCAGTAGAAGAGTTGAGAGAACGCGCTGAGCTTGGGCTTGCTCAGAAGGGGTTGTCTAGTAAAGAATATCAAGATCGACTAGACCAAGAATTGGCTGTTATTCATGATATGGGCTTTGATGATTATTTTTTGGTTGTCTGGGATTTGCTGCGTTTTGGACGTTCGAATGGCTACTATATGGGAATGGGACGGGGTTCTGCAGTAGGCAGCTTGGTTTCTTATGCCTTAGATATCACAGGGATTGACCCAGTAGAGAAAAATCTGATTTTTGAACGTTTCCTCAATCGTGAACGCTATACTATGCCTGATATTGATATTGATATCCCAGATATTTATCGTCCAGATTTTATCAGGTATGTTGGCAATAAATATGGAAGTAAACATGCTGCTCAAATCGTTACTTTTTCAACCTTTGGAGCCAAGCAAGCTCTACGAGATGTCTTGAAACGCTTTGGTGTTCCTGAGTATGAATTATCTGCAATTACCAAGAAAATCAGTTTTCGTGATAATCTCAAGTCAGCTTATGAGGGCAATCTCCAATTTCGTCAGCAAATCAATAGTAAGTTAGAATACCAAAAAGCCTTTGAAATTGCCTGCAAGATCGAGGGTTATCCAAGACAAACCTCTGTCCATGCAGCTGGTGTTGTCATTAGTGACCAAGACTTGACCAACTACATCCCTCTAAAGCATGGTGACGAAATCCCACTGACTCAGTATGATGCTCATGGTGTTGAAGCAAGTGGGCTTTTGAAGATGGACTTTCTGGGACTACGAAATTTGACCTTTGTCCAGAAGATGCAAGAATTGCTTGCTGAAACAGAAGGTGTTCACCTTAAAATCGAAGAAATAGATTTGGAAGACAAAGAAACTCTAGCTCTTTTTGCTTCTGGAAATACAAAAGGTATCTTTCAATTTGAGCAACCTGGTGCTATTCGTCTGCTTAAGCGTGTCCAACCAGTCTGCTTTGAAGATGTCGTAGCGACTACTTCTCTAAATAGACCAGGTGCTAGTGACTATATCAATAATTTTGTGGCAAGAAAGCATGAACAGGAAGAAGTGACTGTTCTGGATCCTGCTCTGGAGGATATTTTGGCTCCAACCTACGGCATCATGCTCTATCAGGAACAGGTTATGCAGGTAGCTCAGCGATTTGCTGGATTTAGTCTTGGGAAAGCCGATATTTTGCGTCGGGCTATGGGGAAAAAGGATGCTTCAGCCATGCATGAGATGAGGGCTTCCTTTATCCAAGGAGCATTAGAAGCTGGCCATACTGCGGAAAAAGCAGAGCAGGTTTTTGATGTCATGGAGAAGTTTGCAGGTTATGGATTTAACAGATCTCACGCCTATGCATACTCAGCCTTGGCCTTCCAGTTGGCCTATTTCAAAACACATTATCCAGCCATTTTTTATCAGGTCATGTTGAATTTTTCCAACAGTGATTACCTAACAGATGCTCTTGAAGCAGGCTTTGAAGTAGCGCCTCTGTCAATTAACACCATTCCCTATCACGATAAAATTGCCAACAAGTCTATCTATCTAGGTTTGAAATCGATTAAGGGAGTCAGCAAAGATTTGGCGCTTTGGATCATTGAAAATAGACCTTATTCTAACATTGAAGATTTTATAGCTAAATTACCTGAGAATTATCTGAAACTTCCTCTGCTAGAACCTTTGGTAAAAGTTGGCCTTTTCGATTCATTTGAAAGAAATCGTCAAAAAGTATTCAATAATTTAGCTAATCTATTTGAATTTGTGAAAGAGTTAGGAAGCTTGTTCGGTGATACGATATATAGTTGGCAGGAATCGGAAGATTGGACGGAACAAGAAAAATTCTATATGGAACAAGAGCTTTTAGGAGTAGGAGTTAGCAAACATCCCCTACAAGCTATTGCAAGTAAGGCTATTTATCCGATTACACCAATCGGAAATTTGTCAGAAAATAGTCACTCCATTATCTTGGTAGAAATTCAAAAAATTAAAACCATTCGCACCAAAAAGGGTGAAAATATGGCCTTTTTACAGGTAGATGACAGTAAGAAAAAATTGGATGTCACACTCTTTTCAGACTTATATCGTCAGGTTGGGCAGGAAATAAAAGAGGGAGCCTTCTACTATATAAAAGGAAAAATCCAGTCACGTGATGGCCGTCTGCAAATGATTGCACAAGAAATAAGAGAAGCAGTTGCTGAACGCTTTTGGATACAGGTAAAAAATCATGAATCGGATCAAGAAATTTCACGTATTTTAGAACAATTTAAAGGTCCAATCCCAGTCATCGTCAGGTATGAAGAGGAACAGAAAACAATCGTTTCCCCTCATCATTTTGTAGCTAAATCCAATGAATTAGAAGCGAAGTTGAATGAAATCGTTATGAAAACGATTTATCGCTAAAAATACGGAAAATAGAAGAATTTTAAAATCAAATGTGGTATAATCAATAAGAATGTTAAAAGAAAAAGGAGCATAACCAATATGAAACGTATTGCTGTTTTGACTAGTGGTGGAGACGCCCCTGGTATGAACGCTGCTATCCGCGCAGTTGTTCGTCAAGCAATTTCAGAAGGAATGGAAGTGTTTGGTATCTATGACGGATATGCTGGTATGGTTGCCGGTGAAATTCATCCCCTAGATGCAGCTTCAGTAGGAGACATCATTTCTCGTGGTGGTACTTTCCTTCACTCAGCTCGTTACCCAGAGTTCGCTCAACTTGAAGGGCAACTTAAAGGGATTGAGCAATTGAAAAAACACGGAATTGAAGGTGTAGTTGTTATCGGTGGTGACGGATCTTACCACGGCGCTATGCGTTTGACTGAACATGGCTTCCCAGCTATCGGTCTTCCAGGTACAATCGATAACGATATCGTTGGTACTGACTTTACAATCGGTTTTGACACAGCGGTTACAACTGCTATGGATGCTATCGATAAGATTCGTGATACATCATCAAGTCACCGTCGTACTTTTGTTATTGAAGTTATGGGACGTAACGCTGGTGATATCGCTCTTTGGGCTGGTATTGCAACTGGTGCTGATGAAATCATCATTCCTGAAGAAGGATTCAAGATTGAAGATATCGTAGAAAGCATTAAATGTGGTTATGAGTGTGGTAAAAAACACAATATCATCGTCTTGGCAGAAGGTGTGATGTCAGCAGCTGAATTTGGTAAAAAACTAAAAGAAGCTGGGGATACAAGCGACCTTCGTGTGACAGAACTTGGACATATTCAACGTGGTGGTTCTCCAACTGCGCGTGACCGTGTATTGGCGTCACGTATGGGTGCGCATGCTGTTAAACTTCTTAAAGAAGGTATCGGTGGTGTTGCGGTTGGTATCCGTAACGAAAAAATGGTTGAAAACCCAATTCTTGGTACTGCAGAAGAAGGAGCATTGTTTAGCCTTACTGCAGAAGGTAAGATTGTAGTTAACAACCCACACAAAGCCGACATTGAGCTATCTAGCTTGAATAAGAGCTTGTCATAATTTACAATTTAGTTAATAAGACCAAAAAGGTCATATATATAAAGGAGTCACAAAAATCATGAACAAACGTGTAAAAATCGTTGCAACTTTGGGTCCTGCGGTAGAAATCCGTGGTGGTAAAAAATTCGGTGAGGACGGATACTGGGGTGAAAAACTTGATGTTGAAGCTTCAGCTAAAAACATTGCTAAATTGATTGAAGCTGGTGCTAACACATTCCGTTTCAACTTCTCACACGGTGACCATCAAGAACAAGGTGAGCGTATGGCAACTGTTAAACTTGCTGAAAAACTTGCAGGTAAAAAAGTTGGTTTCCTTCTTGATACAAAAGGACCAGAAATCCGTACAGAATTGTTCGAAGGTGAAGCTAAAGAGTATTCATATAAAACTGGTGAGAAAATCCGTGTTGCAACTAAACAAGGAATCAAATCAACTCGTGAAGTGATTGCATTGAACGTTGCTGGTGCTCTTGATATCTATGATGATGTTGAAGTTGGTCGTCAAGTTTTGGTTGACGATGGTAAACTTGGTCTTCGTGTGGTTGCTAAAGATGATGCAACTCGTGAATTTGAAGTTGAAGTTGAAAACGATGGTATCATCGCTAAACAAAAAGGTGTGAACATTCCTAACACTAAAATTCCTTTCCCAGCTCTTGCTGAACGCGATAACGACGATATCCGTTTCGGTCTTGAACAAGGTATCAACTTCATCGCGATTTCATTCGTACGTACTGCAAAAGATGTGAACGAAGTTCGTGCAATCTGTGAAGAAACTGGAAACGGACATGTTCAATTGTTCGCTAAAATCGAAAACCAACAAGGTATCGATAACTTGGATGAAATCATCGAAGCTGCTGATGGTATCATGATCGCTCGTGGTGACATGGGTATCGAAGTACCATTCGAAATGGTTCCAGTTTACCAAAAAATGATCATCACTAAAGTCAATGCTGCAGGTAAAGTTGTTATCACTGCAACAAACATGCTTGAAACAATGACTGAAAAACCACGTGCAACTCGTTCAGAAGTATCAGACGTATTTAACGCTGTTATTGACGGAACTGACGCAACAATGCTTTCAGGTGAGTCTGCAAATGGTAAATACCCACTTGAGTCAGTAACTACAATGGCTACAATCGATAAGAACGCTCAAACTCTTCTTAACGAATACGGACGTTTGAACTCAGATTCATTCGAACGTAACTCTAAGACAGAAGTAATGGCTTCAGCTGTTAAAGATGCTACTAACTCAATGGACATTAAATTGGTTGTAACTCTTACTAAGACAGGTCACACTGCACGTTTGATCTCTAAATACCGTCCAAATGCTGACATCTTGGCATTGACATTCGACGAATTGACAGAACGTGGATTGATGTTGAACTGGGGTGTTATCCCAATGTTGACAGATGCTCCATCTTCAACTGACGATATGTTCGAAATTGCTGAACGTAAAGCAGTTGAAGCAGGTCTAGTAGAATCTGGTGACGATATCGTTATTGTTGCTGGTGTACCAGTTGGAGAAGCTGTTCGTACAAACACAATGCGTATCCGTACAGTACGTTAATTAATAGAAAAATAGCCTATCGTATCAAGCTGTCTAGCCTGTATGATGGGCTTTTTTGTATATGGGAAAAGTTTTCTACTTTTGATTTAATGTAACTGTAGCTAGAGAGTAAATCGTTGCTTGTTCCATACTTTTTGTGATGTGAGTATAAATCCGATTGGTAGTCTTTTTATCTTCATGCCCAAGCCATGACATGATAACTTTTAAAGGGATGTTGTTTTTTGAACGAAAATTTCATAAAATGTTTAGTTCTTATAGTGGATTGCAGCTAGAATAGTACGCCGTGGCTACTAAAACATTTCTAGAAATTAATTTGTTCATATCTTATTTCAATCTACTATAATACAGAAAAAAACAACTCCTTGATGATTCAAGGAGTTGTCTATAGTTAAATTAGTTTTTAGAAGCTTCTTGGAATTCTGGATTTTTCCATGCTTCGTCAATGATAGCTTGCAATTCTTTAGCAGATGCTTGCATTTTTTGAGTTTCTGCGTCGTTCAATGGGATATTTACTGGACGAACGATACCATGTGCACCAACAACAGCTGGTTGACCGATAAAGACGTTCTCAACTCCGTATTGACCTTCTTGGAATACTGAAAGTGGAAGTACTGCATTTTCGTCGTCAAGGATTGCTTTAGTGATACGAGCAAGGGCTACTGCGATACCGTAGTATGTTGCACCTTTTTTGTTGATGATTGTGTAGGCTGCATCACGAACACCTTCGAACAATTCAATCAATTCAGCTTCTTGAACATTTTGAGTGTCTTTAAGGAATTCTTCAAGGTTTACACCAGCGATGTTTGCGTGTGACCAAACAGCGAATTCAGAATCACCGTGTTCACCCATGATGTAAGCGTGAACTGAACGAGCATCTACATCCAATTTTTCAGCAAGTGCTTGACGGAAACGAGCTGAGTCAAGCGAAGTACCTGAACCGATAACGCGTTCTTTAGGGAAACCAGAGAATTTCCAAGTTGAGTAAGTCAAAACGTCAACTGGGTTAGCAGCAACAAGGAAGATACCTTTGAAACCGGATTCAACAACTTGAGTTACGATTGATTTGTTGATAGCAAGGTTTTTACCTACAAGGTCAAGACGAGTTTCACCTGGTTTTTGAGGCGCACCTGCAGTGATCACAACAAGGTCAGCGTCTGCACAGTCAGAGTATTGAGCTGCATAGATTTTTTTAGGTGAAGTGAAGGCAAGGGCGTGACTAAGGTCAAGCGCGTCACCAACAGCTTTTTCATGCAATTGTGGAATTTCGATAATTCCAAGCTCTTGTGCAATTCCTTGGTTAACAAGTGCAAAAGCGTAAGATGAACCTACAGCACCATCTCCGACAAGGATAACTTTTTTGTGTTGTTTAGTTGAAGTCATTGTTCTAAACATCTCCTTAATTTTATTCAGGGATTTCCCCAGTTATTTTAATTCTATCACTTTTAAAAAGCTTTGTCACGAATATGCCTTGGAGTTCTTGATGTAAACGTTTTAGCTAATTTGGATACCTGAAATATGGCGGACATTATGGTATAATATTATTAATTACTAATAGTGAAATGAGGCATTTATTAATGCAGGATAGAAATTTAGTGAATGTCAATCTGACAAAGGAGATGAAGACGAGCTTTATCGATTACGCCATGAGTGTTATCGTAGCGCGGGCTCTTCCTGATGTTCGAGATGGCTTGAAACCTGTTCACCGTCGGATTCTCTATGGAATGAATGAATTGGGTGTTACTCCAGACAAACCCCATAAAAAATCTGCTCGTATTACAGGGGACGTCATGGGTAAATACCACCCACACGGGGATTCCTCTATCTATGAAGCAATGGTCCGCATGGCTCAATGGTGGAGCTACCGTTACATGCTTGTAGATGGGCATGGAAACTTTGGTTCCATGGATGGAGATGGTGCTGCCGCCCAGCGTTACACTGAGGCACGTATGAGCAAGATTGCTCTAGAAATGCTTCGAGATATCAATAAGAATACGGTTGATTTCGTTGATAACTATGATGCTAATGAACGTGAACCCTTGGTCTTGCCAGCTCGTTTTCCAAATCTTTTAGTTAATGGAGCAACTGGTATTGCCGTTGGGATGGCGACCAATATTCCCCCTCATAACTTGGGTGAAACCATTGATGCAGTGAAGTTGGTCATGGACAATCCTGAAGTGACTACCAAGGACTTGATGGAAGTCTTGCCTGGTCCAGATTTTCCAACAGGTGCCCTTGTCATGGGGAAATCAGGCATTCATAAGGCTTATGAAACAGGTAAAGGTTCTATTGTCCTTCGTTCTCGTACTGAAATTGAAGAAACTAAGACTGGCCGTGAGCGCATCGTTGTGACGGAATTTCCTTACATGGTCAATAAAACCAAGGTGCATGAGCATATTGTTCGTTTGGTTCAGGAAAAACGGATTGAGGGCATCACAGCGGTTCGTGATGAGTCAAACCGCGAAGGGGTTCGTTTCGTGATCGAGGTCAAGCGCGATGCTTCAGCCAATGTTATCCTCAATAACCTCTTCAAGATGACCCAGATGCAAACCAACTTTGGTTTTAATATGTTGGCGATTCAAAATGGGGTGCCGAAGATTTTATCTCTTCGTCAGATTTTGGATGCTTATATTGAGCACCAAAAAGAAGTGGTTGTTCGTCGTACTCGTTTTGATAAGGAAAAAGCGGAAGCGCGTGCTCATATCTTAGAAGGTCTCTTGATTGCGCTAGACCATATCGACGAAGTGATTCGTATCATCCGTGCTAGTGAAACGGATGCTGAAGCACAAGCTGAGTTGATGAGCAAGTTTAAGCTTTCTGAACGTCAAAGTCAGGCCATCCTTGATATGCGTCTCCGTCGTTTGACAGGTTTGGAACGCGATAAGATTCAGTCTGAGTATGATGACCTCTTGGCTCTGATTGCGGATTTAGCAGATATTCTTGCTAAACCAGAACGTGTTTCTCAAATCATCAAAGATGAATTAGATGAAGTCAAGCGTAAGTTTGGTGACCAACGTCGTACTGAATTGATGGTCGGTGAAGTCTTGAGTCTTGAAGATGAGGATTTGATTGAAGAATCGGATGTCTTGATTACGCTTTCTAACAAGGGATACATCAAACGTCTGGACCAAGCTGAGTTTACTGTTCAAAAACGTGGTGGCCGCGGTGTTCAAGGGACAGGTGTTAAGGATGACGATTTTGTCCGAGAGTTAGTGTCAACTAGCACTCATGATCATTTACTCTTCTTCACAAATAAAGGACGTGTCTATCGCCTGAAAGGTTATGAAATTCCTGAGTATGGTCGGACAGCCAAAGGGCTACCAGTAGTCAATCTCTTGAAATTGGATGAAGGTGAAAGTATTCAGACTATTATCAATGTTGAGTCTGAACGCAGTGATGACGCTTACCTCTTCTTCACAACCCGTCATGGTATTGTAAAGAGAACCAGCGTTAAGGAATTTGCTAATATTCGTCAAAATGGACTTAAGGCATTGAACCTCAAAGATGAAGATGAGTTGATTAATGTCTTGTTGACGGAAGAAAATACGGATATTATCATTGGTACCAAGTTTGGGTATGCAGTTCGCTTTAATCAATCAGCCGTTCGCGGCATGAGTCGTATCGCCACAGGTGTGAAAGGTGTTAATCTCCGTGAGGGAGACACAGTAGTTGGTGCTAGCGTAATTACTGATCAAGATGAGGTTCTTATCATTACTGAAAAAGGATATGGTAAGCGTACAGTTGCGACTGAATATCCAACAAAAGGTCGTGGTGGTAAAGGGATGAAGACGGCTAATGTAGCTGAAAAAAATGGTCCTCTATCAGGTCTCTTGACTGTGAAAGGTGATGAAGACTTGATGATTATCACTGATACAGGTGTCATGATTCGAACCAATGTTGCCAATATTTCACAAACAGGACGCTCAACTATGGGAGTTAAAGTAATGCGTCTGGATCAAGATGCTAAAATTGTAACCTTTACTACGGTTGCAGCGGCAGAAAAAGAAGAAGTTGGGACAGAAAACGAAACAGAAGGTGAAGCATAATGTCTCAAAAAAATAATAAAAAGAAAAACAAACGGAAAAATCTGCTGACAAATGTCCTGGCAGGATTTCTGATACTACTATCAATTGCTTTGATTTTTAATGCTAAAATTCGTGATATTTTCATAGTTTGGAATACCAATAAGTACCAAGTTAGTCAGGTATCAAAAGAAAAAATAGAAGAAAATCAGGATACAGAAGGAAATTTTGATTTTGATTCTGTCAATGCTATCTCTTCGGAAGCTGTTCTAGCTTCTCAATGGGATGCTCAAAAATTACCAGTTATCGGCGGAATTGCAGTTCCTGAATTAGAAATGAATCTGCCAATTTTTAAAGGGCTTGATAATGTCAATCTCTTCTATGGTGCTGGTACCATGAAACGCGATCAAGTGATGGGGAAAGGAAATTATAGTCTAGCTAGTCATCATATTTTTGGTGTCAATAATGCTAATAAAATGTTATTTTCTCCTTTAGATAACGCTAAAAATGGTATGAAGATTTATCTAACCGATAAAAATAAAGTTTATACTTATGAAATACGTGAAGTCAAACGTGTTACACCGGATCGTGTTGATGAAGTTGATGATAGAGATGGGGTCAATGAGATTACATTAGTAACCTGTGAAGACCTTGCTGCCACAGAACGTATTATTGTAAAAGGCGATTTGAAAGAAACAAAAGAATATTCACAAACATCTGATGAAATCCTAACAGCTTTCAATCAACCATACAAACAATTTTATTAATACAAATCAGTGAAATCTTGGATTTCACTGATTTTTTAAGCTTTTCATAAGAATAAACTTTTATGAAATACAGAAAACGCTTCCTTAATTTTAACGTTTGTGATATAATTATCAGGTAAAAAATTTTTAGGAGTTTATTATGGTTTCTTCAGAATTTATCTCAAAGATTGAATTTGCTTGCAAGAAGAAAGAAAGTCTTTATAGTCAAAGCAAATTTAAGTATGCGATTCGTTCTATGTTCGCAGGTGCATTTTTAACCTTCAGTACTGCTGCAGGTGCAGTTGGGGCTGACTTGATTAATAAAATTGCACCAGGTAGTGGACGCTTCCTCTTCCCATTTGTCTTTGCTTGGGGATTGGCCTACATTGTTTTCTTGAATGCCGAGTTGGTAACATCAAACATGATGTTCTTGACTGCTGGTAGTTTCTTGAAAAAAATCTCTTGGAGAAAGACAGCTGAGATTTTACTTTACTGTACCTTGTTCAACCTTATTGGAGCCTTGATAGCAGGTTGGGGATTTGCTCATTCGGCAGCTTATGCACATCTGACACACGATAGTTTCATTTCAGGGGTTGTTGAGATGAAGTTAGGCCGTTCAAATGAATTAATCTTACTTGAGGCGATTTTGGCAAATATTTTCGTAAATATTGCGATTCTTTCATTTGTTTTGGTCAAAGATGGTGGTGCCAAACTTTGGCTTGTGTTGTCAGCGATTTACATGTTTGTATTCTTAACAAACGAGCACATTGCGGCGAACTTTGCTTCTTTCGCGATTGTAAAATTCAGTGTTGCTGCTGACTCAATTGCTAACTTCGGTGTTGGAAATATGCTTCGCCACTGGGGTGTAACCTTCGTTGGAAACTTGATTGGTGGAGGTCTTTTGATGGGTCTTCCATATGCCTTCCTCAATAAAAACGAAGACACTTATGTAGATTAAGAAAATGAGCACGATTGATTCGTGCTTTTTTCGATTTTGTAAGAAGTAATAGTCGCTCCTTATATCAAAATATAGAAAAGAGGTATTAGTCAAGATAGGCCGATAGTGCTAGAATATCCTTAATCAAACTATTTGGAGGTCGTTTTATGACTCGTGATTTTAAATTTGAAACTCTGCAACTACATGCTGGTCAAGTTGTGGATCCAGCTACCAAGTCTCGTGCAGTGCCGATTTATCAAACAACATCCTTTGTTTTTGATGATACGCAGGAAGGTGCCGATTTGTTTGCCTTGAGAAAACCAGGGAACATTTATACTCGTATCACCAACCCTACAACAGCTGCCTTTGAAGAAAGAATTGCTGCTCTTGAAGGTGGTGTTGGAGCTCTTGCAACCGCATCAGGTATGGCTGCAGTGACTTATACGATTTTGGCTCTTGCCCATGCTGGTGACCATGTTGTAGCAGCATCAACTATTTACGGTGGGACTTTCAATCTCTTGAAAGAAACCCTTCCTCGTTATGGGATAACAACAACCTTTGTCGATGTGGATAATTTGGAGGAAGTAGAAGCAGCTATTAATGACAATACCAAGCTTGTTCTGATTGAAACTTTGGGTAATCCTTTGATTAACATTCCTGACTTGGAAAAATTAGCTGAGATCGCGCATAGACACCAGATTCCACTCGTTTCTGACAATACTTTTGCCACACCTTACTTGATTAACGTCTTCTCTCACGGCGTAGATATTGCCATTCACTCTGCGACTAAGTTTATCGGTGGGCATGGTACGACTATTGGTGGAGTGATTGTCGATAGCGGTCGTTTTGACTGGGCGGCTTCAGGTAAATTCCCTCAATTTGTTGAGGAAGACCCAAGCTACCACAATTTGAGCTATACTCGTGATGTGGGTGTAGCAGCCTTTATTATCGCTGTCCGTGTTCAATTGCTTCGTGATACAGGTGCAGCCTTGTCACCATTTAATGCCTTCCTCTTGCTCCAAGGACTTGAAACCCTTTCTCTTCGTGTCGAACGTCATGTGCAAAATGCTGAGAAAATTGTTGATTTCCTTGTCAACCATCCTAAGGTAGAAAAAGTCAACTATCCAAAACTTGCTGATAGTCCCTACCATGCCTTGGCTGAGAAATATTTGCCAAAAGGTGTGGGCTCAATCTTTACCTTCCATGTCAAAGGTGGGGAGGCAGAAGCACGCAAGGTAATTGATAATTTGGAAATCTTTTCTGACCTAGCAAACGTGGCAGATGCTAAATCGCTTGTTGTTCATCCAGCTACAACCACTCACGGTCAATTGTCAGAAAAAGACCTTGAAGCAGCAGGAGTCACACCAAACCAAATCCGCTTGTCAATCGGACTTGAAAATGTAGAGGATTTGATTGAAGACTTGCGCTTGGCCTTGGAAAAAATTTAAAGAAAAAGAAGATAAACAGTGGGTTTCGACTCGCTGTTTTTGATTTTCCCTTAGGCATGATATAATGGTTACAGAAGTCTAGAAAGAGGAACGATATGAACGAAATCAAATGCCCCAACTGTGGGGAAGTCTTTACAGTAAATGAAAGTCAGTATGCTGAACTTTTGTCCCAAGTGAGAACAGCAGAGTTTGATAAGGAACTACACGATCGCATGATGCAGGAACTGGCTTTGGCAGAGCAAAAGGCCATGAATGAGCAACAGTCTAAACTAGCTCAAAAAGACCAAGAAATTGCTCAATTACAGAGTCAAATCCAAAATTTTGATACAGAAAAAGAATTGGCCAAGAAAGAGGTTGAACAGGCAAGTCATGAGGCCTTATTGGCTAAGGACAAGGAAGTACAGGCCTTGGAAAACCAATTGGCAACCTTGCGTTTAGAGCATGAAAATCAACTGCAAAAGACTCTTTCTGACCTTGAAAAAGAACGCGATCAGGTTAAAAACCAACTGCTTTTGCAGGAAAAGGAAAATGAATTATCTTTGGCTTCTGTTAAGCAAAACTATGAAGCCCAGCTCAAGGCAGCTAGTGAACAAGTCGAATTTTACAAGAATTTCAAGGCTCAACAATCTACAAAAGCCATCGGGGAAAGTCTGGAACAGTATGCAGAGAGTGAGTTTAACAAGGTCCGCAGTTTTGCCTTTCCAAATGCTTACTTTGAAAAGGATAACAAGGTTTCTGCGCGTGGGTCTAAGGGGGACTTTATCTTCCGTGAGTGTGATGAAAATGGAGTCGAAATCATTTCTATCATGTTTGAGATGAAAAATGAAGCAGATGGAACAGAGAAGAAGCATAAGAATGCAGATTTTTACAAGGAATTGGACAAGGACCGTCGGGAGAAGAACTGTGAATATGCGGTTTTGGTAACCATGCTTGAGGCCGATAATGATTACTTTAACACAGGGATTGTAGACGTCAGCCACGAGTACGAAAAGATGTATGTGGTTCGTCCTCAATTCTTTATTCAGTTGATTGGGCTTTTGCGAAATGCGGCGCTTAATTCCCTAAAATACAAGCAGGAGTTGGCCTTAGTTCGCGAGCAAAATATCGACATTACGCATTTTGAGGAAGACTTGGATGCCTTTAAGCTAGCTTTTGCTAAAAACTATAATTCAGCTTCGACCAACTTTGGCAAAGCTATCGATGAAATCGACAAGGCCATCAAACGCATGGAAGAGGTCAAGAAGTTCCTAACCACATCCGAAAACCAACTCCGTCTTGCAAATAACAAATTGGAGGATGTATCCGTAAAAAAATTGACCCGAAAAAATCCAACCATGAAAGCGAAGTTTGAAGCATTGAAGGGGGAGTGAGAAAGCAAAAATGAACGGTATTATTAACTTAAAAAAAGAAGCAGGGATGACCTCGCATGATGCGGTTTTTAAACTGCGTAAGATTTTGGGAACTAAGAAGATTGGTCATGGTGGGACCTTGGATCCGGATGTGGTGGGTGTTTTGCCGATTGCAGTTGGTAAGGCGACACGAATGGTCGAGTTTATGCAGGATGAGGGCAAGGTCTATGAGGGTGAAATCACTCTTGGCTATTCCACGACGACTGAGGATGCCAGTGGGGAAGTGGTCGCAGAGACACCTATTTTGTCGCACTTGGATGAAAAGCTTGTCGATGAAGCGATTGCTAGCTTGACTGGACCTATTACTCAGATTCCCCCTATGTATTCGGCTGTTAAGGTCAATGGTCGTAAGCTCTATGAGTATGCGCGTGCTGGTCAGGAAGTGGAGCGTCCAGAACGTCAGGTGACTATTTATAGCTTTGAGCGGACAAGTCCGATTTCTTATGAGGGCGAACTTGCACGCTTTACTTTCCAGGTGAAATGTAGCAAGGGGACTTATATCCGTACATTATCAGTTGACTTGGGAGAAAAACTTGGCTATGCTGCCCATATGTCACATTTGACACGGATTAGTGCAGCTGGTTTGCAGTTAGAAGATGCTCTTACCTTAGAAGAAATTGCTGAAAAAGTAGAGGCTGGTCAACTGGACTTTCTCTATCCTCTAGAGATTGGGACAGGAGACCTCGTCAAAGTTTTCCTAACTCCAGAAGAGGCTACAGAAGTACGCTTTGGTCGTTTTATAGAGCTCGAACAAACAGAACAAGAATTAGCTGCCTTTGAAGATGATAAATTGCTAGCCATTCTAGAAAAACGAGGAAATCTCTACAAGCCAAGAAAGGTTTTTATCTAATCTAACTGGAGTGCGGGGATGGAATTCTTCCCCTTGACTATCTAAATCAGACTATAAATTTTGTAAAAAATGTGATAGAATAGACGACGGATAAAAAAACGGAGGATAGCATGCAAAATAGACCAATCATTATCGGAGTGACAGGTGGTTCTGGTGGTGGTAAGACCAGTGTTTCAAGAGCCATTTTATCGCACTTCCCTGATGAAAAGATTTCCATGATTGAACATGATTCATACTACAAGGATCAGTCTCATTTGACCTTTGAAGAGCGTGTCAAAACCAACTATGACCATCCTTTTGCTTTTGATACAGACTTGATGATCGAGCAGATTAAGGAATTGTTGGCAGGGCGTCCGGTGGACATCCCGACTTATGACTATACAGAGCATACACGAAGCAGCAAGACCTATCGTCAGGAACCTCAAGATGTCTTTATCGTTGAGGGGATTTTGGTCTTGGAGGACAAGCGCCTGCGCGATTTGATGGATATCAAGATTTTTGTGGATACGGATGACGATGTGCGCATTATTCGTCGTATCAAGCGTGATATGGAAGAGCGTGGCCGTAGCCTTGATAGCGTTATTGACCAGTACTTAGGTGTGGTTAAACCAATGTACCACCAGTTTATCGAGCCGACTAAGCGTTATGCGGATATCGTCATTCCTGAGGGAGTCAGCAATACAGTGGCTATCGACCTGTTGACAACCAAGATTGCAAAGATTTTGGAAGAAGCTCGAAACAGCAAATAATCAGATGTGGAGGCTTTGCCTCCTTTTTCTATTTTTCTCTCATAATGGTACATAAATGGAGATTTTTAGGCATATTTTTGGTATAATAATACCCATGAAAGAGCAAGAAAATGAATAGTAGGTGGAGATGGAAAAGTATTTATCGGTAACAACTTTGACCAAGTATCTGAAAATGAAATTCGATAAAGACCCTTACTTGGAACGGGTCTATTTAACTGGTCAAGTTTCCAACTTTCGTAAACGACCTACTCACCAATATTTCTCCCTAAAAGATGACCATGCAGTTATTCAAGCGACTATTTGGTCTGGGGTTTATCAGAAATTAGGTTTCGACCTAGAAGAAGGAATGAAAATCAATGTGATTGGGCGTGTGCAGGTCTATGAACCAAGTGGTAGCTACTCCATCATCATTGAAAAGGCTGAGCCTGATGGGGTTGGGGCGCTTGCGATTCAGTTTGAACAACTCAAGAAAAAATTGACAGAAGAAGGCCTGTTTCAAGAACGCTTCAAGCAAGCTCTGCCCCAATTTTCTAAGAGAATTGGTGTAGTAACCAGTCGCAGTGGAGCCGTGATTCGAGATATTATCACGACCGTCAGCAGGCGATTCCCAGGTGTCGATATCCTGCTTTATCCAACTAAGGTGCAAGGTGAAGGGGCAGCAGAAGAAATTGCTCGAAATATTGCGCGTGCTAATCAACGGGACGATTTGGACTTGCTGATTATTGGTCGTGGTGGGGGTTCTATCGAGGATCTCTGGGCCTTTAACGAGGAAATTGTGGTACGAGCTATTTTTGAATCTCGTTTACCAGTTATCTCTAGTGTGGGGCATGAGACGGATGTGACCTTGGCAGATTTTGTGGCAGATCGCCGCGCTGCCACACCAACAGCAGCGGCTGAACTGGCAACACCTGTGACCAAGTTGGATCTATTAGCTCATTTGCAAAATCAAGAAAAACGGATGGCAACAGCAGTCCGAAATGTCCTATCGAAGAAACAAGAAGCTTTGAAAAAATGCAGTCAGTCTGTTATCTTTAGACAGCCAGAGCGTTTGTATGATGGCTATTTGCAACGCTTGGACCAACTGCAACTGCGATTAAAACAAAGTTTGCGAACACGGATTTCTGATAACAAACAAGTCGTCCAAGCAAGGACTCATCAACTGGTCCAATTATCACCCGTTACCAAAATTCAACGTTATCAAGACCGTCTAGGCCAGTTGGATAAGCTCCTCCGTAGCCAAATGGCTTTGGTTTATGATGCCAAGGTTGCTGAGGTGAAAAGACTTTCAGAAGCCTTGTTGATGTTGGATACCAGTCGAATCGTGGCGCGTGGTTATGCTATTGTCAAAAAAGAAGAGTCCGTTGTAGATTCAGTTGAGAGTTTGAAGAAAAAAGACCAAGTGACGCTTTTGATGCGAGATGGTCAAGTAGAATTAGAGGTTAAAGATGTCAAAACAAAAGAAATTTGAGGAAAATCTAGCAGAACTGGAAACCATTGTTCAAAGTTTGGAAAATGGTGAAATTGCTCTGGAAGATGCGATTGCTGCCTTTCAGAAGGGAATGGTCTTGTCAAAAGAGCTCCAAGCGACGCTGGACAAGGCTGAGAAGACCTTGGTCAAGGTCATGCAAGAAGACGGAACAGAAAGTGATTTTGAATGAAAAAGCAAGAAAAATTAGCTCTTGTCGAGTCGGCTTTGGAAGACTTTTATGGAGACCACCAGTTTGCCTCTAGTTTGCGAGAGTCTGTTCTCTATTCTATTCATGCTGGTGGCAAGCGTATTCGGCCTTTTCTCTTGTTAGAAGTTTTGGAAGCCTTGCATATTGCCATCAAACCTGCTCACGCGCAGGTGGCTGCGGCCTTGGAAATGATTCATACAGGGAGCTTGATTCACGATGATCTTCCGGCTATGGATGATGATGATTACCGTCGGGGACACTTGACCAACCACAAGAAATTTGGTGAAGCTATGGCAATTTTGGCTGGAGATGCTTTATTCCTAGATCCTTACGCCTTGATAGCGCAGGCAGGTTTGCCAAGTCAGATTAAGGTAGACTTGATTGCCAACTTATCCCTAGCGTCAGGTAGTCTGGGCATGGTAGCAGGGCAGGTTTTGGACATGGAAGGCGAACACCAGCATTTGTCTTTGGAAGAACTCCAGACCATTCATGCCAATAAGACTGGGAAACTACTAGCCTATCCCTTCCAGGCAGCTGCTATTATAGCTGAATTGGCTCCTGAAATACAAGCAAAACTGAAAACTGTTGGTGAATTGATTGGATTGGCCTTTCAAGTCAGAGACGATGTGCTTGATGTGACAGCTAGTTTTGAGGAAATCGGCAAGACGCCACAAAAGGACCTGCAGGCTGAAAAGTCAACCTATCCAGCCTTGTTAGGCTTGGAAGAGGCTATTGCCTTTTGTAACCAAACACTGGATCAAGCTAATGCCAAATTAGAAGACATTGCCCAGCAGATTCCCTTTGAAACAGAATCGATTGTAAAAGTAGTAGAAAGTTTGAGAATCAATGGCTAAGGAAAGAGTGGATGTACTAGCTTATAAACAGGGCTTGTTTGAAACGCGAGAGCAGGCCAAGCGCGGTGTCATGGCTGGCCTAGTCGTAGCAGTCCTGAATGGAGAACGGTTTGACAAGCCAGGAGAGAAAATTCCAGATGACACCGAGCTGAAACTCAAGGGTGAAAAACTCAAATATGTTAGTCGTGGTGGCTTGAAACTGGAAAAGGCCTTGCAGGTCTTTGATTTGTCAGTAGAAGGGGCAACAACGATTGATATCGGTGCTTCTACTGGAGGTTTTACCGATGTTATGCTGCAGAATGGTGCTGAACTTGTCTTTGCAGTTGATGTCGGTACCAATCAGTTGGCTTGGAAATTACGCCAAGACCCACGGGTTGTCAGCATGGAGCAGTTTAATTTCCGCTATGCTGAAAAGACTGATTTTGAGCAGGAACCGAGCTTTGCCAGTATTGACGTGAGTTTCATTTCCCTCAGCCTTATTTTACCGGCCTTGCACCGTGTCTTGACTAATCAAGGGCAGGTCGTGGCTTTGGTTAAGCCTCAGTTTGAAGCAGGACGTGAGCAGATTGGGAAAAATGGAATTATTCGCGATGCCAAGGTCCATCAACATGTCCTTGAATCTGTCACAACCATGGCAGTAGAGGAAGGCTTTTCAGTTCTTGGTTTGGACTTTTCTCCCATCCAAGGCGGTCATGGAAATATTGAGTTTTTAGCGTATTTGAAAAAAGAAGAGTCAGCAAGCAATCAGGTTCTTGCTGAGATTGAAGAAGTAGTAGAGAGGGCGCATAGTCAATTTAAAAATGAATAAAAAAGAGAGACTTGAAAAAATTAGACGATTTGTGACAGATTATCAAATCGGCACGCAAGAAGAAATTGTAGAACATTTGAAAGAGGCAGGCATCACTGCCACTCAGGCAACGGTATCCCGAGATATCAAAGAGCTAGGTATTGTCAAAATTCCTTTGAGAGACAACACCTATGTCTATGAATTGCCAAAATCAATCGTAAAAAGTTTGCAACTGGCTGAAGACAATATTGAGTCAGCTGAATTGATGGATAAGATGATCAATCTCCAAGTTATCCCAGGAAATACAGCTTTTGTAAAAGCTCAGTTAACCGAGACTTTTGCGGATAAGATTTTTAGCTGTTTAGCTGATGATAGCTCGATTTTAGTCATTGCCAGAAGTGAAAATCTAGCTGAGGAAATCTTTGAACAAGTAAAAAATTGGTAGGTCTATATGTTACTTGAAATTTCGATAAAAAACTTTGCCATTATTGAGGCTATTTCCCTCAATTTTGAAAAGGGAATGACTGTCCTGACTGGTGAAACGGGTGCAGGGAAGTCGATTATCATTGATGCCATGAATATGATGTTGGGGACTCGTGCTACGACAGATGTTATTCGTCATGGTGCGCCAAAGGCAGAGATAGAGGGGCTTTTCTCAGTTGAGAATAGTCGTCTTTTACAGGAAATTTTTGATGAGCAAGGTTTGGAAATGGGTGATGAGATTATCATCCGTCGAGAAATCTTGCAAAATGGTCGGAGTATTAGTCGTGTCAATGGCCAGATGGTCAATCTATCTGTTTTGCGTGCTATTGGACAACATCTAGTAGATATTCATGGTCAGCATGACCAAGAGGAGTTAATGCGTCCTCAACTGCATATCCAGATGTTGGATGAATTCGGTGATGTAGCTTTTTGGAATTTGAAAGAAACCTATCAAACGAGTTTTGATGCCTACCGTAAAATGCGTAAGCAGGTTCTGGAAGTCAAGAAAAACCAACAGGAACACAAGGCACGTATCGAAATGTTGGAATTTCAAATGGCAGAGATTGAGGCAGCAAACTTGCAGGCTGGAGAAGATCTGGCTCTCAATCAAGAGCGTGATAAACTTCTCAATCATAAAAATATTGCGGATACGTTGACCAATGCCTACAGTATGTTGGACAATGAAGACTTTTCAAGTCTGGCCAATGTTCGTTCAGCCATGAATGACATGGAAAGTGTTGAAGAGTATGACCCTGAATACCGTGAAATTTCAAGCTCTTTGTCTGAGACCTACTATGTCTTAGAAGATATTAGCAAACGTTTGGAAGCTATTATAGAGGACCTTGATTTTGATGGCAATCGTCTCATGCAGGTTGAGAATCGTTTAGACCTCCTTCATACTATTACCCGTAAGTATGGTGGGACTGTAGACGATGTCTTGCTTTATTTTGCCAAGATTACGGAAGAATACAATCTCTTGACAGGCAATAACCTTTCGTCTGAGGATATGGAAGCAGAGCTTAAGAAATTGGAAGTCAATCTTGTCGCCTTGGCAGGTCAGCTTGCCTCTGCTCGTCATGATTTGGCTCAGCAGCTCGAAGCTGAGATTAAACAAGAACTGCAAGATCTTTATATGGAAAAAGCCCAGTTTCAGGTTCGTTTTAGCAAGGGAAAATTCAGCCGTGAAGGCAATGAAACGGTCGAGTTTTACATTTCAACCAACCCTGGCGAAGACTTTAAACCCTTGGTCAAGGTTGCGTCTGGTGGGGAATTATCTCGTCTCATGCTAGCCATTAAGTCCGCCTTTTCACGTAAAGAAGGCAAGACCAGTATTGTCTTTGATGAAGTGGATACGGGAGTTTCAGGACGTGTTGCCCAGGCTATTGCGCAGAAGATTCACAAGATTGGCCAGCATGGTCAGGTTCTGGCTATTTCCCATTTGCCACAAGTGATTGCGATTGCGGATTATCAATTCTTTATTGAAAAGATTAGCAATGACCATTCAACAGTTTCGACTGTTCGTCTCTTGACGGTTGAAGAGCGAGTGGAAGAAGTTGCTAAGATGTTGGCAGGTGATGATGTCACAGAAGCCGCCCTGACGCAAGCCAGAGAATTGTTGAGAAACAGGGAGAAATAAGATGACAGACTATTATGTTATTGGAGATGTTCATGGAAAAGCTGGGATGCTAGAAGACCTTCTCAAAACCTGGGATGGTCAGACCCAGTTGCTCTTTCTAGGGGACTTGATTGACCGTGGTGAAGATAGTCGCCGTGTTCTAGAGATAGTTAAGGACTTGGTGGACAATCAAGGGGCGATCTGTTTGTCAGGAAATCACGAGTATATGTTTTTGACTTGGCTCGATGACCCAGAAGAAAGTTATGACCATTATCGTCGCAATGGTGGAGATACAACCATTAACTCTATCCTAGGTCGTCCCTTGGATGCACCAGTTGACGGAGTAGAAGATGCCAAGTGTGTTGCTACTGAAGCGGCAGATTTGGTCGAATTTATTCGTCAAATGCCATTTGTGGTAGAGACAGATAAGTATATCTTTGTTCATGCAGGTATTGATTTGACCTTGGATGACTGGCATGAAACAACAGATTACAAGAAAGTCTGGCTCAGAAAACCATTCCACGAAGCCGAAAATCATACTGGAAAAACCATTGTCTTTGGTCACACACCAGTTTATGGTTTGCTGAAGCAAGAACGCGGTACAGCTGAGCTTTGGACTACAGAAGATGGTAAGATTGGGATGGACGGAGGAGCTGTCTATGGTGGTGTCCTTCATGGGATTGTCTTTACAGACCAAGGAATGACAGAACATCACTTTATCGAAAATGACGGCTTTGTTGCTGAAGATTAGTACTCCTAGCAGGGTATGGTCTTGTCAAAATGTCAAAAACAACTTATAATAAATAGATACCCTGAAAGGAAGAGAATCATGAACTTAGAAGAATTGAAAAAACGACAGGAGAAGATCCGTAACTTCTCTATTATCGCCCATATTGACCATGGAAAATCGACTCTAGCAGACCGCATTTTGGAAAAGACAGAGACGGTTTCAAGTCGTGAAATGCAGGCCCAGCTTTTGGATAGCATGGATCTAGAGCGGGAACGTGGAATTACCATTAAGTTGAATGCCATCGAGCTCAATTATACTGCAAAAGATGGGGAAACTTATATTTTCCACTTGATTGACACGCCGGGGCACGTGGACTTTACCTATGAAGTTTCACGTTCGCTCGCTGCCTGTGAGGGGGCTATTTTGGTGGTCGATGCTGCCCAAGGGATTGAAGCTCAAACCCTTGCCAACGTTTATCTAGCCTTGGACAATGATTTGGAAATCATGCCAGTCATTAATAAAATTGACCTACCAGCTGCAGATCCTGAGCGCGTGCGTACAGAGATTGAAGATGTCATTGGTTTGGATGCCAGTGAAGCAGTATTGGCTTCTGCCAAGGCTGGTATCGGTATTGAAGAAATCCTCGAGCAAATCGTAGAAAAAGTACCAGCCCCAACGGGTGATGTGACGGCACCACTGAAGGCCTTGATTTTCGACTCAGTTTACGATGCTTACCGTGGGGTTATTCTCCAAGTGCGTGTCATGGATGGTGTGGTCAAACCTGGCGATAAGATTCAGCTTATGAGCAATGGCAAGACTTTTGATGTGACTGAGGTTGGAATTTTTACTCCTAAGGCAGTTGGTCGTGATTTCCTTGCGACTGGTGACGTTGGTTATATTGCGGCTTCTATTAAGACGGTTCAGGATACGCGTGTGGGTGATACCGTTACCTTGGCAACCAATCCTGCGGCAGAGCCATTACATGGTTACAAGCAGATGAATCCTATGGTCTTTGCGGGTCTATATCCTATCGAGTCAAACAAGTATAATGACCTACGTGAAGCCCTTGAAAAATTGCAACTGAATGATGCCAGTTTGCAGTTTGAACCAGAAACATCTCAGGCCCTTGGATTTGGTTTCCGTTGTGGTTTTCTTGGACTTCTCCATATGGATGTTATCCAAGAACGTTTGGAACGTGAGTTCAACATCGACCTCATCATGACAGCTCCATCCGTTATCTATAAGGTTAATTTGACCGATGGTGAGTCTATGGATGTGTCTAACCCATCTGAGTTCCCAGACCCAACCAAGATTGCGACCATTGAAGAGCCATATGTTAAAGCGCAAATCATGGTACCGCAAGAGTTCGTCGGAGCAGTGATGGAATTAGCTCAACGTAAGCGTGGGGACTTTGTGACTATGGATTATATCGATGATAACCGTGTTAATGTTATCTATCAAATTCCTCTTGCTGAAATCGTCTTCGACTTCTTTGATAAACTCAAGTCTTCAACACGTGGTTATGCAAGCTTTGACTATGAATTGTCAGAGTACCGCCCATCTAAGCTTGTGAAAATGGATATCCTTCTCAACGGAGACAAGGTGGATGCCCTCAGCTTTATCGTTCACAAGGATTTTGCTTACGAACGTGGGAAACTCATCGTTGATAAGCTCAAGAAAATCATCCCTCGTCAACAATTCGAGGTACCAATTCAAGCAGCAATTGGACACAAGATTGTCGCTCGTACTGATATCAAGGCCCTTCGTAAGAATGTACTTGCTAAATGTTATGGTGGTGACGTTTCTCGTAAACGCAAACTCCTTGAAAAACAAAAAGCTGGTAAGAAACGCATGAAAGCCATCGGATCAGTAGAAGTTCCACAAGAAGCCTTTCTCAGCGTCTTGAGTATGGATGAAGAATAAGTTATCAGAAATGCCTTTCCTTGTTCATAGGAAATTTATATAAGAATTAATCGTAAAGCAGGCTTAGATGGTCTGCTTTTTTAGTTTCTAGAACAGAAAAAAATGTTTGAAATGTTTGTTTATGTGTTCGTTTTTTAATAAGAAACTATAAAAACAACAAAAATATAAAAAAAGAGACAAAAAACAACAGAAAATCATTGAAAACGGTTTCATATAGTGTTATACTTATAGCATAAAGTTAATGGAAAGAAGGGAAAACCTTATGGGATTAGATCATTTCTTTGACAAAAACCTTGTGTTTTGCTTAGAAGCGGATAATCAAGAACATCTCTTTGATCAGGTTGCAACTTTATTGGAAGAACGAGAAATCGTAACTCCGACTTATCGTGAAGCCTTGATCACGCGTGAAAAGTCATTTCCAACTGGCTTAGATATGGAATTTTTGGGTAAGGATTTGCCGAATGTGGCTATTCCTCATACAGATATTGTTCATAATCTAGCTGAAAAAGTTGTGGTCGTTCGATTAGATAAACCAGTGACTTTCCACAATATGATTGCACCAGATAAGGAAGTAGAAGTATCTTTACTCTTCTTTATCATTAATAACTCAAGTTCAAGTCAAACAAACATTCTTGCTCAGTTGATGGACTTCTTTACTGGAAATGGTCATCTTGAAGACCTATCAAAAATTTCTGAACCAGAAGCCCTCTATGCTTATATAGCTGAAGCAATCGCTTAATCTTGTCTATTAAAAATATTAAATCGGAGGAAATCCATATGATTAAAATTCTTGCTGCCTGTGGTGCAGGTGTTAACTCAAGCCACCAAATTAAAAGTGCTCTTGAAGAAGAACTTTCAAACCGTGGTTTTGATGTTCACTGTGATGCTGTTATGGTAAAAGACGTTAACGAAGACCTTATCAAAGGTTATGACATCTTCACACCAATTGCTGCGACAGATCTTGGTTTTGATCCAGGTATTCCAGTTATCGAAGCTGGACCAATCTTATTCCGTATCCCAGCAATGAGCGCTCCAGTATTTGACAATATTGAAGCAGCTATCAAAGAACACGGATTAAGCTAATTCTAATTTGTTAACATTCATATAACATAAAAAAGGGAGGAACTGTTATGGATGCAATCTTTGACCTAATCAAAAAGGTCTTTACACCCGTCTTAGATATGGGTGGTCCTGTCATCATGTTGATCATTTTGACAATATTGGCTCTACTTTTTGGAGTGAAATTCTCCAAAGCGCTTGAAGGTGGTATCAAACTTGCCATCGCTCTTACAGGTATCGGTGCCATCATCGGTATGCTAAACACTGCTTTCTCAGCATCACTAGCAAAATTCGTTGAAAACACAGGTATCCAATTGAGTATCACTGACGTTGGTTGGGCACCACTTGCAACAATCACTTGGGGTTCTGCTTGGACACTATACTTCTTGCTTATCATGTTGATTGTCAACATAGTGATGCTAGCTATGAAGAAAACTGATACACTTGATGTTGATATCTTCGATATCTGGCACTTGTCTATCACAGGTCTTTTGATTAAATGGTATGCAGACAACAACGGTGTGAGTCAAGGGGTTTCACTCTTTATTGCTACAGCAGCTATCGTCCTTGTTGGTGTGTTGAAAATTATCAACTCTGATTTGATGAAACCTACATTTGATGACCTTCTTAACGCTCCAAGTTCATCACCAATGACATCAACTCACATGAACTACATGATGAACCCAATTATCATGGTTTTGGATAAGATTTTTGAGAAATTCTTCCCAGGCCTTGATAAATATGACTTTGACGCTGCTAAATTGAACAAGAAAATCGGTTTCTGGGGTTCTAAATTCTTTATCGGTTTCATCCTTGGTATTGTTATCGGTATTATGGGAACTCCACATCCAATTGCAGGTGTTGAAGATGCAGATAAATGGCGTCTGGTTATTAAAGGATGGTTGTCTCTTGGTTTGACTGCCGGTGTATCTTTGGAACTCTTCTCACTTATCGGTTCTTGGTTCATCGCAGCAGTAGAACCACTTTCACAAGGTATTACAAACGTTGCTACTAAACGTCTTCAAGGACGTAAATTCAACATCGGTCTTGACTGGCCATTCATCGCTGGTCGTGCTGAAATCTGGGCTTGTGCTAACGTACTTGCACCAATCATGTTGATTGAAGCAGTGCTTCTTTCAAAAGTCGGAAATGGTATTTTGCCACTTGCAGGTATCATCGCTATGGGTGTTACTCCAGCTCTCTTGGTTGTAACTCGTGGTAAATTGCTCCGTATGATTATCTTCGGAACACTCTTGTTGCCACTCTTCCTTCTTTCAGGTACACTTATCGCACCGTTTGCAACAGAACTTGCTAAAGGTGTAGGTGCCTTCCCAGCAGGTGTGAGCGAAACTCAATTGATCACTCACTCAACTCTTGAAGGACCAATCGAAAAACTTCTTGGTTGGACAATTGGTAACACTACAACTGGTGATATCAAAGCAATCCTTGGTGCTGTAGTCTTCCTTGTATTCTATATCGGTATCTTTGCATGGTACAGAAAACAAATGATCAAACGTAACGAAGAGTACGCAGCGAAAGCAAAATAATGCGCTCCTATAAAATGTAAGCTCAATGAAAATCAAAGAGCAAACTAGAAAGCGAGTCGCAGGTTGCTCAAAATATAGTTTTGAGGTTGTAGATAAGACTGACGAAGTCAGTGACCATATCTACGGCAAGGCGACGCTGACGAAGTTTGAATTGGATTTTCGCAGAGTGTAAATTGTTGAAACTAGGTTGTCATACCATTAGGAGTGACAGCCTAGTTTTTTATAAACTATCAAGAAATCGGAGAAAATAATGGTAATTGAATTAAAATCAGAACAACTAAGAGTTCAATTTAACAGTTTTGGTGGGGCTCTTTCTTCTATAAAAGATGCTGAAGGTCTTGAGTATTTGTGGCAAGGAGATGCTACTTATTGGAGTGGACAAGCTCCTGTTCTCTTCCCCATTTGTGGTTCATTGAGAGAGGATACAGCCTTCTATATAGATGAGAAGGGGCAAGAAAGCAAAGGAAAGATTCCTCGTCATGGTTTGGTTCGTAAGAAAGAATTTGAATTAGTTGAGAAGACAGATAAGAGTGTAACTTTTGCAATTGAAGATGATGAGAATAGCTATCAAAACTATCCTTATCATTTCCGTCTAGAAATCACTTATAGCCTTACTGGCAAGACAGTGCGGACTCAATACAAGATCTTTAATAAAGAAACTAGCAAGGTCATGCCTTACTTTATTGGTGGACATCCAGGATTTAATTGTCCTCTATTTGATGATGAAGTCTATGAAGATTACTATTTAGAGTTTGAGAAAGAGGAGACTTGCTCTGTTCCACGTCCTTTCCCAGAAACTGGTATGTTGGATTTCCAAGATAGAAATCCATGGCTAGAAGGTCAAAAAGAATTAGACCTCAGCTATGATCTTTTCAGTACAGATGCAGTCACCTTAGATGAATTACAATCTAGAACAATTTCCCTTCGTTCTCGTAAACATGATAAAGGGTTGAAAGTGCACTTTGCAGAGTTTCCAAACCTTATTATCTGGTCAACTTTGAACAAAGGACCTTTCATTGCCTTTGAACCATGGTCTGGCTTGTCAACTTCCCTTGAAGAAGGAGATCATCTAGAAGATAAGAAGAATGTTCGCCTCCTAGAACCTGGTCAAGTGGATCAAATTGGTTTTGACATTGAAATTTTTTAATTAAAAAAACACAAAAACAAACATTAACTGTTGACTTTTTTAGGAAATAGGAGTATATTATGTTTGTAAGCAACAAATGATGTTTGTAACAAACAAACAATCAATTGTTATATTTTCTTTCGTGGAGAAGGATTTTCTAGGAAACTGGTTTCCTAAATTTGAATAAGGTGTCATTCATCTCATTCAATCCAATGTGTCAATAAACTGCTAGAAAGCTTTTTGTAGGTAATACTCAATGAAAATTAAAGAGCAAACTAGGAAACTAGCCGCAGGCTGTACTTGAGTACGGCAAGGCGACGTTGACGCGGTTTGAATTTGATTTTCGAAGAGTATAAACTGCTAACTATAAAAGGTTTTATTAGCCTAGAAAAATAAAAAGGAGTATACAATATGTCTATTGTTATCGGTGCAGATGCTGCAGGTTTGAGATTGAAAGAAGTTGTGAAAGACTTCTTGGAAAAAGAAAACTTCCACGTTGTGGATGTTACAGCTGAAGGTCAAGACTTTGTTGATGTGACTCTTGCTGTTGCTGCAGAAGTAAACAAAGAAGAACAAAACCTTGGTATCGTGATTGATGCTTATGGTGCTGGTCCATTTATGGTTGCAACTAAGATTAAAGGAATGGTTGCTGCAGAAGTATCTGACGAACGTTCAGCTTATATGACTCGTGGACACAACAACTCACGTATGATCACTATGGGTGCACAACTTGTCGGTGATGAATTGGCTAAAAACATTGCTAAAGGATTTGTTAACGGAAAATACGATGGTGGACGTCACCAAATTAGGGTCGATATGTTGAACAAAATGTGCTAATACTCTTCAAAAATCAAGATAATCTGTCGTCAGCTCACTTTAGCTAACCTCAGTTATGCTTGCAGCTCGCTTCCTAAGCTAATCTTGATTTTTATTGAGTAAGGATAAATGATATTAGATTTATATAATTAATCGGAGGGAATAACTAATGAGAATTGCAATTGGATGTGACCACATCGTAACAGATGAAAAAATGGCGGTTTCAGAATTTTTGAAATCAAAAGGATATGAAGTCATTGACTTTGGTACATATGACCATACACGTACTCACTACCCAATCTTTGGTAAAAAAGTAGGGGAAGCTGTAACTAGTGGTCAAGCTGATCTTGGAGTATGTATCTGTGGTACTGGTGTAGGTATCAACAACGCTGTAAATAAAGTCCCAGGTGTCCGTTCTGCCTTGGTTCGTGATATGACAACAGCTCTTTATGCTAAAGAACAATTGAACGCTAACGTTATCGGTTTTGGTGGTAAGATTACTGGTGAATTGCTTATGTGTGATATCATCGAAGCTTTCATCCATGCTGAATACAAACCATCTGAAGAAAACAAGAAATTGATTGCGAAAATTGAACACCTTGAAAGTCACAATGCTCAACAAACAGACGCAAACTTCTTCACTGAATTCCTTGAAAAATGGGATCGCGGAGAATACCACGACTAAGAGGTGACCTATGATTTTAACAGTCACAATGAACCCATCCATTGATATTTCCTATCCCTTGGATGAGTTGAAGATTGATACTGTCAATCGTGTGGTGGATGTAACCAAAACGGCTGGTGGTAAGGGACTCAATGTTACCCGAGTACTTTCAGAATTTGGGGATTCTGTTCTTGCTACTGGTTTAGTGGGTGGCAAACTTGGTGAGTTTTTGGTTGAACATATCGATAATCAAGTAAAAAAAGATTTCTTCTCTATTCAAGGAGAAACTCGTAACTGTATCGCTATTTTACACGGAGACAACCAAACAGAAGTTCTTGAAAAAGGTCCTGAAGTATTGGAACAGGAAGGTCAAGACTTTTTGGAACATTTCAAAAAACTCTTGGAGTCAGTTGAAGTAGTAGCTATCTCAGGTAGTCTGCCAGCTGGCCTTCCAGTTGATTACTATGCGAGCTTGGTAGAACTTGCTAATCAAGCTGGCAAGCCTGTTGTCTTGGACTGCTCTGGTGCAGCACTTCAGGCGGTTCTTGAATCACCACATAAACCAACAGTCATCAAACCAAATAATGAAGAATTGTCTCAACTTCTAGGAAGAGAAGTTTCTGAGGATTTGGATGAATTAAAAGAAGTCCTTCAAGAACCTTTGTTTGCAGGTATTGAATGGATTATCGTTTCACTTGGTGCCAACGGTGCTTTTGCCAAACATGGTGACACTTTCTACAAGGTAGATATTCCTAGAATTCAGGTGGTCAACCCTGTCGGATCTGGAGACTCTACTGTGGCAGGAATTTCTTCAGGACTGCTTCACAAAGAATCGGATGCAGCATTACTCATCAAGGCAAATGTCCTTGGTATGCTCAATGCTCAAGAAAAAATGACTGGTCATGTCAACATGGCCAACTATCAAGCTCTATATGATCAATTAATAGTAAAAGAGGTATAAAATGGCTTTAACAGAACAAAAACGTGCACGCTTAGAAAAACTTTCTGATGAAAATGGTATCATCTCAGCTCTTGCATTTGACCAACGTGGTGCTTTGAAACGCCTCATGGCTCAACACCAAACAGAAGAACCAACAGTGGCTCAAATGGAAGAACTTAAAGTTTTGGTAGCGGATGAATTGACTAAATACGCTTCATCAATGCTTCTTGACCCTGAGTATGGACTTCCAGCAACTAAAGCTCTTGATGAAAAAGCTGGTCTTCTCCTTGCTTATGAAAAAACAGGTTACGACACAACAAGCACAAAACGCTTGCCAGACTGCTTGGATGTTTGGTCTGCAAAACGTATTAAAGAAGAAGGTGCAGATGCAGTTAAATTCTTGCTTTACTATGATGTAGATAGCTCAGACGAACTCAACCAAGAAAAACAAGCTTACATCGAACGCATCGGTTCTGAATGTGTGGCTGAAGATATCCCATTCTTCCTTGAAATCCTTGCTTACGATGAAAAAATTGCTGATGCAGGTTCTGTAGAATACGCTAAAGTAAAACCACACAAAGTTATCGGTGCTATGAAAGTCTTCTCAGACCCACGCTTTAACATTGATGTCTTGAAAGTAGAAGTTCCTGTTAACATTAAATATGTTGAAGGCTTTGCTGAGGGTGAAGTGGTTTACACACGTGAAGAAGCAGCAGCCTTCTTCAAAGCACAAGATGAAGCAACTAACTTGCCATACATCTACTTGAGTGCTGGTGTATCAGCTAAACTCTTCCAAGATACTCTTGTATTTGCTCATGAATCAGGTGCAAACTTCAATGGAGTTCTTTGTGGCCGTGCTACATGGGCTGGATCAGTTGAAGCTTACATCAAAGATGGTGAAGCAGCAGCTCGCGAATGGCTTCGTACAACTGGTTTTGAAAACATTGACGAACTCAACAAAGTTCTTCAAACAACAGCAACTTCATGGAAAGAACGCGTGTAAGCAAGTCCTCCTAGGTTAGGAACATGAATCTAAAAAAATTTTAAAAAAGTTGTATGTAAAGGTTTACAAAATAACTTACTTGTGCTATACTTAAATCACAAGTTAATACAAGGTGAGTGTTACTAAGTAATATTAGGCATGATCACAGGTGAATTAGAAATCGGCTGATTTTCTAGTTCATTTGTGGTCATTTTTTGTACTCATATACCTTTAAGATATAAAAGGAGGTTGACATGTATCGAATTCTAAATCCAATGAATCACAATGTCTCGCTTGTCAGAAATGATAAGGGAGAAGAAGTGATTGTGATTGGTAAGGGGATTACATTTGGAAAGAGGAAGGGAGATTTGATTGCTGAACAGCAGGTTGAGAAAATCTTTCGGATGAAGACCGAAGAGTCAAGAGAAAACTTTATGGCTCTCCTCAAAGATGTTCCGCTTGATTTTATCACAGTGACTTATGAAATCATTGATAAGCTATCAAAGAAATATCATTATCCGATTCAAGAGTATCTCTACGTAACCTTGACAGATCATATTTACTGTTCTTACCAAGCTCTAGCACAAGGAAGGTACAAGGATAGTAATCTGCCAGATATTTCTACTAAGTATCCTGTCGCTTTTCAAATCGCAAATGAAGCATTTGAAATTTACAGCCAGAAGCTAGCGGATCATTTTCCTGAGGACGAAATTATTCGGATTGCTTATCATTTCATTAATGCCGAAGGTGAAAATGAAGTGGAACTTGTGGAGTCGATTGATAAGAGGAAAGAAATTCTCAGGAATGTTGAAGAAGTTTTAACGGACTATGCAATTCAGCGAACCAAAGAGAATAACCATTTCTATGATCGCTTTATGATACATCTAAATTATTTCTTGGATTATTTAGACAGATCTAGAGATGATAACCAATCACTTCTGGATATGGAAGACCACATCAAACAATCCTATCCAAAAGCGTTCGAGATTGGTTCCAAGATCTATGATGTGATTACGCAACATACGGGTCTTGATTTGTATAAAAGTGAACGAGTTTATCTAGTTCTACATATCCAACGTTTGTTGTCATAAAAATTTAATTAAAAATATATAAGGAGAATTCTATCATGAATAGAGAAGAAGTAACATTGTTAGGTTTTGAAATCGTAGCCTATGCTGGCGATGCTCGTTCAAAACTATTGGAAGCCTTGAAGGCTGCTGAAGCTGGTGATTTTGCAAAAGCGGACGCTCTGGTAGAGGAAGCTGGTAGCTGTATCGCAGAGGCACACCATGCGCAAACAAGTCTATTGACTAAGGAAGCTTCTGGTGAGGACTTAGCATATAGTGTGACCATGATGCATGGCCAAGACCACTTGATGACAACTGTCTTGTTAAAAGATTTGATGCACCACTTAATCGAACTCTACAAGAGAGGAGTTAAATAATGAACAAACTAATTGCATTTATCGAGAAAGGAAAACCTTTCTTTGAGAAATTATCTCGTAATATCTATCTTCGTGCTATTCGTGATGGTTTCATTGCAGGTATGCCTGTTATTCTCTTCTCAAGTATTTTTATCTTAATCGCCTATGTACCAAACTCATGGGGCTTTAAATGGTCTGATGAAGTTGTAGCCTTTCTCATGAAACCTTACAGCTATTCAATGGGGATTCTAGCTCTCTTGGTAGCTGGTACAACAGCTAAATCTTTGACCGACTCAGTAAACCGTAGCATGGAGAAAACCAATCAAATCAACTATATGTCAACATTGTTGGCAGCAATTGTTGGTTTGTTGATGTTGGCAGCTGATCCTATCGAAAATGGCCTAGCTACTGGATTCTTGGGGACAAAAGGTTTGCTTTCAGCCTTCCTTGCTGCCTTTGTTACTGTAGCCATCTATAAGGTTTGTGTTAAGAACAACGTCACTATTCGCATGCCTGACGAAGTTCCACCAAATATCTCACAAGTCTTTAAAGATGTGATTCCATTCACTCTATCAGTTGTTTCTCTTTACGCTCTTGATTTACTAGCTCGTCATTTTGTTGGTGCAAGCGTAGCTGAATCAATCGGTAAATTCTTTGCACCATTATTCTCTGCAGCTGATGGCTATCTTGGTATTACCATTATCTTTGGTGCCTTTGCCTTCTTCTGGTTTGTTGGTATCCATGGTCCATCTATCGTTGAACCAGCAATCGCAGCTATTACCTATGCAAATGCCGAAGTCAACTTGAACCTTCTCCAACAAGGGATGCATGCTGATAAAATCCTTACTTCAGGAACTCAAATGTTTATTGTTACCATGGGTGGTACTGGTGCGACACTGGTTGTTCCATTCATGTTCATGTGGTTGACCAAATCAAAACGAAATCGTGCAATCGGACGTGCTTCAGTAGTTCCAACATTCTTTGGTGTAAATGAACCAATCTTGTTTGGTGCACCACTTGTATTGAACCCAATCTTCTTCATTCCATTTATCTTTGCTCCAATCGCAAACGTATGGATCTTTAAATTCTTTATTGAAACTCTTGGAATGAATTCATTTACTGCTAATCTACCATGGACAACCCCAGCTCCACTCGGTCTAGTTCTTGGTACTAACTTCCAAGTTCTATCATTCATTCTTGCTGCTCTTCTAATCGTGGTTGACGTAGTCATTTACTATCCATTCCTTAAGGTCTATGATGAACAAATTCTTGAAGAAGAGCGTTCAGGTAAATCTAATGATGAATTGAAAGACAAAGTTGCTGCAAACTTCAACACTGCAAAAGCAGATGCTATTCTTGAGAAAGCGGGTGTAGAAGCAGCACAAAATAAAATCACTGAAGAAACAAATGTCCTCGTTCTCTGTGCAGGTGGAGGGACAAGTGGACTTCTTGCAAATGCGTTGAACAAGGCAGCTGCAGAATACAATGTTCCTGTGAAAGCAGCAGCAGGTGGCTATGGTGCTCATCGTGAAATGTTACCAGAGTTTGATTTGGTTATCCTTGCCCCTCAAGTTGCTTCAAACTTTGAAGACATGAAAGCAGAAACAGATAAGCTCGGTATTAAACTTGCGAAAACAGAAGGTGCTCAATACATCAAATTAACCCGTGATGGAAAAGGTGCTCTTGCATTTGTACAAGCGCAATTCGATTAAGGCTAGGGACTCTGAAACAGTCTCCTCTCGTTACGGAAATTGCTATAGCGAATTTCCTAATCGCCTTGTTAATTCGTCGGTAAAAAGATATCGTTTTTACCTCCTCATGTCACAATTCGATTAATAATAGGGACTATGAAATAGTCTCCTCTCGTTACGGAAATCGCTATGACGAATTTCCTAATCGCCTTATTAATTCATCGGTAAAAAGATATCGTTTTTACCTCCTCATGTCACAATTCGATTAACGATAGGGACTGTGAAACAGTCTCCTCTCGTTACGGAAATCGCTATGGCGAATTTCCTAATCGCCTTGTTAATTCGTCGGTAAAAAGATACCGTTTTTACCTCCTCATGTCACAATTCGGTGACTTGGTACAAGAAGTGAGATGGAGAAGGATGGCTCACTGACTCCTCTCCTCTCACTTTTACTTTATTTTAAATCAAGAAATAGGTGAAAAAAATGACAAAAACACTTCCAAAAGACTTTATTTTTGGTGGCGCAACAGCAGCCTATCAAGCAGAAGGCGCTACACATACTGATGGGAAAGGACCAGTAGCGTGGGATAAATATCTTGAAGATAACTACTGGTACACTGCAGAACCAGCCAGTGATTTTTACAATCGATATCCAGTTGACCTCAAGCTAGCAGAAGAGTATGGTGTCAATGGCATTCGAATTTCTATTGCCTGGTCACGTATTTTCCCGACTGGTTACGGTCAAGTAAATCAGAAAGGTGTCGAGTTTTATCATAATTTATTTGCAGAGTGCCACAAACGTCATGTTGAACCCTTCGTAACTCTTCATCACTTTGACACACCAGAAGCTCTCCACTCAAATGGCGACTTCTTAAACCGTGAAAATATCGAACACTTTGTAGATTACGCTGCCTTCTGTTTTGAAGAATTTCCAGAAGTAAACTATTGGACAACATTCAATGAAATTGGGCCAATCGGTGATGGTCAATACTTGGTTGGGAAATTCCCTCCAGGTATCCAGTACGACCTTGCCAAAGTTTTCCAATCGCACCACAATATGATGGTTTCTCATGCGCGTGCAGTTAAGCTATATAAAGATAAAGGTTATAAAGGTGAAATTGGTGTTGTTCATGCTCTGCCTACTAAGTATCCTCTAGATCCTGAAAATCCTGCAGATGTTATTGCGGCAGAGTTGGAGGACATTATCCATAATAAATTTATCTTGGATGCAACTTATCTGGGTCACTACTCTGAAAAGACCCTGGCAGGGGTAGAGGCTATCTTGGCTGCCAATGGTGGTAGCTTGGATCTTCGTGAAGAAGATTTTACAGCATTAGAAGCTGCAAAAGACTTGAATGATTTTCTAGGCATCAACTACTATATGAGTGACTGGATGGAAGCATTTGATGGAGAAACTGAAATTATCCATAATGGTAAGGGTGAGAAAGGAAGCTCTAAATACCAAATCAAAGGTGTTGGTCGTCGTGTAGCTCCGGATTATGTGCCACGTACGGACTGGGATTGGATTATCTACCCTCAAGGTTTGTATGACCAAATCATGCGCGTGAAGAAAGATTATCCGAACTACAAGAAGATTTACATCACTGAAAATGGTCTCGGATATAAAGATGAGTTCGTCGATAACACTGTTTACGATGATGGACGTATTGATTATGTGAAACAACACTTGGAAGTATTATCTGATGCGATTGCAGATGGAGCTAATGTAAAAGGTTACTTCATTTGGTCATTAATGGATGTCTTCTCATGGTCAAATGGATATGAGAAACGTTACGGTCTCTTTTATGTAGACTTTGAAACTCAAGAACGTTATCCGAAGAAATCAGCTCACTGGTACAAGAAAGTAGCGGAAAGTCAGATTATAGACTAGTAGAATGAGTAATTAGATATAGAATTCTAGTGAGGCAAAAGATGTTCAAAGATTTTATCCAATCAATTTATGAAAAAGTTTATATTATCAATTTTAATAAATGTTCTCAAATACCGTGTTTGACGAATAAAGAACTGAAAAGTCTTGGGAAATGGTATGTCTCGACTGGTAAAGAATGGATTTGTCATTCAGATTATGAGCTGGAAGAATTTAAAAATATCTTTTTAAATTTTATCAGTCCTGAAGAATGGGATAATATCTCCTTTGATTCAGATTTTATGCCGTTTCAACAATCATAAAGAATCTAGGAAACTCTTTGTAAAAATCTTCATCAAAAAATGCGTCATATCAAGATTCTTATTTTCTTGATATGACGCATTTTATTTTTTATCAATCCTCAGTTTTATGGTTTAGAAAGAATAATTTTTGTTTGTTTTGAAAGTTGTTCGAAGGTTTCTTTGCTCAGTTTAGAATCTGAAACGATGGTATCAATATCAGAGATATTGTAGAAGGTGTAAAAATCAAACTTATTGAACTTACTATTGTCAGCTAGTAAGTATTTTTTATTGGAATTATTGAGGGCGATGCGTTGAGATTCGCCTTCTTCTTCACTAAAGGTCGCAATCGCATTGTCCTGAATACCATTACAGCTAACGAAAGCTTTAGAAAATTGAAGATTGGCTAAGTTTTGCAATGTTAGTGTTCCAACAAAGGCTCCAGTGATAGAGCGGTAGTTTCCACCGATTAAAATCAAATCTGTTAGTTTTCGTTCGTTTAGGATGAGAAAGACTGGTAAACTGTTTGTTACAACACGAATATTATCGATTGGAAGTTCACGGGCAAAAGATTCCAAGGTTGTACCTGGGCCGATAAAAATGGTCTCTCCCTCAGCAATTAAATGACCTGCAAAACGGCTGATTTCTTGTTTTTCTGCGATTTGTAAGCTTTGTTTTTCAATATTGGAACGTTCATTGTTTAAAATGGAGCCTGTGCGAATTTTTTCAGCTCCTCCATGCACACGAACAAGTAAATCTTTGTCAGCTAACTCTTGTAAATAGCGTCTAGCAGTCATATCTGACACATCCAGGCGAGTCATGATTTCTTTTACAGTAATAGTTCCCTTTGTATTTACCGTTTCTAGAATATTATCTAGTTTTTCCTGCTTTAGCATCGTTATCACCTCTATTTCTATTACTATTTTATCATAAAGTATTCAATCAATCAATTTAAAAACAAAAGAAAACAAAAACAAAAATATCATGGTTGTTTTAAACAAACCATGATATTGATATCAGTTTTGGGATAATTGAATTAGTCCAAACCGTAATTGTAGTCATTGTCTTGCATAGCTTCAACTTCACCAAGGAGGTAACCATTTCCGACTTGAGAGAAGAAGTCGTGGTTAGATGTTCCTGTTGAAATACCGTTCATAACGATTGGGTTGACATCATCAGCTGAATCTGGGAAGAGTGGATCTTGTCCCAGGTTCATGAGAGCCTTGTTAGCATTGTAGCGAAGGAAGGTCTTGACTTCTTCCGTCCAACCAACACCGTCATAGAGGCTTTCTGTATAGCCTTCTTCATTTTCATAAAGAGTGTAGAGCAGATCGTACATCCAATCTTTTAGCTTTTCTTGCTCTTCTTCAGGCAATTCATTGAAACCAAGTTGGAATTTATAACCGATGTAGGTTCCGTGAACAGATTCATCACGAATAATTAATTTGATGATTTCCGCAACGTTGGCTAGTTTGTTGTTACCGAGATAGTAGAGGGGAGTGAAGAAACCAGAGTAGAAGAGGAAGGTTTCGAGGAAGACACTGGCAACTTTCTTTTCAAGTGGGCTACCGTTTAGGTAGATTTCGTTGACAATCTCAGCTTTCTTTTGTAGGTAAGGATTGGTATTGGTCCATTCGAAAATTTCTTCAATCTCAGCCTTAGTATTTAAGGTAGAAAAGATTGAAGAGTAAGATTTAGCGTGAACAGATTCCATAAATTGGATGTTATTGAAAACAGCTTCCTCATGTGGTGTACGGATGTCTGCGCGAAGGGCTTGAACCCCAGTCTCAGATTGCATAGTGTCGAGAAGGGTTAAACCACCAAAGACTTTTCCGACTAAGTCTTTTTCCTTGTTTGATAGCTTTCTCCAGTCGTCTAGGTCATTTGACAAGGGAATACGTGTATCGAGCCAGAATTGCTCCGTCAGTTTTTCCCAAGTTGATTTGTCGATGACATCTTCGATGGCATTCCAGTTAATGGCTTTGTAGTAAGTTTCCATTTTGAAATCTCTTTCTGTGTTTAGTATTGCGAACTCACAATTATCTCTATTTTATCATAATCCTAGAGTAGTTTCGCACAAAAAGTCGGAAGCCCGACTTTTTGTTATTTCATAGTATAGATGCTTATTCCAGTTTAGTTTAGCAGGGTGAATGAATCACTTATCTGAGAAAATGTAGTTTCCTCAAGCAAAGATTAAATCACACAGCTTTCACATTGGTTAGCACCGACTTCTCCACCATCATCTGTAAAGGTACGGACGTAGTAGATAGACTTGATACCCTTGTTAAAGGCATAGTTACGAAGGATTGACAAGTCACGTGTCGTTTGTTTGTTTTCTTTCTTCCATTCGTAAAGTCCTTTTGGAATGTCACTACGCATGAAGAGGGTGAGTGAAAGTCCTTGGTCCACATGCTCAGTTGCAGCAGCATAGACATCAATCACCTTACGCATATCCATGTCGTAAGCAGAAGTGTAGTAAGGAATGGTTTCTGTTGACAAGCCAGCAGCAGGATAGTAGATTTTACCGATTTTCTTTTCTTGACGTTCTTCGATACGTTGCGTAATCGGGTGGATAGAAGCAGAAACGTCATTGATGTAACTGATCGAACCATTTGGAGCAACAGCTAGACGGTTTTGGTGGTAAAGTCCATCTGCTTGAATCTTGTCGCGAAGTTCAGCCCAGTCAGCAGCACTTGGGATAAAGACATCTTTAAAGAGTTCTTTAACACGGTCTGATTTTGGAACAAATTCGCCTGTCACATACTTGTCGAAGTAGCTTCCGTTAGCATAGTCTGATTTTTCAAAGTTATGGAAGGTAATACCACGTTCACGCGCGATATTGTTTGATTCTACCAAGGTCCAGTAGTTCATAAGCATAAAGTAGATGCTTGTAAATTCAACAGACTCAGGCGATCCATATTCAATCAATTGTTGGGCAAGGTAGCTGTGAAGTCCCATGGCACCAAGACCAAAGGTATGAGCTTGGCTATTTCCGTGGTCGATGGTAGGAACAGCTACGATGTGTGAACTATCTGTAACGAAAGTAAGGGCACGAACCATAGCACGGATAGAACGACCAAAGTCAGGTGAAGTCATCATGTTGACTACGTTGGTTGAACCAAGGTTACATGAAACGTCCGTTCCCATTTGAAGGAATTCTTGAGCATCGTTGATCAAGCTTGGTTCTTGGACTTGAAGAATCTCAGAACACAAGTTACTCATGATAATCTTACCATCAACAGGATTTGCACGGTTAGCCGTATCAATGTTGACGACATAAGGGTAACCAGACTCTTGTTGCAATTTAGAGATTTCAGTTTCCAAATCACGCGCCTTGATTTTTGTCTTGCGGATATTTGGATTTGCGACCAATTCATCGTATTTTTCAGTGATGTCGATATAGTTGAATGGCACACCATATTCAAGTTCTACAGAATATGGGCTGAAGAGGTACATTTCTTCATTTTTACGAGCCAATTCGTAGAATTTATCGGGTACCACGACACCAAGTGAAAGGGTCTTGACACGAACTTTTTCATCGGCGTTTTCTTTCTTAGTGGAAAGGAAGGCGATGATATCTGGGTGAAAGACGTTGAGGTAGACAACACCGGCACCTTGACGTTGACCTAATTGGTTTGAGTAAGAGAAGCTATCTTCAAAAAGCTTCATAACTGGTACGACACCAGAAGCTGCTCCTTCATAGCCCTTGATAGGAGCACCAGCTTCACGAAGGTTGCTGAGGGAAATTCCCACACCACCACCGATACGTGAAAGTTGAAGGGCAGAGTTGATAGAACGTCCAATAGAGTTCATGTCATCAGTTACTTGAATCAAGAAACAAGATACCAATTCACCACGACGAGCACGTCCAGCATTCAAGAAGGAAGGAGTAGCAGGTTGGTAGCGTTGGTGGATGATTTCATTGGCAATATCGATTGCAACAGCTTCATTCCCATCAGCGAAATAAAGGGCGTTAAAGAAGACACGGTCTTCCATACTTTCAAGATAATATTCACCGTCGTTTGTCTTCAAGGCATATTGATTGTAAAATTTATAAGCTGCCATAAAAGACTTGAATTGGAAGTTTTGTTCTTTGATAAATTGATGCAATTCTTCCAAAAATTCTGGACGGTATTTCTTGATAAAGGCTGTTTCGATGTAGTTGTGTTCAATGAGGTAGTTGATTTTATCTTTAATTGAATCAAAAACCATAGTGTTTGGAACGACATTTTCTTTAAAGAAGGCATCCAAGGCTTCCTTATCTTTATGAAGCATGATTTGTCCATTAACAGGACGGTTGATTTCGTTATTGAGACGGAAGTAAGTCACGTCTTCAAGATGTTTTAATCCCATAAAATTTCCCTTATCTAATTACAAAAGAAAGGCTTCTAAGTTAGCCCTAGAAGCAGTTTCTTCTGGATGATGTACTAAGATTATGCTAATTGTTTCAATTTTCCTGGTTGGAAACCTGAAAAGACTTCAGTTGGTGTTTGGATAACAGGAGCTGCGCTGAAACCGAGCTCTTTAACTTGATCGATGTACTCAGGTTGCTCATCAAGATTGATTTCACGATAAGCGACATTATTACTGTCCAAGAAACGTTTGGTCATCTTACATTGGACACAGTTGTTTTTAGAATAAACGGTTACCATTGTGTAACTCCTCTTTCAAAATAGATTACTTTCTTAGTATATCAGAAAATAAATTTTTGTCAATGATTTGAAACTAAATATAGTGGTCTATTTTTCTACTCGAGGTCACAAAACACAATATGTAGTGTTTGTTTTGTGAAATAGTGATAGTTATCCTACAAGTAGTTTTTTGGAAAACTATATCCTGTGTTTTGTTATCTAGAATAGAAGATTTTCAGGAAGTTATCTGAAAGGAAATCGAATAAATCCCATAAAATGCTTGAAAAAAATCCGAGAAGATGATATAATACCAAATTGTAAGGGTTATCACATATAACTCAAAAAAGAAAGAACAAAAGGAGAGTCAAACTATGGCTTCTAAAGATTTCCACGTAGTGGCAGAAACAGGTATTCACGCACGTCCAGCAACATTGTTGGTACAAACTGCTAGCAAATTTGCTTCAGATATCACTCTTGAGTACAAAGGTAAATCAGTTAACCTTAAATCAATCATGGGTGTTATGAGTCTTGGTGTTGGCCAAGGTGCTGACGTAACTATCTCAGCTGAAGGTGCAGATGCAGATGACGCTATCGCTGCAATCTCAGAAACAATGGAAAAAGAAGGATTGGCATAAGGAAAATGACAGAAATGCTTAAAGGAATCGCGGCATCTGACGGTGTTGCAGTTGCAAAAGCATATCTACTCGTTCAACCGGATTTGTCATTCGAGACTGTTTCAGTCGAAGATACAAACGCAGAAGAGGCTCGTTTGGATGTAGCTCTTGAAGCTTCTCAAAACGAGCTTTCTCTTATCCGTGAGAAAGCTGTAGGTACGCTTGGTGAAGAAGCGGCTCAAGTTTTTGACGCTCATTTGATGGTTCTTTCTGACCCAGAATTGATTGGTCAGATTAAAGAAACAATCCGTGCCAAGAAAGTCAATGCAGAAGCAGGTCTTAAAGAAGTGACTGACATGTTCATCACTATCTTTGAAGGCATGGAAGACAACCCATACATGCAAGAACGTGCAGCGGATATCCGCGACGTGACAAAACGTGTGTTGGCAAACCTTCTTGGTAAGAAATTGCCAAACCCAGCTTCAATCAATGAAGAAGTAATCGTGATTGCGCATGACTTGACACCATCTGATACAGCTCAATTGGACAAAAACTTTGTAAAAGCTTTTGTAACAAACATCGGTGGACGTACAAGCCACTCAGCTATCATGGCACGTACACTTGAAATTGCAGCTGTATTGGGAACAAATAACATCACTGAAGTAGTGAAAGACGGTGATATCCTTGCCGTTAACGGAATTACTGGTGAAGTGATTATCAACCCAACAGATGAACAAGCGGCAGAATTTAAAGCAGCCGGTGAAGCTTATGCTAAACAAAAAGCTGAATGGGCCCTTTTGAAAGATGCTCAAACAGTGACTGCTGACGGTAAACACTTCGAGTTGGCTGCTAACATCGGTACTCCAAAAGACGTTGAAGGTGTTAACAACAACGGTGCAGAAGCTGTTGGACTTTACCGTACAGAGTTCTTGTACATGGATTCTCAAGACTTCCCAACTGAAGATGAGCAGTATGAAGCATACAAAGCTGTTCTTGAGGGAATGAATGGTAAACCAGTGGTTGTTCGTACAATGGATATCGGTGGAGATAAGGAACTTCCTTACTTCGATATGCCACATGAAATGAACCCATTCCTTGGATTCCGTGCCCTTCGTATCTCTATTTCTGAAACTGGAGATGCAATGTTCCGTACACAAATCCGTGCCCTTCTTCGTGCTTCTGTACATGGTCAATTGCGTATCATGTTCCCAATGGTTGCCCTTTTGAAAGAATTCCGTGCAGCTAAAGCCGTTTATGAAGAAGAAAAAGCAAACCTTCTTGCTGAAGGAGTTGCAGTTGCGGATGACATCCAAGTTGGTATCATGATTGAAATCCCTGCAGCAGCTATGCTTGCAGACCAATTTGCAAAAGAAGTAGACTTTATGTCAATTGGTACAAACGACTTGATCCAATACTCAATGGCGGCAGACCGTATGAACGAACAAGTTTCATACCTTTACCAACCATATAACCCATCAATCCTTCGCTTGATCAATAACGTTATCAAGGCAGCTCACGCTGAAGGTAAATGGGCTGGTATGTGTGGTGAGATGGCTGGTGACCAAAAAGCTGTTCCACTTCTTGTCGGAATGGGCTTGGATGAATTCTCTATGTCAGCAACATCTGTCCTTCGTACACGTAGTTTGATGAAGAAATTGGATACTGCTAAGATGGAAGAGTACGCTAACCGTGCCCTTACAGAGTGTTCAACAATGGAAGAAGTTCTTGAACTTCAAAAAGAATACGTTAACTTTGATTAATGTCATTAACCTTGTAACTTAGTTGCAAGGTTTTTTGATACATTCGGGAATAGTGTAGTCTTGTAAAGTCCACTTTTCAATGAGTCAGAGGCATGATATAATAGGGGGAAACAAATAGAATAAGAGAGAAATCATGTCTAAAGAAATTGATATTGAGTATTACCACCAGCTAGCCTTGCAAAAGCAGAAGGAACACCGTAAAGTTTTAGCCAATCTAAAGAAAAAACCTCCTAAAAACCTAGACAAGATAGCTCAACAGATTCACCAAGAAGTTTTTGAGGAGATTGATTGCACTGCCTGTGCCAACTGTTGTAAGACATTGGGGCCTGATTTTAAAGAAGCGGATATCACCCGTATTGCCAAGTATTTCAAAATGAAATTGCCGGCTTTTGAAGCAGAGTTTCTGCAGGTGGATGAAGATGGAGACAAGGTTTTCAAATCCATGCCTTGTCCCTTTCTAGGAGAAGATAATCTCTGTTCCATCTATGACGTTCGTCCAAAGGCCTGTCGTGAATTCCCTCATACTGATCGCAAAAAGATCCATCAAATCAACCATCTGACGATTAAGAATACCTTGACCTGTCCAGCAGCCTATCTCTTTGTTGAGAAATTAAAGGATAAGTTATAGAGATTTAAAGGATAAAAAATCTCTAATAATAACTAGTAATATGAAGGAGGTGCTCCTGTGCCTAGACCAAAAACAAAAGAGGAGCTAGTGCTGGCCTCTAAGGCAAACTATGACAAGCTCAACCGTTTCATATCTCAACTAAGTGAAGAAGAGTTGCAGACTCCATTTGATTTTTCAAGAGACCAAAAGAAAAAAGAAGCTCACTGGAAAAGGGATAAGAATCTAAGGGATGTCCTGATTCATCTTTATGAATGGCAGCAGTTACTTTTGACTTGGGTACATTCTAATCAAAAAGGTCACGAAAGACCTTTTCTCCCTGAACCTTATAATTGGAAAACTTATGGAGAAATGAATGACGCTTTTTGGAAGAAGCACCAGAAAACCTCATTAGAAGAAGCGACTAGACTCCTAGAACAATCACATAGAGAGGTTTTAGAGTTGATAGAAGTTTTTAGCAATGACGAACTCTTTGCCAAAGGTATCTATCAGTGGACAGGTGGGACAAGTCTAGGTTCTTACTTTGTTAGTAGCACGTCAAGCCACTATGATTGGACTCTGAAAAAACTCAAAGCTCATCGGAAGAATTGTAAGGGATAGATGGCCTATTTGAAATGGCAAGAATGAGTTCTTTTAAACGTAATACTCTTCGAAAATCAAATTCAAACTGCGTCAACGTCGCCTTGCCGTACTCAAGTACAGCCTGCGGCTAGTTTCCTAGTTTGCTTTTTGATTTTCATTGAGTATAAGATAAAAACAAAGGGCTATCAAGTGATGTAGCCCTTTTGAGTTATACAAGCAAATTACCATGCAAAAGCTGTCGTTGGAGCATTGAGCGCTTCTAACCACTGTTTATTTTTTACGGGGCAAAGAGTTACGGATATACCTGCCATATCCAGACTGGTCATAAATGTTCCTGATTTTATAAAGGTAATAGTGACTCCTTCAATTTCTAAGAGTTGAAGGAGATCATTGATAAATATGCCCATTTCTAAGTTGCTGGTAGTGCCTAGATTATTTACAAGCAATATAAATTGATCACCCTTTTTCCAATGATAGTGCAATCTTAATTTACTTATAATTTCATTTGCTAGGATTTCCGAAGATTGGAATGGGACGATACGATATCCTTCTTCGCCATGTATCCCTATGCCATAAGAAATATTTCCTTCTTCCAAGTTAAATAGTGGGAGGGTGGCTTGGGGGAGACTAGCAGCTTTCGTTGCAAAGCCAATTGTTGCGATTTCGGGAGCAAGTTCATGACCTAAATCAGTTAGTTGCTCTATGTCGGCACCATTTTGAGCTGCATATCCTAGAACTTTATGAAGTAAAATAGTCCCTGCAAGCCCTCTTCCTCTAATTTGAAATCTATTGTGAGGTTCAATGGAAATATCGTCGTGTGCTAGACTATAGCCGACCTTAATTCCTTCTTGTCTAGCAGTATTAATGGCCCAGCTAAATTCTTTGATGTCTGCTTCGAAATTTTTTACAATGATGAAGACACCGTGGCCATTGTTTAAAAAACGAATGGACTCTAAGATTTCAGTTCTTGTAGGAGGAGTAAATAATTGGCCATAGATAGCAGCAGTAAGCATTCCTTCTCCCACATATCCAATATGAGCAGGTTCGTGACCTGAACCTCCACCCGACAATATTGGAACCTGATGAGGATTGCGATTTTTTTGATAGACTAGTGGTAAAGTAGGGTGTTTTTCTAATTCAGGATGACTGCTGACAGTTGTCGAAATGTAACTTGAAATAATTTTCTGTTTATGATTTGAAATAAATGTCATTGTGGTCTCTTTCCAATAATTGTCATGATTAGAAAGTCTGGTTGTGGAACTGGACTTTTTTTATTGACGTAAGCCTTCACGATTTCTGCTAGAGCATGTGAATGATAGTCTAACAAAAAACAAGTATAAGCAGATGAATCGATATCAATCTGGCCATATTCTCTTAAAATTTTTAATACAAGCAAACGACAGTAGCTGATAAAGTGGTCATAGAAGTTATTTTGCCCTTGAATATCAAAAAGTTGAATATAAAAGTCACGCTCTTGTTCGAAATAAAAAAATAATTCTTGTAATAGTTTTTGGCCTGAAATGAAGTCCAAGTTATTGGTGATATACTCGGTTAAGTCATTTTCAAATATCCAGTCGAGCAGTTCATATTTGTCAAGAAAGTGATTATAAAAGGTCTGTCTACGAATGCCAGCTGATTCCATGATCTCTACAATAGAGATTTTGTCAAATTCTCTAGTAGCTAATAGGTCTCTAAATGCCTTGGCAATCCGTTTTTTTGTAATAAGTGATGATGCCATAGGAAGCCTTTCTTTTACTTACTTCATTTTACCAAAAAAATGTTTTAAACGGGTTTAAAAGGGGACAAATAATAGAATCTGTCCCTTACCAGCCAGAGGTAAAAAATATATAATGAAAGCGAAAACAAAGGTACATGCCGAAAGGAGTTTCTCATGAAAAAAATTATAAATGAACCGACACAGGTTGTTGATGAAATGTTGCAGGGATTGTCATTCATGCATGATGACTTGGTAGAACGCTTAGATGGCTTTGATGTTATCGTTAGAAAGGCAGAAAAGACAGGAAAAGTTGGACTCATTTCAGGTGGAGGTTCAGGACATGAACCAAGTCATGCTGGATTTGTAGGAGATGGAATGTTGTCTGCTGCCATTTGTGGAGCAGTCTTCACTTCACCTACTCCGGACCAAATTTTAGAAGCCATCAAGGCGGCTGATGAAGGTGCTGGAGTTTTCATGGTCATCAAGAACTATTCTGGGGACATCATGAACTTTGAAATTGCACAAGAACTTGCTGAAATGGAAGGTATTGATGTAGCAAGTGTTGTGGTTGATGATGATATCGCTGTTGAAAATAGTCTCTATACCCAAGGTCGTCGAGGTGTTGCAGGTACTATTTTAGTCCATAAAATTTTAGGTGATGCGGCTCGTTCTGGTAAATCATTATCTGAAATGAAGGACTTGGCCGACAAACTTGTCTTAGAAATTAAAACAATTGGCTTAGCCTTGTCTGGAGCAACCGTACCTGAGGTTGGGAAACCAGGTTTTGTTCTAGAAGATGATGAATTTGAATACGGAGTTGGTATTCACGGTGAGCCAGGATATAAAAAAGAGAAAATGCAACCTTCAGCACAATTGGCCTCAGAATTGGTTGAAAAACTATCTGAAGGTTTCCGACTTAAGGCTGGTGAACGCTATGGCCTTCTCATCAATGGTTTAGGAAGCACTCCTCTTATGGAACAATATGTATTTGCAAATGATGTGGCTAAATTACTCCATGAAAAAGGTGTTGAGTTGGCGTTTAAGAAAATTGGAAACTATATGACCTCAATCGATATGGCTGGCTTATCATTAACATTGATTCGATTGGCAGATGATGAATGGTTGGATGCTCTAAATGCACCTGTTACTACACCAGCTTGGTAAAACTCAAGGAGGAAATATCACATGAATGCTGAACAAGCTCTTGAATGGATGAAGCTTTTTAATGAGAAGATTCAAGAACAGAAAGATTATCTTAGTGAGCTAGATACTCCTATAGGAGATGGAGACCACGGTGGAAATATGGCGCGTGGCATGGCTGCAGTTATTGAAAACTTAGAAGGCAAGCAATTTGAGACAAGTAGTGATGTTTTTAAACTTGTTTCAATGCAACTACTGAGTAAGGTAGGTGGTGCTTCTGGTCCCTTGTATGGCTCTGCTTTTATGGGCATGGCCAAGGCTGATTCAAATTCGAAATTAGAAGAAATCTTACAAAGTGGTTTGGATATGATTGTCAAACGTGGGAAAGCAGAAGTTGGAGAAAAGACAATGGTTGATGTTTGGACTCCTGTTATTGCCGCCTTGTCTGATGGCCAGTTGACTCAAGAGGTTATTGATCAGGTAGTGAATGCTACCAAAGATTTACTTGCAACTAAAGGAAGAGCATCTTATGTAGGAGAACGATCTCTCGGACATATTGACCCTGGATCGTTTTCATCAGGATTACTCTTTACTGCTCTTTTAGAAACCGGGGTGGTTTAATGGGAAGTATTGGTCTTGTTATCGTTTCACATTCCAAAAACATTGCACAAGGTCTTGTTGAACTGATTGGTGAAGTAGCTAAAGATGTTCCGATTACTTATGTAGGAGGAACCGAAGATGGAGAAATTGGAACGAGTTTTGATCAAGTAGATAGGGTTGTTTCTGAAAATCCAGCAGATACTTTACTTGCCTTTTTTGACCTAGGTTCTGCTAAAATGAACTTAGAAATGGTGGCTGATTTCAGTGATAAGAGTATCATCATCAACAGTGTTCCAATTGTAGAAGGCGCCTATACTGCAGCTGCTCTTCTTCAGGCTGGGGCAGAACTGCCGGTTATTCAAACACAGTTGGCGGAGCTTGAAATTAATAAATAAGGAATTTACTATTACTCCTTTTTTAGGTGGGCTATTAATTATCACTACTATCAAAGTTTAAGTAAATAATTTCAAAATCAGAAAGGGATTGCTTGCGCAGTTCCTTTTTAATTTAACAGGAGTGGAATCATAGCGTTTCTAAATTGTTAATACTCTTCGAAAATCAAATTCAAACCACGTCAACGTCGCCTTGTCGTACTCAAGTACAGCCTGCGGCTAGTTTCCTAGTTTGCTCTTTGATTTTCATTGAGTATAATAATTCAAAACTGATTGTGATAGGACTATTCTAGCTTTAGAATACTTTAAAAATTAAAATTTAAGGCAATCAATAGCTTAGAATAGTGCGAAAACATTTAGTTTATAGGAATTCTAGGTCTAGAATTACATGGATATTCATGAAGTTAGGGTATTCGATAGTTAGGATTGTTCTATTCTGAAAGATTTAAGCTGTCAATTGTATAGGAGAGTAGTTTGACAATGAATTTTGTTGAAAGATTCCTTGTTTTATGGTAGTCTAAAGTAAAAGAAAGCCCTACCATTATATTTGTATCTTTAATCTGACTTGGTTTATGTCTAGGAGTCTGGGACAAAAAGATTTTGATTTTAGGAACTCTTTATTATAATTTTTTAAAATCGATAGATTAGACAAAAAGGCGAACAAAACAGAATTCTGAATGTCAGATAACTCGTTTTGTTCGCTTTTTGTATTTAAGGTTAAACTTTTGTCCCAGCCTCATTTTTTTGGTTTATTTTACTATAATAATGTTGACAACGCTTTCAAATCATGTTATTATTAAAGCATAAAATAAAAAGTAAAAAAAGCTATGAAAAGAGAAATCTTATTAGCTATAAGTTTGTTGTCTTTGATATTAACCGTCTCGGTAATAAGTCACTTTCCTGCTAAAAATCAGGGCTTTGATTCAGGACTTGTGTTTGTTGCTAAGTAAAAATGGTTTGAATAGTTTAATTAAGAAAGGAGTCTAGGATATGAGTTACAACAACATTTTTCTAGGAAAATTAAAATACCTAGCCCTGTTTTTGGTTGCTGTTCAGAGTATATTATTTGCTCTGACAGCAATTTTTTTTACAGGTGTATCTTATCAAGAAACATGGCAGCACTACAACCAGAATAATCGAACTATAACGCTGTACCTTCAAAAGCTAAGTCCAATTCAGCAAGAAAAAGCGTTTTATTATTTAAATGAGAGAAGTGATTTAGCCGTTTGGACTCATCGAGTCATTCAAGATTCTAAAGGCAATGGTATACAAAAACATTATATAGATGCCATGGGAAATTCTGATTATTTTTCTGATTTTAACTATCACCATTCAAATATTTTAACTAAGTCACAGCTAAAAGTCTTACTAGAGCATGAGGATAGTAAGAAAACGATAGGAATTGCTGAGGCGTCTCATGATACACTTTATGAGCTACCGAGGCCTTTATTTACTGTTCCGATTGTTATTGATCGATTAGAGCAAGTTTATCAAAAAACCAATACTTTAACGGGAATCTATCATGTAAATGGTTTAGAATCAGAAACAGACAAAAGTGAATTTATCAAACAGTTTGCGAGTGCCACAGACTTATCAGAGGAAAATTTTCTACAGGAAAAATTTGGTAGTCGTCGTGATTATGGTCTAGTTCCTTTTGTTCTCATAGGTTTGCTGTTATTCACAATGTTAACGCTGTTAATATTATTGCTTGTAATTGTTCTTCAGGCCTATGAAAAATTTGGTAGTCTCACCCTACTGGGATGGAGTCGAAATGAATTTTGGTTAGCATTATTTAAACCTATTATTTATCCATCGGTTCTTAGCACACCTATATTAGCTGTAGGCATTTGGTGGTTGACAGGCTGGTCCCAAGTTTCATACTATATTTTGATACCTATCATGGGCCATATAGTATTTTCAATGTTTGCCTTAGCTACTATTCTCATTATTCCTAGTTTGATAGTTTATTCAGTGACTGCTTTGTCTACTATTCACAAACGTTTTCCAAGTAGACTATTGACTATTTTAGGTATTAGTTCCTACATTGCGTTAAGCAGTATCTTAATTGCTACCAGTTATTCTCTAGATGGTCCTTTGTACCGTTTTATGGATAATGTCCATATTGCTAGGGCGTGGAAAAGTGTTGAGAATATGCAAGTAATTGATTCTTTTTCTGAAGGCGATGACTTGGGAACACTGGCAGGTACGAGTAATACATTAGAATTAAGTATGTATCATCTTTATACAAAAATAGGTCATGATGAAGGTGTCTATTTAATTCATAGTCAATACTACGGACAAGATTTTTTGGCGAACGTGACTGCTTATCAGAATCTACCTAGTAAACCATTTTGGTATCTAGTTTATTCTTATAATTATTTAACTGAACTAGGTTTTCAGTTTTCTGAAGAAGAATTAAATGAGATACGAAGTGGTAGCAGATTGTATCTGATTCCAGATAGTTATACAACTGAGGAGCAGCAACGTATGCGAGCATATTTAGAAGAAAGTGTCAAAGTCTATGATGGGGATGTGGAGACACCATTTACACAAAATCGTCAATTCATTTATAAAAGCTATTCCACAACTAAAGATATTTTCCTTTGGTCCACAAATTTACAACAAGGGGTAACTAGTAAGGAGCCGATTATTTTTGTAGCTAGTCCTGAAAATCTTTATTTTAAGGAGAGTGCGAATCTTGTTGTTTCGGGTTTCAATGGTTATCTCAAAATACGTAATCAGAATATTCTGACTCGTGTGAAGGAAGAGATAACGACTCATTTTCCAGATCTTATGGATAACGATATTCAATTTACACCAGTTAGGCGATATATTGATGGACGCCAGAAAGAGTTGAGTTATACTTTTTATTTATTTGGTAGCCTTATATTAGCTGTATTGATTAGCTTAACTTCAATACTGATTGCTTTGGTATTGATGTATCGAATTACTTATCAAGATCGGTTAATAGTGCAATACTTCTTAGGATTTGGTTTATGGGCACGTTATAAAGGAATTATGATTTTGGTGATTGTTTCTGCTATTATAGAGGTACTAATTAGTTTCTTATTGAAAACAAAATTGGGTATAGTGTCCGCCGCTTTATCTCTATGTTTGCAGTCAGTTCTTCTATATGGTTTTCTTTTACGGAAAGAACAGCAGAAAATCTTAAATATATTTAAGGAGTAAGAATATGCCAACTATTTCAGTCAGACAGTTATCGAAATATTACGGTACAAAACGTGTTATTGAGAATATTTCATTTGATATTTCGGATAGAGAATTTGTTGCGTTGATTGGTCCATCCGGTTCAGGAAAATCTACGTTACTCAACCTTATTGGCTTATTAGAAACTGTTGATGAGGGAACAATCACGATTGATGGTGAGATTCTACCACAAGTTAACTCTAAAAAGGCAACCCATCTCCGTCGAAATGTATTAAATTACTTGTTTCAATCTAATGCCCTGATTCCAAATGAAAGTGTTGGTGATAATTTGATGCTAGCACTTCATTACACTAATTTAACTAAGGAAGAAAAAGATAAAAAAATAAAGACAGTTTTATCAAAAGTTCACATGGAATCTTTCTTGGAGAGTCGTATTAATGAGTTATCAGGTGGAGAACAGCAGCGAATTGCTATCGCTCGTGCTATTCTAAAGCCAGGAGAGTTGATTCTAGCAGATGAGCCAACTGGCTCCTTGGATCCACAAATGGCTCAAACAGCCTTTGAATTACTGAAACTGCTACGTGATGAGTACGGGAAAACGATTATTTTGGTGACGCATAATATGTATCAGGCTCAGCAATGTGATAGAATTATTGACTTAGAACGCTTAAAAGATTTGCACTGACACGTGTTGCTACATAGATTGCTCATTGTTAGGAAATATTCATGAAAAAATTAATTATTATTGCATTGTGAAATCAGAAGGTATCATACTTTACAAAATTATTCCAAAAAACAGTGTATCAAATTAATTGATGATTGAAGAGTTTTCTAAAAATAAAACTGCTTATAATCTGTGGGTTTTCTCTTTTTAGTGAATATATAAAATGTGGAGAATTAAGACATATATGAGCTAAATGCTTGGCTTACGTTTATAAAAATACAGTAACTCTCCTTAGATATGGCATTTATTGGGAGAGCTTTACATTTTATACAACTACTTTCCTAAAGTATAAAAGCTAATAAACTAGGATGTGTTGACTTTATGGAGATTAGTATTTTATTTGTATTAACCGATTATTGTGGTGCAGGATAGTAATAAATGATTGTAAGATATTTATATTTTTGTTTCGCAGGAAGTCTAGTGTTTAATTATCTATAATTTATAGAAGAAGTTGGTGAGAAAATGAAGTCAAAAGTAATCAATTTATATACATATATGGAAGCTTATAAAGACGATGAAGTTTTTGAAAATTACAAATATATAAACAACATTGAAAGTATGCAGGAACAGGAATACGCTGATGTTAACGAAATTGCTTCTCATATATTTAATAATATAGAGCGTCAAGCAGGGGTTGAAACAAAGAAATTATCTGGATATTATTTGGATAAAAAAGTTGAAATAGGATTTCGAGAACAATTTGATTTATTGAGGTTTTCAAATGACAGTATATTGAATATTGAATTGAAGAGTGAGAGAATTCCAGATGAAGAAATTAAAGATCAATTAATAAGGCATAAGTTTGTATTAGGCTGTGTAGATACTGAGAAAGAAATTTATACATTCACATACGTAAGTGAAACAAAAGAGTTGTTTACAATTTCAAATGAAAGTTTGACAAAAGTAACAATAGATATTTTATGTAATTTAATATCTCTAGACTATCTTGAAAACAATTTGCTGGACGATTTAGATGCTGACAGTCTTATTGTATCTCCATACTCAGATATTAAAAGATTCATTGATCATAGGTATTTTTTAAATAGTGAGCAAAAGAAAATAGTACAGGATATTTTATCAACTGCTAAGAAAGTGAGCATGATTAAAGGAGGAGCTGGAACTGGTAAAACACTTGTATTATTTGACTTAGCTGATAAATTAACTAAGCTAGGAAGTAAAGTATTGTTAATATTTTGTTCAATTCTAGAAAACCCCATTGAAATTGATAATCAAGTAGATTTTAAATTTATACATATTAAACAATTACAAAGTCTGACCATAGAGAATTTTGATTACATATTGCTTGATGAGTCTCAACGATTATACGAAGAAAACTACAATAGGGTTATAGAGAGTCCTGCTAAATTAATTTTTTGTGTAGATAAAGCTCAAACTTTAAAGTATGAAGAGAATAGTTTAAATGTAGAACAAAAATTGGAAAATATAGTAGGTGTACAGAAATTTGATTTAAAGGAAAAAGTTAGAACGGACGAGTCGCTTTCGACTTTTATTTTAAAATTGTTCGAAAAAGATCGTAATGGTTTACAGCCTATAGAATTTCCAAAAGTAAATGCTGTATATTTTGATAGCGTGACTAGAGCTCGATACTTTATTGAAGTAATGGAACGAGATGAAAATTATGAATCAATAGAAGTTGCCTCCTATAAAACTAAGGCCACTGGGACAACTTATAATGAAAAGATTAAATCAGATTCTAAAGATGGCTTCACGGTCATTGGACGAGAATATGAAAATGTGATTATACCAATTGATGATAGGACGATCTATATTGAAAATAAACTAGTATTTAGGCCGACAGGATTCTACTATCCATATTTGGGAACAAATGGTATTTTTCAAGCCATTACAAGAGTAAAGAAACATTTACTTTTCGTGGTGATAAAAAACAAAGAAATTTATACAGAAATTCAAGAATTGATTAATTGGGAGAAACGACGAAATCTGAGAAGAATTAGTAATAGGATCAAGTTATTGAGAGAAACAAATAACTCTCAGTTTAGTGATGTAGCCAAAGTTTGTAAGTGTCTTGAATCAACTTACAAAAATATAGAGGAAACAGGGAAGTTTCCAAACAATAAGATATTGAAAAGATTGTCCAATTTTTATAATGTAAGTAGTAATTTTTTAATTGGAGAACCAATTGAATTATCAATGACTGAATTTGATATAGTGTATCAGAAGAAAATCAAAGGTATGAACAAAGAACAAATAGTAGAGTTAAATGAGTCTTTAATTAATTTTCTTAACGATTAAATAATATGGTGTAAAATAAGTGTTGTGATAAGATGAATTTATGGAAAATATTACTGAGCAACAAGAAGATAATTTAAGATTCTGTCAATCAACCTGTTAGAGATGCCAACTTAGATATTTTTATTTTGCATAATTTAACCCTATTTCATTTTTCATTACTTTTGTTGGACAACTAAATTACGTTATTCAAATAGTTTAACAACATATACCAACTAGAAAGGAAAATTCTCAAATTGTCCTACAAATTTCTATTTTTTGACCTCGACCACACTCTTCTTGATTTTGATGCTGCTGAGGATGTGGCTTTAACGCAACTTCTAAAAGAAGAAGGGGTTACAGATATTCAGGCTTATAAAAACTATTACGTTCCCATGAACAAGGCTCTCTGGAAGGACTTGGAGCAAAAGAAAATCAGTAAACAAGAGCTGGTTAACACGCGCTTTTCTCGTTTATTTGCTCATTTTGGACAGGAAAAAGACGGTAGTTTTCTAGCCCAGCGTTACCAATTTTACCTTGCCCAGCAGGGGCAAACTTTTTCAGGCGCTCATGAACTTTTGGACAGTCTCATCGAGCGAGATTATGAGCTGTATGCTGCGACAAATGGTATTACTGCCATTCAGACAGGGCGCTTGGCTCAATCTGGTCTAGCATCTTATTTCAATCAAGTCTTTATCTCTGAACAATTGCAAACACAAAAGCCTGATGCTCTCTTTTATGAAAAAATCGGTCAACATATTGCAGGTTTTAGCAAAGAAAAGACGCTGATGATTGGAGATTCCCTAACCGCCGACATTCAAGGCGGCAATAATGCGGGGATTGACACTATCTGGTACAACCCTCATCGTGTTGAAAATCACACACAAGCCCAGCCGACTTACGAAGTCCATTCTTACCAAGACTTGCTGGATTGCTTAGATAAACTGTAAAAAGTGGTTTAGATAGCCACTTTTTGCTATAATAGAGTCAGTAAAAACGAAGGAGTCGGCTATGGAACACTCGTCTTGGCATGCTTTGATTAAGGCGCAATTACCTGAAGGTTATTTTGGAAAAATTAATCAGTTTATGGAGCAGGTTTATGCTCAGGGGACTGTTTATCCACCCAAGGAAAAGGTTTTTCAGTCTCTCTTGACAACACCGCTTGAAGAAGTTAAGGTGGTGATTCTAGGGCAAGATCCCTATCACGGGCCAGGTCAAGCGCAGGGCTTGAGTTTTTCTGTACCGGACTCTATCCCAGCTCCGCCATCCTTGCAAAATATCTTGAAAGAATTGTCAGATGACATCGGGGTTAAGAAATCCCATGATTTGACAGCATGGGCTGAGCAAGGAGTCTTACTTCTTAATGCATGTCTGACTGTTCCTGCTGGACAAGCCAATGGTCATGCTGGTCAGATATGGGAGCCATTTACAGATGCTGTGATTCAGGTGGTCAATCATCTAGATAGACCAGTCGTTTTTGTACTCTGGGGAGCTTATGCACGTAAGAAGAAGGCCTTAGTTACCAATCCTCATCACTTGATTATCGAATCAGCCCATCCCAGTCCTTTGTCAGTTTATAGAGGATTTTGGGGTTCCAAGCCTTTTTCCAAGGCCAATGCATTCTTAAAAGAGACAGGACAAGAGCCAATCGATTGGCTTAGATAAGGAGAAAATATGCCTCAGTTAGCGACAATTTGCTACATTGATAACGGGAAGGAACTGCTCATGCTCCACCGTAATAAGAAACCTAATGATGTTCATGAAGGGAAATGGATTGGTGTGGGTGGTAAGCTAGAGCGAGGAGAGACACCTCAGGAATGCGCGGCGCGTGAAATCCTTGAGGAAACAGGGCTCAAAGCCAAGCCAGTTCTAAAAGGTGTCATCACTTTTCCTGAATTTACACCAGATTTAGACTGGTACACCTATGTTTTTAAGGTGACAGAGTTTGAGGGTGACTTGATTGATTGCAACGAGGGGACGCTGGAATGGGTTCCTTATGATGAGGTTTTGAGCAAGCCGACTTGGGAAGGTGACCATACCTTTGTTGAGTGGCTTTTAGAGGACAAACCCTTCTTTTCAGCTAAGTTTGTTTATGATGGGGATAAATTGTTGGATACCCAAGTTGATTTCTATGAATAAAGGAGAAAGCAGATGCTACTAATCAAAAATGGTCGTGTAATGGATCCCAAGTCTGGTTTGGATCAAGTGTGTGATGTCTTAGCCCAAGATGGGAAAATTATCAAAATTGCACCTGAGATTAAAGAAGAAGGAGCAGAGATGATTGATGCTACAGGTCTTGTAGTTGCTCCTGGCTTGGTCGATATTCATGTTCATTTCCGTGAACCTGGTCAAACTCATAAGGAAGATATTCACACAGGTGCCCTTGCAGCCGCTGCAGGTGGTTTTACAACTGTCGTCATGATGGCTAATACTAGTCCAACCATTTCAGACGTGGAGACTTTGCAAGAAGTTCTCCAGTCAGCTGCCAAAGAGAAGATTAATGTTAAGACGGTTGCGACCATTACTAAAAATTTTAATGGGCAAGATTTGACTGACTTTAAAGCACTCTTAGAAGCTGGAGCAGTTGGATTTTCAGATGATGGCATTCCACTCGAAAGTAGTAAAGTTGTCAAGGAAGCCATGGAGGAAGCTAAAAAGCTTAATACTTTTATTAGCCTTCATGAAGAAGATCCAGGATTGAATGGGATTCTTGGCTTTAATGAAAATATTGCTAAAGAGCATTTCCATATCTGCGGTGCAACTGGGGTGGCTGAGTATGCTATGATGGCGCGTGATGTTATGATTGCCTATGCAACTAAGGCTCATGTTCACATCCAGCATTTGTCTAAGGAAGAAAGTGTTAAAGTAGTGGAGTTTGCTCAAGGATTGGGAGCGCAAGTCACAGCAGAAGTAGCGCCACAGCATTTTTCTAAGACCGAAGCGCTCCTTTTGACACAAGGAAGCAATGCCAAGATGAATCCACCGCTTCGTTTGGAATCAGACCGTCGTGCTGTTATCGAAGGTCTCAAGTCAGGCGTCATCACAGTTATCGCGACTGACCACGCGCCTCACCATGCAGATGAGAAAAATGTCGAAGATATTACCAAAGCGCCATCTGGCATGACTGGCTTAGAAACATCTCTATCTCTTGGCTTGACCTATTTGGTGGAAACTGGTGAGTTGAGCTTGATGGAATTACTTGAAAAAATGACATACAACCCAGCCAAGCTTTACAGCTTTGAAGCAGGTTACTTGGCTGAGAATGGTCCAGCGGACATCACTATTTTTGATGCTAAGGCTGACCGCCTTGTGGACTCCCATTTTGCTTCCAAAGCAGCTAATTCACCATTCATCGGTGAAACCTTAAAAGGGCAGGTTAAATATACCATCTGTAAGGGACAAATTGTCTATCAAAACTAGGTGATAGTCTGCTCTGTAAACAAAAAGAATAAAGAGCTTATATGTACCAGACCCATCATTTTAAAGACAAGTTTATCTTATTTTTAAAGATATTTTTTCCTATCCTGATTTATCAATTTGCCAATTATTCTGCCTCCTTTGTTGATACGACTATGACAGGCCAATACAATACCATGGATTTAGCTGGTGTGTCTATGGCAACCAGTATCTGGAATCCTTTCTTTACATTCCTGACAGGGATTGTATCAGCCCTGGTGCCCATCATTGGTCACCATCTTGGTCGAGGCAAAAAGGAAGAGGTTGCGTCTGATTTTTACCAGTTCATCTATCTGGCCTTGGGTCTATCTGTGCTCTTGCTGGGGATGGTACTTTTCTTGTCACCACCAATCTTGAATCATATTGGACTAGAAGCACCAGTGGCGGCAGTAGCGGTTCGCTATCTCTGGTTTTTATCTATCGGGATTATCCCCTTGTTGCTCTTTAGTGTTATACGCTCCTTGCTGGATTCGCTGGGCTTGACCAAACTGTCCATGTACCTCATGCTTTTGTTACTTCCCTTGAATAGTGGATTTAACTATCTCTTGATTTACGGGGCCTTTGGAGTTCCAGAGCTGGGAGGGGCTGGTGCAGGTTTAGGTACTTCCTTGGCCTACTGGGTCTTGTTGGGAATTTCTGTTCTGGTTTTGTTTAAACAGGAGAAGCTCAAAGCCTTACACCTTGAGAAACGCATTCCGCTTAATATGGATAAAATCAAGGAAGGAGTTCGCTTAGGTTTGCCTATTGGGGGAACTGTCTTTGCGGAAGTGGCCATCTTTTCCGTGGTTGGTTTAATTATGGCTAAGTTCTCGTCCTTGATTATCGCTAGTCACCAGTCAGCCATGAACTTTTCAAGTCTTATGTACGCCTTTCCTATGAGTATATCATCGGCTATGGCTATTGTCGTTTCCTATGAAGTGGGAGCCAAGCGATTTGATGATGCGAAAACCTATATTGGTCTAGGAAGATGGACTGCCCTCATTTTTGCGGCCTTTACCTTATCTTTCCTTTACATTTTTAGGGGAAATGTGGCCAGTCTTTATGGGAACGACTCAGAATTTATCGATTTGACAGCGCGTTTTTTGACTTACAGCCTTTTCTTCCAGTTAGCAGATACCTTTGCGGCACCGCTTCAGGGAATTTTACGAGGTTATAAGGATACCGTTATTCCTTTTTACCTTGGTTTGGTTGGCTATTTGGGTGTAGCAATCCCAGTGGCTATGCTATTTGATTCCCTAACAGATTTTGGAGCTTATTCTTACTGGATCGGCTTGATTATTAGTCTAATTGTGAGTGGGGTTCTTTACCGTTGGCGTTTAACTGTGATTATGAAGAGATTTGAATCTTTAGCAAAATCCAAACGATAAAAAGTTTGTGAAAAAATATTCTTGACAAGAAAATCCCTTGTTATCATTGGGTTTTCTTTTTTATTTTGTGAAATTTTCTTTAGAAAAACTTTGACAGTATTTTCCAAAAACGGTAAAATAGTAAGGTAAGAAGAAAGTTAGAAAGGCAAGAAGATGTCAACTTTAGATAAAAATCTTTTGCTAGAAATGTTCCGTAAGATGGAAGAAATTCGTCGCATGGACTTAAAAATTGCACAATTAGTAAAGAAAGGGAAAGTGCCAGGAATGACGCACTTTTCTGTTGGAGAAGAGGCAGCTAACGTGGGTGCTATGTTGGCTCTCAATCCAGATGATTTGATCACATCAAACCACCGTGGTCACGGACAAGCTATTGCCAAAGGAATTGACCTCAACGGGATGATGGCTGAAATCCTTGGTAAATACACTGGAACCTGTAAAGGTAAAGGTGGTTCTATGCATATTGCCGACCTTGATGCTGGTAACCTTGGTGCCAATGGTATCGTAGGTGGTGGTATGGGAATCGCTGTCGGTGCAGCTCTTAGTCAGCAAATGCAAAATACCGGAAAAATCGTTGTCTGCTTCTTTGGAGATGGTGCGACCAATGAAGGTGTTTTCCACGAAGCAGTAAACATGGCTTCTATCTGGAACCTGCCAGTCATTTTCTATTGCATTAATAACGGTTATGGAATCTCTGCGGATATCAAGAAAATGACCAATGTGGAGCATATCCATCAACGTAGCGCTGCTTATGGAATTCCTGGAATGTTTATCGAAGATGGAAACAATGTCATCGATGTCTATGAAGGATTTAAGAAAGCTGTAGATCATGTTCGTGGTGGCAATGGTCCAGTCTTGATTGAAAGTGTAACTTATCGCTGGCTTGGTCACTCATCATCTGACCCTGGTAAATATCGTACGCGTGAAGAAGTGGAATTGTGGAAACAAAAAGACCCGATCGAAAACCTCCGCAATTACTTTATTGAAAATAACATTGCAAGTGCCGAAGAATTGGAAGAAATCCAAGCGCAAGTAAAGGAAGCCGTAGAAGCTTCTGTTAAATTTGCGGAAGAAAGTCCATTCCCACCACTTGAATCAGCATTTGAAGATATTTACGCAGACTAAGGAGAAAGAGATAAAATGGAAACAAAAACAATGTCCTTCCGTGACACCATTATCCTTGCTATGTCTGAGGAAATGCGTCGCGATGAAAATATATTCTTGATGGGAGAAGACGTCGGTGTCTTTGGAGGAGACTTCGGTACTTCTGTTGGAATGCTTGAAGAATTTGGTCCAGAACGTGTTCGTGATTGTCCAATTTCTGAAGCTGCCATTTCAGGTGCAGCAGCCGGAGCAGCCATGACAGGCCTTCGACCAATCGTCGATATGACCTTCATGGATTTCTCGGTTATTGCCATGGACAATATCGTCAACCAAGCTGCGAAAACACGTTACATGTTTGGTGGTAAAGGTCAGGTTCCAATGACCGTTCGATGCGCTGCTGGTAACGGAGTTGGTTCTGCAGCCCAGCACTCGCAATCACTAGAGTCTTGGTTTACTCACATTCCTGGACTTAAGGTTGTAGCACCTGGAACACCTGCGGACATGAAAGGACTGCTTAAGTCTTCTATCCGTGATAATAACCCTGTTATTATTCTTGAGTACAAGTCAGAATTTAACCAAAAAGGGGAAGTGCCAGTTGATCCAGACTACACGATCCCACTTGGAGTTGGGGAAATCAAACGCCAAGGTACGGATGTAACAGTTGTTACTTATGGAAAAATGCTTCGCCGTGTGGTTCAAGCTGCTGAAGAATTAGCAGAAGAAGGAATTTCTGTTGAAATTGTGGACCCACGTACCCTTGTTCCGCTTGATAAGGACATCATCATTAACTCAGTTAAGAAGACTGGTAAGGTTGTTCTGGTCAATGATGCCCATAAAACAAGTGGTTATATCGGAGAGATTTCAGCTATTATTTCAGAATCAGAAGCATTTGACTATCTAGATGCACCAATCCGCCGTTGTGCAGGAGAAGATGTGCCGATGCCTTATGCACAAAACCTAGAAAATGCAATGATTCCAACAGTTGAAAGCATCAAAGATGCCATCCGTAAAACTTATAACAAAGAATAAATTTACATAATATAAGTTATGTAAAATAATGCTTGCTTTTAACTTTAGTAACTTGAGATATGTAATGTACCCAAGTTATTTCTAAAGTTGCGACAGGAGAGAGTCGAATCGATGTTATTCGACGAACGACTTAGTAAGTCTACAAGGTTGACCGCCTGATAGCGGCAACCGTAGTAACTTGAGACACGTTTCGTATCCAAGTGATTTGAAGAGTTGCGACATGAGTGAGTCGAATCGATGTTATTCGACGAACGACTTAGTAAGTCTACTAGGTTGACCGCCTAATAGCGGCAACCGTAGCAACTTGAGATACGTGTTGTATCCAAGTTGCTTGTAGAGTTGAATTCGGACGGAGGTCTGCGAAAAAAAGATAGATTTCCTTGTGTTCATCGAACACATCGTCAATCTCCTATTTTTTCATTGCCCTCTTAGTCCTTAATATCTTATATTCGAACACGGGCTAAAAGCTCGGAAAAAAGATAAATCTCCTTGACTTCATCGAAGTTAGCGTTGATTTCCTATTTTTCGGTCGCTTTTAAACGCCCTTAGTATCATTTAATTGAACTCGGGCTGAAGTCTGTGTGAAAAAGATAAACTTTCCTAGAAACTAAATTTTCTTCGTCAAGTTTCCTATTTTCACTTTGACTTTTGACGCCCTTAGTATCTTATAATAGAATTGGAGAGGTCATGGCTGATGACAAGCTAAGAGCGACTCCTGCGGCTAGAAAGTTAGCGGATGATTTAGGGATCAACCTCTACGACGTTTCTGGCTCAGGTGCAAACGGTCGTGTCCACAAAGAAGACGTGGAAACTTATAAAGACACAAACGTGGTTCGCATTTCGCCACTTGCAAAACGAATTGCCCTCGAACATAACATTGCTTGGCAGGAAATCCAAGGAACTGGTCATCGTGGTAAAATCATGAAGAAGGATGTTTTGGCCTTGCTTCCTGAAAATATTGAAAACGACACCATCAAGTCTCCTGCTCAGATTGAAAAAGTGGAAGAAGTTCCTGATAACGTAACACCATACGGTGAAATTGAACGTATTCCAATGACACCAATGCGTAAGGTTATTGCCCAACGTATGATTGAATCTTACCTAACTGCTCCAACCTTCACGCTTAACTATGAAGTTGATATGACTGAAATGTTGTCTCTTCGTAAGAAGGTTCTTGAGCCAATCATGGAAGCAACTGGGAAGAAGACTACTGTAACAGACCTCCTTTCACTTGCTGTTGTGAAAACCTTGATGAAGCATCCTTATATCAATGCTTCATTGACAGAAGATGGCAAGACTATTATCACTCACAACTATGTCAATCTTGCCATGGCAGTTGGGATGGATAATGGATTGATGACACCTGTTGTTTACAATGCTGAGAAGATGAGTCTTTCAGAACTGGTTGTAGCCTTCAAGGATGTCATTGGTCGTACCTTGGACGGTAAATTGGCTCCAAGTGAACTTCAAAATTCAACATTCACAATCAGTAATTTGGGAATGTTTGGCGTTCAGTCCTTTGGTCCGATCATCAACCAACCAAACTCAGCTATTCTTGGTGTGAGCTCGACGATTGAGAAGCCTGTTGTTGTCAATGGTGAAATTGTGATTCGCCCAATCATGAGTCTTGGTTTAACAATTGACCACCGTGTCGTAGATGGTATGGCTGGTGCTAAGTTTATGAAAGACTTGAAAGAATTGATTGAAAATCCAATCTCAATGTTGATTTAAGAGCAAGAGTATTCATTTTTAAGATATAGATAAAGGAAGGAAGACATGGCCTTAGAAGTAATTATGCCAAAAGCCGGCGTGGATATGACAGAAGGACAAATCGTCCAATGGAATAAAAAAGTCGGAGAATTTGTAAAAGAAGGAGAAATCCTTTTGGAAATCATGACTGACAAAGTCAGCATGGAATTGGAAGCAGAAGAAGACGGTTACTTGATCGCTATCCTCAAAGGAGATGGTGAAACTGTCCCTGTAACGGAAGTTATCGGTTACCTTGGTGAAGAAGGGGAAAATATCCCAACAGCTGGAGCAGCAGCGCCAGAAGCTAGCCCTGCACCTGCAGCAAGTGCCTCAAACGATGATGGTAAGAGCGATGATGCTTTTGATATCGTTGTGATTGGTGGAGGTCCTGCTGGTTATGTTGCAGCCATTAAAGCTGCCCAACTCGGTGGTAAGGTTGCCCTTGTTGAGAAATCTGAACTTGGTGGAACCTGCTTGAACCGTGGTTGTATTCCAACCAAGACCTATCTTCACAACGCTGAAATCATCGAAAACATCGGTCATGCTGCAAACCGTGGTATCGTAATCGAAAATCCAAACTTCACTGTAGATATGGACAAACTCCTTGAAACTAAGTCTAAGGTTGTCAATACCCTTGTCGGTGGTGTTGCAGGTCTTCTTCGTAGTTATGGTGTAGCAGTACATAAGGGTATTGGTACCATTACTAAAGACAAGAATGTCTTGGTAAATGGTTCTGAATTGCTTGAAACCAAGAAAATCATCCTTGCCGGTGGTTCAAAAGTCAGCAAGATCAACGTCCCTGGTATGGAATCTCCACTTGTGATGACCAGTGACGATATTCTTGAAATGAATGAAGTGCCAGAAAGCCTTGTTATCATCGGTGGTGGAGTTGTCGGTATAGAACTCGGTCAGGCCTTCATGACATTTGGCTCAAAAGTAACTGTTATCGAAATGATGGACCGTATCGTCCCAGCTATGGACGCTGAAGTTTCTAAGAACCTTCGCTTGATTCTTGAACGTAAAGGTATGACCATCTTGACTGGTACTAAACTTCAAGAAATCATCGAGGAAAATGGTCAACTTCGTATCAAGGTTGAAGGAAAAGACGATATCATCGCAAGCAAAGCTCTTCTTTCAATCGGTCGTGTGCCAGACCTTGAAGGTATTGGCGAAGTTGAGTTTGAATTGGATCGTGGACGCATCAAGGTCAACGAATACATGGAAACTTCTGTTCCAGGTATTTACGCACCAGGTGACATCAACGGTACGAAGATGTTGGCTCACGCAGCTTTCCGTATGGGTGAAGTTGCCGCAGAAAATGCTCTTAAAGGAAATCATGCTGTTGCCAAATTGAATTTGACTCCAGCAGCTATCTACACTCTTCCTGAAGTAGCAGCAGTAGGTTTGACAGAAGAACAAGCCCGTGAGAAATACGATGTTGCCATTGGTAAGTTCAACTTTGCTGCTAACGGTCGTGCTATTGCATCGGATGCTGCTCAAGGTTTCGTAAAAGTCATTGCAGATAAGAAATACGGAGAAATCCTTGGTGTCCATATCATCGGTCCTGCAGCTGCAGAATTGATCAACGAAGCGTCAAGCATTATCGAAATGGAAATCACTGTTGAAGAAATGCTGAAGACTATCCACGGACACCCAACCTACTCTGAAGTGATGTACGAAGCATTTGCGGATGTTCTAGGAATGGCTATCCATTCACCTAAGAAAAAATAAAAGAAAGATAGAATAGACTGGAAAATATTTTTCCAGTCTCTATCGTATAAAGGGATATCATGAAATATATTATCAATCATTCAAACGACACTGCCTTTAATATCGCCTTGGAAGAATACGCCTTTAAACACCTTTTGGATGAGGATCAAATCTTCCTACTTTGGATTAACAAGCCATCTATCATTGTTGGTCGCCACCAGAATACCATCGAAGAAATCAACCGTGATTATGTTCGAGAAAATGGCATTGAGGTGGTTCGCCGTATCAGCGGTGGTGGAGCTGTTTATCACGATCTAAACAACCTCAACTATACGATTATCTCAAAAGAGGATGAAAACAAGGCTTTTGACTTCAAGAGCTTCTCAACTCCGGTCATCAATACCCTGGCTCAACTTGGGGTTAAAGCTGAGTTCACAGGTCGTAATGACCTTGAGATTGATGGTAAGAAGTTCTGTGGCAATGCCCAAGCCTATATTAACGGCCGTATCATGCACCACGGTTGCTTGCTCTTTGACGTTGATTTGTCAGTCCTTGCTAACGCCCTTAAGGTTTCAAAAGATAAATTTGAATCAAAAGGTGTGAAATCTGTTCGTGCTCGTGTGACCAATATTATCAATGAACTACCAGAAAAAATCACAGTCGAAGAATTCCGTGACTTACTCTTGGAATACATGAAAAAAGAGTATCCAGAGATGACAGAATACGTTTTTTCTGAGGAAGAATTGGCTGAAATTAACCGTATCAAAGATACTAAGTTTGGTACTTGGGACTGGAACTACGGTAAATCACCGGAATTTAACGTCCGTCGTGGAACCAAATTCACCAGTGGTAAGGTTGAAGTCTTTGCTAATGTCGTCGAATCAAAAATCCAAGATATCAAGATTTATGGGGATTTCTTTGGTATCGAAGACGTTGCTGCAGTAGAAGATGTCCTTCGTGGCGTTAAATACGAACGCGAAGATGTCCTTAAAGTCCTAGAAACTATTGACATCACAAGATACTTCGCTGGTATTAGCCGTGAAGAAATCGCTGAAGCGGTAGTAGAGTAAAGAAAAGCTATTTATTAGTCATTGTGGGTTGCAGAAAAGATATTATCTGGATAGGACAAGTCTTAAAACCTGCTGAACGAGAATCAAAAAGAACTCACTTCCAATGCTTAATAAAAAAACTCGGAAGTTTGTTCTGAGTCAACTAAATACGACTATTTGCAATTGAATATAGAGATGAGAAGGTCAGTAGTAGATTATCTGTAAGGTGACACAGACATGAGTTGTTTTTGATTTCTTCTTGCTATAAATATCCCAAAAGACTATTATCTCTTATAGTTGAACGATACCTCAAAAGTTAGATAGAGAAAATCTAATTTTTGGGGTATTTTATAATTTTTAATTCAGGTTCTTTTTAGTATCAAAAAATGTTGAAGAAAAATGTAGACGTAGCCTTTCAACTTAATCCGATTTATTGCTTACTATCTCCAATAAAATTGAAAAGGATGGAAAAAAGTATAAATTTATGATATACTTTATTTTAAAGACCTTATTAGAAATCTTGAAAGAGTATTGAAAACTTAGAATGAGAAAAATTGTTATCAATGGTGGATTACCACTACAAGGTGAAATCACTATTAGTGGTGCTAAAAATAGCGTTGTGGCCTTAATTCCAGCTATCATATTGGCTGATGATGTGGTGACTTTGGATTGTGTTCCAGATATTTCGGATGTAGCCAGTCTTGTCGAAATCATGGAATTGATGGGAGCTACTGTTAAGCGTTATGACGATGTATTGGAGATTGACCCAAGAGGTGTTCAAAATATTCCAATGCCTTATGGGAAAATCAATAGTCTTCGTGCATCTTATTATTTTTATGGAAGTCTTTTAGGTCGCTTTGGTGAAGCCACAGTTGGCTTGCCTGGAGGGTGTGACCTTGGTCCTCGCCCGATTGACCTACACCTTAAGGCTTTTGAAGCTATGGGGGCTACTGTTAGCTACGAGGGAGATAACATGAAGTTATCTGCCAAAGATACAGGACTTCACGGTGCAAGTATTTACATGGATACGGTTAGTGTCGGTGCAACGATTAATACGATGATTGCTGCGGTTAAAGTGAATGGTCGTACTATTATTGAAAATGCAGCCCGTGAACCTGAAATTATTGATGTAGCTACCCTCTTGAATAATATGGGAGCCCATATCCGCGGTGCAGGAACTAATATCATCATTATTGATGGTGTTGAAAGATTACATGGAACCCGTCATCAGGTAATTCCAGACCGTATCGAAGCTGGAACATATATTTCTTTAGCTGCTGCAGTTGGCAAGGGGATTCGTATAAATAATGTTCTTTACGAACACCTAGAAGGATTTATTGCTAAGCTGGAAGAAATGGGAGTGAGAATGACTGTATCTGAAGACAGCATTTTTGTCGAAGAGCAGTCTAATTTGAAAGCAATCAATATTAAGACAGCTCCTTACCCAGGCTTTGCAACTGATTTGCAACAACCGATTACCCCACTTTTACTAAGAGCGAATGGTCGTGGTACAATTGTTGATACGATTTACGAAAAACGTGTAAATCATGTTTTTGAACTAGCAAAGATGGATGCGGACATTTCGACAACAAATGGTCATATTTTGTACACAGGTGGACGTGATTTGCGTGGAGCCAGTGTTAAAGCAACTGACCTACGAGCTGGGGCTGCACTAGTCATTGCTGGTTTGATGGCCGAGGGGCAAACTGAAATTACAAATATCGAGTTTATCTTACGTGGTTATTCTGATATTATTGAAAAATTACGTAATCTAGGAGCGGATATTACACTTGTTGAGGATTAAGCCGTAGAGGTGTTTATGAATATTTGGACCAAATTAGCAATGTTTTCTTTTTTTGAAACGGATCGCTTGTATTTGCGTCCTTTCTTTTTTAGTGATAGTCAAGACTTCCATGAGATAGCCTCAAATCCTGAAAATTTACAATTTATTTTCCCAACTCAGGCAAGTCTGGAAGAAAGTCAATATGCACTGGCCAATTACTTTATGAAGTCCCCTTTGGGAGTGTGGGCTATTTGTGACCAGAAAAATCAACAAATGATTGGTTCTATTAAATTTGAGAAGTTAGATGAAATCAAAAAAGAAGCTGAGCTTGGCTATTTTTTGAGAAAAGATGCTTGGTCGCAAGGATTTATGACAGAGGTTGTTAGAAAAATTTGTCAACTTTCTTTTGAGGAATTTGGTTTAAAACAATTGTCCATTATTACCCACCTTGAAAATGAAGCTAGCCAAAGAGTTGCTCTTAAGGCTGGATTTAGTTTGTTCCGTCAGTTTAAGGGAAGTGATCGCTACACAAGAAAAATGCGGGATTATCTTGAATTTCGGTATGTAAAAGGAGAATTCAATGAGTAAGCATCAGGAAATTCTAAGCTATTTGGAGGAATTACCAGTAGGTAAAAGGGTCAGTGTTCGTAGCATTTCCAACCATCTGGGAGTCAGTGATGGAACGGCCTATCGTGCTATCAAAGAAGCTGAAAATCGTGGAATTGTGGAGACCCGCCCAAGAAGTGGTACTATCCGTGTTAAATCCCAGAAAGTTGCGATTGAAAGATTAACTTTTGCTGAAATTGCAGAAGTGACTTCTTCTGAGGTTTTGGCTGGGCAAGAAGGTTTAGAGAGAGAATTTAGTAAGTTTTCAATTGGTGCCATGACTGAACAAAATATCTTGTCTTACCTTCACGATGGGGGACTCTTGATTGTCGGAGACCGTACCCGTATCCAACTGTTAGCACTTGAAAATGAAAATGCTGTTCTTGTGACAGGAGGATTTCATGTTCATGATGATGTGCTTAAACTGGCCAATCAGAAAGGGATTCCGGTTCTGAGAAGCAAGCATGACACATTCACCGTCGCGACCATGATTAATAAAGCCTTGTCAAATGTTCAAATCAAGACTGATATTCTGACAGTTGAGAAACTTTATCGTCCGAGTCATGAATATGGTTTTCTGAGAGAAACCGACACAGTCAAAGATTATTTGGACTTAGTTCGTAAGAATCGTAGCAGCCGTTTCCCAGTTATCAATCAACACCAGATTGTTGTTGGAGTTGTAACCATGAGAGACGCTGGTGATAAGTCACCAAGTACCACAATTGATAAAGTCATGTCTCGTAGTCTATTTTTAGTTGGATTATCGACAAATATTGCCAATGTGAGTCAACGGATGATTGCTGAAGACTTTGAAATGGTACCGGTTGTTCGGAATAATCAAACCTTGCTTGGAGTTGTGACACGGCGAGATGTCATGGAGAAGATGAGTCGTTCTCAAGTTTCGGCTCTACCAACTTTTTCTGAGCAGATTGGTCAAAAACTCGCTTATCACCATGATGAAGTAGTGATTACAGTGGAACCCTTTATGCTTGAGAAAAACGGTGTTTTAGCTAACGGTGTATTGGCAGAGATACTGACTCATATGACCCAAGATTTAGTTGTGAATAGTGGTCGCAATCTCATCATCGAGCAAATGCTGATCTACTTTTTGCAGGCTGTTCAGATAGATGATATACTGCGCATTCAAGCACGCATTATCCACCATACTAGACGATCAGCTATTATTGATTACGATATTTATCATGGTCATCAGATTGTTTCAAAGGCAAATGTGACTGTTAAAATTAATTAGAAACTAGGAGAAAAAATGATAACATTAAAATCAGCTCGTGAAATCGAAGCTATGGACAAGGCCGGTGATTTTTTAGCAAGTATCCATATTGGCTTGCGTGATTTGATTAAGCCAGGCGTAGATATGTGGGAAGTTGAAGAGTATGTCCGACGTCGTTGCAAGGAAGAAAATTTCCTTCCACTTCAGATTGGGGTTGACGGTGCCATGATGGACTATCCTTATGCTACCTGCTGCTCTCTTAACGATGAAGTAGCTCATGCCTTCCCTCGTCACTATATTTTGAAAGATGGTGATTTGCTCAAAGTTGATATGGTTTTGGGAGGTCCTATTGCTAAATCTGACCTGAATGTCTCAAAATTAAACTTCAACAATGTTGAGCAAATGAAGAAATACACTCAGAGCTATTCTGGTGGTCTAGCAGACTCTTGTTGGGCTTATGCTGTTGGTACACCTTCCGAAGAAGTGAAAAACTTGATGGATGTAACCAAAGAAGCTATGTACAAGGGGATTGAACAAGCTGTTGTTGGAAATCGTATCGGTGATATCGGTGCAGCGATTCAAGAATACGCTGAAAGTCGTGGATACGGTGTAGTGCGTGATTTAGTTGGTCATGGTGTTGGCCCAACCATGCACGAAGAACCAATGGTTCCTAACTATGGTATTGCTGGCCGTGGGCTTCGTCTCCGTGAAGGAATGGTCTTGACCATTGAACCGATGATTAATACAGGTGACTGGGAAATCGATACAGATATGAAGACTGGTTGGGCCCATAAGACCATTGACGGTGGATTGTCATGTCAGTATGAACACCAATTCGTGATTACGAAAGATGGTCCTGTTATCTTGACTAGTCAAGGTGAAGAAGGGACTTATTAAAATAAGTAAAAGTAGATTGAAGAAAAAGTGGCTCTTTGGACAATTTTCTTCAATTTTTTCTTTTATCTATAGTGAAATGAAAAAACGAACAATTTGATTGAGAAATTCAAATCAATTTCTAACAATGTTTTAGAAAACATAGTGTACTATTAAAGAGTTTGTTTCATATAATATAATGATAAAAACAGTTAACCGTAGCAAACTTGATACAAATTTTAACATTTATAGTACAATAGGTTTAAATTCTTAAGAAAGTTGGTTCTTTATTGGAAACGATAGTCTTTTCAATCTCCGTTTTTTTAGCAGGTGTCCTGTCCTTCTTTTCTCCCTGTATTTTTCCTCTTCTGCCAGTTTATGCTGGAATTTTATTGGATGATCAGGAAAGTGCAAAAAGCTTCTCCTTATTTGGAAGAAAAGTTGCCTGGTCAGGTTTGATTCGAACACTTTGCTTTATCGCAGGTATTTCACTCATTTTCTTTATTCTAGGATTTGGTGCTGGTTACTTTGGTAATATTCTCTATGCCAATTGGTTTCGCTATACCATGGGTACGATTATCATTATTTTGGGCCTTCACCAGATGGAAATTTTTCATTTTAAGAAATTAGAGGTTCAAAAAAGCTTTACTTTTAAGAAATCAGAAGCCAATCGTTATTGGTCGGCCTTTTTACTCGGTATTACCTTTAGTTTTGGTTGGACGCCTTGTATTGGTCCAGTTTTGAGTTCTGTTTTAGCGCTTGCAGCTTCTGGAGGCAATGGTGCTTGGCAAGGAGCGATTTATACCTTGATTTACACTCTGGGCATGGCTCTTCCTTTCTTGGTTTTGGCTCTAGCTTCAGGTGTAGTGATGCCTTATTTTAGTAAAATCAAACGCCATATGATGTTACTGAAGAAAATTGGTGGTTTCCTCATTATTTTAATGGGAATTTTGTTACTATTAGGACAAGTAAATGTTCTAGCTGGAATTTTTGAATAAAGGAGAAAAAGATGAAAAAAGTAATGTTTGCTGGCTTAAGCCTCTTGTCATTAGTCGTATTGATAGCCTGTGGTGAGGAAGAAACTAAAAAGACTCAAGCAGCACAACAGCCAAAACAACAAACGACTGTACAACAAATTGCTGTTGGAAAAGATGCTCCAGATTTTACCTTGCAATCTATGGATGGTAAAGAAGTTAAGTTATCTGATTATAAGGGTAAAAAAGTCTATTTGAAGTTTTGGGCTTCCTGGTGTGGTCCATGTAAGAAAAGTATGCCAGAGTTGATGGAATTAGCGGCGAAACCAGATCGCGATTTTGAAATTCTTAGTGTCATTGCACCGGGTATTCAAGGCGAAAAAACTGTTGAGCAATTCCCACAATGGTTCCAAGATCAAGGTTATAAGGATATCCCAGTTCTTTATGATACCAAGGCCACAACCTTCCAAGCTTATCAAATTCGAAGCATTCCTACAGAATATTTAATTGATAGCCAAGGAAAGATTGGGAAGATTCAATTTGGTGCTATCAGCAATGCGGATGCAGAAGCAGCATTTAAAGCAATGAACTAGCATAGATAAAGAGAATCTGATTACAAATTTCATGGTATAATAGATGGTAACCGTAACGTTGCCGTCTTTTTTGTCGGCCAATAGAAAGAGAAGAGAATGTTAAAGAAAAATGATATTGTAGAAGTTGAAATTGTTGACTTGACCCATGAAGGTGCAGGTGTGGCCAAGGTGGATGGTTTGGTATTTTTTGTAGAGAATGCTTTACCAAGTGAAAAAATCCTCATGCGAGTTCTCAAGGTCAATAAAAGGATTGGCTTTGGGAAAGTGGAAGAATACCTTATCCAGTCACCACACCGTAATCAAGATCTAGATTTGGCTTACCTGCGTTCAGGAATCGCTGATTTAGGTCATCTTGCATATCCAGAACAGCTCAAATTTAAAACCAAGCAAGTTAAGGACAGTCTCTACAAGATTGCAGGAATTGCTGATGTAGAGGTTGCTGAAACTTTGGGTATGAAAAATCCAGTCAAGTACCGCAACAAGGCACAGGTCCCTGTTCGTCGAGTAAATGGTATCTTGGAAACTGGATTTTTCCGTAAGAATTCTCATGACCTCATGCCTCTAGAAGATTTCTTTATCCAAGATCCAGTGATTGATGAGGTAGTAGTAGGCCTACGTGACTTGCTCCGCCGTTATGATTTGAAACCTTATGATGAAAAGGAACAATCTGGCTTGATTCGAAACCTTGTGGTGCGTCGTGGGCATTACTCAGGACAAATCATGGTTATTTTGGTAACAACTCGACCTAAAGTTTTCCGTGTGGAACAATTGATTGAACAACTAATCAAGCAGTTCCCAGAGATTGTGTCTGTCATGCAAAACATCAACGACCAGAATACCAATACAATTTTTGGTAAGGAATGGCGCACCCTTTATGGACAAGACTATATTACCGACCAGATGCTGGGAAATGACTACCAAATCTCTGGTCCAGCCTTTTACCAAGTTAATACAGAAATGGCGGAAAAACTTTATCAGACAGCCATTGACTTTGCGGAGTTAAAAGAAGATGATGTGGTCATTGATGCCTATTCTGGTATAGGAACGATTGGCCTCTCTGTTGCGAAACTCGTCAAGGAAGTCTATGGTGTCGAAGTGATTCCAGAAGCGGTTGAGAATAGCAAGAATAATGCCCAATTAAACAATATTTCAAACGCCCACTATGTCTGTGATACAGCCGAAAATGCCATGAAAAATTGGCTCAAGGAAGGTATTCAACCAACCGTTATTCTAGTGGACCCACCAAGAAAAGGGCTCACAGAAAGCTTTATCAAGGCAAGTAGCCAAACAGGAGCAGACCGCATAGCCTATATCTCATGCAATGTCGCTACTATGGCGCGTGATATCAAACTCTACCAAGAATTGGGATATGAGTTGAAGAAAGTCCAGCCGGTTGATCTTTTTCCGCAGACGCACCATGTCGAATGTGTAAGTTTGTTAGTGAAACGGAGCTAATGCTCAAAATAAAGAAACTAAAACTCCATTATTTTAAGATGAAAACCTAAATTTTTCTGTGGAGCTAAAATATTGATAGAGAACAGACCAGAATTTGATAAAATCACATCCTTTGATGAGTTTAATAAATACTATTGGTATCGTGATGAACTTTCACAGATATGCAAGTCATTAGGGCTTGAATATAGAGGTACCAAACAAGAAATCAATCATATTATTGAGCAGTACTTTAAGGGGAATTTGATTGAAAAATCATCAATAAAAAGGAAAAAGAAACAAGTAGAAGTCCTTACCTTAGATACGCCCTTACTTAAATGTAGATTTTCATTTAACACTTACTTTAGAGAATATTTCTCAACTTTAACAGATGTTTCACCCTTTAAATTTACTGCTGATATGGCGACTGCTTGGAGAAAAGTAAAAAGAGAAAATGATTTGAGTTTTACAATCCAAGATATGCTAAAAGTCTATTATGGAGATTCAGATTATGCCAAGTATGACCATTCGGTTTGTCAATGGAATCAATTTTTAAAGGATTTCTGTGCAGACGAAAATAGTGGCAACTACTCGAATAAACTAAAAGTAGCTTCCATTCTTTGGAAAGAAGTTAGAAATTCAAGTAATGAAAAAATTTATTCAAATAATCTTTTGAGTGAATATGCTGGTAAAATAAAAGAGTATTGTAAGTAGAAACGCCATCTCACTTGGTGGCGACAGTGATACACTCGCAGCAATCACAGGAAGCATAGCAGAGGTAGCTTATGGTATTCCTGATGGGATAAAAGATAAGGCCTATTCTTACTTGGATGAACTCTTAAAAGATGTAGTTATGCGATGGGAAAATAGAATAAAATTATATTAATCTCCAGTACGTCAGATTTCTCTTTTCTGAGTTTTCATTATATAATAGCATTATATGTAATGGTAAATGTAGCTACGCTAACATTTCTATTTAAAAATTAAGGAGTATTATCAATGAAAAAGGCAATGGTAATTATCAACCCTACGTCTGGTGGGGAAAAGGCTTTGGATTACAAAGATAAGCTGGAAAATAAAGCAAAAGAATACTTTGAGCACGTGGAAACCAAAATTACCGAAAAGGCGCTGGATGCAACACATTTTGCTGAAGAAGCTTCTCGTGAGAAGTACGATGCAGTGGTTGTGTTTGGTGGAGATGGGACTGTCAACGAAGTCATTTCTGGTATTGCTGAGAGAGACTACATTCCTAAGTTGGGTATTATCCCTGGGGGTACGGGTAACCTCATTACGAAACTGTTGGAAATCAATCAAGACATCGATGGCGCGATTGATGAACTGGATTTTGATTTAACCAATAAGATTGATATTGGTAAAGCAAATGATAACTATTTTGGTTACATCTTTAGTATCGGTTCTCTTCCAGAGGCGATTCACAATGTTGAAATCGAGGACAAGACAAAATTCGGTATTTTAGCCTATGCTGTTAATACTATGACGTCTGTCATGACGGATCAGGTCTTTAACATTAAGGTTGAGACAGAAAATGGAAATTATGTTGGTGAAGCAAGCCATGTTTTGGTTCTCTTGACAAATTACTTCGCTGACAAAAAAATCTTTGAAGAAAACAAAGATGGATATACTAACATTTTGATTTTAAAAGACGCATCTCTATTCTCCAAATTATCCGTCATTCCTGATTTACTAAAAGGCGATGTTGTCGCAAATGATAATATCGAATATATCAGAGCACGTAATATTAAGATTTCTTCAGATAGTGAATTGGAGTCAGATGTTGATGGCGATAAGTCGGATAACCTTCCTGTAGAAATCAGGGTACTGGGCCAACATATTGAAGTATTTTCAAAACCGAAAGAGTAGAAAATAAAAATTAGTTTATTATTCACAACGAAATTAAGTTCTATATCAACGATTGGAGGAGGAATGAATTCTCTATTTGATGAATTTCGAACAATTTGTTCTCATTTAAACCAAGTTGGAATCACTCCGACGCTCATGGGGTCTTTGGGGTTTGAATACCAATCAAATGAAGAATGGGGGCCGTCTGACATTGACATTCATGTGCCTGGTGACCCTAGAGGTTGGGAAGCACCCGATCATCTCAGAATTTATGAGTGGGATAAGATAATGAAAGTGATGAAACACTTAGGCTATGCCTTAATAGATATTCATGAGCATGAATTCCAAAAAGATGGTCTGAGTGTTGAATTCGGAAGTATCGATTCTTTACCTGATTTTGCTGGAGTTTCGGAATCGGATATAGAGTTGATTCATCTCGAAAACATCACTTTTCGCGTTCCAAGTTTGGAACAGTTTTTAAGTATTTACAAGGCTTCTTCCCAAGATTCTTATCGAAATGAGCACAATAACAATAAGGATTTTAAAAAGATAGAGTGGCTGGAAAGACATTTGTGAATCATCATTTGAAAAGTAGTTGGTTGTAAGGCTGACTGCTTTTTTATTTATAGAAACAATCCACTCGAAACTACGGGCAAACCTTGCAAATAAAATACGAAAGTAGTATACTAGAATCACAATTATGAAAACGTTTGCGTAAAATTTGAATTGGAACTCAAGGAGACAAATTGATGGAATTAAGTGCCATTTACCATAGGCCAGAGTCGGAGTTTGCCTATCTTTATAAGGATAAGAAGCTTCATATTAGGATTCGAACTAAGAAAGGGGACATTGAAAGCATCAACTTGCACTATGGAGACCCTTTTATCTTTATGGAGGAGTTTTATCAGGATACAAAAGAAATGTCCAAAATAACTTCTGATGCCTTATTTGATTATTGGCAGGTTGAAGTGTCAGTTGACTTTGCACGTATCCAGTATCTCTTTGAACTCACGGATACAGAAGGTCAAAGTATTTTGTATGGTGATAAAGGTTGTGTGGAAAATTCTCTAGAAAATCTTCATGCCATTGGAAACGGATTTAAGTTGCCTTATCTTCATGAAATTGATGCATGCCAGGTTTCTGATTGGGTTTCAAATACGGTATGGTATCAGATATTTCCTGAGAGATTTGCTAATGGAAATGCTCGATTAAACCCAGAAGGGACTTTAGACTGGGATTCATCTGTCACACCTAAGAGCGATGATTTCTTTGGTGGTGATTTACAGGGGATTATTGACCATCTGGATTACTTTCAAGGCTTGGGTATTACTGGTCTCTATCTTTGTCCGATTTTTGAATCTACAAGCAATCACAAGTACAATACGACAGATTACTTTGAAATTGACCGTCATTTTGGAGACAAGGAGACCTTTCGGGAACTGGTGGAGCAAGCGCATCAGCGTGGCATGAAAGTCATGCTGGATGCTGTATTTAACCATATTGGTTCGCAATCGCCCCAATGGCAAGATGTTGTTAAAAATGGTGAGCAGTCTGCTTATAAAGATTGGTTCCATATCCAACAATTCCCAGTGACGACTGAAAAGCTAGCCAACAAGAGAGAGTTGCCTTATCATGCTTTTGGTTTTGAGGACTATATGCCGAAGCTAAATACAGCAAATCCAGAGGTCAAGGACTATCTTTTAAAGGTTGCGACTTATTGGATTGAAGAGTTTGATATTGATGCTTGGCGTTTGGATGTGGCTAATGAGATTGACCATCAGTTTTGGAGGGATTTTCGCAAGGCAGTTCTAGCTAAAAGGCCTGATCTTTATATCCTTGGAGAAGTCTGGCATACGTCTCAGCCTTGGCTAAATGGAGATGAGTTCCATGCGGTCATGAATTATCTTTTATCTGATAGTATCAAGGAGTATTTCTTACGAGGACTTAAGAAGACTGACCAATTCATCGATGAAATCAATGGCCAATCTATGTATTACAAACAGCAGATTTCAGAGGTTATGTTTAATCTCTTGGATTCGCATGATACAGAACGAATCTTGTGGACGGCTAATGAGGATGTTCAACTGGTCAAATCAGCTCTAGCCTTTCTCTTTTTACAAAAGGGAACACCATGTATCTACTACGGAACCGAGCTTTCCTTGACTGGCGGTCCAGACCCAGATTGTCGTCGTTGTATGCCTTGGGAACACGTATCAAGTGATAATGACATGCTGAACTTTATGAAGAGGCTGATAAAGATTCGCAAACACGCGTCAGAAATCATTTCGCATGGCAAGTATAGCCTCCAAGAAATCAAACAAGATGTAGTTGCCTTGGAGTGGAAATATGAAGGACAAATTCTTAAAGCTATCTTTAACCAATCAAAAGAAGATTATATTGTCGAGAAAGAAGCAGTAGCACTAGCAAGCAATTGCCAAGAATTAGAGAATCAGCTTGTCATCTCTCCAAAAGGATTTGTGATTTTTCATTAAAGAGCAATTATGAGCGACAGGAAAATTGTAGTATAGAGAGCTTTTTACAAACAGACTATTTGTCGTCTTGCTACAATTGGTATATAATTTAACTTAAAGAAAATAGGAGGACTAATCGAATGGAATTAAAAGATTTTACAGAAAAAGAACAGGAAATGATTAAGAAGGGGCTGACGACGTCTAAGATTAGTGACAAGGAAACTGCTGAGAAGATTCTTGCGCTAGTACCACAAGACTTGATTAAGCGCATTCCGTTTTTCGTCAGAAAACATGCTACAACACGTACGATTAAACGCATTTCAATTGAACACCCTGAACTCTACGCTGTAGCTCAAACAAGTGGTGAGATTCCAGAAAAAGAACGCGAAGAATTGCGTCAGATTATCACAACTATCTTTGAACAAAAGATGAACAAGCATAGTATTAAGTAGAGAATGAAAATATATTTTATTGGCGGTTTGGGAAGCAATGTCTATCATAGCAAGGATTTTCTTCAAGAACTAGATTTGCAGATCTGTTTTCTGAATCCATATGAAAGATTTTTTCAAAGCGAATTAGATTTGAAATCATGGTTTAAAAATGAGATTGTAGAGGAAGAATCTATCTGTCTGATAGGTCATTCTCTTGGAGGAGATTTGGCTCGTTATCTCGCATCGGAATTTTATGAAGTGACAAAACTGATTCTTTTGGATGGTGGCTATCTAGATTTAGATAAGAGTTTACCTTTAGATACAGAGTTAGAGGAAACTAAAAACTATATCAAATCTCAAGTTATTTCGGACTTAAATCTTCTTATTTCTAAAGAAAAATCCGAAGCAAAGTATTGGTCAGAAAATATGGAGGAAGCTGTAAGACAGTCCTATCACTGGAATGCGAAGTATAATAGATATGAGTTGGCTATAAATTATGAAAATATAGAAGCGATCCTCCGCCTACGGAGGAAAATCCAAGCTTTTAAGAGAGAAGTGGGAGATACCTTGTTTATTAGTCCTCGCTATCCTAATGAAGCTACATGGAGAGAGGAAGCCCTAAAAGAATTGCCAGACTATTTTGATACTATTCTTCTAGAGAACTTTGGCCATGAGCTTTATACTGAAGCACCTAAAGAAATCGCTAGTCTAATTAATGAGTGGTTCTCTTATTCTCACTAGGATATTGAACAAATCATCATAATTAATATATAGTTGATTGGAATAAGATATGAACAAATTGATTAGGAATATCAAATTAATTTGGGCTTTTTGTCAACTATAGTAGGTTGAAGTCAGCTAAGATCTAGAAAGGACAAATTTCGTCCTTTCTTTTTTGATATTTGATTCTTTGATATCGAGTAGTTTTATGATAAAAAGTAATGATTCCATATGATTTTTTCTATGGAACTTTTTCTACACAAAATAGACTCCATAATATCCATAGGGGATTTACCCACTACAAATATTATAGAGTCGCTTTTTCTATTCAGGGAGCTTGAAGGGCTATCATCGGACAAAATAGAGAAGGCATGATATAATATAAAGTAGATTTCTATGTAATTAAATAAGAACTGTTTGAACACCATTCATTTGAAAACTCTCTATGTTCAAACAATAGTAAAATAAAATAGGGGCTCTAAACCCTTGCTACGAAAGGAAAAAAACTCAATGGCTACTATTCAATGGTTTCCTGGCCACATGTCTAAAGCGCGTCGACAGGTTCAGGAAAATTTAAAATTTGTTGATTTTGTGACGATTTTGGTGGATGCACGCTTACCTCTATCTAGTCAAAATCCTATGTTGACCAAAATTGTTGGTGACAAACCAAAACTCTTGATTTTAAACAAGGCGGACTTGGCCGATCCAGCAATGACCAAGGAATGGCGTCAGTATTTTGAATCACAGGGAATCCAGACGCTGGCTATCAACTCCAAAGAACAAGTAACTGTAAAAGTTGTAACAGATGCGGCAAAAAAACTCATGGCTGATAAGATTGCTCGCCAGAAAGAACGTGGCATCAAGATTGAAACCTTGCGTACCATGATTATTGGGATTCCAAACGCTGGTAAATCAACTCTTATGAACCGTTTGGCTGGTAAGAAAATTGCCGTTGTCGGCAATAAACCAGGTGTGACAAAGGGTCAACAATGGCTCAAAACCAATAAAGACCTGGAAATCTTGGATACACCAGGGATTCTTTGGCCTAAGTTTGAGGATGAAACTGTTGCATTGAAACTGGCCTTGACAGGAGCTATCAAAGACCAGTTGCTTCCTATGGATGAGGTAACTATTTTTGGCCTCAATTATTTCAAAGAACATTATCCAGAAAAGTTGGCTGAACGCTTCAAACAAATGAAAATTGAAGAAGAAGCGCCTGTTATTATTATGGACATGACCCGTGCCCTCGGTTTCCGTGATGACTATGACCGTTTCTACAGTCTCTTCGTGAAGGAAGTCCGCGACGGCAAACTCGGTAACTATACCTTAGATACATTGGAAGACCTCAATGGCGACGATTAAAGAAATCAAAGAACTACTTGCAACGGTTAAGGAGTTAGAAAGCCCTATTTTTTTAGAGCTTGAAAAGGATAATCGCTCTGGAGTTCAAAAGGAAATCAGCAAGCGTAAAAAAGCCATTCAGGCAGAATTGGATGAGGATCTTCGTTTGGAATCCATGCTTTCCTACGAAAAAGAACTTTACAAGCAAGGATTGACCTTGATAGCAGGTGTTGACGAGGTTGGTCGTGGTCCTCTGGCTGGGCCTGTAGTCGCTGCAGCTGTTATTTTACCTCAAAATTGTAAGATTCAAGCCCTCAACGACAGTAAGAAAATTCCAAAAAAGAAACATCTGGAGATTTTCCAAGCCGTTCAGGACCAAGCTTTGTCAATCGGCATTGGTATCATGGATAATCAAATCATCGACCAAGTCAATATCTATGAAGCAACCAAACTGGCCATGAAGGAAGCAATCTCCCAGCTCAGTCCTCAACCTGAACATCTCTTGATAGATGCCATGAAACTGGATTTACCAATTTCACAAACATCTATCATCAAAGGAGATGCCAACTCCCTCTCTATCGCAGCAGCATCTATAGTAGCCAAGGTGACACGTGATGAATTGATGAAGGACTACGATCAGCAGTTCCCTGGCTATGATTTTACTGCTAATGCAGGATATGGAACAGCTAAACACCTGGAAGGCCTCACAAAACTAGGAGTTACCCCAATTCACCGAACCAGCTTTGAACCCGTTAAATCGCTGGTTTCAGGAGAAAAAGAAAGTTAAGTTAGAAGGAATGATTATGGAGGAACAGTCAGAAACACTCAGCTCCAAGAAAGAATTTGCCTTTGCCTCAAGCACCATATTATCCCAAGTTGGGCGAGGCATCATCGTGGGTCTCGTCGTCGGACTCATCGTCGGATCTTTTCGGTTTTTAATCGAAAAAGGCTTCCACCTGATACAAGGACTTTATCAAGATCAAGCGCACCTAGTGCGCAATCTTTTTATCATTGGTCTATTTTATTTAATAGTTTGTTGGCTCAGTGCGAAATTAACTCGGTCAGAAAAAGACATCAAAGGTTCAGGAATTCCTCAAGTTGAAGCCGAATTAAAGGGATTGATGACTCTCAACTGGTGGGGCGTACTTTGGAAAAAATATATTCTAGGAATTTTGGCTATTGCTAGTGGCCTTATGCTAGGGCGTGAAGGACCAAGTATTCAACTTGGAGCAGTCGGTGGTAAAGGAATTGCCAAATGGCTCAAATCCAGTCCAGTAGAGGAACGCTCCTTGATTGCTAGTGGAGCTGCCGCTGGTCTAGCTGCGGCCTTTAATGCACCTATTGCAGGACTTCTCTTTGTGGTAGAAGAAGTTTATCACCATTTTTCACGCTTTTTCTGGGTCTCCACTCTCGCAGCTAGTCTCGTAGCAAACTTTGTTTCTCTGCTCATATTTGGCCTAACACCCGTACTGGATATGCCAGACAACATCCCACTCATGACCCTAGACCAGTATTGGATTTACCTCCTTATGGGAGTTTTTCTTGGACTATCTGGTTTTCTCTATGAGAAGGCTGTGCTCAATGTTGGTCGAGTTTATGATTGGCTTGGTCAAAAAATCAATTTGGATAGAGCTTATTATCCAATTCTGGCCTTCATTCTCATCATACCAGTCGGAATCTTCTTACCCCAAATCCTTGGTGGTGGAAATCAGCTGGTTCTTTCCCTGACTAAGCAAGATTATAGTTTCCAAGTTCTATTAGCTTACTTTTTGATTCGCTTTGTTTGGAGCATGATTAGTTATGGAAGTGGCCTTCCAGGAGGAATTTTCCTACCCATTTTGGCGCTAGGTTCCTTACTTGGTGCTCTAGTTGGTGTTATTTGTGTCAATCTTGGACTTGTCAGTCAAGAGCAGTTTCCTATATTTGTCATTCTGGGAATGAGTGGCTATTTTGGAGCAATATCTAAGGCACCCTTAACCGCTATGATTCTGGTAACCGAAATGGTAGGAGATATTCGCAATCTCATGCCACTTGGATTAGTAACCCTAGTTGCCTACATCATCATGGATCTGCTCAAGGGTGCCCCAGTTTATGAGGCCATGCTAGAAAAAATGCTGCCTGAAGAAGCTTCAGACGAAGGAGAAGTCACTCTCATTGAAATCCCTGTTTCAGATAAAATAGCAGGAAAACAAGTACACGAACTCAACTTACCACATAACGTACTCATCACCACCCAAGTCCATAATGGTAAAAGCCAAACCGTTAACGGTTCAACCAGAATGTATCTCGGAGATATGATTCATCTAGTGATTCCAAAAAGTGAAATTGGGAAAGTAAAAGATTTATTGTTGTAGGAGTTTTTACATAATTTATGTTATGTAAAAATAAACTTCTTAATTAAATATATTAGAAAACCGATTCTCAGCAATGAGATCGGTTATTTTTTAATAACCCTCTTTTTTAATATACTATTTCCTCCAAAATCATTGAAATTATAGCCTGAATTTGATATGATATCTCTATGGATAAAAGTAGAGCAAAACGTGTTGAGCACGATAAAAAGAGAATCGGTTTAATAGCCCTGGTAGCTATCTTTTCGGTAAGTATCTGTGTCCTTGGTTCAATGATTGGATACAAAGTATATACAAAGCAAAGTTTCGAACAAAAAATTGAGTCTTTAAAAAATGATAAAGATAATCAATTGAGTGAGGGAAATCAGAAAGATCATTTTCGTAAGGGACAAGCAGAAGTAATTGCCTATTATCCTCTCCAAGGGGAGCAAGTGATTTCATCTGTAAAAGAAATCATGACACAGGATATTAAGGAAAATCTGGAAGACAAAGAAAATCTGGTTTTTTATTATACGGAGAAACAGGATTCGACTTTAAAAGGGATTGTCAACCGAAGTGTGATGAAACAAGTCTATGATTTAACTTCGTCAAAAGTTGAAGAGACTGAAAAAACTAGTCTGGCAAAAGTACATTTGACAGAAGATGGTAAACCTTTTACACTTGATCAACTATTTTCAGATGCTAGTAAGGCCAAAGAGAAACTGATAAAAGAACTGACTTCTTTTTTACAGGATAAGAAATTGGAGCAAGAAAAGATTGATCAAGTTGTTAAAGGTTTCTCTGACCAAGACTTGTCTGCATGGAACTTTGATTACAAGGATAGTCAGATTATCCTTTATCCGAGTCAGCCTGTTGAAAATCTGGATGAGATTGCCTTGCCAGTATCAAGTTTCTTTGAGGTCATTCAGTCCTCTTATTTATTAGATAAGGATGCAGAGCTATATAAGGCTTATTATGAAAAGAAAAATCGTAAAGTAGTGGCCTTGACTTTTGATGATGGACCAAATCCTGCGACGACAAATCAAGCATTAGATACACTTTCTAAGTATGGTATTAAGGCGACTTTCTTTGTTTTAGGTAAGAATGTTTCTGGCAATGAAGAGATTTTGAAACGTATGAAAGCAGATGGTCATGTCATTGGAAACCATAGTTGGAGCCATCCAGTTCTTTCAAAACTTTCCCTTGATGAAGCTAAAAAACAAATTACTGATACTGAGGATGCGTTGACTAAGGTGCTGGGTTCTAGTTCAAAACTCATGCGTCCGCCTTATGGAGCCATTACAGACGACATTCGCAATAGTCTCGATTTGAGTTTTATTATGTGGGATGTAGATAGTCTGGACTGGAAGAGTAAAAATGAAGCAGCTATTTTGACAGAAATTCAGCGTGAAGTCAAGAATGGTTCTATTATTCTCATGCATGATATCCATGCTGAAACAGTGAATGCTCTGCCGAAGGTTATTGACTATTTGAAAGGGCAAGGTTATGACTTTGTTACCGTACCAGATTTGTTAGATTCTCGTCTTAAAGCTCACCAGCTCTATTACGACCGTGACCAATAATACACAAAATCTAAAGAGATAAGTTTTCTTTGAGAATTTGTTTCTTTGGATTTTCTTCTCATAGAAAGGAAAAATAATGAAATCTTACACTTTAAATAATGCCGTTCCAATTCCAGTTATAGGATTTGGAACCTGGAAAGCTGAAAATGGAGAGATTGCCTATCAAGCTGTCCTAGAGGCTTTAAAGGCAGGCTATCGCCATATCGATACGGCAGCGATTTATAAAAATGAAGAAAGCGTTGGACGTGCTATTCAAGATAGTGGTATTCCGAGGGAGGAAATTTTTGTAACAAGTAAACTTTGGAATACAAATCACAACTATGAGCAAGCTCGTCAAGCTTTTGAAGAGTCTTTAGCGAAGTTGGGCTTGGATTATTTGGATTTGTATTTGATTCATTGGCCAAATCCAAAACCGCTCAGAGAAAATGACCAATGGAAAATCCGAAATGCAGAAGTTTGGAGAGCGATGGAAGACCTCTATCAAGAAGGCAAAATCCGTGCTATTGGAGTTAGTAATTTCCTTCCCCATCATTTGGATGCCTTGCTTGAAACAGCAAAAATTCTTCCAGCGGTCAATCAAATTCGCTTGGCGCCAGGTGTGTATCAAGAGGAAGTTGTAGCTTACTGTAGAGAAAAAGGAATTTTATTGGAAGCTTGGGGACCTTTTGGTCAGGGAGAACTGTTTGATAGCAAGCAAGTGCAAGAAATCGCAGCAAATCATGGAAAGTCTGTTGCTCAGATAGCCTTGGCCTGGAGCTTGGCAGAAGGATTTTTACCGCTTCCGAAATCTGTCACAGCGTCTCGTATTCAGGCTAATCTTGATTGCTTTGGAATTGAACTGAGTCATGAGGAGAGAGAAACTTTAAAAACAATTGCTGTTCAGTCTGGTGCTCCACGAGTTGATGATATGGATTTCTAGAAAATCATAAAAAGAATTGTACATTGTTCTAATTTTTGCTATAATAGTTAGCAGGAAAGAAAGTCTTATGGCGTTCTTCAAGCGAGCTTGGGATAGTGGGAGCCAAGTAGGACAAAATAAAGAGCTGGCGCTTTCTGTAGTATTTTCAAAAACAATGAAGTAATAAATTAGGGTGGAACCGCGTTTTTGACGCCCCTAGGTTAAATCAACCTAGGATTGTCGGACGCGGTTCTTTCGCTTATTCAGTCTATTATGTGAAAGAAAGGAGAGACGTGAAAAACCTTTATCTTGTAAAAGACGATAGTCAACTAGCTGCATTTCGTGATTTTGTAGTAAGAAATACTGAAAAGTTGAAAGATTATCAATCTTTTTTAAAGAATGAACTTGCAGTCTGTGATTTACCGCAAGCTGTTATTTGGTCAAGTTTTAATGCTGCTACACAGATTATTAGGGAAAGTGCTGTTCCAGCCTATACAAATAATAGACGAATGGTTATGACGCCTGATTTAGCTGTTTGGAAAGAGTTGTATTTGTATCAGTTGATGGACTACGAGTGTTCTCAGCAAACTCAAGCAATAGAAAGTCACTATCATTCTTTATCTGAAAATTTCCTCTTACAGATTGTAGGACATGAGTTAGCTCATTGGTCGGAGCATTTTTTAGATGATTTTGATGGTTATGACTCTTATATCTGGTTCGAAGAGGGGATGGTTGAATATATTAGTCGCAAGTATTTCTTGACAGAAGAGGAATTTCAAGCGGAAAAAATTTGTAATCAATCTCTCGTAGAACTTTTTCAGAAGAAGTATGGTTGGCATTCATTGAATGATTTTGGTTCTTCGACTTATGATAAGAACTATGCAAGTATTTTTTACGAATACTGGCGTAGTTTTTTGACAATAGATAAGTTGGTAGAAAATCTAGGTAGTGTACAAGCGGTCTTCGATTCTTATCATTTATGGGCAAATACAGATAAAACTCTTCCTTTGTTAAATTGGTTTGTTCAGCAGAAATTAATTGAAAAAGAAATATAAAAACTAAAGGAGTAAACAATGTCTAAGAAATTAACATTTCAAGAAATTATTTTGACTTTGCAACAATTTTGGAATGACCAAGGTTGTATGCTTATGCAGGCTTATGATAATGAAAAAGGTGCGGGAACCATGAGTCCTTACACTTTCCTTCGTGCTATCGGACCTGAGCCATGGAATGCAGCGTATGTGGAGCCATCACGTCGTCCTGCTGACGGTCGTTACGGGGAAAACCCTAACCGTCTCTACCAACACCACCAATTCCAAGTGGTCATGAAGCCATCTCCATCAAATATCCAAGAGCTTTACCTTGAGTCTTTGGAAAAATTGGGAATCAATCCTTTGGAGCACGATATTCGTTTCGTTGAGGACAACTGGGAAAACCCCTCAACTGGTTCAGCTGGTCTTGGTTGGGAAGTTTGGCTTGACGGGATGGAAATCACTCAGTTCACTTATTTCCAACAAGTCGGTGGATTGGCAACTGGCCCTGTGACTGCGGAAGTTACCTATGGTTTGGAGCGTTTGGCCTCTTATATTCAAGAAGTAGACTCTGTCTATGATATCGAGTGGGCTGATGGTGTAAAATACGGAGAAATCTTTATCCAGCCTGAGTATGAGCACTCAAAATATTCGTTTGAAATTTCGGACCAAGAAATGTTGCTGGAAAACTTTGATAAGTTTGAAAAAGAAGCTGGTCGTGCCTTGGAAGAAGGCTTGGTTCACCCTGCCTATGACTATGTTCTCAAATGTTCACATACCTTTAACCTGCTTGATGCGCGTGGTGCTGTATCTGTAACAGAGCGCGCAGGCTATATCGCTCGTATCCGTAACTTGGCCCGTGTTGTAGCCAAAACCTTTGTCGCAGAACGTAAACGCCTAGGCTACCCACTTTTGGATGAAGCAACACGAGCTAAACTTTTAGCAGAAGACGCAGAATAGTGAGTAATACTGTGCTCTAAAATCGTTAGAGGCAAGTCGAAGACTTGCTAGAGGGATATGCACCGCCGTACTGTTATGTGGGGATTTTTGAATCCTTGGGTTCAAAAATCAGTCAGCTAAATCCACTTTGATGAGACTGTTGGAAATCTTGATTAATTTAGCATTAGATTTCCATACAGACTCACAAAGTTGGTTAGCTACGTCCCCAGTACCTAAGATGCATATCAAAAAAGATTGAAGAAAATGTAAAGGAAAAAACATGACAAAAAACTTATTAGTAGAACTCGGTCTTGAAGAATTACCAGCCTATGTTGTCACACCAAGTGAAAAACAACTAGGCGAAAAAATGGCAGCTTTCCTCAAGGAAAACCGCCTGTCTTTTGAAGCCGTTCAAACCTTCTCAACACCACGTCGTTTGGCTGTTCGTGTGACTGGTCTAGCAGACAAACAGGCTGATTTGACTGAAGATTTCAAGGGTCCAGCAAAGAAAATTGCCTTGGATAGTGATGGGAACTTCACCAAAGCAGCTCAAGGCTTCGTCCGTGGAAAAGGCTTGACTGTTGAAGATATCGAATTCCGTGAAATCAAGGGTGAAGAATATGTCTATGTCACTAAGGAAGAAATTGGTCAAGCAGTTGAAGCAATTGTTCCAGGTGTTGTAGATGTTTTGAAGTCATTGACTTTCCCTGTCAGCATGCACTGGGCTGGAAATAGCTTTGAATACATTCGTCCTGTTCACACATTAACTGTTCTTTTAGATGAAGAAGAGTTTGATTTGGATTTCCTTGATATAAAGGGAGGTCGTGTGAGCCGTGGTCATCGTTTCTTGGGGAAAGAAACCAAGATTCAGTCAGCATTGAGCTATGAAGAAGACCTTCGTAAGCAGTTTGTAATCGCAGATCCACGTGAACGTGAGCAAATGATTGTTGACCAAATCAAAGCAATCGAAGCTGAACATGGTGTACGTATCGAAATTGATGCTGATTTGCTTAATGAAGTCTTGAACTTGGTTGAATACCCAACTGCCTTTATGGGAAGTTTTGATGCCAAATACCTTGAGGTTCCAGAAGAAGTTTTGGTGACTTCGATGACGGAACACCAACGGTACTTTGTTGTCCGTGATCAAGATGGTAAGCTCTTACCAAACTTCATTTCTGTTCGTAACGGAAACGCAGAGCATTTGGAAAATGTCATCAAAGGAAATGAAAAAGTTTTGGTAGCTCGTTTGGAAGATGGTGAATTCTTCTGGCGTGAAGATCAAAAATTGGTCATTTCAGATCTTGTTGAAAAATTAAACAATGTGACTTTCCATGAGAAAATTGGTTCCCTTCGTGAACACATGATTCGTACTGGTCAGATTGCTATTCTCTTGGCAGAAAAAGCAGGCTTGTCAGCGGATGAAACGATTGACCTAGCACGTGCAGCAGCCATTTACAAGTTTGACTTGTTGACAGGTATGGTTGGCGAATTTGACGAGCTCCAAGGAATTATGGGTGAGAAATATGCCCTTCTTGCTGGGGAAACTCCAGCAGTGGCAGCTGCTATTCGTGAACACTACATGCCTACATCAGCTGAAGGAGAACTTCCAGAGAGCAAGGTTGGAGCCATTCTAGCTATTGCAGACAAATTGGATACGATTTTGAGTTTCTTCTCAGTAGGCTTGATTCCATCAGGTTCTAATGACCCTTATGCCCTTCGTCGTGCGACGCAAGGTGTGGTTCGTATCTTGGATGCCTTTGGTTGGCACATTGCTATGGATGAGTTGATTGATAGCCTTTATGCTTTGACATTTGACAGCTTGACTTATGAAAATAAAGCAGAAGTTATGAACTTTATCAAGGCTCGTGTTGATAAGATGATGGGATCTACTCCAAAAGATATCAAGGAAGCCGTTCTTGCAGGTTCAAACTTTGTTGTGGCGGATATGTTGGAAGCAGCAAGTGCTCTCGTAGAAGCAAGCAAGGAAGAAGACTTCAAACCATCTGTTGAATCACTTTCTCGTGCCTTTAACTTGGCTGAGAAGGCAGAAGGAGTAGCTACAGTTGATTCAGCTCTCTTTGAGAATGAAGAAGAGAAAGCATTGGCAGAAGCTGTAGAATCACTCGTTTTGTCAGGGACTGCCAGTCAGCAATTGAAACAACTCTTTACTCTTAGCCCAGTCATTGATGCATTCTTTGAGAATACCATGGTTATGGATGAAAATGAAGCAATCCGTCAAAATCGTTTGGCAATCTTGTCGCAATTAACTCAAAAAGCAGCTAAACTTGCACGTTTTAACCAAATCAATACCAAATAAAATCTGTTAAACGGATTAAATCTTATCATAAAGGAGAGAAACATGGATCCTAAAAAAATTGATCGTATTAACGAGCTTGCCAAAAAGAAAAAACAGAAGGCTTGACCCCAGAAGAAAAAGTAGAACAAGCCAAACTACGTGAGGAGTACATCGAAGGTTATCGTCGCACTGTTCGTCACCACATTGAAGGGATCAAAATTGTGGATGAAGAAGGAAACGATGTTACACCAGAAAAACTACGTCAAGTCCAACGTGAAAAAGGTTTACATGGCCGTAGTCTCGATGATCCAAATTCATAATAAGTATTCTTTCTTTTAAAAAAGATAGGTGAAATAATAATCACAAGACTATCATACATAAATGAGCTGCACCTCAAAAGTTAGAGCTAGAAAATCTAACTTTTGAGGTGTTTTATTATGAAATTGAGTTATATAGTGAATTGAAATAAGATACGAACAAAAAGATTAGTGAATTCAAATTAATTTCTATATAGGTTTTAGAATTAGTTGTGTACTATTCTAGATTCAATCTATTATAAATATATGCTTTAAAATGATGGCCTCTGAGTCTTCTATCGTCAAGAAAAATCATCAAATCCCTCGTATTATAGTCATTTAGTTAAAAAAGCTCTCTAAATATTTGAAAATATTGGGAACTTCCCTTAATAAATCCGTCACTTTCTTTTTCAAGATAGCCCAAGCTTGCTCAATAGGATTCAAATTTGGGGAATAAGGCTGTAGAGGTAAGAAAAAGTGTCTATCTTGGATGCACAGTTCATCCAAGATATGCTTGGGATGAAAACTAGCATGACATGAGGTGTATTCAAAGCAGGCAAGAGCTGCATTTTGAACCACTCCACAAAGAAATCACTCATCATACTTTCCTTGTAAATCATGGGAGCTATAAACTCTCCGTCTACTTGTCCTGCAACAATTGAAGTTCGCTCAAAACGCCGTCCGCTAATCTTTTCATAGACTTTCTCTCCTCTAGGAGCCCGTGCATAAGGACGATAGAAGTAGCTGTCTATTCCCGTTTCGTCAATATATACGACTGGTAAATCTTTAGATTATTCAAAATATCAAGAAACTCAGTGACTTTCTCTGGATCTTGTTCCTTAAAGCTAGTCGTCCTTTTTTAAAGTGACCTTAATCTACTTTAAAGCTGCCCATACTGAAGGAACAACACAATCAAAATGTGCCGCAATTTCCCGTAAAAAAGCGTCTGGATGAGCCTCTACAAAAGTTTTAATTCCTCTAAAGGAATCTTTCGCTTTTTGACAACTCACTTTTTCCGCTCTAAGTGTCCTTGCTCACGTCTTTCTTTTCCCGCGTGAAGAGAGTTCTGCCGCCAACATCAAAAACTTTAGATGCCTCGACATGGCTGTGTCCTTCTTTGATGTAATCTAATGCTCCTTGTTCAAAATCTCTACTATATGCCATAGCTTTATTACAAGATGCTTATTTTAAACTAAGAAACTATACCAGCCAATCTAAAACATTGTGAAGAGCTACAGTAGTTGTCCCAAATTTCTTCTGAATTTTCTTTGGTTTATTGCTATCTAGTGGACCATCTAGAATACAACAAACGATAGACTTTTGGTAGACATCAATTCCACACCACGTTTCAATCATGACTTCCATTATAAAAATCTCCTGTTAACTATTTGAACAATAGAACAAGAGGCTACTAGTAAGATATTTTCATGCTCAAGGCATATTCGAGTTATTTCATGATTCTTGTTCATCCAGTTTTTTGTACAGGCTAGGAAAAGCCCTATTAAACACCACTGATTGGTATTGTTCACCTTCATTATAGGCTAAACATCTTTTTCTGTCATGAGTTAGCAGGCTCTGCCTGCTTAGAGTTTTTTATGAACTTGGTTTGCTTTTTAAAACACGCGATACACATAGGGATTCTCTGGTTTATCGACTTTGGTAAAGCTGTCGATTTCCAAGGTTGGAAGGTTTTGTTTGAGTTCTTTATGGTAGTGATTGAGCAGTTTTCCTTTGGCCGTAATCCAAGTGTTGTTTTCATACTGCCGGGTATTTCCCTTGGTCAGCAATCCATAGACACCAGAATCTGCGATACAGTGGATAATGCCAAAGCGGAACAGAAATTGACTATTGGCATGACTGGGGTCGTTATAGACAAAGCCTGTAAACTGGATTGTCTTGCCCTCAAACTCATCTGGATAGTCGTAGATAGCCTCCATGACTTCCATATAGTTTTCATTAGTAATCTGAATACTATCTTGGGATAAGTATTTATCCGCCGCTGTTCGCATCTCCTTTTCATAGGCTGATTTTGAAAAATAAGAACTGGTATCTGGTTTCAAATATTGGCTTGTCGTCCCTTCACTTGTCTGAATGGCTTGATCCGTTCCTTCTGATAAGGGGAAATGATAGCCTTTGGCAGAAACGGTCTGAGAATCTAAGCTAACAGTTGGAAAAGTTAAACCGACGACAATTGGAATGACAAGAAGAGCAATACTAGTTCCTTTAGCTAATCGGCTATTCAGATGACTGTGGGTTTTGACTTGCTTCATCCAGATATACAATTGAACAATAGCCAAGATAAAGGAAAGCACCATGGAGATATAGGCAAGGTAGGAATAGTGCATGTTGATGTACTGGTTTAATTTGCCCGACAGATGGAGATAAATGGTCAATTCAAAATAGCCAGCTAAAACTAAAAATCGAATCATAGGATGACTCCAATCAATAGAGAATAGACTAAGACAACGAGTGTCACAATCGTTATGAAGTGACTGATAAATCGTGCTTTCAAGTAATTTTTCATCATGAGAATATTTTTGATATCCAGCATTGGGCCAATGACGAGAAAGGCTAGAACTGGTGCCAAGCCGAAACTTGAGAGAAGAGAAGCTCCGATAAAGGCATCTGCCTCACTACAAAGCGAAAGAAGAAAGGCCAAAAGCATTAAGAGCAGGATGGCAAAAAGAGGGGTCGCACTGATAGAGGTCAGAATCCGTGTCGGAACATAGACCTGTATAACAGAGGCAAAAAGACAGCCAAATACTAAATAACGTCCCGTATCAAAAAACTCATCAATGGCTTGCACAAAGACCTGAAAAACTTTCTTTGCAGGTCTCAAGTGAGAAAAATCATGTTCATGACAGGCCAACCGATTTTCTTTTTGAATCGGTTCTTGCCAGAAAAATCCTAGAAAAATCCCAAGTATCGCAGCCACAACAATGGAACCCAGAGCTCGTAACAGAGCGACATGGAAGGAATTGCCAAAGGCAGAATAAGTCGCAAAGAGAACAATAGGATTGATGACAGGCGCTGTTACAAGAAAGGGAACAGCCGTGTAACTGGGGACCTTCTTTTCCAGAAAACGATTGATAATGGGGACAATCCCACATTCGCAAGAAGGGAAAAGTATCCCAACGAAGGTCCCAAAAAAGATTCTCCCCCAACGATTTCGAGGGAGAAAATGATAAACCTTATCAGGTGTGATATAAACCTCAATCAGTCCTGAAACAATACTTCCTATCAGAACGAAGGGTAGGGCTTCAATGATTATAGAGAGAAAAATAGCCCCAGTCTGAAGCACACTAGACGGGAGTTGTTGGAAAGCAGTCATCTAGTTTTTCTTTTCTGCTTTGGCTTTTTTCTCTTTGTCATCAGGGAAAGTGACTTGTTTCAAATCAGGGAGTTTCGCAAACTCTTCAAACATCTTGTCCAAGTCGTCTCGTTTTGTAAATTTTACAGCCATAGGTGTACCTCGATTCTAAATTCTACCTCTATTATACTATTATTTTAAGGAAAAGGGAAAAGTTAAAATTGAGTATCTAACGAATAATAGAGCTTGATATATCCTGATTAAGTCTGGTAGATTGAGAAAGTTTGACAAAAAAAGTAGATAGTGCTAGAATAACGTTAACGGAAGACATTTGAGGGCAGAAAGGTTCCTGCCGCACCTTGAAAAAGGTATCTGAGATGCTGGGTACACCGACCAGCCAAATGTCTGTTATTTCAAAGGAGGGGCTTAAATGCTCCTTTTTTGTTTGAAAATTTCAAAAAAGATTATCCCCACCGCAGGCTCAGGCTTGCGGTTTTTTATTTGCACTGAAAATTGATTCGTTAACTTCAACAAATAGCTTTATAAAGCGTTTTGTCAAAAATAAAAACAGTGCAATTAATCACTGATCCTTTTGTAAACTATTAGAATTAAATTGCAACCTTCTCAATGATACGGGCAAAGATAATTATGAAAATAAACTATCAACAAGCAACGGCAAGCATTTGTAAACATCAAATTTTTTGTGCTTTTATTAAAATAAAAAGAAAATCATTAGCAGAAAATTATGGGAGGTAGTCAAATTGACTTACTCAATTAGTGTTGTTTTGTTACAACAAGGAGACAGAAATAGTTTATTAGAGTCTTTGTCAATAGTGGAAAGACAAACATTAAAAGATATAGAGGTTATTATTGTAAATCAATCTACAGAGGAAATAGTTTCCATTAGCCAACAGATGGATCTATCATTTAATATTAAGATTATAGATGAGAATTCTTTTGCTGAGTTGTCTGATATGATTACAGGAGATTATATTACGTTTCTATCTTCAAATGATTCATTATTTGATTGGACATTTGAAAAGATGTATCATGCGATAAGATTATCCGATTCTGATGTGGTTCTTGGTAATTTTGCTGATTTGGTTGATGGAGTATTTTACTTTTATCCTTGGGGGGATAATTGGTTAACAGAAAACTTAACGAACTATCAAGTTTTACAAAAGATGGATGATACAGATCATCGAATTAGAAAACAATATTGCTCATTATTCGGAAAATTATTCAATAGTAAGCTTTTACGAAAAATAAATCAATTTGATAAAAACAACCTTATTTGGAGACTTTATATTCACTCTAAAACTGCAACCTATATTAATTTCCCGACATATATCTATAAACCTGTTGTAGATGCTAAACCTCTAAAAGACTCCTACAAAATCATATTAGAAAATTATGAAAATAGAATCAAAGATTGCTCTGTCTTAGAAAACTATGATATAGAAAGAGCGAAAAAACAGTATATTCAAGAATTAGCAAATTTTAGTGCTTGGTTAAAAAATGATGGTGAACATTTAGATTCTGAAATTGTTTATCATAAGTTGATAGCTGCAGAGAAAGGAATTTTCCCTTTTCTTGACCTTGATAGATTAGATTTTACGATTATAAGTAATAATTGTGTTGGAGGATTAATTTATAAACAACTTGGTTTTCAATATAGAACACCTTTTGTTGGTTTATTTATTCTTCCTGATGATTATTATAAACTTACAAAGGACTTTCGTTATTATATGGAACAAGAACTTGTTTTCGAAGAGGAACTTATTTCACCGAGCTGGACTCATGAAGTTTATCCTTTAGGGCACTTAGGAGATATAGATATTCACTTTTTACATTATTCTAGTATTGAAGAAGCACGGACTAAGTGGGAAAAAAGAAAAAAACGCATAAATTGGGATAATCTATATTTTAAATTTGACAATAAAGATTCAGCTAGTGAAGAAATTCTAAGTAAGATGGATAATCTTCCCTATTCTAACAAATTAATTTTAGTCAATCGTCCATATAAAAATTTGAAAAGTCAATGTGTTATTCCAGGTCAGGAACATCTTTCAGAACTAGCTATTATGCCAGATCCATTAAATACTTTTGATGTTATGGATTGGTTAAAAAAAGGCGGCAATGCTATATAAATAATACGTTATTTGTACCATAGAATATTAAGATGAAGCAAATTTATTCTCCACATATTGTTTTTAAATACTGTAAGAGATAATTTGAAACGTTTAGCTTATGGTATAATAGATTCATGGATAAAAAATATGAAAAAATCTCCCAGGATTTGGGAGTGACGTTAAAGCAAATTGATACCGTTCTAAGTTTGACAGCAGAAGGGGCGACAATCCCCTTTATCGCGCGTTATCGCAAGGACATGACTGGTAGTTTGGATGAGGTTGCAATTAAGGCTATTATCGACTTGGATAAAAGCCTGACTAACCTCAACGACCGTAAGGAAGCTGTCTTGGTTAAGATTCAAGAACAAGGCAAGTTGACCAAGGAATTGGAAGAAGCTATCTTAGCTGCCGAAAAATTAGCAGACGTTGAAGAACTCTACCTTCCATACAAGGAAAAACGTCGAACTAAGGCAACCATTGCTCGTGAAGCTGGACTCTTTCCTCTTGCTCGCTTAATCTTGCAGAATGTAGCTGACTTAGAGAAAGAAGCTGAGAAGTTTGTCTGTGAAGGATTTGCGACAGGGAAGGAAGCTTTGGCTGGTGCAGTTGATATCTTAGTCGAAGCCTTATCGGAAGATGTGACCTTGCGTTCCATGACTTATCAGGAAGTGCTGAGACACTCTAAACTCACTTCCCAAGTTAAGGATGAAAGTCTTGATGAAAAGCAGGTTTTTCAGATTTATTATGATTTCTCAGAGACAGTTGGAACTATGCAAGGCTATCGTACCTTGGCGCTCAATCGTGGGGAGAAGCTGGGTGTCTTGAAGGTCGGTTTTGAAAATGCAACGGACCGTATTCTTGCCTTCTTTGCTGCTCGTTTCAAGGTAAAAAATGCCTATATTGATGAAGTTGTTCAGCAATCTGTTAAGAAAAAAGTCTTGCCTGCTATCGAGCGCCGTATTCGTACAGAATTAACTGAAAAGGCAGAAGAGGGAGCTATTCAACTCTTTTCTGACAACCTGCGCAATCTACTCTTGGTTGCTCCGCTGAAAGGGCGCGTGGTTCTTGGATTTGACCCAGCCTTTCGTACAGGTGCCAAGCTAGCCGTTGTTGATGCAACAGGAAAAATGCTGACGACACAGGTTATTTATCCTGTCAAACCAGCCTCTGCTCGTCAAATCGAAGAAGCCAAGAAAGATTTGGCAGATTTGATTGGTCAATACGGTGTAGAAATTATTGCTATCGGAAATGGAACGGCCAGTCGTGAAAGTGAAGCTTTTGTGGCGGAAGTTCTCAAAGAGTTTCCAGAAGTCAGCTATGTTATCGTCAATGAAAGTGGCGCTTCGGTTTACTCTGCCAGCGAACTTGCTCGTCAGGAATTTCCAGACTTGACCGTTGAAAAGCGATCGGCTATCTCAATCGCCCGTCGTTTGCAAGATCCCCTTGCTGAATTGGTCAAAATCGATCCTAAGTCAATCGGTGTCGGTCAGTACCAGCACGATGTCAGCCAGAAGAAACTATCTGAGAGTCTGGACTTTGTCGTCGATACCGTGGTAAACCAAGTTGGTGTCAATGTCAATACAGCCAGCCCTGCTCTTCTCTCCCACGTAGCTGGACTCAATAAAACCATCTCTGAAAATATCGTCAAATACCGTGAGGAAGAAGGAAAAATCACTTCACGTTCTCAAATCAAGAAGGTTCCTCGTCTGGGTGCTAAGGCCTTTGAGCAGGCTGCTGGTTTCCTTCGTATTCCAGAAAGTAGCAATATCCTTGATAATACAGGAGTTCATCCAGAAAATTATGCTGCTGTCAAGGAACTCTTCAAACGCTTGGATATCAAGGACCTGAATGAAGAAGCACAAAATAAGCTTAAGTCCCTTTCAATCAAGGATATGGCGCAAGAGCTAGACCTTGGTCCCGAAACTCTTAAAGATATCATTGCTGACCTTCTCAAACCAGGTCGAGATTTCCGTGACTCTTTTGATGCTCCAGTTCTCCGTCAAGATGTACTGGATATCAAGGATCTTGTTGTCGGCCAGAAGCTAGAAGGTGTGGTGCGTAACGTCGTTGATTTCGGTGCCTTCGTTGATATCGGGATTCACGAGGACGGTTTGATTCATATTTCCCACATGAGTCGCAAATTTATCAAACATCCCAGCCAAGTGGTGTCAGTCGGAGATTTGGTAACAGTTTGGGTCAAGAAAATCGATACTGAACGTGAAAAAGTCAATCTGTCGCTCCTAGCTCCAGATGAATCTAACTGATTACGTTAAGCAGGTTTCACTAGAAGACTTCGGCAGACCTTTTATCCATCATGCCCAGTGGAATAGTCGTCTACGTTCGACAGGTGGGCGATTTTTCCCCAAAGATGGGCATTTGGATTTTAATCCCAAGGTTTATCAGGAACTTGGTTTGGATGTTTTTAGGAAAATTGTCCGCCATGAACTCTGTCATTATCACCTCTATTTTCAAGGGAAGGGCTATCAACACAAGGATCGAGATTTTAAGGACCTTTTGCAAGCAGTGGATGGATTACGGTTTGTACCATCCTTGCCCAATAGTAACTCCAAACAAATCAAGCTTTATCGTTGTCAATCCTGCCAGCAAAGGTATCATCGCAAGAGAAGGATTGATACTAAACGCTATCGCTGTGGACTTTGTCGAGGTAAATTACTACTAATAAATCAGCCTGAGGACTGATGAAAGCCGAGCCTACCCGTGATATACTATGTCTAACCTAGCAGAAAGAGGAAATATCATGAACAGTAAATTTTATAAAATGAGACGAAATCGTATGATTTCAGGAGTTCTGGCAGGTTTGTCAGACAAGTGGAACTTTGATGTTACCCTTGTTCGTTTTCTGTTTGCCATTTTTACAGTCGCAAACTTTGGACTTGGCGTGATTATCTATATCATCCTAGCTTCTGTCATGCCAACCAAGGAAGAAATCGAAGCAGAAATGTACGGAACAGGCCCACGTAAACGCAAAGAAGCCCAAGCCATTGACGATAATGAAGGCTGGTTTTGGTGAGGTTCTACAAAAGATTAAGAATAAGCAAAAAGCTTTAAATCAATAGTCTAAACTGCTTGATTTAAAGCTTTTTTACTTTTAATAATATTTCGCCAGTCTCATCTGTAAACTAAAAATATTATTTTGAACTTAGATTTCTAATCTGATTTTTCATGCTGAGACAATACATTTTTTGATAAATGATGGATACTGATAACAACTGATAGCCAGCAAATAGCATAAGCAGTAGCTGTAATTCTTGTACCGATAAAGTATGTCTTTTCAACTAAGAGCTGACCGATGAATGGAGAGAGGAGATAGAGAAGTCCGATGAGTATATGTTCTTTGTGTTTCATTAAAGCGCACCTTCTTTCCTTATAGGTAGAACGACTTGCAAGTGTTCAATTTAATGGTATATTATCTAGGTAAGCTTACTCAAATGTTAGTTCCCGCTTCCTCCTTTCCAAAGTAAGCCTTTTCGCACTTATATTTTACAACTTTAAAAATAGGAAATCAAATCATTTTCTAAGTAATTTTGCTTACATTTCCCCCAATCTTACAAAAATGTAAGATTAAAGTCTCTTTTGTAAGGTTAGGTTATGGCAAGCGGTCTTTTTTTGATGTAAACTAGACTCATAAAGAACAAAGGAGTAACATCATGAAACAAATCTTACATAAGAAAACTAGAAAACCAAGCCGCAAAGATATCGAGCGCGTTCAGTTGGGATGCGCTATGATGCAAGCTACATTTCATTTGATGGGATATTAAGAAAGGGGATTCTCATGACACTTTTAGATGTAAAGCACGTTCAAAAAATTTATAAAACTCGTTTTCAGGGCAACCAAGTAGAAGCCCTTAAGGATATTCACTTTACCGTAGAAAAGGGTGACTACGTTGCCATCATGGGTGAGTCTGGTTCTGGTAAATCAACTCTTCTCAATATTCTAGCTATGTTGGATAAACCAAGTCGTGGTCAGGTTTACTTGAATGGAACTGACACAGCAACCATTAAAAATTCACAGGCTTCTAGCTTCCGTCGTGAAAAGCTAGGATTTGTCTTCCAAGACTTTAACTTGCTAGATACTCTGTCTGTTAAGGACAATATCTTGCTTCCGCTTGTCTTGTCAAGAAGACCTATTACGGAAATGATGAAGAAATTGGTGGTGACAGCTGAGAATCTAGGTATCAACCAATTGCAAGAGAAGTACCCTTACGAGATTTCAGGTGGGCAGAAACAGCGTGTAGCAGTAGCCCGCGCCATCATCACAGAACCTGAAATTCTCCTTGCGGATGAGCCAACAGGTGCCCTTGATTCCAAGTCATCTGCAGCCTTGCTTGATGTGTTTGATGAAATCAATGAACGTGGTCAAACAATTCTCATGGTAACCCACTCCACAGCAGCAGCCAGCAGGGCCAAACGTGTTCTATTTATCAAGGACGGCATTCTTTACAATCAAATCTACCGTGGAGAGAAGACAGAGCGTCAGATGTTCCAAGAAATCTCTGATACCTTGACTGTCATGGCAAGCGAGGTGAATTAGTATGTTTCGATTAACCAATAAGTTAGCGGTATCGAACTTGATTAAAAACCGCAAACTCTACTATCCTTTTGCGCTGGCTGTTCTCTTGGCGGTCACTGTCACCTATCTCTTTTACTCTCTAACCTTCAATCCCAAGATTGCGGAAATCCGTGGCGGGACGACCATTCAAGCTACACTTGGATTTGGTATGTTTGTCGTCACCCTTGCGTCAGCTATTATCGTCCTTTATGCCAATAGTTTTGTCATGAAGAACCGTTCCAAAGAACTGGGGATTTATGGCATGTTGGGCTTGGAGAAGCGTCATCTAATCAGTATGACCTTTAAGGAGTTAGTGGTATTTGGGATTCTAACTGTTGGAGCGGGTATCGGTATTGGAGCCTTGTTTGACAAGTTAATTTTCGCTTTCTTGCTCAAACTGATGAAATTGAAGGTTGAGCTGGTCGCTACTTTCCAAATGAATGTTGTCATTGCAGTACTTGTTGTCTTCGGTTTGATTTTCCTAGGCCTCATGTTCCTGAATGCCCTTCGAATTGCCCGTATGAATGCCCTTCAGCTCTCACGTGAGAAAGCTAGTGGTGAGAAAAAAGGTCGTTTCCTATCTCTCCAAACTATTCTTGGTGCGATTAGTTTAGGTGGTGGATATTATCTTGCCCTTACTGTAAAAGATCCTCTTACAGCTCTAACAACCTTCTTCCTAGCTGTTTTGCTGGTTATCTTTGGTACTTATCTCTTGTTCAATGCAGGAATTACCGTTTTCCTCCAGATCTTAAAGAAAAATAAGAAATACTATTACCAACCAAATAATCTTATCTCTGTTTCCAACTTGATTTTTCGTATGAAGAAAAATGCAGTTGGACTAGCAACTATCGCTATTTTGTCAACAATGGTTTTGGTAACCATGTCAGCAGCGACAAGTATTTTCAATGCCTCAGAATCCTTTAAGAAAGTGATGAATCCGCATGACTTTGGCATTACTGGACAAAATGTTGAAAAAGAAGACTTGGACAAACTCTTGAGCCAGTTTGCAAGTGACAAAGCTTATAGTGTCAAAGAGAAAGAAGTGCTTCGTTACAGTAACTTTGGTATTGCAAATCAAGAAGGAACCAAGTTAACTATTTTTGAAAAAGGACAAAACCGTGTCCAACCAAAAACAGTTTTCATGGTATTTGACCAAAAAGATTATGAAAATATGACTGGTCAAAAACTGTCTCTATCAGGGAATGAGGTTGGTCTTTTTGCTAAAAATGACGGACTGAAAGGACAGAAAACTCTAACTCTAAACGATCATCAATTTTCTGTCAAAGAAGAATTTAATACAGATTTTATTGTGAACCATGTCCCAAATCAGTTTAATATTTTTACTACTGATTACAATTACCTTGTTGTGCCTAATTTGCAAGCATTTTTAGACCAATTCCCAGATTCGGCTATCTATAATCAGCTTTACGGTGGTATGAATGTAAATATCAGTGAAGAAGAACAACTCAAAGTCGCTGAAGAATATGAAAAATACTTACAAAAGTTTAATGCTCAATTAAACACTGAAGGTAGCTATGTTTATGGTAGCAATCTAGCAGATGCTAGTTCTCAGATGAGTGCCCTCTTTGGTGGTGTCTTCTTTATCGGTATTTTCCTATCCATTATCTTTATGGTCGGAACTGTTCTGGTAATCTACTACAAACAAATTTCTGAAGGCTACGAAGACCGTGAACGCTTTATTATCTTGCAGAAAGTCGGTTTGGATCAAAAGCAAATCAAGCAAACCATCAACAAACAGGTTTTAACTGTTTTCTTCCTTCCTTTGCTTTTTGCCTTCATACATCTAGCCTTTGCCTACCATATGCTTAGCCTGATTTTAAAAGTGATTGGTGTAATAGATACGACTATGATGTTGACTGTGACCTTGTCTATCTGCGCTATCTTCCTCATCGCCTATGTGCTGATTTTCATGATTACTTCAAGAAGCTATCGCAAGATTGTACAAATGTAAAAAAAGGTACCTCGACTTCAAAATCGAGGTATTTCTTGTATTTTATACTCAATGAAAATCAAAAAGCAAACTAGGAAGCTAGCCGCAGGTTGCTCAAAGCACTGCTTTGAGGTTGCAGATAGAACTGACGAAGTCAGCTCAAAACACCGTTTTGAGGTTGCAGATAGAACTGACGAAGTCAGCTCAAAACACCGTTTTGAGGTTGCAGATAGAACTGACGAAGTCAGCTCAAAACACCGTTTTGAGGTTGCAGATAGAACTGACGAAGTCAGTAACATACATACGGCAAGGCGAAGCTGACGTGGTTTGAAGAGATTTTCGAAGAGTATTAAATGCTGAAAAGTTGTCCTAGCAGAAAGGTAACTCCCATAGTTAAGAGACCAATAGCAAGGTTCCGAATCATAGCCGTTTTGGTAGGTGCTTTTCCAAGTTTGGCACTAGTGTAACCAGTGAGAAGAAGGGCCACACCGACGATAAGGACGGTAGCAGGGATGCGGTATTCACTTGGGAAAATGGTAATTGAAAGCATGGGTGGTAAGCTACCAAGGAAAAAAGAAATAAAGCTAGAGATAGCAGCATGCCAAGGATTGGTAAACTCTTCATACTCAATCCCATATTTTTCCTCAACCAAAGCCTTGAGTGGATTTTTAAGAAAGGCCTTGTTGGTCAAGAGTTGGGCAGAGGTTTCACATTCTCCATTTTGGATATAGGCAGCATAGAGGGATTTTTTGGCTAGCTCTATATCTTGGTCTAGCAAGACTTGCTCACGCGCAACGGCCGCTTCCTCAGTATCTTTTTGAGTTGAAACGGATACGTATTCCCCACCAGCCATAGAAAAGGCACCAGCCAAGATAGCCGCAAAGCCTGATAAAAAGATGATCCAGATATTAGTCGTGGCACTGGCAACCCCAATAACCACACCAGCAATGGAAATAATCCCATCGTTGGCACCAAGAACACCCGCACGCAGGATATTTAAACGACCTGCAAAGTTTGAATCAATTTCGTGATTTGTTTCTGACATACTATTCTCCTTTTTATCCAGTATAAAGGAAAAATATAGGGAAATCAATCTTTTAAAAGTATCTGAAAAAAGTTGCACGATTTTAATTTTACGAGCTTTTTTAAAAGTTAGAAACACGACTAGCTAGTAGAGAAGGATAAAAGAGAAGCAAAGCTGATAGACTAATCCTTTTTCTACTTATCTATGGTATAATAGGACGTAGATTTACTAATCGGAGTAAGAAAGATTTTATGATTAAACTAGTAGCAACAGATATCTGTATAAGTAAATTGATACAATAGAATATAAAGAAAGCCTTGGAAAAAGTTGTTTTAAGGGTTTTTACTATCTATAGATAGAAGGAAATGGGTATCAGAAACACTTTGATTTTATGGAGACACCCTTGATTTGTTAAACGTTAAATTGTATGTTTCCAAAGTCAATCATCTTGAGACAGTATAAACGTATGTTATAAAATGCTATAATCATTCATAATATTTAATTTTAAATTACTGTATGCGAGGAATGGAATATGCCAAAATCATTTGATGAATTTTACTTTTACACTGCGGATAAGAAAGAAGATATTCAGATTTTAAATGATTATTTTGTAAAATATAAAAATCTAGGAATTTATCAAGATAATATGTTCTGCCCAGAGTGTAAACAAGCAGAGTTATCTTACATCCCTAAGACTTTACAAAGGAGAGCACATTTAAAAAGAAAGACTAGTTCTAAACACACTAATAGGTGCTCTTATCAATTTGATTATGCTAGCAAAAAGTATATTGAAGAATATTTTAAAAATCTTCGTGATGACCAAATTAAAGATAAGCTTGATGCCATGATGAGAAGTCTTTTTTTCAAAAAAGAATATTTGCCTCAAACACCAGTAGATCGAGGAGATTCTTGTGATGAAAATCCTTTAGTTCTGAAAAGAAAGACTGAAAGACAAGTACATCATAAAACTTTAAGAAGAAAAAGTATTGAAAAATGGCTATATAAAGAACTCGAAAATGAACTTCATCTTTTCTATGGCAAAGTACGATTAAGTATTTCAGAATGGTCTAATAGACAAGGAGATACTCTTTATTTTTTGAATATTTTTTGTAAGGATTCGAATAGGAAATGGAAAAAGAAAGCAAGTATATATCTTGGTGATAAAGTTTTGCTTAAAGTTGAAGAAGATACAGATTATTATTTAGTTGCAATTGGTCATTTAGATTTTTCAAAAGGATTTCCTCCAAAACTGAAGTTGGCAAGTAGACAAGCTTTCTCCATTGAGAAAGTTTTATGATAAGCAGAGGTGTAAAATGGCTTGGGTTGAATATTTAATTGATAGTTTAAAGAGAATTTTCTTAAAAAAGTCTATATCTGATTTTGAAAACAAAACAGAGAATGGAGAGGAAGGATATGATTCTAGATTTAATGATTCTACTTCAGAAGAACGAGGGATCAAGATTAAAACGTATTATGAAAATTGGGAGAATCAGACATTTGAATCTCTATTACAAGAGCATGGCTTGGTAGAATTAAAATTGCTGATTAATAATAATGAAATTTCTGAGAGTTTTAGTTTTTGTAATATTGGTATAAACTATAGTATTACCAAAACTGCAGATTTTAATTTCAGGTATAGAAGTATTAGTGTGCTACCTAAGTATAGAGAAAGAGGTGTATGTAGCTACTTGCTATTAAAATCAATTATTGTAGTTTTAGAAACACTAGAAAACAAAAATGTAGAATTTTCTTTAGTAAATACAGTAAAAATTGAAATTGAAGACAGATTTTCAATTTACGATTCTATTTTAACGGAAAAAATACCAAGTGAAAATATGCAATATAAAGTATTCTTAGCTGAAAATAGAGATACTAATATAGCACAGTTAAGGGAAATGTATAATAGCAAACTAGAAAAAATGACTACTAATTTAAAATTTACTTAGTATGATAGCATAGATTTAGTCAACATTTAATCAATATTTCGTCTGGAAGAAATCATTTAGTTCACATAAAGTGTGTTATTCTACTTGAAAAATTGAGAGATTTTGAAACAATAAAACATGCTATAATAGTTGCAGAAAGGTTGGTATTTATGGCTAGGATATTGGTTATTGAAGACAATAGTGACATTCAAGAGATTTTACGAACACTTCTTACTGAGGAGCATGAGGTAATTCAAGCCTTTTCTGGTACAGAAGGAATCATGCGTTTTGACCAAGGTGGGATTGACCTCGTTTTGCTAGATATCATGCTTCCTGGAAAAAATGGGGATCAGGTTTTAAAAGCCATCAGGGAACAAAGTCAAATTCCAGTCATTATGCTAACGGCTTTGAGTGATAAGAAGTTAATCAGTCAATACCTCTTAGACGGTGCCAATGATTACATAATCAAGCCTTTTGATTTGGACGAAGTCTTTGCCAGAGTTACTGTTCAATTACGTCAAAGCGTAGAAAAACAGCCTGTGGAAATAGGAAAAACTGAAAATCTGCCACAAAACTTGAAAAATATCCAGTTTGATGCAGAAAGTTTTGAAATCAAAAATAGTCAGGAAACGATTCGCCTTGCCAAGAAAGAATGCTTGATTCTCCAAACTCTCCTCAAACATCCTAAGAAAATTTTCACCAAGGAAGAACTTTATGAATTAGTCTGGGAGGAGAGCTACCTACCTGGAGATAATACTCTCAATACGCATTTGAGTAATCTTCGTAAAAAATTAAACCAGCTTGATCCAAATCAAGAATATATTGAAACCATCTGGGGCGTTGGGGTAAGATTAAAAGGAGACAAGCAATGACCTACATGATAATCTTTATCCTATTGGTACTCCTAATTATTTTATCGATTGTATTAATTCGCTACCATCTAGCACTTAAAAACTTGAGTCAACAGATTGAAGACAAGATTCTCACAGGTAGTATGAAAAGAGTCGGAGTCAGCATTTTTTCCAAACATTTTTTACATCTCTACCAGCAAATTGAAAATCTATTTCAAGAAGTGGAACAATCTCGGTTGGTGATGAAAAGGGAAAAGCACACTCTGGATATGGCCATCAGCAATATCGCCCATGATATTCGGACGCCTCTGACTATCGCTTCAGGCTACACCCAACAATTGATAAAAACTCCTGAAAACAAAGCAGAAACCTTACAAAAAATAGCCCAGCATCTTGATTTAGTTTCCAAACGTTTGGAGGCTCTCCTAGAATATCGTCGTTTGATGGAAGGAGCTGTCAAACCGAAACTGGAAGAAGTTGATCTTTCAGCTTTTATTACCAAGAAGACTCTGGCTTATTATGATGTTTTTCAGGCGGCAAGTATCACGCTTGATTTTAAGGTTGAAGCTGGTCTGAAAATGAGGACTGATGAAGACTTGCTGGATCGAATTTTACAAAATCTGCTTGGGAATGTCCTCAAACATGGCAAGGAAGAAGCGCGGCTATCTTTGAGAAAGGAAAAGGAACAGCTTGTCTTAGAGATTGCAAACCTTGTCAAACAACCCATCAAAAGAATAGAAAATCTCAGCAACCGTTTTTATTCTGAAAATCTATCAGACACCGAAGAATCCTCTGGTTTAGGCCTTTATATCACTGAGGAATTATGTCATCTTCTCGGTGCAGAGATGAAACTAAGCACAGATGGGCAATGGTTGTCGGTTTTCATTTACTTTTAACAAAAAGAAACCTCCTCTGTAGGCTAGAGGAGGTCATTTTTTATAGACTTTTCTTTTTGAAAACTGTCAGTCCACTTAGATTAAAGATTACAATAACAGCTAAGCTAACTATAAGTGTATAGAAAATGGATTCACTATTAGCAGTCATAGCATAGAAAAACTGCAATGATAAATATGGCAAAATTTTGATACTTGGGAAGATGAGCATTGGCATAGAAAGTAAGATAGAGCTGACCAAATAACCAATAAATACCGCAATATAAGAATGACTAACATAGAGGATGAAGGAAACAATGGAAAGCCAAGCAAGGAGGCAAAGAAATTGAAGGAAAATGGTTACCAGTAGATTGCCAATAAAGCCATCAGGCATAGTTCCAAATCCATTTAAGATTGTTGCTGGAATAAAGGCAATCACAAGGCTGATGATGACTTGTAAAAGTGCAATAGAAGCCAATACAAAGGCTTTCGCTAGAAAAAACTCTGTACGAGAAACCCCTACTGTCAAACTATTTTTATAGAGCTTTCCGATTAAATCAACACCGAGAACGAGACAAGTTAGAACAATACAGAGAAAAACGAGGTTTGAACCTTGACTAGATGCGTTAATCAGGGCTTGTACACCGTCCCAACCATGGGTTGGAATTTCTGGCTCTTCTGTATTGATTGCCATCAGATGGCCAGTAGCTCCAAAAACAGCCCCCATTAACATGAGTACAAAGAGAATGAACTCTGTAATCCAGAATCCTTTGGAACGGAAAAGACGGTAAAAGTCTGCTTGAATGGTATGTATCATGATTTTTCTCCTATTCGACCAATTGAGTGAAGTATTCTTCTAGGTTTTGACGGGCATAGTAAATCTCGTCAATGGCAACATCTGCCAAGGTTAATTCCTTGAGAATCTGTTTGACATCTTGTTCCTGACCAAAGATATGGATTTCATTTTCAGGATTAACAACCTTGAACTGGAGCTGGATTTGTTCTTTCAATACTTGACAAGCTTTCTCTTGATCAGCTGTCTTAAGAACAATATAATCCTCACTTAGTGTTTCAAATTCAGCTTTGCTGATTTCACGGATAACCTTTCCTTGATCTAAAATACCAAAACGATTAGCTACGAGGTAGAGTTCTGACAAGATATGGCTAGAGATGAGAATGGTGATCCCTTGTTCTTGATTGAGTCGTTGAATCATGAGTCGAAATTCTTTGATACCGATTGGGTCGAGACCATTGATAGGTTCATCTAAGATTAGGAAATCTGGTTTGGATAGGAGGGCAATGGCAATACCAAGTCTTTGTTTCATTCCAAGAGAGAAATCTCGAAAGACTTTTTTACCTGTATCTGTCAAACCTACATAGTCTAGGGTTTCTCGAATGACTTGATCAGCATTTGGAATATGACGAATCATACAGTAATATTTCAGATTTTGATAAGCTGTTAAGTGATTATGAGCTACAGGTGATTCAATCACTGAACCTACTCGAGATAGAGCTTTGGTCCACTCATTTTCCGTTTGGCTAGAGAAGAGGGAAACAGTCCCTTTATCCGCAAACAGTAGTTGCGTAATAATTTTTATTAAGGTGGTTTTCCCAGCTCCATTCTTTCCGATCAGTCCATAGATATCTCCCTCTCTTATCGTTAGATGAAGATCCTGAAGGATAGCTTGTTTGTCAAAGTTTTTGGACAATCCATGAATGTCGAGTACTGTTTTCATGATTCTCTCCTTTTGATTTATTTTGATAACTCTAGTATAAAGCATAGAAATCAAAGAAAGCTCAAGGATTTCTAAAGAGTTTCTAAAGTTTTAGGAATTCTTAAATATCAAAACCCAGTTGATAAGAACTGGGCTTCTTAATTATAAAATATATTTCTCAATGGCACGCGCAACGCCGTCTTCTTCGTTGCTGGCTGTAACGGCATCCGCAAGAGATTTGACATAATCGCTGGCATTTCCCATTGCAATGCCAAGTCCTGCAAACTGGAGCATTTCGATATCGTTATTGGCATCGCCCATGGCCATAATTTCTGATGGCTTGATATTCAAAATCTCTGCTAGTCGAGAAAGCGCAGTAGCCTTTGTCGTTCCAAGTGGCATGGCTTCATAAATGACAGGCTGTGAACGAACTCCACTAAATCGTTGACAGAGTTCTCCAGCAAAACGCTCTTCAAAATCGTCTGTTTGCTCTCTGGTGCCCAAAAACATCCCTTGGAACATGCGATACTTGCCACTAGTCGCTTCCTCAAGAGAAATTTCAGTCAGGTCTGAAAAGACTAGCTTGGCATCATTTTGAATGATTTCATTCGGCTTACCACCGAGGACAAAATAATGCTCCTCATCAAAAAGAGTCAACTGAACATCGCTTTTTTCAGCTAGGTCATAGAGGTACTCGATGTCTGCTGGACTGAGTTCTTGCCAATCAACCAGACTCCAATCACTGGTCTGGTGAGTTGAACAACCGTTGTTAACAATAACATATTCGTTCTGGAGGTCAAGCCCCAGTTTTTTGTAGTAGGGGAGGACACCGAAAAGGGGGCGGCCCGTACAAAGTACCAGTTTGACGCTTTTTTCAATAGCTTGGTGAATAGCAGTAATATGAGCTTGTGGGATTTCCTTGGCTTCATTGAGGAGGGTTCCATCCATATCCAAGGCTAGTAGTTTAATCATAGGTCTTCCTTCTTTATCTTTTGGTATTATTATAGCATATTTTAGAAAATAAAATGGTAAAAGGGTAGAGACTAATTGATTTTACAGTTTAGGATATTTGGAGAACATTTATTAGGAAAGGTTACACGTTATTCAATTAAGTAAATAATTATATTTGGTAAGCTGGTCAAAAAAACAGAGGATTTAAGATGAAAAATGTGTTATTCATCTTAAATCCTCTGTTCTCCTTAATTTTTTATAAATCAACTTGATTAGACGTAGGGTATGATTTATCTTCTAAATTTTCGTTTGATAATAGAGCGTTGGACTTTTAAAACAAGTAAGCTAAATCCGATTGCTGCGACAAATGCAAGAGCAGTTGATAATTTTAATGCTAAAAAGATAAAACTAAAGATAGCAACACAGATACAAAAAACAGCAATATTAACAAAAAATAGGATTTCCTTGAGATTGGCATCAGATTGTGCTTCAGGTGTATAATCTTGATAGCGAGGAATCTGATGATTTAATTCTTCTTGATAGTCTACCTCATAGGATTGTAATTTTCTTACAGGCATTATTCTCTCCTTAACTGTACATACCTATTTTATCATTTTTTAATCGGATAATTATTACAGTAAGGTTACAAAAAGAATAAAGTCCCTTTTCATTTTCAAACTATTGTTCAGGACACGATAGTTTGAAAATAATAGTACGCATAATATTAAGGCTGTTAAACACCTATTGAAAATAGATTAGTAGAAATCGAAACAGTACATTAATACTCTTTAAAACAAGTTAGCGGCATCTTGTATTAGGTATATGTTACTGATTTAGCCAGTTTTATCTATAATCAAAAAGCTGTTCTTTGATTTTTATTGAGTATATAGACTGCAAATTGCGCTTAAAAGTGGTATAATGGTAAAGTTATATAGTCCCGATAAGATGGTAGGCATTTATTATGATGAGTTTTTCTATCAGTACTTTGCAATTCGCAAAGAATGACGGCTCCAAAGTCGTTCGTCATTCTACGGTTGCCGCTATAGGGCGGTCACCCTATGCGCCTTACTAGCTTCAGAAATAAAAAAGTATCGCTTTTATTTCTTTCACGTCGTAACTCTTAGAAAATGAGAATACCTATCAGTACTTTGTAACTCTATAACACTATTTTTAAGGGGGGACATTTTTATGTCAGAACGTAAATTATTCACGTCTGAATCTGTATCTGAGGGGCATCCAGATAAGATTGCAGACCAAATCTCAGATGCGATTTTGGATGCTATTCTAGCTAAGGATCCAGAGGCGCACGTAGCTGCTGAGACAGCTGTATATACTGGTTCCGTCCATGTTTTTGGTGAAATATCTACAAATGCCTATGTGGATATCAACCGTGTGGTTCGTGATACCATTGCAGAGATTGGCTACACCAATACAGAGTATGGTTTTTCTGCGGAGACGGTGGGAGTTCACCCATCACTTGTTGAGCAGTCACCGGATATCGCCCAAGGGGTTAATGAAGCCTTAGAAGTTCGTGGAAATGCAGACCAAGATCCGCTGGACTTAATTGGTGCTGGAGACCAAGGTCTCATGTTTGGATTTGCAGTGGATGAAACAGAAGAGCTCATGCCATTGCCAATTTCACTCAGCCACAAGTTGGTTCGTCGTTTAGCAGAACTTCGTAAGTCTGGTGAAATCAGTTATCTTCGCCCAGATGCCAAATCACAGGTTACGGTTGAGTACGATGAAAATGACCGTCCGGTACGTGTGGACACAGTCGTTATTTCAACTCAGCACGATCCAGAAGTCAGCAACGAACAAATTCACAATGATGTCATTAACAAGGTTATCAAAGAGGTTATTCCAGTCTCTTACTTGGATGAGCAAACAAAATTCTTCATCAATCCTACTGGTCGTTTTGTAATCGGTGGACCTCAAGGGGACTCTGGTTTGACTGGTCGTAAGATTATCGTAGATACTTATGGTGGCTACTCTCGTCACGGTGGTGGTGCCTTCTCTGGTAAAGATGCGACTAAGGTGGACCGTTCAGCCTCTTATGCGGCTCGTTATATTGCCAAGAATATCGTTGCAGCAGGTCTTGCTAAGAAGGCGGAAGTGCAATTGGCTTATGCTATCGGTGTTGCCCAGCCTGTTTCTGTCCGTATCGATACCTTTGGTACAGGAAGAGTAGCTGAAAGCAAGCTTGAAAAAGCAACTCGTCAAATCTTTGACCTTCGCCCTGCAGGGATTATCCAAATGCTTGATCTCAAGCGTCCAATTTACCGTCAAACAGCGGCTTATGGACACATGGGACGTACAGATATTGACCTTCCATGGGAACGCTTGGACAAGGTAGATGCTTTGAAAGAAGCAGTCAAATAAAATCTTGAGAGGGGGACTTCCCCTCTTTTTTACTGATAAAACATTTCACATACAAATAATTGAACTTTGGAAAAAATAAGACTATATATAGCTCTTCAGTTGTGTAGTATTAACAGAAGTTTAGTGGGTGAGTTCTTTATCATTTTCCTTATTCTGTTGACTATTTCATTCTGGTTTAGTATTTGGAAACTAGAAAAAGCACTAGCTAATAATTCACAATGTAATTCCAAAGATTTAGATCCGAAAACTGGAAATTTTTGTACTTTTACCTAGACAGTGGATAAACCCTTGATACGACTGAGTTTAAGGGGTAATGTACACTCTTTGAAAAATGTACTTTATAATCGAAATGTACTTTATTTTAAGATTGGATAAAGTACATTTTTTGATCCAGTAGCTTAGATATATAATGTACATTTTAGACAATTTTGAACGAAAAAAATTTTTAGTTATATCTTCGGTCTAAGTCTTTTTATCACTTTAAAAAACTCCTATAACATCTTTCCGAAAAACTATAATTTTCTTGAAAAATGTATAAGTCTATGCTATACTACTAGTAGACTTATTTATGGAGAAAATACATGAAACGCGAGATTTTACTGGAACGAATCGACAAACTAAAACAAATCATGCCCTGGTATGTTTTGGAATACTACCAATCTAAGCTTGCCGTTCCCTACAGTTTTACAACCTTGTACGAATACCTCAAGGAATACGATCGATTTTTCAGCTGGGTTTTGGAGTCAGGAATTTCAAATGCTAATAAAATATCTGATATTTCTTTATCTGTCTTGGAAAATATGTCTAAGAAAGACATGGAATCTTTTATCCTTTACTTACGTGAACGTCCTTTGCTGAATGCTAATACAACCAAGCAAGGAGTTTCTCAGACAACCATCAATCGGACTTTGTCAGCACTTTCTAGTCTTTACAAGTATCTGACTGAGGAGGTTGAAAACGACCAGGGCGAACCTTATTTCTATCGTAATGTAATGAAGAAAGTTTCAACCAAGAAAAAGAAAGAGACTCTTGCTGCCAGAGCTGAAAACATCAAACAAAAGCTCTTTCTAGGTGATGAAACAGAAGGGTTTCTGACTTATATAGATCAAGATTACCCACAACAGCTCTCAAATCGAGCTCTTTCATCATTTAATAAAAATAAAGAACGTGATTTGGCCATTATTGCCCTTCTCTTGGCATCGGGTGTTCGCTTATCTGAAGCTGTTAATCTGGATCTAAGAGATCTCAATCTTAAAATGATGGTTATCGATGTCACTCGAAAAGGTGGCAAACGTGATTCGGTAAATGTCGCTGCCTTTGCTAAGCCTTATCTAGAAAATTATCTGGCCATTCGTAATCAACGCTATAAGACTGAAAAGACGGATATTGCACTCTTTCTAACTCTCTATCGAGGTGTTCCCAATCGTATTGACGCATCCAGCGTTGAAAAAATGGTTGCTAAATACTCTGAAGACTTCAAAGTTCGTGTAACCCCCCACAAACTGCGCCATACCCTAGCAACTAGGCTCTATGATGCTACTAAATCGCAAGTTTTGGTCAGCCATCAGCTAGGACACGCCAGTACACAAGTCACTGACCTCTATACCCATATCATAAATGATGAACAAAAGAATGCCTTGGATAGTTTATAGATCGCATAAATTAAATTATGTAATAAATAAGAAAGGGATTCAATAAACTATTAATCTTATTTGATCATATCAAATACAATTGCTAACAGAGTAAACAGCTTTAAAGAATATGAAATAAAATTTATGTGGCCACTAGCTTGCCTTTCTTTGTAATATCCTGGATATGCAAATCACTTATAATTGGTATTCATCTCAAAATAAGAGGATTCCACAAAAATAAATCAAATTGAGCACTTATAAAAACATGATGCTGCCTGCGATGTCCAATATTTTATCAGAAAATAAAATTCCGCTAAAAACAATCATGGATAGGGTTGGACATTCTGATTCTGATGTTACTAATTCCATCTATACCCACGTCACGAAGAACATGAAAGATGAAGCAATCAATGTACTGGATAAAGTTATGAAAAATATTTTTTAAAAAGTTTTGCCCCTTTTTTGCCCCCTAAATACAAAAATAGCCCTTCGGATAAAATCCGAGGGGCTAGAAACGTTGTTTAATCAACGGCCGAACTTTTGAATTTCAAGGTTCGGGATAAAATAGTTCACTGAACTATTTTATTTTTTAAGGTTGTAGAATGATTTCAATCCACGGTATTCAGCTACTTCACCAAGTTGGTCTTCAATGCGAAGTAATTGGTTGTATTTAGCGATACGGTCTGTACGTGAAAGTGAACCAGTCTTGATTTGTCCTGCGTTAGTTGCAACTGCGATGTCAGCGATTGTTGAATCTTCAGTTTCACCTGAACGGTGTGATACAACGGCAGTGTAACCAGCTTCTTTCGCCATTTCGATAGCGTCGAATGTTTCAGTAAGAGTACCGATTTGGTTAACTTTGATAAGGATTGAGTTAGCAGCACCTTCTGCAATACCTTTTTCAAGGTAAGAAGTGTTTGTTACGAAGAAGTCGTCACCAACCAATTGAACTTTACCACCAAGACGTTCAGTAAGAGCTTTCCAACCGTCCCAGTCATTTTCATCCATACCATCTTCGATAGTGATGATTGGGTATTTGTTTACCAATTCTTCAAGGTAGTCGATTTGTTCTGCAGCAGTACGTACAGCTGCTCCTTCACCTTCGAATTTAGTGTAGTCGTAAACTTTACGTTCTTTATCGTAGAATTCTGATGAAGCACAGTCAAATCCGATAAATACGTCTTTACCAGGAACATATCCAGCAGCTTCGATAGCAGCAAGAATAGTTTCAACTCCATCTTCAGTTCCTTCAAAACGAGGAGCGAATCCACCTTCGTCACCTACGGCTGTTTCAAGACCACGAGATTTAAGGATTTTCTTAAGAGCGTGGAAGATTTCAGCACCCCAACGTAGAGCTTCTTTGAATGATGGCGCACCAGCAGGTACGATCATGAATTCTTGGAAAGCGATTGGAGCGTCAGAGTGAGAACCACCGTTGATGATGTTCATCATTGGAGTTGGAAGAACTTTAGTGTTGAATCCACCAAGGTAGCTGTAAAGTGGGACTTCAAGGTAGTCAGCAGCAGCACGAGCTACAGCGATAGACACACCAAGGATTGCGTTTGCACCCAATTTACCTTTGTTAGGAGTACCGTCAAGAGCGATCATAGCACGGTCGATAGCTTGTTGGTCACGTACATCGTAGCCGATGATAGCTTCAGCAATGATGTTGTTTACGTTGTCAACAGCTTTTTGTGTACCAAGACCACCGTAACGAGATTTGTCACCGTCGCGAAGTTCAACTGCTTCGTGTTCACCAGTAGAAGCTCCTGATGGAACCATACCACGTCCGAAAGCACCTGATTCAGTGTAAACTTCTACTTCAAGTGTTGGGTTACCGCGTGAGTCTAGGACTTCGCGAGCGTAAACATCAGTAATAATTGACATTTTTTACTCTCCTTATGAGTTAAATTTTTTACACCTCTATGATACCTTAAAACCACTCCTTTTTCAAGAAAAAACGTTATCTTTGTGCAAATTTTCCTTAACTTTATAAAGTAATCGCTTTCTTTTGTCTGTTTTATTCTAACTTTTATGATATACTGTTTTCATGACAGATTTATCAAAACAATTACTTGAAAAAGCTCATGGTGGAGCAAAATTAAATCCGGATGAGCAAAGACGCTATCTTGGTACCTTTGAGGAAAGAGTTCTTGGATATGCAGATATTGACACAGCAAATAGCCCTCAGTTAGAAAAAGGCTTTTTATCTATTTTAGAAAACCTTCAGGAAAAAGCAGAACCATTATTTGTGAAGATTTCACCAAATATCGAATTTGACAAGCAAGTTTTCTACTTAAAAGAAGCTAAAGAAACTGATAGTCAAGCTACCATTGTATCTGAAGAGCACGCTTCTTCTCCTTTTGGCCTGATTATCCACACCAATGCACCAGTTCAAGTAGAAGAAAAGGATCTTCGACTTGCTTTTGCAAAACTTTGGGAAGTTAAAAAGGAAGAACCAGCCAAAACATCCATCTGGAAAAAATGGTTTGGCTAAATTTTGCGCATAGTTAATAAGTGTCCAATATTGGCGGCCGTGCGCTCCAGATAGAGGCTGGCATTTTTCAAACTATCTTCTAAAGGTTCGCTTTTCTCTAAAATAGAAAAGGCGGCTTGGATATTTTCAAATGGTAGGGAAGGTAAATCTTCAGCAAGACTACCACAAATAGCAATAACAGGAACTCCGACAGGGGTTCTTTTTGCAACACCTATAGGTGCTTTACCTGCTAAACTTTGACAATCTAGCTTTCCTTCTCCTACAACAACCAAGTCAGCATGTGAAACTTTCTTATCAAAGTTGATTAAGTTCAAGCAGGTATCAATTCCAGATACGATATTTGCCCGAGCAAAGGCACACAAACCGCCAGCAAGACCTCCACCAGCTCCTGCTCCTTTAATTTCCAATGTTACAGGGGAGGCTTTTTCATAAAAATCTTGGATTGCCTGATCTACGACTGCAAACATAGTAGGATCTAGGCCTTTTTGTTTGCCAAAAATATAGGTCGCACCTTGAGGACCACATAAGGGACTGACGACATCTGCTAAAATACGAATTTGCACATCTTCAGGAATTTCATAGCAATTTTCTGTTGACATACAAGCTAAGTTTAATAAGGACTGCCCGCAAGCGGGCAAGACATTTCCATCCCTATCATAAAATCGATAACCTAAACCAGCAGCGATCCCAATTCCTCCGTCATTACTGGCCGTACCACCAACTCCGATATAGATATCTTTAATCCCTTTAACAATGAGACAACGAATCAATTCCCCTATTCCACAAGTTTGGATTTGCAGTGGATTTCGTTTCTCTAGCGGAATTTTTCCAAGGCCAACCAAGTCAGCTACTTCAAATAGTGCCAGTTCCCCTTTTTGAAAATAGCGCATGTCTTCTTTTTGGCCAAAAAGGCCTGTCACTTGGATCCATTTTTCTTCAAGGTCAAGAGAATGTCGAATGGAATCTACTGTACCTTCGCCACCATCACCAACAGGGCAGAGGAGGCATTCTACATCTGCTATCGATTGTTGGAAGCCTCTTTTTATTGATTCAGCTACCTGTTGAGCTGTCAAGCTTTCCTTAAATGAATCTGGTGCAATTACAATCTTCATATTTTCCCTCATTCTAACCAGTCAATCAAAGGAAGAACTTCTAAAAAATCCCTCTTGTCAACATGATTCGGTATTTCTTTTTTGAGCACTTCTTTGGCACAAAAGGCGATTCCTAGCTCCGCCGACTTCAACATTAATAAATCATTGGCCCCATCACCGATTGCAATCGTTCTTTCTTTAGAAAGTTTTAGTTCCTCTCTCCATTTTTCCAGAGTTGCTTGTTTGAGTTCAGGGCTTATAATTGCTCCAACTAATTTTCCTGTTAGAAGACCGTCTTTGACTTCAAGTTGGTTTGCAGAGAAATAGGCAATGTCGAGGGATTTTGCTAATCTCTCAACTATTGGAGTAAATCCACCGGACACCAGACCAACTAGGATTCCATTCTTTTGGAGAATGGAAATGAATTCCTGGGCATTTGACGTTAGATGAATAGTGTTGAAGACTTTATCAAAAACCGAAACAGGAAGACCTTCCAACAAGGACACTCTTTTTCGTAAACTGCTTTCAAAGTCCAACTCTCCTTGCATTGCCCGACTTGTAATCAGCGAAATTTCCTCCTCACGACCTACCTCTCTTCCCAAAAGATCAATCACTTCTTCTAGGATTAGGGTTCCATCTACATCCATAACACACAAGCCTTTTACTTGAGACATCAGTTCTCCTCTCTAAACAGCCCAAAAATCGTATGAAGTCATCATACGATTTTATCTATTAATTAACTAAACTATGGTACAAGTCAAGATATGACTTGCAAGCTGTATCCCATGAGAAATCACACTCCATAGCTTGTTTTTGTAGATTTCTCCAAACATCAGGATGGTTTCTATACAAGTCCAAAGCTGTTTGGAAAGTCCAATTTAACCAGTAAGGAGATAGATTGTCAAAGCTAAAACCAGTACCGCTTCCTTCGATTGGATTGAAAGCGCGAACGGTATCTCGCAATCCTCCAACTTCATGGACCAATGGCAAGGTTCCGTAACGCATAGCCATCATTTGAGACAAGCCACATGGTTCAAAACGACTTGGCATGAGGAAGAGGTCACAAGCAGCGTAGATTTCTTGAGCTAGTTTGACATCAAAAGTGATATTTGCTGATAGCTTGTCTGGATAGATTTGAGCAAACCATGAGAAAGCTCCTTCAAATGCTGGATCGCCAGTTCCCAAAAGAACAATCTGAACATCATTTTGCAAGATATGGTGAAGACTTTCGACCACCACATCAAAACCTTTTTGACGTGTCAAACGAGAAACAATTCCCACCAGTGGAACGTCGGCTCTAACTGGCAAGCCAACTCTTTCTTGCAATTTTGCCTTATTCTGGGCTTTTCCAGACAAATCTTCCTGATTAAAATGATAGTCTAAAAGAGCATCCGTCTGAGGATTATACAGGTCAGCATCAATCCCATTCACGATACCAGATACTTTACCTGATTCCATTCGAAGAATTTGATCCAAGTTACATCCGAACTGACTGGTCATAATTTCATGAGCATAACTAGGTGAAACGGTTGAAACACGGTCAGCATAAAGAATACCAGCCTTCATCCAGTTCAGACAGTTGTTCCATCGAAGGGTGCCATCAGCATAACGTTCAAAGCCGACTCCAAACAAATCCCATAACATTCCTTCTGAAAATTGTCCTTGGAATTCCAAATTATGAATGGTTAAAACAGTTTTTATTCCTTGATAGGCTTGAATCCAACGGTATTTTTCCTTTAACAAGAAAGGAATCATAGCTGTATGGTAGTCATGAACATGGAGAAGGTCAGGAATAAAGTCAATCCTTTCCATAGCCTCAATGGCAGCAAGTTGGAAAAAGGCAAAGCGTTCTCCGTCATCAAAATCACCGTAAACATGACCACGGAAAAAATAATATTGATTGTCAATAAAGTAGAAGGTCACACCGTTTAAGACTGTTTTCTTAATTCCACAATACTGTCTGCGCCAACCGACACTTACCTCAAAATGAAGAACATCTTCAATTTGATTTCCAAATTTAGCCTCTACCATGTCATAGTAGGGTAAAATTACTGCAACTTCATGTCCCGCTTTTACTAGTGATTTTGGAAGAGCGCCAATAACGTCTCCCAAACCACCTGTTTTTGAAAAGGGTGCACCCTCTGCTGCTACAAATAAAATTTTCATGAATGAATATCCTCTGTTACTTTGCTACCTTTCTTAACGACAACTGGATGTTCTGCAGTTCCTCGAATCACAACACCTGGCTCAACTTCAACACCTTTGTCCAAGATAGCATATTCGACCTGAGCCCCTTCTCCAATAACAACACGAGGGAAGAGCAGGCTATCTTTAACCAAGCTATCCTTGTGGACATGAATATTACGTGATAGAACAGAATTAGCCACTTGACCTTCAATGATACTACCGGAAGCAAACTGAGAAGTACTTACCTTAGATGTATTGGCATAGTAAGTTGGCTCTTCGTTTTTGACCTTTGTATAAATCTTTTGATTTGGTGAGAAGAGAGAGTAGAATTTTTGTGATTCAAGCATATCTTTGTTAGCTTGATAATAAGACTCTACAGAGTGAATATTTGCCAGATAACCTGTGTACTCGTAGGCAAAAGCCCCTTCTTTTGCAGCCAAATCCCGTAAAACATAGCGCAACTTCTCTGGATGTTCTTTCTTAGCTTCTTCTTCTAAGCGTTCAATCAACCAAGGTGTATCAACGACAAAGATATCTGTAGACATGTTATAGATTTGATCTGGTAACTTGCTATCAAAGAGTTTATGAGAACGAACATGGTCTGTTTCATCCACTTCCAAGATTGCATTTACTTCTGAAATGTCTTTCTTAGCTAGCTTTTTATAAACTACAGTGATAGGCCCTTTTGTTGTACTATGTAGATGGAAAACTTGGTTCAAATCAATGTTAATCAGAACATCACAGTTGAGGGCAACCGTTTGGTTTGAGCCAGAACGTTTCAAATAAGTAAGAAGCTGTTGGTAGTATTCTTTTCCAACTGTACTACTCTCAACGCGTGTATTATAAATCCCTAGATAATAGTGGCTAAGAAGAGTTGACAATCCCCACTCACGCCCTGAACGGATATGGTCAAAGACTGAGCTGATATTATCCTGCTGGAAAATACCAAAGACACTACGAACACCTGCATTAGCAAGACTAGAAAGCGGGAAGTCAATCAAACGATATTTTCCACCAAATGGCAAACTTGCTACTGGACGGTGGTCCGTCAATGTTGACATATCATGAAAACCAACTGTATTTCCTAAAATGGCAGAATATTTATCAATCTTCATCTGTTGCTACCCCCACTACTTCATTATATCCTACAACTTGTACTTCTTCTGTTCCATCAATTTCGACACCGTCAGAAATAACCGCACCTTCACCAATAATGGCACGTTTGATTTTAGCTCCCTGACCAACAATTGCACCACTCATGATAACTGAATCTACTACTTCTGCCCCTTCGCGAACTTGCGCACCTGTTGAAAGGATAGAATGTTTAACAGTTCCATCTACAAAACAGCCATCGACAACCAAGGAATCTTCCACATGAGCATTTGCACCAAGGAAGTTTGGTGGTGAAATCAAGTTTCTTGAGTAAATCTTCCATTGACGGTTACGGCTATCCAAGGCATTTTCTGGGGAAATGTACTCCATGTTGGCTTCCCAAAGTGACTCAATCGTACCGACATCTTTCCAGTAACCATTAAATTCGTAAGCATAGACACTTTCACCTGACTCAAGGTAATTTGGAATGACATTTTTACCAAAGTCTGACATATCTACATTGCTCTTTTCAGCAGCAACGAGCATATTGCGGAGACGTTGCCAATCAAAGATATAGATTCCCATAGAAGCTTTCGTAGATTTAGGTTGAGCTGGTTTTTCTTCAAATTCAACAATACGGTTATTGGCATCTGTATTCATGATACCAAAACGACTAGCTTCTTTCAAAGGGACATCAAGAACTGCTACTGTCAAACTAGCATTATTATCCTTGTGAGACTGGAGCATATCATCATAGTCCATTTTATAGATGTGGTCCCCAGAGAGAATTAAGACATACTCAGGGTTGACACTGTCGATATAATCAATATTTTGGTAAATAGCGTGGCTAGTCCCCTCAAACCAACGATTTCCTTCACTTGCAGAATACGGTTGAAGAATAGAGACACCAGAATTAATACCGTCTAATCCCCAACTTGAACCGTTTCCAATATGATTGTTAAGAGCAAGTGGTTGATACTGGGTGATGACTCCAACATTGTGAATCCCTGAGTTGGCACAGTTTGAAAGAGCGAAGTCAATGATACGGTAGCGTCCGCCAAATTGTACAGCTGGTTTCGCAAGGTTTTGAGTGAGTTTTCCGAGACGAGTTCCTTGCCCACCGGCAAGAATCAAAGCTAACATTTCATTCTTCATTTTCTACTCCTTTTTGGTTTTTACTTGTGACGGTTTTTGCAGATTTCAAGCGGCGTTTGATTTTCCAAACACTTGCTCCCATAGCCGGTAGGGTAAAGGTCAAGGTCTGCTCATAATCTTTCCATAGTCCTTCTTGCGTTTGAACAGTTTGATTATGTTCTTTCCAAACGCCTCCCCACTCTTCTAACTCAGTATTCCAGACTTCTTCATAAATCCCTGCAACAGGCAGACCAATGGTAAAATCTTTTCGTTCAACAGGTGCCATATTAAAGACGCAGACTAGCATGTCGCCCTTCTTACCCTTACGGATGAAGGAAAGAACACTCTGGTCTCGATTATCCGCATCGATGATTTCAATACCATCATAGCTGGTATCAATTTCCCACAGACAGCGGTGGTCTTTATAAAACTGGTTTAGCTGAGAAGTGAAATACTTCATCTTAGCATTCATAGGGTCTTCTAGATTAGACCATTCCAACTGCTCTTCAGATCTCCATTCTAGGAATTGGCCGTATTCACTACCCATGAAGAGCAATTTCTTACCAGGGTGACAAATTTGGTAAGTGTAGATATTGCGCAAGCCTGCGAATTGATTGTAACGATCTCCCCACATCTTGTGCATCATACTCTTCTTACCGTGAACCACTTCGTCATGTGAGAATGGTAAGAGATAGTTTTCCTTGAAAACATACATAAAGCTGAAAGTCACCAAATTAAAGTCATATTTACGATAAATCGGATCTTCTTCATAGAATCGGAGAATATCATTCATCCAGCCCATATTCCATTTGTAGTCAAATCCTAGACCGTCTGAATCTTTAGTGTCAGTAATCTGAGTAGCTGATGAACTTTCCTCAGCTATCATCATAACGTCTGGATGAACTAGTTTAATGACATTATTCAAACGTTTTAAGAAATAATAGCCTTCGTAGTTGAGATTGCCACCATCTTTATTAGGCGTCCATGGAGCATCATCGTAGTCAAGATAGAGCATATTGCTAACGGCATCCACGCGAATACCATCTAAATGGTAAAAGTCAATCCAAAACTTAATGCTAGAAATCAAGAAGGACTGGACTTCATTTTTTCCAAGGTCAAAATTGAGTGCACCCCAACCGTAATTATGAGCCTTATTATGGTCTTGGTACTCAAAAGTCGGTGTCCCGTCATAATAAGCTAAGGCATCATCATTAATGGTGAAATGACCAGGTACCCAGTCTACAATAACCCCAATATTGTTTAAGTGACATTCCTCAACAAAATCTTGAAACTCTTCAGGGAGACCATAGGCATGCTCTAAAGCGAAGTAACCCATAAGCTGGTAACCCCAACTCAAACCGAGAGGGTGAGACATCAAAGGCATAAACTCAATGTGAGTATAGTTCATCTCAACTAGGTAAGGAATGAGTTCATCTTTCAATTGAGCAAAACTATAAGGACTTCCATCTGGATTTCTCTTCCACGATCCAGCATGAACTTCGTAGATATTGACAGGACGTTCAAAGAAAGTCCAACGTTTTCTGCGAGCTAACCAAAGCCCATCCTTCCATTTCTTTTCTGGAATCTCTGTTAAAATAGCTCCAGTACCCGGACGTGCCTCATATCGTACAGCCAAAGGGTCAATCTTCATCAGCTGATGACCATTTGCACGCGTGATATGATACTTGTAAATTTGGCCTTCATGAGCAAGGCTGGTAAAGACTTCCCAGACCCCAAATTCATTTCGTTCCATCGGAATTTGATTTTCTACCCAATTCGTGAAATCCCCCACCAAGTGGACAGCCTGAGCATTGGGAGCCCACACACGAAATGTATAACCGTACTCTCCATTTAGTTCTTCCCTATGTGCTCCTAGATAATGCTGAAGGTGAAAATTTTCTCCTGTCATAAAGGTGCGCAAAGCTTCTCTTTTATCCATAATACCCCCTTTTTTCTGTAAGCGTTTTCCATAGATTTATTATACTACCTTTTTATGTAAGATTCAAGTAAATTACCATATTTGGTAAAAATTCTTTTGAAAATCTTCAAAAAATGAACTTATCCATTCACTTATAAATCAAGGAAAGACAGATAGTTTGTGAAAACTTCCTCTTTTTGATTACTATCATATCACAAAGTTCGTATTTTATCCAAATATAGCATTGTTTTTATGTAAAAAACAAAACCAGGAAAACAATTTCCTGATTTTACATTTCATTTCACATCAAAAACAATGGATTTGACATTTGTCATCGCTTCAATGCTATATTTAATTCCTTGAACACCAGCACCAGAACCTTTGACACCAAGGAATGGGAAATTATCTGGACCACGTTGGGTTTTATTATTAATATGAACTGTACCCACTTCAAGTTTTTCAGCAATTTCAAAGGCCTTTTTGAAATCATTTGTAAAAACTGAAGATTGAAGGCCGAATTCAGATTCGTTGGCAAAGGCAATTGCTTCTTCTACATTAGCCACACGAATAATTGGTAAAACAGGGCCAAATGGCTCTTCCCATGCTACTTTCATATCTTTTGTAACTTGGTCAAAAAGTACTGGCCAGAGAAGATTGCCCTCACGTTTGATTGGTGTAAGAGCCTGAGCCCCTTTTGCTTGTGCATCCTCAATCAATCCCCAAATAAAGTCGGCTGAAGCATTGTCAATAACAGGTGTAATATCAGCATTGTCAAATGGGTCACCAACTGTTAATTTAGCAACCTCTGCTTGAAGCAAAGTAGCTAATGTATCTGCTACACTTTCGAGAACAATGACACGTTTAATGGCCGTGCAACGTTGGCCTGAGTAGCTAAAGGCACCTGCAACGATTTGCTTAGTGGCATGTTCCAAATCTGCATCTTCTAGTACAAGAGCTGCATCTTTCCCGCCAAGCTCCAGCATGATAGGACGCATACCAGCTAAACGACCAATACGTTTTCCGATAGGAGTTGAACCTGTAAAGTTGATGAAGTTGACTTCTTTGTGCTCAATGATATAATCCCCAATTTCTGAACCACGTCCCGTAATGGTATTGAAAACACCTGCTGGAATCCCTGCTTCCTCAAAGGCTTTAGCCAACAAGAGACCAGAAATAGAACCTTGTGTTGGTGGCTTAAACATAACCACATTCCCTGCAATCAAGGCCGGAGCAATCTTAGATCCAGAAAGGTTGACTGGATAGTTAAAGGGAGCAATAGCTAGCACGACTCCAACCGGCTCACGACGAACAACAGCCAGTTTGTTTTTACTTGCTGCTTCAAAACCGCCACCTTCCATCGCTTGGCCTGTGATGCGGAGACCTTCTTCAGCAGCATAACGAATCAAGTCTGCTGTACGCACTACTTCTCCAATGGCTGCTTTAATCCCTTTTGCTACTTCTTTGGCAAGGATAGTACCAATTTCTTCCTTATCGCGTTCTAAAATAGCTGCTGTTTTATGCAAATAAGCCGCACGTTCAACTGCTGATAAAGCTCGCCATGCTGGCAGGGCTGCACGCGCAGCTTGCATAGCCTCATCTACTTCCGCTTGGCTCATAGCTGGTACTGTCCCTAATTCTTCTTGATTGATTGGTGAATAAATCGTAATTTCTTTTTCAGATGATTTCCATTCTCCATTTACTAAATTCTTATATCTTGTCAAATTCTCGTCCTCCTGAAAATGATTAAGATATATTTTACCAAATTTTCAGAAAATTACAACCCTTTTTACAATATTTTTGAGATTATTTTCACAAGCTTGACTTTTCAAACTATTTGAACTCTTTTGTTAAGCAGTCAGTACAAGAAGAAAAGGCTTAGATGAACTAAACCTTTTTCATGCTATGTTATTTTTCATTGAGTTTTATAATTTTTAGCAAGAAGATATCCTAGAAATTATACGACACAATTGAAAACTTTTGATTTTTTCTACAAGACTTTAAAGACGCTGGCGCTAACGCCACCAACCATGTCTTTATCACTTAAATGGCTATTGGTCACCAATAGTTCTAGATTTCCAGCATTTTCAAACTGGAAGTCTTGCCCTTTAGCATTAAATACAACCAGTAAATGGTCTTCCCCTTGAATCTCATAGACAATCAAACCACTATGTTCATTTGCTGAATGAACAAAAACATGATGGTAAATTTCATCATAAGTAGGGTAAGAAAAGGCACCGGTTCCTGTCTTCAATCGAATCATCTGACGGATAAACTCAATACTATCTTGACGCTCATTAATCAAGTCCCAGTTCACTTGGTTCACACTGTCTGGAGCATTATAGCTATTCATAGCACGCTCTCTATCATCATGGGTCAACTCACCATTTTCACCAGTCGCAACTAGTTTGGTACGACCAAATTCTTGACCGATTTCCATAAAGGCCATCCCTTGCATGAGTAGGTTCATAGCTGTGGCTGTCTCAACCTTTCGCATGATTTGTTCTGAACTTTGGTCTGGATGAAGAGTTGCCAATAAATCGTGAAGATTGTAATTGTCATGGGCTTCCACATAGTTAAGTACTTGATTTGGATGTGTATAGGTTCCTAATTCACGACTGCCTAGGATTGCTTTGGCAAGAATTGGCTCTGTCGCAGCACCGCTGACAAAACCTGATTTAATTGCACCGTAAACTTCTCCACCTTTGACAGCATCACGCTGATTGTCATTAAAGAAACCAATATTTGGCATTTCGTAGGCGTTGTCTTTCTTAGCCTTATCATAAGGGGCAAGACCTGTTCCCATGTCCCAACCTTCTCCATAAAGGATAATGTTAGGGTCAATTTCATCCAAGCTCTGACGAATCATCTGCATGGTCTTGACATCATGAATCCCCATCAAGTCAAAACGGAAGCCGTCAATATTGTATTCCTGCACCCAGTATAGAAGAGAATCAATCATATACTTGCGGAACATTTCGTGTTCACTGGCTGTTTCATTTCCAACACCCGTTCCATTCTGGAAGGTACCGTCTGGATTCATACGATAATAGTAATCAGGGACAGTTGTTTGGAAAGGTGCATCAACAACTGAGAAGGTATGGTTATAGACCACATCCATAATGACACCAATACCTGCATCGTGATAAGCTTGAACCATGGTCTTCAAATCACGAATAACCTGAGCTGGGTCGTCTGGATTTGTTGAAAAACTAGTTTCTGGCGCATTATAGTTTTGTGGGTCATAACCCCAGTTGTAGGTTACATTACCATCCGCATCATACTCTTTATGACGGTCTGCAATTGGTTGCAACTGAACATAATTGTAGCCTATCTTCTTGATGTAATCAAAAGCAGTTGACTGGCCGTACTGGTTAACTGTTTCAGTCTGTGCAGCACCTAAGAAAGTTCCTCGAAGATGTTCATCTACACCTGAGGTCGGTGATTTGGTCAAATCACGAATGTGCATTTCACAGATAACTGCCTTACATGGATTTTCCAAGCGCCAAGTAGCCTCAGAACCGTGCTTGACCTCGAAGTTTGCAACTTGCTTTTCTGCAGGACTCAGGATAGCTGAACGTTTGCCATCAGGACTGGTTGCGATGGTATAAGGATCGCGTGTCAGTGTTTGGTGGTGAGGAAATTGGACTTGATACTGATAAGCCTTACCAGTCAAATCTTCCTCAACATCCAAACTCCAGACACCGATTGTATTGTCCTTATGATTATAAGAGTAGCTATTTCCTCTCTCCATATCAAAAGTTTTCCAAACAGGAGCATCATTAGCAGCTGATTCATAAACAACTACCTGCACTTCTGTCGCTGTCGGAGCCCAGAGGACGAAATGTGCCTGATTATCCTCTACACGGCACCCCAATTCCCCTTGGTAGCCCCAATGGTGGTCGAAACTAGCACTATTGATAGCCTTGTCAAAGGCAAAAGGATTTTGATTTTTATAGAAAGGACTGGCAATAGCAGGATTTTCAGAATAATAAATTCTATCATCCCCTTCCAAAATCCAAACCTCTGTTAAAAGAGGATAGTGATTAAAACGGATAGCATACTCTTTACTGGTTTGGCCGGTATGAACCACAAAATTCAAACTTTCTAAGGGATGAATGCTTGGGTGTTCAAAGCTAAATAAGGCTCCAAAATAATCTTCTTTGTAGGTCAGCAAATCAATTCGCTGGTCATGACTTTTTACAAAAGAGCAAGTGTCGTATTCACCATTCTTGCGATGGTAATGAATGCGCATAGGGTAGTTATACATTTTTTATTTTTCCTTTTTTTATTTGTTTCTGTTTTACTAATAAATTTTTGACTAATTTTGTCCCGATTAACAAACTAGTTATACTGTCTAAACTCTGGTTTTAAACTATCATTACAGACTTTCTAGCCAAGCTTCATCTCGAACCTCGATACCAAGTTCTTGTGCTTTTTGCAGTTTACTTCCAGCATCTGCTCCTGCAACAACAAGGTCTGTCTTTTTAGAAACACTGCCTGTCACTTTGGCACCCAGACTTTCGAGTTTACTTTTAGCTTCTGAGCGCTTGAGCCGTTCCAATTTCCCAGTCAATACCACTGTCAAACCTGACAAGGATGCATCTGCCACTACAGTCTGTCCTTTATATTCCAGATTGACCCCAGCTTCTTTCAATTCTTTTAGGAGAATTTCAGAGCCCTCTGTCGCAAAGTAAGTCTGAAGACTTTTGGCAATTACACCACCTAGACTTTCAATACTAGCTACTTCCTCTGGATCTGCCTGAGCCAGATTTTCAATCGAATGGAAATGTTGGAGTAACAGCTGACTGGCCTTGCTTCCGACATGACGAATTCCCAAACCAAACAAGAGTTTTTCAGCAGAGTTTTCCTTAGATGCTTGAATGGCTTGATACAGTTTAGCAGCGGACTTTTCCTTAACCCCCTCTAAAAGGAGAAAATCTTCCTCTTTCAAACGATAAATATCTGCCACGTCCTTAACCAAATTGGCAGCAAAGAGTTTCTCAACAATAGATGGACCAAGGCCTGTAATATTCATAGCATCTCGAGAAGCAAAGTGGATCAAACCTTCCATGATTTGGGCAGGACAACGCGGATTGATACAACGGAGAGCCACTTCATCTTCAAAGTGCAGCAAGACAGAATTACAACTTGGACAGTTTGTTGGGATATCTAGTTTTTCTTCAGAAACCCGTTTGGACTCTACCACACGTAAAACAGCAGGGATGATGTCCCCAGCCTTATAGACGATAACTGTATCATCTTTGCGGATATCCTTTTCAGCAATATAATCAACATTGTGCAGGGTTGCACGGCTAACAGTTGTACCAGCTAGCTGAACAGGGGTCAGATTAGCAGTTGGGGTTACAACACCCGTACGGCCAACTGTCCAGTCAACTGATAGGAGTTGTGCTTCTTTTTCCTCAGCAGGAAACTTGTAGGCCACTGCCCACTTTGGAGCCTTAACAGTAAAACCAAGTTCTTCTTGACCTGCTAGGTCATTGACCTTGATTACCACCCCATCGATATCATAAGGCAGATTCTCCCGTTTCTCTCCTACTTCTTGGATAAAATTCCAAATCTCATCCATGCTTTCAGCCAGAATTCGCTTAGGATTAACCACAAAACCTAGTTGTTCTAGGTGCATTAAGACTTTTTCTTGGCTGTCACGAGTTGAAGGGCTGGCTTCTTGATAGAGGAAGGTAGCAAGATTGCGCTTGGCAACTACTGCTGTATCCAACTGTCGCAGGGTGCCTGCTGCCGCATTACGAGGATTGGCAAATTCAGGCTCTCCATTTTCTTGTCGTGCTTGGTTGACCTGGTCAAAAGAAGCGCGTGGCATATAACATTCCCCACGAACTGTGATATCTAGTTCTTCTGGCAAGGTCAAAGGAATGTCCTTAACACGCTTAAGATTTTCTGTGATATTTTCCCCAATAGAACCATCACCACGTGTTGCCCCAGCAACCAAAATCCCCTTTTCATAAGTAAGCGAGATAGATAAGCCATCGATTTTCAGCTCACAAATATAGGTTGGATGGGCCACTTCCTTACGAACACGCGCATCAAAAGCTTCAAGCTCCTCACGTGAAAAAGCATCCTGCAAACTATAAAGAGGATACTGATGACTGTATTTTTCAAAACCATCTAAGACTTTGCCACCAACACGATGGGTCGGACTGTCTGCTAACACTTGATCTGGATAGGCAGACTCCAACTCGACCAACTCACGGTAAAGACGGTCATACTCACTGTCTGAAACCGACGGATTATCGCTGGTATAGTACTCAGTCGCATAGCGATTGAGCAAGGCGACCAACTCATTCATTCTTTTATTCATAAGACCATTTTACCATAAAGTAAGCCCTCCTCACAAACGAGAAGGGCGGAAAAACACTTAGTTTGAAATTATTTTTGAAGTCCAAGCAAACTTATGTCTCTTTTTCAAAACGGGTTCGAACATATCCGAGAGCTAAGAAAGATAAGGCTACAACTCCAAGTCCAATAATCAAGAAAGAATAAAGATGGACACTTGGAAGCCAGGTCATTAAACCTGTTGCTATAGGCATAAATAGTATAGCTAAGGTATAAATCGAACTGAGAACTCTACCAAGATATTCACCTTCAACCTTGGTTTGTACCTGAGTAAAAAAGTGAACATTGAACATCGTCATAAACAATTCACAAACGAAATTTCCTGAAAAAGTCAGATAGGATGGGAGAGTGAAGCCCATTATCATCACTCCAAGTCCAGTCAGAGCCAATAAAAACAGAAGCATTTCCATACTGGCTTTAATCTTACTAGCTAGCAAAGCCCCAACAATAGATCCGATAGCCCCCATTGTCAAAATAGTGGCATAGGCTCCTTCTGACCCGTAAAGCTGATTCGAAAAGGGAAGGAGGTAATTAAAAGCTGCGAAGAAAAAATTGACACTTGAAGCCATGACTAACAAAAAGAAGATTTCCTTTTGCTTCACAATATAGTGAACTCCCTCCTTGATATCAGAAAAAATAACTTTGAATGTAAGTTTCTTCTCCCCCAAAGTCTTCTCTTCTTTTTTGGGAAGCAGGGCTACCAAGCCAAAAGCGAGAAAAAAACTAAGGGCATCTAATACCAAGGTAATGCGAAGACTTGCAAATTGTAAAACCAGAAAAGAAAGTACAGGAGAACTCACACTGACAACCTGCAAGACCAACTCCAAACGAGAATTGTAGAGGACCAGTTCATCCTTCTCTACCAATTCTGTGATAATGGCCTTATTTGCTGGTCTAGAAAAGGCAAAGGCAATCGACTGCACAATATTAGCCCCAATCAAAGCCCCAATCATCCAGCTGTCATTCCTTATAAAAGAAATAGCCAGACAAAGAATCCCACAAACAAGGTCTGCCACCATTAAAATCTTACGACGAGAAAAACGGTCTGAAATGACTCCGCCAAAAGGATTTACGAGAATAGATGTGACCAGTTCAGAAATCTGATACATTCCTAAAACTGTCTGTCCGATGGTTCCCATAGAAGCCAACCAGACACTATTTCCATAATCATAGAGCATATTCCCTATCTTGTTAACAGCTCCACGACTAATCAGCTGTACTGCATAGCGATTCATATAAAAACTCCTCTCAAATTTTGAAACTATTGTATCAAAACCGAAAGGAGCTTTTTATTTTTTCCCTTATTTGGGAAAATTAATCTTTGACAAATTTTTCGTAGTGTTCCTGATAATAGGCTACCTGCTCTGGGAGATCTAGCACGTCAAAAATATGCATGGCCTCTTGCATCTGGCTACAACCTTCTTTACACTTTCCTTTTTGGTACAAGGCAAAACCTTTTAAGTAATGTAAAATATTTCGTTCATACAGACTAATGTTTTTACCAATAATCTTCTCTGTATAAGCCTCAAAATAGCTTGCATTGTCAAAAGAAAGATGCTCTAAACAATGCTGATAACAATTGAGGGCCAAAATCAAAACCAATCTCTTATGGCGACCAATCTCTTGGTAAAATTCCTCCCTCTCCATAACTTCTCTACCAATCCGAGTGACATAATCCACATCGTAGAAACTATAGAGGTTTCCAAAAAGAATCAACTCATACATGGTCCATTCTTCTGTTTTGAAGAGATAATCTGCTACCTTATCCAAATCATCCTTCTTCATATGATAACTCGAATCTCTTTGACAAATCAGACCTTGCAACAAAATCCAGTTCAGCTCAAAATAGAGAGGATTGGTCGAACTCTTAGCCTTTTCAAGTTGTTCTCTTTGAAGTTTTTGAAAACCTGCAATATCATTTGAGTAGTAAAGCGGAATAATTTGTCCCATCATGGCAACATGTTCATGATTGTGAAAATTCCTAGCCTTATCCATGAAATTTTCGATTGTTACATGAATGTTGTCCAAAATCTCAAAGAAACGCGAGACTGCTAGATCAGACTCCCCAAGCTCAAAGCGAGATAACTGAGAGGTAGAGCAAGACTCTCCTGCCGCCTCCTTTAAGGAATAATTTCCACTTGTCCGAAATTCACGAAATACTTTTCCAAGATGTTCCATCTTTACACCTGCTCTGATAATTCTTCCCATTCAAGCATGGCTTCTTCCTGACGATGGCTGATTTTGTCTAACTCAGCCTGCAATTCCATGAGTTTGCCGGCATCGTTTGTTTCCAACATTTGTTCAGAAATGGCTTGACTTTGACTTTCTAACTCTTCAATTTCAGCTTCTAGACTTTCTATTTGTCTCATGAGCTTGCGGACTTCTTTTTGGCTTTCTTTCTGGGCCTGATAGTCATTGACTGGACTTGATTCTTTTACTTGATTGCTAGTTGAAGCTTCCTCAGTCTGGCTCATTTCTATTTCTGCTTTCTTCTCAACATAGTAGTCGTAATCTCCCAAGTAGAGAGTCGAGCCATTCTCAGACAATTCCAGTACATGAGTTGCTACACGATTGATAAAGTAACGGTCGTGGCTGACGAATAGAAGAGTTCCATCGAAGTCAATCAAGGTATTTTCCAACACTTCCTTGCTATCAATATCCAAGTGGTTGGTTGGCTCATCCAGAATCAAAAAGTTGTTGTTTTCCATAGACAGTTTAGCCAAAAGCAAACGCGCTTTCTCGCCACCAGACAGCATGCCGACTGATTTTTTAACATCATCTCCTGAGAAAAGGAAGGCACCAAGACGGCTACGGATTTCAACTTCTGGTGTCAGTTTAAAATCATTCCAGAGTTCATCCAGTACAGTATTACTTGGTGTCAGCTTGCTTTGGGTTTGGTCATAGTAACCAACCTCAACATTAGCGCCAAATCGCTTTTCACCCTTGATAAAAGGAATCTGGTCTACTATAGACTTGATAAAGGTTGATTTTCCAATACCATTTGGACCGACGATAGCGACAGCATTCATCTTACGAAGGTCTAGGTTAATCGGTTGTGACAGGACTTCCCCATCATAGCCAATAGCTGCATTTTCAACAGTCAAAACAACATTGCCCGACGTTTTCTCAGACTGGAAGGTCATGTTGGCAGATTTCTTACCAGCTTCAGGCTTGTCCAAACGCTCCATTTTTTCTAGTTGTTTACGACGAGATTGGGCACGTTTGGTCGTTGAAGCACGGACTAGATTGCGATTGACAAAGTCTTCCAGAGCAGCGATCTCCTTCTGTTGCTTTTCATAATTTTTTGCCTCAGTAGCTAGTTTTTGCTCCTTCAACTCGACAAAACGAGAGTAATTGCCAACGTAACGATCCAAGGAATGCTTGGTCAAATCTAGCGTAATTGTCGCAACCTTATCTAAGAAATAACGGTCATGGCTAACAATAATGAGGGCACCGCTATAGTTTACCAAGTAATTCTCTAGCCAGGCAATAGTTTCAATATCCAAGTGGTTGGTTGGCTCGTCCAAGACCAAGAGATTGGGCTTTTCAAGTAGCATTTTGGCTAGAGCCAAGCGAGTATTTTGACCACCTGAAAGCTCGGCAATTTTCATCTGCCACATAGATTCGTCAAACTTGAATCCATTTAAAATCGCTCGAATATCAGCTTCATAGGTAAAGCCACCTGCTTGGCGAAAATTCTCAGATAAGCGGTCGTAATCTGACATCAGCTTATTCAAGTCCTCACCAGACTTTTCACCCATCTCCAGCTCCATCTGACGAAGTTGTTTCTCAGTCCGACGCAAGTCATCAAAGACATAAAGCATTTCATCGTAGATGGTATTTTCAGACTCAAAACGGCTATCTTGGGCTAGGTAAGATAGAGAAATATCTTTTTTCTTATTGATTTCTCCACTAGTTGGCTCCTCTTCTCCAACCAAAATCTTTAAAAGAGTAGACTTACCTGCACCATTTTTCCCAACAAGAGCAATCCGATCTCGTTCATCAACCTGCAGGTTGATATTATCAAAAAGAACTTCTCCTGCAAAAGAACGTTCAATTTTATTAGCTTGTAAAATAATCATACAAGTAGTATAGCATGTTTCCCTAAGGCATTCAAGACTTGATAAACAGGCATATGTCACTACTTTTCTGAAAATTATGCTACCGTTTTACTAAAACGCTAAAAAGTGCTATAATGTGAACGGTTAAAACAATTTACAAAAAGGAGAATTTTAATGTCTTACCAAGAAAATTACCAGAAATGGGTTGATTTTGCGGAGCTTCCTGACTACCTTAGTCAAGATTTGGAAAATATGGACGAAAAAACAAAGGAAGATGCCTTCTATACAAATCTTGAATTTGGTACTGCAGGTATGCGTGGCTTGATTGGTGCTGGTACAAACCGTATCAACATCTACGTTGTTCGTCAAGCTACTGAAGGTTTGGCTCGTTTGATTGAGTCAAAAGGTGGAAACGAAAAAGAACGCGGTGTAGCAATTGCCTACGACAGCCGTCACTTCTCACCTGAGTTTGCCTTTGAATCTGCGGCAGTTCTTGCTAAACACGGTATCAAATCTTATGTATTTGAAAGCCTTCGTCCAACTCCAGAACTATCATTTGCAGTTCGTCACCTCAACTGTTTCGCGGGTATCATGGTCACAGCCAGCCACAACCCTGCACCATTTAACGGGTACAAGGTTTACGGTGAAGACGGTGGACAAATGCCTCCACACGACGCAGACGCTTTGACTACTTATATCCGTGCAATCGAAAACCCATTTGCAGTTGAAGTTGCTGATGTGGAAGCTGAAAAAGCTTCTGGCTTGATTGAAGTTATCGGAGAAGCTGTCGATGTAGAATACCTCAAAGAAGTCAAAGATGTGAACATCAACCCAGCCTTGATTGAAGAATTCGGTAAAGACATGAAGATTGTCTACACACCACTTCATGGTACTGGTGAAATGTTGGCTCGTCGTGCTCTTGCCCAAGCAGGATTTGACTCTGTTCAAGTCGTTGAAGCGCAAGCAACTGCTGACCCAGACTTCTCAACTGTAAAATCTCCAAACCCAGAAAGCCAAGCAGCCTTTGCCCTTGCTGAAGAACTTGGTCGTCAAGTTGGTGCAGACGTTCTTGTCGCAACTGACCCTGATGCTGACCGTGTTGGTGTTGAAGTTCTTCAAAAAGATGGTAGCTACCTCAACCTATCAGGGAACCAAATCGGTGCCATCATGGCTAAATACATCTTAGAAGCCCACAAAAACGCTGGAACTCTTCCTGAAAATGCAGCGCTCTGCAAATCTATTGTTTCAACTGACTTGGTAACGAAGATTGCTGAAAGCTACGGCGCAACTATGTTCAACGTCTTGACAGGTTTCAAATTTATCGCTGAAAAAATCCAAGAATTCGAAGAAAGACACAATCACACTTACATGATGGGATTTGAAGAAAGCTTCGGTTACTTGATTAAACCATTCGTACGTGATAAAGACGCTATCCAAGCTGTTCTTGTCGTTGCTGAACTTGCTGCCTACTACCGTTCACGCGGTTTGACACTTGCTGACGGTATCGAAGAAATCTACAAAGAGTACGGCTACTATGCAGAAAAGACAATCTCTGTTACCCTTTCAGGTGTCGATGGTGCTGAACAAATCAAAGCGATTATGGCTAAATTCCGTAACAATGCTCCAAAAGAATGGAACGCAACAGCTATCACTATCGTAGAAGACTTCAAGGCACAAACTGCTACTGCTGCTGACGGTACTGTTACAAACTTAACAACTCCTCCAAGTGATGTTTTGAAATATACACTTGCTGACGGTTCTTGGATTGCCGTTCGCCCTTCAGGGACAGAACCAAAAATCAAGTTCTACATTGCAGTTGTAGGTGAAACCAACGAAGAATCACAAGCTAAAATTGCTAACATCGAAGCAGAAATCAATGCTTTTGTAAAATAAACACCTATAAAAGATGAGAAAACCAATCTCATCTTTTTTTCGTATCAAATCTAAGCAATTTTAGAAACTTTATGGCATACTAGACATATCAATGAAAGCGAGGTAATCTCATGGAACAATTTTTAGATAATATCAAAGACCTTGAAGTCACTACAGTTGCGCGTGCGCAAGAAGCTCTTGATAAAAAAGAAACTGCAACCTTCTTTATCGGTCGCAAAACTTGCCCTTACTGCCGTAAATTTGCAGGTACTTTAGCAGGTGTCGTAGCTGAAACCAAAGCTCACATCTACTTCATCAATAGTGAAGAAGCAAGCCAACTCAATGAGTTACAAGAATTCCGTTCACGCTACGGAATCCCAACTGTACCAGGATTTATTCACATTGCAGGTGGACAAATCAGTGTTCGTTGTGACTCTTCAATGTCAGCACAAGAAATCAAAGATTTCGCTGGATTGTAAAAAATCAGCTAACAAGTTTTAAAATCACAAAAACGCATAATGGAGCCGAAGAACGCTTTGTGAAGTACATAGATTTTTAGGATACTACAAAAATGTTGTATCCTTTTTTGTATCCCTTTTTTAAAAACAGGGTCTGCTTTAGGGTCTGTTTGTGACTCCCTTTTTTACAAAAGAATACCAAGGAATACTAAAGATAAAAATAAAAAACGTTGATTTAACAACGTTTTACCAAGGAATGCAAAAGAATGCAAAGGAATAATGGAGCCGGTGGGAGTCGAACCCACGTCCAAACACCTGCCAACATATTTGTCTACAACCATAGGTTATGTATTAGTTTAACAGCCCCTCGACACATAACTCAAGCCTAGAAACTGCGAGTCTATCAATCTCTTATCAAGCCACTAGACAAGACTTGATCGTATCTCGCTAATAATAAGACCTGTCATTGAACACGAGCAATCCAAATCGGGTCACGCCTGCTGGTTTTTAGGCAGCTAGAGCGTAAGAAGTGTTATTTTTTGCAGTTATATTTAACTGAGCGTTTACGTCGCCACACGAGTCGCAAAATATGCCTCATAATGCCTGTCGAATCCGTAACGACCCCAAAAGACAATAAAACCATTATACCTTATCTAACTAAAAAATGCAAAAGGGAAATCAACTAACTAAAAAAGATGGTCTTTCAAAGCTTTGGTCAAAACCTGATAACCAGTAACACTAAGGTGCAACCCATCAGTTGTATAATCTTTTTTGAGTTGGCCTGCCTGGTCTGTCAAACTATCAAAAACTGGCACAAATTCTACCTGCATATAGGCAGAAGCAAGATCTTGATAGGCTTGATTCCACTCCTGAATTTTTTCATTTGTGCGGATATAGACTGTCTGCTTGTACTCCTCTCCCTCATTGACTGGCAAAATAGAAAGTAATTTAATCTCAGCCAATGGATAATCGCGAGCAATAGACTGTATGATAGCTTCGAGATTATTGAGAGCATCATTCACAGGCACATCCTTTCCGATATCATTTGTTCCAATCAGAAGGACAATTTTATCTACCGCCCCACCATATAGATGAGCATCAAGGTTCTCTCGTAACAAGCTAGTCTGATAACCACGAATTCCTCGATTGACAATCGTTTTTGAAGTCCCAAATAATTCCTGCAGAGGGTAGTATTCGACAATGGAATCCCCAATAAAAATAATGTCTGGCTCTACAACAGAAACCTGATTTAAGTGACGATACTTGGTTTGGATTTTTTCTTGTTCCTTTAGGAGCCAATTTTCTAATAACTGTACTGCCACTTCATTCTCCTTTTTCTAACCAATTTTCCAAGACTTGATAAACTCCTCCTTGGCTATTGGCTGGCGCAAGAGCAGTAGCCACAGCTTTGGCTTTCTCATCAGCATTTTCCATCGCATAGGCAATTCCAGCCATTTCAAGCATTTCAACATCATTTTCACTGTCACCAAAAGCCATGATTTGTTGGGCTTTCAAGTCCCAGCGCTTGAGTAATTCTTCCAAGCCCCATGCTTTATGAATTCCAGCTTGAAGGATATCAATGCAACCATAGCCACTGGATACAGCACGAACACGGCCATCAAAGAGGTCATTGATTTCTTCCAAAACCGAACTCAAACGCTCTTCACCAACAACCATACTCATCTTGAGCACACCTCCAAAAAGGTCAGATGTTAACTCATCCACAAACTGCATCCGTTGGTAGAATTTTTCAATCATTTCTGGAGTCATAAAACTTTCAAGGTCTGTGAAAATCGTACCTTCCTTGACGAAACCACCCTTCATAGCCGTCACAACAAACTGATCCTGACACTCTCGACCCTTGAAATGAGCCAAAGCCTTATCGACAATGGCATCATCCCAAGTCTGAGCCTGAATCAGTTCATTGTTTTCAAACATACGAGCACCGTTTGCAACAACCAGAACCACTCGATCGACCAAGTGCTCCAGTAGTTGCCTCATGCGGTGAATTTCATTCCCAGTCGCGATGACAAAACGAATACCCCTTTGATCCAACTGATCTAAAATCTTTTCCAAGCGTGTAAGATCAAGCTGGCCTCTAGCATCCAGCAAGGTCCCATCCATATCTGTCGCAATTACCTTAATAGTCATTTACTTTCCTCTGGATTCAAGCTAATCCCACTTCAATCCCACATGTTCGTTCATTTCTTTGTAGGCTGTATCAATTCGTTCCTTAGTCGCTTCATCTAATTGATCACGATGACTGCCACCCTCTATGAAATCTTCCAAGATATAGGTTTGATAATGATATAAAGGATAGCCTTCTGGTGAAAAGGTTCCCTTTGGTGTTCGATTGACCCAAGTAGGATGAGCTTTAGCTGTTCCGATAGTTGTTTTTCCATCCTTCTTCTTAATGGTCACGTCCATGAGAACGCCACGTTCAGTCCACTTAGCATTTTCTACCCCTTGCATGGTCTCAATTCGTTGATTGGAAATGAAGTTCCCCATTGAATAGATAATGAGTTTCTTGTCCCCATCTTTTTCAACAATTTCAGACGGTTCAACTACGTGTGGATGCCCTCCAAAGATAATATCTGCTCCCCAATCAATCATCTTGTGATAAAGAGCTTTTTGCTCTTCAGTCGGTTCTATGCGATACTCAACACCCATTTGTGGCATGATAATAGTGATATCTGCTTCCTTTTCCGCCCGTTCAATTTCAGACTTCATTTTATTTTCATCTAAATCTGAAAGATAGTGATTATAATCCTCTTGAGAAATATTTTGCTCAATTCCATTAAATCCATAAGAATAAGCCAAAAGTGCAACCTTGATACCATTCACTTCCTTAATGACCAGCGGAGCCTGATCACGTGGCTCGTGCGTATAAACTCCGATTGGAGTGATTCCAGCCTTCTCAATAATATCGGCCGTTGAAATAACCCCCTCAATTTGCGAATCCAAAATATGATTATGAGCCAAATCTAGAACATGATAACCTGCATCCTTAATGGCATCCATAACTTCAACAGGAGCATTAAAGAGAGGATAACCCGCTAAATAATGATCCTTATTAATGGTTCCTTCAAAGTCACCAATAGCTAAGTCTGCTTGCTTAAGCCAAGGAGTAACATACTCAAAATTCTCATGAAAATCATACGTTCCATCATCTTTTTTTGCTGAAAAGTAAAGAATATCATGATAAAGCAAATCACCATGAGCCATAATTCTAGCAGTTTTTTCCTCTTCCTGCTCCTGAGACTTTTTCTTAGTTCCTTCTTGAGAAATAGTATCTCGTTTTTGACTGGTCATAGGCATGCCTTGGAAGCTTTCAAACAACAAAACCAAGCCCATTGATAAAGCAACTGCTAGCAAGAGTACCGCCACAAATCCCTTGTTACTCCACTTACGATAACGTCTAAAAAAGTTAACCAAACCTTTCACAAATCGAAAAACTGGTCCACGTTTATGTCTATCTTGTCTTCTTTGCATCTTCATTCTCCCTACTTTCTAATGCAAGCCTTTTCTTTTTATTATAACACAGATAAGTATTTCTTTCACAATTGAATCGAACCTAAAAGGCATTTTCTATAAAAGCTCGATGCCGTAATGCTTTCAATCCTTGTCATTTTGTGATATCATGTAGAGGTAATGAAAGGAGAGAAAATGTCTGCTATAGAACGTATTACAAAAGCTGCTCACTTAATTGATATGAACGATATTATCCGCGAGGGGAATCCGACTCTTCGCGCAGTTGCTGAGGAAGTTACTTTCCCCTTGTCTGACCAGGAAATCATTCTTGGCGAAAAGATGATGCAATTCCTCAAACATTCCCAAGATCCTGTCATGGCTGAAAAAATGGGACTCCGAGGTGGTGTTGGACTGGCTGCTCCCCAGTTAGATATCTCAAAACGCATTATCGCTGTTTTGGTGCCTAATATTGTTGAAGAAGGCGAAACTCCACAGGAAGCCTACGACTTGCAAGTCATTATGTACAATCCCAAAATCGTCTCTCACTCGGTTCAAGACGCTGCTCTTGGTGAAGGAGAAGGTTGTCTGTCTGTTGACCGCAACGTGCCTGGCTATGTTGTTCGCCATGCTCGCGTTACTGTTGACTACTTTGACAAGGATGGAGAAAAACACCGTATCAAGCTCAAAGGCTACAACTCCATCGTTGTTCAGCATGAAATTGACCACATCAACGGTATCATGTTTTACGATCGTATCAATGAAAAAGACCCATTTGAAGTTAAAGATGGTTTACTGATTCTGGAATAAAAAAATCCCGTTGCAAGACGGGGTTTTGTGTTATAATAGAGGCATGAAAACAAATGATATTGTCTATGGCGTTCACGCCGTTACCGAAGCCCTACTTGCAAATACTGGAAACAAACTCTACCTCCAAGAAGATCTCCGAGGTAAGAATGTTGAGAAAGTCAAGGAACTGGCTACAGAAAAGAAGGTGTCCATTTCTTGGACTTCAAAAAAATCCCTCTCTGAGATGACTGAAGGTGCTGTTCACCAAGGTTTTGTTCTACGAGTGTCCGAATTTGCCTATAGCGAATTAGAACACATCCTAGCAAAAACACGCCAAGAAGAAAATCCACTTCTATTGATTCTGGATGGCTTAACTGATCCTCATAACCTAGGCTCCATACTGAGAACAGCCGATGCGACCAATGTTTCAGGTGTCATCATTCCCAAGCACCGTGCTGTCGGAGTTACTCCTGTCGTTGCCAAAACGGCCACAGGTGCTATTGAACACGTTCCGATTGCCCGAGTGACCAACCTAAGCCAAACTCTAGACAAACTCAAGGATGAAGGCTTCTGGACCTTTGGAACAGATATGAATGGGACTCCTTGCCATAAGTGGAATACAAAAGGGAAAATCGCCCTCATCATCGGAAATGAAGGAAAAGGCATCTCTAGCAACATCAAAAAACAGGTTGATGAAATGATTACCATTCCCATGAATGGACATGTTCAAAGTCTCAATGCCAGTGTTGCTGCAGCCATTCTCATGTACGAAGTTTTCCGAAATCGCCTATAAAAGAGGCTGGACAAAAACCAGATTCTAAATAAAACCGCTCAGTGATTTCAGTTTTACTCACAATCAAGCTGAAAACAACTGTGTGGTTTTTGAATAGCTGATTTGTAAAATCCATGCTCGTGAAAATGAATTCAAGCTCTACTATGCTGGTCTAGTTGTCTCTAACACACACTCTGAGCTCACCAAAAATATTCTCTAATTTGCGAAAAACGAGATCAGTTGCCATCTTACATTTTGCATAGATTCCAGATTTTTTCTTCAATATATCATGTGTTCTGAACGAAGTTGCCTAAAGAAATTCTAAGTTGTATCGTAACAAATTGATTTTTGAGTTCCTTATATAAGAAAATGAGCATCTCCAACTACGAGAATGCTCATTTTTTAAGATTGTATAGTCACATTTTTATACTCAATGAAAATCAAAGAGCAAACTAGGAAACTAGCTGTAGGTTGCTCAAAGCACTGCTTTGAGGTTGTAGATAGAACTGACGAAGGTCAGTAACATATACACGGCAAGGCGACGTTGACGCGGTTTGAAGAGATTTTCGAAGAGTATTACATATGTTTCAAACGCTCAATCCGCTCTGAGATAGGTGGGTGGGTATAAAAGAGTTTTTGGAATCCTCCACCTTTCTTGGGATCATTGATATAAAGTGCACTGCTGGCATCATCTACAGGACGACTCATAGGTTTACTATTGTCTAACTTACGTAGAGCATTTATCATCCCTTGAGGATTGCGCGTCAACTCAACACTGGAAGCATCAGCTAGGAATTCCCTCTGACGAGAAATAGCTAGTTGCACTAAGGTTGCAGCGAGAGGTGCCAGAACAATAGCTAGTAGTGAAACCACGAGCATAATGATTTCTAAGCCATTTCCATCTCGGTCATCGTCACTTCGTCTGCGACCTGCACCACCCCACCACATCATACGACCTGCCATACTAGAAAGCATAGTGATAGCACTGGCCAGGGCAACAGCAATAGTCGAAATGCGGATATCGTAATTACGAATATGACTGACTTCATGTCCCATAACAGCTTCTAGTTCTTCACGATTCATGATAGCTAGGAGACCTGACGTAGCAGCAACAGCCGCATTTTGAGGGTTAGAACCTGTCGCAAAGGCATTTAAGGCTGGATCATCAATGATGAAAACACGGGGCATAGGAATCTGAGCGACCATAGCCATATCTTCTACTACATGGTAGAGGTCTGGTGCCGTTTGTTCATCAACCTCACGCGCTCCATTCATGGACATGACAATCTCTGTCGATTGAAAAATCATGGACAAGGCATAGATAAAGCCGATAATCAGTGCGATAACCAAACCACCAATCCCAGACCGCATAAAGAGGTAACCAACCGCATAGCCAACAAGAGCTAAGAGTAGGAAAAATACCAGCAACAAAATCCACGTTTTTCGTTTATTGCTTGCAATTTGATCAAACAACATCTTAGTCACCTAAACCGCTAAAATCAACTTTAGGTACTACCTTTTCCTCTTCTGGAGTTTGAAGGAAATCTGCTGCTTTAAATCCAAACATTCCAGCGATAATATTGCTTGGGAAAGTTTCTAATTTTACATTGTAGTTGCTGACAACACTGTTGTAGAGTTGACGAGAGTAAGAAATTTTATTTTCTGTGTTTGTCAACTCCTCTTGCAATTTAACAAAGTTGGCACTAGCTTTCAAATCTGGATAGCTTTCTGCAACTGCAAAAATACCTGAAACCTGACGAGTGAGGGCATCACTAGCTTTCATAGCTTCTGCTGGTGAAGTCGCTGCCGCCACTTGGTTACGTAGTTCTGCCACCTTTTCAAGGGTAGAACCTTCATATTTAGCATAACCTTTTACAGTCTCAATCAAGTTTGGCAAGAGATCATTTCGACGTTTCAACTGAACATCAATCTGACTCCAAGCCTCCTTTGTTTGCATACGATTCTTAACCAAACCGTTATAGCTAACAATCACAAAAATAACAACAAGAGCCAAAACTCCAAGAATAATCCAAGTCATTATATAAGTCCTTTCTACTTTTAGATTAGTACCAGTATATCAAATTTTTAATGATTGTGGTAAAATAAGATGATACTAAAGAAGGAAATAACTATGAAACCAGAAACATTTTACAACCTGCTTGCCGAGCAAAATCTTCCACTTTCGGACCAGCAAAAAAAACAATTTGATCGTTATTTTGAGCTCTTGGTCGAGTGGAATGAAAAGATTAATTTGACAGCTATTACAGATAAAGAAGAAGTTTATCTCAAACATTTTTATGATTCGATTGCACCTATTCTGCAAGGCTTGATTCCCAATGAAACTATCAAACTGCTTGATATCGGGGCTGGGGCAGGATTTCCTAGTCTGCCGATGAAAATTCTCTATCCTCAGCTAGATGTAACTATCATTGATTCACTCAATAAGCGCATCAACTTCCTCCAACTTTTGGCTCAAGAACTGGATTTAGACGGTGTTCATTTCTACCATGGACGTGCAGAAGACTTGGCCCAAGACAAGAACTTCCGTGCTCAATATGATTTTGTAACAGCTCGTGCGGTTGCTCGCATGCAGGTTTTATCTGAATTGACAATTCCTTACCTGCAAGTTGGCGGAAAACTATTGGCACTCAAGGCCAGCAATGCCCCTGAGGAATTATTAGAAGCTAAGAATGCCCTCAACCTCCTTTTTAGTAAGGTCGAAGACAATCTCAGCTACGCTCTACCTAATGGAGATCCGCGCTACATCACAGTGGTAGAAAAGAAAAAAGAAACGCCAAATAAATATCCACGTAAGGCTGGCATGCCCAATAAACGCCCGCTTTAATCTTTTTAGTAAAAAAATATTTACAAAGTTTGTAATTTTTGCTATACTATCAAAAGCAAAGGTTTTTAATGTCATCCCGTGAGGTGACGAAGACGCAGAAATATTTAAAACTCTTTAAAGTCTAGATTTTAGAGAAGTCTTACTCTGAGGGCCTATTGCTGTAAAATAATGGGCTCTTTTTTGATGCCCAAAAGTGAGGTTTATATGAAACAAGAATCAACTGTTGATTTGTTACTAGACGTTGACCAACGTCCTTCGGCTGGCAAAGGAATTCTCCTTAGTTTCCAACACGTTTTCGCTATGTTTGGTGCGACCATCTTGGTACCATTGATTTTGGGAATGCCTGTATCTGTTGCCCTTTTTGCTTCAGGTGTTGGGACACTCATCTACATGATTTCAACTGGTTTTAAAGTTCCAGTTTATCTAGGTTCTTCATTTGCCTTTATCACAGCAATGTCACTTGCTATGAAAGAAATGGGTGGTGATGTATCTGCTGCCCAAACAGGGGTTATCTTGACTGGTTTGGTCTATGTCCTTGTGGCTGCTGGTGTTCGTTTTGCAGGTACAAAATGGATTGATAAACTCTTGCCACCAATCATCATCGGACCTATGATCATCGTTATCGGTCTTGGACTTGCAGGTTCAGCTGTTACCAACGCTGGTCTTGTAGCTGATGGAAACTGGAAAAATGCTCTTGTAGCAGTTGTTACTTTCTTGATTGCTGCCTTTATCAATACAAAGGGAAAAGGCTTCCTACGAATCATTCCATTCCTATTTGCCATTATCGGTGGTTACCTCTTCGCACTAACTCTTGGTTTGGTTGACTTTACACCAGTTCTTAAAGCCAACTGGTTCGAAATTCCTGGTTTCTACTTGCCATTTAGCACTGGTGGTGCCTTTAAAGAATACAATCTTTACTTTGGTCCAGAAACCATCGCTATTTTGCCAATCGCTATCGTAACAATTTCTGAACATATCGGTGACCATACTGTTTTGGGTCAAATCTGTGGCCGTCAATTCTTGAAAGAACCAGGTCTTCACCGTACTCTTCTTGGTGACGGTATCGCAACTTCTGTTTCTGCCTTCCTTGGTGGACCAGCAAATACAACTTACGGAGAAAATACAGGGGTTATCGGTATGACTCGTATCGCTTCTGTCTCAGTTATCCGTAACGCTGCCCTTATCGCGATTGCCCTTAGCTTCCTTGGTAAATTTACAGCCTTGATTTCAACTATTCCAAATGCTGTACTTGGTGGTATGTCAATCCTTCTCTACGGAGTTATCGCAAGTAATGGTTTGAAAGTCTTGATTAAAGAACGTGTTGATTTCGCTCAAATGCGTAACCTAATCATCGCAAGTGCTATGTTGGTCCTTGGACTTGGAGGAGCTATCCTTAAACTTGGTCCAGTTACCCTTTCAGGTACTGCCCTATCAGCCATGACAGGAATCATCTTGAACTTGATCTTGCCATACGAAAATAAAGATTAAGAGACTTGACACAGAAAGAGAATGAACAAAAACGAGCTTCTCTTTACTAACCCCAAAAAGTTGCACAAATAATTATTGAAAGGATTTAGTTCTGTACTGCACAGGACTAAGTCCTTTTATAATAAAATGAAGCAAAACAGTACATAATGTGGTATCGTCAATTGAAACAAGGACAAGATAAAAGAGCCTCAAAAAAAGGTATTGCAACTTGGCAATACCTTTTTTGAGGTACTTTTTGAAAGCCATCAAATGATGACTTTTCAGAGGGAGCAAAAAACTGTCCTCTTTATATTTTAAACGTTTAAATGTCTTCTTTAAACAGTTGGTTAAAGAAACCGTCTGTGTTTTTAAGAAGGGCTTTGAATACCTTAGATTTAAGAGCTACAGTATGAGAGAAGTCATCTGTTTTTTTCAAATCTTCTTCGACTGCTTTATCAAATAAAGGCCTTAACTCATCATAGTTACTGATATGGACGCCATCAATATCGATACCTTCAAAGCCTTTCTTAGCTTTAGCAAGAACCTCCTCGTACCAATGTCTCTTCCACTCTTCAAGTGTCTTGAACTTGTCTCCAGATACTTTCTTAATAATAAAGTCATCGCCTAGCAAACCTTTATTTTCTTTAATAGCCGCATCTTTGTATTTGTTAGATACATAACTAGTGAAACCTTTGTCATATCCATAATAACCCCACATGCGGAAGGCATTGTGCTTGAATGATAATGAACCAGGAGCTCCAAGACTAGTATTACCACCATAAATACCAGCCATCATATTGACGTTTACATATGCTGAGTTGACAGCATAATCTTCAGGGCGATAACGTCCGTTACCTGGATTTCCATGTTTCGTCATGAAGTTATTATCCACTAAATCATTGACGCTAGATAAAGTCATTACCTTTTCTTCACCTTTCAAATCACGGACACTATCCCATTGGTTTGGACCTAAAAGATCATTGTACTGAATCTTAGAGCGCATTTCTTTGTCGATTTTCTTGAACCACTTACTATTGTCTCCTTTAATTTTAGGAAGTACAGCATCAGCTTCTACATAATCAAGCAACATCATAGCTTCATTGTAGTTTCTCATGTAGCGGTCAATGTCATCACGTGTCTTTAATTTGTCAGGATCTGGGTTGTACCATTGGTTACCATCATTTGGACGATGGTAAGCCATGTTAATTCCAAGTGCGCCGTATTCACCATTAGTCGTTGAACTATCAGGTGTTTGCAGCATACCTTGTGCATAGGCTTCTGCATTTGTACCAACACGTTGACTGTATCCTCCGTAATAGAGCATTCGGTCATTGACGTGTGTTGTTTCATGTGTAAAGGCTGAAATACCAAATTGTGATATTAAATCAGTTACCATAAAGTAAACTTGGTCATTATTGTTTGCACTATCGTAAATACTAGCCATAGCTCCCATGGCTCCATTTGTTGCGTGGAATTTGCCAGTTGGACCATACAATTCTCTAATAGGTCTGATAATTGCCCCGTTCTTTCCGTACCCCATGCTGTTGGCACCGTCGACTCCATGGTAGTTTTGGTTATCCCAAACTGGTGTCGGTACCATATTTTGACTCTTAAGTAATCTATCACGAACATTAGGTAGAGCTAATCTGGACCAGAAATCAAGATACGTTTGTTGTCCCTTAGCAACTTTATCAATTTCTTTCTTAAATTCGTTTCGAGCTTCTTCTGTATGTTTTCCATATTTCTCAAATGAACTGTACGCCATCGTGTTATATGTTGAAATTAAGAACATATGGGCATCTTTAAGCGTTAGAAGTGGTAAAATCATACGACCATGAACACCGTTATCTAGCCCATCAAAGACTCTATGACGTTTATTAATAAAGTCAGGATTTGTAGTTTTAGGTTCTGAAACATAAACATTCTTAGCTGAGTGGATAAACCAATCATTAATGTCTTTATCCTCTGTAAACAAACGCATGTTGTATTCTAGGAAGTTACGAAGACTACCTTTACCAGTATTACTTGCAATGATTTCACGATAAGCATCCTGAGTTCGGTCACCCTTTAAGTTCTTCTCGCTAGACCCGATGTTAATCAAGCGATCTAATACACTTGGTGTTTTACCGTAGAAGTCAGGTTTAAATATCATAATGTCTTTGATACTCATACTGTTGTCAGTATACTTAATGTTATAGTAACGGTTCAAGTAAGATAGAGCCATCATAATTTTCGCTTTATTATCGTCAATTTTCTTCACAAGTGCTTTCATCGCAGCTTCGTCACTATTCAATTGATGATCTTCATTTTCGACTAAAGCTTTCACAAATTTATCAAGATTGTCTTTGACGTCAGTAAAGCTTTCTTCTAGATACAAATCAGCTGGATTTCCAATAATTTTACGAACATCTTGCGAATCGTATGTGACTGAAGATAACTTCTCTTTCACATCTGCAATCAGTTTGTCTCGATTTTTAACAACCATATTCGGTGTATAGACAACATCACCAAGACCAGATACGCTATATTCACGCACTTGTTGGACTTTAGAATCCTTGAGTGTGACCCCCATTTCTTCTTTTGTACCATCTGCATAGTGAATCATTATTTTATCGATATCCGATAAATCGGTCACGAATTGACCATCCTTCATTCCCGTAACAGAAAGGACTTCTTTCTTAGCTAAGTTTGAATCTTCTGCAAGTTTGTTACCTTGGTTGACAATCCATTCTTTGTTATAAAATGGTTGAAGTTTCTCAATATTACGATAAGCCAGATCTCGATCTACTTTATAGTCTTGGGTTGACTTATATTCATCTTCTCTTCTGGTTAAACGATTTAAGCGATTGACCACAGGTTCGTTGATTTCATATTTGTCAGCAGTAATATTAAAGGCTGCAATTCTCTTATTAGCTTCATCTTGACTAATTTCTTTAATTTTGTCACGAGAACGTTTGTATGAATGCTTACCTGAACTGACACCTTTGACAACAAAGTTACGATCTAACCATCCATTTGTGAAATAACCATCATCGTAGTCCAAATCTGAAGAACCAAAGAACTCTTCACCATTTTCAACTCTCATCATTGAAATATTATCTTCAAGTTTACCAAAAGGAAGATTGCTATTGATAAATCCACCTGTTTCAAACAAAACTTTAGTCTTAATGGTTCCTTTGGTGACCGATTTACGAATTGAACCGTATTTACCAATTCCCATAGAGTCGTTGCCATTATCTGTTTTAGCAACTAAACCACCGATACGGGCTTTGTTGGCAACAATATCAGCTTCTACATATGCTTTTGCAACATTACCTCTCCAAATCTCACCAGCTATACCAGCTAAGTATTGTCCTTTATCACCTATACCTGTGAGTTTACCGATGAAGGCTACATTTGTCAACTGACCACCACTATCGATTTTATTGACGATACCTGCAATATTGTTATTAGCAACTACATTACCAGTCACCTTAACATCTTCAACAGTTGCATTTTTCACCATATTGGCAACAGGTGCTATTCCGTCAGCCCAAGGCATATTGATATCCACATTACCTAAATTAATATTTTTCACAGAACCATTTTCAACACGGTCAAATAAGGGACGGGCAATGTTATGAATTGTATATTGTTTACCATCAACACTTGATAGATGTCCCTTAAACGTACCTGGAACATATTGTTTGTTAGGTGTTGGTACATTCGTTGCATTCAAATCTGCTCCGATTTTAAATGTACCATTTTTATTAACATTCATAGCGTCTACTAAATCTTTAAAGTTATAGTAGACATTATCTTCTTTAGGTTGGGGTTTTTCTATATAATAAACATACTTATTGCGCGCCTTAGATGGATCAATGTGTTGAATCAAATCTTGAGCTTCAGCAGTGATTTTATAAAGTTTCTTACCTTCTTCAGTCACTTCTTCAATTTTATCAACTGCTAAACGTGTTACTTTATTATCACGACTAGTGATTTTTAAGTACATTTTCTTCACATCTTCATCAGAAGGTTTTTCGCTCATGAAATCACTTGGTGTTTCAGTACCATCATCATTCACCTTCACTAAATTAGTAGATGAAATATTTTTAATTTCGACCTTTTTCAACTCCAAACGCAAAGGTTTTTCATCCAGTTTAGATGTTTCATCACCTTCACCACGGTTGTAAGTCATTGTTGTTGCAATTTTATAATCTTTGAATAAATCCAAACCTTGAATAGCGTCTGTCAATTTTTCTTTAGATAAATCAACTCGCTTAACAACAGTGTCCCCATCTTTAATCTCAGCTATAATGCTCTTGATTTCAGCATTACCTGTATTTTCAAGAGTGTAATCCAATTTAGCTGAACGATCCATCGCATCTTCTGTAACCTTATCTAAAGTCAAAGTTGGAGCAACTTTTGACGTATATTCTGGCAACTCAGCTTGAACTTCTGGTTCTCCCTTTTCTGTGACTACTGCTTCGGGTAATGCTGGCTGAACTGCGGGTTCCCCTTTCTCAGTCACAACAGCTTCCGGCAACGCTGGTTGAACTTCTGGTTTCCCTTTTTCAGTCACAACAGCTTCGGGTAAGGCTGGTTGAACTTCTGGTTCCCCTTTCTCAGTCACAACAGCTTCCGGCAACGCTGGTTGAACTTCTGGTTCCCCTTTTTCAGTCACAACAGCTTCTGGTAACGCTGGTTGAACTTCTGGTTCCCCTTTTTCAGTCACAACAGCTTCGGGTAAGGCTGGTTGAACTTCTGGTTCCCCTTTTTCAGTCACAACAGCTTCTGGTAAGGCTGGTTGAACTTCTGGTTCCCCTTTTTCAGTTACAACTGCTTCGGGTAAGGCTGGTTGAACTTCTGGTTCCCCTTTTTCAGTCACAACAGCTTCTGGTAACGCTGGCTGAACTTCTGGTTCCCCTTTATCAGTTACAACAGCTTCCGGTAATGCTGGCTGAACTTCTGGTTCCCCTTTATCAGTTACAACAGCTTCTGGCAGCGCTGGTTGAACTTCTGGTTCCCCTTTATCAGTTACAACAGCTTCTGGTAACGCTGGTTGAACTTCTGGTTCAACTAAATTGCCGCCAATTGGTGCTGTATATTCGGGTTTCTCATGAACTTCAGGTTCTACCAGATTACCACTAACTGGTGCTGTATGTTCATGCTTCTCTGCTTTAGGAGCCTCGTCTGGAACAGTACCTACAGGTTCAGTATATTCTGGTTTTTTATAAACTGCTGGTTCAACTAAATTGCCGCCAATTGGACCTGTATATTCTGGTTTCTCATGAACTTCAGGTTCTACCAGATTACCACTAACTGGTGCTGTATAGTCAGGCTTCTCTGCTTTAGGAGCCTCGTCTGGGACTGTACTTACAGGCTCAGTGTATTTAGGTTTCTCAGCTTTAGGCGCTTCATTAGGGATACTTTCCTGAGTTTCAGATACTGGAACATTCTTTGTTCCCTCATCCTTATGTTGAATTTCTGAAATTGCATCATCATCAAGGGATAAGTATCCAATATAACGATATCCAGCAATTTGAACTACTCCTTCATTACTTGGAGCTTTCAAAGAATTGCTTATATCGAGAGCTTGCATACTAGAAAGACTAATCAGTCCGATAGTAGTAACTAAGAACAGACTAGCAACTTTTTTCTTTTTATGAACTAAAAGAACTAAACTACCAATAGCTAATAGACCTAAAGCTGTAAGCACAGAAGTCGATGAACTTGTTGCAGGAAGAGTTTCCTGCTGATAAATAAGAGCATAAGTTTCCTCATTATCAGTAGGAATTCCTGCCTGAATCTTAGTTTGTTCTTCTTGTGTAAGAGCACTTTTTTCAATGTAATGATAGGTAGAAGCATGGATGACTGACGGTGCAACCAAGACACTTCCTAGTAACACCGAACCAACAATCCCACAGATTTTTCGGATCGAAAATCGTTCTTTTTTAAATAATGACAAGCGTAATCACCTTCTTTAATTTTATTTCCTAACAGTAAACACTATTTTTTATTCTCAAAAATTGAACTTCTAAAATCATCGGTTTTATCTAGATAAGCCTTAAATATTGCTTTCTTCAACTTATGAACTGCACTGTCAGTCTCAGGATTATAGTTATTCCAATAATAATAATTACGTTCTTCTGCATCCTGTAGAACAGCTTCATCCATTAGTTGTTGTAAATCATTTACTCTTTGAATGGTCTTGGTGGCATTACTCATCCATGATTGCGTCGGATCTTTAAAAGTAACTTTAGTTAAATGATTAAACTGAGCAATGCGCTCTTGATACATAGCTTTTTTAAAGGCTGCCCAAGATAGATACTTACCATCAAATAGCTTTTCTAAAACAAGTTTATCTGTCACCAATCCTCGTTCTTTACCATAAATAGTTATTTTTTTACCATTTTGTTTAGCAAGGTCTTCATATTGATTTGAAATATATGGTACCATACCATCTTTAAAGCCTTTAGCAGCCAAGAGTTCATAAGCCATACGACGGCCCATCAAGTCGCCAGGTGTTCCTATATCACTACTTAATGCTGCATAAATCGGCGCAAATAATTTAATAGTGAAGTAGCCATTTCTTTCATATTCTTTAGACTTGTACTCACGAGCTGATAAGATATTATGGTCAATCAAACTATCAAAGTTAGTCAATTGTTGGGCCTCTTCTTCTGTCAATGTTTTGACTACGTTAGTGGCGTAAACCTCATTTCCATCTGCTGGATCTTTCACATACTTATTCTCAATTTTTCTGAGAGCTTCCATTTTCTGATAAACATTCAGTTTCTTAACGATTGATTGTCCTTCAAGATATTCCAACATATAAACGACATCAAACATATTGTGGACATATTGCTTCAAATCATCAGAGTTTTTAAATCTCGTAGTTGGATCAAGTATTTGTAATCGTTGTCCTTCTGTACTATCAGATTTTGAATGTTTCAAGATTGAGTTAATGGTAATGGTCGCATCATCTGGATGGTCTGGTGCTTGTAATAAGCCTTTAGCAAAGAACTCTGGTCCCAAGCCACTTCTTCGACCATAGCCACCAAGATAAATTTCCCTATCAGAGTTATGTGTCATTTCATGAGTATATGTTACCGCACCAGATTTATCTAACATACGATAAGCCATGTAGTAGAATGCGTCACCCGTTGCATATGCACCATTAGCATTGTGAACAACATTATTTCCAGCAGGGCCAAAGAAGTTTTTAATAGCTGGATGATTAGTTTCAAAATTAGCTTCTTGTAACTTATTATCTTTATCATTTCCAAATCTAAATGCATCATAGACTGGGACACTTCTAAATAATTTTTCTTTATTTTCTTTATCTAGAATTTTATACCAATAATCATAATGATCTCTAAATCGTTTAGCCGCTTCTTTTGCATTATCTTCTACAAATTTATTTAATTTCTCTCCCTTAGGATGTTCAGGACTTCTATATCTATCATAAGCACCAAATCCTATAGTTGAAATATTGGCGATCATAAATATCGTTTTTTCTTCTGGTAAAGTTAATAACGGTAAGACCATACTTTGATATTTCCATGATGGACTAGTTAATCTATCATAAACACCTATAGAGTGTTCTGTTCCTTGTTCTAACTGCTTAGAACTTACTTCAGGAATAGTAGATTTTTCTTCAACTATATAAGCTTTAGATTGTTTTTTAAACCAGTCGTTATTAGAAGTAGTTGGTAGAAATACTTTTCTATAACCTTCTAATGCTTTAAATAAACTTTCAGTTCCATAATTTTTCGCTAATAATACATTATAAGTAATTACATTATTTTTCGCTAATAAATTATTAAAGCCAGACTTACCTAATTCAATAACATTATCTAATGCAGAACTATTAGACTTACCGAAGAAATCTAAATGATATAATACTAAATCTTTAGCACTCGCATTATCATATTTAAAATTATACCAACGTTCTAGATAAGTTAAACCTAGAAGTAACGCTTCTTTATTATTCTTAATTTTTTCTATTACATAATTATCAATTATTGAATTACTATTTTCAGCTATTGCCGCATCAGCAGAAAGAAGTTTTGATAAACTATCTTCAATGTTTGCTTTTGTTTTGTCGAATTGTTCATCTAGATATAATTCAGTTAATTTTATGTCATTAGAAATATCTAAGACATTTCTAACTCCAGCTGAACTATATTGAACAGATTTCAGGTCATTTAAAACAGCGTTTACAATATTATCATAATTATGCAACAGCGTATTAGGTGTGTATATTAATTTTGTATTAGCTATTTCATATTCTGCTACTTTAGAGAAATCTTGTAGATATTTTATATTTAATGTTTGAGAAGTATTATCTGAATAATGAAGTAACAGCTTATTAATACTAGCTTTATGTTTATTAATATCAGAAATTACTTCTTTCTCATGCATCGGAACTACAGACACAAGCTCTTTAGTAAATAAATCATTATTAGTGTCCACTAAATTACCATATTTAACAATTGTCTCTCTATTATAGAAAGGTAATAGTTTCTCAATATTTTTATATACTTTCAACCTAGAAATATCAGCATCTTTTAAATTTCTATAATCCGTTTTATATTTAGAAGAGAAGTTAAAGTCTTCTGTTTTAATATCATTTTTATGAACAAGTTCAGCTTTTTTCTCCAGAACTTTATTATTTTCTAATACAGTTCCTCTTTGTATTTCTGAATCTCTACTTAGTACTTCATCATCTACTTGTACTACATTGACTACCTTATTATTTTTATTACTATAAGTGTTAGTTGCTCTTATTCCTTTAAAATCATAACCAGCAATAGCATTACCGTTCGTAACATTAACGTCACTTAATACATTTGTAAGTTGACCTGAGTTTCTTTCATCTGATGATTCTCTATCCCAAAGATACCCTGCAACTCCTCCAACATAACCAAAATGTTTTACATTATTAAGATTTCCTTCAACATAACTATTACTAATTGTCGCTTTTTTATCAACAACACCTGCTATACCACCAACAACCTGGTCTCCTGTATTAGCATTTGTCGCCATATCGATAGATGAAATTGATCTATCAATCAAAGCACTAACTCCTGAAAGTTTTCCTACTAAACCACCTATTTGATAAGTAGCTCTTGTATCATAAGTATTCGTTATTCTACCAGTAAAACTACTATTAGAAATTGTAGAGTTAGTTACTTGTGAAACTAAACCACCCATGCTACGTTCACCAGCAATTACACCAGATGAGTGAACATTTGTAATTGTAGTACCATTATTCGCCTCTTTAGCAATTGTGGCAGCATCTTCTTTAGAAGAAACATTTACTTCTTTTATTGAAAGATCTCGAATATTAGCATGATTTAAAACATTAAATAACGGTTTTTTCAGATTATATATAGCATAGTTCTTATCATTGTTTGAACCTATTAATGTACCACTAAATTCGTGATTAATATAACTTTCTTTACCATCTGGAAGATCTACTTCACGAGCATCTATAGTCGCCCCTAGGCGGAACGTACCATGTGGGTTACTATTCATAGCATCTACTAGATTTTTAAATGATGTATAAACTCCATTTTCACTACTTACCGTCTTAGGTAGGTAGTAAGTATAATTTTCTAAAGTACTATTGTTTTCGTATTGAATTAAATCATTAGCTTGTCCTACAATTTTATAAACATCTTGATTATCTTTTCTAACGCTCTCAATACTCTTAACTGGTAACATAACATCTTTAAAGTTCTCTGATTTTACTTTCATAAAGTAATCAGTTGGAGTAGTTGGAACACTCGCAAGTGAAGTTACATGTCGATATTTATTATTTTCTACTGTATATAATTCCACGTTTGAAACATTTCTAAGTTCTAGTTTCTTGTCGACTTGTTTTTCTTCTTTAATTTTATCTTTAGGACGTTCCGCTTCCCCATTTGTAGGACTTGCCTCATTTTCATGTTTAGTCTCTTCTGCACTTGCTTGTTCGATTTTACCAGTATATTCTTTCGGTGCTTCTACTTTCTCTGGCTCGACTATCGCTCCAGCTTGTACACCTGTGTATTCTGGCAGTGGGGCTACTTGTTCTGGTTCAACTATCGCTCCGGCCTGTGGACCTGTGTATTCTGGTAGGGGGGCTACTTTTTCTGGTTCTACTATCGCTCCAGCCTGTACTCCTGTATATTCTTTCGGTGCTTCTACCTTCTCTGGTTCTACTATCGCTCCAGCTTGTACACCTGTATATTCTGGTAGGGGGGCTACTTTTTCTGGTTCTACTATCGCTCCAGCCTGTACTCCTGTATATTCTGGTAGTGGTGCTATCTGTTCAGGTTCACCTTTATCACTTACCACAGTATCTGGCGACTCTGGTTGAACCTCAGTCTCACCTTTGTCAGTCACAACCGCTTCCGGTAGCTCTGGTTGGACTGCTGGTTCGCCTTTTTCAGTTACAACTGCTTCCGGTAACGCTGGCTGAACTTCTGGTTCACCCTTGTCTGTAACAACTGCTTCGGGTAACTCTGGTTGGATTGCAGGTTCAACTACTGCCCCTGCCTGGGGACCTGTGTATTCTGGTAGTGGTGCTACCTGCTCTGGTTCAACAATAGCTCCGGCTTGTGGTCCTTTATATTCTGGAAGCGGTACCACCTGTTCAGGTTCGCCTTTATCTGTTACAACTGCTTCTGGTAACGCTGGTTGGACTTCTGGTACACCTTTATCACTTACCACAGTATCTGGCGACTCTGGTTGAACTTCTGGCTCACCCTTGTCAGTCACGACTGCCTCTGGTAACGCTGGTTGAACTTCTGGTACGCCTTTTTCAGTTACAACTGCCTCTGGTAACGCTGGCTGAACTTCTGGCTCACCTTTATCGCTTACAATTGCTTCTGGTAACTCTGGCTGAATTGCCGGTTCACCTTTATCTGTTACAACTGCTTCTGGTAATGCAGGTTGGACTACGGGTTCAACAATAGCTCCAGACTGTACCTCACCATGTTCTGCACCAGTCTTAGGTTGTTCCTTCATTACTTGAGCTTTTTTAGTACCTTTTTCGACTATTCTTAAAACAGGCGCAGTCGTTGAGGTTGAAATAATTTCTCTAGAAACTTCTTCCTTGTTTACAGAGAATACTCTAACGACTTCAACTTTCTTACCTAATTTGCCTTCTTGTTTTACTCTTACAGTTCCTTCAGCTAAATCAGGATTCTCTTGAACTTCTTCTTGAAAATCTATTTTTGTTTCTATAGTTTCATCGCGATATAAGAGTTCAGGTTTGTTCAACTGACCTGATAGAACTTCATCCTGTGGATTTAGTGTATTTACCCCAGTCCTTTCTTTTGGAGAAACCTTCTCGTCTTTCTTCGTTTCTAGATTCTTATGTTCTGCTAATTGTTCTTGAGAATCTGAAGATTGTATCTCTTCTTTTCTTGGATTCGTTAATTCAGTAGAGAAAGGTTTTTCAACTACTTGAACTTCTGTCGGCTTAGTTGAAGAGACAGGTGTTTGTTCCTGAATAGCTTGTCCTGTTGATGGATTCTCTACAAAATTCGGTGTAACATTATAATCCACCTTTTGTTGAGTTTTGGGAGTAGCTACTGATTTCTCTTGATCGCTTACTTTAGATTCAGAAGTTATGTTCCCCTCTTTGATATATCCAATATAAGTGTAACCTGAAATGTCTTTAGGAAGAGGTAATTTTTCTCCTGAGGTTAATTCATAGTCAGTATTGTAATTCAGTAAGAGATTATTTTCTAAAGCATGAGCTGAAACTAAGACACCATTTCCTATTCCTGCAACCAATACTAAATGTAATACTGTTTTATTCTTAACTTTTTTCTTTGAAACGGCAAAAATTAAAATTCCCAGAGCAGCTAAGCTAGCACCAGCAACCAAGGTTTGCATATCATTCTTGCTTCCAGTATATGGCAATTCTCCCAGTTGATTTTGAGAATTTAATTTATAAACAAGATAATAAGTTTCATCATCATTCTCCGTGTATGCCGGAATATCATAGACAAGCTGCTTCTTGTCTTCTGATGATAACTCTGACTCTGTCACATATTTATAGTGAACACCTTTAGTCTCTTGAGCTTCTACAGATGAACTACCTAATACAGACATAAAAAATAAACTTGAAATCGTCGCAGATACAAGTCCTACTGATAATTTTCTAAATGAAAAACGCTGCTGTTTTTCACCAAAATACTTTTCCATGATTCCTCCTTGAAATAAAATTTATATTTATGTTACGAAGACCTTTAATATATTAGTGTATTATCTATAAAAAAGGCATCACACTTTAATTATACTCTTAATTTACCAAAAAGTCTTAAAATTGAGTTACGCTTTCATACTTTGTTTTATATATAAAATACGAAGGAGCAGGGTTTGCCATTTCCTATTTTCTCTTTTTGGATAAAATGTAACCTACCATGAAATTTCCACGGTAGGTGTTACTTATATTAGCAATCGTTCTAAAAATGGTTTGATGCAGTTGATAAGAATCCCTTCTATCCAGCTTTCTTGTGCTGAGGATAGATGATCTGCCTGAAGGCTTTCTTTTAGAAAATCTCGGACTTGTTCTGGTGCGATTTCAAACTCCAAAGCTTTCATTTTATAGAAAAAGTCGATGAGATGGTCTGACAGATATTCAGTAGAAAAAGGCACTTCTCCACTCTTTCGATATTCTAATAAGAGCCGGGCAAATCGGGATTTTTCTTCAGGAAGCTCACGAAAATAGGAATTGAGAAGCCATGTCTGCTTCTGCTTTCTCTCAATTGGATCCTGAGTTGCAATTCGTTGATCTTTTTCCAACTCTTTTTGGTATTGTTTGGCCTTGATAGCCCGTTCTGTTCGATTTTTACCAAAAAGAATTTTCTCCCACTTGCGTTCTTCTTGGGTTAGGGTTTCTGTAAAGCCAAAGTAATCCTGATAGGCACGCTCTGCTGGTCCCATGGCTAGAACCAGATTGTCTGCATATTGTTTGGCGATTTTATCCCTCTTCTTGCGCTCTTTCTCTGCCTGGATTCGGAGTTCTTGTTCGTAGTCAATTTTCTCCTTTCCTAGCTTGACAAGATAGAGTTGGTCATCTGGTTTGCCAAGTAAAAAGGGTTTGATACACTTTTCAAGGACTTCTTCCATACGAGCCTTCTTCTTGGGTTCTGCCTTGGTCCAACTTCCTCCCTGAAAGACTTCTAAGAAGAGCTGGTAGTCTTTCTCAGGTGAGAACTGATTGCCACGATTGGGTTTAAAAACACCTTTTTCCCAGAGCCACTTTAGAAGTCGCTCGTCAAAGTCACTTTTATTGACCTTGATTTTTCCTTTTTCTTAGCTTTTCTGGTTAGATGTTCGACCTTTCTGAGCAGTTTTTCTTCCTCTTCCAATTGCTGGTCAAGGGACAATCGATGAAAATGACGAACACAGTCGCTACCAATTGGAAAGAGGCGTTGCCCTGTGACACCGTTAAAGAGTTCATAAGCGTATTTGATGGCATTTCCACAGACACAATTGCTACGGCCGATACCGTTAAAAATCAAGGAAACTTCATTCCATTCCTTGGTAGCTTGTTCCCAAGTATCAGCTTTTGAAGCCTGTAAAACCGCATCGTGCAGGGATTTTCTAACTGGAAGTGTCATGAGGTCTCCTTTCTAGATTATACTTTTACAACTTGAACCTCGTCTTTACCGAGTAAAATCAAGTATTTTTCAATATTTTCAATCGAATAGGCTCGAGATAAAGCCTCTCCGTATAGGGCTAGCTGACCACGATAGCGGTCTATGAGTTGACTTGGATCATCATAGCGGTCTGTCTTGTAGTCGAAAAGAACGATTCTATCCTCATAAAGCAGATAGCCATCAAGGATACCACGGACAACGAAGTCTTCCTTACTCTTTTGGTCTCGTTTGAGCATGGAGAAAGGTTGCTCGCGATAAAGATGGTCGGTATTAGCGATAATTTCCTGACCGAGTGCTGTGTCAAAGAATGCAAGAATTTTAGCAAGATTGATCTTGTCCCTAACAGCTGGGCTGGTTTGAACTTGTTTGAGAGTTTCTATCAGGCTAGCAAGAGTTGGTTGCTGGCTGAGGTCAATTCTCTGCATGAGTTCGTGGGTGGCACTACCAATTTCATCTCCTGTTACCTTTTCTTTGGTTGAAAAATCTGGCAAATCAAAGTTGATTTTCTTGTCTACTGACTGGCCTTGACCTGCAATCTCGACACCTTCCATATCCATAACGGGTTCGTAGAATTTCTTGATTTGACTTGGGGTTTGAACACTAGGAAGTTCAATAGCTGCGCGGTGAAGAGTATTATATACTTCTACTTCTTTCAGCATTTCAAGGGCTTCTTTGATGGTTTCTGACTGGCGATTGTCTACTTGGGAGCTATCTTGGAGAGGGCTCTTGTTTTCCAACTCTCCGATAGCTTCTCTAGTCAGCTGATCTTCACCAACAAAACGATAGCTAAAGTTGAGATGATCCTTGGCAAATACTTTACTGATAGCCCAAATCCAATCTTGGAAATTCCTTGCTTGCAGTCTAGTGTTGCTATTTAGTTTCCCATTTTTAGCTGTTGGGTATTCCTTGGCTTCCAGCTTTTCACGAGAACCCTTACCGACAAGATAGAGCTTTTTCTCAGCCCGCGTCATGGCAACATACAGCAGACGCATTTGCTCTGAATAGCTTGCCAGCTGTAATTCCTCTTCGTTCTGTCTATAGGTCAGACTAGGAATGGAGAGTTTGATGGTTTTAGGGTAGTAGGCTTCCACTGCTCCTGTCTCCATTTTGGCAATGTATTTGACACCTAGTCCATTTTTACGACTGAGAATGACTTCTGACATGGTGTCTTGCTTGTTGAAATCTTGATCCATATTGAGAATAAAGACGTAAGGAAACTCTAGCCCTTTACTCTTGTGAATGGTCATGAGCTCTACTGCATCTTTTGGCGGTGCGACGGCCACGCTTGCCAAATCGTGCTGGGATTCTAGGATATTGTCAATCATGCTAATAAAACGTGACAAGCCTTTGAAATTGCTCTTTTCAAATTGGTCAGCACGCAGAGCTAGGGCATAGAGATTGGCCTGTCTAGCAGGCCCATTTGGCAAAACCCCAACATAGTCATAATAAAAACGGTCGTTGTAAATCCTCCAAATCAGGTCATAGAGGGAGTGCGTTTTGGCATACAAGCGCCAAGAAGCCAAGATATCCATGAATTGATTTAGCTTATCAGCTAGTGTTGAGTGAATTAACTCTTTCTGACTTGTTGCCTGTTTTTGTGCATTAACCAGTTTCTCAAAGAGATTTTCTTGGACTTTGTCCTCTGCTTTCTGAAGGGATAAACGTGCCAACTCGTCCTCATCAAAGCCAAACATTGAAGACTTCATAAGGGCAACCAAGGCATAGTCTTGCAGGGGATTGTGAATGACACGAAAGGTGTCTAGCATGACTTGCACTTCTAGGGATTGGAGATAATTGTTCTGCTCTCCGTCAGTTTTGACAGGAATTCCGTACTCTGACAAAGCGAGAAGAATCTGGTCATTACGACTGCGACTGGAGGTCAGAAGGGCAATTTCTTTAAAAGCAACACCTTTTTCCTTATGGAGTTTAAGAATTTCCTTGATAACCAGACGCATTTCGCCTGTTAGTTTCGTTTCTGTTTGACTCTCTTCTTCCTCACCTGTATCGCCCTTGTCGTAGAGGAGAAATTCTACCTTGTTGTCTGTATTAGGAGTCAGTTTGGTATTGGCAAAAACAAGCTGGTGCATGTTATCATAGTTGATTTCGCCGACCTCTTGGTCCATGAGACGTTCAAAGACATCATTGGTTGCTGACAGCAATTCTGAACTGCTACGGAAATTTTCCTTCAGGAGAATGAGCTTGCCCTCTTTTGGATTTTGCACATAGCGTTGGAATTTCTCATTGAAAATCTGCGGGTCTGCTTGACGGAATCGGTAGATGGACTGCTTGATATCCCCCACCATAAAGCGATTGTGGCCATTAGACAGCAATTCCAGCATCCGTTCTTGAATATGGTTGGTATCCTGATACTCATCGACCATGACTTCGTGGAAACGCTCCTGATAAGCCTCACGAACTTGTGGGAAATTCTCTAAAATCTCAATGGTGTAATGGCTGATATCAGCGAATTCAAAGGCATTTTCCTGACGTTTACGCTGACGATACGCTTCCACAAAATCACCCATGAAGGCTTGGAAGGTTTTAGCTAGTTCCCATGTGTCTTGATGATAACGTTCTTGATAGTCGAGAATGGTTATCTGGTCTGACAGTTGTCCTAGTTTAGCAAACTGGGTCTTTCTCTCTTCGTTGTAGGCATCGGCCAGTGGCTTCAAATCAGCCTTACGGCTGGCATTAGTCAGAGCTCGGCCGTTTTTCTCTTTCGAAATTTCGACAACACGCGCAAGCACTGCCTGATAAGCCTGACTATCGGACTCCTGATTCAAGGAGCCAATTTCATCCAGAACTAACTGAACATTTTCTAAATAAGCAGCCTTTGTAAACTCCTTGGCATCATTATCCAGATGGTAACGGAAAAAGCTTTCCAAATCCCAAAGGGCTTGCTGGATTTTCTCAGTTAGTTTTTCTTTTTCACTGGTAAAATCAGCTTTTTCAAAGCCTTTTAAGAAATATTCACTCAGCCACTTTTGAGGATTACTGGTAGATTGGAGAAAGTCATAGATTTTATAGACCTGCTGGCGCAGCCCCCGTTCATCCTTGCCTCGCCCAGCAAAGTTTTTCAGCAAATGACTAAAGGTCTCTTTCTGTTTACCTTGATAATGGACTTCAAAGACCTCATGGAAGACTTCGTTTTTGAGAAGAAGTTGCTCGCTTTGGTTTTGTAAAATACGGAAATTAGGCGCAATGTCAAGTAGATAGCCGTGTTTACCAAGGAATTTTTGTGTGAAAGAGTCCATAGTTCCGATGGCAGCGTTGGGTAGATCAGCCAACTGACGACCCAAGTGTTGTTTGAGGTCAACGTCATCGGTTTCTTGGATTTGTTGGCTGATTTTTTTCTCCAAACGTTCCTTAAGCTCAGTGGCTGCCTTAACGGTAAAGGTTGAGATGAAGAGTTGAGAAATTTCGACACCACGAGCCAATTGATCTAGAATGCGCTCTGCCATAACAAAGGTCTTCCCAGAACCAGCCGATGCTGAAACAAGGATATTTTGACCAGAAGTGTAGATTGCTTCGATTTGCTCGGCAGTTTTCTTTTGTTCCTTATTCGAATGCGCTTCTGCTTCTTGCAATTTTTGAATTTCCTTCTCAGTTAAAAAGGGAATAGGCTTCATCGATTCAACTCCTCTCTTATTTTTTCAAACCAAGCTTGCTTGAGCTTTTCTCCGACCAGACGCTTACCATCAGCTAGGTCTAACTTCTCTAAGAAACGGGCTTGACCCAAGTGGTAATTGGCTTCAAATCCTGTGATGGCTTGATGTTGATGAACATACGGTGCAATACTTCTGCCATTTTCGGTATAAGGATTAATAGCGAACTGGCCTGCTAAAATCTTCTCAGCTGCTTTCTTGTAAAGTTGGGCATTGTAGTCCAGCAAGAGCTGGAATTCCTCATTCGTCAGCTGATTTGCCTTGTTTTTATTGTAAAATTCACCCAAATGACTGCTTTCTTTTTCTAAAAAGAGCCCTTGGTATTTCATTGACTTGCTAGCTTCTACTACTGCACCTGCCAGACTTTTAACTGCCATCAAAGATTGGACAGGCTCAGCCATTTCCAAGTACATGGCACCAAAAAAGTTCTGCTCCCCTTCTCTTTTTAGGGCAGCTAAATAGGTTGGCAACTGAGAATTAAGCCCATTAAAGAAATGAGGAAACTGGAACTGAGTCAGACTGGATTTGTAGTCTACCACTCCAATCGCCCCATCAGCTTTCAATCGGTCAATGCGGTCAACCTTGCCTCGTACAAAGACACTGCGTCCATTGTCCAATTGAATAAAGGCCTGCTCTTTACCGCCGAAGTTCGCCTCTTCTTTGATGGTTTCGATGGCTGGATTGTGTCGGAGAATATGTCCAGTCGTCCGCGCCACATCAAGCAGAACTTCTTTAGTAAACTGGGCTTCCAAATTTTCTTGATAAATAGCTTCAAATTCGCGTTCTTGACTGGTTTCTTGAATAGCTTGTTCTAAACGTTGGTCAAAAGAATCTTCATCAGGTAACTGCAAGGCGCGTTCAAAAATGCGGTGTAAGAAATTCCCATGACTACGGGCATCTGGACGCAGGCGCAATTCCTCCTGCAATCCTAAAACGTAGCAAAGAAAATAACTGTATTCATTGCGATAAAACTCCGTCAAACCAGAGGTAGACAGGTAAAACTCCTTGTCAGCTGGATAGAGAGCCTGCAAGGTATCCTTGGTCAACTGCTTACTGCTTGGACTGGTTGGCAGGGCTGGATTTTCCAGACCTTTTTGGTCAAGTTTTTTACCCATCACACGCGCCAGAACCTTGACAAAGGTCAAATCTTGCTCAGTATCACTCGTCTCGCCCTGCTGGTGATAGGCCACCAGACTAGACAAAAGACTGTGATATGACCCTAGTTCTTCCTTAGACAGCCCCTTGTGATTCACCCTCTTCTCTTTTCGACTAAATCCAAAATGGACTAACTCTTGAAGATAGATTGATTCCTTGCTTTCACTTTCGTTAAAAAGGCTTGGAGCCGACAAAACCAACTGCTTACGAGCAGAATTGATCAAGGAAAGCATAGTGTAGCGATTTTTCTTGAGGTTTTCACTGCTGGCAATCAGCAATTGTGACCCTTCCTCTGTCGCTTGGTTTAAGCTTTGTCTTTCTTCATCTGTCAAAAGACTGGTATTTTGCGCGATTTTTGGTAAATTGTCCTGAGTCAACCCAATGGCGTAGACAAAGTCAGCAGTCAGTGGTGCAATCAAATCGTAACTCTGCACCAGAACGGTGTCCACTGTCGCTGGAATGGTACGGTATTGAGATAGACTCATTCCAGAATGGAGCAAGGCTAGAAAGTCCTCTAGACTAACCTGTGAACCAGCAAAAACAGTCGCAAATTGTTCTAAAACATGGCAGAATGCTTTCCAAACTTCGGCTTGTCTTTCCTGTTCTACAGCTTCCATAGTGGCTGTCAAATCTTGCAGTTGCTTGGTCACCTCTCCTTCTTTTAGAAAGACATTCCACTTTTGCAAGAGGTTTTCAGCCTTTTGTTTTCGACTGGCAAAAAGAGTCTCAATAGGTGCTAAAACACGCAGACGAAGGGCATTCAAACGCTCTAAATCAAATTTTCTGTGATGGGACTTGGTGAAGGCTTGCTGAAAGGCTGGCAAGCCATTGATACCAAGATAACGGATATATTGCTCAAATGCATCAATATCAGCCTGACTGAGGTCGGTATACAAACCTGTTCTGAGAAGATTAATCAAATCCTCCTGACGGAAACGATAGCGTTTTAAAGCTAAAATAGACTCGACAAACTGTGTCAAAGGGTGGTGGGCCATGGATTCGCTTCTACCAAGATAGAAAGGAATCTGATACTGGTCAAAAATGGTTTTGAGAGATAACTGGTAAGAAGTCACATCCCCCAAGAGAATACGAAAATGCTTGTAACTCAGGTCTGAGTTCTCATGCAATTTCTGACGGATGCTACGGGCTACTAGCTCCAACTCCTCCTTTTGCGTCAAGCAAGACCAGATTTGTAAGTTGTCACGGTCCTTCTCATTGACATCCAATGTTAATTCTGAAAAGTCATAGGACGATTCCAATAAACGAGAGGCCTTATCAAAACTATCCATCTTCTCATGAGTCTGAGAACGGTCTTGAGCAGGAGTTTGGTATTTAGAGGCTAGATGATGGAGAAACTCCACACTGGCTTGATAGAGATTGCCTTCAGCGAATGGGCTAGTATAAGCTTTCTTACTAGCATAAGCCCCAATGACAATCTCAACACCCTTGCCATGAAGTAAGTCCACAATTCGCTCTTCTTCGGAAGAAAAACGGGTAAAGCCATCAATAACCAAGGCGATTTGAGTAAAATCACTACTAACTTTGTCATTCTCAATAGCCTCAATCAAATGGGACAATTGACTTCCCTGAGCCAACTGACCTTGATTGAGATAAGCCGTTACCTTCTCAAAAATCAAGAGTAAATCGGCCCTCTTGTCCTCATCCGTCAAACTCTCCAAGTCCAAAAAACTCATCTGAGCCTTGGTCATTTCGTGATACAATTCAATCAACTGCTGGATGAATTGAGTATCCTGCTTAATCGCACCATAAACACGTAAGTCTTTGGGATCAAGTTCAGCAAGACATCTGTAAAAGGCCATCCCAAGACCAATGTCATCTAGACTGGTCTTAGCTGGCAAATCATTCAAAATCAGGTATCGAGCCATCTGCGCAAAGCGCGTGACGGTAATCGCAAAAGAAGCCTGCTGGGACAAGCATTCCAGTACGGCGCGTTCTTTTTCAAAAGAAAGAGAGTTGGGAGCTATGTAGAAGACCCGCTTGCCAGCAGCAACTAACTCCTCCGCCTCTCTTGTTAGAATTTCTGTCAAAGAAGTCCGAATATCAGTATAAAGTAATTTCATCTCTGCCTCGTTGGAATTTTTCATTACCTTTTATTATACCATGATTAGCCAGCCAAGTCTGAAAATAATCAGTTCTTGCTCACCTGTTGAAAAGAAAATGCCGGAAAGTTCCGACATTGTTTTAGTAAGCTAATTTCCTGAAAATAGGAGTAACCACACATTCCAGAAGGCAGTAATATTGATGAAAATATGAACTACTATTGGATAATAGAGATTTTTAGTCATACGGTACAATAGAGCCAAAATAAGCCCTCCGCTAGCATAAATGAAAAAAGCAAGAGGAGTTAAAGCAAAATTGATATGAATATAACCGAAAATAATAGCAGAAAGCAAGACATCTCCGTACCAAGGTGAGTTTTTGAAAAAGGTTGTCATAAGCACACCGCGATAAATCAACTCCTCAGCAATAGGGCCGATGAAGCAAACGATGAGCAAGAAATAAGGGTACTCCTGTCTCCCCATCATTTCTACCGTTTCATTCAAAGAAATTTGATTTGAAGACGAGGGTATGAAATAAGACAAGAAGAAGTCCGACATATACGAAATGATGTAGCCCAGTAAAAGGTAGATAAAGTACCTCGGCTGCCACTTGAAATGAAAAGTCTTCTTTCCTGCAAAAACTAGTAGATAGATGACCGCTAATAAAAGACCTCCACTCTCCATCCAAAGCAGAATCTGAAAAAATTCACGACTTGCTGGTAGATAGGGCTTTGCGAGGTGATTGAAAATTCCCCAAAACCAAGTTGATTTGTAAAAAATTAAGGACAATGCTAGTAAAATCTGAATAATCCGTTTTTTCATCTTAAATCCTCTGTTTTCCTTGGCTAGATTATTGAATATAATGGTTTGCTTAACTGCATAACAAGTTTAGTATAGAATATCTTTTCAAAATATCCTCTTCAAATCATGAATTGTTATCAAAACATCCTAGACTGTAAAATCAATTACCCCCTCCCCTTTTACCATTATCTTCTCTAACAAAGGAAGACCTATAATTAAGTTACTAACCTTGGATATAGATTGATTTCTCCTAAATGAATCCAAAGCCCCCAAAAAATCAGGTGGTTTAGTTAGCCTGAACCTTACAGAGCGAGACAAATAAAAGCCAGTATTGCTACTGACTCTTACATCATTTTGATTTAACAGGATAAATTTATGCTTCTGATTTCGTCATAACTGACTCACTACCTTTTTAATAAAGCAAGTAATTTTTCTGCTTCTGCCATGATGCCATTATTATCCATGGTTTGGAGACTCAGATTATTTCGTAAACCAGCTAGGCTCTCTGTCACATTGTTTTTCAAGCTAGCATCCGTTACTTTATCAAGTAAAGCTTCTACTTCTTTGAGTTTGGCTTCTACTTTTTCAGTCTCTACTTGAGGGACTTCAGCTTCGTCTGTTGTATCGTTAGCAACTCCCTCTGTCTCGTCTGCATCAGTGCTCGGTTTATAAAGATTATCTACTGAAGGGTTTAAACCTGCGTGATTCTCTTTTTCATCAGATTCAGGGCGAGTTGGCTCACTTACTTCATCATGTTTCTTATCTTCATCAGGTTTACTGTCTTGGTCTGCCTTATTTTTACGAACATGGTCGCTGGCATTTCCCCAACCATTATCTGAGTGAGGACGTTCGTTTGGATGTTCAACGTAATATTTTACAGTCGCAAAAAGATCCTCAAGGCTATAACCCTTAGGTGCTTCATAGAGTCCTTCGTCAAACCAAGCAAATTTAATGTTATGGTAATGGTCATAATGAGGTATAATCAAGCTACCATTTTTAACTTCAACAGTATGTTGGAGATTGTAAGGCATGTGATCAAGTGGAACTTTCTTAGCTGCCTTCACTTTATTATAGATTGCTTCTGCTCCTTTAACCTCAGTATTTCCTACCCCCTGATTATCTGTTGAAGGAGGCATCAAACCTTTCTCTTTAGCATAAGTCTGAGCTGCTGCTCTTTCAGCTTCAGACAAACTTTCTTTCTTGATCCAATGACTATGAGTCATATGCGGAGTTACATAGGCATCGCCTTCATCGCTAGTTATATCACGAGGATCAAAGATATAGCCATCTTCTGTTGTATACTTACCTGCTAATTTCGCTAATTTAATTTCATCGTTCGTATAAGCAATTTGAGCATTTGGTTTGCCAAGTCGCTCTGGATGGGTAATTGGTGCTAGGAAGGTAAGAATATCATCAACTAGCTTGACTTTATCACTTGAAACATCATTAAGACGTTCCAATAGTTTATCCAAAGCGTCAAAATCAGCTTGGCGCCCTTTATTAGAAATCAAATTTTGATGAACTTTTGCTAGTAAATCATAAACCTTGTTGTAAAATTCTTGATCACTAGAAGGGATGGTACTTTTCTTAGCTCCTAACACATGAGACAAACTTTCTTGTTTGGCAAGTTTATTATCAATGGCTATAACAGTTTCTGCTGAAAGCTCCTTAGTAGAGATATAACGCGAGGTTCCATTCTCTTCAAAGACATAACCATCAGCTACCTTTCGAACCGCCTGTTTCACCAATTTTCCATCAATTGGATTGCTTGGAGATGGTTGAGGATTGGGTACAGGTTGTGGACTTGGTACTGGGGTAGTATCTGGAGCAGGGATTAGATTTGGTCTTGATGGTAACCAATGACTTGAACTATAATGAAGTGGAATCATTCTTGCAATCTTCTGCTCTAGATCAGACATTTGTGAATAAGGAATAAAGTGATAATGGTCTCCGTGAGGCACTGCTACACCGTTAGCTGTACGTTTGATGATTTGTGCCGGATCAAAGACTAATCCATCCGATTCTACATGTCGTTCTGATAAAGGTTTGGCATACAATTCACTTAAAAGTGTTGGGATATCTTCCCCTTGATTTTGATGATAAGTTGGGGTGACAGTCAGGTTTGGAGTCTCTGTCAAACTTGGTTGGGCTGGTTTAGCATTATCACTACTTGGTTTACTTGAACTTGTAACAGAATGTGAGCCCTGTTTACCATTCCAATAAGCTTGGGCAGCAGCCAATTCTCCTGCTGACAAATCACTCTTAGGAATATAGTGGAAATGATTGCCGTGCGGTACAACAAAAGCGTCTCCTGTATCTTCAATCACATCGGTCGGACTAAAGACATACCCATCATCCGTTGTATAAGCGCCTCCAGTTCCTCGATTCGGTGCCGGCGTATTGAGATTAAAGTTTGGTTTAATCGGTGAACTTGGTGTTGAACTTAGTTTCTCAGAACTGCTTGGTTTCGTATTGTCAGAATGACTTTGAACTGGCTGACCTCCAATTGGTAGATTTCGAGCCAATTTTTCTTCCAAAGCAGACATTTGCGAATAAGGAATGAAATGGAAATGGTCCCCGTGAGGCACTGCCACACCATTGGCAGTACGTTTTGTAATCTGTGCTGGGTCAAATACTAATCCATCAGACTCCACATGACGTTGGCTAAGTGGCAAAGCGTACAATTCTTGAAGAAGACTAGCTAAATCCTCATTTGAGCTCTCCGGAGCTTTGGCAGAATCTTGAGGTGTCTCAGATTGACTCATTCTAACGCTAGATCTTGTTTCAGCTCTACTTGAACGATATTCAACCGTACTTAATTGGCCACCTTTTCCAGATAAGAAGGCTTGGGCAGCAGCTAATTCACTGGCAGACAAATCACTCTTAGGAATATAGTGGAAGTGATTGCCATGAGGAACGATATAAGCATCACCCGTATCTTCGATGATATCAGATGCATTAAAGATATACCCATCATCCGTTGTATAACGTCCTTGGGCTCTGGCAGCAACTACCGCCTGATCGTTAGAACCGCCTCCATGATTATGACTATGTTCCTGCTTCTGACGTTTAATCTCTTCTTTTGTCCGAATATTGTCCGCATGAGCCGCATCTTTAAGGTAAACATAGTATTTCCCGTCTACCTTAATCACATAACCACCCTTGATTTCATTGACAATGTCTGCATCCTTCAACTGATAATTCGGATCTTTCATGAGGAGTTCTTCACTGATGATGGCATCATAAGGAACCTTGCCATTATAGTAATGATAATGGTCTCCATGAGAGGTCACATAACCTTGATCCGTAATCTTGATAACAATTTGTTCAGCGTTGATTCCCTCTCTCTTACTGACTTCATCTGGTGTCAAGTTCTCTGCCTTTTGACCAACCTGATCACCGTCTATATAAGCAACTCGATTAGAATCTTTCTTAACTTGTCCAGCTTGATACCGTCCAAGCTCATAAGAACAAACACTTAGGGCAAGAACTGCCACTGAACCCGCCACATATTTTTTATTGATTTTCATTCTTTCCTCACTTTAATTCTTCTGCTAGAACACTCATATTTTCTTCCAGGTTTTCTAAATAAGTCTTGTCATTTTGTGGGTCTGCCTCTAAAGGATTCAGAGTTTTAAGACCCACACCTGTTGATTTGACAAGAGTTTCAGCTACTTTTGAAGAAGCATTACTTTCTGTAAAAATCGTTTTAACCTTATAGGTTTTAACAAATTCCTGAATTTCTGTTAGTTGTCTTGGACTTGGTTCTTGTTCAGGAGAGATACCTGCAATACCAAGTTGATTAAGTCCAAATCGCTTCGCTAGATAAGAAAAGGCTGTATGTTGTGTTACAAATGTTTTCTGAGTCGCTTTTTCAAATTTAGGTTGGAATTTCTTAGTTAGTTCTTGAGCTTTTTTGATAAAGGCTTGCGCATTTTTTTGATAAGTTTCTTTATGTTCACTATCCACCTCTGAAAGTTTATCAGCGATAATTTGCGCTTCTTCGCCAGCTTTTTCAGGATCTAGCCAAGTATGAGGATCATAGAGCGTTTTTTCATCAACTCCATCCCCTGCTTCCACATCCTCTAGACCAGGGACACGATCTAAAGTCATTCCTTCTGAAGCCTCTAAAACCTTAACTTTGGATTTTTTAAGATTGGGATCCAGACTTCCTGCCCAAGATTCGAGCGTATGCGAATGGTAGACAAATACATCTGCATCATAGATGGCTGCGATATCATTTGCTGAAGGTTCAAAGGAGTGAATCCCACTACTTGACTGAATCATTCGAACATCATTCAAGTCACCAGATACTTCCTTGACCATAGCATAGATAGGATAAAAACTAGTTACAATTTTCATCCCTTTACCTGACTGGCTTTCCTTTTGACCACAAGCACCTAAACACAAAAGAAAGATACTTAACAATACTAAAAATAAACTTTGTTTCTTCATGGATAACCCCTTAACTATTTAATTAACTGGTAAACATTCTACTCCTAAAAATTTAATCTGTCAAGCTATTTTAAGAAAAAAATTGAAATTTCTTTCACATATAAAAATCTGCTGAGTTTCAATAACTCAACAGATTCTCACTTTATATAGTCAATGAAAATCAAAGAGCAAATTAGGAAGCTAGCCGCAGGTTGCTCAAAGCACTGCTTTGAGGTTGTAGATGAAACTGACGAAGTCAGCTCAAAACACTGTTTTGAGGTTGTGGATGAAGCTGACGTGGTTTGAAGAGATTTTCGAAGAGTATTATTCTTCTATGGTAGAATGCTTATAGCCATAAGTGAAGTAAATAATACTTCCTACTAACAATGCAACTAGGAAAGCAATCCAAGTTTCCATATTATACTGCAACATAAAGGATAAACAAATGATGATTGATAAAATTGGTAATAAGGGTACCAATGGTGTTTTAAATTCTCCAGCTTTGGGCATTCCTTTTTCTTTCCGTAAGCGAATCAAACCATAAGCCAGCATGATCAAGTAGGCCAAGGTACAAATGTTTAAGAAGGCTGCGATACTGGCTAGTGGGAATATTCCTGCAGCTACTGCTGAAGCTAGACCTGTCAAGATAGTAGCATTCTTTGGTACCTTGCTAGTCTTCGTTAGTTCTTTAAAGGAGGCAGGCATTAAGCCGTCACGCGCTAAACTGTAAATCATACGCGATAGGGCATAGGTCATCGAAATACAAACTGTAATCAAGGTCAAGATAGCCACCAATGACACATAGTTAGCTGCCCAACTAATCCCAACGCTACGAAGAGCATAGGCAACAGCATCATCTACATTTAGATGACTATAGTGAACCACACCAGTCAAGACAAGGGTCACCAAGGCATAGAGAATGGTTACAATAGAAAGCGATAAGACAATCCCTCTAGGAATATTTTTTTGAGGATTCTTGACCTCATCTACAGCCATAGAGATGGATTCAAATCCCAAAAATCCAAAGAACATTAAGGACGCACCAGCCATAATACCAGTACTAGCTCCATAGATTTGTCCAAAACCATAAGGAGCAAAGTTGCTCCAATTATCAAGCTTGATATGCCAAATTCCCACCAAAATAAAGAGAGCTAAAGCGGAAAATTTCAAAATTACTAGAATAGAATTAAAGCGTAAGGCAGCCTTGGCATTAAGTAAAACAAGCGAGGTAACTAAAACTAAGACAAGAATAGGTAATAAATCAACAAATGTCCCTGCTTGAGGATTGAAGGTGCCATTTAAAGCCTGAGGAAGGACTATCCCATATTGAGAAAGCAAGCCTTTAAAATAAGCTGCCCAACCCGAAGCCACACCAGATATGGCTGTCATGAATTCCATCATGGTTAACCAGCCAGCCAACCAGGCTGGGAATTCTCCTAAAATAGCATAGAGATAACTGTAGGCACCACCTGTAGCGGGTACTCGCGAAGCAAATTCTGCAAAAAAGAGGGCTGATAATCCCACACACAAGGCAGAAATAACGATTGAAATCACTAGGGCTGGACCTGCTAGAGTTGCGGCTGCAGTGCCTGTAATTGTAAAGACGCCTGTCCCTACCATGGCTCCGATTCCCAGCAAAATCAAATCCCATAACTTCAAATGCCTATGCATCTCCGTTTTATCTAAACTAACATTCTTTGTTCTAAATATATTCATCTTTGACTCCAAAATAAAATGATGATTCTATTTTACCATAAATATAGGAGATTTGTGAATATTTATAAAACATTTTTCTGAAAAAATCTGACTACCTTTTTGTAACGGATTAAGAACCAAAACTCTTAAAGAAGTTGACAATGGCTTGCCAGAGGGCGCTTAAGAAATTACCCCCGTCCTCTAGCGCCTTATCCGCATCAAAGTTAAGATTGATATTTTTAAAACTGTCGCCAGCTTGTGAAACAATACTTTGTTTCAGGTCATTTAGGGTTTTAGTGAAGTCTGCATTGCTGAGGATATCACTCTTTGAGAGGTTCAATGCAAAATTGATGATGATATTGATCTGGTTTCCTGTTATAACCTGATCAAGTTTATAATTTTTTAAAGTATCTTCAACAATTTTACGGACATCTTCTTCTGTCAGATTTCCCTTGCTTTCTTTAGCTTTGGCCAGTCCTGACTTGATATCAGCTAGGGCAACGTTTAATTTATTAGCATCATAGCCTGACTTGTCCTTGTTTTCAGCATTGATATCTGACAAAGCCTTCAACTCTTCTTGAGCCAAGTCTTTATTGGCTTGCGGCACCTTGGCTCCATTAGCTTCTAGCGAATAGTAGATCCCTGCTAAAGCACTCTCACCTGTAACTGGAATGGGCGCTGCAACAGTGATTTTGGCATGTTCCACACCCAAAGTTACAGCTGCGTTTCGGTACATATCCTGAGTTACCTTAGTGATGTTTTCTGGTGTTTCAATCTTGACCTCAAGTGGCGACTTGTCACCTAGTTTTTGAATCTTGGCTGATGAATACAACTGTAAACTAGAGTCATTGGCAACATTCATAATCTTAGAATAGACATCAGGTGTCATGGTCTTGAGTTCCTTGGTGTCTGTTGAGGCATTGTAGCCTAATTTCTTAAGAGTTTGATTTTTTTGGTCTTCAGACAATGATGAACCTAGGACATATTCAGGTTGGACATAGGTTTCATCGATGACTTTTTGAACATCTGTTGCTGCATGGGCGCTATTCATAGCTGTTACTGCCCACAAGACCGCAGCACTAGTCAGAAAGAGTTTCTTTCTCATAGGGAATTTCCTCCTTTACCTTTCTAGAGTAATATATCTATCTTAAAGAAAACTTATAGCAAAAACACCTGGACTAGCCAGATGTCGAAAAGAGTGTGAAAGTTTTGATGATGTAAAGGTTGAGTTGCACCTGTCTAGAATAATAATAGTTTCCTCCATTTACATAGAGTTCAGCACCGTGAAAAATGGAAATGGGGTGAATATAACTATAAGTCTTTCCAGTGGTATTGCCAAGCAAGGGAGCAACCGTCTCACGAGAGTATTGTTTGGCCAGTGCTAGGGTGTTTTCCTTGCCATTTTGGGCGATAAAATCGATATAGGCAGGTCCAAAATTATAGGCTTGAACAGCCGTCCAAACATCTACACCCTTCTTCTGGGCCAGATAGAGATTGTCTGTCAGAGTTTGAACGCCTTGCCGAATGCTAGAGGCATTATCATTGATGGTGTTGGTTGAACCACTTGCAGACTCACTAGACTGCATGACATCGCCTTCTTTTCCTTTTGTTTCGGTATAAATCATAGCGAGCACAAGCTCTTCGTTTGCTGGGGTGTCTTTTTCACTCAAGATTTCTCGCACCATGGGTTGATAGGTCATGACTTGCTTGACATCTTGGTGAACGCGGTAAGCTTTATATCCAGCAAAAAGGAAGACTGCTAGTACAAGCACTCTTCGAATTCGTTTAAACATTATTTGCTTTGAATATCCTCGATATTTTTGATTAAGATAGAGTAAGTTCCATTGTCGTTTTGGATAAACTCAACAGACTCGGCGTCTTGATAGACGTTATTGGGAACAATGAGCTCAATTCCATTTGACAAGGAAAGTTTTTGGTTTTCAAATTTTTTAAGCTGACGACTGGCATCAATTTCATCAAATTGAACTGGTTCTGGTACGGCTTCTTTGACTTGGTCAATAAAGCTCAAACGAGCTGTCAGATTGTTGTCAAAAAGGTCGTTAGCCAATTTTTCAGGTGACAATTCATTACTTTCTTCTAGATTATTGAAAATCGCTGATTTGACCTTGGATTGAAATTGAAAATCATCTGTGTTAAAAGTCTCAGCAATTCTCTGGGCCGTTTTTTCCAGTTCCTTGATAGATTTCTTAGGAGAAATCTTAGGAGCGACAGCAAGAAGATTATCTGAAAAATAGTTCAAGAAAGTTCCATTGTACTTGATTCGTTTTTCAATCAGATGGTACTTGCGGCTCTGAAGATTGACCACCAAGGCTTCGTCGGCACCCGTTCCAAATCCAGGCAGGTTATTCTGAGTCAGCTTGATTGGATTATCAACTTCTCCACCGAGGTGAGTCAAGGTCTCCCGCAGAGCAATTCGCAAGAAAGCGAAATGTTCTACACCTTCTTTAGAAAATTGCACAAAAATCAAGTCATTGGTCTTGAGGTTTTCAGAAATACTGAACTCTTCTTTCCAGAGATTAGCCAATGTTACTGATGTCTCCAACAAATCGTCTGTGATATGATTGAAGAAGGGATTTTCTTCCTCGAAAATCCCAGTCTTGGCTTCATCTGAATACACACGTTCAATTTTTCTACGCAGGTATTCTTCGATTTTTGGAGTAATATTGAGAAGCTTATCCGCTAGGAACAGCTCGGTATCATCCGGACTGAACTGGTGAATAATGGCTTTCTTAATATAAATATCCATAAAAGTTTTAGTCCTCGTATAATGGGAAGGCATCTGTCAATTCTTTGACTGCACTTCTCACTTCTTCTAAGACAGCTTCATTTTCTGCATTTTTAAGGGTTTTAATGATGAGCTCAGCCACTTTGCGACTTTCTTCTTCACCAAATCCACGTGCAGTAATAGCTGCTGCTCCGATACGAATCCCACTAGTCTTGAATGGTGACAAGGTTTCGTAAGGGATTGAGTTTTTATTTAAGGTAATATTGACTTCATCCAGCAAGTTTTGAGCAACTTTTCCGTTTTCTACAACCTTAGTCACATCCACTAGGAAGAGGTGGTTTTCAGTCCCGCCAGAAATGATACGGAAATCAGGGTCTTGCAAGAAGACATCTGCCATAGCCTTACTGTTTTTGATAACATTAGCAGCGTATTCCTTGAAGGCTGGATCCAAAACTTCTTTGAAGGAAACAGCTTTAGCTGCCACAACGTGCTCCAAAGGACCACCCTGAATACCAGGGAAAATAGCTGAATTGATTTTCTTAGCTAAATCTTCATCATTGGTCAAAATCAAACCACCACGAGGGCCACGAAGGGTTTTGTGGGTTGTGGTTGTCGTGATATGAGCGTATGGTACTGGGCTTGGATGTAGACCAGCAGCAACCAAACCAGCGATATGAGCCATATCTACCATAAGTTTAGCCCCAACAGCGTCCGCAATTTCACGGAATTTTGAAAAGTCGATAATTTGAGAATAGGCTGAAGCACCTGCTACGATCAATTTTGGTTTTACTTCTTGGGCTTGTTTCAAGATAGCATCAAAATCTAAGAGTTCCGTTTCAGGATCAACACTGTAAGAAACAAAGTTGTAGGTTTGACCTGAGAAGCTAACTGGAGCTCCGTGGGTCAAGTGTCCACCTGCTGCCAAATCCATCCCCATAACGGTATCACCCGGCTCAATCAAGGCCATGTAAGCCGCACAGTTGGCTTGGCTTCCTGAATGTGGTTGGACATTAGCGAATTTAGCGCCGAAAATTTCTTTTGCACGTTCAATAGCTAGACTTTCTACCACATCTACTACATCTGTTCCACCATAATAACGGCGACCTGGGTAGCCTTCGGCGTATTTATTCGTCAAGATAGACCCTTGAGCTGCCATAACAGCCTTGGAAACTACGTTTTCCGAAGCAATCAACTCAATGTTGTTTTGTTGTCGTTCTTCTTCTTTGGCAATAGCATTCCAGAGATCAGCATCGTATGCTTTAAAATCATCTTTGTCAAAAATCATAGGTCTTCTCCTTTATTGTGTGACTAGTCCATTAGTTTAATTTTCTTATTAGAAAATCAAACTAAAAGATGCGAATAAACCGTTTCTGCATTTTATCACAAGTATAACCAACTTTTTCATAAAATGCATGAGCACCCAGACGATGATCAGCAGAGTTTAAGCGGATAAACCCATAACCACGTCTTTTTGCTTCTTCTTCCAACCCTTGTAATAAGCTTTTACCAATACCTTGACCTTGCGCTTGAGGTGAAACTGCTAAAGCTAAAATATTAAATCCTGCCTTAGAATAAAGTGATTCATGGACCTCAGCGTGGACATATCCAAGCAAGGCATGACTAGCTTCATCCTCATAAGCAAGTAGGAAATGATGGGAATCCTGAGATAATCTAGCTAGTTGACTAGCTGTGTCCTCTGGACTAAAAGAATAGCCCAAAGCTTCTTGGTTAATGTCACAAATAGCTTTCGCATCTGTTTCTTGCAAATCTCTTAGCATCTCATTCCTCCTCAAAAGAAATCTCCGGTAACTGAGCAAGAATATCTTCTCGCTTAATGGCCCCTTGGCGTAAGATTTTCACCTTATCTCCAGACAAGTCCAAAATAGTCGAATCCTGTCCGGTTAGAAAAGCATCGTCTTCTAGACCCAGAACCTCTTGGTCAAAATCCTTCAGAATTTGTTCAAAGGTTACTCCACTTGCCTGACCTGAAATATTGGCAGACGGTCCAATCAAGGGCCCTGTCTCTCGAATCAAATCCAGCGTGATAGGATGACTGGGCATCCGAAATCCCACAGTTTCAAGACCAGAATTGACCCAATAGGGAACTCGGTCATTGGCTTCTAGAATAATGGTCAAGGGACCCGGTAAAAAGGTCTCGACAAACTTTTGTAGATAAGTTGGCTGATTCTTTGAAAAGTGCAAGATATCCTCTAAAGAGGCAATATTGAGATTGAGTGCCTTGTCTCTGGGACGACGTTTAATCTGGTATACATGATTAACTGCTTTTTCGTCTAGAGCCTTGGCAAACAGACCGTAAACTGTCTCTGTAGGTAGAACGACAGCTCCACCATTTTCCAACTCTTGTCTAATCCTGTCCATCATCAACCACGACCATCCTATCTTGACCAAATTGGTCCTTAAGTGTTCTTACACGTTTTTCAGGAAGATGCTTCCTAAAAAGTTCAGGAACACTTTGACCTTGCTTGTATCCAATTTCAAGGTAAATCTTACCACCATCTTTGAGATAGTCTTTTGCATCTTCCGCAATTCTACGATAAATAGCTAGGCCATCCTCGTCTGCAAAGAGAGCTAGATGAGGCTCCGAATGCAAGACATTCAAGCCGACCTCTGACTCATCTTCACGAGAGATATAGGGTGGATTGGAAACAATTATATCATATTTTTCAGAAATTTCTGTAAAACAGTCAGATTTTTTTAAAAATATTTGAAGATTTTGATTTTTAGCATTTTCACTGGCTATATCTAAAGCATCTTGGGAAATATCTGCTGCTGTCACTGACCAATCTGGTCTGTTTTTTGCTAAGGCGAGAGCAATAGCTCCACTACCTGTTCCAATATCCAGAACTGAAAGATTCGTCTCAGGATTTTCAGCCAGGATAAGCTCCACCAACTCCTCTGTTTCTGGACGGGGAATCAAAACCCGCTCATCAACTTTTAACTGCATTCCATAAAAATCTGCCTGTCCAATGATGTACTGTGCCGGTTTATGAGTTGCTAACTGTTGGAAAATTCCTTTTACAAATACTTCTTCCTCTTCCGTCACTTCCTGCTGGAGGGCAAAAACAAAGTCCGTAAAAGATAGATTTTTCAGGCTACGATAGACAAAAGAGAGGCTTTCAGCTTCCTCTCCTTGTCTTATCAATTCTTCTTCAAAATCTGAAAATAATTGAGCTAATTTCATTATTTATTTGTTTAATTCTTCTAATTTTTGTGTTTGGTCATAAAGCACCAAGGCATCCACAACTTCGTCCAATTTACCAGACAAGATGGTATCTAGTTTTTGGAGAGTTAAGCCGATACGGTGGTCTGTGACACGGTTTTGTGGGAAGTTATAAGTACGAATCCGTTCTGAACGGTCACCAGTACCGATTGTTGACTTACGCTCAGCGTCTTGTTCATCCTGAGCAATTTGTGCAAAGTGGTCAGCAACACGCGCACGGATGATTTTCATAGCCTTCTCACGGTTCTTCTGCTGGGTACGTTCTTCCTGCATCTCAACCTTGATATTGGTTGGCAAGTGAACGATACGAACGGCAGTCGCAACCTTATTGACGTTCTGTCCACCAGCACCTGATGCGTGGTAGATATCAACACGAAGGTCTTTTGGATCAATATCATATTCAACTTCTTCCACTTCAGGCATGACAAGAACTGTGGCAGTTGATGTATGGACACGGCCTTGACTTTCTGTCACAGGGACACGTTGAACACGGTGGGCACCTGATTCGTACTTGAGTTTTGAGTATACGGACTGACCTGAAACCATGGCAACAACTTCTTTAAAACCACCGACACCGTTCATAGAAGATTCCATGACTTCAAAACGCCAGCCTTGGGCTTCCGCATACTTTTGGTACATGGTTAAAAGATCTCCAGCGAAAAGTGCTGCTTCGTCTCCACCAGCTGCTCCACGAATTTCTAAGATAATATTCTTGTCATCGTTTGGATCTTTAGGAAGGAGCAAGATCTTCAGTTTTTCTTCGTATTCTTCTTTTTCAGCCTTGGCATCTTTGAGTTCTTGCTTAGCCATTTCTTCCAAGTCAGCGTCTCCGCCTGATTCCTTAATCATCTCTTCAGCGTCAACGATGTTTTGAAGGACTTGTTTGTACTCACGGTAGGCTGTTACCGTATCGCGAGTAGAAGCCTCTTCTTTCGAAAGTTCCATGAAACGCTTGGTGTCCGAAACGATATCTGGGTCACTGAGCAACTCTCCTAATTCTTCATAACGGTCTTCTACAGCTTGTAGTTGATCATAGATATTCATTTTTTCTCCTTATTTCTCAATTGTTAAATCATAGATTGCTACTACTTCGTTCTCGGATATTTCCCCAGTTTCTTTAAATCCATAACTGAGGTAACAATATCTTGCATGTTCGTTTTCTGGTTCATAAGACAACCAAAGTTTATTGCTTAAACCTGCTGGCGCTGTCCGAACATAGTCTAGTACTTTATCCATAATTGGTTTAAAATATCCTTGATTTTGAAAATTCTTATCAATCATAAAACGAAATAGTAAATAATTTCCACTACTAATTCCGATCTTTTTATCATAAGCTATCATCACAAAACCTATAATTGCATCATTATCATAAACTGCCAATGGAGCTACAAAATCTCCATTTTTAGTGTAGACGTATGCTTCAGCTAAACTAATTGCGTTGGTTGCAATGTATTGTTTTTGATATTCCTTGACATCCAAATTCAAAACATCAAAATAATTTTCCATTGTAACATCTCTTAGTTCAATTGTCATAGTTTTACTCCTTGTTAGAGGTTATCATTGGCGCAAAATAATGTTTACGGCAAACCGAGATATAGGTTTCATTGCCACCAATCTGAATCTGCTCACCATCGTAAACGGGCAGTCCATCCTGTGCTCGCAAAACCATAGTCGCCTTTTTCTTACAATACTGACAGATGGTTTTAATCTCATCGATTTTATCTGCTAAAAGCAAGAGATACTTGGAACCTTCGAACAGTTCATTGCGAAAGTCATTTTTCAAGCCAAAAGCCATGACAGGTATGTCTAACTCATCAACAACACGAGCTAGATCATAAACATGATGGCGCTTAAGAAACTGGGCTTCATCGACCAACACACAGTAAGGCTTTTCTGGTAGGTCTCGGATATAGCCAAAGATATCCGTCGTCTCCTCAATCGCAAGAGCAGGGCGTTTCATACCGATTCGACTCGACACATAGCCAACACCGTCACGCGTATCCAGAGCCGAGGTCATAATCACAACACCTTTTCCTTGCTCCTCATAGTTATAGGCCACCTTGAGAATCTCAATCGTCTTACCTGAGTTCATTGTCCCATAACGATAATACAACTGTGCCATGTTTCTTGCTTCACGTCCATTTCTAAATTTTTGCTACATTCTAGTATATCATAATTTTCTTAAGCTTTAAACGGCAAAATGTGGTAGAATAGAAGAAATCAAAAACTAGTGGAGGAAGCTATTATGCCATTTGTACGCATCGATTTATTTGAAGGACGCACGCTCGAGCAAAAGAAATCTCTTGCTAAGGAAGTAACGGAAGCGGTTGTTCGCAACACTGGAGCCCCTCAATCTGCTGTCCATGTCATCATCAACGACATGCCAGAAGGAACTTATTTCCCACAAGGGGAAATGCGTACCAAATAAGCTAGCTTAAGCAGAATTGCTTAGGCTTTTTCAATCTCCAAGTAGCATCCATTGAAGAAATAGTTCAAATTTGTTACAATTTGAAAAGAGACTTGGAAAAATTTCCAAGAAAAGAGCTATTAATTAAAGGAAACATTATGATTACACGTGAATTTGATACCATCGCTGCTATCTCCACTCCACTAGGCGAAGGAGCTATCGGTATTGTCCGCCTGAGCGGAACAGACAGTTTTGCTATTGCGCAAAAGATTTTTAAAGGAAAAGACTTGAGTCAGGTTGCTAGCCATACTCTCAACTACGGTCACATTATTGATCCTCTGACTGGTAAAGTCATGGACGAGGTTATGGTTGGGGTTATGAAGTCTCCAAAAACCTTCACTCGTGAAGATATTATCGAGATTAACACCCACGGTGGGATTGCGGTGACCAATGAGATTCTCCAACTAGCAATCCGTGAAGGAGCTCGGTTGGCAGAACCTGGTGAATTTACCAAACGTGCCTTCCTAAATGGACGTGTGGACTTGACTCAGGCTGAGGCGGTCATGGATATCATCCGCGCCAAGACAGACAAGGCCATGAACATTGCGGTCAAACAACTTGATGGTTCCCTTTCTGATCTGATTAACAATACCCGTCAAGAAATCCTCAATACTCTTGCCCAAGTCGAGGTCAATATCGATTATCCTGAGTATGACGATGTTGAGGAAGCTACTACTGCTGTTGTCCGTGAGAAGACTATGGAGTTTGAGCAATTGCTAACCAATCTTCTTAGGACAGCCCGCCGCGGTAAAATCCTTCGTGAAGGAATTTCCACTGCTATTATCGGACGTCCCAACGTTGGGAAATCGAGCCTCCTCAACAACCTCTTGCGTGAGGACAAGGCTATCGTTACAGATATTGCTGGTACGACTCGAGATGTCATCGAAGAATACGTCAATATCAACGGTGTTCCTCTCAAATTGATTGATACAGCTGGAATTCGTGAAACAGATGACATTGTAGAACAAATCGGTGTTGAGCGTTCGAAAAAAGCCCTCAAGGAAGCTGACTTGGTTCTACTGGTGCTAAATGCCAGTGAACCACTAACCGCCCAAGACAGACAACTTCTTGAGATTAGCCAAGATACAAACCGTATTATTCTTCTTAATAAAACCGACCTACCTGAAGCGATTGAAACTTCTGAACTTCCAGAAGATGTCATCCGTATTTCAGTTCTTAAAAACCAAAACATTGATAAGATAGAAGAGAGAATCAACAACCTCTTCTTTGAAAATGCTGGTTTGGTGGAGCAAGACGCAACCTACCTATCAAATGCCCGTCACATTTCCTTGATTGAGAAGGCTGTTGAAAGCCTACAAGCTGTTAATGAAGGTCTTGAACTGGGGATGCCAGTTGATTTGCTTCAAGTAGATTTGACACGTACTTGGGAAATTCTCGGTGAAATCACAGGTGATGCGGCTCCTGATGAACTCATCACCCAACTCTTTAGCCAATTCTGTTTAGGAAAATAAGAAATCCATGATCGTTCAATCGGTCATGGATTTTATTGTCTTCATTAATAATCTGGTCTTAAAACCCCTGTTACAGTTGCCTTAGTCGCTTCGTAGTCGCCATCTACGACAACTTTGATAATGCGTTTGGCATCTTCTTCTGGTGCTGGAACAAGAGGTAGACGAGTTGGACCAGCTTCAAATCCCATATAGTTGAGAACGGCCTTGACAGGAGCAGGGCTTGGATAAGAGAAGAGGGCATTAACCTTAGGAATGAATTTACGCTGAATTGCTGCAGCTTTCTTCATGTCGCTTTCTGCAATGGCAGTAAACATCTCGTGCATTTCACCCCCATTTGTATGGGATGCAACAGAAATGACCCCGTCCGCACCAAGGTTCATGGCATGAAAAGCATCGCCATCCTCACCAGTATAGACCAAGAACTCTTCTGGCTTATGCTCAATCAAGTAAGCCATATTGGCCAAGCTAGTACATTCTTTAACCCCAATGATATTTGGATGGTCAGCCAAACGAAGCATGGTTTCTGGAGTTAATTCGACAACCACACGACCTGGAATGTTATAGATGATAATTGGTAGGTCCGAAGCGTCTGCAATTGCTTTAAAATGCTGATACATTCCTTCTTGAGAAGGTTTGTTGTAGTAAGGTACAATAGCGAGTCCAGCAGCAAAACCGCCAAATTCCGCTACTTCTTTGACAAACTCAATAGAGTCACGCGTATCATTAGTACCTACACCCGCAATCAAAGGAACGCGTCCATTGACAATCTTTTGTACAGCCGCAAACAACTCCAACTCCTCATCGTGGGTCAAAGTTGGACTCTCAGCGGTGGTTCCTGCGAGAAGAATTCCATCCGTATGATGGGCCAATAAATGCTCAATCAAGGCTGGAATGGCATCAAAATTGATGGAACCATCCTCGTGGAAGGGAGTAATAAAGGCTGTGATGATTTTACACTCTTTTAAATCTTGATAAGACATGAAAACACCTCTCTATTTCAAAGAAGGAGTTCATCTGAACTCCTAAACGATATAACTATTTTAATTCAAATTTCAATTCGGCAGTTGGACGAACCAAGCCACGTTCATGAAGAGTTTCAGCAATCTGAACTGAGTTCCAAGCAGCACCTTTGAGCAGGTTGTCTGAAACAACCCACATGTGGATTCCTTTTTCAGCATCCAAGTCTTTACGGATACGACCAACAAAGGTATCACGTGAACCAACTGCATTGATAGCTTGAGGATAGATTTGATGAGCTACATCATCTTCAAGGACAGCGCCTGGGAAGGCTGCGATAGCTGCTTTAACTTCTTCAATTGGAGCCACTTCTTTTGTTTCGATGTAAACAGACTCAGAGTGAGCTGACAAGACTGGAATGCGCACACATGTTGCAGACACCGCGATGCTATCATCTTCCATGATTTTCTTAGTTTCCTTAGTCATCTTCATCTCTTCGTAAGTGTAATCATTGTCAGTGAAAACATCAATTTGCGGAAGAGCGTTAAAGGCGATAGGATAGTGTTTCTTGTCCCCACCTGAAGGCAAGATTTCCGCATGCAAATCACGTGGGTTTACACCATCATTCAAGACTTCACGAAGTTCACGTTGTGTTTCAAGAATCGCTCCCATACCAGCACCTGAGACGGCTTGGTAAGTTGAAACGATGATACGATCCAAGCCCCATTTTTGGCGAACTGGCTCAAGAGCCACCATCATTTGGATTGTTGAACAGTTAGGGCAGGCAATGATCCCGTTGTGAGCATCAAGTGCATGAGCATTGACCTCTGGAACAACCAATGGTACATCAGGATTTTGACGGAAGTAAGATGTATTATCTACTACTACCGCTCCAGCTTTAACTGCGTATGGTGCATACTTAGCTGATGTAGAACCACCTGCTGAAAAGAGAGCAATATCAACTCCTTCAAAAGCTGTTTCAGTCGTTTCTTCAATCGTAATATCTTGATCTTTAAATTTCAAAGTCTTGCCTGCTGAACGTGCAGAAGCAAGTAAACGAATTTTATCGATTGGAAGTGTTGATTCTTCCAACATTTTTATCATCTGAGCTCCGACAGCACCTGTCGCGCCGACTACAGCAACTGTATATCCCATAAATAACCTCTTTCGGAATTTTCTAAAAATTTCTATAATAGATGTATTATACTACTTTTTCCATGAATTGCAAAGCTTTTTCATCATTTTTTGGAAAATAAAAATCCCCAGTCGCTAGACCAGGGACTAAGAGGCATCTTCATGTGATGAGCAGGTTCACACAACTCATCAAGGTCCGCTCCTGCGTTATGACCTCCTTATGCTCAATAGTAGTCCGAAGACTACCTATCGACTCATCGCATCTTCTATTCTACTAAAGAGAATCACTTTTGTCAACAGACGAAACTCTTTATATTATCAAATTCAAACTTCGTCAGCGTCTCCTTAGCGTATATATGTTACTGACTTCGTCAGTTTCATCTACAACCTCAAAAACATGTTTTGAGCTGACTTCGTCAGTCTTATCTACAACCTCAAAGCAGTGCTTTGATCAGCCTGCAGCTAGCTTCCTAGTTTGCTCTTTGATTTTCATTGAGTATTAGTTTCATTTACACAGCTGAATAGAAATATCTTTGAAACATTTGATGCAGACATAACAAAAACCCTTGTAAATAAAGGGCTTTTCTGTCTATTTAATGCTAATTGCCGGGATTGAACCGGCGACCTCATCCTTACCATGGATGCGCTCTGCCAACTGAGCTAAATCAGCTTACTTGAAAAGTATACTATAATCAGAAAATCCTGTCAAGTTTTCCTTAAAAATTTTCCATAAGAAAAAGCCAGGTAAGAGCTACCTAGCTTATCTAATTCTATTTGCTTAAATCGATTCGACGACCAATTTTACCGATAATAATCGCTCCAATAATCAATGAGGCGAATTCACCGATACCTGTTGTGAACCAAGTAAGGAAAAATGGTAATTGCGCTACGATATTCAACTCTGCAGCGATAGTAAACATAGAAATTGAAAAGAGGATTGAAAAAAAGAAATGATCTTTTCGAATTAATCCATTAAAGAGGTAATCTTTGCTGTATTTTGCAAAAAGCCAAACACCTAGACTGAGGAATACCAAGGTTGATCCACCACCAACAAAGACATCTAGCAGTCCGAAGCTAAAGAAATTAGCAATCATACAACCGATGGTAACTCCGATGATGTACTTAGGATTGTAAAAAGCCATAAAGTTCATCATTTCTGAAATACGGAACTGATAAGCACCATAGCTGATGGCATTTAGAGGCGGTGTGACAGTCAAAACGACATAGATAGCAGCGACGATTGCGATATCTGCAACATCACGAATAGTTAATTTTTTCATCTTTTCTCCTTTAGCGGTTGCCCGCGTGTAATATGCTTGGTGAAAGAAGCTAAGCACCAAGGGTTGCTTTATTCAACCTTACTAGTATAGCACAATAGCCTGCTTTATGCTATACTTAAACCATGAAAATTCCTATTCAAAAATTTTTTAACAATGAAATTTTATCCTATCTCTTTTTTGGCCTTGCAACAACTCTAGTTTCGATTCTCTCACGACTAGTCATTTATCAACTAAGTCATCAGGAACTCCTTGCTACTGCTCTAGCAAATATTATTGGTATCCTCTTTGCCTTTATCACAAATGATACAATCGTGTTTAAACAAGCAAGGAAGAATCGACTTATCCGTTTAGTGAAATTTTTTCTTGCCCGCCTTTCTACTTTTCTGTTAGACTTGTTTTTAACTTTTCTCTTTGTAACCCAATTTCCTCACATCATAGGACAATTCGTAAATGAAAGTCTTGACAAAATCAATGCAATCGAAACAGTTCTTGCACAAATATCAATAATTATTCTTAATTATATTCTAAGTAAGCTATATGTTTTTAAAAAATAAAAATTTTGAGCATATATCTTGCAAGCTCTTCTTAATTAATATATAATTAAGAGTAAAAATTTTTTGAAAGGGAAAATGAAAATGTTAAAAGATCTTAAAGCATTTTTGCTTCGTGGTAATGTTGTTGACCTTGCTGTCGGTGTGATCATTGCCTCTGCTTTTGGTGCTATCGTTACTTCATTTGTTAATGATATCATCACTCCACTCCTATTGAACCCAGCCTTGAAAGCTGCGAAAGTACAAAACATCGCTGAGCTTGCATGGAATGGTGTTACATATGGTAAATTCTTGAGTGCTATTATCAACTTCCTTGTTGTAGGTACTGTTCTCTTCTTCGTTATTAAAGCTATGGAAAAAGCTCAAAGCCTTACTAAAAAAGAAGAAGTTGTTGAAGAGGAAGCACCAGCTGCACCAACTGAATTGGAAGTACTTCAAGAAATCAAAGCCCTTCTTGAGAAAAAATAAGCGATTAAAAGGATCTAGCGCAAAGCTAAATCCTTTTTCTTTACTCTTTCGGCAACTTACCTGCTTTCTCTAGCATTTTCTTGATCAAATAAGGCATCTTAACATTTTCACGACCTTTTTTCTCAATCAGTTTTTTCACAAATTCTGGCATTTGTAAATCTTGAGATTCGGCCAAAATGTTTTTCGTCTCGTCTGAAGGAACTAATTCATCAAAGGTTTCTTCTTCTGGGAGAAATTCCTTAAATTCTTTGTCCTCATTAGCTCTGACGGTATTAACCAAGGCATCAATCAAACGAGAATCTGTATTTGGCATTGGTGGACGATGGTAGTTTACACCAAATTCCTGACATAAGTCATAACATTCCACATCATTGTCAAACAAGACTTCAATATGCTCGCTAATGAAGCTGATAGGAACAAAAATATAATGGTCTGGATGTTCTTTCTGTTCTCTGAGATACTCTAAAACATCTGGCTTAATCCATGGAATCCCGATATCACTTTCACTCTGCCAAGTGTTAGTATATTGCTCTGAACTCAAGCCTAGTTTTTCAGCGACTAGCTTGCTATTTTCAAAAATTTGGTCGATATAGGGGTCACCAAAATCCAAGGCAAAAATAGGTACACTATGGGCTGAAAAGATGACTTTAAAGCTATCTTGCTTCACTTCATCTTTTAAAATCTTAGCAATTTCATCTGCCCAATAGTTTAGCAAGGCCTCTTCTTGATACCAGTCCTTAATGACCAAAAATTGAATTTGCTTGCTTTCTAAAAATTTCTCATAACCCATGACAGAGTAAAAAGAATAATGAGGCTCCAAAATCAAACAAATACATTGCTCGATTCCGTCTGCTTCCATCTGACTAATCACATCTGGAATAAAGGGACTGGAAAATTTATTGGCAAAATAGACACTATATTCATTTCCTAGCCTAGCTTCTACTAAGGCAACCTCTTCACGGGTAATTCTTTGCAGAGGCGTACCTCCAATAAGTACATAATTATCATAGAGTGTTTGAATCTCGTGATCTTGAGGTCTCACTCCACGACGAATATTTGTGAAAAAATCAGCCACACCTTCAAAGGTAATCTCTTCTGGTGAACCGAAAGTCATCATTAAAATTGCTTTTTTCATAATCGCTTCCTTGTGATATTTTTATCAAGTTTATTTTATCATTTATCCATTAATAAGTAAACGCCAACATAGCGAATTTCCCTAACTTCTGTCTTTTGTTTTTCTCTCTTTTCTATGATACAATGGAAAAAATGAATTCAAAAGGAGTTTTTTATGACTTATCCAAATCTCTTGGACCGCTTCTTGACCTACGTTAAGGTCAACACGCGCTCTGATGAACACTCTACTACTACTCCAAGTACGCAGAGTCAGGTAGATTTTGCTACAAATGTTCTTATCCCTGAAATGAAACGTGTTGGACTGCAAAACGTCTACTACCTTCCAAATGGTTTTGCGATTGGTACCTTGCCAGCCAATGATCCATCTTTAACGCATAAGATTGGCTTTATCTCCCACATGGATACTGCTGACTTTAATGCCGAAGGAGTTAATCCCCAGGTAATTGAAAACTACGATGGTGGTGTGATTGAACTTGGAAATTCTGGTTTTAAATTAGATCCAGCTGACTTTAAGAGTCTGGAGAAATATCCAGGCCAAACGCTCATTACAACTGATGGAACAACCTTGCTAGGTGCTGATGACAAGTCAGGAATTGCTGAAATTATGACTGCTATTGAATATCTGACTGCCCATCCTGAAATTAAACACTGTGAGATTCGTGTTGGTTTTGGTCCAGATGAAGAAATCGGTGTTGGTGCTAATAAATTTGATGCAGATGATTTTGATGTGGACTTTGCCTACACAGTTGATGGTGGTCCATTAGGTGAACTTCAGTACGAGACCTTTTCAGCAGCTGGGGCTGAAGTGCATTTCCAAGGGCGCAATGTCCACCCTGGTACTGCCAAAGGTCAGATGGTCAATGCCCTTCAGCTAGCAATTGATTTCCATAATCAACTTCCAGAGAATGACAGACCTGAGTTAACAGAAGGTTACCAAGGTTTTTACCATCTAATGGATGTGACAGGTAGTGTCGAGGAGGCGCGTGCTAGCTACATCATTCGTGATTTTGAAAAAGATGCCTTTGAAGCGCGTAAAGCAGCTATGCAGTCTATCGCTGATAAGATGAATCAAGAACTTGGTAGCGACCGTGTCACTCTAAACTTGACAGACCAGTACTACAATATGAAAGAAGTCATTGAAAAAGATATGACTCCAATTACCATTGCTAAAGCCGTTATGGAAGATTTGGGGATCACTCCTATTATCGAACCAATCCGTGGAGGGACAGACGGCTCTAAGATTTCCTTTATGGGAATCCCAACCCCTAATATCTTTGCTGGTGGCGAGAATATGCACGGTCGTTTTGAATACGTTAGCCTTCAGACTATGGAACGTGCAGTTGATACAATCATTGGTATCGTAGCCTATAAATACTAAAAATAGACTGGGCAAAAACTCAATTTTAAGAGAAAATGAAGTAAATCTTCACACAATAAAACGCATAGTATCAAGTTTTTTCTGTACTGATACTGTGCGTTTTTTGATTATAAATGCGAATTATTTAGTAGGACTTCTCTTTATTGATGAACTGCTTGAGCTGCTGTGATGAGGGTTAACTTGTAAACATCATCTGCATTACATCCACGAGAAAGGTCGTTAACTGGCTTGTTCAAACCTTGCAAAACAGGACCTACTGCCGCAAAGCCACCAAGACGTTCTGCCATCTTGTAGCCGATATTTCCTGCCTCGATACCTGGGAAGATAAAGACATTTGCTTGACCAGCTACTGTACTTCCAGGAGCTTTCAAAGCTGCAGTTTCAGGAACAAAGGCTGCATCAAATTGCAACTCACCATCGATTTCAAGGTCAGGTCGCAAGTCGTGAGCAATTTTAGTTGCTTCAACGACCTTATCAACGCTTTCACCAAACCCTGAACCTTTAGTAGAATAGCTCAGCATGGCAATTTTAGGCTCGATGCCAAACATCTTAGCTGTGATTGCTGAGTTGATGGCAATTTCAGCCAAGGCTTCTGCATCAGGATTGATATTGATAGCACAGTCTCCAAATAGGTAACGTTCCGTACCACGAACCATGAGGAAGGCACCTGAAGTACGAGTCACATTTGGACGAGTTTTGATGATTTGTAGGGCTGGGCGAACTGTTGAAGCTGTTGAGTGAATAGCTCCAGATACCATTCCATCAACCAAGCCCAAGTAAACCAACATAACACCAAAGTAATTGACATCTTCAACCAAAACCTTACATGCATCTTCTTCAGACATTTTGCCCTTACGACGCTCTACCAAGGCAGCAACCATTTCTTCAAATTGAGGATAATGTTGAGGGTCAATGACTTCATAACCATCCATGATCCCTTCAATTTCAAGATAAATTTTAATTTTTTCAGGATTTCCAAGCAAAACAGGAATCACTTCTGTTTCTTTTACCAAGCGTTTAGTCGCTTGAAGAATACGAGGCTCTTCCCCTTCAGGGAGAACGATACGAGCATTTTTACCAACCAAGTTGGCTTTGAGACTTTCAAAAACTTCCATGAGTTTTCTCCTTTAAAATAATAATTATACTCTGAATCAGTTTTTATAGAGTATTAGTTGATAACTGGGTAATAAGGTTACTGAAATCATCCGGCAAGGGACTTTCTAACTGCCAGTCTTGCTCTAAAAATGGATGATAAAAGGATAGGTAATGGCAATGCAGGGCCTGACGTTGAATGCCGTCGTCCAGACTACCACCATACAAATCATCTCCCAACAAAGGAAAACCAATATGAGAAAAATGGACTCTGATTTGGTGAGTTCGACCAGTGTGCAGACGAATATCTACCAAATGAATATTTCCATAAGAAGCTACAATCTTGTAGGAAGTATGGGCATACTTTCCTCCTTTTGCCACTCGTCTGGTAATAATGGAGTCTTCATCACGCGCAATCGGGGCAATAATTTCTCCTTCCGGCTCCAAATATTCATCTCCTTTAACCAGAGCAAAGTAGCGTTTTTCAATAGACTTTTTCTGCAACTGCTTGTCTAATCGTGCATGGGCATAGCCGTGCTTGGCAAAGAGCATCAAGCCAGAAGTATCTCTATCAAGTCTGGTTACAATGTGAACCTGCTGATTTTCGTAATTTTGCTTGACATAGTAACCCTTGATAAAATTGGCAATGGTATTGGAGTGATTGACACTAGGAATAGAAGCCACTCCATAGGGTTTATTTAAGACTAGAAAATGGTCATCCTCATAGAGAATATCCAGTGGGCGCTCGATTGCTTCTAGAGTTTCAAAGCCTTCCTCAGCAGGAATATCGATAGTAACGCGGTCTCCAATGTCCAATAGATAAGTTGCATTTTGTGGTTGATCATTGACTAGAATAGCTCCGCCTCGAAACTTAATCTTAGCTAGCAGACCCTTAGAAACCTCGTGCTTTTTTAAGAAGGTCTTAACCTTGACATGCTCATCTGCGATAAATTCAAACCTCATTCGTCCACCTCGCCGATAAATGCATCCTTAACACGATTCCAGAAACTGGTATGGCTAGGTGATGCGACAAAGTGAATCTTATGATGGTCGATTTGATACTCAATACGCTCAATATTACGGAAAGAATAAACGCTATTGTCAACCGAAATGGTATGGTAATCGTTTCTCGTCGGGATAAGTTCAATCTTATCCTTCTTAGGAACAATAATGGAAGAGCCCAACGTTCGATAGACACGATTATTAAGGCTGGCAATTTCCGTTAACTGAAGAGCTTCAATGGTAGGGTGTAAAACTGCACCCCCAAGAGACTTGTTATAGGCTGTACTACCAGTCGGTGTCGAAACTGTTAGCCCATCTCCGCGAAAACGTTCAAAGGGAACACCATTGATGACAATATCTGCCACCATGGTTCGATCAGACCTGCGGATGCTGGCTTCGTTGAGGGCACGAAAAATCTTGACCTCTCCATTTCCAAGAAAAACCTTCACATTTAGAACAGGGTAGGAAACCCTTGCTCCGGTATCTAGCTGCAAATTAGTCACTAGCTTGTCCAACTCAAAATCACGGTAGTCCGTATAGAAACCCAAATGTCCAGTATGAACACCGATAAAACGGACCTTATCAAGTTGGTTTTCATACTTATGAAAAGCCGACAAGAGCATGCCATCCCCACCTATGGAGATGACAATATCCGGATTGGTATCATTGAGTATAAACTGATTTCTCTTCAAACGATCTCGCAATTCATACAAAACCCTTTGACTCTGCGGTTTTCTATTAGCTATCAGATCAATTCGTTTACCTGTATTCTTCATCTGTATCGTCACTGTTTCCTACACCGTCATTTAATTTTCTACTCAAAGGATCAAAAAGAGCCTGGGCTTCCTGGATATCATCTCGAATTTTACCCATTTCTTCATCCAACTGATGGGCAATCTTGGCTGTAATTTCCAGTCTCTTTTTAATTTCCTCTGGGAAATCCCCTTGGTACTTGTAGTTGAGAGAATGTTCTATCGTTGCCCAGAAATTCATGGCCAAGGTACGAATTTGAATTTCTGCCAAAATAGTCTTAGCTCCATTGATGGTGTCAACCATATATTCTACTACCACATGATAGGAACGGTAGCCTGATGCTTTTCGATGAGTAATGTAATCTCGCTCCTGTATGATTCGCATGTCCTGACGCTTGTGCAAAATTCCCACTACTTCCTTAACGTCATCTACAAACTGAACCATCACACGCAAACCAGCAATATCTTGCAAATCGTGCTCTAAGGTCGCATAAGTAATGCCACGCCGAGCCATTTTTTCTTTGATGCTCTCAATCGGCTTGACTCGACCAGTCACAAACTCAATCGGAGAATGCTTATTTTGCTTACGATATTGCTTCCGAATACCACGTAGTTTAATCTTTAACTCACCAACAGCTTGAATGTAAGGATCTAGAAATTCTTCCCATTCTAAGGTCATATATTCTCCCTTGTTCTCATACTATCCTTCAAAAATATCTTTGATTTTTTCTCCAGATTCATATACAATAAATACAATGCTTATTATACCATAAATCCGCTTTCAACGATAAAGAAAAGGTAAGAAAAATGAAACATTTAGAAATTGAATTGAAAACACTCTTGAAAAAAGATGAATATGATCATCTAAAAGAGCAGTTCACAGGTGTCACTCCTGTTCTTCAAAAAAATTACTACATCGACACTCCTGATTTTGAACTACGAGAAAAAAAGGTCGCTATGCGCATTCGAACCTTTGAAGACTGGGCAGAACTGACACTCAAAGTCCCGCAAAGTGTTGGAAACATGGAATACAACCAAAAATTGCAACTAAAAGATGCTGAGAACTATCTTAGTAAGGAAGAACTGCCTCAGGGACTGGTTCTTGATGAATTGGCGAAACATGGTATCCAGAGCAAGAACTGGCAGGTGCTTGGTTGTCTCACAACACTTCGCTATGAAATGCAAACAGCTATTGGTCTCATGTCGCTGGATGAAAGTCAGTTCTTTGATATTACAGATTACGAATTAGAGCTCGAAGTGGAAAATCATGAGCACGGCAAACAGGATTTCCAACAATTTTTAGAGGAAAATCAGATTTCCTACCAAAAAGCTCCCTCAAAATTGGTTCGATTTGTCAAAAGCATGAAAAATAGCTGAAATAATCTCCATTTTTTGGTAAAATAGAAGAGATAAAATACAAAAATCCCAGTTCATATAGGCTAGGCAGATATGACTAGGATTTAAAAAGTTTACAGAGGACGGTCTATAATGTCAGATAGAAAAAACATGAAACTTTTCGCACTCAACTCTAACCAAGAGATTGCACAGAAAATTGCTCAAGCTGTTGGTGTGCCACTTGGAAAACTATCATCACGTCAATTTTCAGACGGAGAAATCCAAGTAAATATCGAAGAAAGTGTCCGTGGTTATGATGTTTACATCATCCAGTCTACAAGTTTCCCTGTTAACAACCACCTAATGGAATTGTTGATCATGGTTGACGCTTGTGTGCGCGCAAGTGCCCACAGTATCAACGTTGTCCTTCCATATTTTGGCTATGCACGTCAAGACCGTATCGCTTCGCCTCGTGAGCCACTTACAGCAAAACTAGTTGCTAATATGCTAGTTAAGGCTGGTGTTGACCGTGTCCTTACCCTTGATTTGCATGCTGTTCAGGTGCAAGGCTTCTTTGATATTCCTGTTGACAACCTCTATACAGTTCCTCTATTTGCAAAACATTACTGCGATAAGGGGCTCCTTGGGTCAGATGTTGTTGTCGTTAGCCCTAAAAATTCAGGTGTGAAACGTGCTCGTAGCTTGGCTGAATATCTTGATGCTCCTATCGCCATTATCGATTACCCTCAAGACGATGCAACTCGTAACGAAGGCTATATCATCGGTGATGTTGAAGGTAAGAAAGCCATCTTGATTGATGATATTCTTAATACAGGACGTACCTTCTCTGAAGCTGCTAAAATCGTTGAACGTGAAGGGGCTACAGAAATTTATGCTGTTTCTAGCCACGGTCTCTTCGTCGAAGGAGCTGCTGAACTTCTTGACAATACTAATATTAAAGAAATTCTTGTGACTGATTCAGTAGCAACAAAAGAAAAAACTCCTAAAAACGTATGCTACATCACTGCTAGTGAGTTAATTGGTGATGCTATCGTCCGTATCCACGAAAGAAAACCAGTCAGCCCACTCTTTGCCTACAACAAAAAGAAATAAGGTGATTCTTTGATTTATTTGGACAATGCTGCAACGACTCCCATGTCAGCAGTTGCTATTTCAGCTATGACCAAGGTTATGCAAGAAACCCATGGCAATCCATCTAGTATTCATGGTCATGGTCGTCAAGCTGGCAAACTCTTGAGAGAAGCCCGTCAGGAACTAGCCTTGTTACTGGGGACAAAACCTCAACATATCTTTTTCACTTCTGGTGGGACTGAAGGAAACAATACTGCCATCATTGGCTACTGCCTTCGTCACCAAGAACAAGGAAAACATATCATCACAACTGCCATTGAGCACCATGCCGTCCTTGAAACCATTGATTACTTGGTTCAACACTTTGGGTTTGAAGCAACCATTATCCAACCAGAAAATCAAGAAATCACAGCTCAACAAATTCAAAAAGCTTTACGTGATGATACGATTTTGGTTTCTACCATGTTTGCCAATAATGAGACAGGAAACCTACTACCCATTGCTGAAATTGGCCAAATACTCAAGCAACACCCTGCTGCCTATCATGTCGATGCAGTTCAAGCTATTGGCAAAATCCCTATACACCCAGAAGAATTGGGCATTGATTTTCTCACTGCTTCTGCCCACAAGTTCCATGGTCCTAAGGGAATCGGCTTTCTCTACGCATCTAGCATGGACTTTGATTCCTATCTTCATGGCGGAGACCAAGAACAGAAAAAACGTGCAGGTACTGAAAATCTAGCTGCCATCGTAGGCATGGTTGCAGCCCTAAAAGAAGATTTAGAAAAGCAAGAAGAACATTTTCAACATGTACAAAATCTAGAAACTGCCTTTCTTACAGAGCTAGAAGGAATTCAGTATTACCTGAATAGAGGCGAACACCATCTCCCTTATGTTCTCAATATTGGATTTCCTGGTCAGAAAAATGACCTCTTACTCCTCCGTCTAGATTTGGCTGGAATTTCTATCTCTACTGGCTCAGCTTGCACTGCTGGCATTGTCCAATCTAGTCATGTTCTCGAAGCCATGTACGGGGCAAATTCAGAACGCTTGAAGGAATCCGTTCGCATCAGTTTGTCGCCAGAAAATACTGTTGAAGACCTACAAACCCTCGCAAAAACCTTAAAAGAAATTATCGGAGGTTAGCCATATGGCATTTGAAAAAACCATTCAGTTAAAAAATTGTCGTTACGACTACACTCTTAGCCCTTCTGTTAAAAAATTCACCCTTAAGGACAACACCTTTTTTGAGACTAAGGTTGGTAACTATGAATTGACTCGCCTTTTGGAAAAAGTGCCAAACAGCGGTGAAGGCTTCCAACTCAAAATCATTATTAACAAGGAACTTACAGGGGCTAAAATCAATATCACTGACAAGTTTGGCCTTCGTCTAGTTGATATTTTCAAATCAGAAGACCACCACATTCATCAGGAAAAATTCTACTTCCTCATGGATAGCTTGGTAGAACGTGGTGTCTTTACAAAATCAGAAAGATAGAGCCAAAATGTTTGAACTAACTTATAAGGACAGCTATCATGTAGAGCGCACTCTCAAGTATGATGATTACGAGGCTCTCATGCTGGCTCTGTCAGGATGTGTGACTCTGCCAGATACACTTTATGTAACCTCTTTGACCTTTCAAGGGCAGGAAGTTTACCAAGGACTGGTCGGAGACCTCTACCGTTTTCTATCACATGCAGATTTTTTACATCAAAACTAAGATTTTTCTTAGTTTTTTCTTGTTTTTGTTGATTTTTTCACAATGTTTCTATAAAATAGAAGAATAGAAAGGTTGTGATTTTGTGAAAGATAAACAGTCTGCTATTCCAAAAGCTACAGCGAAAAGACTCTCTCTCTACTATCGAATTTTTAAGAGATTTCATGCAGAAAAGATTGAACGTGCCAACTCTAAGCAAATTGCAGAGGCCATTGGGATTGATTCCGCGACCGTACGTCGTGATTTTTCCTATTTTGGTGAACTTGGTCGTCGTGGATTTGGCTATGATGTCAAAAAACTGATGACATTTTTTGCCGATTTGCTCAATGATAACTCTATTACCAATGTCATGCTGGTTGGTATTGGAAATATGGGGCATGCCCTTCTCCACTACCGTTTCCATGAGCGTAACAAGATGAAGATTATCATGGCCTTTGACCTTGATGACCATCCTGAAGTCGGTAGCCAAACTCCTGATGGAATTCCCATTTACGGAATTTCTCAAATCAAGGATAAAATCAAGGATGCTGATGTGAAGACTGCTATCCTGACCGTTCCCAGCGTTAAGTCACAAGAGGTCGCTAATCTCTTGGTTGATGCTGGCGTGAAAGGAATTCTTAGTTTTTCACCAGTCCATCTGCATTTACCAAAAGATGTGGTCGTTCAGTATGTCGATTTGACAAGTGAACTCCAAACCCTCCTCTATTTCATGCGAAAAGAGGATTAGAAAGCGAAAATCATTTTATGAAAAAACCAGTTATAGGGATTACAGGAAACGAAAAAACTCATCCAGATGATGACATCATGATGAGCTACGCAGCAAAAGGCTTTGTTGAAGGCGTTAAAGACGCTGGAGGGATTCCCATCATCCTACCGATTGGTGATCAAGAAATGGCCTGCCACTATATCAGTATGGTTGACAAGCTCATCTTGTCAGGTGGACAAAATGTTGATCCAAAATTCTATGGTGAACCAAAAACCATTGATAGCGATGACTACCACCTTCAAAGAGATATCTTCGAACTGGCCCTCATCAAGGAAGCGATTAAACAGAAAAAGCCCATTTTCTCTGTCTGCCGTGGAACTCAACTCTTTAACGTTGCCATGGGTGGAACTTTGTATCAAAATATCGAAGATCACTGGCAGGATTGTTCCGCAGAGTACACAACCCAACGCTTGGTGACAGAACCTGATACAGTTCTTCGAGAAATCTATGGAGAAATTTCCCATATCAATTCCTTCCACCATCAGAGCATCAAGGATTTAGCACCAAATTTAAAGATTGCGGCTCATGATCCTAAGGATGGCATTATTGAAGCTGTCATGAGTACGGATGATGTTGCCTTTCTCGGTGTCCAATGGCACCCAGAATTTCTATTTGAAAATCGTCCCAAAGATAAAAACCTCTTTGACTATGTCGTTAATGAACTTTAGATTAAATCCGTCTTTTCACGGTAACTAAAGTAACTAGAATGTGAGACAATCAAATGGTCCAAGAGGACAATTCCCATCAGGTCGCAGGCTTCTTTCACAAGTTTAGTGACATGATCATCATTTCGGCTAGGCGCTACCGCTCCTGAAGGATGATTATGGACCAAGATGAGTGAAGTCGCCATATGCTTGATAGCATAGTGAAGAATCTCTCGCGGCTCAGCGATACTACGAGTTGCAGAACCGATAAAAATGGTCTGTTGATGGATGATTTGATTTTGAGTATTGAGATAGAGCGCCACCAGGTGCTCTTGTTTTTTATCCCCCAATTCCTGTTGCATCTTCTTGGCCAACTTTTGACTGCTGAGAATACTTTCCATCTCAATAGTCTCATGTTTATGAATACGATGCCCCAGTTCAATCATTGCTTGTAATTCTATGGCCTTAACGCGCCCGATACCAGATAGACTCTGCAATTCCTGCAGGGTCATTTTTTTCAAATCTGTTAGGCTTGAAAGATTATTCAAGACTTTCTGGGCAATTTCAAAAACGCTAGCTTGACGTGTTCCTGTCCTGAGTAGAATAGCTAGCAACTCTTGGTTACTGAGCGCTTCAACTCCTTCTTTGGCCAGTCTTTCTCTTGGCAGCAGTGAATCTTCTTGGAATGAAATACTGTACATAAAAATCCTCCTCACTTTATTATTCGTGAGAAGGATGGAAAATTAGATTTTTTTCTCAATTGGAGCCACACTGGCTAAAAGTTTTTTCAAACCAACTTCTGGGAAATTGATTTTCAATTCCTGCGTAGCACCACTACCTGAAACTTCCAGAACGGTTCCCTCTCCCCATTTCTTGTGGAGAGCAATGTCACCAATAGACCAATTTGTCTCGCTAGACGCTAATTTTGCACCAGCTGTAAATTGACCAAATGGAAGACCGCTTGACTGAATAGTTTTTGGTGCCACACCGCGTTTACGGTCTTGGAGGGCCTGCGCCAAACTCATACCTTGACCGAAGGCAAGACCACCACTGCTATAAGATGCCTTAAAGCTTGTATTTGCTGGACGAGCCAGACCTTGATACTCAAGTAAGTCTGAACTAATTTCATTAATAAAACGAGTCGGACGGTTGTAGTTGGTACGACCAAAAAGCAGGCGTGAGTTGGCATTGGTCAGATAGAGAATTTTCTCTGCACGCGTGATACCTACATAGGCTAGACGGCGTTCTTCTTCTAATTCATCTTGATCTTCAGCTGCACGGCTAAGCGGAAAGACATTTTCTTCCATCCCAATCAAAAAGACAACTGGAAACTCGAGACCTTTGGCAGCATGCAGGGTCATTAGGGTCACTTCTGATGTCTCCTGACTACCTGAATCTGTGTCCGCAATCAAGGCCAGGTCATTTAAGAAACGACTCAGTTTGTCCAAACCAGTTTCCTCTTCTGGACCATCAGAGGTATCATCAAAGTTTTTCGTCACAGAAAGGAACTCTTCAATATTTTCAACCCTAGCCTTGCTTTCTAGAGTCGCTTGGGTGTTAAGAATATCGACATAACCTGTTTTTTCTAGGACGGACTCAACTAACTCAGTAATGCTTAAGTGGTCCAGTTGCTCCCGCAAATCCAGAATCATATTGGCAAAATCCCAGATAGACTGGGCTGCTTTACCCTTGATACCAGATAACATGATATTAGCAGAAGCATCTAGCATGGACATATCTTGCATATTCGCAAAGTCACGGATTTTCTCAACTGTACCTGGCCCAATTCCACGTTTCGGTTCGTTGATAATACGCTCAAAACTGATATTGTCACTCAAATTGGCAATAAGATTGAGGTAAGCGATAATATCTCGGATTTCCTTACGGCTGTAGAACTTGGTTCCGCCAACCATGGTATAAGGGATATTTGACTTGAGCAAGGCTTCCTCAATAGTACGGGACTGCGCATTAGTACGATAAAGAACTGCAAAATCCTTGTGAAGGAAGTTTTGACTCCGACCAAGTTCATCGATAGTTCTGGCTACAAATACAGCCTCATCTAGCTCATCATTGGCACGATAGTAAACGATTTGTTCCCCATCAGCGTTTTGAGTCCAGAGATTCTTAGGACGGCGGTTTTTATTGTTTTTAATGACCTCGTTGGCCGCTTGGAGAATAGTTTTGGTTGAACGATAATTCTCCTCCAACAAAACAACCTTGGCTTGGGGATAATCTTTCTCGAAGTCCAAGATATTCTGCATATCAGCACCACGCCAACCATAGATAGACTGGTCCGCATCCCCAACAACACAGATGTTTTTAAAACGTGAAGCCAAGAGTTTGACCAATTGATACTGGGCATGGTTAGTATCTTGGTACTCATCAACATGGATGTACTGAAACTTCTGCTGATAGTAGGTCAAAACATCAGGATTTTGATCAAAGAGACGTAGGGTCAGCATAATCAAATCATCAAAGTCAACAGACTCAGACTGACGCAGTTCTTTTTGGTAAGCAGTGTAGCACTGGGCCACGATTTGCGTGTACATATCTCCAGCTTGGGCAGCATAAGCCACATCATCAATCAGATCATTCTTAGCATTGGAAATAGTCCCTAAGATACTCCGTTCATTCCATTTTTTAGGATCCAAGTTCAACTGTTTGAGAATGCGTTTCATGAGCGTTCGCTGTTCACCAGGATCGACAATTGTAAAATTGCGATTGTAGCCAATATGGTCCGCATCGCGACGCAAAATACGCACACACATGGAGTGGAAGGTCGCAATCAGACAGTCCTGAGTGGCTGGATTAAGGTTATAAGCACGCTCTTTCATCTCACGCGCAGCCTTGTTAGTAAAGGTAATGGCCAAGATATTCCAAGGATTAACCAGCTTTTCATCAATCAGATAAGCAATACGGTGGGTTAAAACACGGGTCTTACCAGAACCAGCCCCCGCCATGATTAACAAGGGCCCTTCTGTCGTTTGCACCGCCTCAGCCTGACGGTCATTCATTCCATTTAATAATGCGTTCATCTTCTCTTCCTTACTCTTGAAGTCAATATTTCTATTATATCAGAATTCAGGGAAAATATCTTTACCTAGACTGGTTACGTGTAGAAGGAAACTTCTTATATCTAGATAAAAAATGAGCTTGGGTATTATTTCCAAACTCATTTATTACTCAATAAAAATCGAAGTGCAAACTAGGAAGCTAGCCGCAGGCTGTACTTGAGTACGGCAAGGTGAAGCTGACGTGGTTTGAAGAGATTTTCGAAGAGTATAAAGTCAATTGCAATATACTAGAACAAGCCTAATACTGTTCCATCGCTTTCAACATCCATGTTGAGGGCTGCTGGTCGTTTGGGAAGTCCTGGCATGGTCATGACATCGCCAGTTAGGGCAACGATAAAGCCTGCCCCTAATTTTGGTACCAATTCACGAATAGTAATTTCAAAGTTTTCAGGTGCTCCAAGTGCATTTGGATTATCTGAGAAACTATATTGAGTTTTAGCCATACAGATTGGCAATTTGTCCCAACCGTTTTGAACGATTTGAGCGATTTGTGTTTGAGCTTTCTTCTCAAAGTTCACTTTGCTACCACGGTAGATTTCAGTAACAATCTTTTCAATCTTTTCTTGGACAGAAAGGTCATTGTCATACAAACGTTTATAGTTAGATGGGTTTTCAGCGATAGTCTTGACAACTGTTTCGGCAAGTGCTACTCCACCTTCTGCGCCATCAGCCCAGACACTTGCCAACTCAACTGGTACATCGATTGAGGCACAGAGTTCTTTCAAGGCTGCGATTTCAGCTTCTGTATCAGAGACAAATTCATTAATAGCTACGACTGCTGGAATACCGAACTTACGGATATTTTCAACGTGGCGTTTCAAGTTAGCAAAACCGGCACGAACCGCCTCCACATTTTCCTCTGTCAAAGCGTCTTTAGCCACGCCACCATTCATCTTAAGGGCACGAAGGGTTGCTACAATAACTACTGCATCTGGAGAAGTTGGCAAGTTTGGTGTCTTGATATCAAGGAATTTCTCGGCACCAAGGTCTGCACCAAAACCAGCTTCAGTAACTGTGTAATCAGCCAAGTGAAGGGCTGTTGTAGTTGCTAAGACAGAGTTACATCCGTGAGCAATATTGGCAAATGGACCACCATGTACAAAGGCAGGTGTACCGTAAATTGTCTGAACTAGGTTCGGCTTAATCGCATCCTTCAAAATCAAAGCTAAAGCACCTTCAACCTGCAAATCACCTACAGAAACAGGTGTACGGTCATAGCGATAACCGATTACGATATTGGCCAAACGACGTTTCAAGTCCTCGATGTCTGTTGCCAAGCAAAGAATTGCCATGATTTCGGAAGCAACTGTAATATCAAATCCATCCTCACGAGGAATACCGTTTAGAGGACCACCAAGTCCAACGGTCACATGGCGAAGAGCACGGTCGTTCAAATCCACAACACGTTTCCAGAGGATACGACGTTGGTCAATTCCCAACTCATTCCCTTGGTGCAAGTGGTTGTCAATCAAGGCAGAAAGAGCGTTGTTGGCAGTTGTAATGGCATGCATGTCTCCAGTAAAGTGGAGATTGATATCTTCCATTGGCAACACTTGAGCGTAACCACCTCCTGCAGCACCGCCCTTAATCCCCATTACTGGACCAAGAGATGGTTCGCGGATAGCGATCATGGTTTTCTTGCCAATCTTGTTCAAGGCATCCGCAAGACCAATGGTAATAGTTGATTTTCCTTCACCTGCAGGTGTTGGGTTGATGGCAGTAACCAGAATCAATTTTCCAACTGGATTACTCTCAACTGCACGAATTTTATCAAAGCTGAGCTTAGCCTTGTACTTTCCGTACAACTCCAAATCGTCGTAAGAAATACCAAGTTTCTCTACAACATCAACGATTGGCTTCAACTCAATACTCTGTGCGATTTCAATATCTGTTTTCATTCAAAACTCCTCTAACCTCTTTTATGATAATTCATTATAACACAAAACAAGATTTTTAACATCCTTAAACTCTCTAAACGTTCGTAAATATCCCTGTTTTTAAGGTTTTTAGAGTCCTTTCTTAAATTTTATATGGCTTTATAGTTTGAAACTATATTCTTTCCTTTTACCAAAATTTTATCACTTTCATTTTACTTACCGTTTATTTTTGTGTACAATAGTGCTATGAAAATTTTAGTTACATCGGGCGGTACCAGTGAAGCTATCGATAGCGTCCGCTCTATCACTAACCATTCCACAGGTCGCTTGGGGAAAATCATCACTGAAACCTTGCTTGCTGCTGGGCATGAAGTTTGTTTAATTACGACAAAACGATCTTTGAAGCCAGAAGCTCATCCCAACCTAAGTATTCGAGAAATTAGCAATACCAAGGACCTTCTACTGGAAATGCAAGAACGTGTTACAGATTATCAGGTTTTGATTCACTCAATGGCGGTGTCTGATTACACTCCTGTCTATATGACAGGGTTTGAGGAAGTTCAATCTAGTTCCAATATAGAAGAATTTTTAAGCAAGCAAAATCATCAAGCTAAGATTTCTTCAACTGATGAGGTTCAGGTTTTGTTTCTGAAAAAAACACCAAAAATCATCTCTTTAGTCAAGGAGTGGAATCCAGCTATTCATCTGATTGGCTTTAAGCTACTGGTTGATGTTACCGAAGACCATCTGGTTGACATTGCTAGAAAAAGTCTTATCAAGAACCAAGCAGACTTGATTATCTCAAATGACCTGACTCAAATTTCAGCAAACCAGCACAGAGCTATCTTTGTTGAAAAAGATCAGCTTCAAACAGTCCAGACTAAAGAAGAAATTGCAAAACTCCTCCTTGAAAAAATTCAAGCCTATCATTCTTAGAAAGGAAAGCTATGGCAAACATTCTCTTGGCTGTAACGGGCTCAATCGCCTCTTATAAGTCGGCAGATTTAGTCAGTTCTCTAAAAAAACAAGGCCATCAAGTCACTGTTTTAATGACTCAGGCTGCTACAGAGTTTATCCAACCTTTGACACTACAGGTACTCTCACAGAATCCTGTCCATCTAGATGTCATGAAGGAACCCTATCCTGACAAAGTGAATCATATCGAGCTTGGAAAAGAAACGGATTTATTCATCGTAGTCCCTGCAACAGCTAATACTATTGCAAAACTAGCTCACGGCTTTGCGGACAACATGGTAACCAGTACAGCTCTAGCCATGCCCAGTCATATTCCCAAACTCATCGCACCAGCAATGAATACAAAAATGTATGACCATCCGGCAACTCAGGCTAATCTGAAAACATTAGAAAGCTACGGCTATCAGCTGATTGCTCCTAAGGAATCCCTACTAGCTTGTGGAGACCACGGACGAGGAGCTTTAGCTGACCTCACAATTATTTTAGAAAGAATAAAGGAAACTCTCGATGAAAAAACGCTCTAATATTGCACCCATTGCTATCTTTTTTGCAACCATGCTTGTGATTCATTTTCTAAGCTCACTTATCTTTAACCTTTTTCCATTTCCAATCAAACCGACCATCGTTCATATTCCTGTCATTATTGCCAGCATTATCTACGGTCCACGCGTTGGTGTTACACTTGGATTTTTGATGGGGCTACTTAGCTTGACAGTTAATACGATTACAATTTTACCAACAAGCTACCTCTTCTCACCTTTTGTACCAAACGGAAATATCTACTCAGCTATCATTGCCATCGTTCCACGTATTTTGATTGGTTTGACTCCTTATCTAGTCTATAAACTGATGAAAAACAAGACAGGTCTGATTCTAGCTGGTGCCCTGGGTTCACTTACCAATACAGTCTTTGTACTTGGTGGAATTTTCTACCTTTTTGGAAATGTCTTTGATGGTAATATCCAAAAACTCCTAGCAACTGTTATCTCAACAAATTCGATTGCTGAATTAGTTATTTCCGCAGTTCTAACCCTAGCCATTGTTCCAAGACTACAAACCTTGAAGAAATAAAAACAATCTCCGCTTTCAAACATGAAGGTGGAGATTTTGCTCTATATCGTTACTATTATTAGTGAAATCTTTACCAATATTTAATTTAAAATGGTCTATAAACTTAGGTAAATCCTTGATTTATTGTCTTGTTTATTATACTATACTAGTGTATATACAGTTAAAAAGGAGATTCTTATGAACACACGGAAAAAGACACAATTTATGACAATGACTGCCCTCTTAACGGCTATTGCAATTTTGATTCCAATTGTTATGCCTTTCAAGATTGTCATTCCACCTGCTTCTTACACTCTGGGGAGCCATATCGCTATTTTTATTGCCATGTTCTTGTCGCCCTTGATGGCAGTTTTTGTCATCCTAGCCTCTAGTTTTGGTTTTTTGATGGCTGGCTATCCCATGGTTATCGTTTTTCGAGCTTTTTCCCATATCTTTTTTGGTACTTTGGGAGCTCTTTACCTACAAAAATTCCCCGATACCCTTGATAAACCAAAATCTTCCTGGATTTTCAACTTTGTGTTAGCGCTTGTCCATGCCCTTGCTGAAGTATTAGCTTGTGTCGTTTTTTATGCAACTTCCGGTACCAATGTAGAAAATATGTTTTATGTTCTATTTGTGCTAGTTGGATTTGGTACAATTATCCATAGTATGGTAGACTATACATTAGCACTAGCTGTCTATAAAGTGCTTCGAAAACGCCGTTAAAAGGAAGAACTATGACAAAAGATCGCAAACAAGCCCTTCTCCAACTCTTGAAAGAAGCTCCAAAAGCCCTCAATGGCCAAAGTTTGGCGGAACATTTTCATGTCACACGTCAGGTCATTGTGCAGGACATTGCAATTTTGAGAGCCGATGGCGCTCCTATCCTATCCACTAATCGTGGCTACGTCTATAAGCAAGTTGATGTCAATCCATACGTCCACAAACTTTTCAAAGTCAAACATGAAGTTGAAGAAATCGGTCAAGAACTCCTTGCTATCGTAGATAATGGAGGGCGTGTCCAGAACACCTTGATTGACCATCCCGTTTATGGAGAAATTGAAACCTTGCTGAAACTGTCTTGCCGCAGAGATGTGCAACATTTTCTAGAACAAGTCGAGCATTCTGACTTCAGACCTTTGTCTGAATTGACAGATGGCATCCATTACCACCTAGTCGAAGCCGAGACACAACAAGACCTCCACTATATCGAGGAGGCCTTGGATCAGCTCGGTTATTTAGTAAAGGATTAGAAAATTTTCTGTTCCCAATCGTCTTCTGTACGGCGAGGGTAGAAAAATTCAGATTTGTCAGGATCTTCCATCATCTCCATCAAGGGTAATATATCATAGGCCAAATCCAAGTTTGGAATCTGGTCTTTTTGAATCCAATAGCTCAAATAGTAACAATGATATTTAAAAACCACATGGAATGAAAATTAACAACTACTTGCTTACTAAAAATATATCACCAGTTATGTTGATCAACATTATCCTTAGTCACAAGATAAATTGGAGAAACTGTTTCTTTTTCCAGTTTTTTCCCTTGATAATGATCTATTGCTGATTGAATAGCAATTTCACCCATCTTAGCTGGTTGCTGAGCGATAGTGGCAGTAATATCACCTTTTGCAATAGCGTCATGTGCATCTGGTTGACCATCAATACCAACAATTAATACATTGCTAAGACCAGCTGCTTTTACTGCTTGTGCAGCTCCTAACGCCATCTCATCATTCTGTGCAAAGATTGCTTGTACTTCTTTGTTTCCTTGAATCATATTTTGCGCTGTATTCAAAGCTTTTGCGCGATCAAAATTAGCGGATTGACTAGAAAGAACATCTAAATTTGTCTTTGAAATTTGTTCAAATCCTTTACCTCTATCTACAGTTGCAGAAGCGCCAGGGACTCCTGATAATTCAAAAGTTTTTGCTTTTTCTCCCAATTGCTTGGTAATAAATTCGGCAGCCATTTTACCTGCTTCTACGTTATCAGAAGCAACAGTTGTCAAGACTTCACCACCATTACTACCGCGGTCAATTAAGATTACTGGAATATTTGCATTATTAGCAGCTTTAATAGATGTAACAATTGCATCAGAATCAACTGGATTAATTAGTAAAGCATCTACATTTTGACTAATAAAATTCTGAATATCATCTGCTTGTCTAGCAGCATCATCTTGTGCATCTGCTATCTTCAAAGTTACTTCTTTTTCTCCTGCGGCTTTTTCAAGACCATCTTTCATAGCTACAAAATAGGGATTGTTAGTAGTCGAAATAGAAACTCCTAATTTTAATTCTTTTGCCGACTTTTGAGTCGTAGATTTATTATCATTTGATGAATTTCCTAAACCAGTTTTTCCACAAGCTACTAAAGCAAAAATAAATGTTACAAACAAAGCAAAAATGCTAATTTTTTTAATAATTTTCATGTTATTACTCCTCGTAATATATATCTATAGGGATAGTTTCCATCCCGACTATTGTTCGTCATCTAATAAATTGTTGCTATTTCCAAAAAAATTGAAAATGATTCTACTGTTTTACAACTTTAAAACGATCAATCAGAACAGCAATTAAAATTACAACTCCTTTTACTACTTGCTGCCAAAATGCTGACACACCGATAATATTAAGTCCATTATTCAAAACCCCAATAATTAAAGCACCTATTAAGGTCCCCAGTATACGACCTTTACCTCCTGATAATGAGGTTCCCCCAAGAACAACAGCTGCAATAGCATCCATTTCATAACTAGCACCTGCTGTTGGTTGAGCAGAACTTAAGCGTGATGTTATAATCAATCCAGAAATTGAAGCCATCATACCTGAAATTGAATAAATGATAATTTTCACTTTATTTAGTTTCACACCTGATATATATGCTGCTTTTTCATTCCCCCCTATAGCATACACAGATTTACCAAATGCTGTTTTATGAAGTAAAACATATAAAACAATAAATACAATAAACATAATAATTACAGGAAATGGAATTCCGACTATGTAACCTTGCCCCAAAAATTGAAATAAGAATGTATCACTTAATCCTTTTGTAATAGGATTCCCATTTGTATAAACAAGTGTTGCGCCTCTAAAAATAGTCATAGTTGCTAAAGTAACGATAAATGGAGCTAATTTCCCGTAGGAAATCAATAAACCATTCATCATCCCCAGAATGCAACCCAAAATTAAAGAGATGAGAATTGCTAATGTAACAGGCATTCCAGATCCTAATAGGCCAGCTGTGAGCGCACTGGATAAGGCTAAAATTGATCCAACTGATAAATCAATTCCACCTGTTAGAATAACAAAAGTCATTCCAAAAGCGATCAGTGCATTTGATGTTACTTGCAATAGTAAATTTAACAGATTATTTGCTGTTAAAAAATTTGAATTGATAATAGTGATGACAGCCATTAAAATTATCAATGCTATTACTGTTGTCAATTCTGACATATACTTCATAGTATTTTTCACACTATTGTCCTCCTGTAGCTAGTTGCATAACTTTTTCTTGTGTAGCTTCTCGACGTGTTAATTCCCCACTAATTCTACCTTCATGCATGACCATAATGCGATCACTGACTCCAATCACTTCTGGTAAATCTGAAGAGACCATAATAATCGGTACACCTCGTTCAGCCAATTCATTCATTAATTGGTAAATTTCACGCTTAGCTCCAACATCTACCCCACGAGTTGGCTCATCTAAAATCAGTACTTTTGGTGCAATACCTATCCATTTTGCTAAAACTACTTTCTGTTGGTTACCACCAGAAAGTGTTCCAACTTCCTTATCTGGATAACCTGATTTAATTCGTAGCCTATCAATTAAACGTTGTACAAATATATCACTTGTTTTATTATCGAAAATGCCATTTTTAACAAAATCACGAGTATTAGGTAAAGTCATATTATCTTTAATAGAAAAATCTAAAATCAATCCCTCATCTTTACGATCTTCTGTTAAGAAACCAATTCCATGCTTAATTGCTTCAAAAGGATTTTTAATTATCAGTTGTTCTTCGTTTATTATAATTTGACCAGATTTTAAAGAATCAATTCCAAAAATTGCTCGCATTATTTCAGTACGACCAGCACCCATCAAACCAGAAAAACCAAGAATTTCCCCTTGACGTACATAGAAAGAAATATCCGTAAAAGCATCACCAGAAAGATTCTTAGCTTGAAAAACAATATTCCCAATCTCAGCCTTTTTTTCTGGATAATAATCTTCTAATTCACGACCTACCATCTTCTGAACTAATTCATCCGCATTAGTTAAGTTCGTTTTCTTGGTATCAATTACAAACCCATCCCTCATAACAGTTATAAGATCTGTAATCTTAAAGATTTCTTCCATCCGATGTGAAATATACACAATACCTACACCATCAGATTTTAATCCTTCTATCACTTTAAAAAGTGTTTCAGTTTCACGATCAGTTAAAGCTGCTGTGGGTTCATCCATAATTAACAAGGAAACTTCTGATAATAAACATTTTGCTATTTCTATCATTTGTTGTTGTCCGACTGATAATTGACCAATGATTGCATCAAGAGGAATAGAGATATTAAGACGTTTAAATGCTTCTTTAGCTTTCCTTTCCATACTAGCTTTATCTAAAAACCCAATCGAATTTTTTATTTCTCTTCCTAAAAAAAGATTATCAAGTACAGTCATATCTGGCCAAGTATTCATTTCTTGATGAATAAAACTCAGTCCAAACCGTTCTGCCTCTTGAGGATTAGAAAATGTTTTTTCTTTTCCATCAATAAAAATAGTTCCTGAAGTAGCTGGAAAAAGTCCAGTTAAAATATTCATTAAGGTTGATTTGCCTGCACCATTCTCTCCCATTAAAGCATGAACTTCTCCTGAATTAAGAACCAAATCAATACTTTCTAAAACACGATTATTCCCAAAAGATTTTGAAATGTTCTTCATTTCAATTTTCATAGGCAACCCCCTTCTAAATAATAACTCCTGATTGCAAGATTATATTCGAATATGGTGTATCTTCCCCAGTGCGAATAACTGCCTTAACTTTAGTATTCATAGCTTTCAATTCTTCATGACTAATATATTCAATAATTATATTCGATCCTAAAAGATCTAGAACTGCTTGCCACTGTTCTTTGTTTTTTTCCTTAATTTCTTCTGCTAAGAAAATTTTTTCAATAAGTACATGATCTGAATATTCTTTTAAAACTTCTAAAAAACTTGGACTGCCTTTTCTTAATGCTAAATCAATTTTATCAACACCTTTTGGAACTGGCAATCCTAAATCTCCGATACAAACCAAATCCATATGACCTAAATCATCAGCTAGTTTTGCTATATTACTATTTAAAATCCCATATTTCTTCATATCCTGAATGCTCCTTTATTTCTTTCAAACTCGGCATGCCTCCTTGCGCTCCAAATCTTTGAACAGAAAGATGTGAAGCAATCGTTGCAAAGGACAATGCAACATTCATCTCTTTTCCTTTTGAGATAGCATAAGCAAAAGCACCATTAAACGTATCTCCTGCTCCTGTAGTATCAACTACTTCTGCTTTTATAGCAGGAATCTTCTGAACTGCTGTCCCATCATAATAAATAGAACCTTCAACTCCTAATGTCACAATCATTTTATTAGGATAAATTTTAATAATTTCTTCTAATTTCTTATCTGGAAAAAGCTCTGAACATTCATGCTCATTAGGAGTAATAAAATCACAAAAAGGAATCATCTCTATGTCTGTTTCTCTAACTGGTGCAGGATTGTAAAGTACCTTAACTTTATTTTCTTGACAAAATTTAGCTATAGATAAGTTGGCTTCATGTGGTATTTCATTTTGTAATACAACAATACTTGCATCACTAATCAATTCCCACTCATTTTTCCAATCATTTGTTTTAACTAAATTATTCGCTCCGGGATAATAAATAATCCTATTATCACCTCCATATAAAGTAATTTGTGCAACTCCTGTAGATTGTGGTACCGTTCCCACATATTCTATAGAAATATTATTATTTTGCAGATTGCTTAGTAAATCTGCTGAAAAAATATCTTCCCCAACGTCCCCAAATATGTAAATATTATCTTCTACACTGGATAATCTACCAATAGCTACAGCCTGATTTGCACCTTTTCCACCTGGAACTATATTAAATGAATCCCCAAAAATCGTTTCACCTCCTTCTGGAATCCTTTTTGTTCTCATAACTAAGTCCATTGAAATGCTTCCAACAACAACAATTTTACTCATTTCTTTCTCCTTAATGTATTTCTTTCTATGTACCTAACAGGGAGTTTAATTTTAGCTTCATCTATAGAGAACTTATTTGCCATATTATAGATTAGCTTTGCAGCCTGTTCTCCCATTTTATATGATGATTGGTGGATAGTTGATAAAGAAGGATAAATAAATTGACTAAGTACAATATCATCATAACCAATGATTTGAATATCATCTGGAATTTTTTTCCCAATTGCTAAAATTTCATGAATATAAGCTATCGCATGAATATCAGAAGGTGCTATAATACTATCAATATTTGGATTTCTTTTTAGATTCTCTTTAGCTTCTTTTTGAATTTTTTCAAAGTCAAACGTTTCACTTTCTTCAATACAAATCTCTAAAGATTTATTGCTCAAATAGTTTAAACTGGCTTCAAATCGTTCCGCAATGTTCTCAGCTTTATCATCTAAAACTTTAATAATCATAACTTGCTTAGCGCCAGCATTCCAAATTGCTTTAGCAGCCAAACGTCCACCCAACTGATTATCAGAAAAAACACCATAGCCTGTATCTTTACTAATCCGGTCAACCACAACAACAGGTAATGTTAGATTTGGAAATTCCTTTGTAAAGTCAAGTGTTGTTATAATACCAGCTGCATTTGTTTTTAACAAAAGGTTTATATATTCTTCTAACGAATCATGATCTGAAATAGTACCAACCATAATCCTATAACCTTTATCTTTCAAATATGATTCGGCTCCTCGAACCAATCTTGGGAAGAAGGGATTAGAAATATCTGGCAATAAGAGTCCTACCATTTGATTTTTTTAGTTTTTAAAGATTGTGCTAATACATTTGGTGTGTAATTTAATTTCTTGATAGCATTTTTTATCTTTTCTCTCGCATCATCTCCGACATAGCCTTTTTTCGAAATATATCTTGAAACTGTTGACTTTGATACTCCAGCTTCTTCAGCAACCTGTTTTATTGTAGTCATCACTCCTCCTTTTTATATTGTGGAACCGTTCCCTTATGTATATAGTAAGCGTTTTCTTTGTTTTTGTCAATACTTTTTTAGAAATATTTTAAATTTATTTCAGAGTATATATGTTTTTTCCTAATCTTCTATTACTATTAGACAGAAAACACAACAAGACCTCCACTATATCGAGGAGGCCTTGGATCAACTTGGTTATTTAGTAAAAGACTAAAAAATCTCTTTCTCCCAGCCATCTTCTGTACAGTGGCGGTAGAAAAACTCCGACTTGTCCGGAGCTTCCATCATCTCCATCAAGGGTAACATATCATAGGCCAGATCCAAGTTTGGAATCTGGTCTTTTTGAATCCAAGAAACTTCTCCTTCATCTGAAGAGCGAAGGCTACCAGAGAACTCAGTCGCCTTATAACAAATGACAATATAGCGCCCACCTGTATCTAGTGGCCAATTTTTAATGCCTACCAGTTGCGGATTTTGGATAGTCAATCCTGTTTCTTCGTAGATTTCACGAATGACAGACTCCGCAAAAGACTCGCCATTTTCTACATGGCCTCCTGGAAAGGCATAACCAGACCAGCGATTGGTTTCAGGAGAGCGATACTGCATCACCACGCGCTGAGTTTCAAGGTCTTCAATCAGACAAATGTTTGTTAAAATCGTTAATTGGGAGCGGGACATAAATTTACTCGCTTTCTAAGATTTAATTTTCTATCATATTTTTACTTTAAATTTCATAACCAGAGGATTGATATTCATGAATGTCATGGGTCAAGAATCCTCTAAAAGCCTGAAAAAGTCTGATAACGCCTTTGGAAGATTCTTGTTTTTAAAAATAATCCATAGATTAATAAACAAAGTTAAGCAAAGTCAAAATAATCAGATATTCCATAAAACAGTGTCAAGTTTAAACCAAACAGACCTAGAATAATTTGGATAAGTACAAATGTAAGATCAATAGTTCTTAACATAGTCTGATGTTTCACTACAATTGGTTCTTTTTTTCAATATGTTTTACTATTAGTAATCTTAACACCTGTTAGATATAAATTAACCAGATTAGTAATAATTAAAGATAATATTGTAATATTAAAGAAATAACATTTATTTATCTTTAAAACTTTCCTCATCATTTCTAAACTCTACTGAACCGAATTGAGTAATATCAATCTTCTTTACAAAAGGAAATACTGCAAATATAGAACTAGTTAACAAAAAAGCTAAATCAATCCATGTTAGTTCAATTTTTAAACACTTAAACAATCCCCATATTATAAATATAGTAAGCGCTAGAATTGGGCTTATGTAATTCAAACTATTAAAAGCTTCTTTTAAACTTTTTCTTTGTTCTTGCTTCTGTCTCTCTTTTTCATAAATTGCAGTTGCAGAGCTTCGTGCTAATAATTCTTCATAAGATGGTAAATCTACTTCTTTGAAAGTAAATTGAGATTTTTGCTCATCATCCACTACTTGAAATAGTCTATTGATCGTAAAAATCGCTTGATCCTCATTACTCTTTAAAACATAATAAACTGGTACATCCATACCATTAGTCTGAAGAAGTTGTTTAATTCTACTATTAAATCCAGACAATTGTTGTCTGGAAAACGAGTCTACTCTACCTATTTTTAATTCAAAAATTGCGATAATTTCTTTTGTATTATAATCTATAATTGCAAAATCGGTTACAAAATTTCCAAGTCTATACTCTTGTAACACTGTTTCTTCTGAATATTTTTCTAATAATTTTTTCTTAAATTCTTTTTCAAAAGTTACTATAGTAGTTTTATTAATCATTATATCTCATTTCTTAAATTTTATTTCTAAACATACTTAATTATATACAAATAATTATAATTCCCCTAATCCAACGCCTTGACTTCCAGCATCATATCACGTATCTGAGCTGCTAGTTCAAAGTCAAGCACTTCAACAGCTTCTTGCATTTGTTTTTCTAGTTTCTTGACGAGTTCTTTGCGTTCTTGTTTGTTGAGGCTATTGATGTCAACTTCCTTGTCCTCTTCCTTAGCAACTGCCTTGGTCACGGCAATCAGGTCACGGATTTCTTTCTTGATTGTCTGTGGTACAATACCATGCTCTTCATTATAAGCCATCTGGATTTTGCGACGGCGGGCAGTTTCATCGATGGCACGTTGCATAGACTGGGTAACCGTGTCCGCATACATGATGACATGACCTTCGCTGTTACGGGCAGCACGTCCAATGGTCTGGATGAGTCCACGCTCGTTTCGAAGGAAACCTTCCTTGTCAGCATCGAGAATAGCTACCAAGCTTACTTCAGGAACGTCAATCCCTTCACGGAGCAGGTTGATTCCGACCAAGACATCAAAGACACCCAAGCGCAAGTCACGGATAATCTCTGTCCGCTCTAAAGTCTTGATATCTGAGTGCATGTACTTGACCTTGATGCCCATTTCCTTGAAGTAGTCGGTCAAGTCCTCTGCCATTTTCTTGGTCAAGGTTGTGATAAAGGTTCGCTCGTTCTTTTCAACACGGGTATTGATTTCACCTAAGAGATCATCAATCTGTCCCATAGTTGGACGGACTTCCACCTCAGGATCCAAAAGCCCTGTCGGACGAATAATTTGCTCAATCACTGTCTCGGTCTGTTCATTTTCATAGTCACCTGGTGTCGCTGAAACATAAACAATCTGATGAACGTGACTCTCAAACTCCTCCCGTCGGAGAGGTCGATTGTCCAAGGCTGATGGCAAGCGGAAACCATAATTAACCAGCATTTCCTTACGAGAACGGTCTCCATTGTACATACCCTTGATTTGTCCCATGGTCATGTGACTCTCGTCAATCATGATTAAGAAATCATCTGGAAAGAAGTCGAGAAGCGTATAAGGAGGCTCACCTTCGCTCCGTCCATCCATGTGACGTGAATAGTTTTCAACCCCGTTGGTATAGCCCATCTCGCGTAACATTTCGATATCATACTCTGTCCGCTGTTTCAAGCGCTGAGCTTCAAGCAATTTGCCTTCCTTTTCAAAGACAGCTAGTTGCTCTTCTAATTCGGCCTGAATTTTAGCAATGGCAACTTCCATGTGATCATCATTGGTCACAAAGTGAGTAGCTGGGAAAATCGCCAAATGATCCACTTCTCCTAGTACTTGACCCGTCAGAGCCTCAACTTCACGAATACGGTCAATTTCGTCTCCAAAAAATTCCACTCGAAAGGCGTGTTCATCACGGGAAGCTGGGAAAATTTCCACCACATCCCCACGCACACGAAATCTGCCCCGTTGGAAATCAATATCGTTGCGCTCAAACTGGATATCCACCAAATCATTCAAGAGTTTATCACGCGAAATCTCAAGACCTGGACGGAGACTAACCACGCTATCAGAGTATTCCTTAGGCGAACCCAAACCATAGATACAAGAGACAGAAGCCACAACGATGACATCATTACGCTCTAGAAGGGCTGAAGTCGCTGAGTGACGGAGCTTGTCAATCTCGTCATTGACTGAACTGTCCTTCTCGATATAGGTATCGCTAGAAGGGACATAAGCCTCTGGTTGGTAATAATCATAGTAAGATACAAAATATTCAACAGCGTTCTCAGGGAAAAATTCCTTGAACTCCCCATAGAGCTGACCTGCAAGAGTCTTGTTATGGGCAATGACCAGAGTTGGTTTATTAACTTTGGAAATGACCTGACTCATGGTATAGGTCTTCCCTGTTCCAGTCGCCCCCATCAGAATCTGAGCTTTTTCTCCACCCTCGATATTATCTACCAACTGCTCGATAGCTTGGGGTTGATCTCCTGATGGTTGATATTTTGATACTAGTTTAAATTGATTATCTGTAATGCGGTTAATCATAAGAATCCTCTCTCCATGTGCTATTCCTATTTTAGCATACTTGTAACATTTTCACGAAGAAAAGGACGGACCGAAGTCACATCCTTTCATTTTCTTTCTTTAATTGATAAGCGAGATAGACAATCAGCAGAAACAAAATAATACTGGACACGATGGAACCCTCAATACCAAAAGACCCACCAGATAGCCAGTCTTGATTGCCTTGTGGAGTAAATTTCATGATTGAGGTTCCTGAAGACTGACCACTAACTAATACTCCAAAGAGGTTTCCCTGTGCGAAATTCCAAGCTCCATGAATACCACCTATACCCCATATAGTATCTGTTTTAAGAAGATATAAGGACATGGCAACTCCGAATAAAAAGAGATTCACTAGAGATAGAGGTGTGAGACCCGAATTACCCATATGAAGCAGGGTAAAGAACAGGCTAGATATAAGAACAGCAAGTTTTAGATTGGTTCTTGAGGCCAATTGGGGAAGGAGCCAAGCACGGGACACCACTTCTTCTGTTGTCCCCTGTAAAATCCAAAATGGGATAGTAAAGACAACAAAGATAAGAGAATAAGGATTTAAGTGAATAGACTCAAAACGATATTGCCCCAAGGCCACCAAACCTAACAAGGTCAGAAGAAAAAGTGCCAAACCTAGGCCAAATCCTTTCAGAAGACTGCTGAGGAAATTCTCTCTATAAAATCCCAAGGTTCGAATAGGTCTTTTCTCAACTTTTCTAGTCCATCTGAACACAGTGTTGAGTATAAAACCAAAGGCCAGTAAATCTAAAATTAAATGAAAGTCACTTGTTTTATCCATCAAGCTCTGCTGCAAGGTCTGCAAGTAGGTTGCAAGATTTTGACCAGCCTCTCCAAAATTTCTAGCAAGTCCGATGAGAGCTAACAAACTAATACCATACAGAGTATAAGCCACAAACTCTCCTATGAAGACAAAAGCAAAGGCTAACAAGGGGCTTGTGTAAATGTTTAAACTCATTTTTGAAGCTTGGAAGTCTTTAAATATTCTTTTGTTCTTCATATCCCTGTCCTCTTTTCTTCTATATATACTATTATTATAGCACTTTATAGTAGCAATTCAAGAAAGAAAAGGAAAAAACAATGTTATATTTTCTGACACAGAAATATAAAAATTTGCCTTTTTTTACTTTTTCTGATATAATGGGAAAATATTCGGAAAAGGAGACTAAAAATGAAGAAAAAATTTCTAGCATTTTTGCTAATTTTATTCCCAATTTTCTCATTAGGTATTGCGAAAGCTGAAACGATTAAGATTGTTTCTGATACCGCCTACGCACCTTTTGAGTTTAAAGATTCAGATCAAACTTATAAAGGAATTGATGTTGACATTATTAATAAAGTCGCAGAGATTAAAGGATGGAATATTCAGATGTCCTATCCTGGATTTGATGCAGCGGTAAATGCAGTTCAAGCTGGTCAAGCTGACGCTATCATGGCAGGGATGACAAAGACTAAAGAACGTGAAAAAGTCTTCACCATGTCTGATACTTACTATGATACAAAAGTTGTCATTGCAACTACAAAGGCACACAAGATTAATAAATATGACCAATTAACTGGCAAAACCGTTGGTGTTAAAAACGGAACTGCTGCTCAACGTTTTCTTGAAACAATCAAAGATAAATACAGCTTTACTATTAAAACATTTGACACTAGTGATTTGATGAACAACAGCTTGAGTGCTGGTGCCATCGATGCCATGATGGATGACAAACCTGTTATCGAGTATGCCATTAACCAAGGTCAAGACCTCCATATTGAAATGGACGGTGAAGCTGTAGGTAGCTTTGCTTTCGGTGTTAAAAAAGGTAGCAAATACGAGCACCTGGTTACTGAATTTAACCAAGCCTTGGCTGAAATGAAAAAAGATGGTAGTCTTGATAAAATCATCAAGAAATGGACTGCTTCATCATCTTCAGCAGTTCCAACTACAACTACTCTAGCAGGATTAAAAGCCATTCCTGTTAAAGCTAAATATATCATTGCTAGCGATTCTTCTTTTGCACCTTTTGTTTTCCAAAACTCAAGTAACCAATTTACTGGTATTGATATGGAATTGATTAAGGCAATTGCTAAAGACCAAGGTTTTGAAATTGAAATCATCAACCCTGGTTTCGATGCCGCTATCAGTGCTGTTCAAGCTGGACAAGCTGATGGTATCATTGCTGGTATGTCTGTCACTGATGCTCGTAAGGCAACTTTTGACTTCTCAGAATCATACTACACTGCCAATACTATCCTTGGTGTCAAAGAATCAAGTACCATTGCTTCTTATGAAGATTTGAAAGGGAAGACAGTTGGTGTTAAAAACGGAACTGCTTCTCAAACCTTCCTAACAGAAAATCAAAGCAAATACGGCTACAAAATCAAAACCTTCGCTGATGGTTCTTCAATGTATGACAGTTTAAACACTGGTGCCATTGATGCCGTTATGGATGATGAACCTGTTCTCAAATATTCTATTAGTCAAGGACAAAAATTGAAAACTCCAATCGCTGGAACTCCAATCGGTGAAACAGCCTTTGCCGTTAAAAAAGGAGCAAATCCAGAATTGATTGAAATGTTCAACAACGGACTTGCAAACCTTAAAGCAAACGGAGAATTCCAAAAGATTCTTGATAAATACCTAGCTAGTGAGTCTTCAACCGCTTCAACAAGCACTGTTGATGAGACAACTATCTGGGGCTTGCTTCAAAACAACTACAAACAACTCCTTAGTGGTCTTGGTATCACTCTTGCTCTAGCTCTTATCTCATTTGCTATTGCCATTGTTATCGGGATTATCTTCGGTATGTTTAGCGTTAGCCCCTACAAATCTCTTCGTGTAATCTCTGAAATTTTCGTTGACGTTATCCGTGGTATTCCTTTGATGATTCTTGCAGCCTTCATCTTCTGGGGAATTCCAAACTTCATCGAGTCTATCACAGGCCAACAAAGCCCAATAAACGACTTTGTAGCTGGTACCATTGCCCTATCTCTCAATGCAGCGGCTTATATCGCTGAAATCGTTCGTGGTGGTATTCAGGCCGTTCCGGTTGGTCAAATGGAAGCCAGCCGAAGCTTGGGGATCTCTTATGGAAAAACCATGCGTAAGATTATCTTGCCACAAGCAACTAAATTGATGTTGCCAAACTTTGTTAACCAATTCGTTATCGCTCTTAAAGATACAACCATCGTATCTGCTATCGGTTTGGTTGAACTCTTCCAAACTGGTAAGATTATCATTGCCCGTAACTACCAAAGTTTCAAGATGTATGCAATTCTTGCTATCTTCTATCTTGTAATTATCACACTTTTGACTAGACTAGCGAAACGCTTAGAAAAGAGGATTCGTTAATGGCAAAATTAAAAATTGATGTAAATGATTTACACAAAAACTACGGAAAAAATGAAGTCCTAAAAGGAATTACGACTAAGTTCTATGAAGGAGATGTTGTTTGTATCATCGGTCCTTCAGGTTCTGGTAAGTCAACCTTCCTCCGTAGCCTCAATCTTCTAGAAGAAGTTACGAGCGGTCACATCACTGTGAACGGTTATGACTTAACTGAAAAAACAACCAATGTTGACCACGTCCGTGAAAATATCGGAATGGTTTTCCAACACTTCAACCTTTTCCCACACATGTCTGTATTGGACAACATTACCTTTGCCCCTATTGAGCACAAGTTGATGACTAAGGAAGAAGCTGAGAAATTGGGAATGGAGTTGCTTGAAAAGGTTGGACTAGCAGATAAAGCTAATGCCAACCCAGATAGCCTATCAGGTGGTCAAAAACAACGTGTGGCCATCGCTCGTGGACTTGCAATGAATCCAGACATCATGCTCTTTGATGAACCAACTTCTGCCCTTGACCCTGAGATGGTCGGGGACGTACTAAACGTTATGAAAGAATTGGCTGAGCAAGGTATGACCATGATTATCGTAACCCATGAGATGGGATTTGCCCGTCAGGTTGCCAACCGCGTTATCTTTACTGCAGATGGTGAATTCCTTGAAGACGGAACACCAGATCAAATCTTTGACAACCCACAACACCCACGTCTGAAAGAGTTCTTGGACAAGGTCTTAAACGTCTAAACTCAAACTGTAAGGATTTCCTTGCAGTTTTTTTCTATCTCGTATTGGATTTTTTGATTTTTCGGAAAATTATGTTAGAATTAAGTTTATGAAATGAGGTTTCCTCATACCTAGCAAGACTAGGAATAAAAATAGAAATTAGGTAGCTAGATGTCATCTAAGGTTATTGTTACAATTTTCGGTGCGAGTGGAGACCTGGCTAAACGCAAGCTCTACCCTTCCCTTTTTAGACTATATAAATCCGGCAATCTTTCCAAGCACTTTGCCGTTATTGGAACTGCCCGTCGTCCTTGGAGCAAGGAATATTTTGAATCTGTAGTAGTCGAATCAATCCTTGATTTGGCAGATAGTACCGAACAGGCTCAAGAGTTCGCTAGCCACTTCTACTATCAAAGTCATGATGTCAATGATACAGAACACTACATTGCTTTGCGTCAATTGCAGGCTGAACTAAATGACAAGTACCAAGCTGAACACAACAAGCTCTTCTTCTTGTCTATGGCACCTCAGTTCTTTGGAACTATCGCAAAACACCTCAAGTCTGAAAACATTGTGGATGGTAAAGGTTTTGAACGTTTAATCGTTGAGAAGCCATTTGGTACAGATTACGCAACTGCAAGCAAGTTGAATGACGAACTCCTAGCAACATTTGACGAAGAGCAAATTTTCCGTATTGACCATTATCTTGGTAAGGAAATGATCCAAAGTATCTTTGCAGTTCGCTTTGCCAACCTGATTTTTGAAAACGTTTGGAACAAGGATTTTATCGACAATGTTCAAATTACCTTTGCAGAGCGCTTGGGTGTAGAAGAACGTGGTGGCTACTATGACCAATCTGGTGCCCTCCGCGACATGGTACAGAACCATACTTTGCAACTTCTTTCTCTCCTTGCTATGGACAAGCCAGCAAGCTTCACAAAAGACGAGATTCGTGCTGAGAAGATTAAGGTCTTTAAAAACCTCTATCATCCAACAGATGAAGAGCTTAAAGAACACTTTATCCGTGGTCAATACCGTTCAGGTAAGATTGATGGCATGAAATATATCTCTTATCGTAGCGAGCCAAATGTGAATCCAGAATCAACAACTGAAACCTTTGCATCTGGTGCCTTCTTTGTAGACAGCGATCGCTTCCGTGGCGTTCCTTTCTTCTTCCGTACTGGTAAACGTCTGACTGAAAAAGGAACTCATGTCAACATCGTCTTTAAACAAATGGACTCTATCTTTGGAGAACCACTTGCTCCCAATATTTTGACCATCTATATCCAACCAACAGAAGGCTTCTCTCTTAGCCTAAATGGGAAACAAGTAGGAGAAGAATTTAACTTGGCTCCTAACTCACTGGATTACCGTACAGATGCGACCGCAACTGGTGCTTCTCCAGAACCATACGAGAAATTGATTTATGATGTCCTAAATAATAACTCAACTAACTTTAGCCACTGGGATGAAGTTGGTGCGTCATGGAAATTGATTGACCGTATCGAAGAACTCTGGGCTGAAAATGGTGCCCCACTTCATGACTATAAAGCTGGAAGCATGGGACCTCAAGCTAGCTTTGATCTACTTGAAAAATTCGGTGCCAAATGGACTTGGCAACCAGATATCGCCTATCGTCAAGATGGTCGTTTAGAATAAAAAAATTTCCTGCAAGTTTGTTCCTTGCAGGATTTTTACTTCTAATTAGATTAAGCCTTCCAAGAGACCCTTCATAAAGTTTTCTGAGTTAAACTCTCCAATATCATCGATTTTTTCACCAAATCCAATCAATTTTACAGGAATATTGAGTTCTTCACGGATAGCTAGAACAACACCACCTCGAGCAGTTCCATCAATCTTAGTCAAGACAATTCCTGTCAAAGGGGTAATTTTTGAAAATTCTTTGGCCTGTACCAGGGCATTTTGACCTGTTGATGCATCAAGAGCCAAGAAAGTTTCATGTGGTGCTTCTGGTACAACACGTTTGATGATACGACCAATCTTTTCCAACTCAGCCATGAGGTTATCCTTATTTTGCAGACGACCAGCAGTATCAATCATAAGAATATCGATACCTTCAGCTACGGCACGTTCCATGCCATCAAAGACTACGCTGGCTGGGTCAGCTTTTTCAGGTCCAGTCACAACTGGAACATCCACACGGCGTCCCCATTCTGCTAATTGGGCAACGGCACCAGCACGGAAGGTATCTGCCGCAACTAGCATAACTTTTTTACCTGCTTGTTTGTAGCGGTGGGCTAGTTTCCCGATAGAAGTTGTTTTCCCGACACCATTAACACCGACAAAGAGCATGACTGTCAAGCCATCTTGGAAGTGGATACTTTCATCATAGTTGCCATCCTTTTCATAAAGCTCAACCAATTTCTCAATGATAACACGGCGAAGTGCGTCAGGTTTCTTGGCGTTTTCAAGCTTGGCTTCGTAGCGTAACTCCTCTGTTAAGTTAGAAGCGACTTGGACACCAACGTCACTCATAATCAGTAATTCTTCCAGTTCCTCGAAGAATTCTTCATCGACAGAGCGGAAATTAGCAAAGAAGGCATTCAAGCGAGCTCCGAAGCCTGTACGAGTTTTCTTAAGACTACGGTCATATTTTTCCTGAACAGTTTCTTCTACCTGAGGCCTTTCTGCTTCAAGAACTTCAGAACTATTTTCTTCTACAGTCTCTAAGAGCTCAGTATTCTCTTCCTCTGAAACTTCTTGTGAGTTTGGAAATTCTTCGACTTCTTCTTGAGAAACTTCTACAACTGGCTCTGAATCCAGACTTTCTTCAACTGTGCCTTGGATTTCCTCTTCTTGGAGCAGAGCTTCTTCAGAACTTTCAACCTCTGCATCTTCTTGAGGAACTTCCTCAGCTTCTGTAAGGGTAGTCTCAATATCTTCAGACAAATCAAGATTTTCCAGAGCTTCTTTTACAACTTCTTCGATTTTAGGTTCTTCTTTTTTTCCGAATAGACGGTCAAATAATCCCATATCTTAGTTCTCCTTTAGCACATATTCTTCGATAGCCCAGGCAACAGCTTCTTCATCATTGGTCATTGGCGTCACTACATTTGCGACTGCCTTGACTTCAGGAACAGCATTTTGCATGGCGACACCGAGCCCTGCCCACTCAATCATAGAAAGGTCATTAGCCTCATCACCACAGGCCATGACTTGGCTTTGCTCTATTCCCAGATGACTGATTAGTTTAGCCAATCCTGTTGCTTTATGAACATTCTTTGGTGACCACTCTAGCAACATTTCACGTGATTTAAAGATTTCATATTGGTCAAACAATTCTGGAGAAATCTTTTGAATGGCTGCATCCAAGGGTTCTTGAGGAAAGGCAGTCACGCACTTATTGTAAGTCATTTGACTAGACAAGTCTGCAAAGTCCACTGGAACAAAGGTCAATGCTGGATTAAATTTGGCATAAAGACTTTCTTGGTCCGATTGGATTTGATAAACAGTTCCTTCTGAAATGGCATCAAGAGGCAGTGATAATTTCTCTGTTTCTTCATACAAGCGTGCTACATCATCATATGAAAAGACTGTCTTATCAAGGATTTCACCTGTATTTTTCTGAACCAAACCACCATTAAAAGTAATCGTATACTCATCTTCATGGCCGTCAGTCCCTAGCTCATGGAGAAAGAAAGCCATAGCTTTTAAGGGACGACCAGTTGTCAATACGACCTTGATACCACGATCACGCGCAGCTTTCAAGGTTGCCTTGGTACGATCCGTCAGCCTTTTATCAGTAGTCAGCAAGGTCCCATCCAAGTCCAATGCAATCAATTTTATATCTGCCATTATAAGCCCTCCATATAAGCTATAACCGACTGGTCCTTATGGTGACCAATCACTGTCTCTGCTAATTCTAAAATTTCAGGTCGTGCATTTTCAGGAGCTACAGGATGTCCCACAACCTGCATCATATGTAAGTCATTAAGATTGTCTCCAAAAGCCATAACCTGATCCATTGTGATGCCAAGTTTTTTAGCCAATTCAACAATGGCCACTCCCTTATCGACATAGTCCAGAACAATATCAATAGATTCAAAGCCAGTTGTCATGGCCTTAACACCAGGAACATGTTCATTGACCCAAGCTTCTCCAGCTTCTAGCGTTTCTTCTGTGAAGTTGGTTGTAAATTTGAAAATGTCATCTGTGATAGCTTCCAAATTCGCTACTTTTTGAATATTTTCATTATAGTGCTGACTCACTTTTAAATAGGTCTCATCAACCGTATCTAGAACATAAGCTCCCTTTTTTCCCGTCAAGAGCAGTTTATTGATATCTACATAAGGTGACGTTTTCAGCCTTTCAAAAGTTGATAGATAAAAGTCACGAGACATAGTCGCTTCATACAAGTCCTGACCTTGATACTCTACCAAACTACCATTTTCCGCAATGAAAATAATATCATCACGAACATCAGCAAATAATTTTTCTAAGGATAGAAATCCCCGACCCGAAGCCACCGCAAAGTAAATCCCTTTTTCCTTATAGGAAGCCAAGAGAGACTTGAGGCGATCCATATCAAAGCGTCCATTCTCATCTAGGAAGGTTCCGTCCATATCCGTTGCTACTAGTTTAATTGTCATCCTTCAATACTTTCTAAATCTTTTAACTTAACCGAAACAATTTTTGAGACACCTGATTCTTGCATGGTCACTCCATAGATGGAATCAGCCGCTGCCATAGTTCCCTTACGGTGGGTTACGACGATAAACTGGCTGTCCTTGTCAAATCGATTGAGGTAATCCCCAAAACGTTTTACATTGGCTTCATCCAGCGCAGCTTCCACCTCATCCAAGATGACAAATGGAATGGTCTTGACACGAATAATGGAGAAGAGCAAGGCAAGAGCCGATAGAGCTTTTTCACCACCACTCATCAGATTAAGAGACTGGATTTTCTTACCTGGAGGTTGAACAGAAATCTCCACACCAGCTGTTAAAAGGTCACCCTCAGTCAATATCAAGTCCGCTTGACCTCCACCAAACATCTGCTTGAAGGTCACTTTAAAGGACTCACGGATAGCTTCAAAGGTTGATTTAAAGCGTTCCTTGACCTCATCATTCATCTCTGTAATGGTCTCAAGGAGCAAGTTTTTTGCTGACAAAATGTCATCTCGCTGACTATTTAGGAAATCCAAACGATTGTGGACTTCTTCGTACTGGTCAATAGCTTCCAAATTGACAGGACCCAGTGAGCGAATAGCCTTCTCTAAATCCTGCACCTCTTGCTCTGCCAGATTAAGGTTTTCCAACTCATGTGCTTTTTCTAGAGCCTCAGTATAGCTAATCTGATACTGGTCTGTCAATTGACTTTGTAGATGGCGCAAGCGCTCGCTGACCTTTTCTTTCTTAGCTTCAGCACGTGTTTGCTTGCGAATCCACTCTTCATTCTGCTGACGTGCCTGGTCCAAATGACTGGAAATATCATCCAGTTGACCTTCAATATCATCCAATTCAAACTGCTTGCGAATCAAACCTTGTTGGAGATTTATTTTCTGAGTTTTGGCTTCTTCGGCCTGCTGACTGAGCAAATCCGTATCAACTTTCTCAAGATTGTCAACCTTTTCTTGAAGAAGGCGCTGGATTTCCTCTTGTTCAAGATCGAGATTATCTAGTTCCTTACCTAGGCGTTCAATATCAGCCACTTCATAACGTTTTTGCCCTTGCAGTTCTGTCTTAAGCAGGCGAGCTTGCGCTAGCTCTTCCTGCAAGTTTTGATAGCGTTCTTGGATGGCATTTTTGTTGGACTTAATTTCTTCAATCTCAGCTTCCAGATTTTGCTTGTCACTGGCAATGGTAGCAAGGCGCTCTTGGCATTTTTCCTTATCTGCTTGCCAATCTCCTTCAGTAAGGCGATTTAATTCCTCTTCTTGAAGTTTCCAAAGCGTTTCTAACTCTTCCACTTGCTGACTGGTCTGCTGATAAGCAAGAGACAGGCCTTGCTCCTGAATACGAGCCTGCTCTCCTTGAGATTTAATAGCTTCTAATGATTCGGTCAATCTAGCCATCTCATCTTGTAAGGTCTTCAAAGATGCTTCTTCTGAACGAAGACTTGCTTCTTCTTCAGCAATTTCTTTTTGTAATTGTTCCAGTTCTGGCTTGATAAAAATGCTGTTATTCTGGCGATTGGCACCACCCGCATAAGAACCACCTGTACGCAATTCTGTCCCATCCAAAGTCACTATACGAACTTGATAACGAACCTGGCGAGCTGCTGCACGAGCATGTTCTACGGTATCAAAGATAGCCGTCGTAGCTAGCAAGTTCTTGAAAATGGCTTCCAGTCTAGTATCGAAAGTAACTAACTCGTCTGCCATGCCCAAAAATCCCGGACTTGCAGCAATAGCATCTTGGTTCTGACTAGAAATCGTACGCGCCTTAATAGTTGTCAAAGGGAGGAAGGTCGCACGACCGGCTCTGTTTCGTTTAAGGAAATCAATGGCCTTGGTTGCCGCATGTTCATCTTCTACGATGATATGCTGACTGCTGGCTCCAAGCGCAATCTCTAGGGCAGTTTGATAATGCACATCAAAGGTCAGGTGCTCACTGACTGCACCAATAATCCCACCAAGTTGGTCTTTTTCTTGGAGAACACTCTTAACACCTGCATAAAAGTTACTATGATTTCTCAGGATATTTTCTAAACTTTGAGCTCTGGCCTGCTTGTTTTTAAGACTGTCCAGACGGTCAAATAGTTGACTTTGTTGAGCTTGATAGGAAGCTTTCTGCTCCTCTTGCTCCTTGGCAATAGCTTGATAGTCGGCCAATAATTTCTGAACTTGCTCCTTGGCAGTTTCAAGCTCTTCTTTTTGCTGACTAGCCTTCTCTTTAGCTGTAGCCAGTTGTTCTTTCAGCTTTTGTAGTTGATCTGCTTGTTTTTGAGAAAGCTGACGACTATTTTCCAACTCATTTTCGATGCGGGTCAATTGGTTTGAGACATCCGCTTCTTCTTGTAAAAAGGCTACAAAGCGTTCACGCAAGAGCTCAATCATCTGATCAGGATCATCTGAAAAAGCCAGCAATTCAGCTTCTAAACGATTGAGTTTTTGATTATTTTGGACTAGATTTTCCTCTAACAGAGCTAAAGAGCTTTCTTTATCAGATTTTTCTTGGCTGAGTAAATTTCTCTTATCTTCCAAAGCAGCCAAACGGGCTTGTGCTTCCTGTTGATTCAGGGCTACTTGCTCAGATTCTAATTTCGATAGGGCTAATTTTCTCTCTAAATCACTAATTAGACTGGTCAAATCCATCAAACTGCCCTGGTCTTTGGCCATCTCAGCCTGTAAATCTTGGCGTTGCTTCTTGAGATTCTGATTTTCCTCTTCTAATTGTTCACGCTTTTGGTAATAGCTCATCAAGAGTTCCTGAACCTGTGCCAATTCTTCTTCTGTCGACTCTAGTTCAGCCTTATTTTCCTTGATTTGAGCAACTAAAACATCCAAGTAAATAGCCTTACGTTGACCTTCCAAGTCTAGAAACTTACGAGCATTTTCAGCTTGCTTCTCAAGAGGCTTGATTTGATTATCCAACTCGTAGATAATGTCCTCTAAGCGGTCTAGATTGTCCTGAGTTTGCTGCAGTTTACTCTCAGTTTCTTTTCGACGAGTCTTGTATTTCAAAACTCCAGCAGCCTCTTCAAAAATAGCTCGGCGTTCCTCAGGCTTGGAATTAAAAATCTCCTCAACCTTCCCTTGGGAAATGATGGAGAAGGAATCTCGTCCCAAACCTGTATCCAAGAAAAGATCATGAATATCACGCAGACGGACTTTCTTACCATCAATCTTGTATTCGCTATCTCCACTACGATAGATATGGCGTTCTACTCTGATTTCTTGTCCGGCATCTTTGATAAAACCGTCATGATTATCCAGAGTCACAATTACAGAAGCATAATTGAGGGGTTTACGACTTTCCGTCCCAGCAAAGATAACATCTGGCATCTTGCCCCCACGGAGACTCTTGACACTAGACTCCCCCAAAGCCCAGCGCAGACTTTCTGTAATATTCGACTTTCCAGATCCATTGGGTCCAACAACTGCCGTCACACCTTGGTCAAAGACGACCTTAGTCTTATCAGCAAAAGACTTGAATCCCTGAATTTCTATTTCCTTTAAATACATGAATCCAGCCCTTTCTCAACGGCATTTTTGGCAGCTTCCTGCTCTGCTAGTTTCTTAGAACGACCTTGACCTTGACCAATGCTCTTACCTTCGACAAGAACTTCTACATCAAATACCTTATCGTGGGCAGGACCCGTTTCAGAAATCACCTGATAACGAATAGCCACATCACCATTGACCTGAAGTAACTCTTGGAGATGGGTTTTGTAGTCTGTAATCATCTCAAATTCGCCTGCTTCAACCTTAGGAATCATGACTTGATAGATAAATGCCTTAACCTTGGCCACATCCTTGTCCAAAAGAAGGGCACCAAGAAAGGCTTCAAAGGCATCACCAAGGATGGTATCACGATTGCGACCACCAGATTTTTCTTCCCCCTTACCCAGCTTGATAAACTGATCAAACTGGCAATCACGCGCAAAACCAGCCAAACTTTCCTCGCGGACAATCATGGCACGGAGTTTAGACAAGTCTCCCTCAGGCTTTTTAGGATATTTTTTATACAGATATTCTGAAATCAATAACTGTAGAACAGCGTCTCCTAAAAATTCCAAGCGCTCATTGTGTGAAATTTTTAAGAGGCGGTGCTCATTGGCATAACTCGTATGAGTAAAGGCAGTCTCCAGTAAGTTTTTGTCTGCAAATTCGATTGCAAAATGGTTCTTTAGTACAGTTTGTAATTCTTTCATACCAACCTCTTTCTAACTGATAGCAGTCCTTTTTATTATATCAAAAAAAGCCCCCTGAGTCACTCTAAAATGGGACTGGAAAGCATTTGGGAATTCTTTAAAATAATGTTTTCAGTTTTAGAGACAAATTTGGGTCAGAATAAAGAAAAAAGCCCTATTAAAGGCTTTTTAGGATGTTTATATCCACCCTGAGGGAATCGAACCCCCATCTCAAGAACCGGAATCTTACGTGATATCCATTACACTAAGGGTGGAAACTTGTTTTATTATAACAGAAATTTGCTCTAATAACAAGTTTTTTTCTAGACGGATAGCCCGTCTTAGTGGGAAGCATCCCCATTCCAGATAGAGTTTTTCACGATAACATAATCAACGTGTTTAAGGTCAGCAACCTGACGTCCACCTGCATAAGAAATAGCACTTTGAAGGTCTTGTTCCATCTCAGTTAAAGTGTCTTGCAGATGACCTTTAGCAGGAAGCAAGATACGTTTGCCTTCCACATTTTTGTAAGCACCTTTTTGATATTGTGAGGCTGAACCGTAATATTCTTTGAACTGTTCACCATCGACTTCAATCGTTTTCCCTGGACTTTCGATGTGTCCTGCAAAGAGGGAACCAATCATAACCATGCTGGCACCGAAACGGATAGACTTAGCAATGTCGCCGTGAGTACGAATTCCTCCATCAGCAATAATCGGTTTACGTGCAGCCTTGGCACACCAGCGTAGAGCAGCCAACTGCCAACCACCTGTACCAAAACCAGTCTTAACCTTGGTGATACACACCTTACCAGGACCGATTCCGACCTTAGTAGCATCCGCACCAGCATTTTCCAATTCACGTACAGCTTCTGGTGTTCCCACATTTCCAGCAATGACAAAAGTATCTGGTAATTCTTTCTTGATGTGTTGAATCATAGAAATCACACTATCTGCATGACCATGGGCAATATCAATCGTGATGTACTCAGGAGCATCAGCCTTGAGCTGGCTAACAAAATCATACTCATAATCCTTAACACCGACAGAGATAGAAGCAATGAGCCCTTGCTCATGCATTCGTTTAATAAAAGGAATGCGTCCTGCCTCATCAAAACGGTGCATAATGTAGAAGTAACCCCCTTTAGCTAGTTGCTCTGCTACATTTTCATCCAAAATCGTCTGCATATTCGCTGGCACAACAGGTAGTTTAAAGGTGTGATTTCCTAGAGTGACACTTGTATCCGCTTCTGCACGGCTTTTAATCACACATTTATTTGGAATCAATTGAATATCTTCGTAATCAAAAATGGGAAATTCATTTAACATATCGATGTCTCGTTTCTTTTGTAATGACCTACCTATGCTCTCGCATCACTACGCCTTTTCCGACGTTTCCTTAATTCATTATAAACTAAAGTACAGTTTTTGTCAAATAATTTTATAAATTAAAATATATTGTTCGGTTTTTTCTTATATCAAAGACAAAAAAGTGGAGAGATTATTTTCTCCCCAGTTCTTTAGTAATATTACTTTTAAATATTTCTTCGGAGTTTTCTAGCATTTCACAAAATTCACGATAAGATGAAGACTTCTGAGGAATTTGGATAGACCATTTCTTTAACAAAGCTCCATAACCTGCTAGCTTTCCTATCTCATTATCAACAACCTTGTCCTTGCTCGGAAAAACAAGACCAGCCTTCTCAGCTTTCAAAATATAAGAATAGGAAATCAGCTGGAATAAGTCCTCACGGTTGATTCCTTTTTCAGTCAATTCCAGTTTTTTATACTTAGCATCTAAAACTATTTTAAGCTCTTCTTGATAAAAATCTGGATATACTTTCCGTTTCCCAACAGAAAATACCGAAATACCACCTAGTTTTTCTTTATTCCGTGGATGGATGAAATCTTTTGGCAACAAAGTATGAACATACTCTTCCCAAAGCCAGGCAACATCAAAAAGAATACCATGAATTTTTTGATCTTGATACCCTAAACCGTGCTTTTCTTGGTTTAGGATCATCAGACAAAGTTCTTGTAACTTTCTGTACTCGTGAAAGTATGCATGACGTATAGGTTTAGATTGATTTACCCGAATAATCTTAGCACGATCAGCTAGTTTATAGGCAGGGGTTACACGCACGATTTCAGCTACGCTTTCTCGACTAGTTGAGAGGTTATCTAGTCCCCCTTGACCAATGCTTTCCTGGTTCTTAATGTATTCAATAGTGTGACGGACCAACTGCATGAGGGGATTATCGTAGGTGAACTCTCTCGTTGTGTAGGCAATATTTCCCGTGAAAGGAAGATTTTTCTTGAGATGGTTTCTTACATCAATCACTCCCTTAACATGGCTGTCGTTATGAGAAAATCGCTGGTATTCCTTATAAAGACCTTTTCGAATTGTAGCTTGTAGATACTTGGGGAAGAGATACATCAAAAGCTGATAAAGCCTCTCTTCACGAGACAAAGCAACATCTAAACTAGTGAGATTGATATTAAGAACCTTGTGTAAGAGATAATGCAAAAAATGGTCATTACTCTCATTAGAAAAGCGAGAGGAAATCGTTAATCTTTCCTGACCACACCCCAGAAAACCAATCACATTTCCAGTCTTGATTTTCTGATTAACTGTTTCAAAGATTTTTTGGTCCTTCTCTAAGTCAGGAGAATTCTTCAAATCATTTGGAAAAATAAAGATATTGTCCTCTTTAGAAAGGTTATCCAGTGTTCTATCAAGAAGTGCTTGACTTAGTTTGGGATATTCTGCGACAAAGTCTTCCTTAGCAATTCTATGCTGATTATCAGTTATCCGCATCATTATCACCAGTATCTTGCGGTTCTGTTCGCTCCTTATTTATCAGATCAAATGCTTTTTTCAAAGTTTCCAGAGTTTCAAATTCCTCATAAGTACCCCGTACATAATCTTCCAAAAGCGGTTTGAGATAATCAGACCAGAGTGATTCATAGTCAAAATCTACATCCTTCAAGTTAAGGAAATAACTTGGCCCGATATGATAATGACTATTTAATTCCTGAACGTTTTCGATAGCAACATTCAAGTTTCTTAGACGTTTTTTCGCTTCTTCAGCTTTATCACCAAGAGCAGTATCGAGCATACCTAATTGGCTTTCAGCAGTAACTTCAACAAAACGGAAACGACGACGCATAGCAAAATCAAAGGTGTCCACTGAACGGTCAATGTCATTCATAGTGCAGATGATATAGACATTTTCAGGGATATAAAATTTCTCATCAGTCTCATGTAAATTAGCGTATTGTGTAGAAACACTTCCCTTTTCACCACGATAACTAGGGTCGATAGAGAAAAAGAGTTCCCCAAAAATCTTAGAAATCTCCCCACGGTTGATTTCATCAATGATAAAGACAAAATTATCTTGGCCTCCAGTTTTCTTAGCGTCTCTAGCTTTCTGACAAAACTTCTTAAAGATACCATCTACTAATTTAAACTCAATGGTACCATCTCCATTAGATACTGGTCTCAATCCCTCTACAAAATCCGTATAGTCATAAGATGGGTGAAACTGTACAAAGCCTATTTGGTCTTCGTTGCCATCCGTTAATTCTTTAGCAATTTCTTTAGCAAGATAAGTTTTTCCTGTACCAGGAGCACCGCGGAGGATGAGGTTTTTGGATGACAGTAAAATATTTTTATACTCGTTGATATTTTCTGATGTGTTTTCCTCGTTTTTAATATCTGCAATCTTATCTTTTTCAATATTAAAATCCATATATAACTCATCAAGACTTGAATATGTTAATAAAGATACTGTTGTAAAGTCCCATTTATTGGTTTCAAGAGAATTTAACTGGAAATCACCAAATTTACTAATCGGAATGATTTCAAATCGTCTTGGAAACCCTTCGAACTCACTATTTTCAACATATTGATAAGGACCAATTATTTTAGCCAAAAAAGAAGCCCGTAGATTCTTCCTGGGAACTACTACTAAATCTCCTATACTGACTCCATGTTGAAGGAGTGCTACTTGATTCTCTTGTTTTCTAGGTTTTTCTTCACCACTGTAAGGATAATTTTTTTCTTCTATATTTTCAAATCCAATATATAGAACTTTATCCTTAAAAGATTTCTTATGCAATTTTATGTTATTGGTCCCGCCAACTGAAATTTTCCAAACTCTTATATTCGACATAAATTCCTCCATTTTAACATTAACATATAATATTTTTTATATAATAACACTAATCAAGAAGCAAAGCAAGGAATTAAATAAAAAGTCCAGTGTTAGGAGCTTTAATGTCTCTTAACGCTAGACTTCTTCTCTATCCTAATAATACTCACCCTGACGGTAGTCCCATGAGTTAAAGGTGTCTGACAGATGCATCATAATCTTATCAATGTCAAGCCCTTTGCGGATTACAACTGGAGCTGGTGAAGTTGAGCGAGCTCCTCCTTGTTCTGGGATGAGTTTGCCTTCTTTATCGACCATAGAGACCATCACACCCTGCTCGTAGCGTGTTTCAATCGTTTTGTCAGGTTGGATGGATGCCACGTAGTCGTCTGCTTCAATGACAAGGTCCACTGCTCCTTCGATACGTTCTCCGATTCCTTCTACCTTACCACGGTTTCCTTTTCCAGATGGATTTGCAGATGAGGCGTAGACCATCTTGCCTTCTTCCCAAAGTTTGGCAGCCAATTGTTCACCAGCTTTCCCAAACTTGATAACGAAACAGCTAGTACCACGAACGTCAGTCATCAGTTCTACACGGCCATCCCCGTATGCTTTCAATTTTTCAAAGGCTTCTGGTTTCCAAGGAAGAATACAACCAAGAAGAATGTCTTCATCCCAATGTTTTTGGTAAAAGGCTTCAATTTCTGGGTTGAGTTGTGCTAAAGCGCGAAGCTCATCCATGCTACCGCAGAGAACAACACCTGGTTTGTTACGGTTACGCTCTTTAGCTGCGAACTTGCGCTCAAGTCCTGCCTTGTCGCTAGTCATGATAATGTAACCAACTTTAGTAGGGCAAACGATACATCCGCCCTCACCTTTTAAAATATCATATCCTTCTTGTGAAAGTGTTCCGTTCCATTGAATGTGTTTTGTCATAGTTCTATTTCCTTTTCTATTTTTCTTCTAATCCTGCCAGTAGGCTGGTCGTTGTTTTTCATAAGCAGCAATCAAATCTTCATACTGCAAAGTAATACCGATATCATCCAAACCATTTAAGAGTTTGTGTTTCCACTCGCTATCGATTTCAAAAGTGAATTCTCCAACTGGTGAGATGATTTTTTGTTGTTCCAAGTCCACAGTTACCTGGTCGGTTGGTTTTAGCTGGGCTAGTTTCTCTCTAACCTCTCTAGGCTGAACAATAGGTAACATGCTATTATTGAGTTCATTATTGTAATGAATGTCACCGAAAGACCCTGCAATCACAACCTTAAAACCATAGTCTGCTAGAGCCCAAGCTGCGTGTTCTCTCGAAGAACCTGCCCCAAAGTTATCCCCTGAAATGAGAATACTGGCTTTGCGATATTCAGGTCGGTTAAAGACAAAGTCTGGATCCTCAGTATACTTGTCATCCAAATAACGCCAAGCATACATGAGGTACTTACCAAAGCCTTTTTTATCAATTAACTTGAGAAACTGCTTAGGTAGGATTTGGTCGGTGTCGATATTATCATTCATGAGAGGAACGGTCGTTCCCGTATAAACTGTAAATTTCTCCATATCCTCTCCTTACTGAGCTTCTGGCATTTGTCGAACATCTACAAAGCGCCCTGCAATAGCTGCTGCTGCTGCCATGGCTGGACTGCAGAGATGAGTCTTAGCGCCAAAGCCCTGTCTGTCTTCAAAGTTGCGGTTGCTGGTTGAAGCGCAGTGGACACCATCAGGAACCTTGTCCGGATTCATTCCTAGGCACATAGAACAACCTGGGTCTCTCCACTCAAAGCCAGCATCTATGAAAACCTTATCCAAACCCAACTTCTCAGCAGCTCGTTTGACAGGACGAGAGCCCGGAACCACGATAGCCGTTAGATTGGGGGCTATTTTCTTTCCTTTGACAAATCGCGCAGCCAGTTGCAAGTCGCTGAGACGAGCATTTGTACAAGAGCCGATAAAGATATAACCTAGTTCAATATCAGCTGGCTTTTGACCTGGTTCCAAATCCATATAATTGTAGGCTCGTTCATCATTCATATCCTTAATTTCTGGGAAACTACTGTCAAAGTCAACCCCCATAGCAGGGTTGGTTCCCCAGGTCACCATAGGAGCCAAGTCTGAGACATCCATCTGGATAACCTTATCATAAACGGCATCCTCATCACTGACAATTGTTTTCCAATCCGCCACAGCCTCTTCAAAGTCCTCTGGAACACATTCTCGTCCCTTGAGATAATTATAGGTGGTTTGATCCGGATTCATGATTCCCATCTTAGAACCAAACTCGATGGACATATTGCAGATAGTCATTCGCTCTTCCATGCTCAGTGCATCAATCGCTTGTCCCCGATATTCCACCACATAGCCAACACCACAGGCAACGCCGTACTTGGCAATCAAGGCTAGAATGAAATCCTTAGAATAAACTCCTTTTTGAGGAACACCAGTGAATTCTACCAGCATTTTCTTGGGTTTGACCTGCCAGAGGGTCTGTGTCGCGAAGACATGTTCGACCTCACTGGTCCCAATTCCAAAAGCGATCGCTCCGAAAGCCCCGTGGGTTGCTGTGTGACTGTCTCCACAGACGATGAATTTTCCTGGTTGGGTTCTTCCTGTTTCTGGACCTACCATGTGCACGATTCCTTGTTTTTCAGAACCGTGGGCAGCATGTTCGATCCCAAACTCCTCAACATTTTCAGCCAGCTTATCAATTTGAGCCTTAGAAATCACATCTCGAATATCGTAGATATTGACTGTCGGGACATTGTGGTCAAAGGTTCCAAATGTCAATTCTGGTCGTCTCAATCTACGACCTGCGTCTCGTAATCCTTGAAAAGCCTGAGGGCTGGTCACTTCATGAATATAGTGCTGATCCACATACATGAGTTGGGGCTGCCCCTCTTCTCCTGTGATGACATGACGGTCCCATAATTTATCAAAAATCGATTTTCCTGCCATCCATTACCTCCAAATAAAATATAAGGCTACTACTGTGGACACCATTCCGAGAAACCAAACTGTTTTAAAATACCATTTTCGAGTCTTGTGGTGAAAGATGATTCCTGCTAACCAGGCCCCAAAACCACCACAAGTAAAGGCTAAAATGAGTAAGATTTTCTCTGGGATGCGCCAAACTCTTCTCCTTGCCTTAGATTTGTCAATGCCATAAATCAAGAAAACCATGACATTCCAAATCAAAAGGACTAGAGTAATTCTTTCGTCTAACTTCATAACCTTGCAATAATAGCTTCTGTCATTTCCTTAGTTGAAGCCTGTCCACCTATATCTCTTGTTAAAATGTCAGCCGCTAAACTTGCCTCAACAGCACGCTCAATACGCTCTGCATCCTCATAACGTCCAAAACTATCTCTCAACATCATGGCAACTGATAAAATCATGGAGATAGGATTTGCAATGCCTTGACCAGCAATATCAGGTGCTGAACCGTGAATAGGTTCATAGAGACTTGGTCCATTTTCAGAATGACTGGCTGATGGCATAACTCCAAGTGTGCCAGATAGGACGCTTGATTCATCAGAGAGAATATCTCCGAAAAGATTTTCTGTCACGATGACATCAAACTTAGCAGGATTGGTAATCATGAGCATGGCAGCTGAGTCCACCAACTGGTGTTCCAAGGTCACATCTGGGAAATCCTGTGCGACCTCCTCAGCTACTTTCCGCCAGAGTTTTGAGGTCGCTAGAACATTTTGCTTATCAATACTAGTAACGATTTTTCTCCGATTTCTTGCGATTTCAAAGGCTTTGCGAATAATCCGCTCCACCTCCTCATAGCTATAATCGTTGATATCACGGGCTTTGCGCTCTTCAAGGATATGATCTCCAAAGTAAATCCCGCCTGTCAACTCCCGCACCACGACAAAGTCTACACCAGCAATTCGTTCCGGTTTGAGTGGTGACAAATGCTTGAGACTGTCAAAGATTTTTACAGGGCGAATATTAGCGTAAAGATTGAGTTCCTTACGGAGAGCTAGCAAGCCTTGTTCAGGCCGAACCGTTTCACTATCATACCGGGGACTACCGATAGCCGCTAGGAGAATGGCATCTGCTTCACGACATACCTTGAGGGTTTCATCAGGTAAGGGATGCCCTGCTGCATCGATACCTGCACCTCCAAAAGGTCGTTTGTCTATTTCATAGTCAAAGCCTGTTTTTTCAGCTAGAGCCTCCAGAACTTCTAAACCAGCCTCCATGATTTCTGGGCCGATTCCATCCCCTGCTAGAGCTACTATTTTCTTTGTCATAGCCTTCTCCTTTACACACTAGGCATATCGCGGTAGGAAACGCTACGCCCCATCTCACCAGCATTCTCTTTTTGAACAAAGGTATTGGCATTGATGTAGGCAATAGCAGATGCTTTCAGTACATCGAAATCAAGTCCCGCTGCATTAAAGATGGTTTCTGTATCTCTGTTTTCAACAGTGACCAAGACCCGAGCTTGGGCATCAATTCCATCTGTCACCGCATCAATGGTATAGGACACCAAGCGGACAGATTGGTTAAAGAACTTATCGATAGCGTTAAAGATCGCTTCAACGGAACCTTGCCCTGTCGCATTAAATTCGACTTTCTCACCATCCATATTGGCTAGGCTTACGAGCGCTTCGATGTCATTATCAGCATGAGTTTGCAGTTGTAAATCATCAAAGTGGAAGCCTTCTGGATTTTCAACCATGGTTCCAGCTACCAGCGCACGAATATCTGCATCTGTGATTTCTTGTTTCTTGTCTGCTAACGCCTTGAACTTCGCAAAGAGTGGTTTGATATCCTCTTCTGTAAAATCTAGGGCCAATTCTCTCAGTTTCTCAACAAAAGCATGGCGACCAGACAATTTTCCAAGCGGAAGACTATTACTCTTAACACCAACCAATTCAGGGGTGATAATCTCATAAGTAAGAGGATTTTTAAGAACTCCATCTTGGTGAATACCAGATTCGTGAGAAAAGGCATTACCACCAACTACAGCCTTGTTTTTAGGAACTGGAATACCAGAGAAGCGAGAAACCATTTCTGACGTATTGATGGTCTCATTTAGGACAATACTGGTTTCTGCTTGATAGTAATCTTGGCGAATATTGAGAGCAACTGCTATTTCTTCCAAAGCAGCATTTCCAGCTCGCTCCCCAATACCGTTGATAGTTCCTTCAACACGTCCTGCCCCATTCTTGACGGCAGCAAGGCTATTAGCCACTGCCATTCCAAGGTCATCATGACAGTGAGGCGAATAGATGATCTGACGATCCGTCTTGACATTCTCAATCAGGTATTTGAAGATGGCTCCATATTCCTCTGGTGTGGTAAATCCTACCGTATCAGGAATATTGATATAAGATGCCCCTGCATCAACCGCTGTTTGAACAACTTGCAAGAGGAAATCCAACTCTGTTCTAGTCGCATCCTCAGGAGAGAATTCAACCACTTCAAACTTAGAACGGGCATAAGAAACATGCTCCTTAATAGCTTCTAGAATCTCTTCCTTGCTCTTATTGAGCTTATACTTACGATGAATCGGACTGGTAGCGATAAAGACGTGAACCTGTGGATACTTGGCATCCTTGAGAGCCTCATAACAAGCATCAATATCAGACTTGACAGAGCGTGCTAAACCAGTCACCGCTGTTTTCTTCAAGACCTTAGCAATCTCCTGCACTGCTGTGAATGAATCAGGACTCGCCGCCGGAAAACCAGCTTCAATGGCTGAAATACCCCATTTCTCCAGCTGCCTTGCAATGGCAATTTTTTCCTTGATTGAAAAATTAACGCCCGGTGTCTGCTCTCCATCCCGAAGGCTGGTATCTAGAAATTCAACTGTTCTCATAAGATTTCCCCTTTTCCAAATGTGGTTTTAAAAAAACATCTCGCTCAGAAGTCCAAGCGAGATGTTGATTCACTCCCGCTTGGTAAGCCAAACAGGACTAATGCTTTTTGCACTAGCCCGAGTACCTCAACAACAAAGCAAATTGATTAAACTTAGCTGTTCTCATGTTTGACTTTCTCCTTCGTTTGATATCTTGTTTAATATTTTAGCATAGGCAAAAGCACTTGTCAAGAAAAAATCAAATATTTTCTGAAAATTTCTTCAGTATAGAATATTTAGCTAATTGAAAATTATTGAAATGTTTCATTTTTTAGAAGTTAAATTCCAACTTTTTTCTATCAATTCCAGTACCATTTCATCTGACAAAGTATCATCAAAAGCCACACTAATCCAGTAGCGTTTGTTCATATGAAAGGCTGGATAAATTCCCTTTTTTGAAAGTAAGTCAGCTACTTGGTCATGCTTGAGGTTGACTGCTTCCACTAATCCTTCTCTACCCTTTTCCAGCTTATCCCAAGAGATTCTCATCAAGACGGCATACCACTTTTTATTACTTTCATGTCTTAACACTGCCGTATCAGGCGATTTCTCCCACATATACTCCAACTGATTTCCATACTTTTCCTGAACTTGAATCATGATTCGCTTAGTCTGAGGACAGATAAAATCCTGTATCTCAAAACAAGCCTTCCGAATCTGGTAGAGAATCTCCAGACAAGCCTCACGGACACTTGCAACAAAACTTCCTGTCATACTTTCCATATGAACTTGAGGATAGAGGTCGCCCATTTCCTGATCAAAGACCTGAAAATTCACATTATCAGCAGTGATGGACACAGTCATGACAAAATCACCCTGCAAAATCATGCAGCTATAAGTCCAAACTCCACTACTTTCTACAAAACCATAGGCACGAGCCTTTTCTTGATTAAACTGATAGGATTTAAAAATTTCAAACATAAGTTAAAACTGCTACCCAAAGCTAGCAGTTCCTTTCTATTTTTTAAAAGACAACCTTGGTTCCATGCAATTGTGTCACGCCCAGCTGGTCAATAAAGGTTTGACGGTTGTCAAGGTCAATCCCCCCACCTGGTAGAATTTCAATTTTACCTTTAACGTGCTCCAAAATTCTGTGATAGTGAGCAAAACGTTTGTCTAGTGAATCGCCAGATACACCCGCACGAGTTAAGATACGAGTGACTCCAGCTTGGCTGAGCCAGTCAATCGCTTCTAGTTGATCTTCATCGCTCAATTCATCAAAGGCCATGTGGAAGACAATTTCCATTCCTTTTGATGCAGCAATTAACTTTTCAAGATTAGGTTTATCCAACTTCTTCTCAGCAGTTAAGGCTCCAAATACAACTCCTTGACTTCCAGCCTGAGCAGTCAATCGAATGTCTTCTAGCATGATTGCAATTTCTAGTTCATTATAGACAAAGTCGCCACCACGTGGACGAATCATGGTCATAATGGTTGTATCGTAGTTAGCTGCCAATTCAACCGCTGCCTTGGTTACTCCATAGCTTGGTGTTGTTCCTCCCACTGCTAGATTATCACAGAGTTCGATTCGACGAGCTCCAGCCTCCATCGCTTTTTCAAGCAAGGTCACATTTTCAGCACAAAATTCGTAAATCATTTGATTCTCCTTGAAGATTACTTTGAATTTATTATATCATATTGTTGTGAATATGCTTTCATTTTTATCAAGGGAAATAGTTACAAATTTTACTTATTCTTTGTCTGGAATGACCTTGAAGAGATAATAAGTGATAAAGATGGTCAAGGCTCCCAGACCGATTTTGACTGGTAGGAGAGGAGCAAAATAAATAGAAATCCCCATCAAGATGTAGATAGATACAATGATTTTTTTCTTGCGTTCACGCGCAATAGACTTAGTCTCGCGAAAATCAGCTACATATGCTTGATAGAGCTTGGTATGATAAAGCCAGTCTTCGAAACGCTTGGAACTTCTTGAGAAACAAGCAATAGACAACAAAAGAAAAGGCGTTGTAGGCAACAAGGGTAAAACAACCCCAACAATAGCCAAGGCCAGTGATAAAAAACCAATAATTAGATAAATAATACGCATAACTTCTCCTAGTTAATACTCTTCGAAAATCTCTTCAAACCGCATCAACGTCGCCTTACCGTAGGTATGGTTCCTGACTTCGTCAGTCTTATCTGCAACCTCAAAGCAGTGCTTTGAGCAACCTGCGGCTAGTTTCCTAGTTTGCTCTTTGATTTTCATTGAGTATAAAATAATCTTCTTCTAGTTTCGCATAAAATGATGAATTTTGTCAAGTTCCAACCAAAAGAGCCTGAAATTAACTTTCAGGACTCTCCTCTTATTTAATCTTTTCTTCTTCGTAGTCACCCTTGCTACAAACAACCTGCTTGCCACCACCACGGACTTTTTTCTCCATGAGGAAATTGCCACATTTTGGACAGTCACGACCAACAGGCTTATCCCAAGAAGTAAATTCACATTCTGGATAGCGATTGCAACCATAGAAGAGGCGGTTACGCTTGGTTTTACGCTCAATAATTTGTCCCTGATGACAACTTGGACACTCTACACCAATCTCTTTCACGATTGCTTGGGTATGACGGCAATCTGGGAAATTACTACAAGCGTAGAACTTACCAAAACGACCAAGTTTAATGACCATTGGGCTGCCACACACTTCACAATCAAATCCAGCTGGTTCATCCTTAATCTGGATTTTTTCCATTTCTTCTTCAGCCTTGGCGACTTCTTTAGAGAATGGTTTGTAAAAGGCATCAATGACACGTTGCCACTGCTCTTTTCCGACTTCGACATCATCCAGTTTTCCTTCCATTTCAGCTGTGAAGGTCACGTTTACGATATCTGGGAAATATTCAACGATGAGCTTGTTAACAATTTCTCCCAACTCTGTCGGTTCAAAGCGTTTGGTTGCAAGGCGAACATAATAACGTTTCTGAATAGTTTCAATGGTCGGTGCGTAGGTTGACGGACGTCCAACCCCATTTTCCTCCAAGGTCTTAATCAATGTCGCTTCAGAATAACGAGCAGGTGGTTGGGTGAAATGTTGCTCTGGTTTGCTATTAACCTGCTTGACTACATCTCCAACAGCCATATCTGGTAACATCTTATTTTTATCAGAATCATTATAAATGGCAAGATAACCATCAAACTTAACCTGACTACCATTAGCAGCAAATTGAACCCCATTTTGAGACAATTTAACAGCCATCGTATCAAAGACAGCAGCTGTCATCTGACTCGCTACAAAACGATTCCAAATAAGAGTATAAAGCTTGAGCTGATCCTTGTCCAAATACTTAGCAATACTTTCAGGTGTATTAAAGACACTAGACGGACGAATAGCCTCGTGGGCATCCTGAGCACCTGATGCATTTTTGACCTTGCTGCCATGCTTAGAATACTTACTACCAAAACGGTCCGTAATGAAACTTGCTGCTTCATTTTGCGCTACAGGACTGATACGAGTCGAATCGGTACGCATATAGGTAATCAAACCTTGAACACCAGAACCGATATTAATTCCTTCATAAAGTTGTTGGGCAACCATCATGGTTTTTCGAGTACGGAAGTTAATTTTATTGGCAGCATCCATCTGCATAGATGAAGTGGTATAGGGTAAAGGAGCATTGCGTTTGCGCTCTTTCTTATCCACCTGATCCACTGAAAAGTCTTTACTAGTCAGACGAGACAAGACTTCCTTAACCTCATCATTGCTAGTCAGTTTCAGCTTTTTACCATCCACTCCATAGAAGGAAGCCTGAAATTGCTTGGTTCCCTTTTTAAAGACACCATCAATTGTCCAATATTCTTCTGGTTGGAAGGCATTAATTTCATTCTCACGGTCAATGATTAACTTAAGCGCAATAGACTGAACGCGGCCTGCTGACAAGCCCTTCTTGACCTTTTTCCACAAAATAGGCGAAATCGAGTACCCTACCAAGCGGTCCAAGACACGGCGTGCCTGTTGGGCATCGACCAAGTCCATATCAATCTTGCGTGGCTCTTTGAAAGCATTTTTGACCGCATCCTTAGTGATTTCATTGAAGACCACACGGTTGGCATCATTTTCATCTAAATTGAGAATATGAGCCAAATGCCAAGAAATCGCTTCTCCTTCACGGTCCGGGTCACTCGCCAGAAAGACTTTATTAGCTTTTTTAGCTTCTTTTTTCAAGTCATTGATGAGAGGACCTTTTCCTCGAATATTGATATATTGCGGTTCATAATTATTTTCAATATCGACGGACATACTGGATTTCTTCAAATCACGGATATGCCCGACACTGGCTAAAACCTTGTAGTTTCTGCCTAGATATTTTTCAATCGTCTTAGCCTTAGCAGGCGACTCCACGATTACTAGATTTTTTTTAACTATTGATTTTTTCTTTTTTGTTGCCGTAGCCACAGTATCACACCTTTTCAAAGTAATAAACTTTATAAAGTGTAAACCATTTTGCCATAACTGTCAAGACTTAGCTCCAATATATAGAAGAAAAGTTTGTTTAGTAAGCGGACTTTCTTCTTATAGTCAATGAAAATCAAAGAGCAAACTAGGAAACTAACCGCAGGTTGCTCAAAGCACTGCTTTGAGGTTGCAGATGAGACTGACGAAGTCAGTAACCATACCTACGGCAAGGTGAAGCTGACGTGGTTTGAAAAGATTTTCGAAGAGTATTAAAATTCAAATTCTGCAAGAACATCCTGCCCACTCGTGACCAATTTTGCCCCTTCTTGAATCAAATGATGGCAACCGTCTGATAGTCCATCTAAAATGCTACCAGGTATAGCAAAGACGTCACGTCCTTCTTCCATTGCTCGCTCACAGGTAATAAGGCTACCTGAGCGCATCTTAGCCTCTGCTACAATCACACCACGACAAAGTCCAGCAATGATGCGATTACGGGCAGGAAAATGAAATTTCAGAGGTTGTTCGCCAGGTCCATATTCACTAAGAACCAGATGGTCATTGCCGATGTAGTCTTGCAAGCGTTTATTTGCTTTTGGATAAAACACATCCAGTCCTGTTCCAATCACTGAAATGGTTTTTCCACCATTCTGCAGAGCTGCCATATGAGCTGCTGTATCAATCCCCCTGGCTAATCCACTGACGATAACCAGTTCATTTTCCAATCCCTGAATGACTTTTTCAACTGACTTAACTCCCTGTTTGCTACAAGCACGACTGCCGACAACTGCTACCTTAGGGAATTTCAAGAGATCAAGATTTCCCTTGTAAAATAAAAGTACAGGTGCATCATATATTTCACTCAAATCCCAAGGGTAACAGTCATCTAAAATAGAGAAAGATGGAAATTTTTTAAACTCCTTCTCCAAATGCGCATCGTCTATCTGAAAATAACGTTCCATAAAAACAGCTGGATTTCTGCAACCTGATATATCTGCAATATCACCCAACAAAAGCTCCTGATCAACATTTTCACCGTATTCTAGGACCTTCAAAATCTGTTGATTGCTCAAACCTGATTTTTTTAACTTATAGATTTCATAGTTTGTGATTTTCATAAATATCTCCATTTCTTTTTCTACTCATCTATTTATTCGTAAAAAAATCAAAAAACATCCGACTATTTTAGCCAGATGTTGGAATCTTTAATTTTCGTTTTTAAGAATTTCTTCTAATTTATGATAGTCTTGGACACTATCGATCTCATAGATGCTATTGCCTTCTAATTCTTCAACATAGACATCCAACTCTTTGATATTATCCTTAACCATATTATCCCAGTAGAGATCAACAAATTCGCCACTTTCATAAGCCTTGTCAATAAAGCTGACAATTTTTTCTGCAGTTGGAGCATCCCAGAAGGATACACCACTAAGGATGCGACCTGCCTTACTATCAACAGTAATGTCTTGAACCTTATAGTCATCTCCATAGACCAAGAACCATTCGTTGGTACAATCTTCACGATAAACACTAAAATAAGTCGAACGAGTCAAATCATTGCGGAACATATTTTTAAAAAGATAATTGTCAGCATCAATAACATAGCTGTTGGCCAATTCTTCTTTTACAAGATAGAGAGAGTAAAAGTTATTGTAGTCAGCATATTTATCATTGAAAACGAGACGAACACCATATTTTTCTTTTAAGTAATCAAATTGTTCTTTAAGGTAACCAACGATGATGATGATGTCATTAATTCCTTTTTCTTTTAAAAACTCAATTTGGTATTCAATCAAAGGTTTTTGATTAACCTGAACCAAGGCTTTAGGGGTATTTTCAGTCATAGGACGCAAGCGAGTTCCCAATCCCGCTGCTAAGATGATGGCTTTCACACGAATCTCCTTTATTCTTTAATAATAATATAAACTCCAGCAATGACGACAAGTGACGTAATAATTGTCAGCATATCTAGCGGTGCACCCAAGAAAACAACTGCGAACAAGACAGTCCAAACTACATAGCTCACATTCAAGCCTGTAGCCTTGGCTGGTTGCAAGCGATTGATAGCGATATAATAAGCCAAGTAGGAAATCATATCAAAGGCTGCAAAGACAATCATAAGACCTAGTAATTGTCCATTGGCCACTTCTGCAAATGACTGATGAGAGAAGAGCACAATCACAAGATAAGACAAGAATGAAGTGACTTGACGAATCAAGAGAGCTTCGATTTCACTCAATTCACTTTCCATGGCAAAGGAGCTAAGAACACTCTCACTTCCCCATGCAATGGCACAAACTAAAGCACAGAGAATACCAATGTAGAAGGAATTGACCTGTTCAACCTTATAGGTCTGAGCAATAATCCCTCCAATAATCAAGACAATCCCAAACACAGTATTTTTCGAAATCTTGTGCTTCAAAAAGAAGAAAGCCAATAAAACTGAAATCGCAGGATAAATAGCCGATACAGATGAAGCTAAGGAACTTCCGATATACTTAACCGCATAAAGATTGGCCTGCATACCGATAGGGCCTGCTAGCAAGGCTCCGATGATAACACTAACATTGCGAATATTTAAGAAAATTGAGAGACGAACTTTTCCTTCTTTTACCAAGAGAAAAGCTAGTAAGATAAAGATACTCAAGAAATCGTGAGCAGCGGCCACCACAAAGGGCGACAAATCTGTAAAAATCGAAAAGATATAAGCACTAATCGTTAGACCTAAACCCCAGAAAATACCTGAGAGTAGACCAAAAGAAACTCCATTTTTATTTTTCATCAGAACCTCCATAATATGACAAACCTTTAACAGCTCTTTGGTAACGACTCACACCATAGTCACCAAAATCTGCACCTTGCTCTTCTTTGTAGACTGTCCATAGACTCCAAATAGCATCTTGCAAAATTTTATAGATGGCAATCTTTTCACGAGAGACAGGTGTTTGCTCACTCTCATAGTGAGACAAGAAGGCTTCTTCCTCTTGACGAGTGAATTCAGACTCTAAAAAGAGAGCAGCCAAATCCCACATTGGATCGTTCATTGATGAATATTCCCAGTCAATCAGATAAAGTCGTCCTTGAGGTGATTCGATAAAGTTTTCAGGGACCAAATCGATATGACAAGATTTTCTGTCAACACCTAAGTCAGCCAGTCTTTTCTCTAAGGAGAAGACTTCTTCTCGAACCGCTTCATAGTTAGCATAAGGGATTTTTTCTTCAATTAAGGATTCGTATTTTTTGATTTCTTCAAAAGGAGCAAATTCTCCCCTTAATTCCTTACCAGAGGCATGAATCGTTTGTAAAATTGGAGCAATTTTATCAAACTTGGTCTTGATTGACGTTGAATCCAGCGTAATCGCAGATTCGATATACTCATTTACTTTGATACCAGCTTCAATATCAAAAAGATAATTTTTTACATCTAGGTCTAAATCCTTCAGTAGTTCAAGATTGTACTTTTCATCTTGACGATTGATCAGCTTTTCTGTCCCTTTACCAAAGAACTTAACAATGTATTGCTTATTTGTTGTTTTGACCAAATAGTTTTGATTGGTCATTCCCCCCAGTTGTTCAACACTGAGGACTTCCTCTTCTTCACTAAGTAGGGAAGAAATTTTCTCTTTAATGATTTTCTCCACAATTAACCTCCAGCACTTATACTTCCCACTTAAACACGGTTTTAAAGGCTGTGTTTAAATCGGTTGCAAAGACACGGTGAATATCTTTAATTTCTCTTACAGGTTCTTCTAGATAAAGGATATTTTTAAGACGATTGGCAAATTTCTTGACTTCCATCATTTGGATGGCATTTTCAAAATCGATGCGACCAGAACGAGAAGATCCAACTAAGAGCAAGCCTTTTTCTAAAGTATCGCGTGTATTGAGATTGACTTTATATTCGCTAACGCCCATCATGAGAATCGTTCCCTGAGGACGAATATAGCGAATCAAGTCATTAATAGCTGGTCCAGTACCATCACCACCACAACACTCAAAAGCATGGTCAAAGGCCAAATCTTCGGGAATATTATCAGTGATATAGCATTCTTTTGCAAAAGAGAAAAGTTCCAATTTTTCCCAATGACGACCAATAACCACAATCTCTGCTTCTGGCAAAGTATAGTTGATAATATTGGCAACCACAAATGCTAAACTTCCATCTCCGATAACGGCGATTCGGTCCCGCTTGCTATGAGCAAGAGTCAATAGACGATTCATAGCGTGCATGCCAACACTGACAAACTCTGTAATGGCTGCAACCGTATCTTCGATAGCATCATAAGCCACCACACGGTCTTTAGGGAGAGAAACAAACTCTCTCATAAAGCCATCAAATCCACTAGACAAGAAATGGGTCCCTGTCATGTAGTTCTCATAGAATTCTTCATCACTCTGCATAGGAGGCTGATTAGGAATCATGACAACTTTTTGCCCAACCTCATAGGTTCCTGTAGGGTCAGAAATAACGGTTCCACATGACTCGTGAATCATTGCCATTGGAAGTTTTTTATTCAAAACCTTGGGATCACGTTTCCCTTGGTAGTAACGCTGATCCGCATGACAGACCGCCATATAATTAGGACGGATAAGGATATGATTCTCTTGGTCAATAGCCTCTTCCTGATATTTGACATTGATAAACTTAGGCTTAGTTAGTTGATAAATTTGATTAATCATTTTACTAGTCTTTCTCAATCATACTTTTTGCAATCTTCAAATCTGTTACGGTTGTAATCTTCAGATTTGAGTATTCACCCTTGGCCAAGGCTACATCTTTTCCTTTAATGACAAAGATTTTACATGCATCTGTCAAGATTTTCTTCTCTTCATCAGAAAGAGATCCATAAAGGTCCATGAAGTCCTTGCAACGGAATGTTTGAGGTGTTTGTCCTTGATAAAGGTGAGCACGATTTGGAATATCTGTAATGAATTGACCATTGGTACTTTCAACGATAGTATCAACCGCTTCTACCACTGTATCCACTGCGTCATGATTTTGAGCAAGTTTGATATTGTCCTGAATCATGCGAAGTGTAATAAATGGACGAACAGAATCGTGGGTAACAACGATATCCTCTGGAGTAAGCGGACGATAAGCATCAATGGCTTCAATGATTTTCTCAATACTTGTATTGCGGTCAGCACCACCCTTTGTAATGATGATACGTTCCTTATGAAGAGGAAGATATTTATCTACAAGATCTTCTGCATGAGAAACCCAGTCTCCATGAACCCCAACTACAATTTTTTCAATACTTGGTTCCAAAACAAATTTTTCAATTGTATGAATCAAAATAGGTCGATCACCTAGCTCTAAAAATTGTTTTGGCAAGTTACTGATTCCCATGCGTGTGCCAGTTCCACCAGCAAGAATTCCTGCATAAATCATCTGTTTTCTCCTTTGTCTTACTAAAAAAACTTATTCTCTCTATTATACCACAATCTAGTCCTATCATGAAAGAAATACCGACCCTCCCGTTCTAGAATAGGAGGATTAAGCAGTTCTATTATTCAAAGAAACTAGTCCATTTCTAGTAATGACTAGGAATTCTGTAGTCATTACCAATAAATGGCTGTGAAATTTTAGAGTTCTCCAGAATAATATAATTTCCTTAAAGAAAACTTAAAATTAAGCTTTGAAACTTCAAAGTGATTACTTGACTTATACTCAATGAAAATCAAAAAGCAAACTAGGAAGCTAGCCGTAAGCTGTACTTGAGTACGGTAAGGCGACGCTGACGTGGTTTGAATTTGATTTTCGAAGAGTATTACTGCCCTTCATTTCTTATTAGCTGACTTTATGATATAATGAAAAACGAGGTAAATTGAATGAAAAGTATAAAATTAAATGCTCTATCTTACATGGGAATTCGTGTCTTGAATATTATTTTTCCCATCTTAACTGGTACCTATGTCGCACGTGTCTTGGACCGAACTGACTATGGTTACTTCAACTCAGTTGACACTATTTTGTCATTTTTCTTGCCCTTTGCGACTTATGGGGTCTATAACTACGGTTTACGGGCCATCAGTAATGTCAAGGATAACAAAAAAGATCTGAATAGAACCTTCTCTAGTCTTTTTTATTTGTGCATAGCTTGTACGATTTTGACCACCGCTGTCTATATCCTAGCCTATCCTCTCTTCTTTACAGATAATCCAATCGTCAAAAAAGTCTACCTTGTTATGGGGATTCAACTCATTGCCCAGATTTTTTCAATCGAGTGGGTCAATGAAGCTCTGGAAAATTACAGTTTTCTCTTTTACAAGACTGCCTTCATCCGTATCCTGATGCTGGTCTCTATTTTCCTGTTTGTCAAAAATGAACACGATATTGTTGTCTATACACTTGTGATGAGTTTATCGACACTGATTAACTATCTGATTAGTTATTTTTGGATTAAAAGAGACATTAAGCTTGTTAAGATTCACCTAAGTGATTTTAAACCGCTCTTTCTCCCTTTAACAGCCATGTTGGTCTTTGCCAATGCCAATATGCTCTTCACTTTTTTGGATCGTCTCTTCCTCGTTAAAACAGGGATTGATGTCAACGTTAGTTACTATACCATGGCTCAACGAATTGTGACCGTTATAGCTGGTGTTGTAACAGGAGCTATCGGAGTGAGTGTGCCTCGTCTCAGTTACTATCTAGGAAAAGGCGATAAGGAAGCCTATGTCGCACTTGTTAACAGAGGCAGTCGAATCTTTAACTTCTTTATCATTCCACTGAGTTTTGGACTCATGGTTTTAGGACCAAATGCCATCCTACTTTACGGTAGTGAAAAATATATCGGAGGTGGTATCTTAACCTCTCTCTTCGCTTTTCGTACGATTATCCTGGCCTTAGATACCATTCTTGGTTCCCAAATTCTCTTTACAAATGGTTATGAAAAACGTATCACAGTCTACACAGTCTTTGCAGGACTGCTCAATTTGGGCTTGAATAGTCTCCTCTTTTTCAACCATATCGTAGCTCCTGAATACTACTTACTGACAACTATGCTATCAGAGGCCTCTCTACTTGTTTTCTATATCATTTTCATCCATAGAAAACAACTCATCCACTTAGGACATATCTTTAGCTATACTGTTCGATACTCGCTCTTTTCACTTTCCTTTGTAGGAATCTATTTCCTGATTAATTTCTTGTATCCTGTGGATATGGTCATTAATTTGCCATTTTTGATTAATACTGGTTTGATTGTCTTGCTATCAGCCATCTCTTATATTGGTCTACTTGCCTTCACCAAAGATAGCATTTTCTATGAATTTTTAAACCATGTCCTAGCCTTAAAAAATAAATTCAAAAGATCATAGGAGTTTAGAATGAAACAACTAACCATTGAAGATGCCAAACAAATTGAATTAGAAATTTTAGATTATATTGATACTCTCTGTAAAAAGCACAATATCAACTATATTATTAACTACGGTACTCTGATTGGGGCAGTTCGACATCAGGGCTTTATCCCTTGGGACGATGATATTGATCTGTCCATGCCTCGAGAAGACTACCAACGATTTATAAACATTTTTCAAAAGGAAGAAAGTAAATATAAGCTCCTTTCCTTAGAAACTGATAAGAACTACTTTAACAACTTTATCAAAATAACCGACAGTACAACTAAAATTATTGATACTCGAAATACAAAAACCTATGAGTCTGGTGTTTTTATCGATATTTTCCCTATGGATCGATTTGATGATCCTAAGGTCATTGATACTTGTTATAAACTGGAAAGCTTCAAACTTCTGTCTTTCAGTAAACATAAAAATATTGTCTATAAGGATAGCCTTTTAAAAGATTGGATACGAACAACCTTTTGGTTGCTCCTTCGACCTGTTTCTCCTCGTTATTTCGCACATAAAATCGAGAAAGAAATTCAGAAATATAGTCGTGAGGATGGACAGTATATGGCCTTTATCCCTTCTAAATTTAAGGAAAAGGAAGTCTTCCCAAGTGGTACCTTTGATAAAACAATCGATCTCCCATTTGAGAATTTAAGCCTTCCAGCACCTGAAAAATTTGATACTATTTTGACTCAATTTTATGGGAATTATATGACCTTGCCACCTGAAGAAAAACGCTTCTACAGTCATGAATTTCACGCTTATAAATTGGAGGATTAGGATGCAATATTTAGAAAAAGAAGAAATTAAAGAAATTCAACTAGCCCTGCTAGACTATATTGATGAGACTTGTAAGAAACATGATATTCCTTATTTTCTAAGTTATGGAACCATGCTTGGAGCTATCCGCCACAAAGGTATGATTCCCTGGGACGATGATATTGATATTTCCCTTTATCGTGAAGATTATGAGCGCTTATTGAAGATTATTGAGGAAGAAAATCACCCTCGCTATAAGGTTCTATCCTACGACACTTCTTCTTGGTACTTCCATAATTTCGCATCGATTTTGGATACTTCTACTGTTATCGAAGATCATGTTAAGTACAAGCGCCATGACACCAGTCTCTTTATCGATGTCTTCCCAATTGATCGCTTTACAGACCTAAGTATTGTCGACAAGAGTTATAAGTATGTGGCTCTTCGTCAACTGGCTTATATCAAAAAATCACGCGCAGTTCACGGTGACAGCAAAATAAAAGATTTTCTAAGATTATGTAGCTGGTATGCCCTCCGATTGGTCAATCCCCGTTACTTTTACAAGAAAATTGAGCATTTAGTCAAAAATGCTGCAACCAACACTCCTCAATATGAGGGAGGAATTGGGATTGGTAAGGAAGGTATGAAAGAAGTCTTCCCAGTTGATACCTTTAAAGAACTCATCTTAACTGAGTTTGAAGGTCGTATGTTGCCCGTCCCTAAAAAATATGATCAATTTTTAACCCAGATGTATGGGGATTATATGACACCACCATCAAAGGAAATGCAAGAGTGGTATAGTCACAGTATTAAAGCTTATCGAAAAAGCTGATTAAGGACGACCATATAAACTACAAAAAGGATGGGGAAAACTCAATTTCAGGAGAAAATGAAGTAAATATTCCTACAATCATGACCACCCGTCAAACGGGTGGTTTGTCCCAGGGCTATAAGTCCAAATTACCAGCCAGCGCCTAAAGACGCTGGCTTTCACTTTGTTCAAGCCTTATCGCTCTTAACTCGTCACTTGCCTCTCAAAGAGGCTTTAGTATTACTTACCACTATCCCTAAAGGGATCCTCATATTCTTTTACACTTAATTTATCTAGTGCTATATCATGCTTTTCCTGTTCTTGAATATATTTCTTAATTGTGCCTTCATTAAGTCCTACTGTACTCATATAATAACCTTCCGCCCAGAAATGCCGATTCCCAAACTTGTACTTGAGATTGGCGTGTTTGTCAAACATCATGAGTGCACTTTTTCCTTTTAAATACCCCATGAAACTCGAAACACTTATCCTTGGTGGAATACTTACTAACATGTGTACATGGTCTGGCATTAAGTGACCCTCGATAATTTCAACTCCTTTATAACTACACAAGCGATGAAATATTCCGCCTAAACTACTTCGATATTGATTATAGATGACTTTTCGTCTATACTTAGGGGTAAACACAATGTGATACTTACAGTGCCACTTTGTGTGCGATAAACTATGAGCCTTTTGTGCCATATTTTTCTCCTTTCGCTTTACAATTGGCTTGAACACCTTTATTGTATCGCGTTTGGAGTTTTTTGGGTATAACCTTCGACGCGCACCCGCATAGCGGGTGGTTTTTTTGTCTCGAGCCTAACGGAGCGAGACGGACTAATAGTCACATAATAAAAACACCCCAAAAGTTAGATTTTTCTGTCTAACTTTTGGGGTGCAGTTCATTCAACACCTGAATATTATGCGTTTTTAATTTTTCTTCAATCTATTACAATAGATAGAGAACTCAATTTCTTATAAGTAAAGGAATTTGAAAATAGCTACTGCCGCAATTGCTGCTGCGATCGGTGCTGCTACTGGTACCCAAGAATACCACCATTTTGAATCGCCTTTGTGCTCACCAAGAACTGATTTTGGAAGGAAAGCATGAAGGAGACGTGGTCCCAAGTCACGGGCTGGGTTCAAGGCAGGTCCTGTAGGTCCACCAAGTGATGTTACCAAGGCCATAACAAGGAATCCAAGTGCCAAGTGAGCTACTGAAAGTCCTGAAGCAGTATGTGGTGCTACTTGGGCTTTGATTGCTAAATCAGAAAAGTCAACATTTTGACCTGCTTGACTAGCCATTTGTTTCATGTATTGAAGCACTTCAGAACCAAAGAAGTTTTTAGTCATTCCAAGGGCTGAAAAGAAAAGAACAAATGATCCAACAAACTCATTTACAAAACCATTAACAGTTGCTGCAAAATGTGATTCTTTTGTACCATTATCCAAACTTGAAATTGTTGAGAAAGTACCCAAGATGTTGTTTGGATTTTCAGTTTTCAAGTAGTATGGGCGGTGTGTTGCCACAACCAAGGCTTGACCAAAGATAGCACCTAAAACTTGTGCAATGATATAAGGCGCAACTTGTGCCCAAGGGAAAAGACCGCTGATTGCAAGTCCAAGAGTGAAGGCTGGGTTGATGTGGTTTCCAGATACGTTACCAAACATCAAGGCTGGAATCATAACCCCCATGCCATAACCAACAGCGATAACGATCCAGCCACTTTGGTGACCTTTCGTACCTTTAAGTTCAACGTTGGCAACTGCACCATTTCCAAGAATGATCAAAATAGCAGTTCCCAAAAATTCAGTGGCATATTTAATTGCCCATGTGAAATCCATTTGATAGATTCTCCTTAAAATTTTTTAGACAATCCTTATTCTATCAATTTTTACATCTTTTAGCAACTACTTTCCCGAAAGATTGTGACAGAAAACGATTCCAAATCTTATAAACTAATCTTTTTTCCAAGATATTCCCAGTTCATTATGTTATCTACGCTAATCTGATGCTTTTATGTCAATTCCTCCTGATACATAGTATAGGGAATAAGAAGTATCTTTCCCCATTCACCAATCAGAGTTTTGCTATGAAAACAAAACTCTATCCTTCTAATGAAACAATCTTAACCTGATTTATATAAAAATTCTCGTCACATTTCCATAAAAGCTCAGCCATATTTTTGTAAGAAATGGATTTATCGTGATCTGCTCTAATCGTAAGATTATAACCACTTTCATTCCTATCCATGTCAATATTTAGATTGTAAAATCCCTTCTGTTCAATGAGAATATTCAAGGTATCTATTGAAGGTTTATTGGTTACAAATCCAGTCATTCTGATATGATAATGGGTATCGCTTTTCAAAAATTTGGAGCTACTTTTCTGAACAGAGACAACAATTAAACTGCAAAATAAGCCTAGAAAAGCAAAACCTGCTCCAATCGCCATCCCAATACCTGCAGTTACCCAAATACCAACTGCTGTGGTGATACCACTGATTTTTTTATCCCTCATGAAAATAATACCACCGCCAATGAAACTAATTCCACTGACAATTTGGCCCGCAACCCTAGAAGTATCATCATTAGGCGTATCCAAGAAAGCTTCTTTTGATAAAATCATCATTAAAGTTGCAGTTAAGGCAACTAAGATATGAGTCTTTCTCCCAGCCTGCTTGTGCTTAGACTTTCTTTAATAGCCAATGATAAAACCAGAAAAACAAGATAATAAAATGAGAATAATATGTCGGACTTCAATCGGTAGAGCTATCGTATCAAGCATTATTTTCCTCCTCTATCACTCATAATTTTATATTATAGTCCTAGTTGAAACTTTTTTCAAGAGAATATATTAGTTGAAAATTGTCCTTCTTAAAACAAAAAACCGCAGTTATCTTCTAGTAATAACTTGCAGTTTTCTGTAACTAATGGATTCTTACAATGTCTCAAACAATTCTTGCATTTGCACATCATCTGGAACCAGTTTTAAGTAAGCTTGTGCATTGACTTTTGCTTCCTCAAAGTAGCCCAATTCACGCAAGAGATAGATATAGTGTTCCAGAAACTCTGGATTGTCCTTTAAATCTACTGCCAACTCTTGGTAAAGCTCATAGGCAGTATCCAAATCGTCCATTTCTTGATAGGAACGAGCAATCATCCACTTGGTCAAGAGATTTTCTGGCTCCTCACTTTGCAAGTCTATAATATCCTCATAACGCTCCTGCTCCAGATAAATAGTTGCTAGACGGAGTAAGATTTCTTCCGTATCCTCAGCATCTTCTTTAGCAGTAAGGAGATAGTTCTCTGCTCCACTAGCATCATGCAATTCATAAGAAAATTGTGAAGCAGCCAGCAAGAGACGAGTATCAAATGGATTTTTCTCCAACCCTTGCTTAGCGATACGCAGGGCTTCTTGAACTTGATGTTCCTTATGTAAGGCCTGGCTATAACCATATTCATAGCCTTCAAAGTCAGGAGAAATGGTATCGATCTGCTTAAAGTAGAGGACAGCCTTTTGGTATTCTTCTTGATCAAAGTAAAGACTGGCCAACTCAAAAGCTGTCAGGTCATCGTATTCTAACTCCAGGGCTTTTTCTAAAAACTCTATAGCTGTTTCAAATTTCCCTAACTGAGCATAGGCAAAGCCAATTCGTTGATAGGTAGAAATGCCTGTTTGCTCATAAATAGTACGATTATCTAACTGAGCATAGCCTTGAATAGCTTCTTGGTAATTTTCCAACTCACTATCCAACTCTGCCAAGCCCAATATCAAGAGAGGATCCTCTGAGTAGGTCAAAGCCTCCAGGAGTTTCTCACGCGCCACATCTGTCAAACCTTCCATTTGGTAAAGGTCTGCTTTTAGAGCCAAAGCCGACACATACCAGTCACTGTCAGCTTGGATTTCCTCAAGATAAGCAAATGCTTCCTCGATTTGACCATCCTCGCTAGCAATAGCTGCCAGATTGAGATTAACCTCTGGAAAATCCTCTACGATTTTCAGGTAAATTTCCTTGGCCTGAGGATAAAAACCAATCCCTTCTAGATAAGTGGCTAATTCATACAAAAGGTCACTCGAATCATTTTCTAAAGCTTTAACGAAATAATGTTCTGCCTTAACTAAATCTTGCTCTTCCAAAGCCTGTAACATCTGTTGACTATTGTTCACTCTTGACTTCCTCTCCCTCTAGTTCATATAGGCCACTGACTACCTTATACCATTCAAAAATCGCTGAAATGACAACTTTAGCAGAGGCATAAACCGGAATACCGAGCAAGACTCCCCAGATGCCAAACATGGATCCTGAAGTTAACAAGACAAAGAGAACATTAATGGGATGGATGTTTAATTGACTTCCCAAAATCAATGGAGAGACAAAACGGCCTTCAATAGTTTGTTCTACGATAAAGACAATCACTACTTTCAAAAGCATGACTGGACCAGCAATCAAACCCAATACTAGAGCAGGGAGCATGGCTAAGAAGCTACCAAGATAAGGAACCAGATTTAAGATACCAGCAGTAACACCCAGCGTAACCGCATAGCGTAGACCAATGATCTTGAAGAAGATGATAAACATTACCGCTACAATAATAGCCACTGTTACTTGCCCTCGAACATAGTTGGACAACTGCTGATTCACATCTGATAAAACTTGTCCAACAGGTTCTTTCAATTTCGTTGGCATGAATTGGGTCAAATAGTGACGCAAGCCTTTCCCATCACGCAAGAGATAAAAGAGCATGAAAGGAACGATAATCAAGGCAACAATCACTTGAGATGCCACACTAATAAAGGCACTCACCCAGTTAACCGCCTGAGAAGAAACCTTGCTCGCCCAAACTGTAGCCTGACTTGAGAAGTTTGTCAAAACTTGTTCTAACTGAGGTCTGAAATCATCTGGTAAACGCTTGGTGACCAAATCATCAATAACCCGATCAGCATCTTCAAGATAGATTGGTACATTTCTTGCAAATGTTAAAACTTGACGTTGCAGATTTGGAATCGCAACTGCCAAACCCCAAATGATAAAGAGAGCGATGATGACAAAGACAATACTGATTGCGATAACACGATTGATTTTGCGTTTTTCCATCCAATCAACAATAGGATTTAATAAATAATATAGCAAACCAGATAGAATGACTGGCAACATCACGACTGTCAAAAAGTCTAAAACAGGTGAAAATAGAAAACTAATCTTGCTTAAAATAAAAAGATTTAAGCCAAGTAACAAGGTTACCAAAAATACCGTAATGGCTTTGTTATCTAAAAACCACTTAAAAAACCAAGATAGGCTAAAATGTTTCTCTTTTTGATCCATAAATACTTCCTTTCTATTGTTCTCCCATTATACCATTTTTGAAACAAAATAACTCTTTTTTAAAGTGCTTACATGAAGACCACTACATAAAAAATCTCCTCAAAAGAGGAGATTCGATTAGTCTTGAATATGACGGTCTAAGTTCTTCTGATAATCAGCATTGGATTTGGCTTTTTCATCAGCAAACTTCTTACGGAACTCATCCATTTCTTTAGTAGTGACAATCTTATCTTGGATTTTCAGATACTTGTAGCTATTTTCACTAGTCTTATCACCTACCCAGCCACCGGCACCACTGCCAGGAACCATTTTCGTCACTAGCATTTGAGCACCATCAGAGTATACTGGAATAACAAGTGCACTATCTGACAACCAAGCTTGGGCCTTAGCATATTTGGAATAACGTTTTTGAAGGTCTGTTTTCTCACTATTTGCATCATCAATCAGTTCTTTGTATTTATCCAATCCAACTGTTTTAATAACTGGATTGTCTGTTCCTGGTGCCACACCAAGAGCACCTAGGAGGCTTGGACCTGAAGTTGGATCAAATACATCTAGATAAGTCGATGGATCAGCAAAGTCTGGATTCCAACCACTGACTGCATTAATATCCCAGTCAGTATTTGCATTGGAAGTAGCTAGAACAGTCATACTTCCCAATTCATCATCAGAAACCTGTTGAATGTCAACAACCACATTTTCAGAGCCTAAGGCTTCCTCGATGGATTGTTTATAAGACTGAACCTGACGAATAAAATCTGGATTTGATGAAGAAATTGGCAAATCTAAATGAATTGGGAACTGTACTCCATCAGCTTGAAGAGTTTTCTTAGCAGATTCAAACTTAGCCTTAGCCTTGTCTACATTATGAAGTGAATCTTGGGCATCATCAAGACTAACATCTTTCCAGACGTTATCCAATTTATCCAATTCTGTCTTAGTAACTTGACCAAATGTTTGATCTCCTACTTGAACAAATGTTGGAGGAGTGAAACTTGTCCGTAACTTACGAGGTCCTACTTCATCACCAAATACTTGAGAGATCCCTGCTTTACGATCTACCGCAAAAGCCAAGGCTTGACGGAAATCTTTGTTTAACAAGGCTTTCTTAGTAGAAGTTTTTTCTGCATCACTTGTTTTAGCAGTGTGATTGTAATTTACACGGTCGATATTGGTTGAGATATAAAAAACTCCTCCACGCTGTTGACCATACACAATATTATCCTTGTATTTTTCTTTTAGACGTTCATAGTTGGCAGAGTTTTTAAAGAGTGGTGCAGCTGGATAGTGTCCCTCATCAAAACCGCGTCCTAGAGAGTCTGCATCTTGACCATCAAAGAAGGATAACTTGATATCATCAATAAAGACATTTTGTTTATCCCAGTAGTGTTGATTTTTGGTCATTTCGATAGAAGACTTAGATGTAAGACCTTTGAGGAGATAAGGCCCATTGTATAGAATGCTCGTTACATCCGTTGGTTTACCAAAGTCATCTCCTTTAGAAGCTAAAAAGTCTTCATTAACTGGTGCAAGGACTCCCATTGTTGTTTTTGAATTCCAGAAAGATTCTGGATGATTCAAAGTATAGACTACAGTATAATCATCAGTTGCTTTTACCCCAACAGTAGAAAAATCTGTTGTTTTCCCATTTACATAGTCATCCAATCCTTTGATAGAATCCTGTACGAGATAAAGAGCCTGTGATTTCTTATCTGCTGCGTGTTTCAGACCAGTCACAAAGTCTTGAGCCTTGACTTCACCATACTCTTCCCCCTCATTGGTATACCATTTGATACCCTGACGGATTTTATAGGTATAGGTCAAACCATCTTTGGAAACAGTCCAATCTTCTGCAACTGATGGAACCAGATTCCCATATTGGTCATTTTCAAGCAAACCGTCAATAACGTTACCTGTGACCTGTTTAGTGCTGACATTTCCAGAAACTGTATAATCCAGAGTCGAAGGATCTGATGAAAATACATAGGCATAAGTAACTGGTTTATTTGCTTCTTTATTAGCATTACCAGATGAACACGCTGCTAGGACAGCTGCCGAGAGTACAGCAACTCCTGCTGCTAAGAAAACACGTTTTTTCATAAACAAACTCCTTTGCAATTTGTATAAGATTATTATAGCACTTTTATTAAGTAAATCAATGAAAACATTCTTAATATTATCATGAAAAGAATGTGGAAAATCTCTTGCCAAGCTTGATTTTTTCATACTAGCATTTTTGTGATATAATAGTCTTATCTTTATATAGAGGTAAAGTTATGAAAGAAACTGTTTATTTTGGAACTTATACACGTCGGACTTCCCAAGGGATTTACAAAGCGGACTTTGATACAGAAACTGGTCAGCTTTCAAATCTAGAACTTTTTGCTACTGAGCCAAGTCCAACCTACCTTGCCTTTGACCAGTACCAACATTTATACACTGTTGGTAGTCAAGACGATAAGGGAGGAATTGCAGCCTATCAAACTGACGGGACTTTATTAAATCATGTCGTGGAAGAAGGAGCCCCCCACTGTTATGTTGCCGTTGATGAAAAGCGTGATTTGGTTTATGCGGCCAACTACCATAAAGGACAGGTCCTTGTTTATAAACGTCAGGAAGATGGTAGTCTTCTACTTAGTGATGTGGATCAACACAGTGGCCAGGGTCCACATGAAAATCAAGCTTCTCCCCACGTTCACTATACAGATTTAACACCTGACCACTATCTAGTGACCTGCGACTTGGGTACTGACCAAGTAATTACTTATGATCTTGATCCAGAAGGAAAATTATCTAAGCTCTATACCTATCATAGCCAGCCAGGAGCAGGCTCACGCCATATTATTTTCCATAACCATTATAAAATCGCTTATCTCATTTGTGAACTCAATAGCACTATCGAGGTTCTAATCTACGATGGTGTTGGCGAATTTGAACGCATGCAAGTCATTTCAACTCTACCAGACGGTTATGAAGGCTTTAATGGTACTGCTGCTATTCGTCTCTCTAAAGATGGTAAATACCTCTACGCTTCTAACCGTGGTCATGATTCTATCGCAGTATATACAATCCTTGCGGACGGTAGTTTAGAGTTGTTAGAAATCGTTCCGACACATGGTCAGACTCCACGTGATTTTGATTTGACACCAGACCAAGAATTTGTCATTGCTGTCCATCAGGACTCTGACAATGTAACCGTCTTTAAACGCAATCCTGAAACTGGTCGTCTAGCAGAACTTTCCAACGACTTCCATGTCCCAGAAGCAGTCTGCATCAGTTTTGCCCCTTAAGAAAACATAAAAAATGAACTTGGTAACTCAAGTTCATTTTTTTCTTATAGTCTTTTTCCGACATTAATACGGTTAATGGCACGTTGCAGTGCAATCTTCGCACGACGTTCTTGGTCAATCAAGTTTTTATCTTGTGCTTCTTCAATTTCACGCTCTGCTCGAAGTTTGGCACGTTCTGCACGACTGATATCGATATCACGAGCACGTTCTGCAGAATCAGCAACGATTGTGATGGTATTATTGGCAATTTCAATAACACCTCCGTTTACTGCAATCCAGTTCACGTGATCTTCATCATCAATACGTTTTACCTTTACTTCATCAACTGCTAAAACCGCAATCATATTTTCATGTCGTGGCAAGATCCCCATCTCACCATCCAGAGTTCGAACCGATACATAGCTGGCATGGTGATCATAGACGAGACCATCTGGTGTCACGATCTGGACAGTTAACTGAGCCATAGATCACCTCTTAAAATCCCATTTTTTCAGCTTTTGCAATCACATCTTCGATAGAACCTACACCACGGAAGGCATCTTCTGGCAAGTGGTCATGTTTACCATCAAGGATTTCCTTAAAGCCACGAACAGTTTCAGCAACTGGAACATAAGAACCTGGCTGACCAGTAAATTGTTCCGCAACGTTAAAGTTTTGTGACAAGAAGAACTGGATACGACGGGCACGAGCAACCAAGGTCTTTTCTTCATCAGAAAGCTCATCCATACCAAGGATAGCAATGATATCTTGCAACTCATGGTAACGTTGAAGGACACGTTTTACTTCTGCAGCAACTGCATAGTGCTCTTCTCCAACGATTTCAGGTGCTAAGGCACGTGAGCTTGAAGCAAGTGGGTCAACGGCTGGGTAGATACCCAATTGTACCAACTTACGTTCCAAGTTGGTTGTTGAATCCAAGTGAGCGAAGGCTGTTGCTGGCGCTGGGTCAGTATAGTCATCCGCTGGCACATAGATAGCTTGGATAGAGGTTACAGAACCCTTCTTGGTTGATGTAATACGTTCTTGCAATTGACCCATTTCCGTAGCAAGGGTTGGTTGATAACCAACGGCTGATGGCATACGACCCAAAAGGGCAGATACTTCTGAACCAGCCTGAGTGAAACGGAAGATATTATCGATAAAGAGAAGCACGTCTTGGCCTTCTACATCACGGAAGTATTCAGCGATTGTCAAACCAGTAAGGGCAACACGCATACGTGCTCCTGGTGGCTCATTCATCTGACCAAATACCATGGCTGTTTTCTCGATAACGCCTGATTCTTTCATTTCCCAGTAAAGGTCGTTCCCCTCACGAGTACGTTCCCCAACACCAGTAAATACTGAAATACCACCGTGTTCTTGGGCAATGTTGTGAATCAATTCTTGGATCAAGACGGTTTTACCAACTCCGGCACCACCGAAAAGTCCAACCTTACCACCTTTAAGGTAAGGGGCAAGAAGGTCGATAACCTTAATCCCTGTTTCAAGGATTTCAGAAGAGGTAGACAACTCATCAAAAGTTGGAGCTTTTTTATGAATTGGCTGACGCTCTGCGTCTTCTGTAAAAGGAGCTTCCAAGTCAATGGTATCTCCCAAAACGTTGAAGACACGTCCCAAAGTTTCTTTACCTACTGGTACAGAGATTGGACGACCTGTGTCCAATACATCCATTCCACGAGTCAACCCATCTGTTGATTCCATGGCGATAGTACGGACCATACCATCTCCCAACTCCAAGGCTACTTCAAGGACGATTTTTGTTTTTCTTTCGTCATTTTTGTAGACGACAAGTGCATTGTTAATCTCAGGAAGTTTTTCCCCTGCTGCAAACAAGACGTCTACAACGGGACCGATAACCTGAGCAATTTTACCTGAACTCATCTCCTTCTCCTATTCTATATAAGATACTGTCGGTTCCTAGCTCAACTAGGTCCTAATACTCTTCGAAAATCTCTTCAAACCACGTCAGCTCTATCTGCAACCTCAAAACAATGTTTTGAGTAGCCTGCGGCTAGATTCCTAGTTTGCTCTTTGATTTTCATTGAGTATAAGTTCATTTTCATACGAGCTGGACTAGAGCCTATTCTAAGGCACTAGCTCCTGCTACGATTTCTGTAATTTCTTGTGTAATCGCCGCCTGTCTGGCACGGTTATACTGAATTGTCAAATCATTAATGACTTTCTTAGCATTATCTGTCGCTGTTTGCATGGCTGTCATACCGGCAGCATTTTCAGCTGTCTTGGCATCGATAATAGCCCCGTAAATCATACTTTCTGCAAACTGAGGCAATAACTGCTCCAAAATTTCTTCTCGGCCTGTCTCCAATTCAAAAGTCAAGCTGTAGTCTTCATCCGCTTCATTGGGATCCAAGTCAACAATCGGAAGCATTTGTTCCACACGCATTTGACTGGTTAGTGTGTTGACATGGTGGTTGTAGCAGACATAGAGTTCATCAAAAAGTTCATTTTGGTACATTTCAACAGTTTTTGAAATAATCTTACGGACTTCATCAAAGCTTGGTTGATCTGCCAAGCCACGTAGTTCATAAAGTGGTTGAATACCACGAGCCTTAAAGAAATCAGCTCCCATTCCACCAATACAGATCATTTCAAAACCTTTACCGTCTGGATGGTATTCTTCTTTCAGCTCCATAACGGCTTTCAGAATAGAAGAATTATAACCTCCAACCAAACCGCGGTCTGAAGTAATGACGATATAGCCTGTCTTCTTAACTGGACGGCTAATCAACATCGGATTAGTTGAACTACCAGCTCCATTCCCATGAAGAATATCCGTCAACAGTTTACGAACTTTCTGAGCATAAACTTGGAAATTGCGAGCAGCTTCTTCAGAACGACCTAGCTTAGCAGCTGATACCATCTGCATGGCATTAGTGATTTGACTAGTATTTTTTGTTGAGGCGATTTTTGTTTTAATATCATTTAGAGATACTGCCATCTGACACCTCTATTCTTATTGGAAGCTGGTTTGATTGAGAAACTCTGTAATCGCAGCATCCAAGACTGCTTCTTCTGGCAAGTCTTTTGTATCACGAATGGTTTCCAAAATCTCTGGATGTTGAGCATCAAAGAAGGCATGGAACTCTTCCTCGAAACGAACAATATCATCTACGGGAACAGTATCCAAGAAACCATGTGTCAAAGCATAAAGAATGGTTACTTGTTTCTCAACAGGCAATGGTTTGTGAACAGGTTGTTTCAAGACTTCAACTGTACGACGTCCACGGTTCAACTTAGCCTGTGTTGCTGCATCCAAGTCAGAACCAAACTTAGTGAAGGCTTCCAACTCACGGTATGAAGCAAGGTCGATACGAAGTGTACCAGCAACCTTCTTCATAGCTTTGATTTGTGCAGAACCACCCACACGTGATACAGATGAACCCGCATCGATGGCTGGACGAATACCCGCATTGAAGAGACCATCGCCAAGGAAGATTTGTCCATCAGTGATAGAAATCACGTTGGTTGCGATATAGGCAGAGATATCTCCTGCTTGTGTCTCAATAAATGGTAGGGCTGTAATTGATCCACCACCAAGTTCATCAGAAACTTTAGCTGAGCGCTCAAGCAAACGGCTGTGAAGGTAGAAAACATCCCCTGGGAAGGCTTCACGACCTGGAGGACGACGAAGCAAGAGTGACAGTTCACGATAAGCTACCGCTTGTTTTGATAAATCATCATAAACGATCAAAACATGCTTCCCTTGGTACATAAATTCTTCTGCCATAGCAACCCCAGCATAAGGAGCTAGGAAAAGCAATGGAGATGGTTGTGAAGCAGAGGCTGTCACAACGATTGTGTAGTCCAAAGCACCGTACTGACGTAGTGTTTCTACTTGCGTACGAACTGTTGATTCTTTTTGTCCAATCGCTACGTAGATACAGATCATATCTTGACCCTTTTGGTTCAAGATTGTATCAATCGCAATGGTTGTTTTCCCTGTCTGACGGTCACCGATAATCAACTCACGTTGACCACGACCAATCGGTACAAGGGCGTCAATAGCTTTCAAACCAGTTTGCAATGGTTCTGATACAGACTTACGTTGCATAACACCAGGAGCTGGTGCTTCTACTGGACGAGTTTTATCAGTGTGGATTTCTCCAAGACCGTCAACTGGACGACCAAGCGGATCCACAACACGACCAATCAGACTTTCACCTACTGGGACTTCCATGATTTTACCTGTACGGCGGATTGTATCGCCTTCACGGATATCTGTAAAGTCACCCAAGATGATAATTCCGACGTCTGTTGACTCCAAGTTTTGAGCCATACCATAAGAGCCGTTTTCAAAAATCAACAACTCTCCACTCATGGCATTTTCAAGGCCATGAGCACGCGCGATACCATCCCCGATATAGGTTACAACACCTGTTTCAGTCACATCAAAATTGGGTTTGAAATTTTCAATTTGTTGCTTAATTAAAGCGCTGATTTCTTGTGCGTTAATTGCCAAAAGAACACCACTTTCTATTTCAAATTTTCTTTAACAACTTTAAGTTGTTGTTTAATACTCACATCAATTGTCTTGTGATTGGCAAAAATGACAAAACCACCAATGAGACTTTCATCGATTTGTTCTTTTACACTCCTTACTTTAAGAGACATTTTTTTCTCAATCAAAGGGAGCAAGCGACTCTTTTGTTCATCTGTTAGAGGATGAGCAGACGTAATCGTCACTTCAAATCGATTTGTTTCTTTTTCAAGTCGGTTCAAGCAATCTACAAGCACATCATAAAAAAGATTTGCTCTGTGGTTGTATGCCAGAACCTGGATCAAGTTTTGCAATAAAGGTGACACAGAGTCTTGGAAGAAAGCAATTGTTTTTTCCTTATCAGACTCGTCTACTGCCACTTTTTTTAAAAAAGAAGGTAAACCTGTTTCTTCAGCAACTTGCTTGATTTGAGTCAAGTCTGAAAAGATACGGTCTTCTTCTCCTTTTTCAAGTACCAATTGGACAAAAGGCATGCTGTATTTTTCAATTACCTTTACTGTTTTCTTGTCCATTAAGCTTCTCCTAGCTGATCGATATACTGATCAATGAGTTCTTTATGGGCATGACCGTCAAGGTTTTGTGAGATGATTTTACCAGCCAAGCTGATTGTTAAATCTGCTACCTCACCCTTAACGCTTTGTAAAGCTTCAGCTTTGTTTTGAGCAATTTCTTGGTTTGCTTTTTCTTTTAAGCGTCCTGCTTCTAGTTTAGCATCTGCTAAAATACTAGCCTTACTTTTCTCAGCTGTTTCTTTCGCATTCTCAATGATTGTCTTAGCTTCTTTACGGCTACCAGCCAATTCATCTTCGCGTTTTTGAGCCAATACTTCTGCTTTTTGACGTGCTTCTTCAGCTCTGTCAATATCTGAAGCAATTTTTTCAGCTCTTTCTTCGAAAATGCCTGTAATATTAGACCATGCAAATTTTTTAATCAAGACTAGCAAAAGGATAAAAGAGCCAGCGATTAAAATAAAATTACCAATTAATTCACCTACTGTTACGTGCATCAGTTACTCCTTTCTACTCTTCATCATTAATTTTATTTCCTAGGTACATAGAGGATAATAGTGTAAAGACATAGGCCTGTACACAAGAAATGAACACGGAAAATGCAGTCCAAACTAAGTTTGTCCCAAATGCGATTGGATACCAAAAAATAGCCTGATGTGAAAGTAAGAGAAGCAAGCTTGTCATTACTTCACCTGCAAAGATATTCCCAAAAATCCGCAAAGCAAGAGAAAGGAAATTCGTGACTTCTTCAAGTAGATTCATCGGTGTCATAAATGCAGGAGTTACAAAACCTTTTAGGTATTGTTTAATCCCACGACGACGAATCCCCTCAATGTGCGCCATCACAATAATACAGAAAGACAAGACAAGGTCAAATGAAAGATTTGCAGTTGGCGATGTCCAAAGGTTTGTTCCATCTGTTGTTTGAAGTTTAGCCATCAAACCAAGATTATTGGCGATGACCATAAAAAGAAATAAGCATAAGTAAAAGAGTGAGTAATCTTTCATGTAGTGGGAACCAAGGTTAGGTTCTGTAAATCCAATTACAAAATCATAGAGATACTCTAGTACATTTTGTTTACCTTTGGGTTTCAAGGTCATATTACGACTTGCCCAATAGATAAATGCAAAAATCAGAAACACAGACAGCAAAGTCAAGGCTGTCAAAGTTAAATCAAAGGTAACAGGACCAATATTGATGGTTGGATTGATACTTTCTTCCATCTAACATTCTCCCTTCTCCAATTTATATTTCGTTATTTAATAATAAATGAGAAGACAAGAGTTACGAAGAAAGTTCCTTCAATAAAGGCAACCCCTAAAAACATCAAGCTACGAAACTCAGCGATAATATCTGGTTGGCGAGCTACTGATTTCAACAAACCATTCATCAATAACCCTTCACCAAGAGATACACCCATACAGGCAAGACATAGACCGAAAAATGTTAAATTCATGACGAATTCTCCTTTTAATTAAAATTTACTTACTTAGTTTAGTCCTAAAAATTGGATTTGTCAACTTTTTACTAACATTGAAAGCGTTTAATGAAAATTATTTACAATTTTACTATTTTTAAGCCTATTATATAGAAAACTTTGTAAAAAAATTGTAATAAATCCGACCATTATCTAGACATTTCTGAAAAATATTGAAAAAATCCGAGATGTAATCTCGGATGAAAATTAATATATTTTCTTTAACCTAATGCTCTTTAGTAAGTAGGATTAAAGGGAAAGCAACTAGAAAGCTTTCGTCTCCTACATGTTTATTAAGCACGCACTGTGACGCTGGTTCCATCTTCCTTATAAAGATTGATGAGACCCTCTTTAAGAGCGCGAACCATGTCTCCTGCTTGAACAGGTTGAGGCACCTTAATAGTCAATAGTTCCATTGGATTTGGAGCGCGGTCGATTTTATTGCCTTTGGCATCATGCAAATCTTCGATATACGTTTCAAAGTGACGGAAACCTGGGCCGTAAAACTCAACTTGGTCTCCTTCGTTAATAACGTTCCGTTGACGAATAGTTGCTGTTTGGGTCGCATCATCATAAGAAACCACTTCAGCGACAAACTTGTATTCAGGGATTTTACGGCGAGCACCAAATAACTGCTCATTTTCAGATGGTGTACCATAGTAGAAGCCTGTTGCCAATTCACGTTGGGCAACCTTCCACATCTCATCAATCAAGTCTTGCTTGATAGCTTCAAACTTCTCTGGACTTTCTAGATAAGCATCAACAGCCGCCTTGTAGCAGTTTGTTACTGTGGATACGTAGTGAATAGACTTCATACGTCCTTCGATTTTTAGACTGTCCACACCGTTTTCAATCATATCTGGGATATGGTCAATCATGGACATGTCAACAGCTGACATTGAAAATTCTTCTGGGATTTCCCCTTTCAAGCTCTTACGTTCTTTCCCAAATGGCATATCGTAGAGGTCATATTTCCAACGGCATGACTGAGAGCATCCACCACGGTTAGCATCACGCATACTCATGTGGTTTGAAAGAGTACAACGACCAGAGTAAGAAATACACATGGCTCCGTGGACAAAGGCTTCAATCTCAACATCTGTACGTTTGCGGATTTCTGCCAATTCTTCCATTGAAACCTCACGCGCCAAAACGACACGAGTCAAGCCCAGTTCTTTCCAGAACTCAAGGGTTTCATAGTTAGTAGCACTTGCTTGGGTAGAGAGGTGGATTTCAAGACCTGGTGCTTCTGTTGCTGCAATCATAATCAAGGCTGGGTCAGATACGATAACTGCTGCAATCCCGATATCACGCAGTTTACGGAACCACTCACCAGCACCAGCTTCATTTCCTTCGTGCATAACCATGTTGGCAGCCACATAAACCTTAGCACCATACTTGGCAGCAAACTGGACACCTTCTTCCATCTGTTCAAAGGTAAAGTTACCTGCACGGCTACGAAGACCATAGGCCTGACCACCGATAAAGACAGCATCCGCTCCATATTGAACAGCTACCTTTAGCTTCTCTAAAGTTCCTGCAGGTGATAAAACCTCAGGACGTTTTAATGTTTTTGTCATGTTTTCTCCTATTTGCAATATAAAAGTTTGACGTATTTCCTTCTCATTTTATAGTAAATAAGAGATAAAATCAAGCCTAGACAGATTGTTTTGACAATTCTAATATTTTAAGCTTTGTATAATAATTGTTAAACTATCGAATATAAACCAATTTTAACAAGTATCCAAAAAGTCTAGAAAAGTAAAAACCAGTACCCAAAGATACTGGCTCATTAAACTACATAAATTAGTCCTTAGATGACTACTCCCACTCAACTGTTGCAGGTGGTTTACTTGTAATATCGTAGACGATACGGTTAACATGATCCACTTCGTTTACGATACGTACAGAAATCTTTTGAAGAACTTCCCAAGGAATCTTTGCAAAGTCAGCTGTCATACCATCAATAGAGGTGATGGCACGGATTGCAATCGTGTAGTCATATGTACGACCGTCACCCATAACACCGACTGAACGAACGCCTGTGTTGACAGTGAAGTATTGCCAGATATCACGGTCAAGTCCAGCTTTGGCAATTTCTTCACGTAGGATAGCGTCTGATTCGCGAACTGTTTCAAGTTTTTCTTCAGTAATTTCTCCCATGACACGGATAGCAAGTCCTGGTCCTGGGAATGGTTGGCGCCATACGATGTGGTCTGGCATACCAAGCTCTGTACCTAGGGCACGAACTTCATCCTTGTAAAGAGTATTGAGTGGTTCGATCAATTCAAACTGCATGTCTTCTGGAAGACCACCCACGTTGTGGTGTGACTTGATAGTTTGAGCTGTATCTGTACCAGACTCGATAACGTCTGTGTATAAGGTACCTTGAGCAAGGAATTTCACATCTTTGAGCTTGCTTGCTTCGTCATCGAAGACATAGACAAACTCGTTACCGATGATTTTACGTTTTTGTTCTGGGTCAGAAACGCCAGCAAGTTTATCAAGGAAACGTTTAGCAGCGTCTGCTTTGACGATATTCAAACCAAACTTACCACCAAGCATGTCCATAACTTGGTCCGCTTCTCCTTTACGAAGAAGACCGTGATCCACGAAGATACAGATCAATTGATCGCCAATCGCTTTTTGGAGAAGAACTCCAACAACTGAAGAGTCAACACCACCTGATAGACCAAGAAGGACGCGTTTATCACCGACAGTCTCACGGATTTTTTGGATCTGCATGTCGATGAAGTTATCCATTGTCCAGTCGCCTTTAGCCTTACAGATGTTAAGGGCAAAGTTACGAAGGATATCATTCCCGTATACAGAATGACGAACTTCTGGGTGGAATTGGATACCGTAAATGTGTTTATCTGGGTTTTCAATGGCTGCGTATGGACAGTCAGCTGATGTACCTGTACGAACAAAGTCAGCAGGAATCTCGGTAACTGCATCGCCGTGGCTCATCAATACAGTTTGTTCATCAGGTGTTGATTCAAAAAGCGCTGATGGTGTGTGAGTTAGGGTTGATTGACCGTATTCACGATTTCCAGCATCACCTGCAGGAACAACTTTTCCTCCAAGTTTATGGGTCAACAACTGCATACCATAACAGATTCCCAAAATAGGAATTCCGAGTTCGAAGATTTCTGGGTCAATATCAAATGAACCATCTTCGTATACAGAGTTTGGACCACCTGAAAGGATAATTCCTACAGGATTGATTTCACGAACTTCAGCAGCTGAAATTTTATGGCTTTTTAGTTCTGAAAACACACCAATCTCACGGATACGGCGTGAAATCAGCTGGTTGTACTGGCTACCATAGTCCAATACGATGATTTTTTCTACATCTTGCAAATCAGTTGAAATGTTGCTCATCTTTTTCCTTTCTCAAAAGAAATATCTTTTTTCAATATTCTATCACAAATAAGGGCGAATTACCAACTAAACAAGGCGAAGATTGACTTTTTCTAGTTTATTGAGGTACAATAGAGAAAAGATAGAAATGAAGTGAAAAATATGCTACCTGCTTATATGAAAATCCATGATCAGATTAAAAAGGATATTGACGAACATCGTTGGGCCATTGGGGAGAGACTTCCCAGTGAACGAGACTTAGCAGAGCAGTTTGCGGTCAGTCGCATGACCCTCCGCCAAGCCGTATCTCTATTAGTCGAAGAAGGTGTTTTAGAGCGTCGTGTAGGAAGCGGCACCTTTGTTTCCAGTACACGTGTACAAGAAAAGATGCGAGGGACAACTAGTTTTACTGAAATTGTTAAGTCTCAAGGTAAAGTTCCCTCTAGCCAGCTCATTTCCTACAGAAAAACCATTCCCAATGAGCAAGAAGTTGCCAAGTTAGGCATTTCTCCAACGGAAAATATTATCCGAATGGAACGGGTCCGTTATGCCGACCAAGTCCCTCTGGTTTATGAAGTTGCTTCTATTCCTGAAAAATTCATTAAGGACTTTAAAAAAGAAGAAATCACCAGTCATTTCTTCCAAACTTTGCAAAAACATGGCTACCGCATCGGTAAATCACAGCAGACCATCTATGCTCGCCTTGCTAAAGAAAAAATTGCCCACTATTTGGAAGTTGAAAAAGGACATGCTATTCTTGGTTTGACTCAGGTTTCCTACCTAGAGGATGGTACTGCATTTGAATACGTAAAAAGTCAGTATGTAGGCGAACGCTTTGAATTTTATCTTGAAAACAATTAGATTACCACGCAAAAACTCTCTGTCACGGACAAAGAGTCTTTTTATTTTTCTAAGAGTAAATCTTTCAACGAAATCAAAGTTACAGCAAACAATATCATTGCCATACCAAGAAAATCAATGGGATAAAATTGTTCATTCATAATTAGGAAGGCAAAGAAAACCGCCGAGATTGGCTCAATTGAAGCCAACAAGCTTGACTTGACCGGTCCTATCAGACTGGCTCCTTTTAGAAAGGCTGTATAGGCAAAGACAGTCCCGATAAGGATAATGCCTGCAAAAGCAAGGAGGAAATCAAGACTAGTCGGTATATTGGCCTGTAGAACCCCTGTAAAAGGAAGGGCGACCAAACCTGCTATGACCATTCCCACACCAATGACCAAACTGCTCCCCCACTTCTTAATCAAGGATATGGGCAAAATGATATACAGAGCATAAGTCAGAGCAGAAAAGAGCCCCCAGAACAGGCCTGCATGTGTCATGGATAACTGGTCCAACTGCCCATGAGTTGCAATCAGGAAGGTCCCTCCAATGGCTAATATGATGGAAATAATCTCTCCCAGTGTCGGCGCCACCTTATCCTTGATACAGCTATAAATCAAAATCCCGACAGGACAAACATACTGAAGCACTGTCGCGGTACCTGCATTGGTCTCCTGAATAGCAGTTAGATAGGCAAATTGATTGAGGAAGAGGCCAATCAGAGCAAAAATAAGAAGAGACAGCAAACTCTTTCTATCCTTTAAAAAGGCCAGCATTCTATCCTTTGCAGTAACATAAGCCAAGAGCATGAGAATCCCGCCAGCGATTAAAAGTCGTAAGTTAGTCAAGACCAAAGCTGAAATTCCGTGTGCCATCAGGTATTGGCCACTCGTTCCTGACAAGCCCCAAGCAATCCCAGCCACAACTGTTAATAAAGTCCCTTTTAAACTATTTGACATGTCTCTCCTTATTCTTCTTTGCGAATCAAGTCCATCACTTGATTACGATCTACAATCCATTGAACCCTCTCATCCTTTTCATAGGTACGATTCGATAGGAAAATGACCGCTTCTTGCTTCTGACGATTCCACATGACAAAGGTACCTGTATAGCCCGTATGGTCTAGCCATTCTCCTTCCAAATTCCATGCTAAAGAACGTTCCTTGTCATCCAAAGGTGAAAAATTTTGACTCAAGTCTCTTGCAAAATCATCTGCTAAATAGTGTTCTAAAAAGATTTGTAAATCCTTTACAGTCGAAAATAAACCAGCACTACCTGCATGTCTGCCTAAGAGGCGAGCCTTGGGATCATGTACCAGACCTGCCTCGACACCTCTGACGGTTGGAACAGCAAGCTCAACAGATCCAAATTGGGTTTCCGTCATTCCCCAAAAATTCCAGACTTGTTCTTTTAAAATCACATCCAAGTCTTGATTAAAGATTCTTTCCAAAATAAAGCCCAACAGCAAAAAATGGACATCCGAATAAAGAAATGCTGGCTGGCTTCGTCTCTTGAGATGAAACATAGCTTCCTTTAATTCAGAAGCTGCTAAAAGATCTCTATTGGGAATGAAAGGATCAAGATTTGTAGCGTGAGTTAAGAGCTGGCGAATAGTGATATCTGGATAATCACTTTCAGGTAAAAAATCGGTTACTGGTCTGTCAATATCTAATTGACCGTTTTCCCACAAGAAGGTAAAAACGGTGCCAACCCCAACAACCTTGCTGACACTAGCTAGGTCATAAACGAGTCCTGCCTCAGTCTGCAAGCCATGCTCTGGGTCACTCTGGCCTAAATAGAACTCCGTCCATTGATTGTCCTTAAAATACGCAAAAGAGGCTCCGGGATAGATCCCTGCCTCGATTTGTTCTTCTATTTTTTTAATAATCTTGGTCCACTTCATACTTCTTCAAACCACAATTCAACATTATTTCTATCTTTTCCAAGGAAGAATTTTTCAGACTTAGGAATAAAATATTCTGTAGACTCAAACTTCTTACGAAGACTTGCTATGTCTAATTCGTTGACCAAGAACTTGAGCATAGATAAGTCCCAAGTAACCGTATTGTCCACAGTCAAATCCTGCCCCAGAGCTGGGATAAAATCAAGTGAAGTCCCAACTTCAGATACTTCCAAGAAACTTTCAATATCAGTTGGGAGATGTAATTCTATAGAAATCTCAAATTTACTTAAAGAAATTGACTCCAGATCTGTTTGAAATTCTGGCTTTTCTCCTACTTCTACTAGACTTTCTCTATCATCTTCCGCATGAATCAAAATCAAATCATCTTCTGGTGAGAAAATTTCAAAAGCGTATCCATTTTGACCTTTATATAATTGATGAATCGAATCTGTTTTAGCTAATAAGGCCTCGATTTCTAAGGGATTTTCCACCTTGACAATCAATCTAGCTAGTTTTTTTCTTCCCTCCACCTTACGAGTGCGCATACTTGGAGATTCTTCTAAAACCAGCTTTTCTAGACCTGTTTGATCACCTAGCGACAGAAAGGCTGACTCTTCTAACAAGGCCTTCATGCCAAGGGTTTCTATATAAAATGTTTCATTTAATTTTCTATTATTAACTTTTAAAGTAGGAATAATCCGTACAATCTGATTTACATTCATAAATTCCTCCGTTACTTTTTATTTTATAGGATTTTAGAATTTTTTACAAGATATTATGCTCAAATTTACCAATTTTCACCCCATTAAAAAATTTTTTTCAAAAGGCTGGCCCAAAACTCCATTTTTAGGAAAAATAAAAAAGTCAAAAAGTAGATAGGATAAACTGGAATGCTAATCAATGGATTGATAAGAAATAATTGACTGTCTTTGTTGATTTTTGATTACGGAGGAGTATTAGAAATAAAAAGAACCAGCTCTTAGAACTGATTCCTTTTACAAGTGAAAAATTAGTTATTTTCAACTTTTTCATCGTATTTTGGTCTTAATGTTGTACCTGAGTTAACAATGGTACGTTTTTGAACAAGAGGAAGGTCTGTACGATTGTAAACTGTGCGCCATTTTTCCCAAACAAGACCTGTTTTTTCTTGGATTTTTACTCTGATATTACGAACATTTCCTTTAAATTGAATCTCAGTGCGGAATCCAGCTGTTCTGTTTTTACCATTGTCTTCCCATTGACGCGTACGAACGCTTTCAACTCCATTCTTATCATAAGTTACTTCATCCCAGTAAACATAGTAACGAGCAATGTAAGCTCCCTTATGATGTAAATTGAGGTAACCATTTTTATATGAAGTCACTTTAGTTTCAATGTAGTCTGTATTGCTTTGAATTGTGGCTACTTGATTATCTTTCAAGAATGCAGTCTTATAAGAAATTGGAACAGCAGGGTTTTGTGTACTGAAAGTAGCTCCTTCTTGAATCAATTTCTTCAAATCTTCTACTGTACCTGTCACAACACGTGCAGCGCCATCAGCATTCCCGCCTACAATTGAAACTGTTACAGTTGTATTCTTCAAGACACGTGCCCATTCAGAGTCTGGTTTAATAGGCACTCCTTTTATGACAGCATTGATTGCTGCTTTCAACTCTGTACTCTTGCTTGTTGTTTCAAACTTAACATACATTTGACGTCCGTATGAAACGCTGGATACATATACAGGAGGTGTTGTTGCATCAATTCCACGTGCTTTCAATTGATCAACCGTTATTCCTGAGGCAAATACATCTGATGGATTTTTTGGAGCATCAAAGTTAGCAGTAAAGTAAACTTGTTTAAAATCAACTACCTCAACTTGTTTTTCACCTTTGTGAACTGCATCAAAATCAATTTTTAAGTTAACTCCTACTTTTTCAAAGTCACTTCCGAATTTTGCTTTTAATTGATTCATGCTATAAGCAGAAGTTGATTCGTATTGCATGCGTGCTGGAGCAGGATTCTTACCAGCATATTTTTCATGCCAACGATTTAACAGGGTATTTACACCTTCCTGCATACCACTTGCAGTTGGTTTAGCATCTACATAGCTATCTCCGCCAACCATACCTGGCAAGTCAACACTAATTCTCCCCTTCTTACGATCTAAACTAATTTGTTGTGGTTTATTTTCTAGGAGGTCTTGATTTGCTTTAAACAAAGCACCTAGGAAGATATCTCCATTACCATTAATGGCAACATCTGCAGAACCATTAGAAAGGTTTTTCTTCACTTTTTCTACAACCACGAATTCATTTCCTTGTTGTTTTGTGCTTGTATTAGTGTAATTTTCTAACGCTTCTCCTTTTCTAGTCAAAATGTTTAATTTATCATAATTTAAACCAAATAAATAGTTATTTAGCTCTGCAGTATAATCTTTTTTATCTTTATTTTCTGTTTTAACTTTGTTTTCTGTTTTCTTATCTGCTACTACTTTTTCTTCTTTTACAGCACGATATACTTCAACTTCTGCCAAACTAAGAGGAGTTTTAGATTTATTTAATTCAATTTTTACATATCGTGCATTAACTCCTGAGAATTGAACATCAACTTTTGGTTGATTATTTAGGGTATCAACATGTTGACGAGTTACTTCCTTACCATCTTTATCTAACAAAATAACATCAAAATTAGATAAACGATCTCCTACATTACTGTCTCCACGATTGTAAATACGAACAGTTCCCACACCTTCTTCTTTTGCTAGATCAACTTTCCACCAAGCATGATCTTCAAAATTTGTATGAGTAACTGAGTGATGTCTGTAAACATTATCTAGATTACCGTCAACCGCTCTAGAAGCATCTGCATCATAATAAGTCGAACTCTGACTTGCAGACTTATGAGCAGCAATATTTTCACCAGCAACTTCAGCAACGCTTGGTTCTGTTGCTTTTACTACATTTGTTTGAAATACAAGGCCAGAACCTAGCAAAAATGTTGCAATGGCAACACCACATACTCCAACGCTACGTTTACGAATAGAATAACGAAATCCTTTATCTTGTTTATTTTGAGACATAAAAAACTCCTATATATGTTTGTACGAATTATTTCTTGAACGCGCTTTCTTGAAACAATAAGAGTATAACATAAAAATATTATAGATGCAATCGTTTTCTTAAAAAAATATTATTTTTTTATTAACCTAGATTGAATAACTAAACATATGTTAATATTTTTACATTCAAATAAAGAGTGGTCTATACCACTAAAAACAAGAAAACGACCAGGCTTAAGTCCCTATAAGTTGGGAATCAGCACTGTTCGTTTTTGTATATATAGTCAAATTCAATTCTTAAATATATAGCTCAACAAATTTCTCAATGCAAAGCTTTTCATTGTTTTTTATCATCTCTTAGATTCAAATTCTTTATAAGGTTCCTGAAGATAAGCATCAAAAACTTCTTCATCTGAAATCGTGTCAGAAATGAAGCTTCCGTTGCTGGTTCGTTCTGACAAATTCAAATCTTGTAATCGACTTTCATAGATCGTTCCTTTATTAGATTGGATAAGCAAAGTTTGATCGTCCCCGTCCACTTCCGTACTGAAGAGATCACCAACAAATCCTTGCTCTGCAACTGCTCCTGCCAAGAAGACACGGTACGGTTTGTTTTTCAACTCACGCAAGACTTGTAATCCTCGTTTGGCACGGCTGGTTGCTGGAATTTCGTCAATAGAAACACGTTTCAAGCTTCCACGTTGGGTCAAGAGGTAGAAGGATGAGGTATTGCAAATAAAGGCAGATTGGAGGACGTCATCTTCTTTCAGATTCATAGCCTTGACACCTGCTGCCTTGGCACCAACAACAGGAACCTCCTCGATATTGAAACGCAGAGCATAACCGTTTCGACTAATCAAGAGAACATCATCCAGTTTAATCTGAGCTACTGCTACAATCTGGTCTGTCTCGTCTTTGAGTTTAGCATACTTGACTGATTTAGATTTATAGGTCCGCCATGGAGTGAACTCTTTTCGTTCTACGCGTTTAATTTGACCAAGACGAGTTGCAGCAAAGTAGGTTGTCGCATCATCAAACTGATCTACTACTTCAACATAAAGGATTTCTTCGTTAGTTTCAAAGTTTGTGATGGTCTGGCTCAGATGCTCTCCGATGTCCTTCCAACGAATATCTGCTAATTCATGGATTGGTCTGTAGATGACATTTCCAAGACTTGTGAACATCAAGAGGTGCTGGGTTGTCTTGGCAGATTGAACAAAAATCAAACGGTCGTCATCACGTTTGCCAATTTCTTCCAGCGTTGAAGCTGCAAAAGAACGTGTACTGGTACGCTTGATATAACCTGCCTTGGTCACGCTGACATAGGTATCTTCCTCGGCGATCAGACTAGCTGTATCAATCTCAATTGCTTTTGCAGTGTCTTCTAAGCTACTCAAACGCGGAGTCGCAAACTTCTTCTTAACCTCACGAAGTTCTTTCTTCATGAGATTATACATGGTACGTTCATCACCGATAATAGCCGCAAGCATGGCAATCTTTTCACGAAGTTCTGCTTCTTCTTCCTGCAAGACAACCACATCGGTATTGGTCAAACGGTACAGTTGCAAGGTTACGATAGCCTCAGCCTGCTCTTCTGTAAAATCATAGCTGACCTTAAGGTTTTCCTTGGCGTCCGCCTTATTCTCAGAAGCACGGATAAGAGCAATGACTTCGTCCAAAATCGAAATCACGCGAATCAAACCTTCGACGATATGGAGACGTTTCTCAGCCTTTTCCTTGTCAAAGCGGGAACGAGCCAAAATCACTTCACGACGGTGGGCGATGTAGCTAGACAAGATTGGAACGATCCCAACCTGACGAGGTGTGAAATTGTCAATCGCCACCATATTAAAGTTGTAGTTGATTTGTAGGTCGGTGTACTTGAATAGGTAGTTGAGAACAAGCTCCGTATTAGCGTCTTTCTTAAGTTCGATAGCGATACGAAGACCATCACGGTCAGACTCATCACGAACCTCAGCAATACCTGCCACCTTGTTATTGACACGAACATCATCGATTTTCTTGACTAGATTGGCCTTGTTGATTTCATAAGGAATCTCAGTAATAACGATTTGTTCCTTACCACCTTTTAGCTTTTCAATCTCAGTCTTGGAACGGACAACCACGCGCCCTTTCCCAGTTTCATAAGCTTTCTTGATTTCATCACGGCCTTGGATGATAGCTCCTGTAGGGAAATCTGGCCCAGGCAAGAATTCCATGAGTTTATCAACCTTTGCAGTTGGGTGGTCAATCATGTAAACCGCCGCATCGATAACCTCAGCTAAATTATGAGGTGGAATATCTGTGGCATAACCAGCCGAAATACCAGTCGATCCATTTACCAAGAGATTTGGAAAGGCTGCTGGCAAGACAGTAGGTTCTTTCTCGGTATCGTCAAAATTCCAAGCAAAAGGAACTGTCTTTTTATCGATATCCTGAAGAAGAAAGCCTGCAATCTCAGACAAACGAGCCTCAGTATAACGCATAGCCGCAGGCGGATCTCCGTCCATAGAACCGTTATTACCGTGCATTTCAACTAGAATCTCACGATTCTTCCAGTCCTGTGACATACGGACCATGGCATCATAGATAGAACTGTCACCGTGTGGGTGGAAATTCCCCATGATATTCCCGACAGACTTAGCCGACTTACGGTAGCTCTTGTCAAAGGTATTGCCATCCTTATTCATCGAATAAAGAATACGGCGCTGAACCGGCTTCAAACCATCACGAATGTCTGGCAAAGCCCGGTCTTGAATAATGTACTTGGAATAGCGACCAAAGCGCTCTCCCATAATGTCCTCCAGGGACATGTTTTGAATGTTAGACATAATAATTCTCTTTTTAGTGTTTTATTGTAAAGTAAATCTATATTTTATAAATTTAACTGTTTCTTTGTAGGTAGTAAGAAAAGAAGAGCAATCCTACTAATCCTAGAATGAATAAAAGATTAATTTTAATAACAAATAAGCTAAGTAGGGTATTAATTAGACCGTGAAAAATGGCGCAAAAAAGGACCGACTTTGTCTTTTTGAAAACAGCTGCTAGAAGAATACTGAGATAAATTGCAAATAGACTGAATAATATAAAAGGCATCCCACTTTGGGAACTTCCAATCACAAACCATAAAGGTACATGCCATATTGCCCAAATACAACCTGTTATCAAACCGGAAATCCAAAAGGAGAATCTAGTTTCCAAAGTTGGTTGCAAGATGCCTCGCCATCCCAATTCTTCTTCGCCACCATAAACACAGACTGCACTCAAAAAAACAACTAACAAATTTCCTAGTGGAAAAGCCGGATTAAGCTCCTTAGAGGAGAAAGCAATGACACCTGTCTGCACGAAAATTAGTAAAAGAAATAACAAAATATATTTCTTTGAGTCCCCTAAGATAAAAGAGACTATGCTTTTAATGGATTTTTGAGGCAAACAAGAAATGGCTGCAATGGTTGGACCGAAACCTCCTAGTAAATGGAGAAAAATTCCTAGTGGACTTGTTAGACTTAAGAGGCTCATTTGCGTCAGAAAAGCGAGCAATCCCCAACCAAATCCCCAAGAAATGAGAAAACTAATCAGTAAAAATTTTGTTATCTTATTATTTTGTAAATGTTTCATTTGTTTCGAGCCTCTCCTCAGCATACTCAATCATCTTCTCAGCTACCTCCATATCATAGTCAAATCCCATCTTATTAGCAAGAAATTGAGATTCTTGGTGGAAAAGTTCCATCGTAGTCAATAAAGACTGAGTGATTTTCTCTATACTTGAAAAATCAAGCAGATTTGATAATTCCTTCTCTTTCTCAGCAGGCAAATAGTTAAAAAGGTACTTATAGTTCTTTCCGATATCGACTCTTCCCCTAGCACTTGCTACCTGCCAAGCCAAAATTTTCAAGAATTCTTGTTGACAAATGCCGTAGAGATGGTCAGTCGCGTAGATGAGCTGATTCCGACAAATCCCTTTGACAACGTAGGACGACACCCACCAAAACTCATTGCAGACTTTTTCAAAATCCTTTTCAGTAGCTGAATTTATCCAGTAACGCTCTATATTTGAGGAATAGGGTTCAAATAAATGCTCTGGATCTTCCAAAACAGTGAATCCAGTCTCACTATCCACCCACTCTTTGATGTGCTCTTTTGGGCAAAGAGTCAAATCGATACGGTTGCCATCTTCAAAGAGCATGAGATAAAGACGACGATGGTCAAGAACAACCTCTTGCTCTATAATTCGTTTTCCGAAATAGTCCAACCAAGAAAGGTCACTCGTCAGATTATCAAAATCATCCACGACATAGACAACATCGTAGTCTTGAAACTCATCTTTTGGTGCTTTTGTATCAGTTCGTGAACCAGACATGGCGACAGCTTCTACTTGTAAGGTTTTGGCAGTCTGTAAAATCAGATCTAGCATTTCTGTTTCAGCTCTCATGTTAATACCCATTCGTTAAAGACAGATTTAAAACACAGTCGCTTCTTCTAGCGTAAACTTGACATTATCTTCAATCCATTTACGGCGTGGTTCTACCTTATCTCCCATGAGGACATTGACGCGGCGTTCGGCGCGGGCTAGGTCTTCGATTGTGACACGGATGAGGGTACGGGTTTCAGGATTCATAGTTGTTTCCCAGAGCTGGTCCGCATTCATCTCACCAAGTCCCTTGTAGCGTTGGAGGGTAGCGCCTTTACCGAACTGTTTACGGAGTTCTTCTAGTTCTCCGTCCGTCCATGCGTAAGCTACTTCTTCCTTCTTGCCTTTACCTTTTGACATCTTGTAAAGAGGCGGAAGGGCGATATAGACATGTCCTGCCTCGACAAGAGGACGCATATAGCGGTAGAAAAATGTCAAGAGCAAGGTCTGGATATGGGCACCGTCGGTATCCGCATCTGTCATGATAATGATCTTATCATAGTTGGCATCTTCAAGGGAGAAGTCTGCTCCAACACCCGCACCAATAGTATAAATCATGGTATTGATTTCTTCATTTTTGAGGATATCTGCCATCTTGGCCTTGGCTGTATTGATAACCTTACCACGAAGAGGTAGAATAGCCTGGAACTTGCGGTCACGGCCTTGTTTGGCAGAACCACCGGCAGAGTCCCCCTCAACCAGATAGAGTTCATTCTTAGCTGGATTCTTGGACTGGGCTGGGGTCAATTTCCCAGACAGCAAGCCCTTGTCTTTTTTATTTTTCTTACCATTTCGGCTCTCATCACGCGCCTTACGTGCCGCTTCACGAGCATCACGCGCCTTGATAGCCTTGCGGATGAGATTAGAAGCCAATTCCCCATTTTCCATAAGGAAAAAGGTCAACTTATCAGCCACAATGCCATCCACAACGGGACGAGCAAGAGGGCTTCCTAGCTTGTCCTTGGTCTGACCCTCAAACTGCAAATGTTCTTCAGGGACTAGAATAGAGAGGACAGCCGCTAGCCCCTCACGATAGTCTGACCCTTCAAGGTTTTTATCTTTTTCCTTGAGAAGCCCTGTCTTACGCGCATAGTCATTCATGACCTTGGTAATGGCAGACTTGAGCCCAGTCTCATGTGTTCCACCGTCCTTGGTGCGAACGTTATTGACAAAGGACAGAATGTTATCTGAAAATCCATCATTGTACTGGAGAGCTACTTCCACTTGGAAACCATTGTCTTCCCCTTCAAAGTAAAGGACTGGCGTCAAGGTTTCCTTGTCTTCGTTCAGATAAGAAACAAAGTCTTGTACCCCATTCTCATAGTGGAATTCAATCGCTTCATCTGTTCGCTTGTCCGTCAAAGACAAGGTCACATTTTTTAAGAGAAAGGCTGACTCATTGAGACGTTCTGAGATGGTATTGTATTTAAAGTCTGTCGTCGAGAAAATACTAGCATCAGGCATAAAAGTAACCTTGGTACCTGTTTTAGACTTGGGCGCTGTACCGATTTTCTTCAGAGTCGTGACAGGTTTTCCACCATTTTCAAAACGTTGCTTGTAAACTGCGCCATCACGGGTGATTTCAACTTCTAGCCAGCTAGAAAGGGCGTTAACAACGGAAGAACCCACTCCGTGGAGACCACCAGATGTCTTGTAGCCACCCTGACCGAATTTCCCTCCAGCGTGAAGAATGGTAAAGATTACCTCAACTGTTGGAATCCCCATAGCGTGCATTCCAGTCGGCATCCCACGTCCATGGTCTTGAACCGTTAAACTGCCATCTTTATTGATGGTCACATCAATACGGTCACCAAATCCAGACAATGCCTCATCGACTGCATTGTCGACGATTTCCCAGACGAGGTGGTGGAGACCTGCCCCATCAGTCGATCCGATATACATCCCTGGACGTTTTCGGACCGCATCCAACCCTTCTAGCACCTGAATGGCATCATCATTATAATTATTAATATTGATTTCCTTTTTTGACACAAGGAACCTCCTATTCGTTCATCTTTACTATTCTACAAGTTTTCCAAGGATTTTGCAAAATTTTTCTTTCTCTGGTGTGACAATTTCAGAAGAGATTCTCTGCCTTTCTTCTCCATTTCATGATATAATAGGAGTATGATTACAATAGTTTTATTAATCCTAGCCTATCTGCTAGGTTCGATTCCGTCTGGTCTCTGGATTGGACAAATATTCTTTCAAATCAATCTGCGCGAGCACGGTTCTGGAAATACTGGAACGACCAATACCTTCCGCATTTTAGGCAAGAAAGCTGGTATGGCGACCTTTGTGATTGACTTTTTCAAAGGAACCCTAGCAACGCTTCTTCCGATTATTTTTCATCTGCAAGGCATTTCGCCTCTTATCTTTGGACTTTTAGCTGTCATTGGCCATACCTTTCCTATCTTTGCAGGATTTAAGGGAGGCAAGGCTGTCGCAACTAGTGCTGGAGTGATTTTCGGATTTGCGCCTATCTTCTGCCTCTACCTTGCGGTTGTTTTCTTTGGAACCCTCTATCTTGGTAGTATGATTTCGCTATCTAGTGTCACAGCATCTATCGCGGCTGTCATCGGAGTTCTACTCTTTCCACTTTTTGGTTTTATCCTGAGCAATTATGACCCTCTCTTCGTCGCTATTATCTTAGCACTTGCTAGTTTGATTATCATTCGTCATAAGGATAATATCGCTCGTATCAAAAACAAGACTGAAAATTTAGTCCCTTGGGGATTGAACCTAACCCATCAACATCCTAAAAAATAAAACGCCAGTTTGAATGAACTGACGTTTTTTTGTATACTTATTTTGATTTGATATAGTTGATACCATCTGCTTTTGGTGCGACTGCTTTTCCAAAGAAGGCTGCCAAGACAAGAATTGTCAAGACATAAGGTGCGATTTGAAGATAAACTGTTGGCACACCTTGTAGGAACGGCAATTGAGAACCGATAACAGCCAAACTTTGTGAAAGTCCAAAGAAGAGACTAGATAGCATGGCTCCGATTGGATTCCATTTTCCAAAGATCATCGCAGCAAGGGCGATAAATCCAGGTCCAACAATAGTTGTCACTGAGAAGTTAACTGAGATTGATTGAGCATAAATCGCTCCGCCAATTCCACCTAGGAAACCTGAAATAATAACCCCTAAATATCTCATCTTGTAGACATTGATTCCCAAGGTATCCGCTGCTTGAGGGTGTTCACCGACAGAGCGAAGACGAAGACCAAATCGAGTCTTGAAGAGGATAAACCAAGCAAGGAATGAGAAGGCAATGGCCAGATAACCAAGTAGACTAGTTGACTTGAAGAAGATATCACCGATAACTGGGATATTCGCCAAGACTGGGAAATCAAAGCGTCCAAAAGTCTGACTTAGGTTGTCGGTTTGTCCTTTGTTATAAAGAACTTTCACTAAGAAAACAGCCAAGGCAGGCGCCATCAAGTTCAATACCGTACCGCTGACAACATGGTCTGCACGGAAATGAACCGTCGCTGCTGCGTGTATGATAGAGAAGAGACCACCAACCAATCCTGCTACAAGCAAGGATAGCCATGGAGTTGCTGCTCCAAATTGTTCTGCAAATTCAAGGTTAAAGACAACTCCAGAAAAGGCACCCATAACCATAATTCCTTCAAGGCCGACGTTTACCACACCACCACGTTCAGAGAAAACACCACCGATACTTGTAAAGATGAGGGGTGCTGAGTAAATCAGCATAGAAGACACCAAGAGGGTGAGCAAGGTTGTAATAGACATCTTTACTTACCTCCTTTAACTTGTTTTTTCAGTTTGACAAAGCGTTCGATAAGGTAATGAACACTGACAAAGAAGATAATAGACGCTGTTACAATGCTGACAAGCTCAGACGGTACCTGCGCCGCATTCATACCAGGAGCTCCAACTTGGAGAACACCAAATAGGAAGGCTGCAAAGAGAATACCAATTGGTGAGTTGGCCGCAAGCAGACTGACCGCCATCCCGTTAAATCCGACAGCCAATGACGCCCCTTGAACATAGACGTTCTGGAAGGTTCCAAGTCCTTCAACAGCACCACCAAGACCTGCCAAGGCACCTGAAATAATCATTGAGAGGATAATCGTTCTTTTTGCAGAAATACCAGCATATTCTGAAGCATGTGGATTAAGACCAACTGCACGGATTTCAAAACCAAGAGTTGTTTTCTTTAGCATGAACCAAATGACTGCAACAGCAATGATGGCAAAGAAAATACCGATATTCATCCGTGAGTTACCAGTTAACTCAGCTAACCAAGGTGTCTGGTAGGTTGCATTAGCCCCAACACGAATGGTCGAATCTGTACTTTGCATGAAGTCTTTAGGGAAAGCATGGATAAAGGCATTCCCTACATACAAGACGATGTAGTTCATCATGATGGTTACGATAACCTCTGACGTCCCTAGATAAGCCCTAAGAATACCTGGAATCGCTCCGACAATCCCACCAGCAATCAAGGCAATCACGATGGTTGCTAGAATCATCAAGGGACGTGGCATATCTGGATGCGACAGGGCAAACCAACCACTGAGAATCCAACCTGCCAAAGCCTGACCCGGAAGTCCGACGTTAAAGAAACCAGCGCGACTGGCAACAGCAAAACCAAGACCAATCAAGACCAGAGGCCCCATAGCACGGAAGATTTCTCCAATCCCACGTAGACTACCAAAGGCTGTATAGAACAATTCTTCGTAGCCCCAAATAGCATCATAACCGAAGATCCACATGACAATGGCTCCGAGCAAAATTCCTAGGAAGACAGAAATCAAGGGAACCGAAATTTGTTGTAATTTTTTAGACATCACTCTTCTCCTTTCCCAAGTTTCCACCAGCCATCAAGACACCAAGTTCTTGTTTATTGGTTGTTTCTGGTGATACAATACCTTGAATCTTACCATCGTGGATAACGGCAATACGGTCTGAGACGTTTAAAATCTCATCCAATTCAAAGCTGACAACAAGGACAGCCTTGCCATTATCACGCTCTTCAATCAAGCGTTTGTGGATATATTCAATGGCACCGACATCCAACCCACGAGTTGGCTGGCTGACGATAAGGAGATCAGGATCACGATCAATTTCACGAGCAATAATTGCTTTTTGTTGATTTCCTCCTGAGAGTGCAGCTGCAGGAACAAATTCGCTGGCAGCACGAACATCAAACTCTTCCATTAGCTTTTTAGCATAAGAAGTAATATTTGAATAGTTCAAAATTCCATTTTTACTATGTGGTTCTTTATAGTAGGTTTGAAGGGCAATATTTTCAGAAATCATCATTTCCAAAATCAAGCCATCACGGTGACGGTCTTCTGGAACGTGCCCAACACTCAACTCTGTAATCTGACGTGGGTGCAAGCCTACAATTGAATCTCCTTTTAGCTCAATGCTACCAGATTCAACCTTGCGAAGACCTGTAATGGCTTGAATCAGTTCAGACTGACCATTTCCATCAATCCCCGCAATACCAACAATCTCTCCAGCACGAACATCCAAGGACAGATTTTTCACAGCTGGGACACCGCGGTTTTCATTGACCACCAAATCTTTGATAGACAAAACCACTTCTTTTGGTTGAGAGGCTTGTTTCTCTGTTTTAAAGGAAACAGAGCGTCCTACCATCATTTCTGCCAAATCAGCATTGGTAGCCCCTGCAATTTCGACGGTTTCAATTGATTTCCCACGACGGATAACTGTAACGCGGTCAGAAACTGCGCGAATCTCGTCCAACTTGTGGGTAATCAAGATAATTGATTTCCCTTCTTTGACAAGATTTTTCATAATAGCCATCAACTCATCAATTTCTGATGGAGTCAAAACAGCCGTTGGTTCGTCAAAGATAAGGATATCAGCCCCCCGATAAAGGGTTTTTAAAATTTCTACACGTTGTTGGGCTCCGACTGAGATGTCTGCTACCTTGGCAGAAGGGTCAACAGCTAAGCCATAACGTTCAGAAAGAGCCTTGATTTCTTTGCTAGCTCCAGCGATATCTAGCACACCATTTTTAGTCAATTCACTACCTAAAATGATGTTTTCAGCCACTGTGAAGGCTTCTACCAACATAAAGTGCTGGTGAACCATTCCGATTCCCAAGCTAGCTGCTTTAGATGGTGAGTCGAGGTTGACAACTTGACCGTTGACCACAATTTCACCACTGGTTGGTTCAAGAAGGCCTGCTAACATGTTCATTAGCGTGGACTTACCAGCCCCATTTTCTCCTAAAAGTGCATGAATTTCACCTTTTCGTAAGTGCAGGTTGATTTTGTCGTTGGCAACAAATGCACCAAACACCTTGGTAATATCACGCATCTCAATGACATTTTCGTGTGCCATGTGCTCTTCCTTTCAGAGTCTTATTTTATTTCAATAAAACTTGCTAGTTTATCTAGTAGCAAGCTTTACTGAGACAAAATGACTTTGTCTCAACTCTTAAAAAAGCGGCCGAGGGCCGCTTCCTAAGAAATGACTTCCATCCATTATTTTGCAGGAACTTTTACGCTTCCATCAAGGATTTTAGCTTTAGCATCTTCGACAGCTTTTTTACCTTCTTCAGAAAGGTTAGTTGTTACCAAGTCAACCCCTTTATCTTTCAATGAGTAAACGATCACTTGACCGCCAGGGAATTCCCCTTTTTCTGCCTTGTTAGAAATATCTTTTACAGTTGTACCAACTTGTTTCAAAGTAGATGCAAGAACAAAGTTTGATTCTTTGCCATCTTTAGAAGTGTATTTACCTTCTGCTTCTTGGTCACGGTCAACACCGATAACCCAAACTTTTTCATTTTCAGGACGGCTTTCGTTGAGTGATTTTGCTTCTGCAAAGACACCAGCACCTGTACCACCAGCTACTTGGTAAACAATATCTGCACCGGCTGCGTATTGTGCAGCTGCAATTGTTTTACCTTTAGCAGCATCACCAAATGAACCAGCGTAGTCAACTTGGACTTTGATAGATGGGTCTACTGACGCAACACCAGCCTTGAATCCTGCTTCAAAACGAGAGATAACTTCTGACTCCTGCCCACCTACAAAACCAACTTGTTTTGTCTTAGTTGTTTTTGCTGCAGCTACACCTGCAAGGTAACCTGACTCATTATCAGCGAAAGTTACGCTCGCAACATTCTTTTGATCTTTAATCACATCATCAATCAAGACATAGTTCAAATCAGTGTGCTCTGCTGCTGCATCTTTAACTGCATTGTGAAGGGCAAAACCAACACCGAAGATTAGGTTGTAACTTCCAGCCGCTTGTTGCAAGTTGTTAGCGTAGTCAGCTTCACTTGTTGATTGGAAGTAAGTGAAACCGTTATCTTTTGAAAGATTGTGTTCTTTACCCCAAGCCTGCAAACCTTCCCAAGCTGATTGGTTGAATGATTTATCATCAACACCACCAGTATCAGTGACGATTGCTGCTTTTGTCTTCACATCAGAAGATGAAGCTGCCTTACGAGAAGAGCGGTTACCACATGCAGCAAGTCCAACTGCTGCCACTGCAACTAGACCAAGGCCTAGCCATTGTTTCTTGTTCATTACTGAACCTCCTAAATAAGATGTGCAACGATGTTGCAAGTATGGATTGGTTGGCCACAAGGACCGTGCCACTCAGAGAGCGACTCAGACTAATTTAAGTCTGTAAAAGAGTATGGAAGTAATTCCCCGACCGTCATCTCGACCGTCGATTTATCTTTTGCGACTAAGGTCACTTTTAGATCTTGTTCAAAAAATTCGACCATTACTTGGCGACAAGCACCACATGGTGAGATTGGTTTTTCAGTTTGACCATAAACAATCAGCTCTGAAAATTCTCTTTGTCCTTCAGATACAGCCTTAAAAATGGCTGTTCTCTCACCGCAATTGGTCAAAGGATAGCTAGCATTTTCAATATTCACTCCCGTGTAAACACTTCCGTCTTTTGCCACTAAAACTGCTCCGATAGGAAAGTGAGAATAGGGGACGTAGGCTTTCTTGCTGGTTTCAATTGCTAGTTCAATCAACTCAGTAGTCGCCATCAGCCAATTCTCCTTTTAAAATGGCTACCCCAGCTGACGTTCCGATACGGGTCGCCCCAGCTTCCACAAAGGCAAGAGCATCTGCATAAGAACGAGCTCCACCAGCAGCCTTGACACCCATATCAGGTCCAACTGTTTCACGCATTAATGTAACATCTGCTACCGTCGCACCACCAGTTGAAAAACCAGTAGATGTCTTAACAAAATCAGCTCCAGCTTTTTGAGCTAATTGGCAAGCCACAACTTTTTCTTGGTCTGTAAGAAGGCAAGCTTCAATAATGACTTTTACTAACTTGTCACCACTTGCTTCTACAACAACACGGATGTCCGATTCAACCAAATCAAGATTACCTGATTTGAGAGCTCCAACATTGATCACCATATCAATCTCATCTGCACCATTTTGGATAGCTTCTTTTGTCTCAAAAGCTTTCACAGTTGAAGTTGTTGCTCCCAAAGGGAAACCCACTACTGTACAGACCTTGACATCTGTGCCTTCAAGCCCATTTTTAGCATGTTCAACCCAGGTCGGATTAACACAAACACTGGCAAAATCATACTCCCTAGCCTCAGACAACAAACAATCAATTTGATTTTCTGTTGCATCTTGTTTTAAAAGCGTATGATCGATATATTTGTTTAATTTCATATTCGGATTCTCCTGCAGTTTATGAGATAATTTCTATAATTTCTCGTAAACTTTGCACCCTATCATTTATTTTAACATATTTTTGAAAATCTGTAACTAGCTGAGGAGAAATTTTTCCATTTGTGTATACTTTTGCAACAATTTCTCCCTTTTGAACGGAGTCTCCAACCTTCTTTTCAAAAACAATTCCAGTTTCATAGTCCAAAGCATCAGACTTGACTGCACGGCCTGCCCCCAGTCTCATAGCATAAAGCCCAAATTCCATAGCTGGAAGAGCTGAAATGACACCCGTTTCCTGAGCAGGTATTTCCACCACATGGGTAACATTTACAGGACGATAGAGGTCTTCCAAGTCTCCACCTTGGGCTTGGACCATCTCCTCAAACTTAGCCAGTGCTTGACCATTTTCAAGATGTTGGCGAACTTCTTCAACTGTTTTATTTACATTTGCCAAACCAAGCATAATTTGAGCCAGTTCACAGATGAAGTGGGTAATATCCTGACGACCTTGACCTTGTAAAATCTCCAATGCCTCAAGGATTTCAAGACGATTTCCAATCGCTTGTCCCAAAGGTTGACTCATGTCCGTAATCACTGCTACCGTCTTCCGTCCAACAGCCTTACCAAGTTTCACCATGGTTTGAGCCAGTTCACGCGCCTCATCAACCGTTTTCATGAAGGCACCCTCGCCAACAGTCACGTCTAGTAAAATAGCATCCGCCCCTGCCGCAATTTTCTTGCTCATCACCGAACTCGCGATCAAAGGAATCGTGTCGACAGTTGCGGTCACATCACGTAGGGCATAGAGAAGCTTATCCGCTTTGACCAGCTGGTCTGATTGCCCAATGACAGATACACCAATATCCTGAACCTGACGAATGAAATCTTCTTGACTACGTTCTACTTGATAGCCCTTGATTGATTCTAATTTATCAATTGTTCCACCCGTATGGCCGAGACCACGACCACTCATTTTCGCGACTGGAACTCCAAAACTCGCTACTAAAGGAGCTAAAATCAAGGTCACCTTATCACCAACACCACCCGTAGAATGCTTGTCAACCTTAACCCCATCAATAGCGGATAAATCAAACTCTTGCCCTGTCTTGACCATATTCATAGTTAGGTCAGAGATTTCTCGAGTCGTCATTCCTTTGAAATAAACAGCCATAGCAAAGGCAGACATCTGATAATCAGGGACAGTTCCTGACACATAGCCTTCTACCAGCCATTCAATTTCACTCGAAGTCAATTCTTGACCGTCTCGTTTCTTTTGAATTAAATCAACTGCTCTCATTCGTTCACACTTCTAAGGATATAGTATCCCTTATCTTTTTTGACGATTTCACAATTGCCAAACACATCCTCCATCTTTGACTTGGCACTTGGAGCCCCTTGTTTCTTCTGGATAACGATTGTTAAATCTCCACCAGTTTCCAAAAAATCTTTACTTTTCTCAATGATTTCATGAACCACTTGCTTGCCCGCACGGATAGGAGGATTGGAAATGACATGGTCAAATGTGCCTTCAACTTGTTCATAGATGTTGGACTGGAAAATCGTCGCTGCCACTTTATTTCGTTCAGAATTTTGTCGCGCCAAATCCAAGGCACGATTATTAATATCGACCATGGTCGCCTGAACTCCATAAGCCTTAGCCAAGGACAAGCCCAAAGGCCCGTAACCACAGCCTACATCAAGGACAGTTTCTCCTTGGTTGACCTCTAGACACTTGAGCAAGAGTTGACTTCCAAAGTCAACCATTTTCTTGCTAAAAACACCCGCATCCGTCAAAAAGGTCATTTTTTCTCCCAATAAGTCCACTCTCAACTCATGAATGTCGTGAGCAGCATCAGGATTTTCTGCATAATACATTTTACTCATGAAACTATTTTACCATAATTTGACTTAAATTGTAAATCGTTTACAAACTGATAATAAAACGAAAAAGACCGAAGAAAGCTAGCCAAGAAGACTTTTTCTTCAATCTCTTTCAATTATTGGAAACGAATGACAAATCATGTAGGAGCAGATATCTCATAGTCTATTGTCTGTAATTAGGCTCATTTTTATGACTATTGCTTAACCTTCAAATACTTTATTATCAACAGGATTCCCAATAAGATGTTTAGATAAAAGCCCAACTGATACGTTTTTGTCAGGAATTCCAAACTTGTCCAAAGGCGTATCAAATCTTCTAGCGACATGCGGAAGAAATAACCCTCTGTAGCAATCCACAAAATCAAAAATAGATAACTACCAGCAGCAAGCCATTTCGTCCACCGTTTTTTTAGTAGGCAAGCAATCAAGAGCGAACAGATAAAGATAGCTGTTACAATAGCATGTTCCATCAAAAAAGTAAAACCGTAATAGATTTCCACAAAGCGTCTACCATTATCTGCATTGGCTCCTTTTATAAAAGGTAGTGCAAAACTTAAAATAAAACAGAGTTCCAATATATAACTTTTTAAGATTCTCATAGTACACCTCCTATAAGTTGTGAATCCCAAAGCCCCCTTGATTAGCTTATAAGTCAGGAGAAACCAGCTCCTACTTCATCTATAAATTGGTCAACCTCTATCTACCTATATTATATAATATTGACTTACCACATTCAAGAAACCGCTTTATTTTTTAACTTTTTATGGTATGATAGACAAAATATCTAGGGGAAAACAAATGACCAACGAATTTTTACATTTTGAAAAAATTAGCCGCCGGACTTGGCAATCGTTACATCGAAAGACAACACCTCCTTTGACAGAAGAAGAATTGGAATCTATCAAGAGTTTTAATGACCAAATCAGTCTTCAAGACGTTACAGATATCTATCTCCCCTTGGCTCATCTGATTCAGATTTACAAGCGAACTAAGGAAGATTTAGCCTTTTCAAAAGGAATTTTCCTCCAACGTGAAAGTAAATCTCAACCTTTTATTATTGGGGTTTCTGGGAGTGTTGCCGTTGGAAAATCCACAACCAGTCGCCTACTGCAAATCTTACTATCCCGTACGCTTACAGATGCTACGGTTGAGTTGGTTACAACTGATGGTTTTCTTTATCCCAACCAGACCTTGATTGAGCAGGGGATTTTAAATCGCAAGGGATTTCCTGAAAGCTATGACATGGAAGCTCTTCTCAACTTCCTGGACCGCATTAAAAATGGACAGGATGTAGATATTCCTGTCTACTCACATGAAGTCTACGACATCGTACCTGAGGAAAAGCAAAGCGTCAAAGCTGCTGACTTTGTGATTGTTGAGGGAATCAATGTCTTTCAAAATCCACAAAACGAGCGTCTCTATATCACTGACTTCTTCGACTTTTCAATCTATGTTGATGCGGCAGTCGATGACATCGAGAGTTGGTATCTGGACCGTTTCTTGAAAATGCTGAGCCTAGCCCAAAACGATCCTGAAAGCTACTACTATCGTTTTACTCAAATGCCCATTGGAGAAGTGGAATCCTTTGCCCATCAGGTCTGGACCAGTATCAATCTCACAAATCTACAAAATTATATTGAACCAACTAGAAATCGTGCGGAAGTGATTCTTCATAAAACAAAGAACCATGAAATCGATGAAATTTACTTAAAAAAGTAATTTTCCCTTGTCAAAACGTAAGTTTTCAGATATAATGGTATAGTTAGTAAATATGGAGGTAAGAACATTGGCAAACATTAAATCAGCTATCAAACGCGCTGAATTGAACGTTAAACAAAACGAAAAGAACTCAGCTCAAAAATCAGCTATGCGTACTGCTATCAAAGCTTTCGAAGCAAACCCATCTGAAGAACTTTTCCGTGCTGCTAGCTCAGCTATCGATAAAGCAGAAACTAAAGGTTTGATTCACAAAAACAAAGCAAGCCGCGATAAAGCTCGTCTTTCAGCTAAGCTTGCTAAATAAGAAACAGTCCATAGAGGCTGTTTTTTTGTCTCCAAATAGGAAAAGGTAGAAAATGAAAATCACAATTATCGGATATTCTGGTTCTGGTAAGTCAACTCTAGCCGAAAAGTTGTCTCACTGCTACTCCATCCCAAAACTTCATATGGACACACTCCAATTTCAACCCGGTTGGCAAGACAGTGATCGCGAATGGATGTTGGATGAGATGAAAAATTTTCTCACCAAACATGAAGCTTGGGTTATTGATGGTAATTATTCTTGGTGCTATTACGAAGAAAGAATGCAGGAAGCTGATCAAATCATCTTTCTCAATTTTCCCCCATTGACCTGTCTCTTTAGAGCCTTTAAACGTTATCTCACATACCGAGGCAAGGTCAGAGAAAGTATGGCAGCTGGTTGTCAAGAACAATTTAATTGGGAGTTTATCAGATGGATTCTCTGGGATGGACGAACAAAAAATGCTAAGGATAGATACCAATACTTAAACAATACTTACCCAGAAAAAATGCATATTCTCCATTCTCAAGCAGAAATTGATTATTTCTTGCAATCTCTTAAAAAATAAACAATAGAGTAACATTCATTAAGGTCAGTATGTAGTGAATGACTAAAAAAGGAAGATTTTCATTCAGAAAATCTTCCTTTTATGTTCCCTTTTATTCTGCAATCAAGGTTTCCAAACCAACCTTCATCATATCGGTGAAGGTATTTTGACGTTCTTCTGCAGTTGTATCTTCATCTGGATTGACCAAACTATCAGAAATAGTCATGATGGCAAGCGCGTCAACATGGTGTTGGGCTGCCAGATAGTATAGGGCTGCTGCTTCCATTTCCACAGCCTTGACTCCCCATTTACCAAGCTCGATATTCTTTTCAAAGTAGTTTGAGTAAAAGACATCAGATGACAAAACGTTCCCAACGTGGGTTGTCATACCGAGATTTTTGGCAATATGATAAGCCTTATCCAACAAATCAAAGCTAGCGATTTGTGGGAAATCGTACTGTGGCCAGTCATTTCGGACAATGTTTGAGTTAGTTGCAGCTGCCTGCGCCAAAACCAATTCACGAACATGAACATCTTCATTCAAAGAACCAGCAGTTCCCACACGGATCAATTTCTTCACACCGTAGTCAACAATCAACTCACGCGCATAAATCGAAATAGATGGCATTCCCATCCCAGTTCCCATGACGGATACACGGTGACCCTTGTAAGTACCAGTGTAACCAAACATGTTACGCACTTCGTTAAAACAAACAGCATCTTCAAGGAAATTTTCCGCAATAAACTTCGCACGAAGAGGATCCCCAGGAAGAAGAATTTTATCAGCAATTTCACCCTGCTGAGCAGCAATATGGATAGACATAATTTATGATACAAAGAGCGACAAGAAAACGACTGAAAATTAGGAATCTGACGAGAAATCCTGATTTCTCACTCAGATTATCTATTTTCCGAGTTTTCCGCTAGTGTTCAAATCAGAACACACGCTCTACCTTTCTTTTTTTATATTTAGGATAGCGACAGAGAACAAAGTAAAAATAGGAAACTGACGAGCATCTCCGATGCTAGACAGTTTATCTTTTTTACACAGTTCTCCGCTCGTGTTCAAATTAGAACACGCGCTCTACCTTTCTTTTTTTATTTTTATATTTCATAGCTAGGAAAAATCGGATTCAATCAAGACTCCGATAAGCCTACTTCTTTTTTATTTCAAACAGTTATTGATAAATTGACAATAGTTTTTAATCTTTTAAGATAAATCTTTGATTCGAAGAAACGGTCGTTCTCTATCTTATTACTCTATTCTTTGACTTCTGACACAGTATATTAGCCCAAGAAAAACGGTCTAATATTTTTGCAAATTCATAGGCTAAAACAGCTGTTACTAAGAGATACGGAAGAGAATCTATACCTAGCCCAGTGAAACCTATTACTAATCCAGTTGCAGACCAGGGAGCCCTCAAGGTCACAGACAAAAAGCAAACCGATCCCAAAAGCAAAATGCTTGGCTGGCTATCCCCACCTAGAATCATTCCAAAGAGAGCAGCTCCAGCCATCCCCAAGGCAAAAGATGGCGTAAGGGTACCACCATAGGCCCCTGCCCACAGGGTAATAAGAACGACCAGTGCTTTTAGGATAAACAAGAGGAATACTGTTTTGCCGTTGCTACCATTCAATACTTCCTGAACTATCATACGTCCATTTCCAAGTAGATGTGGAAAATAACTTGCCAACCCAGCAAGAAAAAGAAAAGCTGTAGGCAATGTGAGAAGTACTCGTTTATCTTTTATCCTGTTTGAAGACACTTCTTTACTCAAGCGGCCAAAAAGCCAAGCTAGTGGGGTTAAGAAAAGAAGTAATAAGGGAATAATCCATATTTCCTTTAATGACCATGTTATCGCTGGAATCTGGTAGAGAGCCTGATCTGAAATAACCAAGCCTGCTATATAGGTTGAAACATAGGTAGTCAAACCGACTAAAACAAATCGTTTAATAGATAGAGCAATTCCTAGAGTTTCAAAAACAAAGAAGACACTTGTTAATGGAACTTGGTAGACAGCCGCTAAACCAGCACCAGCACCACAAGCAAGGAGAAAGATTTGATCCTTCTTAGAGAGAGAACATATTTTTCCAATTGGTCCTGCAAATAGAGTTCCAATCTCTCGTGGCGCAGCTTCTTTACCAATAGGTGCTCCCCCTCCAACTGCAATAATTTGCCAAATTGAATGAAATAGCTGTTTTAAAAAATGAAGTTTGTATTGTGAAGTCTCATCCTTCATCTGTGCTTTAATGGAAAAAATCTGTGATTTTTTTTGCAAGAAATACCAGACCAAGGATGAGCTGACACCCACGATTATTAAACTTAATCCTATCCGCGACGAGGAAACTCCATCTGTCAAGAATACAGTTTGATGCTCTGATTGACCAAAAGCTATCCCCTCTATCATCTTTAAAAGATAATGTAGAAAAATACCAGATAAACCTGAAACTATTCCTTGCAAAATGACTGCTAGGAATAATTTAAGATTATAAGGGATTTTCTGAAAAATACTCCTCAATTCTTTTAACATAATAATAATTCAGCAAAAATGGCTTTAAGTAAGCCTTTAAAATCACCTTTAACACACTCAGCCACTTCTATAACCTCTTCGTGGTTAATCTCTTATTTGAAACCAGTAGTATAGTTAGTAATACATAAAATTCCTAGAAGTTTCAAACCTGAGTAGGCTACAACAATAACTTCAGGAGCAGTTGACATTCCGACCACATCTGTTCCAAGCATCTTATAGGTACGAATTTCTACTCGTGTTCAAATCCAAACACGCGCTCTACCTTTCTGTTTATACTCTTCGAAAATCTCTTCAAACCACGTCAACGTCGCCTTGCCGTATATATGTTACTGACTTCGTCAGTTATATCTACAACCTCAAAGCAGTGCTTTGAGCAGCCTGCGGCTAGTTTCCTAGTTTGCTCTTTGATTTTCATTGAGTATTAATTTTGTTCTTTCACAGAGAGCTACCTGAGTTCTATTCAAGCTCAGGTAGTACTTTCTTATAAACTAGACAAACTAACTGTCATTGTACTATCAGACTACAAGACATCATCGTCACTCACCTTGGAATTCAATGTAGTTCCCCAATGAGTGATTTTCCGATGTGGTTGGGCGAGAAGAGGTCTGTTGTCATAGATTGTTTGCCATCTATTCCAGATAAGACCTGTTCTCTTTTCGATCTTAATTCGCAGATTTCTCATATTTTCTTTAATTGGAATGTTGAGTACAAAACCTGCAGTCTGATTACGTCCATTTCCTTCCCAAGAATGACTACGAACAACTGAATGACCATTTTTATCTACTGTAACTTCTTCCCAAGTTATAGAATAGCGTGCAATGTAAGCTCCACTATGCTGAATAGTTAGGGTTTTATCTTTTACAGGAGTGTAATTTAACACTTGTACTGGCTTAGAAGTTGGTAGTGTCACAGCATTCTTAGCTATAAATCGAAATACTTCTACTTCAGCAAGACTGAGAGCTTGATTTTTTTGACGTAGTTGAATGCGGACACGGCGACCCAACTTGCCATCCAACTGAAGATCTAGACGATTTCCTTCTAAACGAGAAACATATTTTCTAGTAACTTCTGTCCCTTTTTCATCATATAAAATCACATCAAAATCTGCCAAACGTTTAGAAAGTTCGCCATCTTCACGATTATAAAGGCGGACAAGTCCTACCTGTTCTGTACGACCTAAATCAACTTCCCACCAAGGCTGATTTTCAAATTTTGTATGAGTAATTGATTGCTGGCTGTAGTTACTATTAGTATTTCCGTCTAAAGCACGACTAGCATCTCCTCCAAACTCGGTAGAACTTTGGCGTGCTTGCTTTTTCCATGCGATATTCTCAGCACGCAAGACTTGAACTTCTGCGAGACTGAGAGCATTGTAACCATCTAACTCAATACGGACAAAACGAGCTTTTTTATAGTCAATTGCAATTTGTGCAGAGATATCTTTCAGAGATGCAATGCGCTTTCTTTCAATTTCTTTCCCAGAACTATCTAAAAGAATCACATTAAAATTGGTAAGCCTATCCTGAGCAGTATCTGTTCGATTATAAATATTGATTTGACGAATTGTTTCTTCCTTGTCTAAATCGACTTGCCACCAAGGCTTAGATTGAAACTCTGTATGCGTTACAGAATGATGAGCATAATTCCCATCAACTTTTCCATCTACAGCCCTTCTAGCGTCACCTCCAAAAGCTGTCGAACTTTGGGTAACCCGTTTCCCTAGAGCTATATTTTCAAGAGGTTCAGCGCTCGGTTGACTAGATGACAGAGGGACTTGTTGTTTCTTAAAGAAAGAAATTTTTCCCAGTTTTGGATCACGGTAACCCTGCTTATCCAATGTTGTTCGTTTTCCAATATTAAAGTTTGGAATATCATTCATACGGCTTTCAAAATAGCCACGCGAACGGTGTTTAACATTGGCGCTTCCTGTAGATGTCACAACATCACTATCATTTTGTAGCACAGACGTAACCACATTGTCGTTATCCACTACATAATGTTTAATTTTCCCATTTACAGCAAGCTTCCGACTTTCTAGTCCTACATCCCAAAAACCATTTTTGGCATTCCAGATTGTTCTTGAAGTAATGACCTTAGGTGCATTAAATGTTGTCACTTTTTTCAAAACATTATTATAAAAAGTAGGATATTTCTGATAAGCTTCAACTGCTGCTATTTGAGCTAGATAGCCTCCTAGTGAATGACCTGTCATATAGAGATTGGTTATAGTGGAATCCTGCGCCAATTCTTTTACCACATTACGGATATCATCCGCTTGTGCAGGTTTATTTCCTCCTAGCAAGGTCAAGTCAGTTCTCAAATCTTTGGCATCATTCAGTCTTGTCCCACGTATAGCCAACATTTGAACAGTATTGTCTTTTAAATAAGGAAAATCACTCTTAGTTTCAAATAGATAAGCATCCAAACCACTAGCTGTATGGTAAGCTTTTTTCATCTTCCAAAACGGGGCCAACTCATTGTGCATCATCTTATATTCTTGACGATTCAAGTAGAGACTCGGAAATGGATTTTTATGATCTAGAATTTTTTCGATATAGTCATCATCACGATAGGATAACTCCATAAAGAGAAGAGCATCTCGATCTGTAACATACCATTGTTTCTTATTATCATCTTCCCCATCTGCTAATCCGTCTCCATCACTGTCTGCCAGTAATGGATGACTGTTATATCCTAAATAGTCCTTACCATCTTTACGATAAACATAAAGCTCATCCTTATTTTTGATACCATCCTGATCGTCATCACCTTCTAAATCAAGGACTTTTTCACCATAAAGAGAATTGTCAAGCAAATCATTTTCTGAGTGCAGTTCCCCTTTTGAGATTTTCAAAAGATCTTCTGCTGTCACAGGACGAGAAGTTGTAGACTCATCCTTTACATTTTCCTCTTTATTCACTTCTTCAGGAACTAGAGCAGGCTCTGTTTTATGGGATTCCAGCTTTTCTTCTTCCTTCTGATTTTTAAGGACTTCTTTTGTTTCCGGAGCTGGTTGGATAACTGCCACTCTTTCCTCTATAAGAGGCGTTTCCTGTTTTTTTCAGTATTTTCTAGTTTTGTCGGACTATCCGTTGCATTTACTACTAGAGGAGTTTCGTTTTTCACAACTGGACTTCCTTCATTGGCAGAAATTCCTGTCGGTGCTAAAAAAGCAAAGCCAACTGCAACAGATACAACTCCGATACTTAATTTTTTTATGCCAAAACGCATTATTTGGTGACCGATTTTCATTCTTTTCTAACTTTCTTTTATTTTCCCCTATTTACCAATAATTGATAAATAAGCATGTGATAAATTTTTACTAAAGATATAGTAGTTGATTGGATTTTTGTTCATCTTTTAATCACAACAAACCCAATCTTCTCTACTGAAGACGATGAGAACTCCCCCTTTCTAGTCTAATACCATCACCAATTTTTTTACAATTCTGCAAGAATCGCTTTCAGCAAGCCTTTGAAATCACCTTTAACACGTTCAGTCACTTCTACAACTTCTTCGTGGTTAAGTTCTTCTTGGAAACCAGCTGCAAAGTTAGTAATACATGAAATACCGAGAACTTTCAAGCCAGAGTGGGCTGCAACAATAACTTCAGGAACAGTCGACATACCAACTGCATCTGCTCCCAATGTCTTATAGGCACGAATTTCTGCTGGGGTTTCATAAGTCGGACCAGTAACGCCGATATAGACACCCTCATCAAGCTTGATACCAAGTTTTTTAGCCACTTCATGGGCAGTAGCACGGTATTCTGGTGTGTAGGCCTTAGACATATCTGGGAAACGAGGACCAAAGTCATCCAAGTTTTCACCCATCAATGGGTTTTGACCTGTCATGTTGATATGGTCTGAGATAGCCATCAAAGTACCAGGCCCATATCCAATACCACCAGCAGCATTGGTTACAATAACACCTTCACATCCAAGAACTTTCATGACACGTACTGGGAAAGTCACGACTTCCAGAGGGTTTCCTTCGTAGAAATGGAAACGTCCTTGAAGAGCCAAAACCTTGCGACCTGCAAGTTCCCCATATACTAATTTACCAGCGTGACCAACAACTGTTGAACGGCCCCAGTTTGGAATATCCGCATAGTCTACTACAACTGGATTTTCGATTTCTTCTGCCAATTCTCCAAGTCCTGACCCAAGGATTAGACCGAACTCGGGGGCTGCAATTCCCTTTTCTTTCAGGAAAGTAGCAGTTTCATGGATTTTGTTTAAAAATGTCATTGTGTGTCTCCTTTATTATTTTTTTAACATTTGACCAATTTTGTCAAAGGTTTTAGCATTACGAATAGTAATGTGGCGGTAGAAAGGCATCTTGAGCAAGTACTTATGATAGGCAGTTGCATAGTAGGATTCCTCTGAGAATTTCCCCCAGAAAATACCAAGTTTTCCAAAATGAACGACTTCATCTTCCAGTTCCAAACCGTTCACTTTCTCGATCACTTGATTCACATCCAAGCTCTCAGTGTAGAAGAGCACATCTTTTCGAGCCAGGTCTTTGGTCCACCAATCTGGCAGATTCTCCAGCTCTGCTTCATAGTCTTCCTGACTCAGCAAAGAAAAGCTCTGAATAAATGGATAATGGATTTCAAAGAAAGCCTCTAACTTTTCAACCAATTGGGCTTTGGGAGCTGTCGAAGTAAAGAAAATGTTGCCACTGTTGATGTAGGTTTCAAGCTTTTCCAGTCCCAAGTCTGTCAGTTCTTGACGAAGCTCCGCCATGACAACCTTATTTTTCCCACCGACATTAATGCCCCGAACAAGTAAAGCATATCGCGTCATCTTATACCAATTTATCTAAGAAACTTTCACCAATCATGGCAGTTTCAACACCAAAATTATCCGCAACTGTTGCTGAGATGTCTGCAAAATGTCCAACTGGAATGACACCATTGCCTTTAAAGGCAGGGCTGTAGGCCAAAAGTGGAATATATTCGCGAGTGTGGTCTGTTCCTGCGTAAGTTGGGTCGTTCCCGTGGTCCGCAGTAATCAAGAGAAGGTCATTCTCTCTCATGGCTGCGATAATTTCAGGTAAGCGTTCATCAAACTCATGCAAGCAATCACGGTAACCATGAGCATTACGACGGTGGCCATAAAGGGCATCAAAGTCAACTAAGTTTGTGAATGAGAATCCTTTTTCAAACTCAGCAAGTCCCATAGTCTTCAACAGTGTGTCAATTCCGTGGCTATTTGACTTGTTGTGGCCCATGTCATGGTTGATACCAGCACCGTTAAAGATATCGTTGATTTTACCAACAGCGTAAGTATCGATACCTGCTTCATTCAATTTATCCAAAACAGTCGGTGCAAATGGAGAAACGGCTAAGTCACGACGGTTGGCTGTACGAGTGAAGTTACCTGGTTCACCTACATAAGGGCGAGCAATGATACGACCTAGAAGGGCAGGGCGCTCAAGTGTAATTGAACGAGCGTATTCACAGATACGGTACAATTCGTCCAAAGGAATAATGTCTTCGTGGGCAGCAATTTGCAAAACAGGATCAGCTGAAGTATAGATAATCAACTCTCCAGTTTCCATTTGACGTGGTCCAAAATCATCGATAACAGCTGTACCTGAGTAAGGTTTGTTGGCTTCACGAATGACCTTACGTCCTGAAAATTCTTCGATTTTTGTCAAGATTTCTTCTGGGAATCCGTTCCAGAAAGTATCGAAAGGCTCAGTAATGTTGAGGCCCATGATTTCCCAGTGTCCAGTCATAGTATCCTTACCAAGAGATACTTCTTCCAATTTTGTTGCATATCCTGTTGGATTGCTTTCCGCCGGTACAGTCTTAAGAGGAGTTTCACGAGGAATATTTCCTAGACCGATTTTAGCCATGTTTGGGATATTCAAACCAACTGCTTTTGAAATGTGTCCCAGTGTGTCAGAAGCTCCATCTGGAACCCCTGCATTGACAAAGTTATTGGCATCTGGTGCAGCACCGATTCCTACAGAATCCAGTACCACCAAGTGAATACGATTAAATTTTGACATAGTGTATCTCCTTATTATTTTAGTTATCTTGCTTTTGTTGAAGTTAAAATCTGAACCCCGTCTCGTCCAGCAACGATGACCTTATCCACCATTTGGTTGAATAAGCCGTGCTCCACGACGCCAACGACATGGTCCAATTCTTGTCCGAAGGCAATTGGATCTTCGATGACATCCAAGGCAAGGTCAATGATAAAGTTCTGCATATCGGTCACAAAACGTTGGCTATCTTTTTCACGGAAACTTGGTTTGTAGCCAGCTCGTTCAAAACGACGAAAGACCTGTTCTGCGCCATACTGAACCACTTCTACAGGCAATTTAAAAGCACCCAATTTCTCGACTAGCTTGCTTTCATCCACTACCCAAATATATTCTTTTGAGGGTGTTGCTACAACCTTTTCCATCAGAAGGGCACCACCACCGCCTTTGATTCCGTTAAACTGGCTATCCACTTCATCCGCTCCATCAACCGTCACATCGACAACATCTACTTGGTCAATAGACTTGAGCGGGATATTAAGCCCTTCAGCCTGTTTACTAGTCACACTAGAAGTCGTTACAGCTGTAATCTGCAACCCCTCTTCCTTGATACGACGACCAATTTCTTCGACAAAATAATAGGCAGTAGACCCCGTTCCAAGTCCGACTACCATGCCATCCTTGACATACTCAGCAGCCTTGATACCTGCCATTTTCTTCAGATTTTCCACTCAAACACCTCCATTAAAGAGCTATCTCTATTATATCATGTATCCGTTTTTATTTCATGGATACACTAGAAAAACCCGAACATTTTTATGTCCACCTTGTTTTGGTAGTTAGAATCTTAGTTATGAGAACTTGTAGATAAAAACAAGTCCTAGCCAAAAGCAGCAACAGTTGATTTTTTATCATAAAGCTGGTTAAATAATTAAGTACAGAAAAGGAGAAATAGGATGAACCCATTAGATTTGTTTAACCAAGTAAAAGAATTAATCGAAACAAAAGATTTCGAAGCTGCAAAAACATTTGTTGCAGAAAATCAAGACCAACTTGGAGAATACTTCTCTCAAGCTCAGCAGTTGATTTCCGGTTCAGAAGGTCTAGATGGACTCGTTAGCAAGATTAAAGGATTTTTCTAAAAATATAAGAGGCTGGCAAAACTCAATTTTAGTAGAAAATGAAATTAATTTTCCCACAATAAAACGCATAGTGTCAAATTTTTTGTAAATCTGATACTATGCGTTTTTATAATTAACTATGTTCGGTGATAAATTTGTAAGCTTCTTGACCAGCGATAGCTCCATCTCCAACTGCTGTTGTTACTTGGCGAAGGTCTTTCTGGCGAACATCTCCAACCGCAAAGATACCGTCAACTGCAGTTTTCATGTGATTATCTGTCACAATCCAACCAGCCTGATCTTGAATATTCAATTCTTTAACAAAATCGCTAAGAGGGTCCAATCCAACATAGATAAAGACGCCACCGAAGGCTTGTTCTGTCACTTGACCTGTTTTCACATTTTCAAATACGACAGATTCTACTCTGTTTTCACCCTTGATTTCCTTGACTACAGAATCCCAGATAAAGCTGACTTTCTCATTCGCAAAGGCTCGGTCTTGTAAAACCTTTTGGGCACGAAGTTGGTCACGACGGTGAACAATGGTAACAGTTTTAGCAAAACGAGTCAAGAAGAGGGCTTCTTCAACAGCTGAATCTCCACCACCAACTACCAATAAATCTTGGTCGCGGAAGAAAGCACCATCACACACAGCACAGTAAGAAACACCACGACTGTTCAGTTCTTCTTCTCCAGGTACTCCCAAAGGACGGTGTTTAGAACCAGTTGCTACGATAACTGTACGTGTTTCATATGTTTGGTCATCGGTCATCACTGTTTTAAAATCACCATGGTCTTCTATATTTTCAACATAACCATAGATGTGCTCAACACCAAGATTTTCAAGTGGTTCAAACATCTTTTCTGCCAATTCTGGCCCACTAATATTAGCGTATCCAGGGTAATTTTCAATATCAGATGTATTATTCATCTGACCACCTGGCAAACCACCTTCAATCAAGGCTACTTTCAGATTGCTTCGAGCAGCATACAAGGCTGCAGTCATACCTGCAGGTCCAGCACCGATAATAATAGTATCGTACATATAGTTTCCTTCTTTCTTGTTGTAACTATCTTTATTCTAACTCTTTCTTGTCAATCACGCAAGGATTATGCCTTGAAAACAAGAATTAAACTCATAACCGCAAAGGATAATACTGGAACAACCAAGACACCAATCATAATCATATCATAGAGATGGGCTTGGCGAGCCTTGGCTGTCTTATCAACTCCCGACATGGCTCTCAGTCCAATCCAAATCCCTAAAAAAATCAGGACGAGGATGGTGGTCAAGATCAAACTCTCGAAATATAAAGAAAATAGTTGCAGTAGCATGATTTCTCTCATTTCTATCTTTTTTAAAGAGTAAACTCAGCTAGTCCAGCTAACTGAGTTTTTCTTTATCTATTATATCAAATATAAGTCCGTTTGTAACTAGCGAAGAATTCTTTTGTTCGCTCTTCTTTAGGATGGTGGATAATCTCATCCGGTGTTCCAGACTCAATGATTTTCCCCTTATCTAGGAAGAGAATCTTATCCGCAACTTGAGCTACAAAGGACATGTCATGACTAACCAAAATCATGGTTTGACCTGACTTAGCAGCATCTGCAATAGACTTTTCTACTTCGCCGACCAATTCTGGATCAAGGGCTGAAGTTGGTTCGTCTAAGAGCAAGACATCTGGTTTCATCGCAAGTGCACGCGCTAGGGCAACCCGTTGCTTCTGTCCACCTGATAAATGGCGAGGATAATGGTTTTCACGGTCTGAAAGCCCAACCTTAGCCAACTCTTCCTTGGCAATCTTGGTTGCTTCTTGGTCGGATAATTTCTTGACAACAACCAAGCCTTCTTTCACATTATCAAGTGCTGTTCGGCGTTCAAACAAATTAAACTGTTGGAAAACCATAGACAACTTACGGCGTAGGGCAAGGATCTCTTCTTGAGTGATTTTAGAAAAATCAACTGAGAAATCATCAATCTGAATAGAGCCACTGTCAGGTGTTTCAAGATAATTGAGACTACGAAGGAAGGTTGATTTTCCAGCTCCTGAAGAACCAATCAAGGCTACAACTTCCCCTTTTTGAATATCCAAGTTCAGATGATCCAAGACAGTCTGTCCTGAAAAGGATTTGCTTAAATTCGAAATCTTAATCATTAACGAAGGTCTCCTTTCACATCTGTTTGCACTGTATCGGGTGCAGAAATAGCCATTTTTCTCTCGATGAAACGACCAAGGCTTTCAATTCCGATATTTACTACCCAATAAACTAGGGCAACGGAAATAAAGCGTTCAAAATAGCGGTAATCGGCACCACCCAAAATCTGAGCTTGGGCAAAGACTTCCACAACACCCGCACTAAAGGCTAGAGATGTTCCCTTAGTCAAGCCTATTAGGGAATTGATTAAGGTTGGAGTCGCCACAACGGCCGCATTTGGAATAATCACTCGACGATAAACTTGTGCTCGGGTCATACCCAGACTGCGTGCCGCCTCAATCTCACCAGGATTGACTGAGAGAATGGCTGCACGAATGGTTTCACTAGCATAAGCTGCCTCATTAAAGGCAAAGGCGACAATCGCAAAAACAGCCGCTGGAATCGCATTGATATTGAAACCAGTTCCCCATTGCTGATTGAGAGCTTTCAAAGCCAAAGGAATTCCATAGTAGGTCAACATGAGTTGCACCAAAATCGGTGTCCCCTTTAAGAAACTAACAAAGAAGGCCTGCAAGGGATATAAAATCTTGACACGATTGATTTTCACTATGGCAAAAAGAAGTGCCAAAACCAAGCCAAAAAGAGCACCACCAATTGTCAACATGATCGTTGTTGGAAGTTGTTGGACAATTCTCGGAATTCCATCAAAGACCGAACGTAGGCTAAACAGCTTGCCATCCGGAATCAATTGCATCAAGTTTTGGTACCAATCTGATGCTAAAATCGTTGTAACATTCATAAAAACATCCTCTCCTGATAATGATTCATTCTACCATACTTCTGCCGTCAATGAAATTATTTGCTACGGTCAGATACAGACTTTATCTACCTACTAGTTTATCATACTTTGAAACAGGGAGGTTATATATTTTATCTATCAAAGAGATAGATAAAAACTATTTCAATCCCAATTCTTCATAAGGTTTTCGATAACCGATTTGCTTAACAGTTCCATTTTCTACTAAAATGGGTCGTTTTAACAACATTCCGTCGCTTGCTAGCAACTCAGCTGCTTCTTGGTTTGACAGACTTCCTACCTTATCTTTCAGCCCTAATTCACGGTATTTGATTCCACTGGTGTTAAAAAATTGCTTCAACTCGAAACCTGAGGTTTCTAGCCAGTTTAAAATAACTTCTTGGCTAGGTGTTTCTTCGACGATATGAACGGCTTTATAGTCCACACCGAGTTGGTTTAATTCTTGTTTTGCTTTTTTACAAGTTGAACATTTTGGATATTCGATAAATTCTAACATGTCTTTCACTTTCTATTGTTTCTATCTTTAAAATCTGCGCCTTCATGCTCCAAGAGCCAGGCTTTCTTTTCCACTCCTGCAGCATAACCTGTCAGACGCTTGCCTGCTCCCAGCACACGGTGACAAGGTACTAGGATAGACCAAGGATTGCGCCCCACTGCTCCACCAATTGCTTGAGCAGAAGGCACTTGCAGATCTTGGGCTATTTGTCCATAGGTCACTGTCTGACCATAAGGAATTCCCTGTAAATAGGACCAAACTCTCTTTTCAAAATCCGTTCCGATTGGAGCCAAGGGCAAGTCGGATAAATCCCGAGACTTGCCTTTAAAGTAAGCATCTAAGCAAGCAATAACTGGGTCTAAAATGGGATGACTAACAACTGCTTCTATCGTTTCATCTCCTAGTCCCCTCTCAAAATGCTTCTGCTCCTGAATCCAAATTCCATATAAATAATGGTCATCAGCTACCAGTGATAGAATACCAATTGGCGAAGAGTAGAGCATTTTTGCATACTTCTTTTGCATTATTTCTTCAATTTTTGATAGGCCAAGCGTTCGCCATCAACTGGAACCTTACCAACCTGTTTAAAACCGAGTTTTTCAAAAATATGTTGCATGGCCTTGTTTGCAACATGCGTATCTGAACGAAAATCAAGATAGTCAAAACCTTCAATTAAGCCCTCTAAGAAGGTTTGAGCAACTCCTTGTCCCTGCACATCTGCTGCCACAGCGATACGGTGAAAGACTAGGTACTCTGACTCTCCAGCTTGCCATTTTCCTTCATAAATGGCTTCATAGGCTGCCTCTGGACTCTTGGTCACAGCAGCATAGGCTAGCAGTTCTCCCTCTTCCAAGGCTACATAGGCTTGACCTGAGATAATATCTTCAATAATAATATCAGCATTTGGATAGCCATTTTGCCACTGGTCACTACCAGCATCCGCTAAACATTTTTTAGCATCCTCCATCACCTGCATGATGGCATCTACTTCATTTGGAAAAGCTAAACGAATTTCCATCTTTTCTCCTCATTTCTGACTAGTTTCTCCCATCATAGCATAATTTAAGTCTTTCTACAAGCAGTTAAAACTTGACTTTCTGTTTTTGTTATTTTATAATCTAGTTATTAAAACTAGATAAAAAGGAGTTGGAAATGAAAACTACCTTTTCCTACCCAAAATGGGCAGAAATTCCAAACATTGACCTCTATCTGGACCAGGTTTTACTCTATGTCAATCAGATCTGCTCCCCTATCTCTCCTGATAAAGACAAGGGCCTGACAGCATCCATGGTCAATAACTATGTCAAACATGGTTATCTGACAAAGCCTGACAAGAAAAAATACCAACGCCAACAGATTGCCCGTTTGATTGCTATCACAACCCTCAAGTCTGTATTTTCTATTCAAGAAATAGCTCAGACACTTAATACTCTACAAAGTCAAGCAAGTTCAGACCAACTCTACGACGCTTTTGTGGACTACATGAACCAAGGAATTGATCCAGCTAACCCTATTATCCAAACCAGCTGCCAAACCGTTAAACTCTATCATCAAACTCTAGACTTAATCGATCATAGTGAAGAGGAGGCAATCCAATGAACACTAGTCTTAAACTCAGCAAACAACTCAGTTTTGGAGAGGAGATTGCTAATAGCGTGACCCATGCCGTAGGTGCAGTCATCATGCTCATCTTACTCCCCATTTCATCCACCTATAGTTATGAGACACACGGATTTTTATCCTCTATTGGAGTTTCCATTTTCGTTATTAGTCTCTTTCTCATGTTCCTCTCATCCACCATTTACCACTCTATGGCCTATGGTTCGACCCACAAATACGTCTTGAGAATCATCGACCATTCTATGATTTACGTTGCCATTGCCGGCTCATACACGCCCGTTGTCTTGACCTTGATGAATAACTGGTTTGGCTATCTAATTATTGCCATTCAATGGGGAACGACCATCTTTGGTATTCTCTATAAAATCTTTGCTAAAAAGGTCAATGAGAAATTCAGCCTTGCTCTTTACCTGATTATGGGCTGGTTGGTTCTGGCTATCATTCCTGCCATTATCAGTCAAACAACGCCAATTTTCTGGAGTCTCATGGTAACTGGCGGACTTTGTTATACAGTTGGGGCTGGATTTTACGCCAAGAAAAAACCTTATTTCCACATGATTTGGCATCTCTTTATCCTGGCTGCGTCCGCACTCCAATACATCGCCATTGTTTATTTCATGTAAAAATAGTTTAGGACAAAAAATCCTATCCTATTTTTTATTCTCTATGATGTTTTATACCCAATCAAAATCCAAAAATCACTCCAGTCCATTTTATAGTACCTACTAGCGTGCCGTCAATTATGGGATACTGCTTCCCTGATAGTATGTAAATCAGAATAGTTATACTAATTCAAATCACGTCAGCGTCGCCTTACCGTATATATGTGACTGACTTCGTCAGTCTTATCTACAGCCTCAAAACAGTGTTTTGAGCAACTTGCGGCTAGCTTCCTAGTTTGCTTTTTGATTTTCATTGAGTATTAAAGCATAATCACCCGTTAATGAACCTTACCTAACGAATCAAGACAGACAAATGGTCACATAACAAAAAAACGTTTTGCAACGTTTTTTTGACTGTAATTTCTTTAAATGCATTTTTTCCTAAGGCAAATTATTCCCTGCAGCAAGATAAATTTCATACCATTCTTTTCTTGTTAAGCTAAAGTTTGCCGCTTGGCTAACTTCTCTCAAGTGCTTAGGATTTGTGGTACCTACAACTGCCTGCATTTTTGCTGGATAACGCAATATCCAAGAAATGGCAATAGTTGAAGAGGTTACTCCATATTTAATAGCTAAACGATCAAGTACTTGATTTAAAGCTTGAAATTTCTCATTTCCAACAAAGTTCCCTTTAAAATACCCAAATTGTAAGACAGACCATGCTTGAATGACCACATCGTGTAATTTGCAATATTCAAAAATGCTACCATCTCGCATAGTTGCTTGACTATCTTCCATATTAACATGAAAACCTGATTCGAATCCTGGAGTAAAAGCCGCACTTAATTGTAGCTGATTAACAGCTAACGGCTGCTTGACATCTTTTTTAAGTAACTCCATCATCATAGGATTTTGATTAGAAACTCCAAAATTTCGAACCTTACCTTGTTTATAAAGGAGATCAAAGGCTTCTGCTACTTGGTCAGATTCCATCAAAGCATCTGGTCGATGAAGAAGCAAGCTATCTAGATGATCAATCTTCAATCTTTGCAAAATACCGTCTACTGATTTTATAATATAGTCCTTAGAAAAATCAAAATATGTAAATTCTTCAATGCGAATGCCACATTTGGACTGAATCCACATCTCTTCTCTTAAATCTGGACGATTTTTTAGAACAAGACCTAACAGTTCTTCACAACGACCACGACCATATATATCAGCCAAGTCGAAAGCATTGATTCCAACAGAAAGTGCTGTTTCTACAAGCTCTTCAACTTCTTTTACAGACTTATCTTTTATTCTCATCATTCCGAGAACAATTTCTGATAATTCTTTGTTATCTTGACCAAGAGTTATGTATCTCATCAAATTTTTCTCCTTAAATTTCTAACATTCTTCCCTTCATTATAACAAAAAACCGCTTTGCAACGGCTTTTTGACTATATTTCACTCCATTTTATCTTCTTAAACCCACGGAATAAGAGAAAAATGCCAATAAAAAGAACAGCTAAAGGAATAATCTTTGTAAGAAAAACATTTGAAATTCCCATCCACTCATAATAACGGAGTAGAGAACCCGCCACAAGATGGGCAACAATCATACTAACAAATGGACGAAAAATCGGTTCTTTCCAATTCCAAATACTGATGACCAGGGAAATCGTAAAGACAGACAAACTATCCCAGGGAGCAGGAAGATAAAATGCTCCTTCTTGTACAAAACTTCCTATTCCTACATATCCCAGAACAACTAGCAGAACAAGAATCCCAACGACAATATAGGTGCCAATTTTCATTTTAGGAGAATCTTGGACTAAGCCCCAACGTAAGATTGTGGCCACAAGAGCAAATCCAATCAGAAAAAGAAGAAGTTGCCCTAAAAAAGTAAGCAAATTGACTGTTAAGAGAGGACCTTTAGAAAAATCACCCAGTAGATGATAGTAACGTAATATCGCTAGGACAAAAATTGGCGTCAAAAGGGACTCCTTGATAGAACTGCGTGGTGCTTCCTTGAGAATCTCTTTCATTATTTTTTTAGGATTCTTACCTAAATAATCCTCTGCACTCATGCCATCTCGTTCTGCTTCTGAGAAATCTAGCATTATCAAATAAATCTGCTCTCTGAGATAGTCTTCATCATAGAGAAATCCAGCAAGATTAAAACTATCCCACAGTTCCTCAAAATACTGCTGATTCTCCTCAGAAAACTCATGCAGCAAAGCGCTTGTTTCTTCATAATACTTCATTTTCTTCATGGTTTAACCCCCATTCTTAATTCCTTCTACTTTTTGACTCAAATCGTCCCATTGTTGCCAAAAGACCGAGACACGCTCTTCTCCTTCTTTAGTTAACGAAAAATACTTCCGATCTGGACCATCTGGCGATGGGCGCATGTCGCCTCTTATCCATTGATTTTTTTCTAACTTTTGCAACAAAGGATAAATAGTTCCTGGAACGATAGTATCAAATCCAGCCTCTCGCAAAGTCTGAACCAACTCATAACCATACCGCTCTTTTTGACCAATCATATCCAAGACACAACCTTCAAGAATACCTTTTAATAGCTGAGTTTCCTTCATCCCTTCCCCCTTCTATCTATTTTGTAATACCTACTAGTAGCTTCATCTATAATATAGCACTTTCACATTAGTTTGTAAAGCATAATAGTTAAACAAAAAACAGAACTAGCATGAACTAGTCCTGTCTATTTTTACCCAATCACACTTCCGTTTGGTACAGCTGGATCAACTGTAAGAAGGGTTAATTGTCCATCATGTTCAGCTGATAGGATCATACCTTGGCTGACATATTTTTTCATCATCTTACGCGGTTTGAGGTTGGCAACGATTTGAACTTTCTTGCCGACCAATTCTTGTTCGTTTGGATAGTATTTTGCAATTCCTGAGAGGATTTGACGATCTTCACCATCACCAGCATCCAAGCGGAATTGAAGCAACTTATCTGAACCTTCTACTTTAGACACTTCTTTGACTTCTGCGACACGGATTTCAACCTTATCAAAGTCTTCAAACTTGATTTCTTCTTTGTTTAGTTTGAGTTCAACTTCATCTGGATTCCATTCTTTCTCGACTGCTGGTTTATTGCCTTCCATTTGTTCCTTGATATAGGCGATTTCTTCTTCCATATCCAGACGTGGGAAGATTGGTGTTCCTTTGGCAACTACAGTCACATCTGCAGGGAAATCAGCCAATTTCAAATTCTCAAGGCTTGCTACTTCTTCCAAGCCAAGTTGAGTCAAGACCGCGCGACTGGTTTCCATCATAAATGGCTCAATCAAGTGAGCTACGACACGAAGACTGGCTGCCAAATGGCTCATAACACTTGCCAATTGGTCACGAAGTGCTTCATCCTTAGCCAAGACCCATGGAGCTGTCTCGTCGATGTATTTATTAGTACGGGAGATAAGCGTCCAAACTGCTTCAAGGGCACGTGGGTAGTCAACTGCTTCCATATGTGTATGATAATCAGCGATTGATTTGGCAGCTACTTGAGCAAGAGCATTGTCAAATTCTGTCACACCTTCCACATAGGCTGGAATTTGCCCATCAAAGTACTTGTTAATCATAGAAACCGTACGGTTGAGGAGGTTTCCAAGGTCATTGGCTAATTCATAATTGATACGACCGACATAGTCTTCAGGAGTAAAGGTTCCGTCTGAACCAACTGGAAGGCTACGCATGAGGTAGTAACGAAGCGGATCTAGTCCATAACGCTCTACCAACATTTCAGGGTAAACGACATTCCCTTTAGATTTAGACATTTTGCCGTCTTTCATGACGAACCAACCGTGAGCAATCAAACGATCTGGCAATTTGATATCTAACATCATAAGAAGGATTGGCCAGTAGATTGAGTGGAAACGAAGGATGTCTTTTCCCACCATGTGGAAGACTGTTCCATTCCAGAACTTGTCAAAGTTACCATGTTCATCTTGACCGTATCCAAGCGCTGTCGCATAGTTAAGAAGGGCATCAATCCAAACATAGACAACGTGTTTTGGATTAGATGGCACTGGCACACCCCATGTAAAGGTTGTACGAGAAACTGCCAAATCTTCCAAACCTGGCTCGATGAAGTTGCGAAGCATTTCATTCAGACGACCATCTGGAGTGATGAATTCAGGATGGAACTTGAAAAATTCTACCAAGCGGTCTTGGTATTTGCTGAGGCGAAGGAAATATGATTCTTCAGATACCCATTCAACCTCGTGACCTGATGGAGCAATACCACCAGTTACATTTCCAGCTTCGTCACGGAAAACTTCTGCAAGTTGACTTTCTGTAAAGAATTCCTCATCTGAGACTGAATACCAGCCAGAGTATTCACCCAAGTAGATGTCATCTTGAGCAAGCAAGCGTTCAAAGACCTGCGCCACTACTTTTTCATGGTAGTCATCCGTTGTACGGATGAATTTATCATAGGAGATATCGAGTAATTGCCAGAGTTCTTTAACTCCAACTGCCATCCCATCAACATAAGCTTGAGGTGTGATGCCAGCTTCTTCAGCTTTCTGCTGGATCTTTTGACCATGCTCATCAAGGCCTGTCAGATAAAAGACATCGTAGCCCATCAGGCGTTTGTAACGGGCTAGGACATCACATGCGATAGTTGTGTAGGCAGATCCGATATGAAGTTTACCAGATGGATAGTAAATCGGCGTTGTAATATAAAAATTCTTTTCAGACATAATTTTTCCTTTCCAGGCAAATGAAACCTGTTTTTCTAACACTTCATTATATCACATTTTTAAGGATTTTCGATAGGGAAATCCATACAAAAACAAGATAGACAAGTGTCCATCTTGTTGATCTTATTCATAACGAAGGGCTTCGATTGGATCAAGTTTCGATGCCTTATTGGCTGGCAAGACCCCAAAAATCATACCAACACTAGCCGAAACTGCAAGACTAAATAGGGCAACTGGGATCGATACTCCCACTTCTATACCCGCTATCAATCCTTGCAAGAGTAGACCAGCTATAGCTGTTAAGCCTGTTGCAATAGTCAAACCAATGACTCCACCTAGCAAAGTCAAAATCATGGATTCAATCAAAAACTGGATTAAAATATTGGCACGCGTTGCACCCAATGCCTTACGAAGACCAATCTCACGGGTACGCTCCGTCACCGAAACCAGCATAATGTTCATAACACCAGTTCCTCCAACAAAAAGGGAAATTCCCGCAATGGCACTAATAATCGTCGTCATAAAACTAAACGATTGTTGAATTTCTGCGAATGCAGCTGACTCATCTGCTACTTGATATTCTCCCTGTTGCAAGCCAGCAAGCTCTGTCATTTTTCGTGCTAATTCTGGACCCAGAGTTTGAGTCAAGCTTGTGTCATTCACTCGAAAGACAATACTAGCAATTTCATCTACATTAAAATTCGCAGCAAGGGAAATATTTGTGGTAATAGGCAAGCCGCCAAGACCATATATTTTTGAATTTTTAGATTCTGGGCTAGTATAAACACCAATGACTCGATAACTAAAACCATTAACTTCTACAACCTTGTTAATAGCCTCTTGAGGAGATCCAAATAGACTAATGGATAATTCTTCGTCCAGCAAAATGACACTTGCAAACTCTTTGAAATCTTGCTCTCTCAGACTACGACCTGCAATAATTTCATTATTAACAGCGTCCATATAAGTTCTGTTTCCACCTGTCAAATTGGCATTTTCAACCTTTTTATCTTGATAAGTCAAGATGGCGTTCGTTGAGTTGGTTACATAGTAATTATCCACTCCCTTCAGTTTGGCTGCCTCCTTGACCCAAGATTCTTGCGGTTTTGGTGGTTCAACATGAACTTCCTCTTCTTTTCCAGAAACCGTAAAAGCTGATTGTTTCTGAGTAAAAGATCCATCTTTACTTTTTTTAGAAGAGAAAAAGACACTGATATTTTTCTGAGATTTGGTCATATTTTTATTGAGCTGTCGAGACATAGAATCACCCAGAGCCATAATCACAACAACTGATGAAACACCAATGATAATTCCAATCATGGTAAGCAAAGAACGCATCTTGTGAGCCATAATAGATGAAAAGGCAAATTTCAGATTCTGCATCTTAGTTTTCCTCCTTTTCTAACTGAGCACTGTCAGACGAAATAACTCCATCCCGAATGACAATCTGACGTTTGGCATAGGCTGCAATCTCAGGCTCATGCGTTACCATGATAATGGTTTTTCCTTCTTTATTTAGTTCAACTAATAATTGCATGATTTGGTTACCTGTTTTTGTATCCAAGGCTCCTGTCGGTTCATCTGCTAAGATGATAGAAGGATTGTTTACCAAGGCACGCGCAATAGCTACACGTTGCTTTTGACCACCAGATAATTCTGAAGGCAAATGGTGACTACGTTCTGTCAATTCAACCTTATCTAAATATTCCTCAGCTAACTTGCGCCGTTTTGAAGCCGAAACTCCCGCGTAAATCAAGGGCAATTCTACATTTTGCAAAGCATTGAGTTTGGATAGAAGAAAGAACTGCTGAAAGACAAATCCGATTTGTTGGTTACGGACCTTGGCTAGTTGTTTTTCACCAAGGCCAGCCACTTCTTGGCCTTCAAGATAATACTCTCCACTGCTTGGTGTATCCAACATGCCAATCGTATTCATCAGAGTGGACTTACCAGAACCAGATGGTCCCATAATAGCGACAAACTCACCCTCATTCACTTCTAGGTTGATATTTTTGAGAACCTGCAGTTCTTGGTCACCATTACGGTAGCTTCTGCAGATATTTTTTAAACTAATTAGTTTCTTCATCAGCCTTCACCTCTTTTCCTTCCTCTAGAGAAGACGTTGGGTTACTGATGACCTTGACTCCATTTGTCAGACCTGAAGTGATTTCTTGGTTGTCTGCATCAGCATTACCCAAACCAACTTCCACTTTCTTGGCCTTTTTCTGCTCGTCAAGCACCCAGACATAGTTCTTATCATTTTCAGTCACAATACTTGTTAGAGGAACCAAAATGGCTTTACTCTTATTCTTGACCTCAACACTTACTGAGAATCCTTGTTTCAAATCACCGATTTCACTTGTAACATCAATGGTATATGGATATTTAGAACCAGAGTTACCGCCTGCTGCGGCAGTAGCTGCACTTGCTGCTTCACCATTGTTTTTAGGGTAGTCAGAAATGTAGCTAATCTTACCAGTCCAGCTCTTATCTTGGTAAACTTTAGAAGTAAAGGTTACTTCTTGTCCTACAGAGAGGTTGGCAAGGTTATATTCAGATAGTTCACCCTTAACTTGCAAGTTTTCATTGCTAACGACATGAACTACCACCTGGCTAGCTCCTGTTGGAGATTTAGAAACATTACGGTTGACTTCGACCACAGTTCCCTCTAAGGTACTGAGAACCGTCATGGCATCCAACTGACTTTGAGCCTTGCTTAATTGCGCTGCTGCATCTGCACGAGCATCACGAGCATCACCTAGTTGCGCATCAATAGATGACACTGCATTTCCTGAGACTGGAGCTGGAGTTTGCCCTGCAGCTCCTTCGCCTCCTGCTGGCGTTGGCAACTGTGGAGCCGGAGCTGAAGCGGCTTCATTTCGCGCTTGGTTGAGTTCGTTGATATGACGATCTGCCTTAGCAACTGCTCGACTAGCTGAATCATATGCCGCCTGTGCTTCTGAACTACTGTACTTAACTAAAGCCTGTCCTTCACTAACCTTATCACCCACAGAAACAAGGATTTCATCTAAATCTCCCTTACTAGCATCAAAATAAACATATTGTTCATTTTTTGCCGTTACTGTCCCTGATAATAAAACAGAGGATGCGACGCTTCCTTCCTTGGCAACAACAAGATGAGTAGCCTCATCTTTTACAGCAGTCTGAGAAGGTTGTCTAAAGAGCAAAATGCCCCCAGCACCCAATACAACTACACTTGCAGCACCAATTGCTGCATACAATTGCCACTTTTTAGCTTTACCATTCTTTTTCATAATGAAACTCCTTTTTGATTTAAAGTTCTTAACAATATTATACAAAAATTATCAATTTGAAACAATAACATTTCAGAACGAAATAATGACATTTCAGGATTTAATTATTGTTCGGAATTTATTTTACAATCGTTGTACTAGTTATATAATACACTTTATTTTTCTTTTTTGCAAGCCTTTTCTTTAATTTTTTTGAACGTAGCAGATTTTTGCAATCACATCAAAAAAAAGATAGAATATGACTATCAAAAAATGACACTCTACTATTTAAAAGAGTATAAAGGAGTTTTCAATGAGAGAATATGATATCATTGCTATCGGTGGAGGTAGCGGAGGAATTGCTACCATGAACCGTGCTGGTGAACATGGGGCCAAAGCGGCCGTTATTGAGGAAAAGAAATTAGGTGGAACCTGTGTCAATGTCGGCTGTGTTCCTAAAAAAATCATGTGGTACGGGGCGCAAATCGCTGAGACTTTCCATCAATTTGGAGAAGACTACGGCTTTAAGACTACTGATCTTAACTTTGACTTTGCAACCCTACGTCGCAATCGTGAAGCCTACATTGATCGCGCTCGTTCTTCTTATGATGGCAGTTTTAAACGCAACGGAGTAGACTTGATTGAAGGTCATGCTGAATTTGTAGATTCTCATACTGTTAGCGTAAATGGTGAACTGATTCGTGCTAAACATATCGTGATTGCTACTGGTGCCCATCCAAGTATTCCAGACGTTCCTGGTGCTGAACTAGGTGGCTCTTCTGATGATGTATTTGCTTGGGAAGAATTGCCAGAGTCAGTTGCAATTCTAGGCGCTGGTTATATTGCCGTTGAATTGGCTGGCGTACTCCACACCTTTGGTGTCAAGACAGACCTCTTTGTTCGCCGCGATCGTCCTTTACGTGGTTTTGATTCTTACATCGTTGAAGGTTTGGTCAAGGAAATGGAAAGAACAAACTTACCACTTCATACTCACAAAGTCCCTGTCAAGTTAGAAAAAACTGCTGAAGGCATTACCATTCATTTCGAAGATGGTACTAGTCACACAGCTAGCCAAGTTATCTGGGCTACAGGCCGCCGTCCAAACGTTAAGAGCTTGCAACTTGAAAAAGCTGGGGTGACTCTGAACGAACGTGGCTTTATCCAAGTAGATGAATACCAAAATACTGTTGTTGAGGGAATCTACGCTTTAGGTGATGTAACAGGCGAAAAAGAACTGACTCCAGTTGCTATCAAGGCTGGACGTACTTTATCTGAACGTCTCTTTAACGGCAAAACAACTGCAAAAATGGACTACACAACTATTCCAACTGTTGTCTTTTCACACCCTGCTATCGGAACTGTTGGTTTGACAGAAGAACAAGCTATTAAAGAATACGGTCAAGATCAAATCAAGGTTTACAAATCAAGCTTTACGTCTATGTACTCTGCTTGCACTGACAACCGTCAAGAAACACGTTTCAAATTGATCACAGCTGGTTCAGAAGAAAAAGTTGTCGGACTTCATGGAATTGGCTATGGTGTTGATGAAATGATTCAAGGATTTGCTGTTGCTATCAAAATGGGAGCAACCAAGGCCGACTTTGACGCAACTGTGGCGATTCACCCAACTGCATCTGAAGAATTTGTAACTATGCGTTAATCGAAATAAAAGAAGCAGAGCAAAAAACACTTCTAAATATCAAAAATCGAGTATTGCCGTAGTTGGAGATACTCGTTTTCTTATGTTTTATTTTATAGTATGTTGAAATAAGATATGCAAAAATCAATTAACAAACCATAACAAAATATAAGGATTATAACACAATCATTTATTCTTTTCTTTAAAAGATTCATATATTTTTTTATATAACTCTTTCATATCTTTTTTCTGAGAATTCAACTCTTCACTACCGTAGTCAAAATTTGCTACTACAAATCCCTCGTCAGCATTAGAAAAAGTAAAAAATTCTATTCCAATGAGTTTATTATGCTTAGAGTCCTCAATAGTGTCTCCTAAATTATTATTAAATTGCTTCACTTCTTCTTCACGAACTCCGAACCCCGCAGCAGCTCCATTTGCAATGATGTTTGAAAATACTTCTTCTGAAGACGCTACTTCTTTCACAGTTATGATATATGTAGCTTCTTCCGTTTCTACTTGTTTCACTTTATTCCATTTTTCTGTATCACTAGAAGAAAGCGTATAGACTATTAACTCCAGTGTTGGTTTATTGGTATTTTCTTTTGTGATCATTTGTTTTCCAAAGAAGAAAATGGCAAGCATTCCAGCTACAAAGATCAAAGCAATATAAATTATCTTTTTCATACATTATCCCCTATATCTTTCATATCAATGATCACATCAACTTCGTTATAGACAGCTGGATCATGCGTCGCTATAATGACATATTTATCTTCATCTCTTTCATTCAATAATAAACGAATAATTTCTTTTCCAATCTCACCATCTAAAGCTCCTGTAGGCTCATCTGCTAAGATAATTTTACGTGGTTTCATTAACATTCTGGCAATAGCTACACGTTGAGCCTGCCCTCCAGACAATTCATATATTTTTTGATGTAAATAGTCACTTGACAGTCCTACTTTTTCAAGTACATCAGTTATTGTTTTTTTGTCTTTAGTGATAAGTTTCAAATTATCATATACTGTTTTGTTATCTATTAAAGAATAATTCTGAAATACATATCCAACAGTATTTTTAAAAAAAGTTCTTTCTTTTATCTTCCAAATATCTTGTTTATCAACTAAAACATTCCCACTGTCAATTTTTTCTAATCTTCCTATAATATTAAGAAGGGTACTTTTACCAGAGCCAGAACCTCCAATCAATGCATAACTTTTTCCAGATTCAAATTTTAAATTTAAGTCTGTAAAGATCTTTTTTGAGCCGAAACTTTTTGAAACGTTCAAAAGGTCAATTGTCATGTTTCATCTCCTTTTAAAATTTTAGTGTAGCTTTCAGATAATTTTCTAAAACTCATGATTATTGACAACATCAAAACGAGCAGAGAAGCAAGACCAATATATAGCAACTCTATTTGACCTGTCATAAGAAATGTAAATAGGATAACGATTGTAATAGTCATCATAAAATACTTGAGACTTGAAATTGCTATATATGTTTTTGACAGACCTAAAATGATTTTCTTCACATATTCATTCTGTTTTAGGGTAATATAAAGTTGGACATATTGATAAATGAGTATAAAGACAATACTGTAAATTATCTTCTGCAAAATTTGTGAAAGTAGAATTTGGTGCTCTAAGGACTGGATCTTTAATTTCACAATTTGGTAAACATCTACTGGATTCATTGAAACATTCAACTGGGTAGCCATTTCATTTATTTTATTTACCGCCTCAGGACTAAAAAGAGACTTAGTTGTTATATTACTAGCCAAAGAAAACTTGTTGTTTTCAATCATTTTGTCCGTATCTAACACAACAACAATGTTATCTGTGCTATCTGCTACACTTGCCATTGGTAAAAGCTCTTTCATTTTATGATTATCATCAGCATCTTCATTGAAATAAAAAATTTTATCACCATCAGGAATTATTTGTACTGCAATTTCTTCTTTTGTATAGTTTGTTCCAATAAATTGTTCTGCTACAACTGTATTCTCAATAGATTTCTGATTTTCTTTCCATTTCTCAGGAATATAAATGGTTGCTATCTTATTATCTAAAAGATGATAGTTTGTTCCATTCACTTTATTTTGTAGGTTAGCACCTGTTTGATTGATATAAATCAACTCTTTATTTATTTCTGGATTCGTTATTCCGTCATTTTCTAATTGTTTAGAAAAATTTTCCATAACATGTGAAGTTTTCATGAAATCTGGAACATATGCTGAGGATCGATCTATATATAAATAATCTAAGTTTTTTAAGGAAGCAGCTATCTGTAGATACTGACCATCCGAATCATTAACTTCTCCATTTTTAGTAGAGTTACTTTCAATTCCAAGGAACTCAATCCTTCTCCAGTCTTTTACTGTGTCCCATGGTACTAAATTCTGTATCTGAATGTTAATACTGGATTGACTACTCTTTGTTTCTTGTAAAAAAACTCCTGAGATAAGGATAATAATCGAAATAATGGCAAGCCATACGACAAAAATAAGTTTATTTTTTGCCTTGTTTTTAATAATTTCAATAGGCTTTTCAACCTGAATCGTCAACCAAAATAAAACAAAGGTGATGAGATCAATGATTTGAAATAGTATAAAATTCGTTAAAATCAGAGAGAAAAATAACTTAGAACTATAGGTGAAGAAACCATTTCCCAAAAAAGAACTGTAAGAAATCATCAATAAAGCCATCATAATCAGTTCAAAAATAAGAGAAATACCATAATCTCTTCTTAGATCGTATACAGGCAATCCCAAAGAACGTCGTATCACTCCTTCTTTAATCTGCTTCGTTCTAACAACAAATAACACAACTAATAAAGTTAAGTAAATTGAACCCATTAACAGTATTCTTAAAGTTCCAGTAAATTGTAAGATTCCTCCTATATACCAAGGATAAGCCATATATACTGTTTGCAACCCCGTCATCGTAAGTGGTTTCAAACTATCTATATCCATTTTCCCAAGGGTGTAATACATCCCTATTATTGGTGTTGACTTTAATTGTTCATTATTTACATCATCAAAATTTACATACCTCAACTGACCCGAACTCTGAACGATGGGCTTGTAAATGGTAACCTTTTCCGATTTTGATAAATCACGAACCATTTCGTATATTTCGTTATTTGAAAGATTGCTTTTTCCTTGAATAGAAAAAGCACCATCAATTGGTAAAGGTATGGGCATTTCTGTATCGCTAATAGTGACCCAACCAATTGCAGCAATCAAACAGAAGAAGAATCCAATGATACATAATTTTAATTTCATAAGCAATTACCATATTACAAGAGACCCTATTTTATAATTGGGTCTCTTGTTTTCATAAATTATTTTTAAAATCTATAATAATCCCAATATGCATTTAATCGAACATCGCTCCAAGATTTTGTAGCACTTGAATATGCCCATCCATAATCTTGTTTATCCTGAGCTTTAACTGTTCCCCAAAAATTCGTTACTGAAGATTTTGAACCAATATTATCTGGAGAACTAACAAAGTAATTCGAATAACCAGAGTTATCATTTACACCATATTCCCATACATCAATAATGGGACTTGGAGCAGGGTGTGCTGTAGTTGCACTAACAATACTAGCTACAGTAGCAAAGCTAAAACTTAAAACACTTGCGACTAGAAAAACAGATGCTTTCTTGTTAATTCTTTTTTTCATTTTACTTCTTCTTTAATTAAAATATTTGATGAAGAATAAGCAACAGTCCCCTTTTTAGTCCATCCATATTACTTTAATATGAATTGATTATATTTAGGTTTTTAATCACCGTTATTGTATCTAGAGTCGTTAAAATATCTCATAACTACCCCTCCTTTTAAAATTGAACACATATAAATGTATCCGTTTACATTTATTAATGTAGCACTTATTTTTTAGTTTGTCAAGTATTTATAGTATATTTTTTATGTATAAAATGGGATTATCTATATATAAAACTGATTTACAAATCGATAAAAAACAATTATCAAATTTCTCTTGTCAATCAAATCGGCCGTTACAGTTTTTTGTTACCCATGTTACTTAAATAGGTTGACAATAGTGTTGATTTAAGTATAATAGTTACTATATATCAGAAAAGAGGTTAACTATTTTGAAAAAAGCTCACGTTTATGCCATCCCTGCTATTGGGGCTGCTCTCATTGCTGTATTGGCACAAATCACCCTTCCAATTGGACCTGTTCCCTTCACTCTGCAAAACTTTGCAATCGGCTTGATTGCTACTGTCTTTAGACCGAGAGAGGCTGTACTTTCTGTCGGACTCTATCTTCTTCTAGGTGCTATCGGTCTTCCTGTCTTTGCAGGAGGTGGAGCTGGATTGCAGGCGTTGGTTGGTCCTACTGCAGGTTATCTTTGGTTTTATCTTGTCTACTCTGGACTTACTTCTTCCCTAACTAACAGCAAGAGTGGTGTTGTCAAGATTTTTCTTGCAAACCTCTTGGGTGATGCCCTTGTCTTTGTCGGAGGGATTCTCAGCTTGCATTTCCTAGCTGGAATGCCATTTGAAAAAGCTCTTGCTGTGGGGGTATTTCCCTTTATCATCCCAGATCTTGGTAAAATGATTGCTATTAGTTTTATTAGCCGTCCATTACTTCAACGCCTTAAAAATCAAGCTTACTTTGCTAACTAAAAAAGGATATCGAGTTGTCATAACTCAATATCCTTTTCTTTCATTTTGAAAATCTAGTTGCTTTTAAAGGAATCCACCATTGTTTGAAATTCTTCATTGGAGAGAGTAATCCCTTTGCCCATCTTCGTATGGTCTGGACTCCAAGCACGAATATCAAACTTTGCAGGAGCACCATTAAAGCTCACACGGTTGATTTCCTTGGTCCAACCTTTTTCGTTTTCAGAAAGAGTCAACAAGTGCTCTTCGATTTCAAATGTAAATTCTGCCATTTTCTTCTCCTTTTTTAGCTTTCATTTGATTATTCGTAAAATCTTGTAGATTTTAGGAAAATTTTATATAATATTGATATAAAAGAAGGGAGGCCACTATGAGACATAAATTCCAGCAAATGCTAGATAAAATACATGACTTTTTAAATGGACATGAAGAACCAGACCATACTGAAAGTAACTCCCTTACAGCCACTATTGAAGAGGCTATCCAGAAACAAACCGCTGTTCACCTTATCTTGTCAGAGACAAGTTTTACAGGTGATATCATCAAATACGATCAGCAACGCCAGCAAATTATCGTGAAAAATTTTGCTAAAAATGTGACCCGTATTATCCGTATAAGCGATATTCAACGCCTACGATTTGTCCCTTCAACCGTCCAAACAGCCCAAAAAAATAGATTTAAGAAAGAGTGAGATGTAGTTGCTTCATCCCACTCTTTTTTCTTAGCGAATTTGTTCAAAATGTAAATGGACTGCGATATGATCTCCATAACCACTTCTTTCCAAGTCACGTTGTAGACGATAGGAAATATAGTGTTCTGCGATGGTAATGTAGCCTGCTCCCAGTAAACGATGTTCAACCAAAGACTGAATCATGCTGATGGTAGCACGTTCCACCTTGGCTTCTTCCAAATCCAAAACCACTTTCTTAGTGACTTGTGCAAGGTTTTGACGCAAATCATCTGTCAATACATAGACAGTCTGGGCTGCCTTTAAGATAGCTTGGTAAATCTTATCTGGATTAAATTCAGCAATTTCACCATCACGTTTGATTACTTGCATAGGTTTCTCCTTTATTATTTGTTTTCTTTAATTTCTGCCAGCATTTTTTCTTCTTCTGTTGTCAGTTGATAATGTTCAAGCAAATCCGGTCTGCGTTCATAGGTTTTCTTTAAACTCTCATACAGGCGCCACTGACGAATCTTTTCATGGTGACCACTCATCAATACATCTGGTACAACCATACCTCGATAATCATAGGGACGTGTGTACTGAGGATATTCAAGAAGGCCAGAAGAAAAACTATCATCTTGATGGCTAGACTCCTTGCCAATCACTTCTGGAATCAGGCGAACCGTCGCATCAATCATGGTCATGGCCGCCAACTCTCCACCAGTCAGGACATAGTCGCCCAGAGAGATCTCATCTGTCACCAAGGTCTTAATTCGCTCATCATACCCTTCGTAGTGACCGCAGATAAAGATCAGTTCCTCTTCTTTGGCCAAATCCTCAGCATAAGCCTGATCAAACTGCTTGCCAGCTGGGTCTAGGAGAATGACGCGCGGATTTTTCTTTTCAATAGCATCAAAGGCATCGAAAATAGGTTGCGCTCGGAGCAACATCCCCTGACCGCCTCCGTAGGGCTCATCGTCGACATGACGGGCCTTTTCAGCATTTTCTCGAAAATTATGATACTGGATATCCAAGAGCCCTTTTTCACGTGCCTTTCCAACAATTGAGTGCTCCAGTGGAGAAAACATCTCTGGAAAGAGGGTTAAAATATCAATCTTCATCGTCTAACCCTTCTAAAATTTCCACATCGACCCGTTTATTTGGAATATCAACATCGAGAATCACTGGTGGGATATAAGGCAATAACAAATCACGCTTGCCTTTTCGTTTGACCACCCATACATCGTTGGCACCTGGTTGCAGGATTTCCTTGATGGTTCCAATCAAGTTATCACCCTCATAGACTTCCAAACCGATAATCTCGTGATAATAAAATTCACCATCATCTAGGACATTCAAATCTTCCTCAGCGACCTTGAGACTGTATCCCTTATACTTTTCGATAGCATTGATATGGTACATATCTTTGAATTTAATAATGTCAAAGTTCTTCTGTTTACGGTGGCTAGCGATGGTCACTGTTTGAACAAACTGATTTTTTTCATCAAACAAGGCCAGCTCAGCCCCTTTTTTAAACCGTTCTTCTGCAAAATCTGTCACAGACAAAACTCGCATCTCACCCTGCAACCCCTGCGTATTGACGATTTTCCCAACATTAAAGTAGTTCATCTTGTCTCCTATAGTCTCCTTCTTTCCATCTTATTCTGACAATTCTCGAATAATAGTCGCAATTTTTTCTGATTCTGACCATTGTAAATAATGGTGATTCCCTCCTAAAACGAGTTTAGTATTGGAAGTCCAATATTCTGATTTTCTGTACTCTTTTTCTCTATAAGGCTGACAAAAAATAAATACAGGGACATGAGATTCTATCAACAAATTCTCAAAATCTTCCTCAGTAATCTCTCCAGATATCTGAAATCCTGAATCTTGCTTTTCCAACTCTGACCCTTTTTCTTGCATTATTTCCCAGATTTCTTTATTAATTTCAGGGCTAAATGTTGCTTGAGTTAAGTTCCTAAAATAAAGTTCAGGACCATACTCGTCAATCAGTCTCATCTGCTCTTCCATTTCTGGATAAGGATTTTCTGAAAAATCAGCAAACATGACTTTTTTAGTTGTCGGCTCCATTGCTACTAAAGCCTGACACTTAATTGGTTTGTTGAGCAATTTACAAGCTAAAATTCCACTCAAACTATGTACACAAAGTATATATTCAGAAATCCCTAATTCTTCAAGTACTTCATAAACCGCATCTGCAAGATTATCTAGATTTTTTCCAGCTTGGTCATGAATCGGACTCCTACCTGTGTTCGGAAAATCAATTGTCAAATAACCAATTGTAGGAGGAAGTTTTTCAAGTATAAGTGAAAAATTTTCATAACTTGGTAGAAAACCTGCGCCACTTAAACAAACTAGCATTTTCTTTTGCTTTTGATAAGTAACAGAGAGACTACCAATCTCTGTAGATACTTCAAACCTCTTCATAAAGAAATCCACTCGTTCTATATAATGAATTATTAAAAATCCTTATCCTTTATTTTATCACGTTCCAAAGATTTTCTCAAGTTAGAGGAAAATACATAGAGGGCCCGCTATAGTCCAAAAAGTGCTAATATTTTCCTCTTTAATGTTAATTTATATTTGAAAGATGAGATATTTACATTCCCATTATACATATTACTATAAAATGTATACTCGCCAATTTCACCCTGACTTGTTTTCCATTTCATTCTTAAACTAGGCATATTCTCTGGTAAATTTGTATGAATCAATAAGCATGTATAATTTTTTAAATTTTTAACTGTATGCAGTTTATCATTATCAACTAAACGATTACTTTTTGAATCATAGATTAAAGAATAAAATTCTATAATTTCAATATCAACTTCCTTTGGATAAAAAATCAAATGGTTATAATGTTTATCATTTTCATCATGTTTAAACTCATATATATGATGAAATCTCGTATGTAAGGAATCAAATTCGATTGGTTTAATTACCTGAATTTCGATATTATTGATATAGGCCTTATTCTGAAAACTAATTTTTAAAATTACACCTATAAAAGTCGAAATCTGTAAAATTCGCAATAACCAATCAATGTACATTGCCCAATCTATGTTTAAAATACAATCAATGTTCATTCTTTTCCAGTCCCCCTTTAAAAAGCCTTCCAAATCACGTTCATGTTGGTACTTAATGGCTGCAATTTTACACTTCTCGCAAAAAAGCGAGACATTCGTCCCGCCCTTCTTATTTTTCGTCAATAACGATTCTTACTTTTTTGTCTTCAGTTGGGACAGAGTAGACAATCGTTCTTATCGCAGAAATAGTGCGACCCTTACGACCGATTACACGACCCACATCGCTTTGATCAAGATCCAAATGATATTCCAAAAATTCTGGTGTATCTTCAATCTTGATAGTTAAGGCATCTGGTTGTGAAATCAAAGGTTTCACAATCGCAATAATGAGATTTTCAATCGTATCCATCTGTCAACCTACTTTAAACTTATTTTGAGAATTTAGAATCGTGGAATTTTTTCAATACGCCTTCTTTTGAAAGGATATTGCGAACTGTATCTGAAGGTTGAGCTCCATCAGCCAACCATGCAAGAACGCGGTCTTCTTTCAAAGTTACTTGGTTTTCAGCAACAAGTGGGTTGTAAGTTCCAACTGTTTCGATGAAACGTCCGTCACGTGGTGAACGTGAATCTGCTACGTTAATACGGTAGAAAGGTTTTTTCTTAGAACCCATACGAGTCAAACGGATTTTAACTGCCATTTTTAAAGTCTCTTTTCTTATTTTTTATTTCGGTGAAATAGCTGAGCTATTTAGCACATGTTCTATTATAGCAGATTTCTGACAGGTGTCAAGAAAAAAACTTGACAGACTATAAATTTTTTAAACCATTTATAAATTTGTTAGAAGTAGGAAATAAATGTTTGAAAGAAGCTAGCCGTGAATACTATTTTATACTCAATGAAAATCAAAGAGCAAACTAGGAAGCTAGCCGCAGGCTGTACTTGAGTACGGCAAGGCAAAGCTGACGTAGTTTGAATTTGATTTTCGAAGAGTATTAGAAACATTTTATAAAGACCATCAACTCAAACCCTTCATCTCTCCTGAACGAGATTTGGATGCTTGGCTCCTAAATTCCCAAACGAAATATCAAGGATTTTAAGAATGATATCTACTAATTAATTTATAAAATATGAATTAATAGATTCTAAATAGGGGAATAATTTAGTTCTGTAAAAATTAACTTCTATACCTACAAAGCTTATTCTGAGAGAGTTTATAACAGTCTAAGAAAAAAGTAGAGATTCATACAGTATCTAGATTTTCCAAAAATTCTTTATCATCAAATATTATTAACGAAACTATCCAAACCAAATCCGATGCATTGCTTCAAAGATTTCTTTAGTTGTTTGACTATCAAGGGATTTTATTAAAAAATTTTTTCAAATAATTACCACATTGACACATAAAATTCTTGCTTTCTAAATTTAAGTGTGATATATTTATAACATAACATTTAAATGTTATATATTTATAACACAAAAAAGGAGTCTATCATGAAAAAAAGTCAAAAAATGCGTGACCTCATTACAATGATTGCCGTAGCTCTCATTATTGATTTTATTGTTTTATTTGGTTCTAATCTCAGTTGGGGACCCAAGTTAGTTATTACTGGTATTTCAGTGTTAGGTCAAATTATAGCTATTTGGAGCTGGCTACATATGAAACCACGGCCTCATAAGATTCAGAAAGGTAAGGGTAAGACTATTTTTGACTTGTCTGCTAAGCTTTACACGGTACTTGTGTTAGCAGCAAGCATTTTTTATACAGTAGGGATTTGGGTTGCGAACCCAAGCGAAAGTTCTGGTATTAAAGAATGGATTTTGGGAATTGGCCTCGTTATTGAAGTGATTGTATTTGGCTTTTTCTGTTTTAAAAATGTCAAGGAAACTCCGGACGAACGCTTTTATACTAATTTAGCCAAGGCAGCTAGCTTGATGTTTGTTTTTATACTAGGCGCACTGATGATTCTAGCAGTTAGCATTGGATATATAGGGTCTCTCACGCTTTACATGGGCCAGATCTTTATTAGCATAGCTGCCTTGATTTTCATATTTGCGGTTGTCTATTTTATCTTGGAACGGAGAGGATAAGCATGGCCAAAGAAAGCAAGATTATTACTAATCTCAAATCTGTTCGTGAGTCCACAGGCATGACCCAGCAGGAGTTAGCCGACCTCATCGGCATGCGACGCGAGACAATTCTGCACTTGGAAAATAACCGTTACAATCCTTCACTAGAAATGGCTCTTAAAATTGCTCAAGTTTTTAATCTGAAAGTAGAAGACCTCTTTGAACTCAGACAGAAAGAGGAAGCATAATTCTTTTCGAGACATAGTATTAAGTTCATTGATTAATTAGGAATTGAAGCCAAAAGAAAAAATCCTTTGAAAATGTGCTCTTTTAAAATATAGTAATTCTTTCGAATTAACGTTTACTAATTGTGATGCTTTACGAGCTTTCTTAAGATCTGGTTTCCTAAATACTTTGAGTATACTTATGGCATTGATGCCCCAAAACATCTAAAAACTCTAGTGGAAAAAGGTTATGCTGTCATTGAAACTGCTTTTGATTCACTTGACCATCTGAATGCTACAATGAAAAAGAATATTTTGAAAAGCAAGGGAATTGCAGGACTATCTAAGATGAAGGCTGCCGATCTGGACCAAGCCCTTCATGACAACTTTTCAGAAGAAGAATTAGCAAGTCACTTTTCGATTCGTGGCTACAAATTGAGTCCAAAGGGAGAGCAGATACTGGAACAGTACCAGGAAATTATCGACCGGCATCCAAAGAAAAATCTCTAATCAAGCGACTTTGGGATTGATTTTCTCTAAAACTGTCTTGTCACTAATATTTGAATTCCCCTTCCTTTTAGGGTACAATTGTAGAAATGAATTTTTGAGAGGATCAAAATGAAAAAACTAGCAACCCTTCTTTTACTATCCACTGTAGCCCTAGCTGGATGTAGCAACATCCAACGTAGTTTGCGTGGTGATGACTATGTAGATTCTAGCTTGGCCGCTGAGGAAAGCTCCAAAGCATCAGCCCAATCTGCCAAAGAGTTAAACGATGCTTTGACAAACGAAAACGCCAATTTCCCACAACTATCTAAAGAAGTTGCTGAAGATGAAGCCGAAGTGATTCTCCACACAAGCCAAGGTGATATTCGCATTAAACTCTTCCCTAAACTCGCTCCTCTAGCGGTTGAAAACTTCCTCACTCATGCCAAAGAAGGCTACTATAACGGCATTACCTTCCACCGTGTCATCGATGGCTTTATGGTCCAAACTGGAGATCCAAAAGGGGACGGTACAGGTGGTCAGTCTATCTGGCATGACAAGGATAAGACTAAAGACAAGGGAACTGGTTTCAAGAACGAGATTACTCCTTATCTCTATAACATCCGTGGTGCTCTTTCTATGGCTAATACTGGTCAACCAAACACCAATGGCAGTCAGTTCTTCATCAACCAAAACTCTACAGATACCTCTGCTAAACTCCCTACAAGCAAGTATCCAAAGAAAATCATCGAAGCCTACAAAGAAGGGGGAAATCCTAGTCTTGATGGCAAACATCCAGTCTTTGGTCAAGTGATTGACGGTATGGATGTTGTGGATAAGATTGCTAAAGCCGAAAAAGATGAAAAAGACAAGCCAACGACTGCTATCACAATCGATAGCATCGAAGTAGTGAAAGACTACGATTTTAAACTCAATGAAAATCAAAGAGCAAACTAGGAAACTAGCTACAGGCTGCTCAAAGCACTGCTTTGAGGTTGTGGATAGAACTGACGAAGTCAGTAACTATACATAAGGCAAGGCGACGTTGACGCGGTTTGAAGAGATTTTCGAAGAGTATTAAATCTTAAAAATCTAAAAAATACAGTATCCACATTCGGTACTGTATTTCTTTTATCCTCATTATTAAGTTAGCTTGTTAAAATCCCAGATTTGGTCCATCCAGCCTTCATAGAAGTCCGGTTCATGGCAGACCATAAGAATCGATCCCTTATATTCTTTGAGAGCGCGTTTGAGTTCATCCTTGGCATCCACATCCAAATGGTTGGTCGGCTCATCCAACGCTAAAACGTTGTTTTCACGATTCATCAAGAGACAAAAACGAACCTTGGCTTGTTCCCCGCCTGACAAGACCTGAATTTGGCTTTCAATATGCTTGGTTGTCAAACCACAACGGGCAAGGGCTGCACGAACTTCTGCTTGGTTAAGAGCAGGAAAGGCATTCCAGACAGCTTCAAGAGGAGTTTGGCGATTACCGCCTTCTACTTCCTGTTCAAAGTAACCGAGTTCTAGATAGTCACCGCGTTCCACTTCCCCAGCTATTGGTGGAATAATGCCCAATAGAGACTTCAAGAGAGTTGTTTTCCCGATACCATTTGCCCCGATAATAGCAACCTTTTGATTACGTTCAAAGGTAAGATTTAAAGGCTTGGTCAGAGGACGATCATAACCAATTTGCAAATCCTTGGCTTGGAAGATAAAGCGCCCTGGCGTACGAGCTGGTTTGAAATCAAAGGATGGTTTTGGTTTCTCACTTTGCAGTTCGATAATATCCATCTTATCCAATTTCTTCTGACGAGACATGGCCATGTTTCGTGTTGCAACACGCGCTTTGTTTCGAGCCACGAAGTCCTTGAGGTCCGCAATCTCTTTCTGCTGACGTTCGTAGGCTGCCTCTAGCTGAGATTTCTTCATAGCATAGACTTCTTGAAACTGGTAGTAGTCACCAGAGTAACGAGTCAGCTGTTGATTCTCCACATGGTAGACAATATTAATCACATCGTTCAGGAATGGAATATCGTGCGAAATAAGGACAAAGGCATTCTCATAGTTTTGGAGATAGCGCTTGAGCCAATCAATATGCTCAGCATCCAAGTAGTTGGTCGGCTCGTCCAAAAGCAAGATATCGGGCTTTTCAAGGAGGAGTTTTGCCAAAAGCACCTTGGTTCTTTGTCCACCTGACAAAGAGGTTACATCCGTATCCATGCCAAAGTCCATGATACCAAGGGCACGCGCTACTTCGTCAATTTTAGCATCTAAAGTATAGAAATCACGACTCTCCAGACGGTCTTGGAGTTCGCCTACTTCTTCCATGAGAGCATCAACATCCGCACTGTCTTCAGCCATTTCCATATAAAGGTCATTGATACGAGCTTCTGCTTTAAAAAGCTCATCAAAGGCTGTACGGAGCACATCACGCACCGACTGCCCTTCAGCAAGGACAGAGTGCTGATCCAAGTAACCGGCAGTCACATATTTGGACCACTCTACCTTTCCTTCGTCTGGTAACATCTTACCTGTTACAATACTCATAAAGGTTGATTTCCCTTCACCATTGGCACCGACCAGACCGATATGTTCTCCTTTGAGAAGACGGAAGGACACATCTTCAAAAATTGCACGGTCACCAAAACCATGACTCAGATTTTTAACTTCTAAAATACTCATATTAATTCCTTATCTTGTTTTTATGTAATCGTTTATAAAGTAGCCAAGCCAGATAGCCACCCAAGGTATTGGTCCACAAATCATCAATCTCAAAGACGCGATTGAAATCAAAGAAAAAATCTAAGACCAACTGCGTACACTCGATTCCAAGACTCACTAGAAAACTGAAAAAAATCACTTTTCTTGTCTTACGCAAGTTTGGAAGGAGATAAAGGAGTTGGAGAATCAGAGGAAAAAGCAAGAAGACATTGAGGATATTTTGTAGAAAAATCCAACATAATTGTCCTATGTCACTCACCTCACCCAGTTTCCAGAGAGAATTGAAAGGAGTCAAAAGAAAAACCAGGCGTCCAAGATGCTGAATACCTGGAGTTTCCACCCCCACGGGAGATTGTTCTTGAGGAGTAAAGCAAAAATAGACGATACAAATGCTATAGAAAATGACTCCCCAGACCAAAACATGATTATAAGTTTTCTTCATCATTAAGGATTGACTGCTGCGACTGCTTTCTGGCGGTCACGTTTCATTGTATTAGAACGCAATTGTCCACAAGCTGCATCAATATCAGTACCATGCTCTTGACGAACCACGCAGTTAACCCCTTTTTTCTTAAGCGTATCATAGAAGGCCAGGACGCGCTCTTTAGGACTACGGCTATATTGGTCATGCTCACTAACTGGGTTATAAGGAATCAAGTTGACATAAGACAATTTCTTGATGTTCTTAAGCAATTCAGCCAATTCTAAGGCTTGTTCTACACCATCATTAACTTCATTGAGCATGATATACTCAAAGGTCACACGGCGATTCGTTGTCTCAATGTAATACTCAATGGCTGCGAAAAGCTTTTCAATCGGAAAGGCACGGTTAATCTTCATGATACTTGAGCGCAGTTCATTATTAGGTGCGTGAAGGGAAACGGCAAGATTGACCTGAACTCCTTCATTAGCAAAATCACGAATTTTATGGGCCAAACCTGAGGTTGAAACCGTAATGTGACGAGCACCGATGGCCATTCCCTTGTCATCGTTGATAGTACGGACGAAATTCAAGACATTGTTATAGTTATCAAAGGGCTCACCGATTCCCATGACAACGATATGGCTGACGCGTTCATCCTGACCACGCTCATCAAAGTATTTCTGAACCAGCATGATTTGCGCTACGATTTCACCGTTATTGAGGTCACGTTGTTTCTTAATCAAACCAGAGGCACAGAAGGTACAACCGATATTACAACCGACCTGAGTGGTCACACAAACAGATAAACCGTAGTGTTGACGCATGAGTACTGTCTCAATCAGCATTCCATCTGGCAATTCAAAGAGATATTTAACTGTCCCATCAGCAGACTCTTGAACGATACGTTGTTTCAAGGGATTAACCACAAACTGATCATTGAGCTTAGCAATCAAATCTTTTGACAGGTTAGTCATCTCTTCAAATGACTGGACACGTTTACGGTAAAGCCATTCCCAGATTTGATCTGCACGGAATTTCTTTTCTCCCTGCTCCAAAACCCATTCCTGCATGGTTTGACGTGTTAAACTATAAATTGACGGTTTCATTTCTTCTCCTTATTCTCTACTCACTTCTGACGAATGACAAAATGACGTTGTCCCTTGTCCTCTTTCTGAGAATGCTGGTCTTTCTGACGACGTCTATTTTTCTTATCTGCATTCGGTTTTCGTTTGGTTTGAGTCGGTTTCTTTCCTTTTTTAGAAGGTGTTTCTTCTTCCTTCTTACGCATTTTCTTGTCAAATGATGCTCGCTTAGGGGCTTCATTTTCTAGGACAAAATAGGCACAACCATAACTACAATACTCTAAAAGGTAGTCTTGTAAACGACTGATTTTTTCAAGTTTTTCTTCTGTTCGGTCATCCTTGTAAAAACCTCGTAGGCGAAGCTGTTCATTGCTCCAATCTCCCACGATATAATCAAACTTGGTTAAGACTTCTGAAAAACGCTGATTAAAAGCCGTCACATCAAAGGCATCCTTGATATTTTCCACCAAGGAAAAAGCTATCCCTTCCGTTTCAACCTTGTCCCCGTGTAAATGGAACTCAGGACCAGGAAACTTGTTATAGTTGTATAATTCAGGTGCAATTTCTTTTCGCATAGATATCCTTTTTTCACGATTACTTAATACTTTATTCTACCATAATTTCTAGCACTTAGCACGTTTCTCATAAAAATGAAAAAAGTCTGACGATTTTGTCAGACCAAAATAATATAACCTTAAAAAGAGAAGAACAATTCTTCCCTCCAACTATCATTATTTAGCAGCTGCGTACAATTCATCTACTTTGTTCCAGTTGATTACTGAGAAGAAAGCTTTGATGTAGTCAGGACGCACGTTGCGGTATTTCACGTAGTAAGCATGTTCCCAAACGTCCAAGCCCAAGATTGGTTTTTTGCCTTCTGAGATTGGTGTGTCTTGGTTTGCTGTTGAAGTCACTTCAAGCTTCCCTTCTTTGTTGACAACCAACCATGCCCATCCTGAACCGAAACGAGTTGTTGCTGCTGCAGTGAAGGCTGCTTGGAATTCTTCAAATGAACCAAATGTTGCATCGATTGCTGCTGCCAGTTCTGCTGAAGGAGCTGTTTTCTCAGGAGTCATCAATTCCCAGAAAAGAGCATGGTTCAAGTGTCCACCACCATTGTTAATAAGTGCTTGACGGATATCAGCTGGGATAGATTCTACATCAGCAAGCAAGGCTTCAAGGTCTTCACCGATTTCAGGGTGTTTTTCAAGAGCTGCATTGGCATTGTTGACATAAGTTTGATGGTGTTTGTCATGGTGCAAATGCATTGTTTCCGCATCGATGTATGGTTCCAAAGCGTCGTATGCATATGGAAGATCTGGTAAGATAATAGCCATCTGTAATACCTCTTTTTCTTTCTATATGAAAATGATAACGCAAACATTCACTTTTTTCAAGTTTTTTGCTTATAGATAAGGAAATCACTGAAATACTTTCTAATAAAACAAGCAAATCAGCAAGAAACCCACGACAAGATAATTTTGACGCGGGTTAAAAAAATTTTCAGATAGGATTAATTTGCCTGACTAGCAATCTGTAAGAGTGCCTTTTCAAAAAGGAAACTCTTTTCATAAAGACCTGTTTTAATCTGATAGTCTGTCTCAATCAAATAGGAAATAGCTTGCTTCAAAAAGCTCAAGGAAAGTCCTCGTGAATCCCTAAGCGCAAACTTAATCTGATAGGGATTTGGATTGCGTCCTAGATAACTGCCTAAACTATTTGCAATCTGCGCTTCTGTTTGACCAGACTCTGCCAAAATCTTCACCTGAGTAAAAGTCCGAAATTGTCCCAGCATGACTGCAATCAGTTTGATTTCATCTTCTCCTTGCAAGGTTAAGTCTCTAACCAAATCGCGCGCCTGGTCCATCTTTTTAGTCAGAATAAACTGAGTTAAATCAAAAATATTATCCTGTATGGTCTTAGGAATAGCATTGACAATATCTTCTTCCTCGATAATAGAATCTGCCTTATAAGATTGTAAAAAGAGGAGATTTTTCTGGATTTCGCTAAATTGAAAACCAGATTTGATAAGGAGATTTTCAAAAGAATGATTGGCAAACTGCAGACCTTGTTTCTGACTCCACTTTTGGAAATACTGGCGCAATTCTTGCTCTTTAGCTTCTACTGCATCAAAAACCTTGGCATCACGCTTAAGTAATTTAACCAACCGTCTTTTGCTATCCAGTTTTCCTTCTGCAAAGATTAACAACTTGGTTGTTGGAGAAGGATTGTCAAGGTATTCCTCAAATGACTTGAGCTCATCATCTGTCAAAAAGCGTTTCTTGGCAGTTGTGATATCGACAAAATGGTCTAATATCACGATTTTCTCATCCGCAAAGAAAGGAAGGCTGACCAGCTCCAGTTCAACATCCTTGTAAACTACTTCTTTCATATCAAAGTAGGCAAAGTTGAGGTCAGCAGAATCATAGCCAATCTGTTTCAACACTTGACTCTTCATCACTTCAAACTGACCCTGGTCTGTCCCTGTAAAAAGGCTCAGGCTCGATAAATTTGATAAAGTCAACTTCTGGCTTTCTTCAATGGCTAGCATCTTCTCTCCTTTCTTCTGATTTTTTAATGAATTTAGTCGATATAGCGTAATTTCCCACGGAAATCTTCTAGGCTTTCGTACCCTTTTTCCGCCATGATTGCTTTCAGTTCATTGGTAATACGATCAAAAGCACCAACTCCTTCTTTGTGAAGGGTGGTCCCCACCTGCACCATACTTGCTCCACAGAGGATATGTTCAAAGGCATCACGACCAGTCAAAACGCCACCTGTTCCGATGATTTGGATTTGAGGATTTAAGCGTTGATAAAAGGCATGAACATTAGCTAGAGCAGTCGGTTTGATGTACTCTCCACCAATCCCACCGAAACCATTTTTAGGACGAATAACGACGGACTCATCTTCTAAATATAGGCCGTTTCCGATAGAGTTAACGCAGTTGACAAACTTGAGCGGATATTTGTTGAAAATAGCTGCCGCTTGGTCAAAGTGAACAATGTCAAAATATGGTGGCAATTTAATTCCAAGAGGTTTGGTGAAGTAGGCAAACACCTCTGCCAAAATCCGGTCGGTTGTCTCAAAATCATAGGCAATCTGAGGTTTTCCTGGCACATTTGGACAAGAAAGGTTTAGCTCAGTCAGACCACAAAATTCACTCTCTTGGACTTTTTTCAAGATAGTATGGGTTTCCTCTGGAGACATACCGACCAGAGATAAGAAGAAAGTTCGGTTTGGCTCCTTTTCCTGCAAATCCAAAAGGTAGTCCAAATAATAGTCTAAGCCATTATTCGGCAAGCCCATAGAGTTGATAGAACCAAGTGGAACATCTTGATAACGTGGTTCAGGATTTCCCTGACGAAAGTCCAAGGTCGCTGTCTTTGTGACAAAGGTTCCTGCAACTGAGTTTTTAACCCCTTCTAGCTCCTCTATCGTCATACAAGCCACACCCGCCGCATTCATCAAGCAGTTGTCAAACTCAAAACCAGCAATTTGTGTTTTCGTTGATACCATGATTCTGATCCTCCAGATTCCTTTTATTGCTAATATTATACCATATTTTCAGATTTTCTCTTTAAGAAAGGCATTTATAAGAAAAACGTTCGTTTTTTATCTACTTTCAAAAAATCCCAAAAACTAAATTGAAAGAATTTTTAGAAAATTTTTGTTTTTTCTCTTTACAGTTAAAAAAAATTCTGCTATAATGACACACATAATTAAATTAGAATTTAAGGAGAACGATATGACATCTGCTAAAGAATATATCCAAAGCGTGTTTGAAACTGTAAAAGCTCGTAACGGGCACGAGGCTGAATTCCTCCAAGCTGTTGAAGAATTTTTCAACACTTTAGAACCTGTATTTGAAAAACACCCTGAGTATATCGAAGAAAATATCTTGGCACGTATCACTGAGCCAGAACGCGTGATTTCTTTCCGTGTTCCTTGGGTTGACCGTGATGGAAACATTCAAGTAAACCGTGGTTACCGTGTTCAATTCAACTCAGCTGTTGGACCATACAAAGGCGGACTTCGTTTCCACCCAACTGTTAACCAAGGGATTTTGAAATTCCTCGGATTTGAACAAATCTTCAAAAACGTCTTAACTGGACTTCCTATCGGTGGAGGTAAAGGTGGATCAGACTTCGATCCTAAAGGTAAAACAGATGCAGAAGTGATGCGCTTCTGCCAAAGCTTCATGACTGAATTGCAAAAACACATCGGACCATCACTTGACGTACCTGCTGGTGATATCGGTGTTGGTGGACGTGAAATTGGTTACCTTTACGGTCAATACAAACGCCTTAACCAATTTGATGCTGGTGTCTTGACTGGTAAACCTCTTGGATTTGGTGGTAGCTTGATTCGTCCAGAAGCAACTGGTTATGGTTTGGTTTACTACACTGAAGAAATGCTCAAAGCTAACGGTAATAGCTTTGCTGGTAAGAAAGTCGTTATTTCAGGTTCTGGTAACGTAGCTCAATACGCTCTTCAAAAAGCGACTGAACTTGGTGCAACTGTTATCTCTGTATCTGACTCAAATGGTTATGTCATCGATGAAAATGGTATCGACTTCGATCTTTTGGTTGATGTTAAAGAAAAACGTCGCGCTCGTTTGACTGAGTATGCAGCTGAGAAAGCAACCGCTACTTATCATGAAGGTTCTGTATGGACTTACGCTGGAAACTATGATATCGCGCTTCCATGTGCGACTCAAAACGAAATCAACGGTGAAGCAGCTAAACGTTTGGTTGCTCAAGGCGTTATCTGTGTATCTGAAGGTGCCAACATGCCAAGCGACCTTGAGGCCATCAAAGTTTACAAAGAAAATGGTATCTTCTATGGACCTGCCAAAGCTGCCAACGCTGGTGGTGTAGCCGTTTCAGCTCTTGAAATGAGCCAAAATAGCCTTCGCCTTTCATGGACTCGTGAAGAAGTTGATGGCCGTCTCAAAGACATCATGACAAACATCTTCAACACAGCTAAAACAACTTCAGAAACATACGGTCTTGATAAAGACTACCTTGCAGGAGCTAACATTGCTGCCTTTGAAAATGTAGCAAACGCTATGATTGCACAAGGTATTGTTTAAGATTCATTTGCTTAATCCTCAATCGCTTCGATTGGGGATTTTTATGTTGAGTTAAACGGTTGGGAATTTCTAATTAAATGAAATAAAACCTGGATAAATTGATTGCGGAATTCAAACCAATTTCTAACATATTTCTAGAAATTAATTTGACTTTCCTAATCGATTTGTACACATTTATTTCAATTTACTATACTTACTTGACCCTTTTTATACTCAATGAAAATCAAAGAGCAAACTAGGAAGCGAGCCGCAGGCTGTACTTGAGTACGGCAAGGCGAAGCTGACGTGGTTTGAATTTGATTTTCAAAGAGTATTAAACAAAAAGAAAAACCGCTAATCCTAAAAATAGCGGTTTAATCATGTTTTTAAGCTACTAATGTAGTCACTCTAATATCTAGTTTTTTTAATACCTTATACTATACGTTTTATTGATTTTAAAGATTTTTTACCCAACCTCTCTAATTCTAATAAAAATTAGTTTGTGTTTATATATTTAATATCATCAAAAATACTTTCAATATTTTCTAATATACTTTCTTGTAAACTACAAATATAAATTACATGAAGATTTAATTTAGCTCTGGAACAAGCAACGTAAAGCAAATTACGAACTTCACTAAAGCGTTTATCCAAGCAATCTGGATTCCCATAATTTTCAAAATAATATTTACAATAATCATTTTTTCTAGCAAAATTATCTTGTAATACAACAACTACATTATCAAATTCTAATCCCTTAGAACCATGCAAGGTATAGTAACTAATACTCTCTTGTTTCGTATCATCAAAAATATAATTATACCACTTGATAAATTGAGAAATATCTAGATTAAAAAATTCATCAATAACTGTCATTTCTCTTTCTGATTCCTCCGAATCTTGAGAATAGTAAAAATAATCATAAGCACGATTCTTTATATTCAAAAAAATGTTCTCAGCAATATCATCTAATGAAAATATTTTTTTAGAATATCATTACCTGAGATTGGTTCCTGAATATTTGCAATTTCATCAATGCATCTATCAATTGTTAATGTAGATAGGTTAGGCTCTCTCAAATTACCAATAAATTGCTTCATTACTGCAAATGTTAGTTTTGGTTTATTCGATGTTATAAACTGAATAATCTCCCTAACCGTTGAATTATCATCCCTTACCTTTTGAATGAAGTCTATGAAAGTTAAAATCTCTCTCAAAAACCATCCCATATGCTGTAAATTTTTCTGTAAAAATTCATTAGACACATTCTCAAAGTTAACACCACTAAATCGAGGGAACTTTTTCAATACTGATAATATTTCATCAAAACCTCTTGCTTTGGAAATATCATCATTTTTCATAAGAAGACAGGCCGTATTATTAATCAGGTGATTTTCCTGTAAAAAAGTATCTATATTAAAATCATCACCTGAGATATAAAAATTATAAGATCCATTATCAAAATCAGTATATATAGATTGCTGCCCAAAATTGTCGTTTCTAATTTTTTCAATCAACTCTACTATTTGCATAGAAGAACGCCGATTGAAGACTTTCTCAATACTCTTATACTCTTCTTTTTTGGGAAGAATCCCCACTCCCGAACCATAAATATTTTGCAAGGAGTCGCCAAAAAATCCTACTACTAACTTTTTCCTAGAATTTGAATATTCCCTGATACTATCAATAATAGCAACAACTTTTTCATCTGTATCTTGGTACTCATCGATTAAAATATATGGATACCTATCCGAAAATAATCTCTTTAATATATCTTTATTAGTAATTATATTTTTACAGTAAAGTAATAATGTGTCATGACTAATGACATAATTTTCAAGTTTATCACGGTTTTGAACTGGATTATAAATAATTTTTTTAGATTCTTTATCCTCAATATCCTTCAATGTTTTTGATAATCTACTCTTTTTATTAATGTCCTTAACCAGATTTTTAAAATTAGAAATATTACTGAGATAAGTCTCAAAGTAAGTATCATAATTTTTCATTGCATCTCTAAAATCTCTAGCAGAAATACCGTAATAACTATAAAAAGTTTTTATAAAATCATCCTTACAAACAACATTTTGAAATTCAGGCAGAACCACATTACTAGAAAGAGAATTTTCATTTATTTTACAATCAATAGCATGGAGTTCATCAATTATTTTATTCTTATGTTCTATAGTTAGTGACTCTTGCTGAATAGAAATAAATTCCCATAGAAATTCATGAATTGTAGAGACCAGTATAGCAGAATTTTTACCAAGCCGACTAAGAATCTCATCTTTTGCGGCATTAGTGTAAGTGATACATAAGATTTTTTGATTTCGTAATTTTAAATTTTCTCCCTCCGTCTTCAAAATATGTTCAATTGACTTTTGTAATGCATAGGTTTTCCCTGCACCAGCACCGGCATCAAAACAAAAACTCTCAAAGTTATCTAAACATTTATTAATTTTTTCCTGAATATCTAACTCTAGTTGTTTATTTTCTGGACTAATCGTATATGTCATAGTTTACTCCTTAAAATAACTACAAAGTGAGTTCAAACCTGATTCAATATACTGAGGTTGTTTGAGGCTAAAGTCGTCATCAGTTTCAGATAAATATACAATCCCAGTAGAAAATCTTGATTTTCCATCAGATAATTTAACTTGATACATATAAGATTTATCGGCTATTTCTGATGTTTCATCAATATCACCAAAATACTTCATATTAGGATGGACATATTGTAGTGCTTTAATCAAGGATTTCTTGTATTTATTTTCATCTTCGTTTCCTGCATTTGTTAAAACAATTGCCTCCTCAAAACTAGTCGCGTAATATCCATTTATTTTACCTTGAGAATACATTGAAATATTTTCACAAATAATAACTAACTCATCTTTATCAGCAAGCATTTCAATTAACTTTGGATTAATTTTGTCATATTTTGCCTTTTTATCATTTAGTTCTTTTTTTATAAAATATTGTAGAGTACCATTTGTAGTCAAACACTCCGTTGAATTTGCATATTGAATATTTAAATCATTAATATTGTATGAAAGGATCTCAATCTTTTCCCCGTCTTCATCTTTCTCTTTTCTTTTCAAATCCATATCTGTAAAAATAACAGTTTTGATTCCTAACAAATCTAATAAACTCACGAACTGATGAGCATAGGCGCCATCAATTCTATAAACTTTAATATGATGATTTTTTAATATTGGATGTTTATCAATTTCATATCTTAAATAGGTTTCTTCTGAAACACCTTCAACTAAAATGGCTGCATCAGCAAAGAAAATGTCTGACACCTCTAGCCTTAAATATTTCTTGATATATTCATAAGCTTTTTTGTCAATATCTACACCAGATACTATTGCGTCATCACTTATGTTTTTTATAATATTATTTACACCTGCTTGACCTAGATAACTAATATTATTTAGAGTGTTTCCTGATTGAATCTTACTGTTTAAAATATGGGTTGAGTGAGTTGTGATGATAATTTGAAAGGTATCTAGTTGTTGTTTTTTGCCTAGTAATGTCGCAATTGCTTTTGAAATATTTTTTATAAATAACTCTTGCATCTGTGGATGCATAAATGACTCTGGTTCTTCAATACAAAGAATATTTACTGAACCATTAATATCTTTCTCACTGTATAGCTCAATATAATCAACAATCTTTGCGATAATTACCATCAAATTTGTATACCCCATACCAAACTGGCTCTCAGGTATGTTGTTATTTCCCTCTTGGTACTCATAAATAATACTATTTGCAAAAATTTTCTCTAAAGTTACATCTGGATGTAAATTCATCTTTAGATTCTTAGTTGATTCAATACTAGACACGGCGCTTTGAAGAATATCCTTTATATTGGCATCAACCATCCCCTTTACTAGATAATTAATACCACCAACTAAACTATTAATCTCTTCAATATCATTATTTTTTATATAAGTTGAAACTATTTTGTTGTAAGCTTGCGAAAGTGTCTTGTCATTTTTAACCGTATTCGCTTCTATTGTATCCACCTTAAACAATGAAGATAGAGAAAACTCTTTAGCTGGCTCCTCTCTTCCTATAGGATAAAAATTTAATACAAAGTAATTACTGCTAAATAAAGCTAAAAATTGTCGATATTGAAGCTCTTTTTTATATAGTTCATCGTACTGTTGACTATCATTAAAATAGCTAGTCTTAATTTTAACCAGATCTTCTAAAAAAGCTACTTCATCCACAACTTCATACTTAACATCGATAGTCACTTCAGAGATCTCTTGATTTTCATGAGTTTCAACTGCCTCTATACCACTTAAAATTAATATATCTTCAAAATTTGAAATCAAATCATTGCCATCATCAATTCCTAATATCAACTGAAATTCTAGTTTAGGAAAATGAGATTTATCAATATTTTTTATCTCTTCTTCAGATTTATTGACAATATTTTCATGATACCAATCTGATAATATTTTTAAATTAAAATCGGTGTATTTGAAAATACTACGACTACCTGACTTGCTATTTTGTAGTGTATTTAATAATTTGACAATTGTACTTTTACCAGAATTATTTTTACCTACAATTAATGATGAACTTTTTGATATATACTCTTCTGTTATATTTAACTTTTGCATTTCATCTTCATCGCCTGACATTTCTGGCCATTTGCTATGAGCGAAGTTAATTACCTGAACCTCTTCGCCATATTTTCTATAATTTTTTATTGATAAACTTTTTAAATACATAAAAATTCTCTCCTATTTTGGGGTTCTCATACTTAACTCTCTCAACCGTTCCTGTCCCACCTTCAACATCTCTTCCTCAACTTTACTCCATTTACCGAAGAGAGATTCTTGAAGTACTTCTGCTGCGGAGCCTTTAGCCATTTCGAAATCGTAGATACAAGTCCTATCTCTTTGATAAATTTGAATACGGTCAAAGAGATGTTCGCCTTCTAACTCTCTTAGGTTATCAACCAAATGCTCTACAATACCATCATGATGTTCTTTTGGAGTTGCGCGTGCTTGAGTTGGATTGATAGAGTACAGTTCTTCGTACCGGATAAGGGTACTCAGATAAGACAGCTCAGGCTTTGTCGCAATTAAGGCTAATTGTACTTCATATCCCTTATTTTTCAATAGTTGTGCTGTTTTCTTTGGAACATCAATAGTACGTAAAGTTCCCTCAATCAAAAGATTGTATCTCAAATGACTCAATTCTCTTACTAAAGACTCCACCATTTTTCCTGCAAAATCTTTGGTGTATTCAACACTGTCTTTGCCATATTCTTGCTGAAGTTCTAAATAGTGTGGATGCTGAGAACGAAAACTATCGCCATCTATGATAACAATATTTCCTTGAAATTCTTTCTGTTTAATACGATGAATTGTAGTCTTGCCAGCACCACTTTGCCCTCCAAGCAAAATCGCTACAGGTTTCTTACTGGACTTTTTTCCTCTTGTCAGAGAACGAAGATTCCGTGCTAAAGCATGTTTGAATTCACTATCAGTATAATCTTGGATTTCCATTAAGCTACCATCCGCTTTTCAGATATCTCTAACATACGTTCAATTCCATCCAAATAGCCGCTATATCTCTCTATTTCATCAAAAGTTTCTACTAAATAGATATTCGTATGAATCAAGTCAGATAGATCATCACTCATTAAAATCCAAGGATTAGATTCATCATCAACGCTAATTCCCTGACTATCTTGATAACGATAGAGTCGAGATAATAGATTAGCACCTCTTTCTTTCACAATTTCAATTTTTAAAGTCAATTCATAATCTTCAACAGGATTGAGCATTTTATCTTCTCCTACGATATCGACATAAGATACATTAAACTTCTGACAAATGATGTCTATTAGTTCCGTAGAGACTGAACTCGTTCCATTTTCATACCGACTCAAACTATTACGTGAAATACCTACAATCCGTGCAAATTCGGGTTGGGTTAAGTCATGTGTTTTACGTAAGGATTTTATGTTCTTTCCAATCATAGCAAACTCCTTTATTTTCATAAATCCATTATAGCATAAAAAAGCAAAACGCACCAAAAATGGTGCGTTATTTCTTGTTTTTCTAGCCTAAACTTTACTTCTAAAAAAGCCACCTTAAAGAGTAATTCCTTTTTCGGTGGCTTTTCAAAATACTATACATTAAAATACTCTTGTTTAATTTTTGTAAGCAAATTGTTAGCAACAGAAGTTACACCAACATGCATCAGTTCAGGATCAGAATAATCTAGATTACGAGCATAGCCTTCTGCAACAGTCTGAGCAATACGCTCATCCAATTTATAATTGGAGTCTTCTAATAGCGCTTGAAATAATTCTGAACTATATAGTTTAATACTATTTTCCAATGATACTACTGCCATTTTTGTAACTCCTCTCCTATTTTTGATTGATAAACCTTCTTTATTTTCATTATATCACAAAAAGATTGGTTGTGAATGGATAATTGTTTAAAAGAATAGGGTTTTCTAAACTCAGCAAGCATTTCTTCTTTTGTAATTTCATTCTGACGAAAACGAGCTAAAGCTTGGGTTGTATTGTCATCAGTCTGGACACCATAGATAAAAGAAAAACCCTGCCAAATTAATTTTTGGTAGGGTTTTTGGTAGGAAACTAAATTAATTTATCAGTTTCTAAAATGTGTTCACGATTCTAAAAGGCTGATACTATAGTATTCCGAATGCTAATTGGTATATGCCTCTTATTATTTAAGAGTAACTGAAGCTCCAGCTTCTTCCAATTTAGCTTTGATTTCTTCAGCTTCTGCAGTTGCAACACCTTCTTTAACAAGTGCTGGTGCACCGTCAACAAGTTCTTTAGCTTCTTTAAGACCAAGACCTGTGATTTCACGTACAACTTTGATAACGCCAACTTTTTTGTCGCCTGCAGATGTCAATTCAACGTCGAATGAATCTTTAGCAGCACCAGCGTCAGCAGCACCAGCTGCAGCAACAGCTACAGGAGCAGCTGCAGTTACACCAAATTCTTCTTCGATAGCTTTTACAAGGTCGTTCAATTCAAGGATTGAAGCTTCTTTAATTTCAGCAATAATGTTTTCAATGTTCAATGCCATTGTTATTTCCTCCAAATATGTTTTAAATTTATAATAGATTTTCGTAGCTAGGCTACGCTGCGTAGCTTAAGATTAAGCTGCGTCTTCTTTGTTGTCTGCAACCGCTTTGACTGCAAGAGCAACGTTGCGCACTGGCGCTTGAAGTACAGAAAGGAGCATAGAAAGAAGTCCTTCGCGGTTTGGAAGAGTTGCAAGTGCAAGAATCTCTTCTTTAGATGCGACAGCGCCTTCGATTGCACCACCTTTGATTTCAAGTGCTTCAGCGTTTTTAGAAAAGTCGTTTAAGATTTTCGCTGGTGCGATAACATCTTCGTTAGAAAATGCTACTGCAGATGGTCCAACAAATACTGATGCAAGTTCTTCAAGACCAGCTTTTTCAGCTGCACGACGCAAAATTGAGTTTTTAATGACTTTATACTCAACTTCGCTTCCACGAAGCTCACGACGAAGAACTGTATCTTGCTCAACTGTTAAACCACGAGCGTCTACAACGACGATAGATGCAGCAGCTTTCATTTTTTCAGCTACTACGTCAACTAGTTCCGCTTTTTTAGCAATAATTGCTTCACTCATTAGTGTGTTCACCTCCGTTATTATTTTGCTTGGGGAAATTTTTCAAAAGAAAAACGCGCCCAAACCTAGACACGAAAGTACAATACGCTTCTTTTTACATGATACGTTTTGTCCTCGGTAGGATATTTATGAGTCGAGCTCCCCTACTGTCTTAGGCAGTTTTTTCAAACCGTATATAAGTATAGCATAGTCAAAAAAAGAATGCAAGATTTTTGCAAACTTTTTTAAACTTTTTTCGTAATTTTTCTTTTAAAGTTCTACTGTCAGTACTTGGCCTTGCTTAACAACCTGTTCTCCAGCGATATAAACATCATCAACATCACTGGATTTAACAGCATAGACTAGGTGAGAGAGCATATTTTCCTGAGGTTGGAGATGAATTTTGCCTTGTGGTTGAATAACGAGAAAATCTGCTTGCTTGCCGACTTCTAGACTTCCTATCTGATTTTCCATTCCTAGGATCTTAGCCCCTTCGATTGTCAGAGCCTTGAGGGCTGTTTCGATTGGGAATTGGCTGGCATCCCCACTTTTCATCTTCTGAAGAAGGGCTGCAGTCCGTCCTTCCTCAAACATATCTAGATTGTTATTGGAGGCAACCGAATCCGTCGCAATTCCGACTGCTACTCCTGCTTTTTGCAGTTGAATGATAGGAGCAATCCCTGATGCCAGTTTGAGGTTACTAATAGGATTGTGGGCAATAGACACTTGAGAAGTTGCCAAGCGTTCAATTTCTCTCTCGTTTAATTCGACCCCGTGAGCAAAGACAGACGGATGATCTAAGTAACCCAGTTCTTCAAGAAAGGCGAGGGGGCGTTTGCCGTATCGTTTCAGGATAATGCCTGACTCCTCCTTGGTCTCCGCCACATGGATATGGATTGGAATAGCAAGCTCTTTTGCCATTTCCATGCTCTCTTCCAGCAAATCTTTACTACAGCTGTAGGGAGAATGTGGGGCTACCATCACCTTGAAATTTGGATTTTCATATCCTATGATTATCTCAATAATAGCTCGTGTTCTGCTTATAGTTTCAGCAGTCGTCTCTGCCTCTGAAGAAAAAAGAGTCGGTGAGAAATAACAACGCATCTTGGAATCTTTCACGGCCTGATAAATCCTCTCAATATCCACACCATTGGGATTATACATATCATTAAAGGTTGTTGTTCCTGACTGGAGCATCTCTGTCAGAGCTTCTTTAACCGCCTTAGTAGTCATGTCGGGAGTAAACTCAGCTTCTGCTGGCCAGATATAGTCATTGAGCCATTCATGAAGATTACTATCATCTCGGACTCCTCTCAATCCTGTCATAGCAGAATGGGTATGGCAATTAACCAAACCAGGCATAATCCAGGCTCCCTGATAGTCTATAATCTGCTCAGCTTGCTCTAAAATCTCTGACTTCTCTTGACCGACATAGACGATTTGAGAATCCTTAACTGCTAAGATTCCATTCAGATAAACATGGAAATCTTTGTCACAAGTCACGATATTTACATGCTGAAAGACTTTCATTATAGGCTCCTTTTCTAAAAGACAATTTACAGTGAATAATTTTTCTAGCTATTGTAACAAAAAAGTCACCCGAAGGCAACTTTTTTCGTCCATAAACTTTCAAAAGAGAATGGCTTATTCAGAGATAAAAACTGCAGCTTGCTGCATTTGGTAATACTTGCCCTTCTTAGCCATAAGGGCATGATGGTTCCCATACTCAACAATGTCGCCATCCACCAAGACAAGAATCAAATCTGCATCCTGAATGGTTGACAAGCGGTGGGCAATGATAAAGCTTGTACGCCCCTTCATGAGTTTAGCAAAGGCATCCTGAACCAGCACTTCTGTCCGCGTATCGATGGAAGAGGTTGCTTCGTCTAAGATAAGAATCTTAGGGATAGCTAGAAAGACTCGGGCTATGGTCAAAAGCTGGGTTTGACCGACAGAGAGAGATTCTCCAGCATTTTCCAACTTGGTATCGTAACCCTGCGGTAACTGTTGGATGAAAAAGTCTGCATTGGCTGCTTTGGCAGCAGCAATCACTTGCTCCCGACTGGCATCAGGATTGCCAAAGGTAATATTGTCATGTATAGTCCCTTGCTTGAGCCAGGTTTCTTGAAGCACCATGCCAAACTGCTGGCGTAAGGAGACACGACTATAGTCATAAATGGATTTCCCATCTAGCAAGATATCTCCTGAGTTAATAGGATAAAAACGCATGAGGAGATTGATAAGGGTTGACTTGCCAGCACCTGTCGGACCAACAATAGCCACCTTGCTACCAGCTGGAATATCAATAGATAAATCCTTAATCAAAATCTTTTCAGGATGGTAGCCAAAAGAAACCTGGTTAAAGGAAATAGCTCCCCTAACTTGGTCACTGGTCAAGACTTCCTTACCACTTTCAGCCACCTCAGGACTTTCTAAGACAGCATAAACACGCTCTGCGCAAGCGAGAGCACTTTGCAACTCAGCTAGCACTGAAGAAATATCGTTAAATGGCTTAGTGTACTGTTGGACATAGTTCAAAAAAGTCACTAAACGCCCAATGGTCAAGGTGGACCCCATCATGATACGATAAGCTCCTACTCCAGCTAGAAGGGCATAAATGAGCGCATTGACAAAGCGAGTCGAAGGATTAACCGTTGAAGAATAAAAGATAGCTGACTGCGAATAACCTGCGTAGTTGTCATTAGCCTCACGCAGCCTTTGGATAAAATCTTCTTGAGCATTGAAGGACTGGATAATGGTCTGCTGGCTAAGCGATTCTTCAATCAACTGTGTCTGAATTCCCCTAGTCTCTGTTTGCTTTTGGAAGAGATGATAGGATCTCTTGGCAATAAAGCGTGAGATGACCATGGATAGTGGAGTCAACAGCAAGACCAAAAGAGTCATGAGGAGATGAATTTGAAGCATGGCTAGAATGCTGACTAAAATCATCAAGACACCAATGAAAAATTGGTTAAAAATCATGGTCAAACCAGCTGATAACTGTTCTATATCCGTAGTTACACGACTAACCATCTCTCCACTGCCTTGCTGATCCACAAAAGCAATCGGTAACCGATGGAGCTTCTGGATGATTTGCTCTCGCAAGTCTCTGGTATAAGAGAAGATTAGGCGATTATAGAGAAGAGGATTGACCCACTGTACAAGGGTATTTCCTATGACCACCAAGATCATTTGGAGAAAAATCTGCCAAAAAACTGGTGAAGAGCCCGTCACTAGGACTTGGTCGATGACCTGCCCAATCAGAATAGGTAGATAGATCGATAAGCCAACTTGGGCAATAGTTCCTAGAAAGGCTAGGAAAAGGAGGAAAGGATGACTTGCTAAATCTATGGCTAAACGTTTGAGCGTCTGGTTTGCGTTTTGTCGTCTCATATTAGTCCTCCTTTCCATGTTGGGATGCATTGATTTCACGATAGACTTGACTGGATTTCATCAAGTCCTCGTGCTTGCCGATAGCTAATAGATCACCTTTTTCTAAGAGGAGAATCTGGTCAGCCATCTGTAAAGTCGAGGTTCGTTGAGAAATCAAAATTAAGCTCGTATTTGGCAGGTTCTCTCGAATAGCTTTCAAGAGTTTGGACTCAGTGATAGTGTCCAGTGCCGAGGTAGCATCATCTAAGATGAGAAACGGAGCCTGGCGCAAGACTGCCCGTGCGATAGACAGCCTTTGTTTTTGACCTCCCGAGAAATTTCGCCCTCCTGCCTCAACTAGAGCATCCAAGAGTTCTTCCTTATCACTAACAAAATCCTTTGCTTGCGCAATTTCCAAGGCCTGCCAAAGTTCTTGGTCCGTTACTTCGTGATTGAAACCTAGAGTCAAGTTGGAACGAATGCTTCCCTTAAAGAGTTCGACTTTTTGAGGCACATAGGCAATCCAAGACCGCCACTGCTCCAAATTAAGAGGACTACGTCCATTTCGATAAAGGTCAATGCTCCCCTTGTCTGCTGGGTAAAGTCCAAGTAAGACTTGCACCAAGCTTGATTTACCAGAACCTGTTCCCCCAATGATACCAAGGATTTGCCCTTGCTGCACATCAAAGGAAATGTCTCTCAAAGAAGGCTGGGCTGCATCAGGATAGGTAAAGGTCAGTTCTTGGACTTGTAAAACCTGATCACTGCTAGCTTGCTTTTGTTCTAATTCTGAATGGATGTCTTCTGGAGCTTCGGCAAAGACTTCCTCGATTCGCTTGGCTGAGATGTAGGACTGGTTGAGGGAATTGATCAGCATGGCGAGCTTGACCAATTCCACCAAGATCTGCAAGAGGTAGTTGATAAGGGCAATAAGAGCACCTTGACTGAGTAAACCTCCTTGAATTGAAATATAGCCTTGCCAGATAATGACGAGGAGAGTTCCATTGACAATCAGATAGGTCAGAGGTGTTAATAAACTAGACCAGAAACCTGTCTTTTCTTGTAATCTAGCATAGACTTGGTTAAGGGTTTGAAAAATTTGTAACTCTCGTTTTTCTTGACCAAAAGCACGGATAACTCGCATCCCTTGTAATTGCTGGCGTGTTTCCTGAACTAGTTGGTCCGTTTTCTTTCTGAGACTACTGTAGAGAGGATTGACTAGTCGAGAGAGCCCTACAATGACAATGGTCAAAATGGCAACCATGACTAAAAACCAGAAAGTCAGCTCAGCTGAGATTCGATAAGCCATAAAGATAGCCCCAAAAACGATAATAGGCGCTCGCAAAAAGAGACGCAGGAATTGATTGATACCAGTCTGAATCTGGTAAGTGTCCGAAGTCAAGCGAGTCACCAAACTAGAAGTTGTCAAACGGTCTCTACTGTCCTTAGGTAAGGAAAGAATATGACGATAGAGATCATCTGTCAGTCCTTTGGCAAATCCAACCGCAGCCTTAGCTGAGTAGAACTGGGCTATTAAAGCCACTACAACACCAATTACTGCAAAGATAAGGAGCAGGCCAATCTGCATCCAGAGATGACCTTGATTTCTTTGGGGCAAGGATTGGTCAACAATCCCAGCAATCACCATAGGAACTAAGAGCTCAAACACAGCTTCTAGTAGCTTGAACAAGGGTGCTAAAATTGATTCCTTGATGTAGGGTTTAAAGTAAGATAATAGGTGTTTCATAAATCCCTTCTATTCGTATTCTAGAAATGAAGAAAGTGGGAAGCACCCACCATCTCTGTTTTATTTGTTTAAGTAAGGTAATAGATAGCCATATCCTGCTTCTTCCATCTCATCCTTGGCCACAAAGCGCAAGGAAGCAGAATTGATACAGTAACGGAGGCCACCAAACTCACGCGGTCCATCTGTGAAAACATGACCCAAGTGAGCATTGCCTGACCGAGAACGAACCTCGATTCGCTCCATTCCATGGCTCATATCCTTGTAATAATGAATCAATTCCTTGGAAATCGGACGGCTAAAACTTGGCCAACCACAACCTGAGGCAAACTTATCCTTGGCAAAAAAGAGTGGCTCACCTGTCGTGATGTCTACATAAATTCCCTCTTCAAAGGTTTGGTCATAGGCATTGGTAAATGGAGCCTCTGTAGCAGCTTCTTGGGTAACACGATAGGATTCTTCAGATAAACTGCCCTTTAACACCTCTTGACTAGGCTTTTCATAGTTAGAGGCATCAATAAATGGCTTCTCAGCATCGGTCACATCGATATGACAGTAACCTGAAGGATTCTTCTTAAGATAGTCTTGGTGGTAATCTTCAGCCAGAATATAGTGGCGAAGTTTCTCCACTTCTACTGCAATCTTTCGACCTAGCATGCGCTCCTGCTCCTGCACCACTGTGTAGATAGCTGGCAAGTCTGCTTCATCTTGGTAATAAATCCCAGTACGATATTGACGACCACGGTCATTCCCTTGTTGATTGATGGATAAAGGGTCGATAACTCGAAAATAATAGAGCAAAATTTCTCTAAGTGACACTGCTTTCTCATCGTAAATCACTTGAACCGTTTCTGCATGGTCTGTTTCCTTGAGCAGCTGGTAATTGGTTATTTCGACTTGCCCATTAGCGTAGCCGACACTGGTTGCTAGCACTCCAGAAATTCGTGAAAAATACTCCTCTAAGCCCCAAAAACAACCTCCTGCTAGATAAATTTCTGCCATCTTTATTTCTCCTTTATCAAGTTTTTAACTAATACTCTTCGAAAATCTCTTCAAACCACGTCAGCTTACATCTGCAACCTCAAAACAGTATTTTGAGCTAACTTCGTCAGTTCTATCCACAACCTCAAAACACTGTTGTGAGCTGACTTCGTCAGTCTTATCTACAACCTCAAAGCAGTGCTTTGAGCAACCTGCGGCTAGCTTCCTAGTTTGCTCTTTGATTTTCATTGAGTATAAACTTCTTTTCAAAAAAAGGATAGGAAGCCCTCTGGTCAAGAGTTTCCCCATCCTATCTTCTATTCTTTATTTTGCTTCGACACGGACACCTTGGGTATCAACCTTCAAGTCATGAAGTTTTCCTTTGAAGGGTTGCTTTTCCAATTCTGCCTTAATCGTTGGCATCTTGTCATGAGAAGCCAAAACCATAACTGTCGGCCCAGCACCAGAGAGGTAGGTTGCATAGGCACCATTGTCTTTGGCTACTTGCTTAATCGTCTCAAACTCTCTCACTAAGTCCTGACGATAGCGCTCGTGGAAGAGATCCCCCTCGATTGCTTGCCCAGCTGTCACCATATCTCCTGCCAACAAGGCCGCAACCGCCACATTGGCGATAGAACTAGCTGCAACAGCTTCCTTGTAAGACAATTTCTTAGGCAAGACGCCACGGCTGTCTCGAGTACGCAATTCATAGTTTGGAATGTAGGCTAGGAAATCACATTCTGGGAAGTCTGCTACGATAGCAGAAACTTGTCCATCAACGGAACTTGCAATAACGAGATTACCATAAATGGCCGGAGCTACATTGTCAGGGTGTCCTTCAATCTTAGTCGCCAACTGCAATTTTTCATGATCAGACAGGTTGAGCTGACCCAGTTGGTTGGCTAGTTCAATCCCAGCTACAATAACCGAGCTGGAAGAACCCAAACCACGCGCCAAGGGAACATCACTGGTCATTTTCAAGCGTCTTGGCTGCAAATCTGGTACAATTTGCAAGGCAATTTTTAGTAAGAGATTACGCTCATCGTGTGGAATCCATTTGCCAATCTGGTGTTCAATCAACCACTCATCTCGTTCTTCACATACCTCAATTTGAAGATACTTGGTTACAGCTACACCGACCGAGTCAAAACCTGGCCCGATATTGGCACTGGTTGCAGGTACAATAATCTTCATCTTATTCTCCTAGCACCTTGAAGGTATTTAAGAGGTCGAATTCTGAAACCTTCTTCAATTCAGCTGAGACATTTTCAAGCTGGGCTTTATTAATCTTGTGTGTGATGATCACAACACGCGCCTTGTCACCTTCTTTTCCATCTTGGAGGATTTGCTTGAAGGAAATATCTTGAGCATTGAAGATTTCAGCCAATTTCAAGACCTGACCTTTTGAGTCTGGCGCCAAGATTGAGAAGTAGTAATTTGCTTTGACATCTTCTGGATTTGCCAAGACCAAGTCACGGCTGTATTCGTTGAAGTCTTTACCGATGGTACCGTCATTTAAGCGACGAACGATACGAACAATATCCGCTACAACACTTGTTGCAGTTGGTTTTTGACCCGCACCTGGTCCGTAGTACATAGACTCGCCGATACCGATAGATTCTACAAAAACAGCGTTCATTACGCCATTCACACTGGCAAGTGGATGCGCTTTAGGAAGGAAGGTTGGAGTCACTTCTGCAGCAATTCCTGAAGGAGTTTCCTCAATAGAACCAACCAATTTCACTACATAGCCAAGGTCTTGAGCCACAGCTACGTCTTCTGGTGTGATGTTGCGGATTCCCTTGTGGGCCACGTCGTCAAAAGCGACCTTCATGCCAAAGGCAAATTGGCTCAAAATCACCATCTTGTAGGCTGCATCAATCCCATCTACGTCATTTGTCGGGTCACTTTCTGCAAATCCTAGACGTTGCGCTTCCGCAAGAGCATCATCGTAAGACCAGCCTTCTTCCACCATCTTGGTCATCATGAAGTTAGAAGTTCCATTGACTACACCAAGCACGCGCGTAATTTTATCAGAAGCCAAGGAATTTGCCAAGGTACGAAGAATTGGAATCCCACCAGCTACTGCTGCTTCGTAGTAAAGTGCTACCTTATTAGCTTGAGCGATTTCTAACAATTCTGCCCCATGGACAGCCAAAAGGTCCTTGTTTGCAGTAACAACGTGTTTGCCAGCCTCCAAGGCACGAGTGATAAAGGTTTTAGCTGGTTCGATACGCCCCATCAATTCCACTACGATGGTAATGTCTTGGTCTGACAAAATGTCATCCACATTGGTTACAAAGTTAAAGTCATTCCCTGCTGCAAGCAAGCGATTCTTTTCATCTTCATCCTTGACCAATACCTTGGCAACTTCAATCTCTGAATGTGCTGATTGATTGATTTTTTCTCCATTTTCCTTTAGGAGGAAAGGCACACCACTTGCAACGGTACCAAATCCTAGTAAAGCAATTTTAACTGTCATGTTTGTCTCCTCGAAATTTTCTAATATAGCCATTATAACAGAATTTTGTGAAAATTCCTATTATAGTAAATCACTATTTCAGTCTAGAAAAGAAAAAACGAATCTGATGATTCGCTCTTCTTAAAATCTAGAAATAGCTTTCCAGAAATGATTATCCAATCTTTTGCAGATTAATCACCGCATCGTGATTCATCAACACTTGACCATACTCCTGCAAGACTGAACGACTGATGTCACTATCGTCTGCAAACTCTCGCATACGAGCCAACAGCCAAGCTGGATATGGACTTGGATGATTTTCAATATCCACTAAAATGGTCAAATAATAGCGCTCATTCATCTTGTAGAGTTCAGAAGTTTCCATCTCAAAAGTCACTGTCTGGGCAAAAGCAACCAAGTCAGCTAATTTTTCAAAAGAAAGGATGTAGTAGATGTACGGCTCTTTCTTGCTTTCAGCTTCTTGTTCAGTCTGTTCCTGCTCTTCTTCCTTGGCTTCGACTTGCTCTAGAGATTGAATGGCTTCGATATCATCTTTGGTTTTGTCTGCGATGCTTTTTTCTAAAGTTTTAATAAACTCATCCGGCGACATTTGAGCCAATTCTTCCATATCTGGTAAATCCGATAAGTCTTCAAAATCTAGATTTTGGTCAATCTTTGATTTGGTTACAAAGACATCGACCTTATCAGGTTTTGGAGTCACACGGAAGCTCAACATACCTGTATCCAAAAAGCTTTCAGGCATCTCTAACTCATCCAAGATAGCATAAAAGAACTCTTCTGTTTTTTCTTGAGGAACGAGAAAGTCAGCAATCTCCATGCCACGATCCATCAAATCCTCTAAAGACATCGTGATTTTCAAAGTTGTATCACTAATTTGTTTCATTTTCATTGCTAGTAACCTCATACTTTCAGTTCTATCTATTATACTAGATTTTTACGATTTTATCAAAAGAAGGCTCCTCTGTCGGGATAGATTTTCCCTAGGGTAACTTCTGTAGAAGACTCTAATACTCTTCGAAAATCTCTTCAAACCACGTCAGCTTTATCTACAACCTCAAAGCGGTGCTTTGAGCAACCTGCGGCTAGCTTCCTAGTTTGCTTTGTGATTTTCATTGAGTATAAGAGAAAATTTCTGCAAACAAATAGAAAAAGCCTCCAAAATCGGCTCTTGTCCGACTTTGAAGACCTAATACATCAGAAAGCTTATAGTTTAAAGGTTGCTACACCGAGGATTGAGCGATTTAAGTTTCGAAGAATTTGAAGACTTTGCTCAAACTTCTTATAACGAGTCACTCCGTACTCTTCAACAAGAAGGACTGTATCTCTTTCCAAAAGCGATGGCACATCTTGTAAATCGACAAAATGCATTCCTTTTAAAGACTCTTGATTTTGTTTCAATTTATCTAGGATAGCTTTGTTTGAGCTAACGATGGTCAATTCCTGTCCAGCATTTTTGTATGACAAGACATCTGCTAGGTTGGCAATTGTTGTAATCTCTGTTACAAAATCAATTTGATACTGAGAAAAATCACCTGCTCTATTGATTGTTGGATTAAAGAGATAAACCAATACATTTCCCATCACAACCAAAATCACACATATTACTCCAATAACAGCTAAACGGAGAATCAAATTCTTCACATTTAATCCAAGCGCTGTCTCACCATTTGCATTCAATTCTTTAGAGTTGATGGTTTCCAATTTTTCAATTTTTACATTTGCATAAGTGTGTTTAAATTTCTCAATCAATCCATCAAATTTTTTCTCCAACAAATCATTGACATCTTTACTTGGTGTCAAAATTTTCACACCAACCCCTGCATCGTCAATCATATAGTAGACCGTCAATTTTTTCCACCAATAGTCATTAGTTGAATTTTTCAAGGTTGTTTCTGTCGTATCCAATTCACTGGCCATTTTTTTCAACTCACTGGGCTCTACATCATTGAAAAGATAAGCTCCATTCAAATTCCCATCAATCAATTTCCCATAAAAATCACTATAACCACCAATTTGATGATTCAAAATCGTTTTGGCTGAGTCTTCTGGAGGAGTGATTTTATAGCTAAGATAAGTTGAATAACTTGTTGTATCTTTGACAGTATTTTTATTCCTAACTGCTTTAATTGTAAATGGTACAGCAATAAGAGCAAATAAAGCGATGAGAGCTAAAATATTTGCTTTTCGTTTTTTGTAAAGATTTGCAAACAAATCAGCTACTGAATAATGTTCAAACATGATTTTTTTCTCCTTTGTTTAGTAGATACTGGTTCTCTTTTGTAAGCATTTTCGCTACAAATATAATCACAAGAACAATTCCCCAGAATTGCATTGTAAATAGATTGAAGAAACTTTCTGAAAAGCTACTTCTAGGCATAAAGAATAGATTATTCAAGATGAGTAGGGACAAGGCAAATAGGATTGTTCTTGAACGATAGGCTACTTGCAGCATGGCTATGAATAACATACCGAGTAAGAGACTAAGTAGAAAGACTCCTATCATACCATAGTCTGTATACAACTCCATGATATAACTACTTCCGATACCATGTCCTTTCAAGTATTCCTTGTTCAAAACAAGATAGGATAAATTGTGGGCATAACTATTACTATCAATAGCTAGTTCCACACTATTGGTTGTATGTTCAAATGCTTTTCCTCCAAAAATGGCCCCCAAACTCCCCCTTGCAAAATAATCAAGAACAGGACCAAAAGTAAAATTACGGAAATCTCGGTAAGGGAGGCTACTGTTAAATAGAAAACCTCGAGCCAAAACACCAAAACTGGTTCCTTGTTTATAGATAAAGTCAAGTAAGATATCCCAGAAACCTGTATGGGAAACTTGAACATTATCCCGTACATAATTGAGCACTCCCATCGCTAACATGAGAATAGGAGAACCTACAAAAATCGCTAACTTTTCTTTAAATCCAATCCATTTTCCTTTTTCGGTTTGCTCCCGCATAAAGTAATAAACAAAAGCAAATAAAATACTTAAAATAAAAGGATTTCGCGTCCCAATTGCCAAATGAATGGTATTAGCTGCAATAAAGGAGACAAGCACTGCTGTGGCCTGCCATTTCTTTGGTTTGGTTGCCAGATACATACACATTGCGTAGACCGTAAAGGTAGACAAGATGTAGGTAATATAAGGCAGTTTACTTTCAAAATTTGCATAGTAGGCATAGTAGGAAGTCTGCAAACGATACAGGAGTCGTTCAAATAACCGAATGAAATAGAAAGGATAGGTTAGAAGAAAAACTCCTAGTGATACAAAGCGCAACCGCTTGATGTAAACATCTTTTAGAGAACTTCCTATCTTGGGTACTTGTATCTTCTTTCTAGCTATAAAATAGCGAGCTAGGAGCCCTCCTGTGGTCAAGCCCAGAATCGAAACCATGACGACTATAAAGGCAAAACGATAGGCTATGGGATGATAGGTATCCAAAGCACCATCCCTAAAGTAATCAATGGTCGGCCTTGATACCAGAAATACAAAAATAGTTAAAAAGAAAATAAAATGGATTAAGTAATACTTGATATCATTCCAACAAGCAATTAAGCTACTAACCAGTAAGAACAATAAAGTAGAAAGCAAGCTAACATTGTTATTATTAAACAGATACACAATTCCACTTACTAGCGTCAAGGCATAGCTGACTATGGTCAAACTAAATAATAATCGTTTCCCATCAATCACTTGCTCACCCCCGTTCTAATGTAATTTTTTAGATTTTTCAATATTTTTTAGTAATAAGAATCGGTATAAGGAAATATTTATGAATAGAGCCAAAGCACTAATTCTTCTCCCCTTACGGAAAATTGGATTCCTAGCAATAGTAAAGGCATGGCCTTTTAAAAAACGATGAATCTGAGAATAGGCTTCAAATTGTTTATACTGATCATCTAGTAACATCTTATCCAGAATAAAAAAGTAGGCATAGGCCAATCTGAAAAAAGCAACCTCTTTCAAATCCGGATAGTTTTTCACAACTTCATTGTAAAACTTTTGGTAGATATCAATATAGGCTAAATCCTTCTCTGCATAGGGTTTAGTCGTAATACTATCCCCTCTATGGAAATAGTAATAATAGGGTTTGGTATTAACAACGTACTTCTTAGCCAACTTGATTAAATCAAAATGATAATAAGCATCTTCATAAATCAATCCCTTTGGAAAGGATAGGGCAGTTGCAATCTGTCTCTTGATTAGCTTATTGCAAATCGTTCCAGGGATTTTTTCACCTATGAGGTATTCCTTTAGAAATGTTTGAGAATCACAGACAAAATAGTCATCCTGATTGGCTGATTGTGGACTTTCATCATTAGCATAGACATTCATGACACCACAGCTTGAGACATCCGCATCTTCTTGAATTAATTGCTCATATAAGCTCTGAATCATTTCTGGATGGATATAATCATCTGAATCAATAAAAATCAGATAATCCCCGTGAGCCTGCTTCATTCCATCATTTCGCGCTTGCGACAAGCCTTCGTTCTTTTTATGAAGAACTGACACCCTATCATCTTGTTTAGCGATTGCATCACACAAGCCACCACTCTCATCTGTTGCACCATCATCAACAAGAATAATTTCCAGATTTTGATAGGTCTGCTTCTGAATGGAAGCTATCGATTTTTCTAGGTACTGCGCCACATTATAGACTGGCACAATCACACTGATTAATGCAGTTTCCATGCTACTCCTCTAATAGTTTTTCTACTTGTTCGATTTGTTTGGCAATTGTGAATTGTTGAATGAATTGACTAGCCTCATTGACATCGAAGTTTGAAGCAGAGGTCATGTAGTCAGTAATTGCCTGAGCTGCCTCTTGATTGCTCTCAATGATTTGTCCAAATTGTCCGTCTTGGGATAATTCCTCAGCCCCTCCAACATCCGTAGAGACAAAAGGAAGTCCTAAACTCAAGGCCTCCACATACACTCCAGGAAAACCTTCTTGTTTAGACATAGACAAGAGAACTTTCATCTGAGATAAATACTGATAAGGATTTTTTTGATAACCAAGGAAATGTACATAGTCTTCAAGCTCATATTCTTTGACGCATTTTTTCAGTTCCTCTTCCATATCACCAGCCCCTATGAAATAGAGATGATAGTTTTTTCCCTCTTGGTGTAATAAGCGTATCACTTCCACCACACGGTCAGAACCCTTATTTTCCTCAATCCGTCCGATAGTACAGATACTTTGAGGCGCAATCTCGATATCGATCTTCTCTTGAGATTTTTCTAAAATAGTCTTAAAGTCATATCCATTGTAAACTGTCCGTAATTTCGAAGCATAATCTGGATAAACTTCCTTGATAGAATTGCTGGTTTTATTCGAAATTCCTACAATGGTATCCGCAGCATCCAACTGGCATCTATGTGATTCTCTTTTTGAGCTATCCTTAAGAAATTCTTCGATACTTCCATGAATCCAGGAGATTTTCTTGACTTCTTCTCTTTTAGAGAACAAAAGTGGAGGATTCATAATGGTAAAGGAAACTTCAACATCATAGTCATCTTTCACCAGTAAGCGACGTGTCAATCTTGGGAAATAAATTCTCATTCTCCATAAAAGAGCTCGAATCCATCTGGCTTGGCGATAATCCTGAAGGGATTTTAAAATGCGTACATGCTTGGGAACAGATTCGTATCCCTTGTCAAAGTGCTCCATTTCAAGAATATCAATATCATATTTTTCTGGATCCAGATTTGAAACAATTGTCGACAGAATCTTCTCTGCTCCACCTCCGAGAGAAAAAGACCACATAAAAAATAATATTTTTTTCTTAGCCACCATATTCTCCCTTGTATTCTGTATAAGACTTATCCATATCAGCGATGACAGCATCATGATGCGGTACTTGCTTGTCTGCTGGCGGAGGAGTCATATAATCCCCAAAAGCTGTGCTGAGATAGGCATCGTAGCCAACTGGAATAGGCATCTCTGTTCCTTCAAATGGTAAGAAAAGATTGTCTTCAAAAGATGCGATTGGGTACTTGTTTCTCATGTAGCCAGGACCTGAGCATAATTCTGTGATGCCATCGCTCTCATCCAGACTATACTTGGTCATTTCTTTCTCAGCTTTTTTCCAAATACGATAACGGAGAGATTTTGGCGTCACGCCCAGTAAAATACGGCTTCCCCATTTCATAAGTGCACCATGCTTTTCTGGAATAGTTTGGGCACAAAAGAGTGAATAAATCAAGGCCCAGCGAACCTGTTTCTTCCGCTCAGCTGGATTTTTCGGATAATAATCCAAAGGCAACACATCCAAGGCCAAACCATGTGGCAATTCTAAATCCTGCTGATAAGGCTTAATACAGGTAGTTTCCTTGTCACGAATGGTAATAAAAAGATTGCGGTCGACAAAATCCTTGTTACTCTTCGACAAGAAATAACGCTCATCTGCATAACGAGGCCATAATTCTGCTAATTTCTCATAATCTTTACGGGGCATAAAAAAATCTAGATCATCATCCCAAGGAATAAAACCCTTGTTTCGAAGGGCACCAATAGCACCTCCACCACAAAGATAACAAAGCAAATCATGTTCTTTACAAAAGGCCACAAAATATTCAGCCATCTCCAGACTTCGAGCCTGAATTGCTTTTAAATCAGTCATATTGTTCATTATTCTTTCTATTGTATCGTTCCATTATACCACAAATAGGGGGTGAAAATCTATTGTAGACTGTAAAAAATCAAAGCCTGACTACTATCCAAATAGCTATCAAACTTTGATTTTTCTGTCTTATCTTATCTCAAGCCCATCTGAGACAATTTATTCTGATATTTGTTTTGATCGACAAGCAAGCCCAAGCCTCCATAAACATCATAGGCATCTACCCAGTCACCCAGTTCTGGAATCGTCAATTTTTCAATGCCATTTTGAGCTCCGTCTAGGAAAGACAAGCCATTTGTTAACAGGAAGGTATAAGGAACATTCGTTGAGGTCATTGCGAATACCTTGCCAAGTGCCTCTGAGCCTGTAAAGAGCTTGGTTGGATCCTTGATTTGCTGAAAAACTGCTGTCAGTACTTGTTGCTGTCTTTTGGTACGGCCGTAATCCGCCTCATCATCATCACGGAAACGAGCATAATTGAGCAAGGTCGAGCCATTCATCTGCTGTTTTCCGACTTTGATGGTTTGGGTTGGAGACTCAGTCTCAGTCGCGTGTAAATCATCGCCGACTGTAGCTTCTGTTAGTGGACGCCCATTCAATGTTGAAAATTGAGCATCAATTGTCACCCCATCAGGGAAAAGTGTGTCAATCGCTGTAGCAAAGGCCTGAAAATCGACCAAGGCATAGTACTTAATATCCAAATCAAAATTATCTTTCAAAACTTGACGAACCATTTCTGCCCCTTTTTGCCCCTCTTGTTCTCCTAACTCATAGGCTACGTTTAACTTGTTATCCGTCTGTTTTCTACCGTTAATGACTTGGCTATAACCGTCTATATAAACCAAATTGTCACGCATGAAGCTGACCAGCTTAATTTTCTTATCCGAACCGCCAACATTTAATACCATAATAGAGTCCGTTCGCGTCTCAGCACTATTTTGACCAATTCGCCCATCTGTACCCATAATCAAAATATTAACACCATCTCTGGTATCCTGACCATTAAAGACTTCTACTTGAGCTGCCCTGGCATTGGCAATTTTATCTGGATTAACATTGGTATAACCTTTTAAGAACATAAAAATCATACCCAATGCTAGACAAGCTAAGATAGCCAGTAATCCTGCGAAAATGCGCCCCCACCGTAGCTTCCGCTTTTTAGTTTTTTCTTTGGAAGAGAATTGATTTTCTGGTATCTCTCAGAACGACTACGGCTATTATAAGAAGGAATCGAAGTGGTAGCACTTGTCTTTCTATAATCCTCGGTCAATTCTTGACTTTCTGAGGGAGCGTCACTACTTGCCTTACTTAATTTATCTTGCAGGTAAGCAAACTCTTTTTTTCTCGCTCATTGAGGTAATGAATATTCTTAAAAAGATAGTCATAACGCAACTGCTCATGATGGCTTAAGGGATTTTCTTTACTCATCTTCTCTCCTTTCCATGGTCTGATATTGGATAAATAGGATAGGCGCCCAGTACTTTATACTGGATTCCTATGGCTTCTAATTCTTTTTGGGCAAAGTGGACCAAGTCCTTATCAGCATAGTCCACATCGATAATGAAAAAGTATTCGCCCAACGCTGTCTTGAGTGGACGACTTTCAATTTTTGTCAGGTCAATTCCTCGCCAAGCAAAGGTCGAAAGAGCCTTGTAGAGTGCACCTGGAAGGTTGTCAGGTAAGGTCAGGGCCAAACTCATTTTTTCAGTTTGTGCTTGCAAGGGAATACTAGGCTTTTCAGCTCCTAGAACCCAGAATCGTGTGAAATTGGCTTCCATTTCCTGAATATCCTCGGCAATCAGTTCCAAGCCATATTCTTCAGCAGAACTTCTAGGTGCAATGGCTGCATAAGGCTGGTCTGGATGTTCGGAAATAAAGCGGGCCGCATAAGCTGTACTAGCTGTCACCTCAATTTGAGCCTCTGGATACTGTTCATCGATGAATTTCTTTCCTTGAGCCAAGGCCTGTGGATGTGAAAAAATCTTTTCAATCTTAGTATGACCTGGAACCACCATCAACTGCTGATGAATAGGCTGAACGATTTCTGCCACTGCTTGAATGCGAGCCTGATGAAAAAGGTAGTCCAAGGTTTCATGAACACTACCCTCAATAGAATTTTCAACTGGCACCACAGAATAGTTCACCAAGCCTTGCTCATAGGCCTTGATGACATCTGTAATATTGGCAAAGGCCTGCAATTCCTCATGAGGAAAAGCTGTCTGCACAACGTGGTGTGAAAATGATCCCTTGGGACCTAGATAAGCAATTTTCATCTCAGTTCCTCTATAATTTCATCTGGGCTTAGCTTGGTCACATCCAAAACCCGACTGGCTACTTCCTCATACCAAGCCTGTCTTTCTTGGAAAATAGCTGCTAGTTCTTCCTTGCTATTATTTAGAAAAAGCGGACGCTGATTGTCCTTATCAGCTGCGATACGTTGGTAGAGGGTTTCAAAATCTGATTTCAGGTAGATGTTATCTGTATTAGTCTTTAGTAAGTCACGATTTCTCTGAGAAATAACCACTCCTCCTCCAGTTGACACGACTCGGTCTCTTTGTAGTAACTCAGCTAGGACTTCAGACTCTATCTGACGAAAAGCTTCTTCCCCATTTTCCGAGAAAAATTCCGCAATGGACATACCTAGGCGTTTCTCTATCATAGCATCCATATCAAGGTAATTAGGGTCCAAGCCTCTTGCAATAGTCGATTTGCCAGCCCCCATAAATCCTAGTAATACCTTAGCCATGAATCAAGTTCTCCAAATCATCAAAGAAGCTAGGATAGCTGGTATTGATGGCTTCTGCACGGTCAAGCTCCACCTCTCCATCAGCAACCAAGAGGGCCGCGATAGCCGTCATCATGCCGATTCGGTGGTCTCCAAAAGTATTGACTCTAGCACAGTGAAGGGCTGATTTTCCTTTGATAATCATTCCATCAGCTGTAGGAGTAATATCTGCTCCCATGCTATTTAAGGCGTCTGCCACAACCTGAATGCGGTCTGTTTCCTTGACCTTGAGCTCCTCAGCATCCTTGATAACTGTTACACCTTGGGCTTGAGTCGCAAGCAGGGCAATAATGGGCAATTCATCAATCAAACGTGGAATCAAAGCGCCACCAATCTCTGTTCCTTTCAAGTCAGAAGACTCAACAGTCAAAGTAGCAGATTTAGCGACTGGATCGATTTCAGTTATTTCCAATTTTCCACCCATGGCACGAATGACATCAATGATACCTGTACGCGTTTCGTTAATACCAACATTCTTCAGCACTAGACGAGAATTTGGAACAATCAAACCTGCTACCAGCCAAAAGGCTGCACTGGAAATATCTCCTGGAACAACCACCTTTTGTCCTGTCAATTTTTGTGGTCCTTGGACTGTGATTTTCTTACCGTCCACACTTAAATGACCACCAAATTGTTGCAGCATATCTTCAGTATGATTACGGGTACACTCTTTTTCGATAATTACGGACTCTCCCTGAGCCTGCAAGGCCGCAAACATCAAGGCTGACTTGACTTGGGCAGAGGCAATTGGCAACTCATATTGAATAGGTCTTAGGTTTTTCGTCCCTTTTAAATGAAGGGGAGGAAGGTCTCGCTCAGTTTGTCCCGAAATGCTGACGCCCATTTTTTTCAGTGGAATAGTCACACGATCCATAGGACGTTTGGAAAGACTGTCATCGCCAAACATCTCTACTTCAAAATCTGCACCAGCAAGGACACCTGAAATCAGGCGAATCGAGGTTCCAGAATTTCCCATATCAAGGGCATTTTGCGGAGCTTTTAAGCCATCCATACCGACACCTTGAATGGTAATAACCTCATCTTTATCCTCAATCTCAACACCAAGGTCACGAAAAACTTTAATAGTTGAGAGCACGTCCTCGCCCCTTAAAATATCATAAACCTTTGTCTCACCCTCAGCCAAACTTCCAAAGATAATGGAACGGTGACTGATAGACTTGTCACCTGGAACGCGGATACTGCCATGTAAGTGGCTAATGTTTGTTTTTAGTTTCATACTGGACCTCATACTTGCAATACTTTTACCTATTTTATCATAAAAAGCCAGAAATTCCTTAAAAATTCCTGACTTTAGGATTGTTATTTTATTATTTTAGCAATTCTGAAACTGGTTCAAAAACAATTTTTTCAATGTCAGAAAGGTAAATGGCCAATTGTTGTTGCTTGGTAAAGAATTCTGACAAGAGGCTGTTCCCCTGAATCTGCTTGCCAAAGCCTTCCATCTTAGCTTGGAAGGACGCATCTGGCATTTGCCCTGTCTGTGCCAGTTTTTGAATTTCCTCTTGAAAGGCAACATATTCTGTAAAGATTTTGCTTGCCTCAGCATCTGCTGAAATAGCATCTTTAGCTGCTTTGACAGCCTTGTATTCTGGTAATTCGCGTAGACCGCGACTGAGTTCATTTGCACTATCGTAAATATTTGACATGATTTTCTCCTTATTTGACAACGACTGTGTAGTCGGTATTTTCTGTTATGAGATGCTCAGCTCGTTCCAAGTCTTGAGCGTTTTTAAATGAAATTTGTAGGATCCCGTGAATATCTTCACGGTTTTCCTCATTGATGTGAATATTAACCAAGGAAGTTCCACGTAGCAATTCCAAAATCCTCAAGATGACATCTTCTTCATCGGGAACATCGACATAGAGGTCGTAAGAACTGTCCACTCCACCACGCTTATGGATTTCCATGGCCTGACGTTGCTCACGCGCTTTATTGAAAAAGTTCCAAACCTGCTCCTCATCTCCCTTGCTGATGGCTTGTCCAACCTCATCTAAACGTCCCTTGAAATCCTCAATTCGGTCTAGAATAGTCTCACGATTGGACAAGAGAATGGATGTCCACATACCTGGCTCGCTTTCCGCAATTCGAGTCATATCTCGAAAACCACCGGCCGCAAAATGCCTTGCCATCTCATGTTCTTGAGCATAGACCGCGGTCTGCTCCATGAGACTAGAAGCTAGAATATGAGGGAAATGGCTAATCTGAGAAGTGACTCGATCATGCTCCTTGGCATCAATCTCGATAAAGCGAGCATGAAGACCTGAAAGCAAGTCCTTCATTTCCTCAAGCGTGTCTTGACCTGTCAGACTCGAAGGTGTAAAGATATAATAGGCATTTTCAAAGAGATTGACATCCGCAGAGGCGGCCCCTGTCTTGTGACTACCAGCCATAGGATGAGCACCGACAAAGCGAACAGGCTTACCAGCTAAATACTGCTCCGCCGCATCCACAATAGCTGACTTGGTCGAACCGGCATCTGAAATAATCACTCCTTCTTTCAAGTCCAAGTCGGCCAACTCCTTAATGAAAGCAATGGTTTGTTTGATTGGCAAACTGAGGATGATGATATCTGCCAAAGGAGCAAAACTGGCAAAATCATCCGTTGCACGGTCAATCATGCCTTCTTTCAAGGCAATATCTCTCGAAGCTTGACTGCGATTATAACCTAAAATTTCATAATCTGGATGATCACGTTTGATACCAAGTGCCATAGAGGCACCAATCAATCCAAGACCTGCGATATAGACTGTTTTTGCCATAGGAACTCCTTAATAGTTCTTTGTATAGTCTCGGTGTTTAGCTACCGCTTCTTTTAATTCCTCAAGATTATCTGATGAGAATTTTTCAAGGATTTCTTGTGCCAGAACCGTTGCTACAACAGCTTCCATGACCACTCCTGCAGCTGGAAGAGCGGTCGGATCACTTCTCTCCACGGTTGCCTTGTAGGGTTCGTGGGTTTCGATATCCACACTCATAAGTGGTTTATAAAGAGTAGGAATAGGTTTCATGACTCCACGAACAACGATGGGTTGCCCATTGGTCATACCACCTTCAAAGCCCCCTAGATTGTTGGTACGGCGAGTATAGCCATCTTCTTTAGACCAGAGAATTTCGTCCATAACTTGGCTGCCTTTGCGGTAACCAGCTTCAAAGCCAAGACCAAATTCCACCCCTTTAAAAGCATTGATAGAAACAACGGCTTGGGCCAATCTCGCATCCAATTTTCTGTCCCATTGAACATAGGAACCAAGTCCTACTGGTACGCCTCCGACGACTGTCTCCACAACTCCACCGATGGTATCACCGTCACGTTTGATTTGGTCAATATAGTCCTTGATTTCCTGTTCTCGTTCTTTGTTGACAATAGAAACTTCAGACTGGGCAGCTTGTTGCTTGATTTCAGCGACTGTCAGATTTTCAGGTACATCGATTTCCTTGCCACCAAAGACCACAACATGGTTAGCAATCTCCATATCCAGTTCAGCTAAGAGACGTTTGGCTACAGCCCCAACTGCCACTCGCATGGTGGTTTCACGAGCTGATGAACGTTCCAAAGAATTCCGTAAATCATCAAAACGGTACTTGATGCCTCCAACCAAATCGGCATGACCTGGGCGAGGATGGGTGATTTTTCGTTTGCTTTTAAGGCGGTCTTCAATGTCCTCCGCAGACATGATGTCCAGCCATTTTTGGTGGTCCTTATTGATGACATCCATAGTAATGGGAGCCCCTGTCGTTTTCCCATGGCGAACGCCCGATGTAAAGACAACCTGGTCACTCTCAATCTTCATACGACCACCACGACCGTAGCCACCCTGACGGCGTTTAAGATCCACATTAATATCCTCAGCTGTCAAAGGAAGTCCAGCTGGAATTCCTTCAATGATAGCCGTCAGACGGGGGCCGTGTGATTCTCCTGCAGTTAAATATCTCATACACTCTCCTTATTTTACCAAGTAGTCTTTCATCTCTTCCAGAGAAACTGGGTGAATGGTTGCCGAACCAAGCTCTGGCACCAAGACCAATTTCAAGGTATTGCCACGCGCTTTCTTATCATGAGTCAAAGCTTGATAAAGCTTATCAACATCCCAGTTTTCATAGTCAACAGGTAGTCCAAATTTCTGACACATCTCTGTGATAGATTGGGTAATGCCAGCCGGCATGAGGCCTTTTTCCTCAGCAACCTTGGATATCTGCACCATTCCCATGGCCACAGCCTCTCCATGCATGACTTTGCCATAGCCGGCCGTCGCTTCAATAGCATGACCAATAGTGTGGCCAAAATTGAGGTAAAGACGAACACCATTATCCAACTCATCCTCAACTACCATCTTGCGCTTAACCTGACAAGAATGTTCAATCAAGGTCTCTGCATGCTCAAAAATGCTCTCTACAGTACCATCTAGCTCCGTCAATAGAGTCCATAGTTCTGGATCCTCAATCAAGCCATATTTGATAACTTCACCCATCCCTTCAATCAACTCTCTTTTTCCGAGCGTTTCAAGGACAAGTGGATCGATCAGAACCCCATCTGGTTGGGCAAAAGTTCCTACCATATTCTTAGCAAATGGAGTATTGACGCCTGTCTTTCCACCGATAGAAGAATCCACCTGTGCTGTCAAACTAGTCGGAATCTGAACAAAGTGAATACCTCGCATATAGGTAGAGGCCACAAAACCAGCCAGGTCCCCAACGACACCACCACCAAGAGCCACAATTCCATCGCTACGAGTTAGCCCCTGCTTAACTAGGAATTCATAGACTTTCTGAACAGTGGTTAAATTCTTTCTTTCTTCACCTTCTAAAAAGTCAAAAACAGCTACCTGAAAACCAGCATCTTCTAGGCTGAGCTTGACCTTCTCTGCATAAAGAGAAGCTACATGGTTGTCTGTTACAATGACCACTTTTTGTGGTTGCCAGAGTTCTCGCAACCACTGACCAGCTTGAGCCAGACAACCTTTTTCAATCTGAATATCATAAGGATGATGAGGAATATCGATTCTGATTTTCATAGGAGAATCTCCCTTTCTTTATTGGTATTTTTCTGTTAAAGACTGCCAAATTTCTTCTGTTGGCATTTCCTTGCCTGTCCACAGTTGAAAGGCTTCTGCAGCTTGATAGAGCAACATTCCTAGACCATTGACCGCTGGATTGCCCTGCCTCCTAGCCCATTTCAAAAATGGAGTTTCAAAGGGTTGGTAAATGATATCTGCTACTAAGATAGTTTCTGGCAAATTGATGCTTTCTGGAACTGGAGAGGATTTGCCATCCATGCCCACACTGGTGGCATTGATCAGTAAATCCGAGTCAGTAATCCTTTCCTGCAAGACAGGAACATCTTCTAAAGCATACAAGTCCACTTTAAAGCCTGTTTGCTCCTGTAACTTGTCTAGGTAGGGTCTTGTTTTTTCCATAGAAACTGAACGAACAAAGACCGAAATCTGACTGACGCCGTCCAAAATAGCTTGTGCCAAAATGGACTTGGCCGCACCACCTGCACCCAGCAGGGTCATCTTCTTACCTGTAATTGTAAAAGAAGGCAAGCTCTTAAAAAATCCCTTGCCATCTGTATTATATCCAATTAAATTGCCATTATGATTGACAACCGTATTGACCGCACCGATCAAGCGCGCTTCGTCACTCAGCTCATCCAAATAGGGAATTACCTGTTCCTTATAGGGCATGGACAGGTTGATGCCAAACATCTGGTAGCGAAGAATATTGGCCACTGTTTCTGCCAAATCACCCGCTTCAATCTCCCAAGCCACATAAGCACCATTGGTAGCTGTCGCCTCAAAGGCACTATTGTGAATAAAAGGGGAAATAGAATGTTTAATAGGATTGGCAACAACTGCAGCTAAACGTGTATAGCCATCAAGCTTCATCCAAAATCTCCCTGATTTTTTTCATGTTAGCTAGAGAAATCTGACCAGGGGCACTAGCCTCATCCAGACTGGCAAAAGACCAACTCGAACCTGTCACATCCGCAGTGATACGAGAGACCTTGCCCACCTTGCCCATAGAAATAGTTACATACTCTTGCTCAGGATTGAGGGTTTTAAAGCCTCGTGTATAGTTCATCAAGTCTAGCACATCCTGCTCCGTGTGAGCCATCACCGCGACCTTAACAAGTTTTGGATTTAGGCTCGTCAACTCTGACAAGATTTCCATCATATTTTCAGGTGTTTCTTGGAAATTGTGGTAACTCAAAACGAGATTTGGAAAGTCCAGCATTTCCTCAAAAACATCCTTGTAGCTATAGTACTCAAAATCAATATAGTCTGGTTGATAGAGTTGCGCCACTTCCTTGATGAGATGGATATATTCTTCTGGAGAAAGGTCGATTTCTCCCCCTTCAGAGCGAGTTCGTAGCGTGAAAACCAACTCACGACCTGCGAATTTTTCAAAAATCGCTGGAGCCACCTGCAAAATCGCTTCTTTAGGCAGATAGTCGGCACGCCATTCAATGATGTCGGCATCCAGGTACCTCGTGGCGTCCAGAGCCTGGGCCTCCTCTAAACTTCTTGGCATTACTGAAACGATTAATTTCATTTACTAACCTTCATACTAATCACCTTGAGGTAATTACTACTTTCATCTTTTTTATTATAGGCAAAATCTGCTGGAAGACCGTATTTGTTTAAAATCTGGTAACTTCTTCCTGCAAAGCCTTTATCAATTTGTTCTGTAAATTTCTGACGGGAAACATTGGCAGCATTGGTACTGGCAATGATAATCCCTCCCGGATTTAAAATCTCAAGACTCTGGGATATCAACTTGTGATAATCCTTGGCCACAGAGAAGGTCTGTTTTTTGTTCCGAGCAAAGCTAGGAGGATCTAGTACAATCACATCGTAGGTCAAGCCTTTTCGCTTGGCATACTTGAAATATTCAAAGACATCCATGACTATAAAACGATGGTCGCCTGTGCTGATTCCATTTGCCTGAAAATGCGCTTGAGACAATTCTCGTGAACGTTTAGCTAGGTCAACCGAAGTAGTCTGGCTTGCTCCTCCCATGGCCGCAGCTACTGAAAAGGCTGCTGTGTAGGAAAACATATTGAGCAAGGATTTACCCATAGCCAATCCATCCACTAAACTACCGCGGACTTCATGCTGGTCTAGGAAAATTCCTGTCATCAAGCCATCATTCATAAAGACTTGATACAGAACACCATTTTCTAAAACAGTGAAAAAGTCAGGTGCTTCTTGACCATAAACATGGGCTGATTCATAGTCCAACCCCTTAAAGCGTATCTTCTCATATGTCCCTAAGACCTCAGGAAAAACCTGTCTAAAAGCTTCTGAGATAACCTTGCGAATCTGATAAACATAAGAGTTATACCAAGAAAAGACAGCATAGTCGCCATAAAGGTCCACTGTCAGACCGCCAAAGCCATCTCCCTCTTGGTTGAAGAGACGAAAGGCAGTTGTCAAATCATCTTGATAGTAGGCGCTTCTCTTTTCTTTAGCTTGTCTAAACAGCATTTCAAAGAAAGCTTGATTGAAGGTCACCTTGTCCTTACTAACAAACCAGCCCAAGCCCTTGTTTTGCTGGGAAAGGTAGGCAGTCCCAAGAAAGTTTCCTTCTTGACTCTGCACTTCTACTTCCTGATCCTTAAGATTGACATTCTCAAGATCACTGGCTTCTAGTAAAACCAGACCTTTGGCGAGCTTCTTTTCAACCCTTTTACTAACTCTTATTCTATTCATAACTACCATTATATCAAACTTTTAGCCAATTCTCAAAAAAGAAACTACCCTTGCTTTTTTACTCTTCTTTTAAAAAATGGTATACTAATACTAATAAAAAATTAGGAAGTAAATGTGTGAAAAGCAATTTTAACAAAATCCAAAAAGCCATCGGTACCAGACTGGGTTTTGTCCTAACCCTTTTAATCCTCTATTGGCTCAAAACCTTATTAGCCTATACCGTTGACTTTAATTTAGATATTCAAGTTGGCAAGTTGCAGGGAAATTACCTTGCCTTTATCGCCTTTTTCAATCCTCTTCCTTTGGGACTCCTCCTGCTGGCTCTAGCCCTCTATGCTCGGTCAACCAAGATCTTTTATGGCCTGAGTATAGCTATTTATAGCCTTTTATTCATTTGGCTCTATTCCAATGTCTTTTACTATCGAGAATTTAGCGACTTTATCACGGCTAATACCATGAAGGTGGTCAGCAAGGTGTCTGTCGGCACTGCGGAATTAGAGTTACTGCGTCCTTGGGATTTCATCTATTTTATGGATTTCCCATTGCTGGCTTTCCTTTTCTATAAAAAACTCATCAAGCTGGACAGGAGACCTTTCAAATTCCGCTCCAGTGTTGCTATCACTGCACTCTCAGCCTTGCTCTTTTCTGCTAATCTTTTCTTGGCTGAAATTGAGCGTCCCGATCTCCTATCGCGAGGATTTTCGAATTATTATGTTGTTCGCGCCCTCAGTTTGCCAGCCTTTTTAGGCTATAGTGCCAACCAATCCTACAGTGCAAACAAAGAACGTGCCAAGGCCTCTGAGACTGATCTTCAACCTATTACAGATTATATTCAAGAACATTCTGCTAAACCCAATCCAGACTATTTCGGCTTAGCCAAAGGGAAAAATGTGATTTATCTCCACTTGGAGAGTTTTCAGCAGTTCCTACTGGACTATAAACTCAACATAGATGGAACTGAGCATGAAGTCACTCCCTTCCTCAACTCCCTCTACCATTCGCAATCTACACTAGCCTTTTCGAATATCTTTAACCAAGTCAAGGCTGGTAAGACCTCAGATGCAGAAACTATGCTGGAGACCGGTTTATTTGGCCTTGACCAAGGTTCCTTTATGGTCAACTACGGTGGCACCAATACCCAGCAGGCAGCACCTTTTATCCTATCAAAAAATGGATACCAATCAAGTGCTGTCTTTCACGGTAATATCGGGACCTTCTGGAACCGAAATACGACCTACAAACAATGGGGCTACCAATACTTCTTTGATGCTTCCTATTTTACCAAGCAAAACAGTAGCAATTCTTTCCAATATGGTTTAAATGATAAAATCATGATGAAAGATTCTATCCAATATCTGGAACACTTACAGCAACCTTTTTACGCTAAGTATATCACGGTGTCCAACCACTATCCTTATGCTAGCAATCTGACGGGCGATGAGCTTGGTTTCCCCTTGGCCAAGACCAAAGATGAAACTATCAATGGCTACTTCCAAACAGCCAACTATCTGGACAGTGCCATCAAGGCCTTCTTTGACTATCTCAAAGAAAGTGGCCTCTATGAAAAATCCATCATCGTCATTTACGGAGACCACTATGGCATTTCCAACTCCCGCAATCCTGAACTAGCACCTTTGATTGGAAAAATTTCTGAGAACTGGTCGAATTATGACAATGCCATGTTGCAACGAGTGCCTTTTATGGTGGTCATGCCTGGCTATGAAAAGGGGCAAATCATCAATACCTACGGTGGGCAAATCGATATCTTACCGACTCTCGAACACCTCCTTGGTATTGAGTCCAATTCCTTCCTTCAAGTCGGCCAAGACCTCCTATCACCAGACCACCAAGAAATCGTTGCCTTTCGAACTGCCAATTCCTTCGTCACACCAAAATATACCAACTACGACGGACGAACCTACTATACTGAGAGCGGTCTTGAAATCAGCAATCTTGATGAACAAGCTCAGACTGAACTAGAAATTGTTCGTCAAGCAGCTAGTCAACAGCTAAAAATCAGCGATCAGATTCAAACTGGCGATTTGATACGTTTCTACCAAGCAGATCATCTTGGAAAAGTTGATACAGAAAGTATTTCTTACCTCAATTCTTTACCAATTCTGCAAAAGATTGAGCAGGAAAAAGGTAGTCAATCAACCAGTCTCTTTAGCCAACGAAAAGGTAAAACCAGTGCTGACCTTTTCAAGGCACCAAGTTACCAAGAACTCCATCCAGAGTCGGCAGAAACCGAATCAAAATCACAATAAAAAATGCTCTTCCGCCTTGGAGGAGCATTTCTTTTTATCAAATAAAATTCAACTAAAATCAAAGAGCAAACTAAGAAACTAGCCTCAGATTAACTGTAAGATTGTAGGTAGAGAGGCTGTATCAGTAATATATGTCTGTCAAGTTTAGTGACAAATATAGTAGAAGAAATATGAGGATATAAATCAGATTCAGTAGATATCTAGAAAATTTGATTCTATAGAGAAGCCTTTTGTTACAAATTCAATATACTATCAACAAATAATATTATAGAAGCAACAACAATTATAATTTCACCTATCTGCATAATCCTATTTCGAACTCTAAATATATGTTCTATCAAAAATACTTGTATCACACACATTAAAGGAATTAACGTTTTTGAAATTGAAAAATATCCAAATAAATAAACTATAAACAACAAAAATAGAAACTTGTTATATTTCTTATTCATGACATTCCCCTCTTTATTTTTTGATTACCAATCTTAATCATTTACAACTACATTATAACAAACGACAAAATTCTTGTTAACAAATATTGCCATTTTTTAAAATTTTTTGTGATTCGAATGTGATAAACTACTTTGATATTGATTTTAGATAACTTTTCGTCTATACTTAGGGGTGAACACAAAGTGATACTTTGTGTGCGATAAACTATGAGCCTTTTGTACCATATTTTTCTCCTTTCGCTTTACAATTGGCTTGAACACCTTTATTGTATCGCGTTTGGAGTTTTTTTGGTATAACCTTCGACGCACACCCGCATAGCGGGTGGTTTTTTGTCTCGCACCTAACGGAGTGAGACGGACTGAAAGTCACATAATTAAAAAAGTTGGAGCTCATTACTCCAACAATTACTATTAAAATGTTTGGCGTTTTGCTTTACGCTCTGCACGGCCGCGAGCACGATTTTCAGCACGCTTGGTTTTGCGGCGCTTTTCATCAACCGCCCATTGAATTTTCTTCTTATAACCCGGTTTGACTTTTTTCTTTTCTTTTTAACCAAACCAATCATTTCGATATCGAGCTTATCTTGTTTTTTCTCACGGTTTGCACGACGATCACGGTCATAGGTATCTTGGAATTCCCCGTCTTTGACCATCTTAGGAGTAAACTTGATTCCCAATTTCTCCAACTCACGGATATCCGAGTCATCGCTTGGCTGATATAGGGTAATAGCTGTACCTGGTAGGCCATTGCGTCCGGTACGACCAACACGGTGCACAAAGAAGGATAAGTCTTGCGGAATGGCATCATTGATGACATGGCTGACACCTTCAATGTCAATCCCACGCGCTGCCAAATCTGTTGCGACAATGTACTCAAAATCCAGATTTTTCACCTGATTCATGATACGCTTGCGCTCACGAGGTGCAATATCCCCATGGATTTTTGCCACCTTTAAGCCTTGAGCAGTCAGATATGAATGCAATTCATCAGCACGCGTTTTAGTGTTAACAAAAATCATTGCCAAATACGGTTGCATCAACTGAGTCAACTGATAAATTTGAGCATTCTTATCACGTCCCTTAGTAGAAATCAACCAATTATCAATGGTATCAGAAATGACCGTTTTGGTCTTGATTTTCTCCATGACAGGATTTGACAAGTATTTTTTCAAGAATGGTTGCAGTTTTTGTGGAATAGTCGCTGAGAAAACCATGAATTGCAAGTCTTTTGGAAGGCTTCCAGCAATCTTATCAACAGTTTCTAAGAATCCCATATCCAAGGTCATGTCTGCCTCATCGACCACAAAGGTCTTGGCCTTGTGAATAGCCAAATCACCAGATTTAACCAAGTCGTAGATACGGCCTGGTGTTCCGATAACAATATGAGGCTGATTGCTTGCCAATTTTTCAATCTGGCGAGCCTTATCTGTCCCTCCCACATAATTAACCACACGAACTTCGACATCTGAGTGAGCTGAAATCTGACGCGCTGCTTGGTAAATTTGAGTAGCCAACTCACGGCTCGGTGCAGTAATGACTGCTTGAACACTATCGTTGGTTTCATCTAATTGCTGGAAAATCGGCAATAGGAAAGTGTGAGTCTTACCCGAACCTGTTTTTGATTCACCGACTAGGTCACGACCTGCCAAAACAATCGGAATCAACTTGTCTTGCACCTCTGTTGGAGTTGTAAATTTCAACTCCTCCAAGGCTTCTCTAATATAGTTTTTAAATTGAAATTTCGTAAATGACATAATATCCTCGATTCTATCTATCTTACCAATTATACCATATTTTATTCCATTTCAGTATCCTCACTTATTTATACTCAATGAAAATCAAAGATCAAACTAGGAAGCTAGCCGCAGGCTGTACTTGAGTACAGCAAGGTGAAGCTGACGTGGTTTGAATTTGATTTTCGAAGAGTATTAGGCTATTTCCAGTACCTTTTCTAGTCAGAAAAAGGCTGGAACTTCATGATTCCAACCTCTTTTCAATCTTTATTTCCAGTTTAAAGTAGCATTCAAGCCATAGTGATCACTCACTTGTGGACTCTTGTTACCATCAAATACGACATGTAAATTTTCCACCGCTAACTCTTTGGTAGTAAAGACATAATCGATTCGAAGAGGTTCAGTGTTCCCTTTCCAGCCATCAATTTCTGGTGGAACGGTATAGCTACCGCTTTTCTCTTGAGCAACTTCAAATGCGTCTTGTAAACCCAATGGACTAGCTAAAATAGCTTGGTAGCCTTCCTGTCCAGCCGGATTGTTAAAATCTCCAGCTAGCAAAAGCGGCTTGTTCAATTCTTTCAAGACAGCCTCAAATCGTGCCCATTCTTCTTGGAAACCTTTATCCCACCAAGAAAGGTGGACACTTGCAACTGCAAGCTCCTTACCATCAACTACAGTTTCAGCCAAGGCAACACGGCGAGTATGATAGTCTGTTGGATCATCCACATCTGAAACCAAAATTTCTCTGGCTTCAATAGGTGTTTTAGACAAGATAGCCACACCTTCGTGGTAGCGATCATAACCGATATGGTTATAGGCCCAAGTCCAGTAGTAATCTTTCCCTTGCTCAGACAACTTTTCAACCAAGAGTCTAACATAGTGGTCTTGATGAATAGGCTCAGCAGCTGGCAAAGCTTGATAAAGATCATTAACCTCCACCACTGGCGAAGTGATTTCCTGATTGATTTCTTGGAAACAAATCAAATCATAGTCCTTTTCAAGAATATCCTCAAGCAAAATCTGGAATTTTTCCTCAGCTTCTTTTTCCATCCAACTATGAGTATTGAGTGTTAAAAATTTCATTCTTTTCTCCCAAAATAAGAGGTTGGAATACAGCTTCCAACCTCAAGTATATTACAATTCTACTTTAGCAACTGCTGTTTTAGCTGCAAGAGAACCTGTTTTTTCTAATTTAACTGATTTAATTGCATCACCATTTGTGAAGACAACTACTGTTGAAGTTTCACGTCCTGCTGCACGGATAGCATCCAAGTCAGCTGTGACAAGGAGATCTCCTGCTGCAACTTTTTGTCCTTCAGCAACATGAACTGTAAATGGTTTACCTTCAAGACTTACTGTGTCCAAACCAATGTGAACCAATACTTCAAGACCTGCTTCAGTCACAATACCAAGAGCATGTTTTGTTGGGAAGATGCTTGATACAGTACCTGAAACTGGAGATACAATGTTTCCATTTGCAGGTTCTACTGCAAATCCATCACCCATCATTTTTTGAGCAAACACTGGATCTTTTACTTGTTCCAAAGCAACAACTTGACCGTCTGCTACTGAGTAAACTTCCTCAGTAAGACCTTTGAAGTGAACAGTGTTTTGTTGTGCTTCAGTCATTTGGCTTGGAAGAGTTTCAGGAATGATTTCACCTGAATCAAGGATATCTTGGATATCAGATTTCAATACGTCAGCTTTTGGTCCGTAGATAGCCTGAACCCCTTGTCCTTTCATGACAAGACCCATAGCTCCTTCTGCTTTCCATTGTTCTGCGTTTCCTACTTTATCTGCATCTTTAACAGTTACACGAAGACGAGTCATACATGCGTCAACATCAACGATGTTTGCACGTCCACCAAGAAGGTTAATAATGTTTACAGCTTGAGAACCTGCTGCAACTTTCACTTCGCTGCTAGATTCTTCTGAACCTTCAGCAGTTTCGTAGTTTCCGTTACGCCCTGGAGTTGCGTAGTTGAATTTTTGAATCATGAAGTTTGCGATAAAGTACATGATTACAGCAAAGAGAACAGTTACCCAAATGAAGTTAATGATATCCATACCGATACCAGCACTGATTGCAATAGGTGTACGAGTCAAGAACTCGATTGAACCGAATGAGTGCATACGTAGGTTTACAACGTCAGCCATAGCGAAGGCAGCACCTTGAACAAGTGAGTAAACAAGATACATAGGTGTTGCTACAAACATGAACATGTATTCGATTGGTTCAGTAACCCCTGTCAAGAATGTTGCAAGAGCTGTTGCAATCATCATACCTTTGTATTTATGTTTCTTGTCAGCATCAACATTACGGTAGATAGCCACAACTACACCCATCAAGATACCGAATGAACCGATCATTTGTCCAACTTTGAAACGAGCTGGATGTACTGTATCTAACAAGTGTTGGTATTGACTAGCATCAGTACCTTTAAGGTTTACAAGGTCTGTTACCCATGCAAGCCAAAGTGGATCTTGACCAAATACTTGACTACCTTTAGCTGCACCAGTTAAGACATCATAAGTACCACCAAGAGCTGTGTAGTTCATTGGGATAGTCAACATGTGGTGAAGACCAAATGGCAAGAGCAAACGTTCCAATGTACCATACAAGAATGGTGCAAGGATTGGAGCAGTTTCTTGTGAGTTGGCAATCCAGATACCAAAGCTATTGATACCTGTTTGAACTACTGGCCAGAAAGCAGCAAGTACAATTGCAGCAATTATTGAACGAAGAATAACTACAAACGGTACAAAACGTTTTCCGTTAAAGAATGAAAGTGCATCAGGAAGCTTACGGAAGTTATAGTATTTATTGTAAGCAGTTGCTCCAATAAAACCAGAAATAATCCCTACGAATACACCCATGTTAAGTGCTGGAGCTTCAAGAACACTGATAAAGTAATCAGCAACTTTGATTGATCCACCGAAGAGAGTAGTTACCATAGCATCTGGATTTTTCAACATATCGCCTGATACACCAAAGATTGTACCAGTGATACGGTTAATCAAGATGAAGGCAAGACCAGCGGCGAAAGCACCACCAGCACGTTCTTTAGCCCAGCTTCCTCCAATAGCGAGGGCGAACAAGATATGAAGGTTAACGATAACCCCCCAACCGATTTGCTCTAGTACACCACCAGTAATAACGAGCGGTGCAAAGGTTGGGTTAATCATCACGATAGACTTACCGATTGAAATCATCAAACCAGCAGCCGGCATAACCGCGATAACCACCATCAAAGCCTTACCGAATTTTTGCCAAAATTCGAAAGACAAGACATTTTTGAATGTATCTTTCATCATTCAAATCTCCTTTATTTTTATTTAGGCAAACGTTTTACGAAAACGTTTGCACCTTTTATGATTTAATTATACCACTTTAATTTTTTTGTAAAGGCTTTTACAAAAAAAATAGACTTTTTCTAAAATTTTTGTAGCAAAAAAAGGAGATCATTTAATCTCCTCATAAAAGTAGCTAGTTTCCCTAAATCTTCAAGAATCGGCGCATGGAAATTCCTGATCCCAGTGAACCGATGAAAATCCCAATCACAAATAATAGGGCAATCATCAGAGGAGTAAATACCTCTGGCGCGATCATAGACAGATTTTGTCCGACCAACGACTTATTGACAGATTGGTAAACCATTCGATAAACAATAAAGACCAACACTGATGGTGCAGTTGCTCCAAGCAAACCAATGAAGGCACCTTCAAGTAAGAAAGGTCCACGAATATAACTGTTCTTAGCACCAACCAAGCGCATGATTTGAATTTCGCGACTGCGAGAAATAATGGTAATACGAATGGTATTTGAAATCAAGAAAACTGCAATGAAAATCAAAAGTCCTGCAATAACTAATCCCCAAACACGGATAAATGATGCTAGTTGGAATAGGCGTTCTGTATTGGCACCACCATCCTGAACCTCAGACACACCTTCAATTTTTTTAGCATCCTCGGCTACAGTTTTTACATCACTTGGCGTATTTGTATCAACGATATAGGCATCATAGAGTGGGTTGGCATCTCCTTCAAAAATTTTCCAGTTATCACCCATTGTCTCGGTTAATTTTTCATATTGTTCTTCTTTACTTGAAAAAGTAACACTCTTAACCGTAGACATCCCCTTCAAAGCATTGTATACCTTGTGGTAGTCATTATTTGTAACAGTTTGACCTTCTTTTTCAATAGTCTCGCTATTATCAGCTACATCCTTTCGAATATAAACCATCACTCGAACATTATTTTCAATATCTGTAGCTAGTTTCGCTGTATTGAAAATAACAGAAGCAAATATGGCAACCAAGGTCAAAGTAATCATGACTGAGCTGACAGCAGCCACTGTCATCCAACCATTTCGTTTCAAACTTTTTAGTGATTCAAATAAATGGCGAAAAAATCTACTAATCATCGTATCCATACTCTCCTTTTGATTCGTCACGAACGACACGGCCATTTTCAATGGCAATGACACGGTGGCGCAAGGTATTTACAATCTGGCTATTATGAGTCGCCATCAAAATAGTTGTTCCTTGTAGGTTAATCCGTTCCAAGAGATTCATAATTTCCCATGAATTATCCGGGTCCAGGTTTCCTGTTGGTTCATCGGCTATCAATACTTTGGGATTATTTACAATGGCACGTGCAATCGCAATCCGCTGTTGCTCTCCACCTGAGAGCTCATTTGGGAAAGAACGAACCTTATGCTTCAACCCAACCAAGTCTAAAACTTCCATCACACGTTTTTTGATATTACGGCGATTTTCCCCGATTACTTCCATAGCGTAAGCAATATTTTCATAGACCGTTTTCTTTGGCAACAATTTATAATCCTGGAAGACAACCCCAACACTACGACGTAGAAGCGGGACATCTTTCTTTTTAATCTTAACCAGATTAAAACCAGCAACTGATAGGCTTCCTTTATCGATTTTTACTTCACGATATAGAGAACGAATGAAGGTTGACTTCCCTGCTCCTGAAGGTCCTACAATGTAAGCAAATTCTCCCGGTTGAACGCTGACCGAAACACCGCGTAGGGCAGTCGTTCCGTTGTCGTATTTTTTGACGACATCTCTCATTTCAATGATTGACATGTGAGTTCCTTTCTTTCTTAGCTGATTCGCCACTTAAGGTAGGCATCGATAAAACCATCTAGGTCTCCGTCCATAACCTTATCTACCTGAGCAACTTCAAAGCTAGTTCGATGATCTTTTACCATAGTATAAGGCGTGAAGACATAAGAACGGATTTGGCTTCCCCATGTGATTTCTTTTTTCTCACCCTTGAGGGAATCTACCTCCGCAGCTTTCTTTTCCTGCTCCATTTGATAGAGCTTAGCCTGCAACATCTTCATAGCTCGATCTCTATTTCCATACTGGGTACGATCCACTGTTGATTGGACAACAATTCCAGTTGGAATGTGGGTTAAACGTACACCTGTTGAAACCTTGTTGACGTTTTGTCCACCGGCACCACCTGAACGGAAGGTATCCATCTTGATGTCATCTTCCCGGATTTCCACTTCAATGGTATCGTCCAACTCAGGCATCACTTCTACAGATGTGAAAGAGGTATGGCGACGTTTAGCAGAGTCAAATGGTGAAATTCGCACCAAACGGTGCACACCCATTTCTGACTTGAGAAGGCCATAGGCATTAGGACCTTCAAATGATAAAGTTACCGACTTAATACCAGCTTCATCTCCTGCTTGGTAATCCAATACTTCCACTTTAAAGCCTTTAGCATTACCATAACGAGTATACATACGAAGCAACATATCGCCCCAGTCCTGCGCCTCAGTACCACCAGAACCTGGATGGATTTCCAAGATGGCATTATTATGGTCATAAGGTTCTGACAAGAGCAAGGTCATCTCATAACTGGTCATCATCTTATCAAGTTCTGATAACTGCTCAACCAATTCTTCATGCACCGACTCATCTTCAGCTAAAAAGTCTAATAAAATTTCGACTTCATCCTGCAACTCTTCCATTTTGTGGAAGGTGTTGTAGGTGTTTTTTAATTCATTTAATTCTTGCGACGTTTTTTGGGCCGCGATATTATCGTTCCAAAAATCAGGTTCTGTCATCTTATTTTCCAAGATGGCAATCTCTTCCTCTAGACCTTCTAGGTCAAAGAGACCCCCTGAAAGAAGCTAATTTTTCACGATTTGCGTCAATTTTCTGACGAATTACTGAAATGTCCATAAATACTCCTTTTTTACATCGTTTCATTATAGCATATTTTATCATTTCTTTCCATCTTTTGCTCTAATCTCTTATTACACGTAAAAAGAAGCCTTTCGGCTTCCCTTCTTACAAGACTTTTGCTGAAGTACGAGTAATTTCTTCTACTTGAATATTCTCTGATTCAAATTTTTCTTTCAAGGCTGGTAAATCAATTGAGCCATCGATTTGAACTTCGATAATGACCTTACCATCCTTACGCGGAATATTGACTGTATGCGAGATATTCAAATTTTCTTCTGCAATCAAAGAAACAATCTTTCCGAGGACACCAACTTCATCTTCTGTAACAAAGCGCACACGAATTCCTTCTTCTCCATAACCAGCAATTTCAAGAAAGGCTTGGAAAACATCACGATCCGTAATAACCCCATAGACTTGATGGTTATCTACGACAGGAAGAATACCAATCTTGTTTTTCAACATCAGATAAGTTGCATCCTCTAGACTCGCATAGCCTGAAACAGTGACAACATCGCGAATCATGACATCTTTTACTTTTGTCTTATTCAGAAGATAATTCATCTCATAGATAGAAAGACTTGTTGCCTTGGATGGACTTGCTTGGGCAATGGTGCCCTCAGTCACCAAACCAACCAATTGATCATTTTCGATAACAGGCAAGCGGTGCAACCCTTGCTCTCTCATCAAATCTGCTGCATGAGATACTGTTGTATCTGGACTAATATACACTACCTTGCGGGTCATAAAATCTTTAACTGCCATGAGACTTCTCCTTTTCTATTCTTATCCCTATTATACAATCTTTTTGTAAATCTATCAAACGCTTACATTTCTTTTTCAAAATTCAGAAAAGTATGAATAAGCTAGCAAAAAGAGCTCTGAAATCGAGCTCTGTGAATGAAGGTAAGAAACGTTTCATTCGATTTTTTCAATTATTAGAAATTAACCTTTTAATGTAGATGAAGATTGCTTTGCAATCTTCATCTGCCGACTAAAACAATCCACTGGATTCGGATGATTGCTTCGCAATCTCTATTCACCGACTAAAAAGGTCCCCCGGACTATAATGATGATTACTTCGCAATCTTCATCTGCCGGCTAAAACAATCCACTGGATTGTTTTAGCCACCTAGATATGCTTTTCTGACTTCTTCTGATGAGGCGAGTTCTTTTCCTGTTCCTGATAGGACGATTTTCCCTGTTTCCAGTACATAGCCTCGGTCAGAGATTGCGAGTGCTTTATTGGCATTTTGTTCAATCAAGAGGACAGTTGTCCCTTGCTTCTGGATATCTTGAATGATATCAAAAATCTCTTGGATAAAGATTGGGGCAAGTCCCATTGATGGTTCATCTAAAAGAAGAAGTTTTGGTGTTGACATAAGAGCGCGTCCCATGGCAAGCATTTGTTGTTCTCCTCCTGAAAGAGTGGCTGCGTCCTGGTTCTTGCGTTCTTCAAGACGTGGGAAGCGTGAAAAGACCTTCTTCAAGTTAGCTTGATTTTCTTCACGATTTTTCTTTAAGAAAGCTCCCATTTCAAGATTTTCCATAACAGTCAAGCCAGGAAAGACGTGGCGTCCTTCTGGAACTTGCGAAAGACCACCTGCCACGATTTTCTGAGCCGGCATTTTTTGGATTTCTTGACCTAAAAACTCAATCTTTCCTGAACTCGGTCTAACCAAACCAGACAAGGTACGGAGAATGGTTGTCTTACCTGCACCATTGGCACCGATAAGGGAAACAACTTCTCCTTCATTCACTTCAAAGCTTACATCACGGACTGCTTGGATCATACCGTAATGTACAGAAAGATTATCAACTTTTAACATAGACATTAGGCTTCACCTCCTAAATAAGCTTCGATAACGCGTTTATTGGTCTTAATTTCGTCTGGAGTTCCCTGAGCAATCAAACGACCATATTCAAGTACGTAGATACGTTCTGTTACTTCCATGACCAGATTCATATCGTGTTCAATCAGCATGATCGTAATCTTAAATTCATCTTTGATACGACGAATTAACTCAGTCAATTCAGCTGTTTCCTGTGGGTTCATACCTGCTGCTGGTTCATCTAAGAAGAGAATTTTAGGTTCCGTAGCGAGGGCACGAACAATTTCCAAACGACGTTGTTGTCCGTAGGCAAGATTTTTAGCAAGCGTTTCTGCATCACCATCTAAATCAAAGATTTTAAGCAATTCCAAAGCCTTAGCCTTTAATTCTTTTTCACTCTTGTAAAAAGCTGGTAGGCGTAAGAAACTAGCAAAAACATGTTGTTTGTGATGGTTGCCAAAGGCAATCAAAACATTGTCCAAAACGGTTAAATCTTTAAAAAGACGGATATTTTGAAAAGTACGTCCAAGTCCCAAAGAAGCAATCTTATAAGGTGACTTCCCATTTAAAAGGTGACCATCTAGGGTCACTGTTCCCTCGCTTGGTTCATAAACACCCGTCAAGAGGTTGAAAAGAGTGGTTTTCCCAGCTCCGTTTGGACCGATTAGTCCAACCAGTTCCCCTTCGTTCAATTCAAGAGTCACATCTCCAACAGCTGTTAGACCGCCAAAATGTTTGGTTAACTGTTTTACTTCAAGTAATGCCATTAGTTTTGTTCCTCCTTCTTAGATTTTTTAAAGAAACGTGATAGACTCAATTCCCATGTTCCAAGGAGTCCACCTGGTCTGAAAATCATTACCAATACCAAGGCCAAAGCGTAAATAATCATACGCACACTAGCAACATCTTGGAGAAGCATATTCAAAATTCCCAAAACAATAGCTGAAACGATGGCACCTGTAATGGAACCAAGTCCACCAAAGACAACAATAATCAAAACGTTGATTGAGTTGATGAAGGTGTAATCTTTCGGTACAACTGAACCGATAAATCCTGCCTGAAGTGACCCTGCAATACTTGCAGTAATAGCACCAAAGACAAAAGCGATAATTTTAATTTTAGTCGTATTAACCCCAACTGACTCAGCAGCAATTTCATCCTCACGAACGGAGAGGGTTGAACGACCAATTGGACTACGCAAGAAGTTCAATGTTGCAATGGTTGTGATCACGACAAAGAAGTAAACCATTTGCCAAGTTGTAAAGTTAGGAATTCCCAAGATACCTGCTGCACCATTTGTAAGGCTTCCACCATTGATGATAAAGATACGGATAATTTCAGAAACACCAAGAGTCGCTACCGCAAGATAGTCCCCCTTCAAGCGTAAGGTTGGAATTCCGACAAGCAAGGCAACTGCCCCTGAAAGTAAAGCCCCTACAATCATAGCTCCAAAGAAGGCACCGTAGGTTGGTGATTTAGAACCAATAATAGCTGCTGCATAGGCACCAATCGCCATGAAACCAGCATGACCAAGTGAAAATTGTCCTGAAAAACCAACGATTAAGTTGAGACCAACAGCCAGAATAATATTAATTCCGATTTGTTGTAAAATCTGTACATAGAATAGATTGAGTACTCCAACTGAAACCAATACACTAATCAAGCCATAGCCAGCTAACAAAAGGAGTAACCATAGAATATTAACTTTTAAATTTTCTTTCATCGTTTACACCTTCTCTTTCACATTTTTACCAAGGATACCAGCTGGGCGGACAATCAAGATCAACAACAGGATTCCATAAACAATGGCATCACGGAAGTCTGACATTCCAAAGGCTGTCGCAAAGGTTTCCAATAGACCAATCACAAAACCACCAAGAGCCGCACCAGGAATAATTCCGATACCACCAAGTACTGCGGCAACGAAAGATTTAAGACCTGGAGTAACCCCCATCAAAGGCTCAAGAGAGTTATAATAGAGGGCAATCAGAACACCAGCTGCACCCGCAAGAGCAGAACCCAAAGCAAAGGTAAAGCTGATAGTACGGTTTACATTGATCCCCATCAATTGCGCTGCATCGCTATCTACGGATACTGCACGCATGGCTTTCCCCATCTTTGTCTTTTGAACAATGACTTGTAACAAAATCATCAAAATCAAGGAAATGGCCAAAATCATTAACTGCACATTTGTTAAGCTAATTGGTCCCAAATCATAGCGAACTGTTTGAATCGCTTGAGGGAAGGCACGGGTATTGGCACCAACCAGATAGACCATTCCATACTCCAATAGGAAGGAAACCCCAATAGCTGTGATCAAAACAGCAATACGAGTAGAGTGGCGCAAAGGTCGATAAGCAAGAAACTCAATCACGACACCAAGGACAGCTGTAGCTAGCATCGCTACGATAAGCGCTACAAAGAAATTCATTTGGAAAGAATTAATCAAGAAATAACCAATAAAGGCTCCCATCATATAAATATCACCGTGGGCGAAGTTGATGAGCTTGATAATTCCGTAAACCATGGTATATCCTAGGGCTAATAGCGCATAAACACTACCTAGAATCAAACCATTTACTAGTTGTTGGAGCATAAGATTCACTCTTTCTATATATAATTTCGAGGGTTCTCCCTCACTTTTTGATAGGTTCTTATACTCAATGAAAATCAAAGAGCAAACTAGGAAACTAGCCGCAGGCTGTACTTGAGTACGGCAAGGCGACGTTGACGCAGTTTGAATTTGATTTTCAAAGAGTATTAAACATCGAAACAGGGAGTGAGTCCGAGGCTCATTCCCTATTTCAACATTTTTCTATTATGGTTTTACAACTTCTGCTGCTTCAACCTTACCATTGTTCATGGTCATCATGTAAGCAGTTTTAACTGTGTTGTGGTCCGCATCGAAGCTTGTTTGACCAGTTACACCTTCAAAATCTTTTGTTTTAGCAAGGTTGTCCTTAATCTCACCTGAGTTTTTAGCACCTTTTGCTGCGTTTGCTACAAGGTGAACTGAATCATAAGCCAAGGCTGCAAATGTTGAAGGCTCTTCATTGTACTTAGCACGGTAAGCGTCAAGGAAGGCTTTTGCTTTAGCTGAAACTTCTACAGTAGTTGAGAAGCCTGAGATAAAGTAGATGTTTGATGCTTTTTCAGGAGTTGCTTGTTGTACAAACTCTTCACCGTTGAATCCATCACCACCAACGATTGGCTTGTCAATTCCCATACCACGCGCTTGGTTTACAATTTTACCAGCTTCAGTGTAGTAACCAGGAACAACGATGGCATCAAAGTCTTTCCCTTTCATTTTTGTAAGGGCTGCTTGGAAGTCTGTATCACCTGCTACGAAAGTTTCATCTGCAACGATTTCACCTTTGTAAGCTTCACGGAAGGCTTTGGCAATACCTTTAGCATAGTCACTGGCATTGTCAGTGTAAAGAACAACTTTCTTAGCATTTAATTTTTCAGAAACATAGTTTGAGATAATTTTTCCTTGGAAGCTATCTTGGAAAGTTCCGATAAAGAGGTAATCTTGACCTTTAGTCAATCCATCTTGAGTCGCACTTGGCGAAATCAATGGAACACCTGCTTTTGTAGCGTTCGCTACAGCAGCTGCAGTTGCACCAGATGTCGCAGGTCCTACGATTGCTGATACTTTAGATTGGGTTACAAGGTTAGTTGTTACTGAAGCAGCCTCTGCTGTTTCAGACTTGTTATCTTTATCGACTACTTCGATTTGTTTTCCATCGATACCACCTGCTGCATTGATTTCATCAACGGCCAATTGGGCACCTTTTTGTTCAGATGTACCGTAGGCTGCTACAGCACCAGTTTCTTCAAAGTTAAATCCAATTTTGATTGTCTTTTCATCTACTGAGTTACCAGCAGCGTTTGACGCTCCAGACTTCACTTCTCCACAGGCTGCAAGAAGTGCTACACTTGCAAGCGCCACAAACGATAGGGCAAATTTTTTCTTCATCTTTTTTGTCTCCTTATTTCTTAAATAAATAGCATGTTAAGAATATACCGAATTATCAGAAAATTGTCAACACTTTTCTTTAACTTTTTCAATGATAACGTTTTCCTCTCGATAAAGATTGCCCACAAAGGGTGTTTCCAGCTCTTGGATATGACAAACTCTGACTTTTTTTATAAATTTTTCCTTGCTCAAGCGCCCGACCAATTGCTCCACTTCTTGAGTTGGAACATAAAGCTGTAAGTAACGATGTTTCTTGGAATGATAGGTAATATCTCCATAATCCTGCAGTTTTTTGGCATCACGATTATAGTAAAGATAGATAATCAAGCCAGATCGATTGACTTTTTCAAACATGATAAATCCTCTTTCTAAGAAATCTCTCCCTATTATACCAAAAAAAGCAAACCCAGTCGAGTTTGCCTTCTTTGATTATTAGTTCAATGAATTGTTGGCCATGATTTCATCAATGAAGCCATATTCAAGTGTTTCTTGGGCACTCATCCAGTTATCACGTTCTGCATCTGCATGGACTTTTTCGATTGACTGACCTGAATTTTCAGCCAAGATTTTTTCCAAGATGTTACGAGTTTTGAGCAAGTGTTCTGCAGCAATCGCCATATCGGTTTGTTGAGTACCACCACCTGTACCACCCATTGGTTGGTGGATCATATACTCTGCATTTGGAAGCATGAAACGTTTGCCTTTTGCTCCACTTGACGCGATGACTGTTCCCATAGATGCAGCCATTCCCATAACGATAGTTTGGACATCTGCCTTGATAAAGTTCATAGTATCAACGATTGCCAAACCAGCTGAAACAGAACCACCAGGTGTATTGACATAAAGGTAAATATCTTTTGTACTATCTTGGGCATCCAAGAAAAGCAATTGGGCAATAACAGAGTTAGCCATATTGTCTTCAACTGGACCTGTCAGCATAATGATGCGGTCTTTAAGAAGACGTGAGTAAATATCGTAGGAACGTTCTCCACGGCTTGTTTGTTCAATAACTACAGGAATCATTCAATTCTCCTTTTGAGTTTTAATTTTGTTGGTCAAATGACTGAAGATAAGACTATTATAATATCTAGGTCAAAAAAGGTCAAATTTTTGCTCTGTTTTCATTAGACAGAAACAAAAATTCAACCTCCTTTCACGACTGGAAATTCTTTTCCAATTCATTCTTCTTTTCGATTTTATTTCGTACCGAACAAGCGGTCCCCAGCATCTCCAAGACCTGGAACGATATAACCGTGTTCGTTCAAGCGTTCATCCAAGGCTGCTGTAAAGATTTCTACATCTGGATGAGCTTCTTGAAGAGCTTTTACACCTTCTGGTGCAGATACAAGGCAGACAAATTTGATATTTGATGCGCCACGTTTTTTAAGCGAGTCAACAGCTAAGATTGCTGATCCACCTGTTGCCAACATTGGGTCTACTACAAAAATTTGACGTTGGTCAATATCCTCAGGCAATTTCACCAAGTACTCAACTGGTTGAAGCGTTTCTTCATCACGGTACATACCGATGTGACCAACTTTAGCAGCTGGAACCAAGCTCAAGAGACCATCAACCATCCCGATACCTGCACGCAAGATTGGAACGATAGCCAATTTCTTACCTGCCAATTGTTTTTGAACTGTTTTTGTGATTGGTGTTTCGATTTCCACATCTTCTAGTGGAAGATCACGAAGTACTTCATACCCCATCAACATTGCAATCTCATCTACTAGCTCACGGAAAGCTTTTGTAGAAGTATCTGTACGACGCAAGATTGACAATTTGTGTTGAATCAGTGGATGATTAATAACTTCAATTTTTCCCATTTTTGGAATTCCTTCTTTCAATTTATTCTTCTTATTATACCAAAAAACGGTTTAAAAATCTTTCTAAACCATTTATTTTTGATAATTTTTACATTAAATCTGCCTCTTTAAGAGCTGCCTGTACTGTCTCAAGTGGTAGATGGGTCAATTCTGTCCCTTTTTCTTGATAAAGGTATTGGGCATAGTCATCCATTCGATACTGGTTGATATAAACCACGCGCTTGCAGCCGACCTGAAGCAATTGTTTGGTACAGTTGAGACAAGGAAAATGGGTTACATAGGCTGTAAAGCCTTTAGGAACACCACGTTCTGCACCTTGGAGAATAGCATTAACCTCAGCGTGAAGAGTGCGAACACAGTGGCCTTCAATGACCAGACATTCGTGGTCAATACAATGCTCAGTCCCTGACACCGAACCATTGTAACCAGTGGAAATAACCTTATTATCTTTTACCAGAATCGCGCCTACTTTGGCACGTTTACAAGTGGAACGATTAGCAATTAGTAAGGCTTGGGCTGCAAAATACTCATCCCAGGCCAGTCTTTTTTCAGTCATCTCTTTTCTCCTTTTTCTCTATTTTTTAAAAAATGGTAACCGTAAATCCGCTATCTTTTCAGCTGGTACCTTCATGCCATCCTTGATCCATTTTAGAAGGACAGAGACGATGGCCGAGCTCCAGAAGGAATGAAGATAAGAACTGACACCTTTTGATTTTCCATGGTATTTTTCCAGAAACTCCAGCATGGCTTGGACAAAGATTTTTTCCAGATGGTAATCTAAGGCCAGTTGAATCACTCTGGCTTCCTTTCTTGCTTCTCGGAAAAGGTGAACCCAGACCAGATAAAGGTCTGTCTTTAAATCATAATGATGCAACTGTTCCATAATATTGTGGACAGTTCGTTTAAAGACACTTTCTAAAATCTCCTCTTTGGAATCATAATTGCGATAAAAGGCCGCACGAGAAACGCCTGCACGTTTGACCAATTCAGAAATACTAATCTTGGTCAAGTCCTTTTTTTCCAAGAGTTGTAAGAGGGCTGTTTCAATGGCTTCTCTGGTTAATAAATTGGATTCTTGGTTTGATTTTCTGAGATTTTCAAGAGACTTTTCAGAGATTCTACGTTCAGACATAACATTTTCTTTCTACTTGTCACAACAGACGGATGAGGCTTTTGTTTCAAGGGCTTTCATGATATAATTGTAAAAAAAGACAGAACCTTTGTCAATGTATAACTGACAAAGATGGAGAATTTCTATGACTTGGAAGATTATCGCTGACTCTGGCTGTGATTATCGTCAGCTGGCAACACCAGCTATTGACACGACCTTTGTGAGTGTTCCCTTAACCATTCAAGTAGCTGATCAGGTCTTTGTTGATGATGCCAGTCTTGACATTGACCAAATGATGGGAACCATGTATGCAACCGCAGAAGCTTCAAAATCAGCTTGTCCAAGCCCAGATGATTATTTGCGAGCATTTGAAGGTGCCAAAAACATTTTTCTAGTAACCATCACTGGTACTCTTTCTGGCAGTCACAATAGTGCTCAACTAGCCAAGAATATTTATCTAGAAGACCATCCTGACACTAAGATTCATGTAATTGATAGTTTGTCTGCTGGCGGGGAAGTTGACTTGCTCGTAGAAAAATTAAATGATTTGATTGACCAGGGCTTATCTTTTGAAGAAGTGGTTGAAGCTATCACTGCCTATCAAGAAAAAACCAAGTTGCTCTTTGTCCTAGCTAAAGTCGATAACTTGGTGAAGAACGGCCGTTTGAGTAAACTTATCGGTACGGTCGTTGGCCTTCTCAATATCCGTATGGTCGGGGAAGCTAGTGAAACTGGAACTCTCGAATTGCTACAAAAAGCAAGAGGACCAAAGAAATCGATTCAGGCAGCATATGAAGAGTTAGTGAAAGCGGGATATGCTGGTGGTCGTATTGTCATGGCTCAACGCAATAACGAGAAATGTTGCCAACAGCTTTCAGAGCGAATCCGTGAAACCTTCCCACAGGCGGATATTAAAATTCTCCCAACATCTGGTCTCTGCAGTTTTTATGCAGAAGATGGTGGTTTGCTGATGGGATATGAAATTGATTAATTGCATTCTTGACAAGAGGTGACCATCATCTCTTGTTTTTTTGTGGTACAATAGAGCTATGAAACATTTTGATACTATTGTCATCGGTGGAGGTCCTGCTGGCATGATGGCTACGATTTCCAGTAGCTTTTATGGACAGAAAACCCTCCTCATCGAAAAAAATCGGAAACTTGGAAAAAAATTAGCTGGGACTGGTGGGGGACGTTGCAATGTAACCAACAACGGAACTCTAGATGACCTACTAGCTGGAATCCCTGGAAATGGGCGCTTTCTTTACAGTGTCTTCTCCCAATTTGATAACCATGATATCATCAACTTTTTTACTGAAAATGGGGTCAAACTCAAGGTCGAAGACCACGGACGCGTCTTTCCGGCCAGCGACAAATCGCGAACTATAATCGAGGCTTTGGAAAAGAAAATCACTGAGCTAGGTGGTCAAGTTGCTACTCAAACAGAAATTGTTTCGGTTAAAAAAATCGGCGACCAGTTTGTCCTTAAGTCCGCAGACCAAAGCTTTACTTGTGAGAAACTCATTGTCACAACTGGTGGGAAATCCTATCCTTCTACTGGTTCGACTGGTTTTGGTCACGAGATTGCCCGTCATTTTAAACACACCATTACCGAGCTTGAGGCTGCTGAAAGTCCTTTATTGACAGATTTTCCACACAAGGCCTTGCAGGGAATTTCATTGGATGATGTGACCCTAAGTTATGGTAAACATGTCATCACTCACGATCTGCTCTTTACCCACTTTGGTTTGTCTGGCCCTGCTGCCCTGCGTATGTCCAGCTTTGTCAAGGGCGGAGAGGTTCTCTCACTCGATGTTTTGCCTCAACTATCTGAGAAGGGCTTGGTAGTATTTCTAGAAGAAAATCGGGAAAAATCTCTAAAAAATGCCTTAAAAACTTTACTTCCAGAACGCTTGGCAGAATTTTTTGTGCCAGGCTATCCTGACAAAGTCAAACAACTGACTGAAAAGGAACGCGAACAACTTGTCCAGTCTATCAAGGGACTTAAAATTCCTGTAACTGGTAAAATGTCCCTTGCTAAGTCCTTTGTTACCAAAGGGGGCGTCAGTCTCAAGGAAATCAATCCCAAAACTCTAGAAAGTAAGCTGGTACCTGGACTCCACTTTGCTGGCGAGGTACTGGATATCAATGCCCACACGGGTGGGTTTAACATCACTTCTGCCCTCTGTACTGGTTGGGTGGCGGGATCAAACCCAATCTAAATCTAAATTATTCAATGGCTAAATCAGCCCCAAAAGAAAGGAAGTCCTTTGGAACATATTATCTTGTTAAGGGGAGTTACTCCTAATGGAAAAAATGCTATCCCTAAAATGTCTTATCTAGTAGATATCTTGACAGAAGCTGGTTTTCAACAAGTTCGAACCTATATTCAAAGTGGGAATATCATTCTTGAAAGTGACTTAGATTTAGAAAAAATACGAGAACGTGTCCATACTCTAATAAATGAAAATATTGGTGCTGACTTAAAAATGGTAATCAAGAACAAAAGTGATTTTAAAAAAATTGTCCAAGAAAACCCGTTTGGAGAACACTATCTTTATGACCGTATACACGTGATTTTTTATCAAGAATCTATTCAAAGTCTCCCTTTAGAAAAATTGAAAATTGATTACGGTGAAGAAGAAATTTGTATCGGTAACCATTGTCTTTACCTCTATCTCCCTAGAACTGCTAAACAAAAGAAACTCCATACCAACTATCTTGAAAAGCTTTTTAATGTAGATTTGACCATGCGAAAACTAAATGTAGTAGAAAAATTATTAAGCAAGTAGTGCTTGAATTTAGTAAAAATCGGAAGATCACTCCTCCGATTTTATTTTGTCTGAGTTTGGACATATTGGGCAATCACATCTGATGTGTACTGGGCTGTTCCAGGTCCAAATTTGTCAATATTTTCCTTAAACTCTGGGTTGTAGACGTAGCCTTTACCGATATAACCGAATACCTCAATAGAGCAGTCAAATCCATAAGTACGAATAGCTTGCAAGAGTTTAGCAGCTTCTTCTTGATTTTCGGTTGCTGTTACAGGTAGACCAGCTTGAAGATTTTGTGCCAAAGCTTGAAAAACTTGATTGAAGGCAGCCGTAGCCTCGTCTTCGTGACCTTTCTGGCGCTCCAGCGCTTGGTCCATGACTTCTTGTCCATATTTCTCTACCGCCTCTTGGTGGTATTTTTGATGGTCTTGGTAGTTAAATCCAGCAAATTTCTCTTGAATGCTCATTTCTCTTTCTCCTTTTTGTTCTTGAATGGTTTTTTGCAAGGTTGAAATCAAGGTATCCAGATGTTCCCTTTCTCGAGTCAAATAGTCCAACTGCCTAGTCAAATGAGGCAATAAATCTGTCCTTTCTTCCTTTAATAGCTCTGCTATTTTTTCTAAAGAAAAGCCTAGATATTTATAGTAAAGAATGACCTGAAGGCGTTCCAAATCCTCCTGACTGTAGGTTCGATAGCCGTTTTCCGACTTTAAAGGAACCAAAAGTCCTATCTTATCGTAGTGGTGTAGGGTCTTGACAGAGACACCCGAAAGCTGCGCAGCTTCTTTTATATGGTACATGATTTCCTCCTTACATTGATAGTATAACCCCTCCCCTTAGGTCAGAGTCAAGCGTTTTTGCGAAATTTTTTACTTTATCATAACATGAAAATGGTTTTCTTGACAGACCTTAGAAAACATGATAGGATAGTCAAGTCTATCAATCAAAAGAAAGGCTCACTTTGAGTACTGATGAGGCTATTTGTCAAGGGCAGTAGCTTTTTCTTTTGTAACACTAATTTTAGGAGTTTAACTATGTCTGAAAAATCGCAATGGGGTTCTAAACTGGGCTTTATCCTAGCATCTGCTGGTTCAGCCATCGGACTTGGAGCCGTTTGGAAATTCCCCTACATGACTGCTGCTAACGGTGGAGGAGGATTTTTACTAGTCTTTCTCATTTCCACTATTCTAATCGGTTTCCCCCTACTGCTGGCTGAATTTGCTCTCGGTCGAAGTGCTGGTGTCTCAGCTATCAAAACCTTTGGAAAACTAGGCAAGAATAGTAAGTACAACTTTATCGGTTGGATTGGTGCCTTTGCCCTCTTTATCCTCTTATCTTTCTACAGTGTTATTGGGGGATGGATTCTGGTTTATCTAGGCATTGAGTTTGGAAAATTGTTCCAAATTGGTGGAACGGGGGATTATGCTCAGTTATTTACTTCCATCATTTCAAATCCAGCCATTGCCCTAGGGGCACAAGCGGTCTTTATCTTATTGAATATCTTTATTGTATCACGTGGGGTTCAAAAAGGGATTGAAAGAGCATCTAAAGTTATGATGCCTCTGCTCTTTATCATCTTTGTTGTCATCATCGGGCGCTCTCTCAGTTTGCCAAATGCCATGGAAGGGGTTCTTTACTTCCTCAAACCAGACTTCTCTAAGCTGACAAGTGCTGGTCTCCTCTATGCTCTGGGACAATCTTTCTTTGCCCTCTCACTAGGGGTTACAGCTATGCTGACCTATGCTTCTTATTTGGATAAGAAAACCAATCTAGTCCAGTCAGGAATTTCTATCGTAGCAATGAACATCTCGGTGTCCATCATGGCAGGTCTAGCCATTTTTCCTGCTATGTCAGCCTTCAATATCCAGTCTGAAGGGGGACCGAGCCTGCTCTTTATCGTCTTGCCTCAACTCTTTGACAAGATGCCTTTTGGAACCATTTTCTACATCCTCTTCCTCTTGCTCTTCCTCTTTGCGACAGTCACTTCTTCAGTCGTCATGCTAGAAATCAATGTGGGTAATATCACCAATCAGGACAACAGCAAGCGTGCTAAGTGGAGTGTTATTTTAGGAATTTTGACCTTTGTCTTTGGAATCCCTTCAGCCCTTTCTTACGGTGTCATGGCGGATGTTCACATTTTTGGGAAGACCTTCTTTGACGCTATGGATTTCTTGGTTTCCAATCTCCTCATGCCATTTGGAGCTCTCTGCCTTTCACTTTTTACAGGCTATATCTTTAAAAAGGCTCTTGCAATGGAGGAACTCCATCTCGATGAAACAGCATGGAAACAGGGACTGTTCCAAGTCTGGCTCTTCCTTCTTCGTTTCATCATTCCAATCATCATCATCGTGGTCTTCACCGCCCAATTTATGTAATCAAAAAGGACTTGAGTATGAACTCAGGCCCTTTCTTTTTTATGGATGACTAACAATTAATTCTAAATCTTGCCCTTCCAGAGTCCAAGCTTCAACATCACTTGGTAGGATAAAGTGGCTGCCTTTTTGGATTGGATAGTTTTTCCCGTCAACAGTTAACTGACCTTGACCAGCCAAGACACTCAACAAGCTGTAGTCAGCTGTCTTTTCGAAGTCAACTTTTCCAGTAATTTCCCACTTGTAAACTGCAAAGAAATCATTGGATACAAGGAGAGTGGAACGCAAATCATCTGCTTTAACAGTTACAGGACGGCTATTTGCAGGCTCACCAATGTTCAATACATCAATGGATTTTTCAAGGTGAAGTTCACGCAATTTACCATTATCATCCTTACGCTCAAAGTCATAGACACGGTAGGTTGTGTCACTAGATTGTTGTGTTTCAAGGATTAAAATACCTGCCCCGATAGCATGCATGGTGCCGCTTGGTACATAGAAGAAATCTCCAGCTTTAACTGGTACTTTGGTCAACAGACCATCCCAGTCTTTCGCTTCGATTTGCTGGCGGAGTTCTTCTTTTGATTTGGCATTATGCCCGTAGATAATCTCTGAACCTTCATCCGCAGCGATGATGTACCAGCATTCTGTTTTTCCGAGTTCGCCTTCATGCTCGAGTCCATAGGCATCATCTGGGTGAACTTGGACGCTGAGCCAGTCGTTGGCATCCAGAATCTTAGTCAAAAGTGGAAATACAGACTCTGGACGATTACCAAACAATTCACGGTGTTTTGCATACAAAGTAGCTAGATCTGTTCCTTCAAAGCGACCATTGGCAACTTTAGAGACGCCATTTGGATGGGCTGAGATGGCCCAATATTCTCCGATTTTTTCACTTGGGATGTCATAACCAAACTCATCACGTAGCTTGGTACCACCCCAGATTTTTTCTTGCATAACTGATTGTAAAAATAATGGTTCTGACATGTCAATCTCCTATCTGATTTTTCTCCCTCATTATAGCAAAAAGCTCCATCTAATTGAACTCTTTTTCACATATTATAAAGTAGGGAGAAGATTTTATAAAAATAGTGAACAAATGTGCTCTACTCAATGCTTGCACCATTGCTGGCAATGACATCCTTGTACCAATAGAAGGACTTCTTCTTGCTACGTTTGAGAGTCCCATTTCCTGCATTATCTCGATCTACATAGATAAAGCCATAGCGCTTATTCATTTCGCCTGTTCCAGCTGAAACCAGATCGATACAGCCCCAAGTCGTATAACCAAGCAAATCAACACCATCGTGGTAAATGGCATCTCGCATAGCCTTGATATGAGCCTCTAAGTAAGCAATCCGATAGTCATCTGCTACATAACCATTCTCATCCGGTGTATCCATAGCACCGAGACCATTTTCTACAATGAACATAGGCTTTTGGTAACGATCCCAGATGGCATTGAGGGTGATGCGAAGACCAAGTGGGTCAATCTGCCATCCCCATTCTGAAGATTCTAGATAAGGATTTTTGAGAGAGGCAAAAACATTTCCAGCAGTTAATTCTTTAACTTCTGGATCCCCTGAGGCCACTCGACTTGCATAGTAAGAGAAGGAAACAAAGTCAACAGTGTAATTCTTCAACAAGTCCAGATCATCTAACGTCATTTGAATCTCAATTCCCTCACGCTCCCACTGCTTCTTGGCATAGTTTGGGTATTCCCCACGCGCTTGAACATCAATGAAGAAGTAACTCTTGCGATCTTCCTCCATAGCAGCCCAGTAGTCTCTCGGATGGGCTGTGTTGGGATAGTATTGCCCTGCTGCCAACATACATCCGACCTTGTTTTCTGGGTCAATTTCGTGGGCAAGCTTTGTTGCAAGAGCTGAAGCTACCAACTCATGGTGAGCAGCCTGATATTTAACCTGTTCTTGATTTTCTCCTTCTTCAGAACAGAGCCCAGCTCCCATAAAGGGTGCATGGAGAATCATGTTGATTTCGTTGAAGGTAAGCCAATATTTGACCAAACCCTTATAGCGGGTAAAGAGTGTGCGACAAAGTTTTTCATAGAAGTCTAACATGCGACGATTGCGCCAACCACCGTATTTTTCAATCAAGTGCATAGGACAGTCGAAATGCGTGATAGTCACTAGAGGTTGGATTCCATACTTGTGACATTCCTTAAACAAATCCTCATAAAAGGCTAGACCAGCTTCATTTGGCTCCGATTCGTCACCCTTAGGAAAAATCCGAGTCCAAGCAATGGATAGACGATAAGTCTTAAAGCCCATTTCCGCAAAAAGAGCAATATCTTCCTTGTAATAATGGTACATATCAATGGCTTCTTTGGCTGGGTAAAAATAACCCTCCTCAAACGAAAACATCTTTTTCTGACCTGTGATAATGGCTTCACGGTCTGGACCGATGGGGACGACATCCACATTCGCCAATCCACGACCGTCTAAATTATAAGCACCTTCACATTGATTAGCAGCCGTAGCACCGCCCCAGAGGAAACCATCTGGAAATTGTAGTCTTTCTGTCATCACTTTACCTCACTTGATTTATTACTTCTATTATACTAAAAAGAAAATAAAATGTTTGAAACTATCTGGGTAATGATGGGGCTGAGCTTGCTTATATATACGAAAAAAAAGACTGAAATCAGTCTTCTTTTTAAATCAATGCCGTAATAGCCGTTACTAGACCAAAAACGATACCCGGTGCATTGGCAGCTGCAAGTGGAATATCTCTTTCCTTTTTGAAAAGACCATAGTAAACCCAGAGACTACAGTTGATAGCTGCGACTAGGGGTTGAATGAAGTTGCCTTTTTGACCGGCAAGATTATTCATGATTTGTGGGAAGTAAGACACATACATCATAACAGACATGAAAATCGCTACCCAGCCCAACACTTTCATTTGTTTTTCGGACATTTTCAAAACCTCTTTTATTCTTTTATGCTTTTTATTTTATAATATGACGCAAAAACAAGCAAGAGTTTGAGAGTTTTGTTATAAAAATGTAAACTATCACAATCTTGTGATAAGTAAAGAAGAGTGAAGTTAGGAAAAGTATATATAATCAGAAAAACGCATATTATTATGTATTAAAAAATCTTGATACTAGGTGTTTTATTGCTGAAATATTTACTTTATTTTCTGATAAAACTAACTTTTAAGCCAGAATCAATATTTTCCTAAATCTACAACTTGTTGATATCTACTTTCATCATCAATATGATGGGCAATTTCTAACATCATAACAGGAAGAGAAAATAGTAGCTCATGTACCATGAAGGCGTTTTCTTTGTCTAGGGCTGCGGTCACTTCATCAGCCAATAACAGATTTTTTTTACGAAGAAGAAAACGTGCCAATTCAATCCTTACTCTTTGTCCTCCAGAAATATTCTCCCCGTTATTTTTGATAATAAAATCCATCCCACCCGTCAATTCAAAATCTAGTTTGACTTGTTTCAAAACAGCAAGCAACTCTTCATCAGAAAATTCTTGTCCTAATGTCAAATTATAACGCACTGTATCGTTAAAGAGAAATGGATGTTGGCTAATAATTCCTATACTGGATACAAAACTTGATGTACATTCATTAACAGTTGTCACACCGATAATTTCTCCCTCATCTGCTATTTCTTCTCCAGTAATGAGTCGAAACAAGGTTGACTTACCACAACCACTCGGTCCTTTGATTAAAACTTTCTGACCTGCTTGAACATCCAAATTTAGATGAGTAAAAAGTTGTCTGTCACCATAGGTTTTACTTAAATTTTTAATGTGCAGAGCATTCAATTCTTGCGCATCTTTTTTATCTATCTGTTTTACATCTCCAATTTCTAATACTCCAAAAATCTTATCTGCTGTCGTTTTTGCCCCTTGTATATCTACAGCATCATACATAATAGTCTGAATAGGGCTCACTAGCTGACCTGCTGCGATGTACATGGCAACAAGACTTGCCACTGACACTTTCTGCCCAGCCATAGCAAAGTAAAAACCTAAAACAAGTGGTAAAACTTGACTTAAAAAAACCATGAAACCGTTGCAAAAGAAAATAATATTATGGGTAAAGCAAAATTTTTGAATGGCTAGTTGATAATTTCGATTAATCTTCCAAAATCTGTTCTGATTTTCAGAAATTGCTTGGTTCATGAGTAGAGTGTGTGCTCCTCGGATACTATCAGATACTTGATTATGAACTTCTACTCTGCTTTGCGCCATGTCATCACCAGTATATTTGAGTCTTTTATTCATCAAGAACTGAGGAATAGGACGTAAAATAGTGAAACAGACAAAAATACTACCTAACAACAAATTTTGCGAAATAATATAAATCGCTGTTAGTAATGCTACAAAGCTCCAGCAAATGATATTGATATATTTTTCTAAGTAATTATCCCCCAAATACTCCATATCTTGTGTGAGCATAGTGATTTTTTCATCTTCGCTAAAATCTTTTTTTGTCATCAGCTTGTCAAATAAATCTGCCCTCATATTCATTTGAATTTCACGCCGAAAAACATTATGTGTATGATTACAAAAGAGCATTAAGCTATACAAGACAAAGTATACTGTAAAGCCAAAAACAGCAAACTGTATGATTTTAGAATAAGTCAGTTCCCCTTGATTTAAGGACAAGGCTTGTGATACGACTAAGGGTTGAGCAAGAGCCAAACCTCCATTTGCCAGTGCACCGATGATAGTATAAAACTTCGTTTTCTTATCCAGATAGTGAAATATTTTATTCATAATGCCCTCCTAGAAAAAGAGAGATGCTAGCACTTCTCTCCATTTTTATTATATAAATTTTACAAATATTACAATTATTGCTTACAGCTTCAGTTTTTTACAACCTTTTTGTTTTTCTTAATAGACATTTTTGCTTACCCCTCTCTAGTCCACATCTAAAATATCTTCATAGCATCCAGAAATAGCATAAAGTGCTAGATTTTTACGAATTTTCTCTTGCATATTCTTACAAGTCACAGAAGAGCTTAATTTCGTAATATGCTTAGCCATTGGACAAAATCCTGATTTACAAACTAAAACAAAGGGACATGTTTTACAATCTTCTCTAACAGACAGAAACCATCCTTTCATTTTATCTTTGTTAATCAATCCAGTATTGATATTTCCAAAAACATTTTGATTATCGTACAAAGCAACTGTACATGCTTGTACAATACCTCTAACGTTAAACATATAGTGATTTAAACGATTGGCATAACAAGAAAAGGAATTGTGAACCACAATGCTTGGCAAAGATAGATGGTACCCCAAATCAACTGCTTTCTTAGAAATACCAAAACTCATATCATTTTTAAATACTGTAACACAGTCGTCTTTAGAACGATCTCCTTGTCCCCAGTTACCGATATTATGATATAGAAGAAAAAATCTATCATCATTTTTAAAGTAACGACCATCATTTAATAGAAATGACTCCATATGGTCATAATTTTCCTTCGATATATTGAATCTTAACGTACAAATAAAATCTAAATCACTATCCTTCATTTTATGAAGATTATCTAAAATTCGCGCATAGGAACCTTTTTGATTTTTTAACACACGTTGAGAATCATGACTCTCTCCATCACCATCAATAGTAATCTGAAAATTAGTAACATCATACTCTCTTACTAATTTTTCAAATTTGGAAGATGTTAACAAAAATCCATTAGTAGTAATACTTGCTGAATACGTTATTCCAAATCGCTCACAAATTTTCAAAAATTTTAGTGAAAGCCGTTGAATTGTTTTATAGCCTAACAGAGGTTCTCCACCAAACCATGCTATCCTTAGGAAATGATATTGAGAATTACTCAATTTTTCTTCAGCAAATTTCAAAATAGCATTTTCTGTTTCAATAGACATTCCAATATTTTTAAAGTGTTCATAACAATACTTACATCGAAAATTACAATCTCCATGAGTAAGAATTGTAAACTCTAGTATCTCATTATTCCTATCTTCTATCTGTTTTAAATATTTGTTTACCTCATTGTCTTCACGTAAATATCTATTCTCTTCCAAATAGGCAATATATTCACTTCCCGTTGTTTTATTTTCTTGTATATTCTTCTTCAATTCATTCGTAATCAAAAATGAATGATTATTTTTGGTATTAAAATATACACTACCATCTTCAGTATCATACCTTAAGACATATCGTGATAATTTCATATTACCACCTCTTTATTCTTTGATTTCTTTAAATACATTATATACCTATTAAGATGATAATTCGACAAAAAGTCTGAAAATTAGAAAAGTTCTACATTTTAATAATTTTCAATCTAGTATAAACTAATTTCAAATCCCCTTATCTACTATACATGCCGTACTGTCACATTTCTATTCGTAGAGACACAATCTCGCTATTCCTTCCTCTGATGATTCTTATGTCCAGCGTCATACTTAAAACGGTCTATCACGAGACTGTTTTAATTCGTTACCTCACGATAGTCAAGCTCAGAAGTTACTATTAGGTTTACCTAAAAAAGACCGGATGGCTCCGATCTTTCAATGGTTCATATTCGCAATTTCTGTTGTAAAAATAGCTATGGTTAACGTCAATGACTAAGCCCCTTATTTCATACGATAAAAATCAACCACTAGACCAGCAGGGCCTTTAACTAATAAGGACTCTGTCCCCCAATCCGTTTCACAAATACCGTGTAAAATCTCGACACCAAGCTCTTTCAACCGTTGGTAATTCTGGTCTACATCCTCAACCTCAATGTGAAGAATAATTCCTGACTGAAAATTGTTCAAAGGAATCAAATGATTTTGGGACAACATCAGACAGTGACTGCCAATCGTAAATTGAGCAAAACTGTCATCAGCATAATCTGCCTTTTTATCCAAGATATACTCCAAGTCAGCACAGACTTGGGGAACATCTGAAACGATAATATCTAATTGATTTAAATCCATTTACTATCCTCCAGAAAAAGACCGGATTGCTCCGATCTTTTCAAGTTTCTCTCTATGAAAATCAAAGAATAAACAAGGTTAAACCAAGTTTGATGGCAAATCTTTGCTCATCAAACTACGAAAAATCCTTTGGGACTTTTTCTAGGCTCCACACTAGATTCCATCATTGAAATTTATGGTTTCAATGATGGAATCGTCGGCAGTAATCTAATAAAGAAGTCTATAAATTTATCTTTGATTTTCGACGAGAGAAATTATTTAATTGCGCGTGATTGCAAACCTTCTTCTTCCAAGAAGAGACGGAATGGTACGAGTTCTTCTGCTTCGTATTTTTCTTTGAAGGCTTTAATTGCTTCTTCTGAGTGAAGTTTTGGATCCAATTCAAGTACTTCTACTGGAAGTGGACGGTGTGGAGTGATGCGAGCATCGATTACAACAATTTTACCTTCTTTGTTCAATTTAACAGCTTCTGCAACAACTGCATCGATGTCTTCGATACGGTCAACTGTAAATCCTACAGCACCTTGCGCTTCAGCGATTTTCGCATAATCAGCATTAGGGAAGTCACAACCAAACAAGTGTTTGTTTGTGTCTTCGTATTTGTCCTTGATGAAGGCATATTTACCATTTGAGAAGACAACGTTGATAACTGGAAGGTCGTATTGAACGTTTGTGATAACGTCTGGGTAGCACATGTTGAATGCACCGTCACCCATGATGTTCCATACTTGGCGATCTGGATTGTCTTTCTTAGCAGCGATACCACCAGGAAGGGCAATACCCATTGTCGCAAAGAGTGGAGATGTACGCCACATGTTCTTAGGTGTCATGTGAAGGTGACGAGTAGATGTTTGAGTAGTGTCACCTACGTCGATTGAGTAGATAGCGTCTTGATCAGCATGTTTGTTGATTGCATTGTAAACTTGATACAATTGCAATTCACCCTCAGTTTTACCTTCGATTTTGTTCATGTAATCACGCCAGTTTTGGTTGTTCTTAACGTTTGCACGCCACCATGGAGTAGATTCAACTGGGTTCACTTTGTCAAGGATAGCTTTAGCTGCTTGACCTGCGTCACCAAGGATTGAAGCGTCAAGGGCGTGACGTTTACCAAGTTTGTAAGGGTCGATATCCACTTGGATGAATTTTTCAGTATTCTTGAATGCTTCGTAAACTTCAGCAAATGGGAAGTTTGAACCAAGGAAAAGAACTGTGTCTGCTTCAAAGACCACTTCGTTGGCTGGTTTCCAACCAACACGGTAAGCAGAACCTGTCAAACCTTCATAGTTCCATTCGAAAGCTTCAAAGTTTTTACCAGTTGTGATGATTGGTGCTTTGATTTTACGTGACAATTCAGTAATCACTTCACCAGCTTTAACACCACCGTAACCAGCATAGATAACAGGACGTTCAGCATTGTTCAAGATTTCAACAGCTTTATCGATTTCAACTTCGTTCAAAGCAGGAGCGATGAATGAACGCTCGTATGAACCTGATCCATAGTATGAGTTTTCATCGATTTCTTGGAAACCGAAGTTTACTGGGATTTCAACAACAGCTGGACCTTTTTTAGAAACTGCAGCACGGCAAGCTTCGTCAATAACTTTTGGCAATTGCTCAGCGTAAGCTACACGTTTGTTATATACAGCGATACCGTTGTACATTGGGTTTTGGTTCAATTCTTGGAAAGCATCCATGTTGAGTTCGTTAACTGGACGTGATCCAAGGATTGCTAGGAATGGAGTGTTATCCATAGCTGCATCGTAAACACCGTTAATCAAGTGAGTCGCACCTGGACCACCTGAACCAACTGCAACCCCGATTGAGCCGCCGAATTTAGCTTGCATAACCGCTGCAAGAGCACCTGTTTCTTCGTGGCGAACTTGTAAGAAGCGGATATCTTTGTCTTCAGCCAAAGCGTCCATCAATGAGCTGAGTGTTCCTGATGGGATACCGTAGATTGTGTCTACGCCCCATGTTTTCAATACGTTAAGCATTGCTGCAGATGCAGTAATTTTCCCTTGAGTCATAATGATAACTCTCCTTCAAATATTTTTAAATTCACTAAAAAAGGTTTCATATAGTTTTTGAAAACGTTTCAGTAAATTTTTACACTACTAATTTATCACATTTATTTTGACTTTACTAAGAATCTGCTCAGAAGTTTTTATTCTCTATTACAGTACAGTTTGAAAACGTTTTTAGTTTCTGTTTTATAATACTCAATGAAAATTAAAGAGCAAACTAGGAAGCTAGCCGCAGGTTGCTCAAAGCACAGCTTTGAGGTTGCAGACAAAGCTGACGTGGTTTGAAGAGATTTTTGAAGAGTATAAAAAGCGAGCAAGCCCGCTTTTAGTCTATTTTACTAAAGTTTAACAGAAGGGAACTGGTCAGAACAGATACAGAACTAAAGGCCATGGCTAGACCTGCCAATTCTGGGTTGAGAGCCAGTCCAACACCTGAAAAGACTCCTGCTGCAATCGGAATTCCGGCGACATTGTAGATAAAGGCCCAGAAAAGATTGAGCAGAATACGATGAAAGGTTTTCTTACTCATGTCAAAAGCACGAACCACTCCTAGGAGGTTATTAGTTGTCAACACCAAATCTGCTGACTCGATGGCAATATCTGTTCCAGCTCCCATAGCAATCCCCACATCTGCTACACTGAGGGCAGGAGCGTCATTAATCCCATCACCAACAAAGGCTACTTTCCCAGCTGCTTGTAGTTTATGGATTTCATGGGCTTTTTCTTCTGGCAAGACACCTGCAATGACCTCTTCGATTCCGATCTGATCGGCAATAGCACGCGCCACACCTGCATTGTCTCCTGTCAGCATGACTGTTTTAAGACCTCGTTTTTTCAACTGACTGATGGCAAGCTTAGCATTTTCCTTAGGAATATCTTGCAGAGCAAGCAAGCCTTTGATTTCATTCTCAACAGCCAAAAACACAACTGTCTTAGCTTCTTTTTCTAGTTCTTCTAGTTTTTCTTGATAAATGCTAGAAATATCCATGCCATCCAGCATTTTAGCATTTCCAAGCAAAACTTGTTTTCCATTGATTTGCCCTGAAACACCTTTTCCGTGCAAGGCTTGGAAATTTTCCACAGTGTGAAGCTCAAGTCCAGCTTCACTCGCTCGCTTGACAACGGCTTCAGCCAGTGGGTGTTGGGAAGATTCTTCCAAGGAGGCTGCCAATCCAAGCACTTCTACTTCGTCGCCTATGATATCTGTTACCACAGGCTTCCCTTCCGTCAAAGTTCCAGTCTTATCAAAGACAATCGTTTGAACTTTCTGGATTTCCTGTAGAACCGTTCCATTTTTGAGGAGAACTCCCATCTTGGCACTGCGACCTGTCCCCACCATAAGGGCCGTCGGTGTTGCAAGTCCCAAGGCACAAGGACAGGCGATAATCAAAACCGCCACTCCATAGAGAAGAGAGGACACAAAGCTAGCTCCAAGCACGACTACACTATCCCTGAGCAAGACGAACCAAACCCAGAAGGTCACAATCCCTAAAATGACAACTGCTGGGACAAAAATCCCTGAAATTTTATCTGTCAAATCTTGAATCGGCGCACGGCTAGTCTGAGCTTTTTTCACAAAATCGACAATCTGAGCCAAAACAGTCTCTGAGCCAACTTTTTCTGCCCTAAAGACAAGCGTTCCACTATTATTGATGGTTGAGCCAATCACAGTATCTCCAACTGTCTTGTCCACAGGCAGACTCTCACCTGTCACCATAGACTCATCAATACTAGAGATACCTTCTACTACGACACCATCAACCGCAATCTTTTCACCGGGACGCACTCGAATCAGGTCACCTACCTTGACTTGCTCCAAAGGGACTTGAACATAGTTATCCTCACGCAAGACTTCTGCAGTTTTAGCCTGCAAGTCAAGTAATTTCTCCACAGCTTGGGAAGTATTTTTCCGCATTTTCTCCTCAAAAACGGCTCCCATAAGAACGAAGAAGAAGATAAAGGCAGCACTTTCAAAGTAAACGGGGAGACCAGCGAAGAGGGCAACTAAGCTATAGAAATAGGCCACTAGGGTTCCCAGAGCAACCAAGGTATCCATGTTGGCATTGTGCTTTTTAAAACTAGCCCAAGCACTTTGGATATAAGGACCACCTGCTACTAGCATAATCGGTGTTGTGGCTAAAAAGGTGCCCCAACGCATGACTTGGTGACTAATTCCTCCTGTCGACATCCCAATCATGAGGATCACAAGAGGCACAGTAAAGATACTAGTAATCCAAAAACGCTGTAAAAGTGATAGAGATTTTCGAGTCTTCTCAACAACTGTATAACTTCCCTTTTGCATCTTCATACCACAAGAAAATTCATGTTGACCTAATTCTTGAGGGGTAAAACGAATGACTTTCTCCTCATCTACGCCGATTGGTTCCAAGATGCCTTCTTCTTCAAACAGAATTTCCTTATAACAGTTTGAAGGCGTAGCACGATGAAAGGTAATCTCAGCTGGAATTCCCTTTTGAAGCTGGATATGGGCTGGATGATAGCCTTTGTCTGCCGTGATACGAATTTTTTGAACACCATTTTCAAGACTTGCTTTTACAATTTCAGTCATATCATTCTCCTATTCTACAATCATCTTGCCGTGCATCATATTCATGCCACAAGAGAAACCATACTCTCCAGCCTGCTCAGGCGTGATTTCCACTACATACTCTTCGCCCATAGGCAGGTCCGCATGTACACCAAAATCTGGAAAAACAATTTGGTCCAGACAGGGTGAAGGGTCCTTGCGGTCAAAGACAATGCGTGCTGGCACTGATTTCTTGAGGATAATCAACTCAGGCGTATAGCCTCCCATGACTTCCACTCGAATCTCTTGGTAGCCCTTTTTTTGCTGGGCCTTTTGTCCAGATTTTTCAGGCTTTTTGAAAAACCAAAACAAGATAAATGCGATAAGGCCAATACAAACAATGGTTACAATACTATTTAACATGACGTCTCCTTTACATACAATTACATTTTACTTTTGTTACAGCGCTTGATTTCTTCTCAGAAATCACAGCTTCCAAGTCTTCCAAGTCAGCCTGAGTAAAATCACATTCAGTAATCAAATCAGCCAACAAGTTCTTAATCCTACGAGAACAAACCTTGTCCTTGATATCTTGGACAAGTAAATCCCGACTTTGGTCCAAAGTTAAAAGGGCTGAATAGACAAAGAACTTGCCTTCTTTTTTCCTTGCCAGACACTCTTTCTCAACCAAACGAACCAAAAGAGTTTGAATGGTTGACTTGGACCAGTCGAATCGCTCCGCCAGAACCCTAATCAAATCCGTACTAGTCTGCTCTCCTTGCATCCAAATAATCTTCATGACCTGCCATTCTGCATCTGAAATCTGCATCATCACACCTCCTAAATCTACATTTGTCAATTACAGTTATTAGTATACTCGGAAAATCTACATTTGTCAATTATAAAAAATCAAATCTTTAACTTTTTTAATCTTCATTACAAAATTGATTAATACTCAATAAAAATCAAAGAGCAAACTAGAAAGCTAGGCGCAAGCTGCTCAAAGCACTGCTTTGAGGTTTCAGTCACATATATAATCCAAGGGGTTTGAAGAGATTTTCGAAGAGTATAAAACACAAGCAAAAACCTCCACATCAAGTGGAGGCAAGCTATTTTATCAATACAATTTTAAGTCGCGTGGGTCAACTGGGAATGTTGGGTTGTATGGGTTATGACGAAGTTTAAAGTGTTTAACATCTTCAATAGTCTGAGTTCCAGACAATTGCATAACTGTCTTCAATTCTGCATTCAAGTGTTCAAAAACTTGACGCACACCGACACTACCGCCGAGAGCCAAGCCATAGATAACCGGGCGACCAATAGCTACCAAGTCTGCTCCTGAAGCCAAGGCTTTAAAGACGTGTTGACCACGACGAATACCTGAGTCAAAGACAATTGGTACGCGTTTGTCAACTGCTTCTGCTACTTCTTGAAGTGAATCAAAGGCAGCTGGTCCACCGTCGATTTGGCGGCCACCATGGTTGGTTACCCAGATACCAGAAGCTCCCGCAGCAAGCGAACGTTCAACATCCTCACGGCATTGTGGTCCCTTGACATACACAGGAAGTCCTGAGTATTCAGCGATAAATTCTACATCACGTGGAGACAAGCGTTGTTTAGCTGATTTGTAAACAAAGTCCATTGATTTACCAGCACCTTCTGGCAGGTATTCTTCAACAATCGGCATGCCAACTGGGAAGACAAAACCATTACGCTTGTCCACCTCACGATTGCCTCCTACAGTTGCATCTGCCGTCAAGACAATCGCTTTATAACCTTCAGCCTTCACACGGTCCATAATATGGCGGTTGATACCGTCATCCTTACTAAAGTAAAATTGGAACCAGTGAGGTGTCCCTTGAAGAGCTTCCGTAATTTCTGGAAGGTCGACAGTAGAGTAAGAACTGGTTGTATAGAGAGAACCAAACTCATGAACACCACGCGCAGTCGCCACTTCACCCTGTTCATTTGCCAATTTATGAGCCGCAACAGGCGCCATGATGATTGGTGAAGACAATTTTTCACCTGCAAATTCAATCTCTGTACTTGGATTTTCTACATTGCAGAGTGTATGAGGAACGATGAGTTTGTGGTTAAAGGCACGAATATTCTCACGCAAAGTGAAAGTATCTTCCGCCCCGCTAGCGATATAGCCAAAGGCTGCTTTAGGAATAACTTGTTGCGCCATTGGCTCCAAATCATAGGTATTGATGAAATCTACATGACCTTCTGCATTGCTTGTTTTGTATGACATAAAATGCCCTCCTTAATAAGTAAGCGTTTACTTTGTATATTACAAAAATATCTTAACTCTTTTTTCAAAATTTTTCAAATATTTTGTTTGGAAATTTCAGAAATTTTATGTCTATGATAAAAAATCCTTATAACGGCAATAAAAAATAGATATTATCCAAAGAAGATTTTAAGTGCTACAATAACTGTATTATTTCTAGATGGGAGGTTCTATTTTTGGATTGGTCCATTGTTGAACAATATCTACCACTATATCAAAAGGCATTCTTTCTGACCTTGCATATTGCAGTTTGGGGAATTTTGGGATCCTTTCTGCTCGGTTTAATCGTTAGTATCATCCGGCATTACCGCATCCCTGTTTTGGCGCAAGTAGCGACAGCCTATATTGAATTGTCACGCAATACGCCCCTTTTGATTCAACTCTTCTTTCTCTACTTCGGACTTCCTAGAGTAGGGATTGTCCTATCTTCAGAAGTCTGTGCCACTTTAGGACTGGTCTTTTTAGGAGGCTCCTATATGGCAGAATCTTTCCGAAGTGGCCTGGAAGCCGTCAGTCAAACCCAGCAGGAGATTGGATTAGCTATCGGTCTGACACCTGTACAGGTCTTTCGCTATGTGGTTCTTCCACAAGCAACAGCGGTGGCCCTACCGTCTTTTAGTGCCAATGTCATTTTCCTCATCAAGGAAACCTCTGTTTTCTCAGCAGTAGCTTTGGCCGACCTCATGTACGTCGCCAAGGACTTGATTGGGCTCTACTATGAGACAGACATTGCGCTAACTATGTTGGTAGTTGCTTATCTGATCATGCTGCTACCCATCTCACTGGTCTTTAGCTGGATAGAAAGGAGGCTCCGCCATGCAGGATTCGGGAATCCAAGTACTCTTTCAGGGAAATAATCTCCTGAGAATCTTACAGGGATTGGGCGTTACGATTGGGATATCCATCCTGTCTGTTCTCTTATCCATGATGTTCGGAACAGTCATGGGAATCATCATGACCTCCCATTCTAGAATCATACGATTTTTAACACGATTGTATCTGGAATTTATCCGTATCATGCCCCAGCTGGTGCTACTCTTCATCGTTTACTTTGGCTTAGCTCGAAACTTTAATATCAATATCTCAGGTGAGACTTCAGCTATTATCGTTTTTACCCTCTGGGGAACGGCTGAAATGGGAGACTTGGTACGTGGAGCCATCACTTCCCTCCCTAAGCATCAGTTTGAAAGTGGACAGGCGCTCGGCTTGACAAACGTTCAACTTTACTACCACATTATCATCCCACAGGTTTTGAGAAGACTGCTACCGCAGGCTATCAATCTTGTCACTCGGATGATCAAAACCACTTCCTTGGTTGTCTTGATTGGGGTAGTTGAAGTTACCAAGGTTGGACAACAAATCATCGACAGCAATCGCCTGACTATCCCAACTGCTTCATTTTGGATTTATGGAACCATTCTAGTCTTGTATTTCGCAGTTTGCTTTCCTATTTCCAAACTATCCACTCACTTAGAAAAACATTGGAGGAACTAAATGTCTGAAACTATTTTAGAAATCAAGGAACTAAAAAAATCCTTCGGAGACAATCCCATCCTCCAAGGACTTTCTCTAGATATCAAAAAAGGGGAAGTTGTGGTTATTCTTGGGCCATCTGGTTGTGGGAAAAGTACCCTCCTTCGTTGCCTCAATGGCTTAGAAAGTATTCAAGGTGGAGATATTCTTCTGGACGGTCAGTCTATCGTTGAAAATAAAAAAGACTTTCACCTCGTTCGCCAAAAGATTGGCATGGTCTTTCAAAGCTATGAACTCTTTCCCCATCTGGATGTCCTTCAAAACCTCATCCTAGGCCCTATCAAAGCTCAAGGAAGAGACAAGAAGGAAGTAACGGAAGAAGCTTTGCAATTACTAGAACGTGTTGGTTTGCTGGATAAACAACATAGCTTTGCGCGTCAATTATCTGGTGGACAGAAGCAACGGGTTGCAATTGTCCGTGCCCTCCTCATGCATCCAGAAATCATCCTTTTTGATGAAGTGACTGCTTCGCTGGATCCAGAAATGGTGCGTGAGGTGCTGGAACTCATAAATGACTTGGCCCAAGAAGGCCGTACCATGATTTTAGTAACCCATGAAATGCAGTTTGCCCAAGCTATTGCCGATCGGATTATCTTCCTCGACAAAGGGAAAATTGCTGAAGAGGGAACAGCTCAAGCCTTCTTTACCAATCCTCAAACCAAACGAGCTCAGGAATTTTTAAACGTCTTTGACTTTAGCCAATTTGGCTCATATCTATAAAGGAGATTCTTATGAAACTATTCAAACCACTCTTAACTGTTTTGGCACTTGCCTTTGCCCTCATCTTTGTTACAGCTTGTAGCTCAGGTGGAAATGCTGGTGCACCATCTGGTAAAACCACTGCCAAGGCTCGCACAATTGATGAAATCAAAAAAAGCGGTGAGCTACGAATCGCCGTGTTTGGAGATAAGAAACCTTTTGGTTACGTTGACAATGACGGTTCTTACCAAGGTTACGATATTGAACTTGGGAACCAATTAGCACAAGACCTTGGTGTCAAGGTCAAATACGTTTCAGTCGATGCTGCCAACCGTGCTGAATACTTGATTTCAAACAAGGTGGATATTACTCTTGCCAATTTTACAGTAACTGATGAACGTAAGAAACAAGTTGATTTTGCCCTTCCATATATGAAAGTTTCTCTGGGTGTCGTATCACCTAAGACCGGTCTTATTACAGATGTCAAACAATTAGAAGGCAAAACCTTGATTGTTACAAAAGGAACGACCGCTGAAACTTATTTTGAAAAGAATCATCCAGAAATCAAACTCCAAAAATACGACCAATACAGTGACTCTTACCAAGCCCTTCTTGACGGACGTGGAGATGCCTTCTCTACTGACAATACGGAAGTCCTAGCTTGGGCGCTTGAAAACAAAGGATTTGAAGTAGGCATTACTTCCCTCGGTAATCCAGATACCATTGCGGCAGCAGTTCAAAAAGGCAACCAAGAATTGCTAGACTTCATCAATAAGGATATTGAAAAATTAGGCAAAGAAAACTTCTTCCACAAGGCCTACGAAAAAACACTCCACCCAACCTACGGTGACGCTGCTAAAGCAGATGACCTGGTTGTTGAAGGTGGAAAAGTTGACTAGTCATTAACTCTTAAAAGGGACTGGATTTTAAGCTCCAATCCCTTTTTAAGATTTTACCTATAACATCCTGAGTCTATCTAATATGTTCAATCTGAACACAGTGTACATACTTTATCGTCTATTGCATATACTTTATCACATAAGATACGAATATCCTCTTCACTATGACTAGCAATCAAAATTGTTGTCCCTTTTTCACTAGAGAGCTTTCTAAACAATGTTCTCATATTTTCTACACTTGATTTGTCCAAGGCATTCATAGGTTCATCTAGTAAAAGAATAGAGGGATTCTCCATAATTGCTTGAGCAATCCCTAGCTTTTTCCTCATACCTAGCGAATAAGTTTTAACTTTCTGGTCTTTTTGCTCATATAGACCAACTATTTTCAGTGTATCATTGATTTCCTGATTACCAACTACTCCTCGTATGCTTGCCAAATATTGTAAATTCTTAAAGCCACTATAATAATTTATAAAACCAGGTTCTTCAATCAAAGCTCCCAAATTAGCTGGAATTTTTCTCTCAGGAACAATATTTTCCCCATTGATTAACACTTCTCCATAAGACGGACTATATAAACCAGCTATTAATTTAAACAATACACTTTTCCCTGAGCCATTCGCACCAGTAATTCCTATAATTTCCCCCTGTTTACAACTAAAATTAAGGTTTTGAAAAACACATGTTTTTTTAATTCCAACTGAATATTTTTTAATGTAATTATTTCATTCATTCTATAAACCTCCTCTTTTGACGAGTGAAATAGAAAATGCTTTTAAAAAGAAAGACTAAAAATAGCAACTGAAGAAATAGATCTCGTCCTATATCTCCATTTCCTCTATTCAGAATATAAAATAGATAATTGGTTCGATTCCCCACAAACAAACTGCCAAACACAATCATGAGTAAAAAGAAGCTAACACAAGAAAAGTTCATTTGCTCATTCGCTCCTAGTATGTATAACGTAAAGCAAAGCAAGGATAGCACACAAACATTCAAAAAATCAACTATAAACAAAACTCCTATATCCCAGTTTGGTAACTGTAACATAAATTGAATCACTAGAACTTTTACCATGATTAAAACGAGTCCATAAAGAAAACAGGTCCAAATCTGATACCTAATCCAGAGCTTAATAGAAGAAAATCGAATCACTTCCATAAAGAAATCGGATGCTCTTCTACGATATACAACTGCTAGAAAAAATGTATGAATAATAAACCAATGAAGCAACCATATAGATAAGACTAAAAAAGAGTTTTGACTCAGATTAGGCCCTTTTAAAATTTCTATAACAAGTCTATCATTTCCTTCTAACCAATACCATAATCCTAAACAAATCAATATCCAAAAAAGAACATAACCCCAAAAGTACTTGGTATAGATTATCTGATTCAACCTCCACATGTGACTACTTAACTTTCCCATTTCCAACTTTTACACTCTCCTCCAGTTTCTATGAACAGAAAATACAGTCAATGGAATTATGATAGATAGTAATGTAAGCCAATAAATCAATGCATACGGATTGGAATTTACCATATACTGAAAAATTGGCAATAATCCAATTATCCCATTGTTCAACTGATAAATCCAGAATAAGGATTCTACAAATAAAAAAGTAAACAGAAATACTAAGCTCATGTTTGATTTTTTAAACCAAGAAAAACTGCTAATAGTAAGTAAGGATAAAAAGAAATAGTATGCTATATAAGAGAAAAAAATCCTATAAAGAAACTAGCATTGTTTGCAATACTTATACCATAAAATTCTCTTAAAAAATCAACCTCCTTTATCTCCAAAGAAAAGCTAAAACCATTACTAAATGCAATTAGAAAAATCAATAAAAATAAAGTCGCCGTCCAAATCCCCGTACTAAGAGCTGCTAATTTGAAACTAAAACTGGTAAAGTGCTTAATTGATTTCAGACGAATGCGGCACTCCAACCTATTAAAATAGTTATTCATCAAATGAAAAAAGAATAATATATATGTGAACGGAAAGCAATATACTCCAGTCGTAATATCTTGAAGTAAGACTAAGAGCCATTCTAATACATTTGGATGGATTGAATATTGGCGACATCGCAGTAAATATACTGTACTAGATAAAATACAGGATAGCAGTAATATAAAATAAACCAATACTGATAAAAAATCTTTTTTGTAAAATTGAACAAATTGTTTCATTATACGTAGTCCTCTGAATGTAGAAAAAATGTACCATAAACAACCAAACAACTAACAAATAAAATAAAAGCAAGATGCCCACTAACTAAGGAAAGACTGATATCTTTCTGATATCCCAAAGCTAATGTTGTCACAGGTTCTAAGTAAGATAGCTCTAAAATACCCCAAAAAATACCCCCAACCATCATATAGGCAACTGGGATGAAAATAGCTCCTAATTTTTTCTTCACTAGCAAAGCACTAGCTAGTCCAAAAATAGAGAACACAGCGCCCCAAACTCCATACCAGAGAGTCGTTACAAGACTATAGAGAAACTGATTAGAATCAAATAATTCTTTTAAGGCACCACTATAGTCTCCAATATAAATTTCCTGATAAGGAGTCACTAAAAGATTAATTCCTAATAATAATAAATAGGGGAGAAAAAAGACTAGAAAAGAAGAAATAATTACAGTACTACCCACAATAGCCAGATACTTCTTTTTAGAAATTCGACACAATTGTGCTGTTAGAAAATGACTCTCAGCATCCTCTATTATCTGACTAGAATAGGGCAGTGTACAGATAAGTGCAGCTACTAGGCTAATCGGTGAAAATCCTCTAATAGAAGAAGCGGCAAAAAAAATCGATAAACCTTCAATTTTATAAATACCATTGAAAGCAATGAAATTTCCTAAACTCATGCAAAGAAGGGTCAAAAATAAAGACATATAAAACCGAGGTGATTTAACGACTCGTACAAGATTACAAATAAAAAATTCCATCCCAACTCCTCCTTATAATAAGAATAGGGTGTAGCATTCTTTTTTCATGCTACACCCACAATCAACCATCTTTAAGGCTTACTCTGACAAGTAAGTTAATAAGAATCTGGACTCCAAGAACCTGAAGTATGAATTCTTACATGATTTCCAAACTGTGGCGCCATAGCTAATCTAGTATCAGAACCAATATAATTATCACCACCTCCATTATAGTACATGACAATCCTAGAGCCAGAACTCAATTGATATACTGTAGTGATATCTGCCCCACTATAGGCGCTACGAATAGAGGTATTTAACGTTTTACCGCCACCAGTACTGTAATTATTATTAATTCCAGCAGAGGCGTTTTCTTTCTCAAGCGCACTAGTTGTATCCGAATGAAAACGCGGCAACGTTAAATCATAATCTCCAACCTGTCTAGCTAAGACTGTAGGGAGAAACAAACTAGCTGCAATTGTAACTACGCAAAAAAGGGAATATATTTTTCTTCTTTTCATGACATCGTCCTCCTAAAAAGTGATAAACAAGATAGTTGATTGATCAATTTGATACATATTATATTTTCATTATATCAGTAAAAGAAAGCGCTGTCAATTATTTTATTTAAAATATTGTCATATTTTAAATAAAATGGTTAAAAGAGTCCGGGACAAAAAGATTTTAATTTTAGAAATTCTTTATTATAAATTTTAAAAATCGATAGATTATACAAAAAAACGAACAAAACAGAATTCTAATTGTTAGATAACTCATTTTTTGTTCGTTTTTTATGTTTAAGTTAGATTTTTGTCCCAGACTCGTCTCTCTTTATCTTACTGACCTAACCTTCTTGCCAATTCTCTTGGTCTTCTTTAAAGCGTTTTAGAAGATCGAGTCCTTCTGGTGTGATATAGCCTTCTTCTTGGGCTAGGTGGATGAGTTCACTGTAGTTAGAAAGCGTTACAAGTTTGACACCTGCATCTGCAAAGTTTTTGTCTGCTTTTGGCAATTGGTAGCTGAAAATCGCTACAACTCCAAGCACATCTGCTCCTTCTCGCTTAGCTGCGGCTACGGCTTCGAGCACAGAACCACCAGTTGAAATGAGGTCTTCAACCACTACCATTTTTTGACCTTGAGCTACGCGACCTTCGATTTGATTACCAGCTCCGTGGTCTTTTGGTTTACTACGGATGTAGGCAAATGGCAAGTTCATCTTATCAGCAATAATAGCTCCGTGAGGAATCCCTGCCGTCGCAGTTCCTGCAATGACTTCTACCTCAGGAAAGGCTTCTTTGATAGCATCCACAAAACCATTTTCAATGAGAGTACGAGTTTCTGGATAGGCTAATGTCACACGATTATCAGTATAAATCGGTGACTTGATACCAGATGCCCAAGTGAAAGGCTCCTCTGGTTTGAGGTAAACGGCTTGAATTTTCAAGAGGTGGCTAGCGATATCTTTAGCAAGTGTCATGGTATTCTCCTTTTATTTTTCTAATCTAGTTCTTTAATTCCAGTCCTGTGTCCATTCATCCTTGATGGCATGATAAGCTGCAACAGGATCCTCATCTTGGGTAATGGGACGTCCCACTACGATATAGTCACTGCCGATTTGATAGGCATCAGCAGGTGTCATAACACGTTTTTGATCTCCCACTGCAGCACCTGCAGGACGAATGCCCGGTGTCAGACAGATAAAATCTAGATTGGTAGCCTGCTTGATGACTTGCACTTCCTGAGCCGAGCAAACAACACCGTCTAATCCCGCTTCAGCCGTCTTCTTGGCATAATGAATCACAGACTCTTGCAGGCTTGTCTGGATATTTTGAAACTCCTGCATCTGAGCTTCTGAGGTTGAGGTCAGCTGAGTGACAGCGATCAATTTTGCTTGACTTCCAAGACCTTCACGCGCCGCCTTCATCATCTCTACGCCGCCAGCGGCATGTACATTAGTCATGTCCACACCAAGCTGAGACAAGACCTTCATGGCAGATTTGACTGTATTGGGAATGTCATGCAGCTTGAGATCCAAAAAGACACTGTGACCCAAATCTTTCAAGTAAGACACAATCTCAGGCCCCGTTGCGTAATAAAGCTCCATCCCTACCTTTAGATAAAGGCTTTCTTCCTCTGGAAAAAGAGCTAAAAATTCCTTGACCGCCTCAAAACTAGGAAAATCAAGAGCAATAACTGGACGATGTTCTCGCATAGGTTTCTCCTTTTACCTTTGCTAGTGAGAGAGTCTGGCCACAAGAAATCACGAAAAAAGGAACCTGCCAACAGCAAGGTTCCACGAAAAATGGGTAGTCTCCACCCTTTCACCGTCTAACCTTAGCTGCCTCTCTGGACTGCTTTAAAGGTTTTCTATTATTCTATTATTTCTACTAGCACTTGTCAAGTAAAAACATGGCAACTAAAGAACTATAAGAGAAAAGGTAAACCTAGCGACGCGATGAGCGCTGGGTCGTTTGATTTCGATTGCTCTCTTCCTCTTGTTTTTTCTGTTCTTCTTCTAAACGTTTACGTTCTTCTTCCTGCTTTTTCTCAGCTTCTTCGGCCTCTTTTTTGGCTTTTTCCTCAGCCTCCATAATTAATTTATCCGCTACAGTGTAGCTGTAAATTCCAGCTTCCATGTCAATCACACTCGGTTCTGACAATTGAGGCTTAATCTTACTGTAATAAGGCAGTTTCTTACTCATTTCAGAAAGCGGAACCAAGACTTCGTCCGAATCATTCATGGTCAATCGAATTAAATCTGAAGTCACCTTGCTTGGGGCTAATTCCACTTTTTGGATAGCCGCCTTGAGTTCTGGGCTAATTTGAGCAAGTTCTGAGACAAAAGTCTTGATTTGTTCACTATCATTAAAGAGAACTGATAAATAAGTTTCTGGTAGACTGACCAAACTCACAGCACTGGTCTCAAGCTGACCACTGGAAAGAATAGGATAATGATTTTCACCAGAAATATAGTAAGCCACAATATCATATTCCTTGACCTTGATAGTGAACTTGGTTGGAAATTGATAAACAAGCTGAGCTGATTCCACCCAATAATTAGACTTGATCCGCTCTTCATATTTTGCCTTGTCTAGCAGAAGGTTAATCGTATAATCCGTATCCTGAATGCCTGAAGCCTGTCGAATATCATCAGCCGTAGTTTGCACCGTTCCCTCAACACGAATATCCTTCATGGTCGCATAAGGACTGAGTAAGTAGGCAGAGACAATCAATAAAAGCAGACTTGGAAATAAAATCGTTAAGGCTCGTAAGATATGAAGGCCAGGAATCTTTGCTTTGGCTGGTTTTTCTTTTGTAGCCTTTTTAGCAAGCTTTTTATCCTGTTCCTCGTCCTCTTTAGACCCTGATTCTTCTTTCTCTTCTTCCTCTTTGTCACCCTCTGAGGATGCTACTTTTTCCTCAGACTCCTCCTTAGTTGATTCTTCATCTCCCTGGTCTGTGTCACTCTCCTGGTCCTCTGACTTCTCAGATTCTTCTCCCATTCGAGCTTGTCTTTCCTTTTCCTTCTTCTCAGCTAGGGCTGCCTCTTCTTCAGCCTTCTTTTTTAGATATTCTTGGTTCCGTTTCTGCCATTCTGATAACTCTTTAAATTCTTCGAGGATTTCTTTACCCTCATTTTTCTTATCTTTTGACATTTACTTTCCTTATGATAAATCGTTTTTCAATAGTTGATAAAAATCTGCTAGAGATTTCAATTCCTTAGAAGCCTTCATCTTAGCTTGATAATCTTCCTTGTGACTTAGTAAGTGAGAAAGCTTCTCTTCTAAACTGTCCAAGGTCAAATCGCTTTCTTGAAGCTCTTCTGCATAGCCTTTTTTTACAAAGTAGGCTGCATTTTCAATCTGGTCACCACGACTAGCTTCACGACCAAGCGGCACAATAACATGCAATTTTGCCATGGCCAAGAGCTCAAAAATCGTATTGGCGCCACCACGTGTCACAACAATATCAGCCAATTCCATCAAGGGTTGATAGAGATTGGTCACATAGTCAACACGAAAAAGATTTTGGCTCAACTCGTTCAGGCTAGAATCTCCAGTTAGGTTGATAATATTGTAGCGCTCTGTCAGTTCTTTCTTATGGTCTGTCACCAATTGGTTAAAGACACGAGCACCTGCAGAACCGCCAACAAACAATACAGTTGGCAATTTAGGATTAAAGTGGGTTTGAATATCTACCAATTCATCTGGTTCTGGACCTTTTTGGTCTGAAACCTTGGTCACTGCTCCCACATGCTCGACCTTAGACAAACTTGAAGCTTGCTCAAAGGTTGAATACATCTTCGTCGCAAATTTATAGGCGATTTTATTGGCCAAGCCCATAGACAGGTCAGATTCGTGAATAAAGACAGGAACTCCTGAAACACGCGCTGCGATAACAGGCGGTACTGAGACAAAGCCTCCCTTTGAAAAAAGAGCTTGTGGACGAAGTCGCAACATGATAAAGAGAGATTGGACGATTCCCCAGCCAACTTTGAAGATGTCCAGCATATTTTGCCAAGAGAAATAGCGACGCAATTTCCCAGTCGCAATGGAGTGGAAAGTGACATCCAAGCCTGACTTGAGGATTTCTTGATGTTCAATACCACGCTTGTCCCCGATATAGTGGACTTCCCAACCATCTTCGATGAACTTGGGCATTAACAAAAGATTGAGGGTAACGTGTCCCACCGTCCCCCCACCTGTAAAGACAATTTTTTTCATATTATTCCTTTAACTCCGCTACTGTGTCGATAAAGAGGTCGCCACGTACTTCAAAGTTAGCATACATATCCCAGCTGGCATTGGCAGGACTGAGAAGAACCACGTCTCCTTGAGTCGCAAGTTCATAGGCCTTGCGGGTCGCATCTGCAATATCAGTCGCATCCACATAAGACACATCAGCCTTATCTGCTGCCCGTTTGACACGTTCGGCAGACTGACCAAGGATGACCATCTTCTTGAGTCCAGTAATGTCTGGTACCAATTCGTCAAACTCATTACCACGGTCCAAACCACCTGCAATCAAGATCACCTTGCTGTTGTCAAATCCTGATAAGGCTTTTTGAGTAGCCAAGATATTGGTTGACTTGCTATCATTATAGAATTTGACACCCTTGATTTCATCCACAAATTGGAGACGGTGTTTGACACCACCAAAGGCTGAAAGAGTTTCTTTGATGGTTTGGTTATCCACACCACGAAGCTTGGCTACAGCAATCGTCGCAAGGGCATTTTCTACATTGTGGCTACCTGGAACTCCGATTTCATTCGCTGCCATGACCACTTCCCCACGGAAGTAGAGTTGACCATCTTCCAGATAAGCTCCATCAACCTTTTCCTGTGTTGAAAATGGTACAACAGTGGCTTGTGTTTTGCTAGCCAATTCTTTTGCCAAATCTTGGTTAAAGTTCAAGACAAGGAAATCAGCTGCTGTCATCTTGTTCTGGATATTCCACTTGGCTGCTACATATTCCTCAAATGATCCATGGTAGTCGATATGAGTTGGCATGAGGTTGGTAATAACCGCAATCTCAGGATGGAATTCTTGGACGCCCATGAGTTGGAAAGAAGAAAGTTCCATGACAAGCGTGTCCTTGTCTGACGCAGTTTGTGCCACTTGACTAGCTGGATAGCCGATATTTCCTGATAAAAGACCATGTTGTCCAGCAGCAGTCAAAACTTCCCCAATCATGGTCGTTGTGGTCGTTTTTCCATTAGAACCAGTAATACCAACAATCGGTGCTTCTGAAATCAAGTAAGCCAATTCTACCTCGGTCAAGACAGGAATACCCTTTGACAATGCCTTTTCAATCATGGGATTGCTGTAGGGAATGCCTGGATTTTTTACCATAAGGGCAAACTCTTCATCCAAGAGTTCCAAAGGATGGCCACCTGTGATAACCTTGATTCCTTCTTCCAGCAAACTTTGCGCAGCTGGATTGTCCTCAAAAGGTTTCCCGTCATTTACCGTCACAATAGCTCCTAGCTTGTCCAACAAACGGGCCGCAGACTCACCAGACTTAGCCAAACCTAAAACAAGAACTTTCTTATTTTTAAATTGATCGATTACTTTCATGTCTCAAACTCCATTTCTACTCCTACTATTTTACCATTTTTATGAAAATAAAAAAGCCACAAAGTGTGTTTGTGACTCTTTCTTCTAACTGATACTCTTCGAAAATCAAATTCAAACCACGTCAGCTTCGCCTTGCCGTATATATGGTTACTGACTTCGTCAGTTTCATCTACAACCTCAAAGCAGTGCTTTGAGCAGCCTGCGGCTAGCTTCCTAGTTTGCTTTTTGATTTTCATTGAGTATGAATCTTACCATATCATCTATGTGATAAATCGGTAACTCGAATGACTTGGTCCACTTGTTCCCAAATAAGAGGATTGTGGGTCGCAATAATAATAGTTCGATTCGGATTTTTTAGAGATTCTAGGATAGAAAGTAATTCCTCAGAGTTTTTGGGGTCTAAGGAAGCGGTTGGTTCATCTGCGAGAATCAAAGGTGGATCCTTTAAAATTATCTTCGCTAGTGCAACACGTTGTGCTTCTCCTCCTGATAATTCAAAGATAGGTTGCTTTAAATCTAAATAAGAGAGGTTTACACGGTTTAGAGCTTGTTTCATCAAAGAGATTTTCTCTTTTTCTTTCAACTTTTTACCAACTAAACCCAGATTGAGATTCTCTTTGACGGTTTGACTTTCAATTAAGCCAAAATCTTGAAATAAGTATCCTAAGTAATCTCTAAAGAAAACAGAAGGCTTGATGTCCTTAAGAGAGGTACCATCATAGATGATTTGCCCTTTGTCATATGGCTCTAATCGTCCAATCATATTCAAGAGTGTTGTCTTACCACAGCCACTTGTACCGATTAAGGAATAAATTTTCCCACCTTCAAAATGAAGATTCGTATCTGAAAATAGCTGACGGCTTCCAAATTTTTTAGATATATTCTTTAGTTCAATCATCCTATTTTCCTTTCATAATTGTCATAGAAACACGAGATTCTTTATGAGCTTGACGGTAAAGCGTCAAAACTGCACTAGCTAGAAAGACTAATAAAGTGAGCAAGCCAATCACCAAGTCTCGACTGCTTAAAATAAAGAAACTAGCACCAAATACAAAACTGGCAAATTGACTAACCATATACTGAGCATGTGTTTCAAAAAATCGTAAACCTGAAATTCGTTTAATCAAGATATCTCGGCGGAATTGCTCGAAATATAGAAGATTGACAGAATAAAAGAGTAACAAGGAACTAGCTATTCCAACAATAGCTCCTAGGATTAAAGTTGCTGTTTCAGTTTGAACTTCATTATAACGAGTTAGATAAACACTTCTTCCTTCTTTAAGATAGGATACTTGCTCATAAATTCCAGCTTTCTTTAAGAGTTCTAGCCCACTCTCATATCCTTTGATAAAGAGTTGTTTTCCAGCATTGATAGACCAAATAGATTTGGAAATGATACTATCACCTGTAGATGTAGGAGTGAACACAACTAAAATCGGATCGGTTAAGTACTGAATGGATACTGGACTTTCACCGTTATTATAAATAAATCGCTTTTCTCCAGTTGGAAGATAGCTAACAATCGCTCTCATTTCATACTCTAAAGGAGCGTTTTTATCCTCGCTTGATTTTCCGTAATAGTTCAAACTCTCTTCAAAAGCTTTCTTAAGTTCTGCTTCCTGTGAACGAAGAGATTCTGGTAATAAGAGTCCAAATTCTCCTTTTTGAAGATGAGCTAGTTTCTGTCTAGTCTCATCATTTACAGTAACATTTTCCTTGTCCAAATAACTTGGGCTTATATAGAGAACATTAGCATCTGGACTATAGGTATCCAGTGTTTCCTCTTTTTCATTTTTTCCTTGAGGATTTGCAAAATGAATGAGATTATCTTTTACAAATAGAGCCTGTTCTTTTTCAACTGCTTCTTTGGAAAATTCATACCACTTATTCAGATTTTCTGTATCTTTTCCTCTATCACCTAAGCCAAAAGAAATTTGATAATAATCTGCTCTATCCTGCCATGCTTGTTTTGAAATTTCAAGTTCTTTCAATCGTTGGTAAGACGTCAAACCTGTCTTAACAGCGTAGCCTACTGTAAAAACAGCTACTAACTGACACAATAGGGTTAAAGCCATCAGGCGTTTAAGGGGTAATCTTCCCTTAATAACGGGAACTAATGCTTTATAACTCAAACTCATTAGATAAAGGAGCATTAGTAAAATTGAAATCCCCAATAAAAACAAAAGATAGAAACTAATCCCAAAACCATAGGTGGCTAACAAGATAGGATAAAACAAACCTTGACTAAAAAGAACGACTCCCCCACCTAGGAAGGAAAGGAGGGCTGATAGAAGGAGCCATTTGATATCAGTAGATAAAGAATGCCCCATGATGGATAAGAGAGTCTGACCAGAAAAGAGTTTTATACCTGCAGCTCTCATTTCCTTAATCCGAGTGATAATCACTAGAGCAAAGAAAGATAAGCCAAATATTGCTAAACTAATTAAAATAAGGGGAATTAGTAACATTCTAAAAGCAAGAGAATAGGGCGGTATCTTTCGGTCAGGAATTGCTTTATAACCCAAATCTCCTAATTTATCGGCAAGCTTTTCTTTCGTCAAGGAGCCTGACAAAAGGAGATAACTATTTAGCGGATCACTACGTTCACGACTTTCTTGGCTAGCTTCTTGGAATTCTTTTGGTAAAGTTCCCTGACCATAAGTTGCATAAGTAAAGTGAGTCGTCCCATCCTTACTCGGCTCTACGATTCTTCTAGCTATTAAACTCTGTTCTGAGTTTACAAAATTCTCCAATTCCTGTTCAAATACCTCACGCGTCGGTTCCTGAGTATCTTTTTTGACACGAAGTAAGGAGACGGAATCATAGCTTGCATATAAATATTGTGGCGCACGTAAGACAATAATCCAAGAAAGGAAGAAGCTGAGAAAAAAAGTTGATAATAATATAAATAGTTTCTTCATAGTAGACTCCTTGTATAAGAGAATAATCCTATAGAAAAATATTTTATCTTTTATAAATTCTTAGGATTATTTTCCTAGTTTAATCCATCACACCCTGAACAACAAGACAATAATACTCTTCAAAAATCTCTTCAAACCGCGTCAACGTCGCCTTGCCGTAGATATATGTAACTGACTTCGTCAGTCTTATCTACAACCTCAAAGCAGTGCTTTGAGCAACCTGCGGCTAGTTTCCTAGTTTGCTCTTTGATTTTCATTGAGTATAAATTTAATCCTTTCTTATTTTGAAATCGGTTTCTTATAACATAAATATATCACTTTCTATATAACCTGTCAACATATTGTACTAAGATATCATTAGTAATAGATTTTTACAATTTCCTAAAAAATAGAAGACATTAGCGAATTTTATTCCTGTTTTCGCCTTCATACTTTACAAGCAAAAGAGATGATATTGACTAAAAGGCAATTTAAACTATTGTAAAATTCCTACAAAAAAAGAGAGCCGAAACTCTCTTTTATCTTCTTTTACTTTTACTGACCGACATGAGGGTAATATCTCGCAAGCTAAAGTATGCTAGGAAAAGCATGGCGATGGCGATAAAGAATTCTGTCGGTAGCTGAAAGATTTGCAGAACAGACAACATCAGCGAAATCAAAAGTGCTACGAAAGCAAAGACGACAAGGACAATATTGACTGTCCCTTTAATGCTTTCTGGTGTTGCAAATACATAGAGTAGTAATAAGAGGATTCCTATGATTAAATAAACCATCTTTATCTCTTTCTAGCCCTTATTCAGCTGATTTTTTCTTCTTGTTAGCTTTCTCACGCTCTGCCTTGTTAAGGATTTGTTTACGCAAACGGATAGACTCAGGCGTTACTTCCATGTACTCATCGTCGTTCAAGAACTCAAGAGACTCTTCAAGTGTCAAGATACGAGGTGTCTTGATAACAGCTGTTTGGTCCTTAGTAGCTGAACGAACGTTGGTCATTTGTTTAGCCTTAGTGATGTTAACTGTCAAGTCATTTTCACGAGAGTTTTCACCGATGATCATTCCTTCATAAACCTCAGTACCTGGGTTGACAAAGATCGTACCTCGTTCTTCGATAGACATGATTGAGTAAGTTGTAGCCTTACCAGCATCGATAGAAACAAGGGCACCACGGTGACGACCACCAATTTCCCCTGGAATCAATGGCAAGTATTGGTCGAAGGTATGGTTCATGATACCGTAACCACGAGTCATTGACAAGAACTCAGTTGAGTATCCAATCAAACCACGCGCAGGAACAAGGAAGACCAAACGAGTTTGACCATTACCAGTTGAAATCATATCCAACATTTCACCTTTACGTTCAGAAAGGCTTTGGATAACAGACCCTTGGTATTCTTCTGGAGTGTCAATTTGAACACGTTCAAATGGCTCACATTTCACACCGTCGATTTCTTTTACGATAACTTCTGGACGAGATACTTGAAGTTCATATCCCTCACGACGCATTGTTTCGATAAGGATTGACAAGTGCAATTCTCCACGTCCTGAAACAGTCCATTTATCTGGTGAATCAGTTGGGTCAACACGAAGGGATACGTCTGTTTGCAATTCGGCCTGCAAGCGTTCTTCTACCTTACGAGAAGTTACCCATTTACCTTCTTTACCAGCAAATGGTGAGTTGTTAACCAAGAAAGTCATTTGAAGAGTTGGCTCATCGATGTGTAGGACTGGAAGAGCTTCAATTGCGTCTGTCGGAGTAATGGTTTCACCGACAAAGATATCTTCCATACCTGAAACGGCAATTAAGTCACCCGCTTTAGCTTCTTGGATTTCACGACGTTCCAAACCAAAGAAACCGAAGAGTTTAGTAACACGGAAGTTTTTAGTTGTGCCATCAAGTTTAGAAAGGGTAACTTGATCCCCAACTTTAACAGTACCACGGAAGACACGACCGATACCGATACGTCCAACGAAGTCGTTGTAGTCCAAAAGTGATACTTGGAATTGCAAAGGCTCATCTGAGTTGTCTACTGGAGCTGGGATATGGTCGATAATCGTGTCAAAGATTGGCGCCATAGTAGCTTCTTGGTCAGCTGGATCATCTGACAATGAAGAAGTTCCGTTGATCGCTGATGCATAGACCACTGGGAAATCAAGTTGGTCATCATCCGCACCAAGCTCGATGAAAAGTTCCAAGACTTCGTCCACTACCTCTGCTGGGCGAGCTGATGGTTTATCGATTTTGTTGACAACCACGATTGGGACAAGGTCTTGTTCCAAAGCTTTTTTCAATACGAAACGAGTTTGTGGCATTGTTCCTTCGTAGGCATCTACGACCAAGACAACACCGTCAACCATTTTCATGATACGCTCAACTTCTCCACCGAAGTCCGCGTGTCCTGGTGTGTCCATGATGTTGATACGAGTTCCGTTATAAGCAACAGCTGTATTTTTAGCAAGGATGGTAATTCCACGCTCTTTTTCGATATCGTTTGAGTCCATAGCACGCTCTGCCAATTCAGTACGTGCATCAAGCGTTTCTGATTGTTTCAATAATTCGTCAACGAGGGTTGTTTTCCCGTGGTCAACGTGGGCGATAATCGCAATGTTACGGATATCTTCTCTTAATTTTGTCATGATTTCCTCTATAATATTCAAAATTTATTTTCTAACTGAACGATTATACCATATTTTCAAGTAAATAACATAACTCAAGCAAGTGTAAATGTTTTCACTCTGCTTTTCTTTTCACGTCAAGTCTTTTCAAAGTAAGAGACTTATGATAAGATAGGCACAGTATGCGTTTAGATAATTTATTAGCCCAAGAAAAAGTTAGCCGAAAGGCCATGAAGCAAGCGCTTCTCAAAGGGAACATTCTCGTCGATGGTTGCCCAGCCCACTCCCTAGCCCAAAATATCGATACAGGACTGCAGGAACTCCTCTTTCAGGGCCAAATCATTCAAGGCTATGAGCACACCTATCTTATGCTTCATAAGCCTGCTGGTGTCGTTACAGCCAACAAAGACAAGAAACTTCCAACCGTCATGGACCTCCTTCTGCCTGACATCCAGTCTGATAAGCTCTATGCCGTCGGTCGACTGGACCGAGATACGACTGGTCTCCTCCTCGTGACCGATAACGGTCCTTTGGGCTTTCAGCTCCTCCATCCCCAATATCATGTCGATAAGACCTACCAAGTTGAGGTTAATGGACTTCTGACGCCTGCCCATATCCAAACCTTTCAAAAAGGAATTGTCTTTTTAGATGGTACTGTCTGTAAACCTGCAAGACTAGAGATTCTATCTGCAAGTCCTGCCCACAGCCAAGCCTCTATTACCATTTCAGAAGGAAAATTTCATCAGGTCAAGAAAATGTTCCTATCAGTTGGTGTCAAGGTGACATCCCTCAAACGCACCCATTTTGGACCTTGGAGCTTGGATGAGAATCTTCAAGAAGGAGACTACCGCTCCCTTAACTCCCAAGAATTAGCAAGCATTCGTGACTTTCTCAGAAAAAGTAGTTAAAAAATGAGCTTGGAACATCCAAGCTCGGTTTCTTATTTCTCAACTTTGACTTTCCCTTTCCAAGAATCCAATCCATAAGAAAGGATATAAATCTCAGAAAAACCTTGTTTTTTCAAATAAAGAGCCGCATTTGTCACACGTTGCGCACGTTGGTTTTCGTAAAGAAGGACAGGTTTATCTTTACGAAGGGCTGCAAGACTAGTCTTCAACTGACTTGAAGGAATATTGCGTGCACCAAGGATATGTTTTCTATGGAATTCAGCTGGGTCGCGCAAATCAATCAATTGGCCAGTTCGAATCAAGGCCTCAAACTCTGCATTGTCCACAATCTTAGCTGCACGGCGAATACGAAGATAGTTAAAGCCCATCCACGCTAACATTGCTAGTATAAGTATCCACAAAATCCAAGTAACCATTAATTCTTTTCTCCATTTTTCTCAATATAATCCAATTCCACCTTGTGCTCTCTGCGAAGAACCGCTTCTGCTTCTAGATAGTCTAATTTGTCCATCAACCCTGCATCATAAATCCGAGAGAGTTCTAACTTCATCAGTTCAATATCATATAAGCGTTTTCCCATGTAAACAATAATACCAAATTGCTTGAGGAACTGCTGCACATCATAGAATGTTTTCATAAGACTCATTTTAGCAAAATTTTGTGTTTTTTTCAAGAAGAGACTCACACAAGAAGTATCACAGAAATTAAAAAAGCTGCATCTTCTGCAGCTTTTTAATCTGGTGGAAAATAGCCCAACTGCTCAGCGATGTGAATCGCCTCCTGCCTGTTAGTCACTCCTAACTTTGAAAAGATATTGGCCAAGTGATTGGAAACTGTACGTTTACTCACATAGACCTTGTCACAGACATCATCAATGGTCAAGCCATTTCTAACCAGTTCTAGTATCTCGATTTCTCGTGGTGTTAGCACCTCTACCATCACTTCATCTGAAAAGACCTTACCACCTAGATAAATCTTTTCCAGTTTTTTCACCAACTCATCTGGGTCCATACTTTTGTCCAGAAAGCCATAAGCCCCCATAACTTTAGCTCGGTGTTCATACATTTTTTTACTGTAACCTGTCAAAATCACAACCTTACTAGAACAACCATTGTCGATAATCTCTTGTGCCAAGGTCAGCCCATCATCTTGATACAGACTCGTCAGATTGATGTCAATCAAAATAATATCATAGTCATTAAAAGCAATCTCCGAAATAGTCGAAAAATTATCCACTAACTGAACCTTTTTAATGTTTTCCGATAACTCTAAAATCATCTTGATACTTTGGCTAAATAATTTATGATCATCAATTAACAAAATTTTCATAACACAACTCCTTATCAATCGGGAGAGTAATTTCTACACGAAATCTCTTATTATTTTCAAAAATCTGCATTTGACCACCTAAAACACTAATTTTATTAGACATATTTTTCAAGCCATAACCTAAGGATTTTTCTGTTTGAAGGCAGTCATTTTCAGAAATGATAAAAAGAGCGTCATCATGCACATCAATCTTCAAAGAAATCCTTCCACCACTAGCGTACTTAACGGCATTGGTCGCCAACTCCTCAACCAGACGATAGGCAATTTTATCATAAGGAGATAAAAGTCTAAAGTGAACAGGAAACTGTGTGACGACTTCATTTTCTGCGTGATAGCGCTTGACAATCCGATTAATCAGCCCTTGATACTGGATGTCTAGTTGCTCGTCTGTTTCTACCATTGGCTGATAATAATCCATCCGCTCACGAATCCGTTGAACCAACTCCTCTGTCACCAGATTGATCTGTTCACCAAAAGCTTGATTGCTACTATATTTATTGAAATTTTTTATCGCCATCACATTTTGCAGGATTTCATTATGAAGAAATTCGGCGAACTGTTGTTCTGTGTCTTCATTTGCCAGCAGACTTTTCACCATACGATTACGCTTTAAAAAGAGAACTTTTACATAATCCCTAGCATCTAGCATTTCAGCAGAACGAAAGAGGCGAATCAATTCCTCCGAACAAATCCCGAACAATAGTAACATGATATTCAAGACCAAAAAGCTCATGTTTAAGTCTAAATGAAAGATGATGAAAATGCCTACTAACAAAAACAGAACCAGTAACAACAAGCGTGAAAAAGCTTTTATATAGGACAACTTCAACTCTACTACCTTTTTCTGAAGAGAGTTAATAATTGTTTTGAGATGCAAAAAAGCAAGTATTCCAATAATCTCAAGATACCAGACTAGGTTCATCACTCCTGAGCCCCTCGTATTGATATACAAAAAGAAATAAGAAAGAGGCAATATCAAAGCTAATATCCACAAATTTCGTCTCTGATACTTAAGTTTACTTTTCAACTCTTTATGATATAAAATCAGTAAAATCAAGGGAACAAAGTTTAAAAAGAAAGACGCAAACAAAGACAGAAATAGAAAAATTGAAGGACTTAACAGATACGAACTAATGGTGATTAGTGTCAACACAAAGGACACACTCAACAGTTCTTCTCCTATTTTCTCTCCCAGAAAGATAATAGACAGAGAACTATACACCAATAAAAAAGAGTTAAGCGGATGAAGAATATCAAAAAAGTGCAACAGGGTGCTCGCAACTCCTTGATTAAATATGGATTGCCAGCTAATGAGAAACATCATCAGGAGCAACCAAAGTTTCAACTCACTATACCGAAAGGTCACAATATTACAAATATAACTAAATGCAATTAAAGCAATAATCAGCAATAAAACCATCTGCAAGGAAAAATCTGTCGAAAAGTCCAGAGGAATCCTATAATAAATATAAATCATTAAAGCTAGATGATTAAAAATCGTCAACCACCACAATAAAAGTGAGTTTTTCGAGAGCGATTTGACAAACTGTTTCATATGTATCCACTTCCTGAACTACTTTAATATCATTATAACACAATACCAGAATTGTCGGATAGGCAACTCTGGTATTTGACTTAATTTTCAATAATTTCCCAACTTACTCTGTAAGTCACTAGCAGGTAAAGGACAAAGAGTAAGACCGCTACTCCCAGATAGGTGATATCTATAGAAATACTGGTATTAGCGAAATTCTCAAAATAGCCCAAAAGAGCTGTACTCAAGGTAAATGCTAGCGGACCTGCGATGACCAACGGAACCAAGAAATAACTTAGAATCTGTTGCAAAAGAATAGAGCGATTTTGCTTTCTCTTGTTCCCAAGAAGATATAAGATTTGATAATCATTGACACTATCCAAAGCACTTGTAGAAGTTTGAAGGGACAAGATACTGAGGGAAATAATGATAAAAATAACACTGACAAAAATCATGACAAAGACAATGACGCCCATAAATCCAAGGTAAACCTCAAAAATACTTCCTTTCGTTTGATAGGTGAACGAATTCAACTCTGCTCCATCACGAGTGAAGTAGTATTTTTCAATCCACTTACTCAAGAATGTTTCTACTTCCCGTTTGTCAATGTTTTCTTTGAAATTGGCAACATAGGTCGTGTGGTCTTCCGTCAATCCAACTACTACCTTATCTGGTACAATCAAGGTTCCTGCGTCATTTAGACCTACTGAAGATAAAAAGTAAACTGTTTCAAGTGGCTTTGAAGAGGCAAGGTTGAGAGAATGACCGTTAATCATGAGGGTTTTGGTCGTTGATAGAAAGTCCTGGATCTGCTTGGCAGTTCCTTTATAGTTGGCATTGACCAGAAATTGGTTATCTGCCAAGTCAACCGCTTTTTCCCCTTGCAGTTTGCGGAGATGATTGTAGGCAGAAATTCCTAAAATCGGTACTTTTGATTCAGGAAGTTTCTTATCATGCTCCCAGAGATTGCTGGTATCAATCAAATCTTTATAAGTTACATCACTAGAATAGATAGGACAGCTGTACTCCTCTTTGATGAGGTTAAAGTCAAAGCCATCGGCTTTCAATCTGTCTTTGACAGATTCCTGAGAAAATTGAAACTCTTTACCACGGTAGAGATTGACAGTTACATCATAAGGTGAGTATTTGTTCAGCTCTCGGTTCATAGTCGTATAGGCACTACCACTAAAAACGAGTAAGCTGAGAGCCAGTGTCAAGGTCAAGGATAAGACAGCCAACGTGACCGAATTACTATCAGCTTGTTTTGAAAATTGACGGATTTTAAAAGTGTTTAGTTTGTTATAGTAGGTTTGAGGCAGTTTTCTAAGGGAGACCAAGATAAAATGGCTCAAGGTATTGTAAAACAAAATCACAAAAATCACGAAGACAGATACCAGCAAGATACCCCAACTTTTCAAGAGTGATAGATGGTGATAGTCTGAAAAATAGAGAGCACCAAAACCGATAACAGATGTCGAAAGAATAAAGAGAAGTACTTGAAGAACTGGCTTGCCTTTTGCCAAGACAGATTTCTTGGCCCCATTTTCTTGAATGAGTGCAATGATATTTTGCTTTCTAAAGGTAAGAATGTCCATGACACCAACAATAAAACTGGTTACCAAATAGGAATAAACTAGTAAGATAACAGACTTGCTATCAAAGAAAAGCAGACTACCAAAGTAATTGGCCATAAAAAATTCAGATGCAATCTTAGCTAGAATGACCAGTAAGATCAATCCAAGCAAGAAACCTAGAATCAAGGAAAAGATATTGACCAGCATGGTTTCAAAGAACAGGGTACGGATAATCTGCTTCTTCTTCATTCCCAGCGTTGCATAAAGTCCCAGCTCTTTCTTGCGCCGTCCCAGCACAAAATTTGTGGCGTAAACGATGAGAAAGGCAATCGCCGATAGAATCAGATAGGAAAGCAAGCCCATGTACTGGCTCATCACCGTCGTCAACATTTCCTTTGCCCCTGATAAACTTTGCATCACTGGATGGCTTGGTAAAGCATTAAAAGCGTAGAGCAAGCTATAAATCAATGTCAGACTGAAAAAATAGATGGTATAAGTCTGTAAATTTCGGAATACATTTCGTAAAATCAATTTTGGATACATACTCTCACCCTCCTATCTGGTACGACTGTAAATCTCTTGCAAATACTGTTCATTAGATAAGCTGTTACGTTCCAAATCATCCATAATCTTTCCATCTCTAAGTAGCACCATCCGTGAAGAGTACTTTGCTGCGGCAGGGTCATGCGTAACCAGTAAAATGGTAATACCAAAACTTTTATTGATTTCCTGCAAAAGTGCCATCAGTTTTTCAGAATTGGCAGAGTCCAAGGCTCCTGTCGGCTCATCTGCAATAATCAGTTTGGAATCATCAATCAAGGCTCTAGCAGTTGCCACACGTTGTCGCTGACCACCTGATAACTGATTAGGAAACTTATCTTTTAAGTTCTGGATATTCAACTTATCCAAAATTTCCTCAATCTTATCCTGATGTTTTTTGATAGTTTTCCCCTGAATTTGAAGAGGTAGAACGATATTTTCATAAACTGTCAAGGTTTCCACCAAGTTGTAGGCTTGGAAAATATAGGAAATATTTTTAGCACGATAGTCAGCTAGTTCATTTTCCTTGGCATGGATGATGTCAAAATCTTCAAATCGAATCTCACCTGATGTTGGTTTATCAATCGTTGAAATACAGTTGAGGAGTGTTGTTTTTCCACTACCACTAGCCCCCATAATTGCCAGAAATTCTCCTTTTTCAACAGACAAGTTCACATCTGATAAAGCATGAACAATATTATCCCCTTGACCAAATGTTTTCGTTAATCCTGTCACGATAAGCTGTTTCATCATTTCATTCCTCCGTTTCTTTATGACACTCTCATTATACGGTTTCTTTCAAGGTTTGCCATGAGTATTTTGTGCAATATATTCAAGTAATAAAAAAACCGATGCCTTTTTCAGGTATCGGTTGATGTTGATTATTTGCGATCGTTTCTTTTTTTCATAAAGTAAACAATCCCTATGACAATAACTCCTAAGACCAGTACAGGTGCATAGAATTCTAGTGTTCCAATAATTCCTTCCATTTTATCCTCCTGTCAAAAAATAGAGGTAGTTTTATCCACAGCGCACGTTTGGCGAAATACATTCATAAGAATATGTAAATTACCAACCACAGCGTCCCTGTGCTGTTAATCTAACAGCCGTACCCTACCCAGCAACAGATTTTCCATCCAATTCTTGGCTATTAATTTCCATAATCCAAAGAATCAATCTCAAAGTTATCTTATTTTATTTGTATTTCTCCCCGTAAATATAACACCAAATCAAAATGTTGTCAATGTTTTGTAATAAAACACTAGAATTTTCCTTTTGTTTTATCTAACAGCGAACATTATTTCTCGTACACTCATAGGAATAGGTGAAACACAATCCACAGAGACCTGCTAGTATCAATTTAAAAGCTGTATACCACTAGCTCCTGATTTCCCGAAAAGTTCTTGATTTTCAACCTCGAAACTTAGAGAATCAAACTCTGGACGACTTGTATTTTTAGCCATAAGGTTGCCTCCTTCCTTCTTTTAGATGATCATCTTTACAGTAACTAATATAAACTCTAGTATTGGATAAGTAATGAGTAAATCGTGCAAGTTTCTTATTTTCGAGGAAAATTTTTATAGTTCTCAGTAAAGAAACAACTGAACATTCTCTTGCTCAGCTACTTTTTTACACTATTTCTTAAATTATTTAGAAGTTTCTTCTTAACTACTTTACAGAGACTCACACATCTCCCTGATTTTCCTATCTTCTTTGGCGATTCTGACGCAAGTGTGGTACAATAAAAACATGAGAATTCAACAATTACACTATATTATCAAAATCGTCGAAACTGGCTCCATGAATGAGGCCGCCAAGCAACTCTTTATCACCCAGCCGAGTCTTTCCAATGCTGTGAGAGATTTGGAAAATGAGATGGGAATTGAGATCTTTATCCGCAATCCCAAGGGTATCACCTTGACCCGTGATGGCATGGAGTTTCTCTCCTATGCCCGTCAGGTTGTCGAGCAAACTCAGCTTCTAGAAGAACGCTATAAAAATCCTGTCGCCCACCGTGAACTCTTTAGCGTTTCATCTCAGCACTATGCCTTTGTGGTCAATGCCTTTGTATCGCTACTTAAGAAAAGTGATATGGAAAAGTATGAGCTTTTTCTCCGTGAAACACGAACTTGGGAGATTATCGATGACGTTAAGAATTTCCGTAGTGAAGTTGGTGTCCTCTTTTTAAACAGTTACAACCGAGATGTTTTGACAAAGATGCTAGATGATAACCATCTGCTTGCCCACCATCTCTTTACAGCCCAGCCCCATATCTTTGTCAGTAAGACCAACCCTCTGGCAAAAAAAGACAAGGTGAAACTATCTGATTTAGAAAACTTCCCTTACCTCAGCTATGACCAAGGAACTCACAACTCCTTCTACTTTTCAGAGGAAATCCTTTCCCAAGAGCACCACAAGAAATCCATTGTGGTTAGTGACCGTGCTACCCTCTTTAATCTCTTGATTGGTCTGGACGGTTATACCATTGCGACAGGGATTTTGAACAGCAACCTCAACGGAGACAATATCGTTTCTATCCCACTGGATATTGATGATCCAATTGAGCTGGTCTATATCCAGCATGAAAAAACCAGCCTGTCTAAGATGGGCGAACGCTTTATCGACTATCTACTAGAAGAAGTTCAGTTTGATAGTTGAGAAATGATAAGAACCAATATGTAGGCTACAACAACCTGCACATTGGTTCTTTTTACTTATAATTAAAAGTCTCCCCTGCCAACTTATCAGCTAGCTTGGGAAAGAGGGTATAAAACTTATGGGCTAGGTGTAACAAAACTGGGAGATTGAGTTCTCGTTTGTTTTTTCCTATAATCTTGACAATCTTTTTAGCAACTGCATCTGGTTCTAGCAGGAAGCGGTCAACCGACTTGAGATAAGTTCCATCTGGGTCAGCTTGGTCAAAAAATCCTGTTCGGATTGGTCCTGGATTGACTGTTGTCACATAGACACCGTAGGACATGAGTTCTAGTCGTAGAGCATTTGAAAAACCAATGGCCGCAAACTTGGTCGCTGAGTAAAGACTGGACTTGCCAGTAGCAATCAAACCTGCCATGCTGACGATATTGATAATATGACCTTTTCGACTGTTCTTCATACGGGTCGCAAGGCGTCGAGATAGATTCATCAGGGCAAAGGTATTGACCTCGAACATCTGATGAATATCTTGGTCGGAAATCTGGTCAAATTCCTCAAAAATCCCGTAACCAGCGTTGTTTATCAAGACATCAATCTTGCCATAGCGGAGATAGAGGTCTGCTACCAGAGTTTCTAAGGCTGAATCATCGGTAATATCGATTTCAATCAATTCTGCATGGGGATGGTCTCCGTAGAGTTGGGCTAATTTTTCCTTGTTTCTACCAAGCAAGATGAGTTGGTCATTTGGCAAGAGTTTGACCATCTCTTGTGCTAGGCTACCGCTAGCTCCAGTAATGAGAATAGTAGGCATACTTATCCTTTCTGTGACTGCTAGATTTCCACTTCTTCCAAGTCTTTGACGACATGGACATTTTCAAACACACTAGCCGCATCTTTCTTGAGCTTGCTGATATCTTTTGAGAGGAAACGAGCACTGATGTGGTTTAGTAAGAGGCGTTTGGCACCTGCTTCTACTGCAACCTGTGCTGCCTGCATATTGGTTGAGTGACCATGATTTCGAGCTATCTTTTCATCACCCTTGCCATAAGTCGATTCATGGACAAGGACATCGGCATTGACAGCCAGACGCACACTGGCATCGGTTTTTCGAGTATCACCCAGAATAGTGATAATCTTACCAGGACGTGGAGCTGAGATATAGTCTGCTGCCTTGATTTCAGTTCCGTCTTCCAAAACAACATTCTGGCCGTTCTTGATTTTCCCAAAAAGTGGGCCAAATGGGACGCCAGCAGCCTTAAGCTTTTCAGCATCCAAGGTACCTTCTAGGTCCTTTTGCATGACACGATAGCCAACGCAGAAAATTGTGTGGTCCAGCTCCTCTGCATACACAGTGAATTTATCGGTCTCAAGGATTTTTCCTAAAGAATCTTGGTCAAACTCATGAAAATGAATACGGTAAGGCAGGCGCGAACCTGACACACGAAGGCTGGTTAAGACAAATGACTTAATCCCTTGCGGTCCATAGATTTCCAAATCTGTCTGCTCTTCATTAGCCTGAAAAGCACGACTAGAAAGGAAACCTGGCAAGCCAAAGATGTGGTCTCCATGCAGGTGAGTGATAAAAATTTTGCTGACCTTGCGTGGTCGAATTGTGGTTTCAAGAATGCGATTTTGCGTACCTTCTCCACAGTCAAAGAGCCAGACTTCGTTAATCTCGTCCAAGAGTTTCAGGGCGAGACTTGAAACGTTGCGGGCTTTAGAGGGCTGACCAGCCCCCGTTCCTAAAAATTGAATATCCATTCGATACTTTCTAATTAATCAATATATAACATGGCTGTGCGGTTTTCCGATCGGAAATAGCGCTTGCCAGAAAAAGCTGTAGCTTCTTGTAATAACTCCTCTTGGCTGTAACCTTTAAGACACTTGCGACCATCAGCCAAACTTTCCAAATCTGTCAAAGCTGTAAGATTTTCCACGCTCACAACTTCTTCTTCCCCGACAGCCTTCATATAAATCTTGCCAGACTCCTCAAAGACTAGCTGATGGGGAAAAATTTGCGCAATTTCAAAGAGCAAGTCATCCGAAATCTTCTCTTCATTTTCAGAGAAAATCCGACCAAGACCCTCACTCTCATAACAAAAACCAAAGGATTTACCAGACAGATTAAGCCGAATAAAAGGCTTGTTTTCTAGGGTGAAACTTGGCTCATCATTGTAGAGATTCAGTTCCTGACTGAGTTCCGCAAAATAATCCGTCGCTGCTTGAGGACTCTTTTTCTGGTAGAGTTCTGCAAAGTAAGCATTGACCACGCTGGGCGGAGGTGTGATCAGTGCCAACTGCTCCTGCTCTGTCTTGCCAGTTAGAAGCTGATCTAGATAGACCTTGTCCAGACTTGTATAGCCCCCATATTTTAGAGCTAATGTTTTGATATCAGTCATAAAATTCTTCTAACCTCCATTTGTTTTTCTCAGAAATGTAGCCTGTAATCACTTCGCCATCCTCCTGATAGTCACGCTCTTCCAAAATCGCAACACTTTCTAAATCATGAATCTTGTAGGACTTGGAAAAAGGCACGCGCAGGGTAAAGACTTCAAAAATATCCTTGATTTTCTCTAAAAACAAAGCCTGCAAATTTTCACGACTATTCTCAGACTTGGCAGAAATGAGGGCATAAGGCGTTTGGGTAGGCGTGAAATCCTCCACCAAATCCGCTTTATTATAAAGGGTCAAGCGAGGAATATCTTCCATGTCCAGGTCTTTCATGATGGACAGGACTGTTTTTTCATGCTCCTCGTGGTAAGGATTGCTGGCATCGATAACATGAACCAGAAGGTCCACATGCTTGCTTTCTTCCAAGGTTGACTTAAAACTGGACACCAACTCTGTCGGCAAATCTTGGATAAAGCCCACGGTATCTGTCAAAGTTACTTGAAGATTGCCCCCCAGATGGATACTCTTAGTCGTCGCGTCCAGAGTTGCAAAGAGCTCGTCCGCTTCATACTGGATCTTACTGGTCAAGGTGTTCATGATAGTTGACTTCCCAGCATTGGTATAACCAATCAAACCAATCTTAAAGGTGCTGGACTCCAGACGTTTTTCTCTGACAGTCGCCCGATTTTTCTCAACCACCTTGAGCTGGCGCTCGATATCCGTGATTTGGTTGCGAACGCTACGACGGTTCAATTCCAGCTGGCTTTCACCAGGTCCACGGGAACCAATTCCCCCTGCCTGACGGCTGAGCATAATCCCCTGACCAACCAAGCGAGGCAGGAGATATTTGAGTTGTGCTAGGTGGACTTGTAGCTTGCCTTCGTGACTTCGAGCTCTCATGGCAAAGATATCCAAAATCAACTGCATACGGTCAATAACCTTAACACCGAGAACTTCTTCTAAATTGACATTTTGCCTTGGCGTCAGACGGTTGTTGACGATGACAGTGGTAATTTCTTCTGCATCCACCATGAGCGCAATTTCTTCTAACTTACCTGAACCGACGAAGGTCTTGGAGTCATACTTTTCACGTTTCTGTCTGTAGCTATCGACTACGACTGCCCCAGCTGTCTTGGCTAGACTGGCCAACTCTTCCATGGAGAGGTCAAAATTGTCCATGCCTTGCAATTCCACACCGATAAGCAGAACTCGCTCCTCTTTTTTCTCCGTATCAATCATCTAAAAACTCCTCAATCTGGCTAAAAATGCGGTCTTGCACACCAGATTCTCCAATCTGATAAAAGGTGACCTGCATGCGATTACGGAACCAGGTCAGCTGACGCTTGGCAAAACGACGAGTCGCCTGTTTAAGACTCTCACTAGCTTCCTCTAAAGTCTGCTCTCCACGAAAATATGGAAAAAGTTCCTTGTAACCAATCCCTTTAGCAGCCTGCACATTAGGGTAATGATCAAAGAGCCACTTAGCCTCATCCAAAAGCCCAGCCTCAAACATTAGATCTACTCGGCGATTGATACGCTCATAAAGCTGACTACGCTCATCATCCAAGCAGATAATCAGCGGTTCATACAAGGTCTCTTGATTTTCCAAATCCTGACCAAAATGGGCAATTTCCAAGGCACGCATAGCACGACGACGATTAAACTGGGGAATCTCAAGGCCTGCTTGGTCCACAAGATGAGCTAGTTCCTCATCTGTATAAGGCTCCAAACTAGCTCGATAAGCTAAAATCTCTTCATGGGGAGTCTCCCCACCTAGGTGGTAACCTTCAAGCAAGCTCTGGATATAAAGTCCAGTCCCACCGGCTATAATGGCTAGCTTGCCACGGCTGTGAATATCCTCAATAGCCATCTTAGCTTCTGAAACAAAATCAAAAGCCGAGTAAGACTCGGTTACCTCTCTAACATCGATTAAATGATGAGGAACAGCTGCCTGCTCTTCTGGACTAGCCTTGGCCGTCCCAATATCAAGTCCTCGATAGACTTGCTGGCTATCTCCACTAACCACTTCGCCATTAAAACGCTTGGCCACTTCAATGGCAAGGGCTGTTTTTCCAACAGCAGTCGGTCCAACAATCACAATTATTTTTGTTTTCATCTTTTTTCCTTGAAAAATTCCCATTTTTTCGTTACTATTATTATAACACAAAAAGGTCAGTCAGAAAAATGTGACCTCTTGAAGAGGCTGACTGATTGAGAATATAAAGGAGGAAGACTCATGGCTAAAGGATTCGCTAAAGGTCTTGTAACAGGTGTCGCAGGAACTGTCGCTGCACTTGCAGGCGCGGTATACGCATTTAAAAAGAAAGTAATCGAACCAGAAGAGCAAAAAGCAGCTTTCATCGAAGAAAACCGTAAAAAAGCAGCTCGTCGTCGCGTATCACGTTAAGAAACAAAAGAAGTTGGGATTTATTTCTCAACTTCTTTTTTCTATTCTTTTAAATAGCCAGGTCAAACTTCAACTGTGGCTTGACAGGGTCATAATCCACCAACTCAAAATCTTCTGCTTTAATATCAAAGAAATTGGTCTTATCTGGCACATTCAAGACCAAACGTGGTTGGCAGTTTGACGGCTCCCGACGGAGCAATTCTTGAGCTTGTTCAAATTGATTGTCATAGATATGGAGGTTGTTGATAAAGTAGAAGAACTTCCCAACCTTCCAGCCAAAATGCTTGGCAATCATCATTTGGAGAGCCACGTACTGCATAGCATTGATGTGGTGGGCCACTAACATGTCATTCGAACGCTGAGTTAAGGTTGCATCCAGATAGATTTCTCCATCTACACGGCGGACATCAAACATTGTCTGAAAGGCACATGGGAGTAGCCCATCTGTTTCTTCGAAAGCTTGGTAATCCCAGAGCGAAATGATATTGCGACGGTTCCAAGGGTTGGCTTCCAACTGCTTGAGAAGCTTATTGATGATATCGTGTTTCTTAACAACGGCACCATAGCGCTCACCAATGGTTCCAGTATCACCCACTTCCCAGTCATTCCAGTAGTGAACATTGTACTTGTCATTGAGCACTTCTAAGCTATTTGACTGGTCTTGGTAGATCCAGAGAACTTCTTTGATAGCTGATTTGATGGCAATAGGACGCAAGGTTGTGATGGGGAATTCCCCTTTTGCCAAGTCATACTCTGCAAAGGCACCCGTTACGTACTTAGAGTTAGCAACTGTCCCATCCTTATACTTAGGACGTGCTTGCTCTGAAAAGACACCATCTTTGAGGATTCGTTCAATATTCTCTTTAAAAATCGTATCTGCTTTTGTCATTCTCTCACCTCATTTATTGTCCTAACTAGTATAGCATAAAAAAAGAAAGGAGGAAAATCACTCGCTTCTGGAAAGCAATTTTCTCCTTTTTTATTTTACTGCAATACAAGTGATGCTGCTCCGATAACCCCAGCGTCGTTTCCTAGAGTTGCAAGAGCCAATTTTGTGGATGTACGTACTTGTGGGAAAGTATTTTCATCGTAGACTTTTTGAACACCTTGTAGAAGGAATTCTCCTGCAGCTGACACACCGCCACCGATAACGATTGTTGATGGGTTTAGGATTGAACCGATATTAGCACAAGCGATTCCCAAGTAACGTGAGAAGTTACGGTAAACAATCAAAGCAAGGTCGTCTCCTTCTTTTGCAAGGTCAAAGACAGTCTTAGCAGTTACTTCTTCTCCGTTATCAATCAAGCGTTTCAAAGCTGCATCGCCTTCGTATTCATCCGCATAACGACGAGTCAAGTTAACAATCCCTGTTGCTGAAGCAACTGTCTCAAGGCAACCTTTCTTACCGCAAGTACATGCGATTGGTTGGTCAAAGTCAACAGTGATGTGACCAAGCTCACCTGCTGCACCAGCAACACCGTGAAGCAATTTGCCTTCTGCAACGATACCCCCACCAACACCAGTACCGAGTGTCATAAAGACAACGTCTGGTTGGTTATCACCAGCACCCATCCAACGTTCACCAAGAGCTGCTACGTTGGCATCATTATCGATGAAAAATGGAATGCCCAAAGCTTTTTCAATCTTTTCTTTGATTGGTTGAAGGGTTTTCCAGTTGAGGTTGTAGGCACCAATAACTGTTCCTTTTTCACGGTCAACCACACCTGGTGATCCCATTCCAATTCCTTGGAAGTCCGCTGCTACCAATCCAAGCAAGTCCAAACGGTGTTGAATAGACTCAATCATATCATCTACGATATGACTTCCCTCATCCAAAATGTTGGTCTTGATAGACCATTTTTCTTGGATTTCTCCTGCTGTTGTTAAGATTGCAAATTTGATAGAAGTTCCACCAAGGTCAATCCCAATAATCTTTTGACTCATCATATTCTCCTTTTTTATTATGAATTAATTGAAAATGCTTACAGTACTAGTATAACAAAATTCACTCATTTATGCAAAGGTTTGCGTGAATGAATTATAAGGAATTTTTCGCCTACCAGTATCTGTTAGTCATCTAAATGATTAATTGCATAATTAGCTTCTTCCTCTGTAAAGCCATCTATAGAAGAGGTCAATTGGTTGATGAGACGAGACTTAGACATATTAAATAATTTTCTATAGTTTTTAGCATTAAATAAGGCATTATATTTATAATCGGCTTCTAAATGATCAACCGCATATTGAGCTGCATCATTTGAAAATTTATCAAAATCAGAAGTTAATTGTCTATACATACGTTTTTTTGACATGTGGAATAACGAATTATAACTTTTTGCCTTTCCTAAAGCAGCAGAATATTCACTATTGCTATCATTACTAGAAGAAGCTGTACTTGCTTGACCTTCCTTCCAAACTCCGTCAGCGCCAACATAATAACGTCCACCATCAACCCATTCATTGACAGCCATTTTACCATTCGATTTTAAATAATAATTTCCTTGCCATGTACTATAAGCATAAGATCCATCTGATTTCAAGTAATACCAAGCTTGATAGGTAGCATCATAAACCCATTCACCTTTAGCCATTTTACCATCCGATTTCAAATAGTAGTTCCCTTGCCAAGCATTGCGAGCATAAGATCCATCTGATTTCAAGTAATACCAAGCTTGATAGGTAGCATCATAAACCCATTCGCCTTTAGCCATTTTACCGTTTGATTTAAGGTAGTAAGCTCCTTGCCATGTACTGTAAGCATAAGATCCATCTGATTTCAAGTAATACCAAGCTTGATAAGAATCATCATAAATCCATTCGCTCTGGGCCATTTTTCCGTCTGCTTTCAGATAATAACTTCCTTGCCAAGTATTTTTCACTGGATTTCCATTTCCATCAAAATAGTACCAAGCACCGTCCTGCTTAACCCAACCACTTGTTGTAGATGAAGTTGTGTTGGTTTGAGCCGCAGTTGCTTGTTTTGCTTTAAAGGCACCCTTAGGAGCATTTTTCAATTCGCAAGCCACACCATCATGATCGCGGTCTAACTTGGCAGAATAACCAGGATCCCCCTCATGAAGATCCGAATAGCCATTAGCCCAAGCTTCCTTACAACTAGAAAAATGAATGTTTTCTTCCGCTAAAACTGGTTGTGAAAACAAGGCTAAAACTGGCAATGTAGCCAGACTCATTTTTAAAAATAGACGTTTGTTCATCTTTTTCTCCCATAATTATGATATCGATTTCATGTTTATTTTATCAGATTTATTTCTTCAATTCAAGGAAAAATCAATCCTAGTTCTTATAACTTTTCATTACAATTCTTATTTTTGTTTTTGAATAAATAACTCATACAAGCCTCTCACTGCATTACAGCCGTAAATATCTTCTGCTTGGACTAAGTCTTTTAAGGTCAAAACTTTCTCTTCTACCTCTCCTGTTTCCAGCAAATGCTGACGGTAAATTCCTGGCAAGATTCCAAGTCGGATAGGCGGTGTGTAGAGTTTCCCATTAATTTTTAAGACCAGATTTCCAATAGAGGTTTCAAGAAGTTCTCCAGACTTATTGTGGTAAATCTTCTCTTGTTCTCCTAAACTCAAGTGTGGTCTATGAGTTGTCTTAAAGTAGGTAAAGGCATGTTGCAAATTGGCTTCCTGCAGGCAAAGTTTGGCTTTGCAGAAGGTCGGACTGAAAGGTTCCAATACTTGACGATTGACTTCTATCTCTCCAGATTTGCTAATGCTGATTCGCAAGCGGTAATCTTGATTAGCATCACAAGTCTGACACTCTGCTTCAATCTTTTGTCTCAAAATTTCTGGGTCAAAAGGAAAGGCAAAATATCGACTAGCTTTTCTCAGTCTTTCCAGATGTTGTTCTTCAAACAGCAAGTTCTTCTGGCTGATTTTCCCTGTAGTAATCAGTTTGAAACGAGCTTGTTTACGATAGAGAACAGCTGCCTTTTGATGAACCTCTCGGTATTCAGATTCCCAAGTGCTATCCCAAGTAATGCCACCACCCACTCCATATATGGCTTTTTCTTGATGCAATTGAATGGTACGAATGGCGACATTGAAAATCCGTTGCCCATGTGGAAGCAGGAGACCAATCGTTCCACAGTAGACTCCTCTGGGTTGTGGTTCCAAGTCCTTAATGATTTCCATAGTCGCAATTTTTGGAGCGCCCGTTATGGAACCACAAGGAAAGAGTGAGCGGAAGATTTCAACAAGATCAACATCCTCTCGCAACCGACTCTTGATGGTCGAAGTCATCTGCCAAACAGTAGAATACTGTTCTACCTGACACAGACGCTCCACGTGCTCACTTCCCACTTCAGAAATACGGTTCATATCATTGCGCAAGAGGTCCACGATCATCATATTTTCAGAGCGATTTTTAGGATCCTGCTCCAACCAGCTAGCCTGTTCTAAATCTTCTTGGTCAGTCATGCCACGCTGAGTCGTTCCCTTCATTGGTCGCGTTGTCAACTCGCGGTCATTTTGCTCAAAAAAGAGTTCTGGACTCATGGAAATCACTGCCATCTCATCGTGTTCTACATAGGCATTGTAGCCCGCCTCCTGCTCTACCACCATACGATTGTAGATGGCAAAAGGATTGGCAGACAACTCCTGCTTGAGTTGGACGGTGTAGTTGACCTGATAGGTGTCTCCCTGGCGTAAATGATGGTGAATCTGAGCAATCGCCTTTTCATAGTCCTCTGCAGACGTTACTTCCTGCCAATTTGAAGGCAAATCAACCTCATCATAAGTCAGAGGAATAGGGGAAGTTTCTACGCTATCATGAACAGTAAAGTAAATCAGGTACTCTCCCAGTAGGGGAGCCTTGTGAACTGCTAATTTCTCCTCAAAAGCAGGTGCAGCCTCGTAGCTGACATAGCCCACCACATAGTAGCCCTGCTCTTGGTAGCTTTCCACTTGTGCCAGCAAGGCTGTTACTTCCGCTAAATCTCTGGTTTTTAACTCTTTGATAGGCTGGGTAAAGGTGTATCTCTCCCCCAAAGCCCTAAAATCAATCACTGTTTTTCTATGCATACCTTAAGTATAGCACAAAATAAGAAAACCCTCATCCGCAAAGCAGATGAGAGATTTCAATTATTTAAAGATTGAAGTTTTAAAGCTATTTGTTTGTTGAAGAAGTTTCTTGAAGATTTTCTCTTTAAGTGATACAGTATTATCAAATTTAACTGATCCATTTTTAAGAGTAGCTTTATCTTTATCAACAGCTGCAGCAAATGCATTCTTCAAGTCATCGTAGCTACTGTATGTAGTGCCGTCAATTGTAACTGGATTAAATCCTGCTTTCGCTTTATCAACAACTTCTTTGAAGTATTCTTTCTTCCAATCTTCTAGAGTATTAAATTTACCATCAGAAACTTTCTTAATGATAAAGTCATCACCTAGAGTAGCATGACCAGCCTGTTTAGACTCATTTTTCAGCATGTTAGAAGCGTAGTTTAAGAAGCCTTTTTCATATCCAAAGTAACCCCACATACGGAATGTGTTATGTTTGAATGACATAGAGCCTGGAGCTCCTTCACTTGTATTACCACCATAGATACCAGCAGTGATAGGCACCGTTACATAGGCAGAGCCAAATCCAGTTGGGTCATAAGTACCATTACCAGGACCGTGTTTGGTCATGAAGTTCTTATCTACTAGGTCGTTAACAGAAGTTAAGTTATATTCTTTTTCTTCTGCATTCAAATCACGAACCTCATCGTATTGGTTCTTCGTATTAGCGTTACGTAATTTCTTAGCAACTTTCTTGAACCAAGCGTTGTTTAGTTCTTTGCTGCCTTTATCAAGAACGGCTTCTCCTTCAAGGTAATCAAGAAGCATTAGAGTATCGTTGAAACCTTTCATGTAATGATCGATTTCAGCGCGAGATGTAAGGTCATTTGGATTTGTGTTATACCATTGATTTCCGTCATTTGGACGTTCGTATGCCATGTTTAATCCAAGTGCTTTGAAGTCACCGTTTGGACTTGTTTCAGCAGGAGATTGCAACATACCTTGTGCAAATGCTTCTAGGTCAGTACCTTCACGGTGTCTTGAACCACCTAAGTAAACCATACGGTCATTTACGTGAGTCGTTTCGTGAGTGAAGGCTGAGATACCAAAGTCACTAATCATATCAGTAACCATGAAGAAGACTGAATCATCCTTATAAGGGTTACCGTAAATACGAGCTACAGCTCCCATACGCCAGTCAGTTGCATGATAACGACCTGTTGGTCCGTATAATTCACGGATAGGCGCTACATCCTTACCACTATTCGTATGTCCGTATTTATCTGTGCTGATTCCTTTATAGTTTTGATTATCTAACACAGGAGTTGGTACCATGTTATTGCTCTTAAGCAGCTGGTTGCGAACTTTATCCAATGATAGACGAGACCAGAAATCTAGGTAATTTTGTTGACCTTTAGCAACTTTATTGATTTCAGCTTTGAACGCTTCACGTTCGGCTTCAGTATTCTTACCGTATTTTTCAAATGAACTGTAAGCCATAGTGTTATATGTTGAGATTAAGAACATGTGGGCATCTTTTAAGTTTAATAGAGGAAGAATCATCTTACCGTGAACATCATTATTTAATCCTTCGTATGCTCTGTGTTTCTTATCAGCAAATTCAGGAGTTGTTGTTTTTGGTTCGACAATATATACATTATCTTTAGTAGCTTTTATGAACCAATCGTTTAAGTCTGTATCACTTGTGAATAGACGCATATTATAGTCTAAGAAACTGTTTAACTCGCCTATACCGATAACTCCACCGATCGTTTCGCGATAAGCTTCTAAAGTTCTATCACCTTTAATGTTACTTTCTTTAGAACCAACCTTAATCAAGAAGTCTAACACATTAACATTCTTACCATAGAAGTCAGGTTTGAATAGCATTAATTCTTTAATATTAAAGTCATCGAATTTAACTCCGTAGTAACGGTTGAGGTAAGACAAACCAAGAAGAACTGCGGCCTTATTGTCATCAATTTTCTTAATCAAGGCACGTTTTGCAGCTTCATCAGTGTTAAGCTGGTGATCTTCATTTTCTACTAACTTCGTAACGAATTGAGTAAGATTATCTTTCACATACTTGAAGCTTTCTTCTAGGTACAAGTCCTTAATTGCATTGACTTTGTTGCCACCAGTTCTACCCAAATGTTGGTAAATCGGGTCAGATTGCAATTCAACTGGACTTAATTTGCTTTCAATAGCACTGATTAAGTCAGCACGATCTTTAACAACCATGTTTGGTGTGTACACAACTTCACCGAGCTCAGCAACACTATACTCTTTTACTTGCTTAACTTGAGAGTCCTTAGGAGAAATCGTAAAGATATCTTTTGTCTTATCCGCGTAGTGAACCATAATATGGTCGGCATCTGTAAGGTCTGTGACAAAGTCATTGCCTTTCATTGCAGTTACAGACAATACTTCTTTAGTCATTAATGGACTATCAGCGGCTAATTTATTTCCTTGATTTACAATCCATTCTTTGTTGTAGAACGGTTGAAGTTTTTCAACATTACGATAAGCAAGTTCACGAGATGCATCATAGTCATCAATATTTTTGTATTGATCAGCTTTACTTACAATATTGTTCAGTTTGTCTTCAATAGGAAGTGTGCTTTCGAATTTATCAGCAGTGATTCCCATTTTAGCAATTAATTCATCAGCTTTTTCTTTAGTTATGCTAGGAATTTTTTTAGAATTTTTATAAGTTGTTTTACCTTCACTTACACCCTCAACACTGTAGTTGCGCTTCGTTCTAGAGTATGTAAAGTAATCATCAGCATCAATATCAGAATGACCAAAGACCATTTCACCAGTCTTAACTTTCATCATAGTGATGTTGTCTTCTATAGCCCCTAGTGCCCAGTTAGTCCCTAACAATCCACCAGACATAACGGCTTCTTTGAGTTCAATAGAGCCTTTTGCTACAGAGTTTCGAAGAGTACCTTCTTTACCTAAAGTATTGTTGTTACCACCGTTTTGAGATGAATATACAATTCCGGCAGCCTTAGCTTTGTTACCTGTGATTTCAGCATCAACATAAGCTTTTTCTACAATACCTTTCCAGTTCTCACCGACAATACCTGTTAAGTAACCACCTCGATTTCCAGCAGCGTGTACTTTACCGATAAATGCAACGTTACTTAATTTTCCACTACCATCAATTTTATTGATAACACCAGATACATCATTATTACCAACAACGTTACCTGTTACTTTAATGTTTTCTACAGTAGCATTATTTTTGATAACATTTGCTATCGGTGCAATCCTATCAGTCCCTGACATGTCGATATTTACATTTTCAAGTAGTAAATCTTTAACAGTACCACCGACAATATCACCGAATAAAGGTCTGTTCATATTACTAATGGTAAATTTATTACCGTCAGTGCTTGTTAATGTTCCTTTAAAAGCATTAGTAACATAAGATTTTCCTGCTGGTTTAACGTTAGCAGCATTGATATTGCTACCAAGCTTAAATGTGCCAGTCGGGTCTTTTTGCATAGCTTTTACAAGGTCGTCAAAGCTATAATATACATCACCTTCGTGTGTTTTTTGTTTTTCAAAGTAATGAACATACTCTTCGTTCAGTGTGTTGTCAGCATTCCGTTGAACTAAGTCTGGTGCTTTGGCAGTAACTTTATATAAAGTTTTTCCGTCTTTTTCTACTTCTTCAATCTTGTCAACAGCAAGTCGTGTAACCTTGTTGTCGTGAGTGGTCACTCGTAGATAAAGTGGGGCAACATCAGCTGGTTTTTCTGTAAGCAAACTAGTATCTGTTTCATTACCGTCAGCGTCCACACTCATCAAGCTTGTTTCTTTGATATTTTTGATTTCAACTTTTTTGAGGTCAATTCTTAGAGGTTCTTCATTCAGAACTACTTCCTCATCGCCTTCACCACGGTCATAAACCATCTTAGTTTCAATCTTATAATCTTTGTAGTATTGCAAATCTGTCAGGCTAGCTGTTAAGTTGTCAGGTGAAACATTCAATGTTTTCACAATCTCATCACCTTTTTTCAAAGTTAAGGTGATAGATTTAATGGCCGCCTTGCTTGGATTTTCTAGACTGTATTTAACATCTGAAGTACGTTTCAAATCCTTAGGTTCAACTGCAGTGAGGGTCAATACTGGTTTTTCAAAGGTCTTGGTACCACGTTTCAAAATTCGGTCTTGAGGTGCCTCAAGGATTTCCTCTGTAACTTTTGGAGCATCCTCTGTTTTAACTCCTTTGATGGTGTTAAAGGTCTCGGTGATTTTTTTCTGACCTTCTTTACCTTCTTGAGCTACAACTTCTAAGCCTTTTTTCAGTTGAGCATCTTCTTCAACTTTTTCCTTAAATGGAATCTTTTCAATACTTTCTTCTACCAGAGTTCCTTCAATTGATTTTGTTCCACGACTTACCTGTTGATTTATAGGCTCCTTGGTCACTTCCGTACTAGTTGAAAGAACTTGGTCAGTTTTGACACCTTCTACCGTTTTATAGGTTGTTTTTGTAACTTGACTTCCTTTTTCACCATTTCGTAGGACAGTTTCTTCGTCTGTATACTTAGTTGGATCCTCAGTCGTTTCAGTTTTGTAGTCAATTTCTGTAGTTGATTCTTCAACAAGGGTTCCCTCAGTCACCTTATACTCAGGTAATTGATCTTGAACAAGTGCTTGACCTTCTTTACCTGCCTCTTGGGTTCCTTTAGACTCTACTATAGCTTCTGGTAGTTCCGGTTGTGTTAGAGCTTGACCTTCCTTACCTGCCTCTTGAGTTCCTTTAGACTCTACTATAGCTTCTGGTAGTTCCGGTTGCGTTAAGGCTTGTCCTTCCTTACCTACCTCTTGAGTTCCTTTAGACTCTACTATAGCTTCTGGTAGTTCCGGTTGCGTTAAAGATTGACCTTCCTTACCTGCCTCTTGAGTTCCTTTAGACTCTACGGTAGCTTCTGGCAATTCTGGATGTGTTAGTGCTTGACCTTCTTTGCCTGCCTCTTGGGTTCCTTTAGACTCTACGGTAGCTTCTGGCAATTCTGGATGTGTTAGTGCTTGACCTTCTTTGCCTGCCTCTTGCGTCCCTTTAGCTACTTGGTGGCTTGGTTCAGTTTGTGGTACTGGAGTTGGGGCAGGTTGCACCTCTTTCTTAGTTCCGACTGCAATGACTTGCGACACAGGATTTTGAACCACTTGGTCTTCAATGACTTCTCTAACTTCTTGACCATTGACCATCGATACTTTAGTTACAAGACGACGCTGACCCTTTACTCCTGCTGTGACGATACGAGTCTGTCCTTCTGCTAGATTCGCATCTGGGCTTGTGACCGTTTCAAACGGAATCTCCACCAAGCTCTCTTCCTGTCTAACCTGAGGCTTCTCAGAAACTGGTTTTGCTTCAACCGCAGGAGCAACTGGATTCTCTACTACAGGTTTTTCGATGACAGTTTCTGGAGTGACAGCAGGTCTTTCTTGAACGACTTCAGTTTTCTCGATTTCTTTTGAACTTTGCTTTTCTACTGGCAACTGAGGATGGTCAACTGAAGCTGGTCTTGATGGATGGAGTTCCGCTTCCTTAAAGTATCCAATATACTCATAGCCATCAATGTGGATAATCCCTTCAGCCAAGCCTTCATGTGTAGAGGCTGAAATAGTTTGGTTATAAGAAAGCAATTCTTTATTTTCAAATGCAAATGTCCCATAAGGTACAAAGGTACTAGCTCCTAAAGAACCAATCAAGAGAACACCTAGAACTTCTCTACGACCTTTTTTAGACACCAAAAAGACTGCTAGAGAAGCCGTTGCCAAGCCAAGACCTGCTAGGGCTAGCTCCTTACTTCCGGTATAGGGAAGTTGTTGACTGTTAGTTGCCTTCTTACGATAAACTACATAAAGAATATCATCATCTTGAAATTCTGTAGGAACCTCATGGTGAATCAGGGTTTTTTCAGACTCGGTCAATTCCTGCTCCGCCAAATAACGGTAATGAACACTATGAGCACTGCCAACTTCATTGGCTTGAACCTTATCTACTGAAAGGGCACTGGCTCCAAAAAGGAAGGCTCCGATGGCTACAGGACCTACCCCAACAGTTAGCTTACGAATCGAATATTTGGTGATTTTTTCTAGTTGTTGTTTTGTTTTTCTCATTCTCACGACTTTCTAATAGAATCTTGTGGATAGTGCGCACGCGCACCTCCAATTAATTTTGGACGACTAGCCAGCGCCGTTACGTGGGCATGACCAATTTCTCTCAAAAGAGGGCGAATCGGAACCTGAACATGCTTAACATGCATGCCAATTGCAGTGTCTCCGATATCCAATCCAGCATGGGCCTTGATAAATTCAACCTCAACTGGATCCTTCATAAACTTGAAGGCTGCCAACTGACCTGAACCTCCTGCATGAAGGGTAGGAAGGACACTGACGATTTCCAGACCAAACTGCTCTGCCACCTGACGTTCAACGACGAGGGCCCGATTGACATGTTCACAACCTTGAACAGCTAGATGAATTCCTTTTTCCTCTAAGATATCTAGGATGGTCTTCACAATGATTTCCCCAATTTCTTGGCTGGATTCCTTGCCAATCTGACCACCTATCACTTCACTAGAAGAAAGGCCCAAAACAAAGATGGATCCCTGCTTCAAATTGGCCTTTTCCAATACATCTTTTACAATCTGGCTTGTTTCTCTTTGAATGTCTTTTTCCTTCATACTTGATACCTCTTTTGTCATTATCTATCATATCGTTTTTTCTACTTTTTAGCAAGATAGACAACCTAGAAAGCTTGCCCAATTACGCATAAAACTCCCAGAATTGACTGGGAGTTAGCTAGTTTCTATTCTATTTATGTATATTTCAACTGTCGTACCTTTTGAGGGAATAGAATCAATCTTCATTTGGTAATCTTCTCCAAAATGAAGTTTGAGCCGCTGATCAACATTTTGAAGACCAACTCCCCCACGTTTGAGTTGACTTTGACTACTATCGCTAGCATCTTGGAAACCAACGCCATCATCCTCAATACGGATGACCAATCCTGAATCCTGTTTCTGAACAGAAACTTTAATATGACCCTGACCTTCTTTTTCCTTAATGCCATGGTAAAGGGCATTTTCTACCAAGGGTTGTAACACCAGCTTGGGCAAGACTAAATTATCAAAGGCAGGATTTTCATCAATCTCATATTCCAGCTTATCTCCATAGCGTTGTTTCTGGATAAAGAGATACTGGCGAACATGATTGATTTCGTCAGACAGAGAAATCAAGTCCTTGCCTTGATTGAGCGCTAGGCGGAAATAGGTTGCCAAAGACTTGGTCACCTGCACCACTCGCTGACTATCTTGAAATTCAGCCATCCAGATGATGGTGTCCAAAGTGTTATAGAGGAAATGCGGATTAATCTGACTTGATAGGGCTTGAAGTTGGTACTGACGGGTCGTTTCTTCCTGCCTGCGAATATCTGCCATCAGCTGATCAATCTGATCCAACATGGCATTGAACTGACGAGTCACTTCTCTCAGTTCATAAGCACCAACTTCCTTGGCACGAAGATTCTGATTACCAGAAGCGATTTCCAGCATAGTTTCTCTCAAGTCATTCAGAGGAGCAATCCAGCGTTTGAGACTGAACCACACCAAGCAGAGACAGGCAAAAAGAGATGTGAAACTGGCTACAAGCAAGGTCAACATGAGTTGACTCCGAACCTGGTCTAACTTCTCCAACGAAGACACGCCAAGCACCGTCCAATCAGTTCCAGCAATCTTTTCTTGACTGACATAGGATTGGTGGTCTGGAGTGTAACCCTGCCCTGTCTTAATATAGGGTTTCATGACCTCCATTTCGCTAGACGAGCTGTAAACTGTATGTTGAGGATGGTAGACAAATTCATGATTTTCATTGATGATAAAGGCAAAACCCTGCTGGCCCAACTGTAGCTGGTTGAGATAGGCTTCCAGAGTTTCATAAGAAATATCCAAACGAAGTACACCCAGATTGGCTCCCTTTGCATCAACAAGTTCTTGAGTGACAGAAATGACCCACTGACTATCTGATTTACGAGCTGGAGTCAAAACGGGCTTAGCCCCCTGATGAATGGCCTTTTGGTACCAATCCTCAGCCATCATATCAGAGGAAGTTTTCATTTGCACACTATCATCTGTAGAAATGACCTGACCTGATTTGGTGACCAGAACTACCGTTTTCAAGTCTTGGTCTGCCTTTAAGATGGTCAAAAACAGATTTCGGATTCCCTTGACCTTGTCTTGACTGGGATTCTCAGCATAGGCTAGGACATCCGTCTGCTGGGTCAAACTAGTCGAGGTGGTTTCTAATTTTTTGATATAAGACTGGATAAAGTGGCTAGTTTGGCTGATAGTCGTCTGGCTATTGCCTTCAATGGTAGCCTCAATAGCTGATGAACTAGATTGATAGTAGAAAGTCCCAACCAGAGCTAGGAGAATGAGAAAGACCAGAAAGATGGAAATAACCATTCTGACTAGAAGAGAAGAACGCTTCATCGACCTCCCCCTTTCTTAAACTGACGAGGTGTCACACCTGCAATCTGTTTAAAACGTTGGGTAAAGTAGTTCATATCTTCAAAACCAACCTTTTCTGCGATCTCATAAATCTTCAAATCTGTAGTTAAAAGCAAGAGCTTGGCTTGTTTGACACGTTCTCTCACCAGATAATCCTGAAAAGGTAGGCCCAACTCTTTCTTAATCAAAGAACTCAGATAAGTCGGACTAAAGCCCAAGTCACTGGCCAAAGACTTTAAACTAAACTGGCTATCAGCCAGATGGGACTGGATTTTCTGGGCCATGTTTCCTTCAAACTTATCAGTTAATAAATCTTGTAACTGCTCTTCTTTTTCTTCCTTATCCAACTTTTGCTTGATTTTCCTCAACATTTCCTCAATATCCTGACGAGAAAAGGGCTTGAGCAGGTAGTCATCCACACCGAGTTTGACGGCAGACAAGGCATAATCAAAATCATCGTAGCCAGTTAAAAAAACCAAATGCACCTGAGGATAGGTTTCTCGGACCAGACTGGCTAACTGGATGCCATTTAGCTGAGGCATGTTGATATCGGTTAAAATGATATCTGGCACCTGCTTTTGTATCAATTCCCAAGCCTGTCTTCCATTTTCAGCTTGACCGATGATTTCCATATCGTAGGCTGCTACATTAACCAGTTTGGTCAAGCCTTGTCTTACCAGATATTCATCTTCTACAATTAAGATTGTATAGGTCATGCTTCTCTCCTTTGTCACTTACTAGTATCAGTATAGCAAAATTCTCCTCTAACTGCTTAGGAAAGCCCTCTTAATCGACATAATCTAGTAAATAAGCGTAGCCTTTTTCTTCCATTTGGTCTTTGGGAATAAAGCGGATAGAAAGGCTATTGATACAGTAGCGCAAGCCACCCTTGTCCTGTGGTCCATCCGTAAAGACATGGCCAAGGTGAGAATCTCCAACTCGGCTCCGCACTTCCATGCGTGTCATATTGTAAGACTTATCTTCCTTGTAGGTAGCCACATCTGGACTGATGGGTTGGGTGAAACTAGGCCATCCGCAACCAGACTCAAACTTATCCTTTGATGAAAAGAGGGGTTCGCCAGTTGCTACATCCACATAGATACCAGATTCAAATTTATCCCAGTAACGGTTTGAGAAAGCCCGTTCTGTTTGATTTTTCTGGGTAACTGCATACTCCTCAGGTGACAGGGTCTTTTTCAATTCCTCATCACTTGGTTTGGGGTATTTGCTGGCATCGATGACGGGGTAGGCCGCCTGATTAACATTGATATGGCAGTAGCCATTTGGATTTTTCTTGAGATAGTCTTGGTGGTAATCCTCAGCCACTACAAAATTCTTCAAGGCCTCCTTTTCAACTGCTAGAGGTTGGTCGTATTTCTTAGCCACCTCATCAAAGACCTGGTTAATCACCTCTAAATCCTTGTCATCTGTGTAATAAACACCAGTACGGTACTGGGTTCCCACATCATTTCCTTGTTTATTTTTGCTGGTTGGATTGATAATACGGAAGTAATGAAGCAGGATTTCCTTGAGGGAAATTTGCTTGGCATCATAGGTGACATGAACAGTCTCCGCATGACCTGTTTGATTAATCAACTCGTACTTGGTTGTTTCCCCTCTACCATTTGCATAGCCTGAAACGGCATCCGTCACTCCGGGAACTCGAGAAAAATACTCCTCAACTCCCCAGAAACATCCCCCAGCTAGATAAATTTCGTGCAAGTCTGCATCTTTACTCACTTCTCTTTTTTTCACTGTTTTTCCTCCTTGGCTAACTGCCGCTTTCTCAATTTGCGAGCTATCTGTCTGCCCTGCATTTCGCATCAATAGAAAATAGAAACCGGTTATGGCTAGGAAAAAGATTCCTGCCAAGACAAACAATTTTACTTTATCATTCATGACCTTTCTCTACCCCATTTCTTTCAATGTTTTTAAAATCATATCCTTATCCATAAAACCAGGTTGCGTTTTGACTAGCTTACCTTCCTTGTCTATAAAGGCTTGAGTTGGATAAGAACGAACACCATAACTTTCCAAAAGTTTGCCTGACGGATCAATTAGAACTGGGAAATTTTTATAATCCAAGCCCTTGTACCAGTTCTTAAAGTCAGCTTCTGCTTGTTCACCCTTATGTCCTGGTGACACTACCGTCAAGACCACATAGTCGTCTCCAGCAGCCTTAGCAATTTCATCCGTATCTGGAAGACTGGCTAGACAGATGGAACACCAAGAAGCCCAGAATTTGAGATAGACTTTCTTTCCCTTGTAATCAGACAAGCTGTATGTCTTGCCATCTACTCCTGTCAGTTCGAAATCAGCAACTATCTGACCCTTGGTGGCAGTTTGTGAACTGACTTGTTCTGTTTTGGTTTGCTCCTTCATAGTAGCTTCGTCTGACATATTTTTAGCCGAACAGGCTGCCAAGCAACAGATTGAGCCGACTCCAAGGAGACATGTTTGCCATTTTTTCATTTCTCTTTCCTCTCTATTCAAATAATGTAGTCAAAATGGAAGCATTTCCCAAAAGCACCAAGATTCCCATCACGATAATGAGGAAACCACCCACTTTTTTGAAGGTTCCGAGATAAGGATGGAGCTTTCGGAAATGTTTCAAAACATAGCTGGAGGCTAGAGCTAGAAGCAAGAATGGTAGTGCCAAACCCAGCGTGTAAACCAACATGAGACCAGCTCCCTGCCAAGCACCTGAACCACCTGAAGCCGCCAAGGCTAAAACAGAGGCCAGAACCGGCCCTACACATGGCGTCCAAGCAAAACTAAAAGTCAATCCTAGTAAAAATGCCTGACTATAGCCCTTCCCCTTTTGCCCCTGTCTCTGTAATTGTAGCCTTCTTTCCTTGTAAAGTTCCTGAAAATGTAAGACTTCCATCTGGTGCAAGCCTAAGAGAATGATAACCGCACCCGTCACATACTGAAACCAAGAAGCATAAAGCAAATTGCCTAAAAAACCAGCTCCATAACCCAGCAAGATAAAAATAAAGGAAATCCCCGCTATAAAGGCCAGAGTTCGCAATAAACTGACAACTGAGATTAAAAATTTGCCACTAGAAGCCTGAGAACTATCTTTGTCATCCAGTAAGACCCCTGCATAGACCGGTAACAAGGGTAAAATACAAGGAGAAAAGAAGGAAAGAATTCCAGCAAGAAAAACACTGATAAAAAAGATTATATTATCCATTGCCTTCCTCCATTCTTTGATTTGATAGGACTATTATAGACCCAAAACTCCAGAAAAAACAGGGACAATGATAGGGAAAAATAGGAATTTAATCAGGTTATACTTCAAATAAATCAAAAAAACATGAGTAAAAGGGTAAGCTATCTTAGTTTTTTGAGCCAACATTTAGTAAATTAAAAAACAGATTCTTCCATCTATCGCGGAAAAATCTGTCATTGATTTACTGATTTACAAAAACTCCAACCACGGTTTACGAACCTTATCTTTGCTGGTTCCTCTGTATTTTTTTAGTTCTAAGAACGCCATTTTGACCATTATTGGTAATAGTCTTACAGCAAGGCCTCAAACTCAGCAACGGTCATTCCCAATTGCTGGCTGGCAACCTCAGGTGTTAGAAGACCTTGGCGAACTAGATTTACTAAACCTACTTTTAACCCCTCTTCGATCCCCTCTGCACGGCCACGTTCTAATCCTTTTTCTTCAGCTTGTTCCAAGGCATAGTCCTGTGCCAACAATGCCTGTTCTTCTCGCATACGTAGCTGACTAAACATTTTCCTGTCCTCCTCGGACCAGCTCTTGTAGTCCAGCAGTTGGTCTGCTTGGCTGATGGCTCGCTCGGGTTCTTGGGTAAAGGGCTTATTACCGAAAAACTCCAACCACGGCTTGCGAACCTCGTCTTTGCTGGTTTCTCTGTATTTTTTTAATTCCAAGAATGCCATCTTGACCAGATGGTTTTCTTGACCATTATTTGTGATAGTTAAGACTTCACCTGTCGTGTCCTCTCGCATACTAAAGCTGTGAAAAGCCAAGTCATCTTGAAAGTAGTTGCTGTCCACAATAGCAATAGCATAAACTGGTGCGATGTGTTTGTAACTCTGGTGTGTATCACCTTCTCGTTGACGAATTTTTTCTAGGTTTTGATTGACCTGACTGCACAGGTAAGCCCACAGGCGATTGATGAAAAAATTCTGATGATGAACTTGAATTTCAATGATAACTTGCGTACCATTATCCAACTCCGCCAAGACGTCTATACTGGTATAGAAATCCTGTGCCGAGTAAGGCATGGAAGGCAAGACATGAATATTGCTTCCCTCCAAAATGGTCACATTTTTGGCTGGTAAATCCAACATATCGCGAATAAATTGACAAGTGATTTCTGGATTGCTAAAAATCTTCTTAGCAACCAAATCGTTGGTCGGGCTAATGCCCGGATGACGTACAGTCATATTTCTTCTCCTTTCATTATAGCACATTTTTAAATCTAGGTTTACTAGATTCACTGCTACTATCTATTTATTCGGAAAAGAAAGGATAAATGAAATAGTATATAAAAAATAAGAACAACGGATAATCGATAAATGTTAAGCTTATCTATTCTCCTTGCTTATCTGATAATAAATAAGGTCCGCAAGATAGCCTTCTCTCTCTACACCATTGGTAATAGTCTTTAGATAGGACATTCCAGCCTTCTCCATGACACGACCTGAAGCTGGATTGAGACTGGCATAACGTGCCTTGACTTCTTGAAAACCTGCTTGAGTAAAACAAAAGTCCAAGACAGCTTTCAATGCCTCTGTCATAATCCCATGTCCTCAGTAAGCCTTGCCTAGCACATAGCCAATTTCACAAGAAGAATTGTTCTCATCTATTGCAACGATGCTGATATCTCCTATCACTTGTTTTGGGTCTTCTTTGAGGCAAATGGCCCATTTGTAATAGTTGGGATTAGTATAGGAGGCAACCCAATTTCGAATCGAGTTTCGAGTGATTTCGACATTAGAATGGGGATCCCAGGTAACATAGGTCAGATTCTCAGCGGATGAAGCCCAATTCTGAAACATGGCTTCTGCATCACTTTCCACAAATCTTCTCAAAATCAAACGTTCTGTCTGTAATATTTGCGTACCGATTGCTTTCATGACGCTACCTCGCTTTCTGATAGATGATTCTATGTCCAATCTCAATTTAAATTTATTTTGCTTTTGAATTTCAAGGTAATAAGCTAAAAAGGTCCACTGGACCTTCTTCGCTTTCTTATTTCTAGGCTCAGGGTAAAAAGACTAAACTCAGTAATAACTAAAAAACAAGTTTTTCATCTAGTTCCTTGACGCAGCCGCTGTCTGGTTTGAAATGCGCTCTAGCAAGCTTTTTCAAACCTAGTCATCGTAGCGGGGGTGAGACGACGAAATCGAACTCTGTGAGTTACCAGACCTACTCTCACTTTCTTATTTCAAGGTGAGAGGCTGAAAACCTCCACTGGAGGTTTTTACTCCCAAAAGTCATCGAATACGGTGATGGGTAAGTGGCGTTTGTGTTGGCCTTTGTGCCACCAGTTTTCGATTCTTGCTTGGGCTTCTGGGTTAATTGTTTTGCCTTCTAGGTAGTCGTCAATCTCTTCATAGGTGACTCCGAGGGCTACTTCGTCAGCTAGGCCTGGTTTGTCTTCTTCTAGGTCTGCTGTTGGGATTTTTTCATAAAGTGCTGGGTCTGCACCAAGTTCCTTCAAGAGTTGTTTTCCTTGACGTTTATTGAGGCGGTAAAGAGGGAGAATATCCGCACCACCGTCACCAAACTTGGTAAAGAAACCTGTGATATTTTCCGCGGCGTGGTCTGTTCCAATGACCGCTCCGCTATGGGAACCAGCAAGGGCATACTGAGCAATCATACGGCAACGAGCCTTGATATTTCCCTTGTTGAAGTCTGAAACAGGGCTTCCTGTCGCTTCAACTGCAGCTGTCATGGCGTCAGCTGATTCCTTGATATTGACGACTAAACTGACATCAGGCTGGATAAAGGCAAGGGCTTTTTGAGCATCTGCTTCATCAGCTTGCACTCCATATGGCAGGCGGATAGCGATAAATTTGTAGCTGTCATCACCCGTCTCTGCTCGCAGTTCTTCCATAGCTAATTGGGCCAATCGACCTGCTAAGGTTGAGTCTTGTCCCCCAGAAATCCCAAGTACAAAGGTTTTAAGAAAGGGATGTTTTTTCAGGTATCTTTTTAAGAAATCAATGGAACGACGGATTTCTTCCTGGGCATCAATCACTGGTTTGACACCCAGCTCTTGGATAATCGTTTCTTGCAAACTCATTCTTCTTCTCCTTCACCAAGAGCTTCCTTGCGCATTTTGTCAATCAAGTCCATCTTGTCTTGCCATACATCACGCGCCAAATCCACTGGATAATGCTGCGGATTGAGCACGCGCTTGTACTCATCCCAAAGCTTGTCAAATTCCTTACGAGCATAGTCCTGAATCTCAGTCAAACTAGGCAGGTTGTAAATCAATTTTCCGTCTTTGAAGATATCCACCAAGAGAGGCACAGCATCAAAATTACGAACGGTCTTCTTGATGTAGGTATAAGTCGGATGGAACATCTTGATTTCTGTCATGCTGGCAACATCCACACCATCATAAGTGATATAATCGCCTTCTGACTTACCTTTTTCACGACTGGTAATGCGCCACACCTGCTTCTTACCTGGCGTAGATACTTTTTCTGCATTATTAGACAGCTTAATGGTATTGCGCATCTGACCATTTTCATCTTCGATTGCAACAATCTTATAAACCGCCCCAAGAGCTGGTTGGTCATAGGCTGTAATCAGCTTGGTACCCACACCCCAGACATCAATCTTGGCCTTTTGCATCTTGAGGTTGAGGATAGTATTTTCGTCCAAATCATTAGAAGCATAAATCTTAGCCTCTGTAAATCCAGCCTCGTCCAGTTGCTGACGAACTTTCTTGGAAATGTAGGCAATATCCCCAGAGTCAATCCGCACACCCATAAAGTTAATCTGATCGCCCAGTTCACGCGCCACCTGAATGGCAGCTGGAACTCCGATGCGAAGGGTGTCATAGGTATCCACAAGAAAGACGCAATTTTTGTGGGTCGCAGCATAAGCCTTAAAGGCCTCATAGTCGTTACCATAAACCTGTACTAAGGCATGAGCATGAGTACCCAAGACAGGAATGTCAAAGAGTTTACCAGCACGCACGTTGCTGGTCCCATTGGCACCACCAATCACCGCTGCGCGTGTTCCCCAGATAGCTGCATCCATTTCTTGAGCCCGACGTGTCCCAAACTCCATCAAAGGCTCATCTTCAATGACTGAACGAATACGAGCTGCCTTAGTCGCCACCAAGGTCTGGTAGTTGACGATGTTCAAAAGAGCCGTTTCGACCAATTGACATTGGGCTAGAGGGCCTTCCACCTGCACAATCGGTTCATTAGCAAAGACCAAGTCCCCTTCTTGGGCAGAACGAACGGTCAACTCCAACTTGAAATTGCGAAGATAGTCCAAGAATGCCCCATGATAGCCTAGCGACTCCAAATAGGCAATATCACTATCTGAAAAATGCAAATCTTCAAGATAACTCACAATTCTTTCCAAACCTGCAAAAACCGCATAGCCGTTCTTAAAAGGCTGTTGGCGGAAATAAACCTCAAAGACCGCCTTTTTATTGTGAATCCCTTGGTCAAAGTAAACCTGCATCATGTTGATCTGGTACAAGTCCGTGTGCAATGTCAAACTATCATCTGGATACATACTTTTCCTACTTCCTTAGCTAGAAATACATGAAAATTTTCAAGAACTTTCATGTATTCCAATAAATTAGTACTATTATAACACATTTTGGCTGGATTGAGAAAAGAGTAACAAGCTATTCTCCACTCTCCAGTTCATCCATATCTTGTTCAAACTTTTTCTGAGCCCATTCGCCATAGCTCTTCAGACCAAGATTGCCGATAAAAACCCAAGGAAGGTAAATGACATAAGTAATTGCCCAAGCAGATAGGTATTTAAGGTTCAAAGGATTGTGCTGATAAATTTCTATATTGAATTGATAATTCTGCAACATCAAAAGAGCCGTAATCGCCAAGGTTAGGAAAAAACAACCCAAAATCGTAAAATGAAAACGACTATAGTAGGTCACTCCCAGATAACGGGCACGATTGAAAAAGAAGAAAATTCCTACTATCAGAGTATAGACTAGAAAATTCGAATTAAAAAGAGATGGAGCCAACACTGCCACCAAATAGCTTAGAAGTACAAGCCCAATAAAGAGTGAAAAAGACTCTGCCCCAGCTTTATTGATTAGTTGTTCTTCTCTTTCGTCAAGTAATTGATAATGAATGAATTTATTTACCATCTTCTTCCTCCCAAACTTGCTGATTTCTGCGATTCAAGTATAGGATAACTCTATCCATAGAAAAACTCCCAACGAGATAGATGATAACTGCTAGAACCACTTTTAGGGAGTACTTCCAAGTCAATAGATTGACCAGTTCCTCGCGATTGCCAACGATATCAATCAATAAAATCACTATAGAGAATCCCAAAGCAGATAAAATTCTTTCTTTTCCAGTATTCTCAACAATATCTCGAATGTCAATTCCAACATACATGCGGCGAATAATGGCATACAAACCGACTCCAATCAATAAAAGTAATTCTGGTAAATAGGACAAAAGTGTTAAATTGAAAATATAAACTTTGGCAAAAATTTCCAGTGCCAAAAATAGGCAAATTCCCAAGAGAATTTCTCCTGAAATGTTTCCGTCCAATTTTTCCGTACGTTCATCTTTAATCACAAGTTTCTTTCTATTTTTCATCTTCTTCCTCCCAAAATAATTGATCTAAAGTTTTGCCTAAGCATCTGCAAATGGACTGGCAGAGGGAGAGACTAGGATTGTATTTCCCAGCTTCAATCAGACCTATAGTCTGCCTAGTAACACCTACAGCTTCTGCCAAATCCCCTTGTGTTAAATCACGCTCCACCCGAGCTAATTTTAATTTTAAATTTTTAGTCACTAGCGTCCTCCTTCAACATTTTAAAAAGTTGCGCTTCTTTTAAAAATATTATACCATATATCTAACTTAATGCAATATATAAATGTCATTTTGTAATATTTTATTAACAAAAAAACTCTCTATCATCTTACATGATAAAGAGTATTCGTTCTTATTTGATACTTAGCTAAGCTCCTCTTCAAAGGATAGAAGTCTAGGTCACAAATCCTTTTGGTAATAATATCTTTGCCCAATGTAGGGATAGTCTTGTAAGGTAAAGACTTCTTTGTAGCCATGCCTTTTATAAAAATCTGGAGCTTGAAACTGGTAGGTATTGACAAAAGCAAAACGACAGTTTCGATTCTTAGCTTCAGTTTCTGCTTGCTGCAATAGCTTTGAACCGATTCCTTGCCTTCTCAGTTCCTCTTTTACAAATAAATACTCGATTTCTAGCCAATTTCCAAAAGTCTCTGCTATCAAACCTGCCAGGAGATTGCCCTTTTCATCTTCGACATAAAGATTAAGTGGCTCACTTTCAGCTTCTTCTCTTTTTGAACGGTTATAAGCACGAATCAGATTCCCTATTTCTTGTGATTTATGGGATTCCTTATTTTCCAATCTAAAGTACATCTAAACCTCCTCGAAACGATTACAGCTTGATTATAGTCCTATTTCAATAGACTGTCAAACTAGAAAAACTCACCAACCTGAGTTGATGAGTCTTTAATCTATTTTCTAAATTTCCACTGGCTGTAAATCCCGAAACCGATAATCCAAATAGCTGAACCGATTGCTCCGACAAATGTAGACTCTTGTAAAAAGAGGGTTACAAAGACAAAGGCAAAGAAGAGCATGGTTAAAGGATTTAGGAAACGATAATGGGGCATGAGATAACCATCTGCCATAAAGTCTGGTGACTTGCGGTATTTAAGGTGAGCCACCATAATCAAGATATAAATGGCGATATAGACACCTGATGATGATGCCGTAATCAAGGCAAAGGCATCGGAAACACCTGGCAATACGTTGATAAAGGCTGCTAGGGCAATCAAAATTGCTGAGGCGATGATGGCATTTTGTGGTACGTTGTGACGGGAAAGAGTATCTGCCTTGATAGCCTTTAAGAATGGATTGGGCGAATCATGGGCAATCTGATACAAATGACGACCTGTTGAATAAAGGGTTGAGTTAAGGGCAGATGCTGCTGAGGTCAAAACGACGAAGTTAATCAAGGCTGCTGCCCACTTGATACCGGCTAATTCAAATACTGTAACAAAAGGTGAATCAGCAGAAGCAAGCTCACGCCAGGGAATGATAGCCATGATGGCTAAGAGGGCACCACCGTAGAAAAAGGCGATTCGCAAAGGAATTTCCTTAACAGCTTTTGGCAAGACCTGACGTGGATTTTTGGTTTCAGAAGTTGTTACTCCAATAAACTCAATCATTAGATAAGCAAAGAAAACCATCTGAAAGGCCATGACAAAGTTCACTCCACCATTTGGGAAGAGGGAGAAATTGTCGGCAATATTAGCTAAACTTGCTACTCCATGAGGTGTCTTAAAGCCTGTCAAGACCATAAAGACCCCTGTGGCAATCATGGCTAAAATAGCCACAATCTTGACCATCGCAAACCAAAACTCAACTTCACCAAAGAGCTTCACCGCAATCAGATTAACCAAGGCTAGAATGGTCAAAAATCCAATCTCAATCATCCAACTTGGCCAGCTAGGGAACCAGAACTGAACATAGTGAGCGATAGCTGTGATTTCCGCCATACCGATAAAGACAACGGATAGCCAGTAAGACCAAACTGAGAAATAACCCCAGCCCTTACCCAAATGACGCGTGATAAAGTTGATAAAGGTATGTTGCTCAGGATCTTGATAAAGCATTTCCCCAACCGCACGCATCATGAGAAACATAAAGGCTCCAGTAATCATATAAATCAGTACAATGGAAGGACCTGTTAGGCTGATAGAGCGACCTGCTCCCAAAAAGAGTCCTGTTCCAATTGTTCCCGCAATGGCCATAACCTGCACGTGACGATTGGTCAGACCACGCTCCATCTTATTTTTTTCTTCTTTGAACTCATATCGTCTCCAATTCAATTTAATTTATACTCAATGAAAATCAAAGAGCAAACTAGGAAGCTAGCCGCAGGCTGTACTTGAGTACGGCAAGGCGACGCTGACGTGGTTTGAATTTGATTTTCGAAGAGTAGCAAAATGGAAAAAGGAGTGAGTGAAGCGCATTGCCTCCCCACTCCTTTTTTCTGTTTTTAGGCTGTTTTTTCAACTTTCAAGATTTTTACATCATAACTACCAACAGGTGTTTCAATAGTTGCTGTGTCACCTGTTTTCTTACCAATCAAAGCTTGTCCAATTGGACTTTCATTTGAAACCTTACCTGCAAAGGCATCCGCACCAGCTGAACCTACGATAATATAAACTTCTTCTTCGTCCTCACCAATTTCTTGGATAGTGACTGTTTTACCAATCGCTACTTCGTCTTGGGCAACTGAGTCACTATTGACGATTTCAGCATAACGGATTTTTGTTTCCAAGCTAGAGATTTGTCCTTCGACAAAGGCTTGTTCATCCTTAGCCGCTTCGTATTCACTGTTTTCAGAAAGGTCACCGTATGAACGGGCAATCTTAATGCGTTCTACCACTTCTGGTCGGCGGACCAATTTCAATTCTTCTAATTCTTTTTCAAGTTTTTCCTTTTCCGCAAGGGTCATAGGATATGTTTTTTCTGCCATTTTTCTCAACTTTCTTCTGATGATATTTTCTAACTAAAATTATGTGAAGCATCACATAATTTTAGTTTGTTTGGTTTAATTTGCTGTTGACATGTTCAGCGACATTACGATCATGCTCCTCCTGAGTAGTAGCATAATAGACCTTACCATCTGTAACATTAGCTACAAAGTATAAGTTATCACTCTTAGTCTGATTAATACTTGCCTCGATGGCATCCAAGCTTGGACTATCTACTGGACCTGGCATCAAACCAGCTTTCGTATAAACATTATACGGTGAATTAATTGTCGTATCAATTCCAGCATCATCAGCAAGACTAATCTTCTGACCAAGTTTTCCTTGAGCATACAAGATGGCAATATTGCTTTGAAGTGGCATACCAAGATTCAAGCGATTGTAGAATACACCTGCAATCAACTTACGGTCTTCCGTCTTAGCTCCTTCTTTTTCGACAAGAGAAGCAATGGTCAGCAATTCATTGACCGTTAAATTCTTAGACTTAATCGTACTGTAATGAGGTGCCAAAGTCTTGTCCATAGCTGCCAACATCTCATCAATCAAGCTTTCAATAGTTGTACTTTCCTTGATAGAATATGTAGCTGGGAAGAGGAAACCTTCCAAACGGTAACGAACGCCACTTTCCTTTGTAGGCAAGCTTTCAAGTAGACTAGGATATTTGGCAACTTCTTGACTAATAAAGTTGTCATCTTGCACTTTAGCCAAGAAAGCATCCGCTGTCAAAGGCTCTTTGAAGTCACCTTGCAATTGACCTACCGCTTGTGCCATTTGATCAATCGTATAACCTTCTGGAATTGTTAAATTCGCAAGCGCAGGTTCTTGAGCTTCAGCTGTTCCACCTTTTTGCAATTCATGGATGATATCTTCTGTACTCATACTCTTTTGCAAATTGTAATAGCCAGACTTCAAATCTGAATAATTTTTATATTTTGCATAAAAAGCAAAAATCACTCCGTGTTTAATCAAACCAGACTTTTCAAGAGTTGAACCAATTGTTTGAACATTAGCTCCTTCTGGGATTTGCACTGTCACATATTGTTTAGATGAAGCATCCACAGGCTGTAAAGATGACTGAACATACTGATAACCGAAGTAAGCACCTGCTGAAATCAAACCTAGGAATATAAGTAGAGAAATGAAGAAGGCCTTAAATCCTGATTTTTTCTTCTTGGGTGACTTAACCGTCTCACGACGGCTACGACGTGGAGTTGCAGGCATTTCTTCTACAACTTTCTTTTCCACTACTGGTTTTGAAGTAGGAACTTCTCTTTTTACCTCTCTCTGAGCTTCTGTCTTATAAGAAACAGCTACCCTCGTTGGGATTTCATTAAATTCCTTTTCTACTTTTCTAGGACTAACAGGTCCTGGAGTTGGTCTTGATACTCCCTCCGCTGATGGAGTAGAAGGTCCTTCTTGACTCGGGTGACTAGAAGCAAGTGGAGCTTGTCTTACAGCCTCTTCTGCGGGAGAAGAAGGCACATCTTGACTTGGATGACTTGGAACACCAGGAGTTTCTCTTTGAATCTCATCTGCTGGAGAAGCTGGTACATCTTGACTTGGGTGAGTAGGCACGGTAGGAGCTTTTCTCATAATCTCCTCTACAGCTGATAGAGAATCTTCCATTAACTCTTCTATCGACTGGTCATTTTTAGAAGAAAATTGGGGTTTTATTGAAGCTAAATCAACTTTTTCCTGATCTTCTTCATGTTTTTTAACTCGTTCTAAATCTCGTAAAATCTGCTCTTTAAAGCTTAATTTTTCTTCTTCTCTTGACTTTTCACTCAAAAGTTTTTCCTCCTCGTTGACAATCCATAATATTATATCTTAAAAATCTAGGAAAAGCAACCTATGATGCCTTGTCTTGCCTATTTTTTAGCTTCCCAAACCATATCATACCAGGTTTCCCCTGCAAAGGTTGACTGGGACAGGCCTTCATTGACAAATCCGTGTTTTTCATAGTAGGCGATGAGATAGTCATGACAGGTTAGGTTAATGCCTTCTCTCTCATCTTCAAGAGCAACTTCTTTCAAGGCTGTTAGCAATTTCTGACCCAGTCCAAGACCCTGTACTTCCTTGGCAATAGAGAGACAGGTCACAGAGATATAGCCACCAGTCTCATGACTATAGTCTTTTATTTCTTCTGTAAAAGACTGGTCTTGTAGATAGCGGTGAGGGACAACTGGCCCTTCGATATAACCAATAATCTTACCTTCTTTTTCCGCAACCAGAAAAGAGGTCTGAATTTCTCGCAAATGTGCCTCAAAGACAGATCGAGGAATGGCTTCTTCGACTGAAAAATTCTCTAGTTCAATCTCGACAATCCGATCCAAATCTTCTAATCTTGCTTTCCTAATTTCCATTGTGCCTCCAGATAAAAGGGATTAAACCAAATCATACTATAACCCTGGCTAGTTGCATAAAGGGAAGTTTCTTCATCAATAAAACCGTTCATTTCAAAATAGTAAAGCAGCTCATCAGGACTCTCCAAACGAATCCCCTTGTACTCCAGCTCAACTGCCACCTCTTTCAAGGCTGCAAGAAGAAGTGTTCCCAAGCCCTGTCTCTGATGGTCAGACTCAATGACTAAAGAATGTACTTTTAGACATTGCGGATTGTCTGGCTGAGGACCGCTTAGAATATAGCCTAACAGTTGATTTTCATCCCTAGCTAGAAGAAAGGTATCCGCAGACTTACGGATACTTTCTTCTAAAATATGGGAAGGTTGCCGCTTTTCAGCTGGAAAAGATGAAGCCTGAAGTGCCTCCATCTCAGCCAAATCAGCATCACTTGCCTGAATGATCTTAATTGGAATTTCCATAAGAATATCCTACTGAACATTGCTTGTCAAGTTAGACAAGAGACGTTCAAATGAATATTCATAGGTTTGGATATCTCCTGCTCCCATAAAGACATAGACAGCATTGTCATGGTCAAGGAGTGGAGAAACATTTTCAACAGTGATGACTTGGTGTTTTTTGTTGATTTTTTGGGCTAGGTCTTCTACCTTAACATCACCATGATCTACTTCACGAGCTGACCCATAAATTTGCGCTAGGTAAACAGCATCCGCTTGGTTCAAAGCGTGAGCAAATTCGTCCAACAAGGCGATGGTTCTTGTAAAAGTATGCGGTTGGAAGACTGCTACAATTTCCTTGCTTGGGTATTTCTGACGAGCCGCATCCAAGGTCGCAATAATTTCTGTTGGATGGTGGGCAAAGTCATCGATAATCACTGTGTCATTGACAATTTTCTCAGTGAAACGACGCTTAACACCGGCAAATGTTTTCAAGTGCTCACGCACCAAGTTCAAATCAAATCCTGCTGTGTAAAGAAGACCAATAACGGCTGTCGCATTCATGATATTGTGACGACCAAAGGTTGGGATGTGGAATTGACCCAATTCTTGTCCACGGAAATGAACGGTGAAGGTTGAACCAGTTGTTGAACGAAGAAGCTCACTAGCTACAAAATCATTACCTTCTGCTTCAAAACCATAATAATAAATTGGTGCATCAGACGTAATTTTACGCAATTCTGCATCTTCACCATAGACAAAAAGACCCTTGGTAATTTGTTTGGCATAGTCATTAAAGGCATTGAAAACATCCTCTAGACTTGTGAAATAGTCTGGATGATCAAAGTCAATGTTGGTGATAATAGAGTATTCTGGGTGATAAGGCATAAAGTGGCGTTCATATTCGTCAGATTCAAAGACAAAATATTTGGCATTGGCCGAACCACGACCGGTCCCATCTCCAATCAAGAAGCTGGTATCTGTAATGTGAGACAAGACATGAGACAACATACCTGTCGTTGAAGTTTTTCCATGTGCTCCAGCTACTCCCATGCTAACAAAGTCACGCATAAAGCTACCTAGAAATTCATGGTAACGTTTGTAGCTGATACCATTTTGGTCTGCATAGGCAATTTCGACATTGTTATCTGGACGAAAGGCATTTCCAGCGATAATTTCCATATCACCGTCTAGATTCTTTTCATCAAAAGGAAGAATAGTAATTCCTGCCTGCTCAAGACCACGTTGAGTAAAGTAGTATTTTTCAACATCTGATCCTTGAACCTTGTGCCCCATTTGGTGCAACATCAAGGCCAAGGCACTCATCCCTGATCCCTTAATTCCGATAAAATGATATGTCTTTGGCATGTTTTCTCCCCTATTCTGTAATTCTAGTCAGATTCAACTCTTGGGCAACCCGACGTTCTTGTTCTGTTTGTTTACTTTTTTTATTGTAGATTTGGCTCTTCTTTAGAAAATCATAGTTGTTTTTCTTTGGAGCAGGTGCTGACACTTCTTCATTCTTGGTAGGGATAGAATGAACTTCTTCCGCCAAGATATAATGAGACTGGGTCAATTTTTGGCTATATTTGACAAATTCACCAGGATTTTCCTTTTGGAAAGGAGCTGTCGGTTGGTTACCCTGTCTAAGAAGACCTGATTTAGAATGACGTCTCGCACGGCTGAAATCCTGAGTTAGATAGTTAGCAGAGCGTTTCTTTTTCAAGTCTGCACGCGCTTCTTCACGCGCCACCTCTGCATAACTCTTTCCTTCTTTTTTAACCCCTAAAGGAGCTTTTTTAGGTTTCTCGACTTGCTTTTCAATCGGTTTGACTGGTGTTTCTTCAGCAATAGGAGCCCATTCTAAATAATTTTTATCTCGATACTCACCCTTGATATTACTGATCAGATCAGACTCATCGTACAAGTTCATGACTGGCATTTCAGTCAGCATGACCTCGTCATCTGACACCAATGGAAATCGTTCTTGTTTCATTTTCTATTTCCTTTCAACACTTCATTATAGCGTATTGTCTTGATTTTTCAAGTGCTGGCTTCAGAAATTCCCAAAATTTCTCTAATTTCTGCTAGGGTCAGACTACCACGTGACTCTGTGCCGTCCAATACTTGTGACACCAAATGTTTCTTCTGTTCTTGTAGTTCCTGAATTTTTTCTTCAATAGTTCCCTTGGTTACCAAGCGATAGACCTCAACCGTTTCTTCCTGTCCCATCCGATGGGCACGGCCAATGGCTTGCGCTTCCACCGCAGGATTCCACCAAAGGTCAACCAAGATAACCGTATCAGCACCTGTCAGGTTCAGACCGACACCACCAGCCTTGAGGGAAATCAGAAAGGCATCTCTTTCCCCTTGGTTAAAGGCTTTGGTCATGTCTTGTCTTTCCTTGGCTGGGGTTGAACCCGTAATTTTAAAGGAAGTCATGCCCAAGTCTGGCAATTCTTGTTCAATTTTCTCCAACATTCCCTTGAACTGAGAGAAAATCAAGACACGGTGTCCGCCGTCTGCCACCTGGACCAGCAGGTCTCGGAGACTATCCAGTTTGCCACTGGCTCCCTGATAATCTTCCATAAAGAGGGCAGGAGTGTCACAGATTTGGCGCAAGCGCATCAGACCAGATAAGATTTCCACCCGACTTCTCTGAAATTCCTGATCTGACACTTGAGCTAGACGGTCCCGCATCTGTTGCAACTGGGCTAGGTAAATAGCCTTTTGCTGGTCTTCCAGTTCATTCTTATAAACCACTTCAATCAAGTCTGGCAACTCAGTCAGAACTTCTTCTTTCTTTCGCCGCATCACGAAAGGTTTGATAAACTGAGCAACGCGCTCAGCTGGCAATTTCATAAATTCTTTCTTGCTTGGCAAGAGTCCTGGCATGACGATTTGGAAAATAGACCACAGATCACCCAGATGATTTTCAATCGGTGTCCCTGACAGGGCAAAAACTGACGGCACCACAAATTGTCTCAAGGTCTGGGCAATCTTGGTCTGGGCATTTTTCATGACCTGAGCTTCATCTAAGAAAAGGAAGTCAAAGGACATCCCCTGATAAAGCTCACTGTCCTGACGGAAGGTAGCATAGCTCGTCACATAGATTTGATGGCTCTCAGCAAGAATCTCTTCACGACTAGCTTTCAAACCATGAACAATAGCCACATCCAACTGTGGGGCAAATTTCTGAAACTCATCTGCCCAGTTGTAAATCAAACCTGACGGTGCTAAAATCAAGACTCGACTTTCTTTTGTCACTTGACTGGTCAAAAAAGCAATGGTCTGCAGGGTTTTACCCAATCCCATATCATCAGCCAAAATCCCACCAAAACCATAATGATGGAGCATTTGCAGCCAGCCGATTCCCTTTTCCTGATAATCTCGCAAATCAGCCTGAACCTGAGTTGCTTGTCTAGGGAAGTCCTCTGGATGCGTCAAATCGTGAGCCAGATTCTGGAATTCTTGTGAAAAAGAAACACTATCTCGCCCCTCAAAAAGATGAGCTAAACTGTAGGCCAAGGATTTCCGAGCCTGCAAGGCCCCATCATTTAACTCAAATTGCCCCAATTCCCGTAAATCTTGGCGAATTTTCTTGGTTTCTTCATCGAAAAAGTAGACTTGGTTAGACGAATCAATATAAAAATCTCGATTATCAACCAAGGCCTGCATAGCTTGGTCAATTTCCTCTTGGGCTATATCTTGAAAATCAAACTGGATTTCCAAGAGACCTCCCTTGGAAGCAATCTGCACTTGAGGGCTTGCTAGGTTATAGAGTTCTTCTAACTTGTCTGATAAATCAACATTCCCGAGTTTTTCAAAGACTGGAATGATTTCGTGGAAGAAATGATAAACAGACTCTGCTTTTAGGGCCTGACGCCAAGATTGAAAATCTGCTTCAAAGCCAGCTGCCAAACAGACTTGGAAAACTCTTTCTTCTAAGTCAGCATCACTCGAAAATGGTAATTCTTCTAACTCTTGTCGGCTAGATACCTGCCTATCCCCATAATCAAACTGAATTTCTAAACGAATCCGATTATCCTCTTCCCTATCAAAATAAAAAGAGGGCGCAAAAGTTTTGATTTTTAACCGTTCTGGAGCTGAAACAGTGCCCATCTGGCCAAAGAGCGTTAAACAAGAAGCTAACTTATCTCGGTCACTGCTATCAAATTGCAGGTATTTCTTTCCATGTTGATCCAAAGGCAGCGCTTTGATTTCCTTGAGAAGACGCATCTGCTGGTCTGTTAGAAAATAAACCTGTCCTTTATGGAAAAGCACAGCTCCCTGATAAAAGACATTGACCCTAGGACTCTCACTGATTTCCATTTCAAAATAATCCGAGTATTCTGTTACTGTAAAGGCAAATAGATTGGCATCAGCATGCATATCCTGAAAAAGCAGAGTCTGATAGCTATCCACTTGATGGTCAAATTGAAAATGAGGCAAGGTCATCAGTAAATTCACACCCTGCTCAAAAAAAGTCAGAGGGAAAAAGAGATGCCGACCCTGGTTTTGGAAAAAGAGGTCTGGAGCCTGTCCTTCCTCCATCAGTCCACGCAAGAAAGTCAGAAGTTCTTGGCTGGCCTCATCAAAGGTTTCCCAAGAAAGAGACTCCTCATAAATCTTGCCAATCATATAAGACTTTCTCTGCTCGACAATCCTTAAAAAGAGTGGAATATCCCGAATGACGTAGTATTTTTGGCTATTGATTTGCCCGATTCTCAGAGTCCACAAGATATGATTGGTTCCTGCTTCCACCTGACCCACAGTCGATAACTCATAGGCACGTTCTGATTTTGGAGACAAGATTCGGTCCAAAAATTTGCCACCCAAGGTCACCTTGGTTTCAACAGCCTCTTTTTCTTCATGACCTTCTTCCAGACTTTGCAAGATTTCCTGACCACGCTCATCATTTTTCAGAAAATGCTCCAACGCTGCCAAATGCACACAGTAGCCCCTCTTTTGGAAAAAATCGCAAGCACAAAAAACCAAATCATCCTCTAAACTATAGCGCAGTTCTTCTTCTGCCACGCGAGCGTAGAGCCGATTGTTCTTTTCCTTGATAATGTCAACCTTACCAGTTTCATAAAGGGCAACGCCTTCGATACGGACTTTCCCCGGAATCAATTTAGCCATATTTTTACCTTTACCTTATCTTTTTATTATACCATATTTTCCCCTATGAAAATAGCCTTCTAGGGATACTTTTCTCCTAGAAGGCTGGATTTTTTAAAGTCGTAACTTCTCAAAGTAACTTCCATCTCTCTCCCAAAACTAGAAGTTAGTCTAAGACGGATTTCCACTGATTTCACGCATTTTTCTCATACTAAAAGCTAGGGTTGTGGGAAACTGGAAGTTAGTTTTAGAAGTTACCCTCTATACTATACCGGCGGCCGGGGTCGAACCGGCACGTCCTTGCGGACACTGGATTTTGAGTTCTAACTCAATGTTTTTATATCAATTAAAATAGCATGCAATCAACAATTTTACTATTTAAAAATATATGATTTTAGCTGAATTTACCAATTATGGTATTTTTGTGGAAATTACTATATAATTCATTCATATTTTTATTAAGTACTTTCAGAACTTTATATAAAATTTTTTCAAAAACAATAACAGTTTATTAAGAACGCCATTATGAATTTTACTTTCATCAATTTGGCTTAAATTCACATTTTTAATTATTAAACAATCCTTCCAGCATTCCGGAAAACCAATTTTAGTTTTTTCTATGATACTGCTAGTCATAAATTTTCTTTCAATTTAGTTAATAAAGGTATCCCACTCATCATGAATGCTTGAATTATGACAAATAAGAATTTGTTTTATTGCCAGCATATAGGCAAATAAGTCTTTATTATCTCCTTGTTTCTTCCCATACATTTTTATCTTCCGCAAAACTGGTGTATAGAATCTTGGAACACCCACATTAAAGTTACGTGCGTATAATCTGCCATAATGTGCACAAACATTCCTAATAAACCATGTGGCAGAAATCCAACTTTTACTTGCAGATATAATATGGTCCTGCATGTTAGCATCATTTTTATAATAATCATTACTAAGAAACAACTCTTCAACCCATAAACTATAAAATTTATCATTCAACTGCTCAATTATTTTAGTTGTTTCTCCAAAAGTCAGCTCAGGTACAACAACCCAAAAAGGAAACTTGCAATCTTTATTACTCACATGGTGACTTATTGGAAGAGATTTAGCTTTTAATTCAAATAATCTCATTCCAATTCTTTCAATAAATTCCTGATAATCATTTTCATTTTTATAAATTGATTTATCTAAATAGCACTCGCCTTTTTGTAAATTCCCTTCATAATTACTACATAAAGTATGGATAATAGAAGATTTGATTAACAATTCTATTTTACCAGTAAATTTCATCAAATTTTCTCTCAAAAATGAATTGAATTCATAAAGTTCAATACAGTCTTGAAAAGAAAAAGTAGTATCTTCTCGTTTTGGTAAACACTTTCTGTATATTGAAAAATCATAATAATTTGTCTGAAAAAGGAACTGTTTAGCGAAAGCCTCATCAGACTCATTAATTATTACTTTAGCACCTGTTTTCTTTACTGGTCTAGCAAGCTTCTTCTTCAACTTATCAAATTCAAGAAATTCTTTCATTGAAGAGTTTTTATCAGGGGCTAGTGCATAATATTTGACAGAAATATTTTTTACCTTAATCTTTTCATCAGTTGTATTCATCATTCACCCTAAAAAAAAAGCCTCACAAAACTATTTGATTGATTAATCAAAGGGAGCCTTGGGAGTTCTTGTACAATTATTATAGCCTAATCCCTATTTTTTGTAAACCCCCTTTCCATACCACCAAATGTAGTAGCTCCAATCTTTTTTAACCAAAAAACTCCATATATAGTGCTATTTTTAGACGCAAGAACACAAGATATAGATAGAGGTCTTCAAGACCTCTATCTATTGTGTTTTATAAGTGAAAATATTTTTTAAAAATATTTAAAAAATAATAAAAACGATTTTTAAAGTTTGGCAAAAGTCGTCACAATCCGCTGACACACTTCTTGCAGCAGGGATTTGGGCATGGCTACATTGAGACGAGCATGGAGACTCCCTTCCTCTCCAAAATCCAAACCACGGTTGAGGATAACCTTGGCTTCATTTCTCAAAAGCTCTTGCAATCTTTCATCAGTCAGGTCATAGGCTGAAAAATCAAGCCAAATCAAGTAGGTTCCTTGCGGTTTCATGACCTTGATTTTAGTCTCTTTTCCAAATAAATCCACCACATAATTGATGTGGTCTTCAAAGACTTGCTTGAGTTCCTCTAACCAATCCTTCCCATAGCGATAAGCAGCTTCTGTCGCCAAATAGCCCAAGCCTGAAATTTCATGCTGGTTATTGGCTAACTGGCGTTTCTGGTAAGCCAGTCTCAACTTAGGATTTTCAATGACTGCATAGGAATTTTTTGTCCCAGCAATATTAAAGGTTTTAGTGGCACTGGTCAAGACGATCGCAAATTCTTTAAAGTCAGGGTTGACAGTATTGAAGGAATGATGCTTGTGACCAAAGAGGGCCAAATCTTGGTGAATCTCATCTGAAACCAAGAAAATACCATGTTTTTGACAGAGTTGACCAATCTTCTCCAACACTTCCTTTTCCCAAACACGTCCACCAGGATTGTGAGGATTGCAAAGAATATAGAGTTTGACCTCCTCTTCCACCAAATCCTTCTCCAGTTGATCAAAGTCAATCTCAAACAGACCATCCTTTTCCACCAAAGAATTGGTAATCAATCTACGGTTGTTCAACTTGACACTGCGTGCAAAGGGTGGATAGACAGGTGTGTTAATCAAAACCGCCTCGCCTTCTTTTGTAAAGGCTTGAATAGCTGTTGAGATGGCTGGTACCACACCCTCGATAAAGACAAGAGCCTCTTTGTCAAAGTGGTAACCGTGTTGTGTGGCTTCCCACTTTTGAACTTCCTTAATTAACTCTTCACTGGCATAGGTATAGCCATAAACCAGTTGATCAGCGTAAGTTTGCACGGCTTGGCGGATTTCAGGCAAGACCACAAAGTCCATATCCGCTATCCAAGCTGGTAGAACTTCACTATCCGTTTCCGCCTCTTTCCATTTATAGGTATGGTGCCCTAAACGATTGGGCAAACTTGTAAAATCATATTTTCCCATCTTTGTCTTATCCTTCTAATGCTTGGCGCAAATCTGCAATCAAATCTCTAGCATCCTCAATCCCAATTGACAAGCGCAAGAGGTCATCTGTCAAACCATAAGAATGGCGTACTTCTGCTGGAATATCAGCGTGAGTTTGCGTCGTTGGATAAGTAATGAGACTTTCTACCCCACCCAAACTTTCCGCAAAAGAGAAGACCTTGAGACTGTTCAAAATATGAGGAATGCGTGTTTCATCGGCTACTTTAAAGGAAATCATCCCCCCTCGACCAGTGTAGAGAACTTCCTTAACTGCTGGAGAATCCTTCAAAAAGTCAACCACTTCTTGAGCATTGGCTGTTGAGCGCTCCATACGAAGAGACAAGGTCTTGAGACCACGAACCAATTGATAACTGTCAAATGGAGACAAGACTGCCCCTGTCGTATTGAGATTGTAAAAGAGTTTCTCGTATAGTTCTAAACTATTGGTCACAACCACTCCAGCCAAGACATCATTGTGTCCTGCTAGATACTTGGTTGCTGAATGGAGAACGATATCTGCTCCATCTTCAATCGGACGTTGGTAGATAGGGCTGTAGAAAGTATTGTCCACCACCACTTTGGCACCCTTAGCATGAGCTAATTTGGCTAGTTTTTCGATATCAAATTCCAACATCAAAGGATTGGTTGGTGTTTCGATATAGAGGACATCCACGTCCTTTTCTAACTCGGCAATCAATTCTTCTTCTGTATTGGCATAGTTAAAATGGAAACGGCCTTCCTGCTCCACTTGGTTAAACCAGCGGAAAGAACCACCATAAAGGTCACGGACAGCCAAGACCTTACTTCCTACTGGAAAGACGCTAAAGGCCAGTACAATTGCTGACATTCCTGAGCTAGTAGCTAGGGCATAGTCTGCTGACTCAATAGCCGCCAAGACTTCTTCCGCCTTACTGCGAGTTGGGTTTTTGGTGCGCGTATAGTCAAATCCAGTAGATTTACCAAACTCTGGATGCTGATAGGTCGTTGAAAAATGAAGCGGTGTCACCAAAGCTCCTGTCGCTTCATCTGATTTAATGCCCGCCTGGGCCAAAATTGTGTTGATGTGTAATTCCTTGCTCATACAATACCTCCAAATCTATAGTAACTATTGTACCACTTATTTTCATAAACTCATTTTCTTCTTTTCAAGAGCTAGTTATAGTTTAAAACTATAGACTTATACTCTTCGAAAATCTCTTCAAACCACGTCAGCGTCGCCTTACCGTAGGTATATGTTACTGACTTCGTCAGTTCTATCTGCAACCTCAAAACAGTGTTTTGAGCTGACTTCGTCAGTTCTATCTGCAACCTCAAAACAGTGTTTTGAGCTGACTTCGTCAGTTCTATCTGCAACCTCAAAACAGTGTTTTGAGCTGACTTCGTCAGTCTTATCTACAACCTCAAAATAGTGTTTTGAGCAACCTGCGGCTAGCTTCCTAGTTTGCTCTTTGATTTTCATTGAGTACTAGCTAGTAAAGCTAAAAAGAATCCAGAAAAGCTTCCAGATTCTTTTGTGAAAATGATTGCTAGGGTTTACTGTGAACGAAAAAATCCTGTTGGGCTAAATAGTCATAATGGTCTTTGTTAAATTGATACTGGCCCACATGCTGACTAACCTGACCGACATCCACGGAAAAAATGTAGTTTTCATTTTGATAGTTCCAGTTCAGCCTAACTGTATTCAAAACTGTCTTATAAGTAAAATCTTGAACTTGATTCCAAGGCATCTCTACGACTTGATTAGAGCGATTTTCAGTTATATCACTGATGTCCATCAAGTAGATTCCCTTAGGTGTGAATGCCAGAATCTTAGGCTTCACACTCGACTGAACATAGTAGGAACCACCTATAATGAAAAAATCAATAAAGGATTTCAACAATGTCTTTTTCTTAAAAGCCATCAGAAAATTCTTTTGCCCTTCAATGCGACAAGTTAAAAGAAATGATGCAATCTGTTTTTCTGTTGCAAACTCCATAATAGCGCCCATGATGATACCTCCATAACGATTAGTAAATAGGCAGATAAGAACTCTTCACATAAAAGAAGAACTTATCATTTGTTACGTTTTATCTTACTTTTTTAGTAGACAGCATCCCTCCTATAAAATCATTCTAGCATGTGCATACTTCAGTTAACACTGGGTAGATTTTCGAAAATAGTTTTTTACAATCTTTTATTATATTCATTATAGCATAAACCCAGTAAACCAATTAAAAAATGTACGCACTTTTCTTCCAAATTTGCCATCATTCTATTAAAAAACGACAGTTTCCTTCGAAACCATCGTTTTTCTTGAAAAATCCTTATTTGACATGTTTTGCCAATTCTTCTTGGGCTTTTTTATTAGATTCTTCTTTTTCTTTCAACCATTTTTCTTTGGCTTTTTCATATTCGTCTTTTGTAACTGTCTTATCTTGTACTTTGAGATATTTATATGATTCGATACCTTTATTACCAGCTAATGAATATGGTGTTGAGAAAGGAACAACTTTTCTCAATGTTGGTGTTCCACCCTTAGAAACATTTGGAATCGCTAAAGCGCTATCCACCAACCAAGCTTGGGCATCTGCATACTTTTCATAGCGTTTTGCAAGATCTTGTTCCTTATTGGCTTCTTCCAACATTTGAGTGTAGACATCCAATCCAACAGCCTTGGCCTTGTCATTGGCTTCACCTGGCTCTAAACCTAGATTTTGCATCAAACCACCAGAATTAAGGTTGAAGACATCAAGATAGGTTGAAGGATCTTGGTAATCAGGACCCCAACCACCGTTGTAAAGATCATAATCCTTCTGAGCTGCTGTCTGAGCCAAATAGCTTGTATTGTCATAATCTTCAGTAGTGAGTTGTTGAATATCAATTACAACGTTCTCTGCACCTAAAGCTGCTTCAATAGATTGCTTCATAGAATTTGCCTCTTGAACACCCTGTTTAGCAGCTTGGTCAACTGTCATGTCCAAGTGGATAGGGAATTGAATTCCTTTAGCTTGGAGTTCTTTCTTAGCCTCTGCAAATTTAGCCTTGGCTTTTTCAGCATTGTAGTATGGATCTTGGGCATCAGCAAAGTTGATTCCTTGCCATTCTTTACCGTAGTTAACCATTTTAGACGCAACTACTTCACCAAAGTCTTTGCCATTGATACTTACGAAGTTTGGTGGAACGACTAGGTTACGCAAAATCTTGGTTGCACCATCCTCTCCTTGAGATTGAGCCCCGTAAGCTGTCCGGTCATAGGCAAAGTTAATGGCTTGACGGAAGTTTTTATTAAGAACCGCTTCCTGAGTCGATTTCTTTTCAGCATCACTTGTCTTGGAAGTGAATTTATAAGATTTTCTATCTAGGTTAAAGTTTAAGAAATAAGAAGTGGCATCTTGCAAGCTATAGATGATATTGTCCTTATTCTTTTCTTTAATACCTTCAAAGCTTGCACTATTTGGATAAAGGCGAGCATAACTATAAGCTCCCTCAACAAAGTTACGAGCTAGTGCATCTTGGTCACTACCATCATAATAAGCCAATTTCACATCATCTACAAAGACATTTTTAGCATCCCAGTAGTTCGGATTTTTCTTGAATTCAATGACAGATTTTGAAACAAAGGATTTCATCAAGAAAGGTCCATTGTACAAAATACTAGATGGGGCTACCTTCCCAAAATCATCACCTTTTGATTTCAAGAAATCCGCATTGACTGGGAAGAGAATGGTTGAAGTTGTTTTTGAGTTCCAGTAAGATTCTGGTCGTGTCAAGGTATATTGAACCGTTTGGTCGTCAAGAGCCTTGACTCCGACAGTTGAAAAGTCGCTTGTTTTCCCGTTGATATAGTCATCTAAACCAGCAACGGATTCTTGCACCAAGTATAAGGCTTCGGATTTTTTATCTGCTGCATATTTCAAACCAGTTACAAAATCTTGGGCAGTTACAGGAGCATATTCATCTCCATCTGCAGTATACCATTTAGCATCTTTACGCAGTTTGTAGGTATAGGTCAAGCCATCCTTGGATACACTCCAATCCTCTGCCAAAGATGGGATATAATTCCCATACTGGTCATTTTCCATGAGCCCATCTACCAAATTAACCACGATATCATTGGTTGTTGCCCTGTTTTCTGCTAGATAATTCAAACTAGACGGATCACTAGTATAAACATAGTTATATGTTTTTGACCCTGTGCTGGAATTTCCACAGGCACTTAACAAAATACCTGCACTTAACACGACACCTGCAAGCGTTGCATACTTGGCCTTAGACTTTTTCATCTCCAGAACCTCCTGATTTAAATATTTGTTTTATTATACAGTCTAACTACTTTTTAGTCAAGTGTTTTTTGACATAAAATTCAATTACTTTCGTTATTTATTCTCTGTTTTACATTTTATATCCAATTCTAACAATAAAAAATGAATAAGAGAGTGTTTTGGTTTTTAAAAAACTCAACTTATTCATTTTATTTATAAATTATTTTTCTAAGAAATTTTTAATTTTACTCGCAGGCGATCTGCTTGGGCTTTTCCAATCACCTTATCCAACAAACGGGTACGGAGACTCATGACCCCGTATACTCCTCCACCCATGGCACCGACAAGGGATACATAAAGGAAGCTCCACAAACGTCCACTTGGTTGGAATACAAATCCTAAAATCCACTGGATGGCACCGACACCGATGAACATAACAAAGGTCAACAAACTGATTAAAATGGTTCGCTTCAAAATCACCTTGCGCTTAACACCAGTTACTTGACAAATGTCCCGATACATCAAGACATTAGGAATAACGAGGCCGATTGTAGTGGAAATCAAGGGTCCGTAACTGTGGAAGAGGGCGATGGTAGGTATTTGCAAGACCAGCTTGGCAATGGAACCATAGATAAAATAGAGAACTGCCTTGCGGTTGCGGAACATGGCCTGAAGCATTGGAGACAAGACCATGTACAAGCCTAAAATAGTAGACTGCAAAACTGCAAAGACAAACAAGCCCATGGCCAAACTATCTGGCTTCCCATAAAAGACTGTGTAGAGGGGTTCTCCTACCATGACCACTCCAACCGTTGCTGGTATCAGGAATACGAAAAGCATGGTAATGCTGTCCTGAACGAGACGAGAAGCTGCCTTCAAATCCCCCTTGACATAGTTTTCAGTCAAGAGTGGTAAACCGACACCCCCAATTGAAACCCCAACAGAAATCAAAATCATCGTGATTTTATTAGGATTGGCTGAGAAATAAGAAAACATGACAACCAAGTCCTCGTTGCTGTAGTTGGTAAACCAGCTCATACTATTGATAAAGGTCAGCTGATCCAAAATCTGGAAGAGCTGGATGGCAGACCCTGTCAGGATAAAAGGAATGGCTTCCTTAATAGTATCAACCAAAAGACGCTTGCTGTTAATCTTATCCCCTGTTTCAAATACTCTTTTGAGTAAACCTTCTTGAGCAAGGAAATAGACCAAAACTGCAAAACTAGCTACCATGCCGACAAAGGCCGCAAAGGTCGATTGGGTAACGGCTGCTAGGTAATCTCCTGAACCGAGCTTCATAATGATAAAGGTTGCTAAGAGCATCCAGATAACACGAATGACCTGCTCAGCAATTTGACTCATGGCATAAGGTTTGAGGTTATTCATCCCTTGGAAAAATCCTCGGATAACACTCATAGACGGGAAAATCAAGACTCCCCAAGCCAAGCTTTGCATGATCGGTATCAAGTCTTTGCCTACGCCAGACAAGTCTGCTAGCCAAGGAGCAAAGACATACAAAACTAAAGCAAAAACGAGGCCAAGTCCTGTCATAAATCCTAAAAAGCTCCGAATCAGGGCAAAGCTATGCTCTTCTTCTCGCATGGTATTGTACTTGGCAACTTGCTTGGCCACCGCAACTGGAATCCCTGCTGTTGAAACCAGCAAGAACCAGGCATAGATGTTGTAGCCCATGGTAAAGAGACCATTAGCCGTAGCCGCATAAGACCCCATCCAGATGTACCAAGGGATAATATAGATGGCCCCGAGCAGGCGACTGATAAAGTTACTAGCCGTTAACCAAGCAGTCCCCCGTAACATCTGGGCCTGCTGGTGATTGTTTTCGTGCGACATAGATTCCTCATTCAATTTTGATAACTAGGAAAAACTCCTTATCTTCCATTATAAACTTTTCCTTGTTACTTGTAAATTTGTGACTTTCGGTTTACAATAGAAAGTATGATTAAGATTGAAACCGTATTAGATATATTAAAGAAAGATGGTCTATTCCGCGAGATTATCGACCAAGGACATTATCACTACAACTACAGCCATGTCGTGTTTGACACCATCTGCTATGACAGTCGCAAGGCCAAAGAAAAGAGCCTCTTTTTCGTCAAAGGTGCTGCCTTTAAGAAGGAATTTCTGATTTCTGCCATCTCTCAAGGTCTCGATTGGTATGTGGCTGAAAAGGACTATGAAGTTGGTATTCCTGCCATTATCGTCAGTGATATCAAGAAAGCTATGAGTTTGATTTCTATGGAATTTTATGGAAATCCACAGGAAAAACTCAAACTCCTTGCCTTTACTGGTACTAAGGGTAAGACAACAGCAGCCTATTTCGCCTATAACATTTTATCTCAAGGGCATCGCCCTGCTATGCTCTCGACTATGAATACAACTCTAGATGGCAAGACTTTCTTTAAGTCTGCATTGACAACTCCTGAGAGTATTGACCTCTTTGATATGATGAATCAGGCTGTGCAAAATGACCGTACCCACCTCATCATGGAAGTCTCCAGTCAAGCCTATCTGGTCAAACGTGTCTATGGTCTAACCTTTGATGTGGGAGTTTTCCTCAATATCAGCCCAGACCATATTGGCCCGATTGAGCATCCGACGTTTGAAGACTACTTCTACCACAAGCGACTCTTGATGGAACATAGCCGAGCAGTCATCATTAACAGTGACATGGACCACTTCTCTGTACTAAAAGAACAAGTGGCAGATCAAGACCATGATTTCTATGGTAGCCAGTCTGATAACCAAATCGAAAACTCCAAAGCCTTTAGCTTTTCAGCTACTGGTAAACTCTCTGGAGACTATGATATCCAACTGATTGGCCACTTCAACCAAGAAAATGCCGTTGCTGCTGGACTTGCTTGCCTCCGTCTCGGAGCTAGTCTTGAGGACATCAAAAAAGGCATCGCTGCAACCCGCGTTCCTGGTCGTATGGAAGTTCTCACCCAGAAAAATGGAGCCAAGGTCTTCATCGACTACGCCCACAACGGTGACAGTCTGAAAAAACTCATCAATGTGGTTGAAACTCATCAAACCGGAAAAATTGCTCTGGTTCTGGGTTCAACAGGAAACAAGGGAGAAAGTCGCCGTAAGGACTTTGGCCTCCTCCTCAATCAACATCCCGAGATTCAAGTCTTTTTGACTGCTGATGACCCCAACTATGAAGACCCAATGTCCATTGCAGATGAAATCAGTAGCTACATCAATCATCCTGTTGAAAAAATTGCGGATCGCCAAGAAGCCATCAAGGCGGCAATGTCCATCACTGAACAAGAACTCGATGCTGTCATTATTGCTGGTAAGGGAGCCGATTGCTACCAAATCATCCAGGGAAAGAAAGAAGCCTACCCAGGAGATACAGATGTCGCAGAAAATTATTTATAAGAATAGAAAAAATCAAGGGAAAATGAAACCCTTGATTTTTTACTATTATTTAGTAAAAACGTTTTTCAAACCTTCAACGGCACCTTCTACAGCACCTTTAGCATCTTCTACAACGTCTTTTGCCTTAGCAACTGTTTTTTCAACAGCGCCTTCTGCTTCAGTCTTACCATCTCCAGTAACTTTACCAAATCCTTCTTTGATAGCGCCTGTTGCTTGTTCCAATTTGTTTTCAAGTGACATATGATTGTCTCCTTTAGTTTTATTCCGATATGTGTTACCGGTTACATATAGTTTATACCGAATACTAAGGAAAGTCAAACAATGTGCTCAGAAAAAAAATCAGGCCAAGTAGAAAGTTAATCTTTCCTTATCAAAATCGACGGCCAACTCATACTTTCCATCTTCATTTTGAATAATATAACCTAGGACAACTAAACTGTCCACAAAGATATCACGGCGTTTCTGCATCAGTTGATCTTTTTTGAGAAATTTTAGCAAAAAAGTTGTCATATATTTGAGAGCATACTCAGGATTAACATCTCCCAAAATGGCATAAAGTTCCCGCTGTTTTTCTGTCAAAGGATACTGATGTTTGACATTGTAGAAATAATTAGACAGGGTCATTTTAGTGCGCGCAAAGTCCGTCTTTTCAACTAAAATAGCTGCATTGGTTTGATTGCGCAATTCCGTCTCAAAACGCTGCTCCAACAAAGTTTGATAGATCGGACTATCTTCTTTAACAAAAATCTCTTGATCCAGTTCGAGACTATCGAGTGATTCAAGCATAGGAAGATTAAGGTAATAACGCTTATTTTCTCGTAGAATCAAGCCTGCCTTTATATACTCTTCCATGAGTTTATCAACTGCAACATCTGGAAATTGAGCCTTAATTTCTCGCAAAATAACATCCTCATGCTGGTCCAGATAGCGGATCAATTCTCTAAAAAATGGCTGTCTCGTCAAACGAGATGGATTAAAAATCTGAATCATGAAGATTCCTTTCTTTACTTTCTAACAGAGGCGATGTTGCCAACTGACTAGGATTGGTCCCAGCTTGGTTCAGAGGAACAGGAAGACCTAGTTCTCTATAATACTCTCTCCAAAAATCACTAATCTCCTGAGTCCCATCCCCAAATTTCATAGGAATGGTTTCAAAAATCGGTAGGATTTCTGCTATGTACTGGGAACAGTAGAAACCATGTCCATCTGGATAGAAAGAAGCATTATAAGGAGCTCCAAGATGTTTGCAAGCTTTTTCCTTCACAGACTGGATATCCATTTCTGGGTAAATATATAGGTCGTACAAGTGATTGGACTCAAAGAAGTTTGCTGGTTCCTGACAAACAACACCAGCCTGTCCACTAGCGTGGTAAATCATCCCATCCAAACAAATCGCAACATGGTTATAGCTGCCTGTGGAAGTCTGGATGGCCTGTCCCATATCTGACTCATCTCTCACAAAAATCAAATCGCCATTTTCTAACATGCTTCACTCCTAGAAAAAAAGGAGCCGAAACTCCTTTCGATATAAGGCAAACTAGCCTTTCCTAATTTGAATTAACACTCAAAATCTTAAGCATTGAAGCTTTCAGTCAATTGAGGTACCACTTGTTTCTTACGTGAAACAGCACCAGCAAGGAAGGCGTGGTTGTCTGCAAGTTTGAAGTTGAAGGCTGCTTCAACCTTGTCCATGTTAGCACCAAGTGCTAGGATTTCTGAGTTTGAGTTGACGATATCTGTAATCATCAAGACAAAGTCAGAGTAGCCGTTTGCTGCGTTAGCAGCTTGCATTGCAGCTTCAATTTCTGCTTGACGTTCCAAAACTTCAGCGATGTCAACTGTGTTCACTTGGGCAACACGGACATTATTTCCGTTCAATTCAAAAGTCTTAGCATCGATGTCAATCAATTCTTCAGCAGATTTGCTAGCCAAGTTTGTACCAGCTTTCAACATAGCCAAACCATACTCTTCCAAGTTTACACCAGCTAATTCAGCCAATTCTGGAGCGATGACTGTATCTGTTGGGTGTGTTGTTGGTGATTTCAAAAGAAGAGTATCTGAAATCAAACCTGAAAGCATCAAACCAGCAATCTCTTTAGGCACAGCTACACCATGTTCTTTGAACATACGATAAACGATTGAAGAAGCTGACCCAACTGGCTCCAAACGCATGTAAAGTGGGCTTGCAGTTTCAAAGTTAGCCACGCGGTGGTGGTCCACCACACCATAGACTTCTACTTCAGCGATATCTGATACAGATTGTTGGAATTCATTGTGGTCAGTCAGGATAACTTGCTCTGCACCTTCTGCTTTAGCAGAAGTGATAACACGCGGTGCTTCCACACCAAAATAGTTCAAGACAAAGGCTGTTTCTTCATTTGGAGTTCCAAGGGCAACAGCTTCCGTATCCAAACCGTAAGCTTCTTTTGCAAGGTAGGCAAAGGCTACAGATGACCCGATGGCATCTGAGTCTGGATTTTGGTGACCAAATACTAGAATCTTAGACATGATAATACCTCATTTTGTTTATTCTCTTTATTGTAGCATTTTTTTCGCTTTTTGACAAAAGTAAGAGGAGTCAAAGAGCTCCTCACGATTCTTCAAAATAACTGATACTCTTCGAAAATCTCTTCAAACCACGTCAGCTTCGCCTTGCCGTAGGTATGGGTACTGACTTCGTCAGTTCTATCCACAACCTCAAAGCAGTGCTTTGAGCAACCTACGGCTAGCTTCCTAGTTTGCTCTTTGATTTTCATTGAGTATGAGCAAATTTCTATCTTGATTTTCAGATAAAAATCTTTCCTTCTGTGGCCTCTTCTTACGCTTGAGAAGGGCTTCTGCCGACATGGCTTCTGCCTTACTGGCAAAACCTTGAGCATAGATAAGTTTGACTGGCAAGCGTGCTCGTGTGTATTTGGCTCCTTTCCCACTATTGTGGACAGCGAGACGTTTTCTCACGTCAGTCGTATAACCCGTGTAGTAGGAACCATCACGGCACTCCAGCACATACATATAAGCCTTATGATCCATAATAAATCTCTTCGAGTTCAGGCGTATAAGAGCCATCATCATTGTGAACAATGAGAGGTGGCAAGACCTTAAAGCCACTTGTTGAACCATCCTTGATAGCCTCAATCAAAAGCATATTGGCTTCCTTTTCTCTTTTTGGATAAACAAATTGCAGGCGCTTAGGAGCTAGATTATGCCGTTGTAAGCTGTCCAAGATATCTAAAAGTCGATCAGGACGATGAACCATAGCCAAGCGCCCATTAGATTTAAGAATACTCTGGGCACTACGACAGATTTCTTCCAAATTAGTCGTGATTTCGTGGCGCGCCAAGAGATAATGTTCACTCTCGTTCAGATTAGAATGAGGATCTACCTTGAAATAGGGTGGATTACACAAAATCATATCCACCTTACTTCCCTGTATACGAGAAGGCATATTTTTCAAATCATCACAGATGACCTCCATCTGCTCTTCTAATCCATTCAAACGGACAGAGCGTTCAGCCATATCCGCCAAACGCTCCTGAATCTCAACAGCCAATATCTGTGCTTGAGTACGAGTGCTAGCAAATAGCCCAACTGCTCCATTTCCAGCACAAAAATCCACTATCAACCCCTTTTTAGGAAAACGTGGAAAGCGTGACAAGAGAACACTATCCACCGAATAACTAAAAACCTCTCTATTTTGAATGATTTTGATATCTGTAGAAAAGAGCTGGTTAATGCGCTCTCCTGATTTTAATAATTGTTCTTCTTCCATGGTCCTATTATAGCAAATTTATATTAACATTACAAAGAATATAGATTTCTAACTAATTCTTCTGCTTCTTCAAATGTTGAAGGGCTTCTTTGGTCCAAATTGGCATCATTCTTTTGAGAGGCGCAAAGCCGTAGTTAAAGCGGTCGCTTGAAAAGCGTCTCCGTCTAGGAAACTGGTGCTTTTCCTCCTCCAAAGTGCGGATAGAAAGACTAGCTTTTCCTGTAAATTCATCTAAATCCACTACTTGAACTTGAACTTCTTCATCGACTTTCAAGGCGTCATGAATATTTTCAATAAATCCTGTTCGAATCTCTGAAATGTGAATCAGCCCCGTATCACCCGTCTCTAGCTCAACAAAGGCACCGTAGGGCTGAATCCCTGTAATACGCCCCTTTAGCTTATCACCGATTTTCATCTTAGTCCTCGATTTCAATAGTTTCAATCACAACATCTTCAACTGGCTTGTCCATAGCCCCTGTCTCAACAGCAGCAATGGTATCCAAGACAGCGTAAGAAGCTTCATCAGCTAGCTGACCAAAAACAGTATGACGACGGTCTAGGTGAGGTGTCCCACCTTGGTTGGCATAGATTTCTGCGATCGGTTCTGGCCAACCTCCACGAGCAATTTCTTTCTTAGAATAAGGCAAATGTTGATTTTGCACGATAAAGAACTGGCTGCCGTTGGTATTTGGACCAGCATTGGCCATGGAAAGAGCACCACGGATATTGTAAAGTTCTTCTGAGAATTCATCCTCAAAAGATTCGCCGTAGATTGACTCGCCACCCATACCAGTTCCAGTTGGGTCTCCACCTTGAATCATAAAGTCCTTGATAATACGATGGAAAATGACACCATCATAGTAACCATCTTTTGAAAGAGCTACAAAGTTAGCCACTGTTTTAGGAGCATGTTCAGGGAAAAGCTTGATACGCAAGTCTCCGTGATTGGTCTTAATAGTCGCGATAGGACCTTCTGCTGTTTCAATGTCTACTTGTGGGAAATGCAATTCTTTTTCTACCATACCAAATCCTTCTAAGGCATCAAAAATGCCATCTTCTTCTAATGTTTTTGTAATATAATCTGCTTTTTCTTTGATGTTATCATGAGAAATTCCCATGGCGATGCTGATTCCAGCATAATCAAAGAGTTCCAAGTCATTCAGCCCATCTCCAAAAACCATGACGTTCTCTGGTTTCAAGCCAAGGTGTTCCACAACCTTTTCCACACCCGTCGCTTTGGAGCCTGAAATCGGCACAATATCAGACGAATGTTGATGCCAACGAACCATGCGAAGTTTATCTGAGAGACTGTCAGGCAAGTGCAAGTCGTCTCCTTTATCTTCAAAAGTCCACATCTGATAGATGTTTTCTTTCTCATGAAAATCAGGATCTACATCTAAATCAGGGTAAATTGGATTGATAGCTTCACTAATCATATCGGTGCGAGTCGACAACTTGGCATCATGACTCCCAACCAAACCATACTCAATTCCTTCTTGCTTAGCCCAAGAGATATACTCCTCAACATCTGACTTATCGATCTGATGTTGATAAATGACCTGACCTTTTTTATCTTCGATATAAGCCCCATTCAAAGTTACAAAAAAGTCAGGCTTGAGTTCACGAATTTCTGGCACGACACCAAAAATTCCTCGTCCAGAAGCAATACCTGTCAAGATTCCTTTCTCACGTAATTGCTTAAAAACAGCTGGGATTGAAGCTGGAATAAAACCTGTCTTTGAATTCCTCAATGTATCATCAATATCAAAAAAGACAATCTTGATTTTCTTTGCCTTGTATCTTAATTTGGCATCCATCTCACTACCTCTTTCAATCTAACTCTTTCCATTATACCATAAAGTAGAGAAATCCCACATCCCAATAAAATCCTTATCTCTTATCCGAATTCCTTTACTAGATACAAAACCAAATCATCATTATTTTGGCTAGTTGCATTCATTTCCAAGGGTTGATTTCGATACCAGACACCTGTCCCATCTGGAATGTAGCCCCGTCTGATATACAATCTCTGTGCAGGGCCATAGCCTAAGTGCAAACCTACACCAAGAGTGACCTTACTCGAAACAACCTTGACTCGTTTTTCTGCTTCTTCTAGCAGTTGATTCCCAATCCCTTGATTTCGAAAAGGCTCAAACACATTAAAATCTGATAATTCTGGATAGACTTCTGCAAAAGGACCATGTTTAGCAGAGGGCAAAATGGTAACGTAGCCCGCTACAGCACCATCAATCTCTACAACTAAGACTTCTCTCTCCCCACTTTCCTGTTCCAGAAAATATCTAGCCAAAATTTCCTCTCTACCAGGCCAACCTTGATTCATAAATCCATGAGATAAGGATTCAATATCAGACTTAATCATATTTCTAATCGTACAATTCATCTTTGACTTACCCACCTTTACTCTTTCTATTACTATTATAGCATGCCAAGGTCAGAAAAAAACTACCTCGTGAAAAAAGACCCAACCGGGTCTGAAAAAGAGGTCCACTGGACACCAACTCGCTCTCTCATTTCAAGGCTCGTGAAAAAAAGACCCAACTGGGTCTGAAAAAGAGGTCCGCCCGGACCTGAAAAAAAGACCCGTCGGGGTCTTTTCTTTAATCTTCGTTTACAAAAGGCATCAAAGCCATTACGCGAGCGCGTTTGATAGCTGTTGTTACTTTACGTTGGTTTTTAGCTGAAGTTCCTGTTACACGACGTGGAAGGATTTTCCCACGTTCTGAAACGAAACGGCTAAGAAGCTCAGTATCTTTGTAATCAACATATTCAATTTTGTTTGCTGCGATGTAATCAACTTTTTTACGGCGTTTGAATCCGCCACGACGTTGTTGAGCCATGTTTTTTCTCCTTTATAATTTTACTTGTCCATTAGAATGGTAAATCATCATCTGAGATATCCAATGGATTTGTTGCTCCAAATGGATTTTCATCACGTGAAAAGTCTGGTACTGAATTTGTAGGTGCTGAATAGTTTGAACTTGGTGCAGAATAAGCTCCACCTGTGTGACCCTCACGCACACTACGGCTTTCCAACATTTGGAAATTCTCAGCCACGACCTCTGTCACGTAGACACGTTGTCCTTGCTGGTTATCGTAACTACGAGTCTGGATACGACCTGTCACCCCGATAAGTGAGCCTTTTTTAGCCCAGTTAGCAAGGTTTTCAGCCTGTTGGCGCCACATAACGACATTGATAAAATCAGCCTCACGTTCGCCATTTTGACTCTTAAATGTACGGTTTACTGCAAGAGTAAAAGTCGCAACTGCTACATTTGATGGGGTATAACGCAACTCAGCGTCACGTGTCATACGCCCTACAAGTACAACATTGTTAATCATAGTTTACCTTCTTACGCGTCAGTTTTGACGATCATGTGACGAAGAATGTCAGCGTTGATTTTTGAAAGACGGTCAAACTCTTTAAGAGCTGCGTCGTCGTTTGCTTCAACGTTAACGATGTGGTAAAGTCCTTCACGGAAATCTTTGATTTCGTATGCAAGACGACGTTTTTCCCAAGATTTTGATTCAACAACAGTTGCACCGTTGTCAGTCAAAATAGAGTCAAAACGTGCTACCAAAGCATTTTTAGCTTCTTCTTCAATGTTTGGACGAATGATATAAAGAATTTCGTATTTAGCCATTGATATGTTCCTCCTTTTGGTCTAATGACCCCAAGACTTTGCAAGGGGTAAGTGAGGTTCGCTCACAATAAACTATTATACTAGAAAAAAATTTTTTACGCAAGTAAAAACACCGAAATAAAAAAAGAAGATGACGAATCATCTTCTCAAAAACTATGAGTTTTTAGTCTTCTTTTTTCTTGCGAGCAAGAAGTCCAAATCCACCTAGGGCTCCCAGAAGTCCAAGCGCTGCAAGACTAGCGTTAGCTTCTGTACCAGTATTTGGCAATTCTTTTTGACCATCAACATATTTAGGTGTTGCTGGTTGTTTTGGTTGCTCGGGTACTGTTGGCATTTCTGGAGTCACTGGTTGCTCTGGGGTCTCTGGCTCTTGTGGAGAAACTGGTTGTACTGGTTCAACTGGTGTTGGAGTTGGCATCTCAACTTTGCGGAAGATATGTCTGATATTTCCATTTGAACCTGTCACAGTCTTCACATATTCGTAACCTGGAATTCTTCCCGGTTCTTTAGAACCTGGCTCAGTTGGTTTCAATGGATTTCCATTCTCATCAGTCCAAGTAGTTGTATTTTGCTTACCTGGATTTGGTTGAGGAACAGGTGAAGGTGTTGGAGCTGGTGTTGTTACTTTTTCGTAGACATGTTCGATGTCGCCATTTGGAAGTTTCTTCGTTTCTACAAATCTATATTCTGGGATGTCTTTCTTATCTACTGTTCCCGGCTCACTTGGATAGTTCGGAATCTCATTACCTTCTTTATCTTTGAATGAAGTCATAACTTTTTCGTAGACATGTTCTGTATCTCCATTTGGAAGTTTCTTCGTTTCTACGAATCTGTACTCTGGAATGTCTTTCTTATCTACTGTGCCTGGCTCACTTGGATAGTTCGGAATCTCATTGCCTTCTTTATCTTTGAAGAATGTACTTACTTTTTCGTAAACGTGTTCAGTGTCACCATTTGGAAGTTTCTTCGTTTCTACAAATCTGTACTCTGGAATGTCTTTCTTATCTACTGTGCCCGACTCACTTGGATAGTTCGGAATCTCATTACCTTCTTTATCTTTGAAGAATGTATTCACTTTTTCATAGACATGTTCTATATCTCCATTTGGTAGTTTCTTCGTTTCTACGAATCTGTACTCTGGAATGTCTTTTTTATCTACTGTGCCCGGCTCACTTGGATAGTTCGGAATCTCATTACCTTCTTTATCTTTGAAGAATGTATTTACTTTTTCGTAGACGTGTTCTGTATCTCCATTTGGTAGTTTCTTCGTTTCTACGAATCTGTACTCCGGAATATCTTTCTTATCTACTGTGCCCGGCTCACTTGGATAGTTCGGAATCTCATTACCTTCTTTATCTTTGAAGAATGTATTCACTTTTTCATAGACATGCTCTACATCTCCATTTGGTAGTTTCTTCGTTTCTACGAATCTGTATTCTGGGATGTCTTTCTTATCTACTGAACCACTTTCTTTTTCTTTGATTTCATTTCCATCTTTGTCTTTAAAGAATGTTGTTACTTTTTCATAGACATGTTCTACATCTCCATTTGGCAGTTTCTTCGTTTCTACGAAGCGGTAACCTGGGATATCTTTCTTAGGTTGTTCACCGTCTTCGCTTGGATAATCTGGAATAGATACTTCTTTACCATTCGGATCAACTGTCACATAAGACGTTGTAATCTTAGTATAGTTGATTGGTGTATCTTGACTCGGATCAGTTGGTAATGTTGGTGGCACATAACCTTTTGTTGGATCTTCTGGATCAACTGGTTTCAACGGATTTCCATCTTTATCTCTTGGAATGTAACCTGGAACATAAGGAATTACAATATCTTCCGTTGGTACACCCGGTTTAGTTGGATCACCATTTGGATCATTTGGATAATCAATACGTGGAGGATTTGTTTGTCCTGGCACGTTTGGAATCCAGGCTCCAAGTTTCTTATAGACCACTTTTTGAATGATATCTTTGTCTTCAGCCTTAACAGTTTGATCCTTAGTAGATGCTTCAATATCTCCACTTACTGCAATATAACCTTTAACAAGTGGAAGTTTGTTACCAGAAAGAACATCCGTTGTAGCTGCTTTCCATTCGCCGTAAGTAACTTCACCTGTCACCAAGTTCACCTTAGCATCACGAGTAAATTTAACTGATGAAGTCACAGAAGTAGTAACCTCTTTACCATCTCCATCAACATAAGTAATTGTACGAGTTACTTCTTCTGAAGTTGTCAATTCCTTAACGCTTTCAGGCCATACTGGTGAGTTTGGATCCTCTGGATCAATTGGTTGACCTGGAACTGGTGTCACATCACTTGGAATAACTGGAACAAGGCGTGGTTGAACAGTAACAACAAATTTTTGAATAGCTTTTGTATCATTATCAAATGATTGCTTGCTGCCATCAGCTTTTGTAAACTCATCAGACACAAGTTCGTAGCCAAGTTTTTTCAGTGCGTTGATACGTTCTGCAGTAGAGTAGTTCATTTCAGAACCAGAATCACCTTGAAGGATATCCACCTCACCAAGAATTGTTCCGTTAGTATCTTTGTAAGTTACAGTTGCAACCTGTATATCAGACTTCACTTCATAAACAGTTGGTGTATACTTAGCTTTCGCTACAGTGCCATTAGTATCCTTACGTACAATAGTTACTACTGTTGCAGTTCCAACGAAATCTTTATTTGGTGTGAAGGTTACCTTACCTGTTGCATCAACAGTATACGTTCCTTCGTTTGGAACTGTTTTACTTGTTGTACCATCTTCAAATGTAGCAGGAACAGTATTGTCCATTGGTACATCTTTATGACCAGGTACAAATGTTGGTGTACCAGATTGAGGAGTGTTCTTAGGACCTGTAGAACTTGTATCCACACCTGTTGGTGTAACTGGTGTTACAGTTGGAGTGTAACTTGACTCAACAGTTGTACCATTTGTAGGATCTGTTACAACTACTTTAGCTGAATCTGGTGTGCCAACGAAGTCTTTATTTGGCGTGAAGGTTACTGCACCAGTTGGATCGATTGTATATGTACCAACTGTCTTACCATCCTTAGTAGCTGGGATAGTTGTTTCCTCAGTTCCAACGAACTTAGCTGGATTATCTGTTGTTGGTTTCAACTCAGTTCCATCAGCATGTTTATATGTTGGAGTACCTGTCTGTGTCTTACCTTGGATATCAGTTGATGTAGCAGGTGTTGTAGTTGGTGCTACTGGTGTATAGATAACGTACACTGTACTATCAGTTGACTCATTTGTTACCTCAAGGCTTGTAACAGTTTTCTTATCATAAGTATAATTAGCTACTTCTGGAGAAACTACCGCCTCAAGAGTTTGTGCTGCTGACCAGTCAGTATATTCCACATTTCCTGTTACCAAGTTAACGCTTGCGCTACGTGTGAAGGTTACTGTTTGAACTTTATCAGCTGTTACTTCTTTACCATTCTCATCGTTATAGCGGTACTTGATTGTACGAGTAACTGTTTTAGTTAACTCAAGATTTTCTGCAGTACTTGGCCATACAGGTGAGTTTGGATTTTCTGGATCCACTGGTTGTCCTGGAACAGGTTTCTCATCATTTGGAGTCACGGGTTCCACACGTTGTTTAACTGTTACCGTGAAGTTTTGATTCACCGCTGTGTCGTTGTCAAAAAGCTTATCAGCTGTCGTTGCTACAATGAAACCATCTTCTACTAACGTATAGCCAGCTTTTTCAAGAGCTGCAATTGCTTTTTCACGATTAGCAAAGTCGATAGCACCGTTATAAACACCTTCTACTGTCTCAACAGCTGCTGCTGGAACTTTAGCTGAATCTATAGCAACTTCTGCACCAGTTGTCACATCATAGTAAGAAATAGTTGCTGTTTGAACATTCTTTCTATAAGTATATGTTACAGTAGTTGTATCATTTGTAACCTTACCTGAAACATTCTTGGTACCTTCATCAACCGTACCATTTGTTGTTACCACTTTAACAAGAGTGTAACCAGAAATTTCTTTTGGTTCAGTCGTGAACGGAGTCGTCACTTTTTCGTTATTTACTGGAGTTGTTGAAGGAGAGATAATATTACCCTCTTCATCCTTATACTCAACAATGACCGTTCCATCTTCAGCAACAACAGTTGGAGTGTAAGTAGTTGTTACAGTAGTACCGTTGATATCTGCAATTTGTACACGTACTGGTGTAGCTTTGCCTGTAAATTCTTCAGTTGGTTGGAATGTAATGACATTAGTTGTTTTATCAAGAGTGTAAGTTCCTTCACCATCAACCGTAACTGTAGTTACAGCATTTCCATTCGCATCAAGAAGTGTCAAAGTACTCTTATCAAGAGCTACTGATTTTGGTTGACCATCTTCGCCTAATACTTCAGATGTTTCTCCTTTGGCGAAGTTCAAAGTCGTAGCATCTGTATCAGGAATGTCAAAAACAATTTGTGATGTTTGCGCTTGACCTTGCTTACCAGCTGTCGCTGATTCTTTAGCTGTTGGGACTACAGGAACTACTGTTGGAGTATAAGTAGCTGTACCTGTGATGACTGTTGATTCACCTTTTTCATTAGTAATAGTAGCTGATGCTTGAACTGTTACTGGTGCTGGTGTTCCTTTATAAGTTGCAACTGGTTGGAATGTTACTACACCTGTTGTTGAATCAATTGTATATGTACCAACATTTTCAACAGTCATTGAAGTTGCAGTCGTTGGATTTCCAGTAGCTGGATCTACAAGTTTGTAATTTGATACTGGAGCACTCTCATCTGATGATGAGAATAGTGGTGTCTCTGACTGCTGTTCACCTTGGATATTCTTAGATGTTACATTTTTACCAGTAATCGTGATTGGTGTTACTGTTGGTTTATAAGTAGCTGTTGCTGTCTCACCATTTGAATCTGTTGCTTGAACAGTTACTCCTGTCCCTTCTCCAGTAAATGTTGGGACTGGTACGAAGGTTACAACACCTGTTGTTGGATCAATTGTGTATGTTCCTTCATTTGCAATTGTAACACTAGTAGTTGGTTGCATCGTTGATGGATCAACCAACTGACGTGTTGCAATCGTTACTGATGAATCTGACGTTTCAAATTCTGGTGTTCCAGTTTGTGTTTTACCTTGAACGTCTTTAGATGTTGCGTTCTTAGCTGTCATAGTTACATCTGTGACAGTTGGAGTGTAAGTAGTTGTTACAGTAGTGCCATTCGCATCTGCAATACGTACACTAACTGGTTTTGTAACAGTTCCTGTGAATGTTGCGACTGGTTGGAATGTAATAACATTTGTCGCTTTATCCAGTGTATAAGTTCCCTCATTTTCAACTGTTACAGATGTTACAGCATCACCGTTTGCATTAAGAAGAGTTACTGATGCTGTATTAAGATCAACAGATTTTGTTGTATTTGCATCAATAGAAACTGTTCCTTTAGCAAAGTTTACAGTTGTATCATCTGTATCTGCTGCGTCAAACTTAATAGCAGAAGTTTGGGCTTTCCCTTGAGGTCCAGTTGTTTGAGAAGCTACTGCGGTTGGTGTTACTGGAACTACTGTTGGTGTGTAAGTAGCTGTCGCAGTTGCAGTAATATTAGCATTGTTAGCATCTGTACCTAGAATTGCAGTTAGTTTAACAGTTACTGGAGTTGCTGTTCCTTTGAATGTTGGAAGTGGTTTAAAGGTTACAACACCTGTTGCTGGGTCAATTGTATAAGTTCCCTCATTTTCAACTGTTAAAGTATCAACTAGACTACCATCAGCGGCAACCAACTTAGCTGGTGATGTTGCACTTGGTGAGATGGTTGAACCGTCACCTACAGAAGTAAAGGTTGGTGTTCCTGTTTGAGTAGCTCCTTGGATATCAGATGATGTAACGTTGTGACCTTTAATCGTGTCTGTTACTGTAATGTGGTAAGTAGTTGTAGCAATTGAAGAACCTGCACCTGAATCTGTACCTGAATCTGTACCATCCAAAGTAGCCGTAACAACATTTCCGTTACTATCAATAACATCTACAACAACTGTATACACACCCACTTCTGATAAAACATAATTACTAGCTAATGTGTAAGCTGCAGCATCTGTCTTTGTATCATATACTTTTTGAGCTCCAGATGGTGATGTTACTGTCAAACGAGTAATGTAAGTCGTTTTACTATGAGCAGTATCTTCTTTATCTGCAATCGTAACTGCAGCTTGTGCCGCATTACGAAGGTCAACAGTTATCCCCTTAGTTGATTCATAGCTTGTTGATGTTGCAGTTGGTTTTGTGTTGATGATAGTTGCAACATCTGTATTAGTAGCTTTGCGACCTCGAATTTCACCGCCAAATCCTGATGAAGTCATGATATCCCATGATTTATCTCCAAGTTTAGTAGCTGTCACAGTAGAACCATCTGAAGCAGTCCATGCATCTGTATACTTATCATAAGTTACTGTCACAGACATCCCATCTTTAGATGTTTCATTTTTACTTGCAACTGTTGTTTTATGACGAGTTACCGCATCAAGACTCTTAATTGTTCCGTCAGTTTCAAATGTGCGCGTATATGTATAAATATAGAAGTTTTGAGAACCATCCAATTGAGCTTCAACATAAACTTGACGTTTTGTCAAAGTATAAGTCCCGTCTGCATTCGTTGTCTGAACTGTAGTATAATCTGCTGGAAGTTCCCAGTGACCTGTTTTAGAATTCAACGTAGCTACATGAGTAGTATTATCTACATCTGTTAGTGTTACTTTATTACGTAGGAAAGTACCTTTGATATTTTCAGTAATTGCTTCAACCTTGATGTTATCCACTCCAGCTGTTGCAGTTGCAGCTTGTGTAACTGGAATATTAATTTTTCCACCTACTGTCCCCAAATTTGTCCCTACTGCTGCAGCCGTATTGGTTGTTGTTACTGCATTGCCATCTACATCTTCTCCTGATGCAACTACAACCCAACTTCCATTTTGATTTTGAAGAACAGTCTTCGTTCCATCTGGCATGGTAACTACAGCGTTTGTTGCACCTTTAGAAATAGTCACAGGAACAGTTTCTGAGTAGGTTTCAATATTCAAAGCTTCTACTTTTGGTTTAACGACAACTGTAATATTCCCTTGAGCTTCCTGACCAGATTGAATCCATTGTACATTTGATCCATTAACACTGTTGTAATCTTTAGCAAATGTTGATACATAGTAGACCCCTGCTTCTGTCAAAGTACCTGATAATTGGCCAGACGAGTTATATGACGATTGACCATCAATAGATACAGACTGCGGTTGGTTCTTTGGATCCATCTGGTAGCTAACACCAGGAATTGTTGTTGCTGTTTCATCAAGAACTTGACTTCTATTATCTACATTGACACCAGCAATACCAGTTACAGCAGTTCCATATTGTTGACGTATAGTTGTCGTTGTACCATTAGCTTTGGTATAAGGTACATTTGCTCCTTGTCCACGCATTGTGCGCGCCCCTGATGGATCTTGATACTTGATGTCAATATTAATGTCTTGACCAACTGTACGTTCGTAAACTGCATTATCTGTCGCGATAACTGGTGGAGTTGTATCCATCCAGCCTACCCAACCCATACGCATATTTACAAATCGAGTTGTCACCACCGCACCTGTTTTGCTGTTTGTAAAGGTTGCGTTAACTTTGAGATCTTGTACCCCATTTTCAAGATTACTTGTAATAATCCCTTCAATGACATCATTTGTAGCATCATATACAAGACCATTAGGTAGGTTATAAGGTGTAGCAGCACCTACTGATCCATCAATACCTGTTAAAGACCAACCTTTTTCAGCCGCTTCATCTGTCACTCCAAATCGTGATCTTAGACCTGGAATATAAACACGATCAACACCTTGTTCATATGCTAATTTATAAATTTCTGTTGCAAGGAATTCATAAGCTCCATTATTTGAGAATATACTAGCAGAACCACCTGAGATTCGCATTCCACTTGGACGAAGTTGACCTTTCCAAAGCTCTGCTTCTTTGGCTAGTTTTTTAGCCATTTCTGGAGAAAGGGGATAATCCATACGTCCCTTGTTATTGTGACCTGTTGAACCACCCTGGTCAGACGTTAAACCATTTGCAGGGTTAGTTTCTGAGCCATCACGTTGGTTAGAATAGACAACAACTTCTAAACCTTCAGCAGTCCCACCAGTTACACGAGTATAGGCATTCAACTCTCCTGCACTTGCAAAACCGTCAGTAGACGCTTTCCCATCAGGATTGAATTTATAGATATCTTTACCTGTAGCAGTTGCTGCAGTTACAACCGTGGCATGAGTGGCACGCGTACCGTTTGCATTAACGGTTGATTCAGCATAAAAATTTTGTGCTGCCAACGCTACAGCAAATTTCCCATCACGACCAATTCCTGATTTTTTCAGTTCACTATAAACTGCAAGGATAGACTCATTCAAGCGTGAAAGTTGAGCATCCACTTGTTCCTTTGTGACACTCTTATCAGCTAAAAGTACTTTTGATTCGTTAAGTATAGCTTGGTTCTTGGCTACCGCCGCTTCAATTGCTGCTCGATTCTCTTCTGCTACTTCCTTCTTACGGAGTTCTGTAACCGCAAGTGTATTGGTTACATCTGCTTCTGATGTAACTTTATCGAGTTCCGATTTAGCTTCTGAAAGAGCTTTTTCAGCTGGAGTAGCTTTCTTTTCAACTTCTTCTTTAGCCGCCTTATCCTTATCAGCCTGTTCTTTCTCTAGTCCTAGTTTGTTTGATTCAGTTACAACTGTTCCCAATGCAGAAAGAATCTCTTTTTGAACATTTACCTCTTCTTGCTTGGCAGCTTCATTTGCCAAAACAGCTTTCGCAGTAGCTAAAGCTTCACGAACATTGGCTACAACTGAGGCATCCGCATACTTAGCATTGGATAATGCAGCCTCTAAATTTGAAATACTCGTTTCAAGAAGTGACTTATTTACTTTAACTTCTTCTTTCTTGGGTGTTTCAGTTGTCATATCAACCAACTGGATATTACTTTCTCCTAATTCTGGAGAAGAATTTTCTACTTTTTGAATATTTTCTTTAGAGTCTGAAACTGGATTTTGTTCAGTAGCTGAAACTGCTCCATTTCCTAAGAACATTAAACCAGCCGCAATCGCTACTGATGCTGCTCCAAAACTGTATTTACGAATACCGTAACGAATATACTTTTCCGTTCTAAAATCTTGTTGTTTACCCTTCATTTAGAGTCACAACCTCCTTTATGCATATTTTTTTAATATTGAATTGAAATATACAGACAAATAAAAAGCCCCCCCCCCTCGAATTTTTTAGTAATATTAAGAGGTTATCATTTTAAAAAGGTTGCCCAATAATTATCAATATCACTTAATATTGTATCATGCCACTATTATTAATTCAAGTTTCATGTCTATATATATTTATTGTTTCAATTTAATACTTCCTTGAAGAAACCAGTACATACATCAGTTTTTAAACAATAAGATCAATGTACTAAGATACGAAATTCTATTCTAAACAACTAATAGTATGTTTCTAGCACAAATTCAATTTTATAAGAAAAGGAAGTAAATATAGTGGATTAAAATAAGATATGAACAAACTGATTAAGAAAGGCAAATTAATTTCTAGAAATATTTTAGCAGACACAGTGTACTGTTCTAGATTCAATACACTATATTTTCACGAAAAGCGCATATTATCAAGAGCCGATTTTGAAAACCTGATAATATTTCCTTTCGTTTCTAGAGATTTCTATAGAAAAAAACGCCACATAGGCGTTTTTCTATTCTTACGGTTTGATACGGTGCAACATACGTGGGAATGGAATAGCTTCACGGATGTGTTTTGTTCCTGCCGCGAAGGTGACCATACGCTCGATACCGATACCAAATCCACCGTGTGGTACAGTACCGTATTTACGAAGGTCAAGGTAAAATTCATACTCTGTACGATCCATGCCAAGTTCATCCATCTTAGCAACTAATGCATCGTAGTCTTCCTCACGCATAGATCCACCGATGATTTCTCCATAGCCTTCTGGAGCAAGCAAGTCTGCACAAAGCACACGTTCTGGATTTCCAGGAACTGGTTTCATGTAGAAGGCCTTGATGGCTGCTGGATAGTTCATAACAAAAGTTGGCACACCAAAGTGGTTTGAAATCCAAGTTTCATGTGGTGAACCAAAGTCATCACCATGCTCAAGATGTTCGTAGTCAGCATCTTCATCATTCTCATGCTCTTGCAAGAGGTCAATGGCTTGATCATAAGTGATGCGTTTGAAAGGCTCTGAAATGTAGCGTTTCAAGAGTTCTGTATCACGTTCCAAGGTTTCTAAGGCTTGAGGCGCACGGTCAAGAACACCTTGAAGAAGAGCTTTCACATAAGCTTCTTGCAAGTCAAGTGACTCATCATGTGTCAAGTATGAGTACTCAGCATCCATCATCCAGAACTCAGTCAAGTGACGGCGTGTTTTTGATTTTTCAGCACGGAATACTGGACCAAAGTCAAAGACACGACCAAGAGCCATAGCCCCTGCTTCTAGGTAAAGCTGACCTGATTGGCTCAAGTAAGCTGGAGTTCCGAAGTAGTCCGTTTCAAAGAGTTCTGTTGAATCTTCAGCCGCATTTCCTGAAAGAATTGGGCTATCAAACTTCATGAAGCCGTTCTTGTCAAAGAACTCATAAGTTGCATAAATGATAGCGTTACGGATTTGCATCACCGCTACTTGTTTACGAGAACGGAGCCACAAGTGACGGTTATCCATCAAGAAGTCTGTCCCGTGTTCTTTTGGTGTGATTGGGTAGTCTTGAGATTCACCAATCACTTCGATGTCTGTAATGTCCAACTCATAGCCAAATTTAGAACGTTCGTCTTCTTTAACAATACCTGTCACATAAACAGAAGTTTCTTGGCTCAAGCGTTTGATGACATCAAACTTCTCAAGTCCCACTTCTTCACCAAATTTTTCTACAAAGTTTGGTTTAAAGGCCACACCTTGGAAGAAGGCTGTTCCATCACGCAATTGCAAGAAGGCAATTTTCCCTTTTCCTGATTTGTTGGCAACCCAAGCGCCAATCGTCACTTCCTGACCAACATAGTCTTTTACATCAATAATCGTTACACGTTTTGTCATTATTTTTCCTTTTTCTTTTTTATTCTTTATGGCAAACCACTTCTATATTGTTCCCATCTGGGTCAATCATAAAAGCAGCGTAGTAAATCGGTTGCTCACTGCGATAACCAGGAGCTCCATTGTCTCGCCCACCTGCCTCTAAACCAGCCTCATAACAAGCCTGAACTTCTTCCTTATTTTCTGCTAAAAAAGCAAAGTGAATAGGATCTTGTGTCCCCTGAGCCAGCCAAAAATCACCACCAGGATGAGGGCTATTTGGGGCAAGAAAACTGATTAGAGAGGTAGTCTTAAAAGCTAATTTATAGCCCAAAGGAGCGAGAAATCTCCTATAAAAATCTTCTGAAATTTGTAAATCCTTTACCTTAATTTCAAAATGATCAATCATTCTCACTACCCATAAATGCTTTCAAGCGTTTAACTGCTTCTTTAAGCGTGTCTAGGTCTGTCGCATAGCTGAGGCGTACATTTTCTGGTGCTCCGAATCCTGCTCCTGTTACCAAGGCAACTTCAGCTTCTTCTAGGATAGCAGTTGTAAAGTCTGTCACATCCGTATAGCCTTTCATCTCCATGGCCTTTTTGACATTTGGGAAAAGATAGAAGGCCCCTTGCGGTTTGACCACTTCAAATCCAGGCACCTCAGCAAGAAGGGGATAGATGGTGTTTAGTCGTTCCTCAAAAGCCTGACGCATGTTTTCTACAGTATCTTGCTCACCTGATAGAGCCTCAACTGCTGCATACTGAGCTACTGCTGACGGATTGGAGGTTGTTTGACCTGCAATCTTAGACATGGCAGCGATAATGTCTGCTTGACCGACGGCATAGCCAATCCGCCAACCTGTCATAGCATAGGTTTTAGACACACCATTGATGACCACTGTTTGCTTGCGAATCGCTTCTGATAGGCTAGAAATCGGTGTGAACTCATGACCATTATAGACCAAGCGACCATAAATATCGTCTGCTAGGATGAGAATGTCATTTTCTACAGCCCAGTTTCCGATTGCCAAGAGTTCCTCACGGGTGTAAATCATACCTGTCGGATTAGATGGTGAATTCAGCACCAAAACCTTGGTCTTGTCAGTGCGAGCCGCTTCTAACTGCTCTACAGTCACCTTAAAATGATTGTCTTCCTTAGCAGGAACAAAGACAGGAATCCCTTCAGCCATCTTGACCTGATCTCCATAGCTAACCCAGTATGGGGTTGGGATGATGACTTCATCACCTGGATTGACCACTGCCATAAAGAAGGTATAGAGAGAATATTTGGCTCCTGCAGCGACTGTCACTTGATTTGGCGCCACAGAATAGCCGTAAAAGCGCTCAAAGTAGCTATTGACCGCTGCCTTTAGCTCTGGCAGACCTGAGGTCACTGTATAAAAAGAAGCACGCCCATCTCGAATCGATGCAATGGCGGCATCTTGGATATTTTTGGGAGTAGTGAAATCTGGCTCACCCAAGGTTAGAGACAGGATATCTCTTCCCTCAGCCTTCAGCGCTTTGGCACGGGCTCCAGCAGCCAAGGTCACACTTTCTTCCATTTCTAAAACACGGTTGGATAGTTTCATAGGCCCTCCTTATTGACCAATGCTCCTGTTTCAAAATCTACTAGATAAAAATCAGAGCCTGACTTAACTTCCCAAATTGGCTTATCTTGATAACGGCCAAAGGTAATCTTGTCAATCTCGCCAGCTCCTTTTTCCTTAGAAACAGCTTCTGCTTTTTCTTGTGAAACACCCTGATTTAGCTGATAAACGTAAATCTTATGGTCATCTTTTCCAATCAGGACAGCAAGTGATTCTTGTTTTTTATTACGACCAAGAACGCTGTAATAGGATTCTAAGCCATTGTATAAGTCAACCTGATCAGCCTGCTCTAATCCTGCATACTGCTGAGCTAATTTTTCTCCTTCACTTTTAGCTGTTTGATAAGGTTTCATACTCAGAAACACTAGATACAGAAAGGAAGCACTGATAACCACAAACAAAATCGTCATCCCTAGACCATACTGCCACAGTAGATTATTTTTTGCTTTGTTTTGTCTTTTTTTCACTCGTCTATTTTACCATCTATTAAGCTTTATTACAAGTGAATGCAAGAATACTCTTCGAAAATCAAATTCAAACCACGTCAGCTTTATCTGCAACCTCAAAGCTGTGCTTTGAGCAATCTGCGGCTAGCTTCCTAGTTTGCTCTTTAATTTTCATTGAGTAATAAGAAACCAATTCTATTTCTCCCTTCAAAGCAAACCGATTTTTCTTGATTAAAACCGATCAAGAAAAGTAAAGACAGCTCCAAAATCAACCTATTAAAAAACCTGAGCCTGGCACTCAAGTTTTCGTAAGTTTTTTAATCTATAGAATCACTTTATCATCCATTCTTTTAGCCATTTTTCCTAAAAAGATAGCCAGTAGAAGGCCAACCATAACTAAAAAGAATCCTAGATAAAGAAATGTTACTACAAAGCCTAAATGGTCAATCAACCAGCCTGTCAGTGGGAAGAAGACAATCATACTCAGGCTAAACATCATAGAGTAGACACTTAGCATGGTTGCCCTTACTTCACTTGGGAGGCGCTCTTGCAAATCATTGTCAAAAATCGGCTGAAAAAGAGCATATAGAGCATTACTAATCAAATAAATCAAAATATAGATTAGAGGTGTTCCAAAGTAGGACAACATATAGGTGACGCCAGTCAGCAACACGAGGACAGGGAAAAGCTTCAAGGCAGCATAGTTCTTTCCAATCCTACTCGCTAGATAGACTGCAAGGATATTCAGGAGACTACCAAGTAGCATAACTGCTGAAATTTGCCAACCACTTAAATCTGGTAACTGATTTTGATAGTAAAAGTAAAACATGCACATGAGTACTCCGACAATCTGAGACAAAATCATCCAGTTGAATAGCATGGGATTTCGCTTCAACTCATCCTTAACGGTCCAAATAATCTGTTTCATGCTCACACTATCAGCTTTTTCTAGCTTGACACTAGGTTCTTTCAGCATCCAAATCAGGAAAATAACTATGATAGAAGTGGCAATCATGATATAGTAGGTCAGGTGCAATTGACCATGAACAAAAAATCCCGCTAAAACGGTCCCCAAAGACCGAGTTCCTTCAGCTACTCCTGACATAAAGCTTGAAATGGATAGATAGCGCTCCTTCAGTCCAGCCTCTACAGCAGAGTCATAGATCATTGCTGCGCTTGTTCCTGAATCAAAATTATAAGACAAGGCACTCACCGCCATAGCTAGCGCATAAATCCAAAAATTTCCCTGCCCAGCCAACATGAGAACGGAAGACACAATCCCTGCTATTCGACTTAAATAAAGATTGGTCTTATAGGAATAGCGATCAGCTAACATTCCAGATGGAATTTCACAGAGAAGACTGGTAGTATGAAAAATACTTTCTAGCAGTCCAATCTGCCAAAGAGACATTCCGTTTTGACTGAGAAAGAGAATCCAAAAACTGGTAATCCCTAAAAAAGCAAAAAACTCAACTCCGGCCATCAGGCCAATATTTTTCCGATAATTTCTTATTAACATCTTTTCTCCTTAACAAGTGTATTATTATTTCTTTTGTCCGTCACTTGTTAATTTGTGCCTTACATGATTTCCACCCCTTTTAGAAGCATTCTTCAATGCCATTATTGTTCCTTTAATGATTTATGAAATGATACCGGAAAATAGCTGTTCTGCGGTTTCTATTGCGAGTTTTCTTGTTTATTTTAGCACTTATGTCATCATATTACAAGAGAATATAGGAATACTCTTCGAAAATCAAATGCATTCCAGTAGCAAGTGACTAGAGTTTCGGCAATTTTATAGTTTTACTTATCTTTGAGCAAATTTCTTGCAAGTCCTTTTGTTTTGTTGTAATATATTTTATAACAACGAGAGAGCTCTCGGAAGTTTAAGAAAAAGGAGACACATCATGTCTAAAAAAGTATTATTTATCGTCGGATCACTACGCCAAGGTTCTTTCAATCACCAAATGGCTCTCGAAGCTGAGAAAGCACTTGCTGGTAAAGCAGAAGTTAGCTATCTTGATTACTCAGCCCTTCCTCTCTTCAGCCAAGATTTGGAAGTTCCAACTCATCCAGCTGTATCTGCTGCTCGTGAAGCGGTTCTCGCTGCGGATGCCATCTGGATTTTCTCTCCAGTCTACAACTTCTCTATCCCTGGAACAGTGAAAAACTTACTTGACTGGCTATCTCGTGCCCTTGACTTGTCTGATACACGTGGTGCTTCTGCCCTTCAAGACAAGTTTGTCACAGTATCATCTGTAGCCAATGCAGGTCACGATCAACTTTTCGCTATCTACAAAGACCTTTTGCCATTTATCCGTACACAAGTCGTTGGTGATTTCACTGCTGCACGTGTCAATGACTCTGCTTGGGCAGACGGAAAATTGGTTCTTGACGAAACAGTCCTAAACTCACTTGGAAAACAAGCTCAAGACTTGGTTGCAGCAGTTCAGTAAAAAATAGAGAATTTTAAGAAGTCTTTAATATAAAAATGAGTAACTTTTGATGTAAAGTTGCTCATTTTTTTGCGTTATCTAATACTATCCTATTAGTTAAATCAGCAGTGACACTTCTTTAATTTAACGATGCCGTCTAGCATGAACACGACTTTCTGGTCCAGTTCTGACTAATTTAACTTGTTTACCATGATGTGAAGGAACATGGTGTACTGGTCTATGATGAGGTCTCGTTAAATGCGGTTTAGTCTGAACACTTGGTTTTGGATGAGTTACAACTACGTTTGGTTTTGTAACAACTCCTACCACATGCGTGTAGCTAGTAGTGCCAGTATGAATAACACTTGTCACCTCTGAATGAGTTTCGGTTTCATTTGTTGTAATAGTGACAATCGGTGTTGTAGGACCCGCTGTTGCCGCGTTTGAAGTAACAGTAGTTGTCGTTGTAGTTGTAGTCGTAGCCGTTCCACCAGGAACAGGTCTTGTCTCTGTTTTCTTATTAACAGATGTTTGTGAAGAAAAATCTGTTGGTTTAATTGCAGCCAAGGCTTCAGCTGGATTTAAGCCAGGTTTTGAATCAGTAGTCGCTACCGGTTTTGGTTGCACAGCTGGTGTTGGTGTAGCTGGAGTAGATACTATTGGTTTAACAGGTGTTACCGTTGCAGGTGCTACTGGTTTTACTGGAACAACTGGTTGTGGTGTGGCAACTGGCGCTGGAGTTACTGGTGTCGAAACTACTGGTTTGACCGTTGTTACTGGTGTTGATGGTGCTACTGGTTTTGGTTGAACTACAGGTGCTGGCTTAGCAGGAGTTGGCACTGCTGGTTTAACAGGTGTTACTTGCTTGACCGATACAACGGGTTTTGCAACAATTGGTGATGATGCAACAACTGGATTCGGAACAGTCAAAACTGGTTTGATAGAAATTCCATTCCCTAGACCAGAAGGAGTTGCTGCAATAGTTGTTACTCCTTGCGGAGTGACATTTGGTTTATGAACAGTCCTATCCACTGAAGCTACTGGTTTATCATCAATTCTTGTGATTTTCCAATTATCATAAATAACTGCACCAGTAACGAGGTTAACTCTCGCCACTCTTTCAAAAACTACAGATCGAACTACATCTTTGAAAGCTTGTTTACCATCTTTTTGATATTTGTAGTGAATGGTCTGCTTGGTCATTTTTCTCAGTGTATCCAAGTTTTCAACCGATTTAGGCCAAACAGGTGACAATGCATCTCCTGCTACTAATGGATTTCCAGCAATTGGTTTAGGATCATCTGCTGTGACAGTCACAACTTTTTCGATTAATTGCACTGAGAATACTTGATCAGTTTGTTTTTCACTATCAAAACGTTTATCATTAGCATTTGCAAAACCATCATGTACTAATTCATATCCTTGTTTTAGGTATTGATTAATACGAGTTTTTGAATTATAAGAAATTGTTTCACCTGGAAGACCAACTACACTATCCACATTTCCTAAAATTTTAGGACTTGTTTCTGTTTGATTGAGGTATTTAACCTGTGCTTTTTGTTGAGCAAGATAATCATAAACAACATGGATATCGGCCTGTGTCAAATGTCCCTTACTATTAGCAGGTGTTTGTGACAAGACATATACTACACCATCTTTTTCGAAACGTTCAGGAACTTTAGCAGTCACATCATAGTTATTTCCCAACAAGTTAATGAGATTTGAACTCTTATCATGTGGTGTATTGAATGTTTCTAAAATAGCTTGACTTGTTTTATCACGATACTGAATATCAACTTTACCAAATTTAGCTTCTTCGTACACAGCTACCACGTTGGCTTGAGCTCGTGTAATCGTACCAGATGTCTTCGTATTACTATAGAAACGATCATTCTGTGCATACTCTTTGAAGACATAATATTTACCATTTGGTGAATGCAATAAATAAGGTGCTGTGATAGAAGTTGTTTGAATTCCTTTGTTTTCTTGAACTTCTGTCTCAGTTGTATTTCTCTCCAAAGTAGCTACATAGCTAGTATCAATTTTGGTAGATGGTCTTACAGTAGTGAATTTGTCTTGAAGGATACCTCCATTTTCCACCGCTGCAATGGCAGGAAGAAGCATTTTCCCTTGAGTATCAACGAAGCGAACAGCTACATCTCCATATACAAGGCGTCCATCTGTTCTAACCATATCTGGGTTGGCAATTTTCCAGTCAGAATCAGCAGCTTGTTCGTATTGGTCTGTAAGATTTTTACCTTTGGCATCAACAACTGTCAATGTCCCTGAAACATTCGATTTAAAACCATTTCTAGCTTCATTCAGATAATTAACTGTGTGACTTGTCGGAACACGGTCAACTCCAAAATCTTTTGTACGTAATACATAAGTTCTTCCAGCCAACATCTTTCCAGATACTAATTCAAAGGTTAATTCATTATCTGCTGCCTTAAGAATCTTGAATTTGGCATGTTGACCAGGCTCTTCACGAGGTGCTTCCAAAATAACATTATGGCGATTTACCCTTGTTCTTGATGTATCAGGGCTAGTATTTATCATTTCGACATTGTGGGCACCACGTTCAATAAATTCACCAACAGTAGCAAACTTATTGAATTCTGTATCATTGATACGAATAGTGAAACGAGTCCCTGCACTAAAGTTTGATTTCCATGTTCCAATACGAAGGGTAGTGTTGTATGTCTTGATACTTCCATCATCGTCCAACATCACATCACCTGTGAAGTTAACTGTAGTAGGTGTATCATAAACTTTAGGTGCTCCGATATCTGTTTTAATCACAGTGTAATTCTTAGTGACTACATTTTGACCATTAACTGAGATAACACCAGTTACAGACTTATCCACATTCACTCGAGGATAACGAATGCCACCTCTATATTGAAGTTCAAAAGTAACATCGTCTAAGCGTTCAATTTCGTCAGTGAAACGGTATGTTGCTTCAATATGACTTCCTTTGTCAACTAAATCCCATGATTCTTTTGTGTCCAAAGCAACGTCACGATCTCCACGTGAAGCCCAGTATGAAAGGCTTCCAGCTTTGGCATTATCATTTTTCTGAACCAGACTCACTCGTTCTGCAAATACTTTACCTTCAGCAACCAATTTTTGAGGAAGATTATTGTCTTGTGGTAATTCCTTCAAGCCAATTGTGAAGATATCTCCCTTATGATAGGCACCATTTTTAAATTTTAATTGGAAACGATAATCAGCAATACCTGTTGAAGTCACACGATCCGCCATATCGATTGTACCACTGGCAATAATACTTCCATTATCGATAGCTACATCTTGTGTTTGAATTGGCGATAGACTAGCGCTAATTTTCTTGCCATGTCCTGCACGTTGCAACTCAGTATACACTGTTTCAATAGCTGAATACAGTTGATTTAATTGAGTCTTAAGATTTTCTGCACTCACAGATGAATCTTTTAATAAGGCTTTTGATTGGGAAATCTGAATGGTGGCTGCCTTAACAGCTTCTTGAACTAAGGCTTTTTCTTCAGCTTTACGTTCTGCTTCTTGAGAATAACGTAAAGCGACTTGATTTAAAACTTCTGCTTCTGATACAATCTGATCCAGAGTAGTTTTTTCGACTGATTTTTCTTCTTTTACCTTTTCACTTGAAGCAGGTGAAGTAGTTTTTTCTTCGCTAGGTTTTACTTCTTTAGAGGTTAATTCTTTTGAGTCAGAATTTTTTGTCTCAGCTGCCACTTTAGATTCTGCTTCCTTCTTTAGAAGGGCATTGACATCTAATTCTTCTTTTTCCAAAACTGGAGCTTGAAGAGTGGAAGGTAATTCTGCTATTTTTTCCTCTGAATTTTTTTGCTTGGTCTCGTCTGGTTTTTTAGAGACTTTTTGTTCTTCTTTTTCAGTTCGATGTGAATCTACTTTCTGTTCATCTGCACTTACACCTGAATAAGTAGCAAAAACCATTAAGGCAGCTACAGCAACAGATACTGCACCAAAACTTGATTTTCTAATGGAATACTTGTTTACCTGATTCATTTGATTCCGTTTTACTCTTGAATACATATATTTTCTCTCTAACTTTTTATGATAAAAAAGGAGTGGAATTGATGCTGTATTGACATACATTCTCACTCCCTAAAACACTACACTTACAATCTTTTGTTGTCTAGAGTTTTGTTTTGATTTTATTCATCTCTTTTTGCTTTTCCAACTAAACTGAATCCAGCAAGTAAGCCCAATACTCCCAGAACTTGAGCCATTCCAGAAGAGGGACCTGCAGTTTTAGGAAGTTCTTTTTCATTCTCTCTGGAAACTGGAGTTTGATTTGGAACTTCTGACGGCACATGTGGAGCCGGGGTTTGCGTTGGAACCGGAGTTGGGATTGGGGTTGGAGTTGGCGTAACCTGTGGGGTTGGGGTTGGAGTCGGAATTGGTGTAACTTGTGGGGTTGGGGTTGGAGTCGGAATTGGTGTAACTTGTGGAATTGGTTGAACATTTCTATAAGTTACAGTTACAACCTGATTTTCAGTTTCTGCTGTAATTCCTTGAACCGAATCTACTTTAGCAAGATCAGGATTGTAGCCTGCAATGCTTGGAGACACCACTTCGTCAAAACTTGTCACTCCATCTTCAGAAACCCAAGATGTACTTGTAGTCTTACCTGTCACATTATCGATACTTAACATACGTGAAAAACTTACTTGATCATGGTGATCTTCACTTGCTTTTGTACCATCTGCAAATACATAATGAATCGTTCTTTCCACAAGTTTTGGAGTATCTTTTTTAACAGTGATTTTATGTTTCAATAGGACTGTATATTCTTGAACTTTTGTTTCATCTGTATCAAAAGTTGCATCTGTAGGGAAACCATCTTTCTGCAATAAGTAGCCTTTTTCAATCAATGGTTTCAAAACAGTTTCTGTCGTATAGGCAATCTTTTCTCCAGATTTACCAGTAACATTGTCTGTATGAACGACCTCATCCTTATTATCAACATCTATATAACGAACTACTGCAACTTGATCTGTTTTGACGTAAGTTATCTTTGTATCTTCACCTGGATTTTTAGGTGTGACACTTGTACGCTCTGGTTTGTAGCCTAGAATTTCAGGTACTGCTGTTTTTCCAGCTTTACGAGGATCATTTGCATCATTCAAGTATTGTGGTTGAGGAGCATTTACAATTACATTTCCAGAAGCATCTACTGGAATGATTTTACCCAAAACTTTATATGTAACTGTATCTGTTGCTTTTGGTAAATCTGGCGTAACTGTCTTAGCACCAGCTTCTGCTTTATCAGCAAAATATCCTGTCACAACTGGTACTTTAACTGTTCCATAGGTATGGTTCTTGTTTTCCCAAGTTGTTTCTTTAGTCGCTTCATTATATGATCCCTTGAAGACAAAGTCATTTTGCACATTATCTTTAGGAGTTGCAGAACCTGCACCAGTAAAACTTACCGTTTGGTTTGTTTCCTTGGATACTGGATCGATAATTTCATTATATGTTACAAAGGTATCTTTTCCGATGCGATCAGGATCTGATTCATCATTTGGTTCAATTGTCTTGTCAACAATGTTATAGCCCCAAGCAGTTGGTTGCGTATTATTTAATACATGGAATTTTGGAGCCTCAGGAATTTTTGTTTCCGCTGCTTTTGTTGCATCGTTTGGATCATTATCATAGTACTTATAGAGAGCGTCTTCAATGTTTTGTACAACCTCTCCTTGTTCATTGATATATTGTCCTTTATTATTGACTGCTACAATGCGTCCCATTTCTTTCAAGTCAACATTAACTTCTGTATCTTGAGGAGAATTTGGATTAACCTCCATCGTTCCTACTTTATTCACAGTAGCATAGAACTTTGGTGTAACAGGTGTTCGTACTGCTTTGAAGACTGCATTAACAGATGAACCCGCTTCTGAATTATTTGAAGTAGTTGATTCTGCTACAGCAGCACGTTTATCTCTTGATGAACTGCGTACAGAAGGCTCACCATTTTCTGTAGCAGTTAAGCCTACTGGAGACACTTGTGGAGCTAAATGATTTTCTGGAACTGGAGCTACTTCTGACAATGCTCGTCTGCTTCTAGATGATCTAGCAACTCTTGATTCACTATTGTTGACAACCGATGGAGTTGAAATAGCTGGTTGAGATGCTACTGGAGCTACAACATCTTGGTTCTTAATAGCCGTAATCTTCCATTGTTCATAATTAATATCACCAGAAACCAAATTCACAAGAGCATTCCGTTCATAAGTGATATGTTGATCAATTGATCCATATGCAGCTTTTCCATTTTTGAGGTAACGGAAGTTAATGCGACGACTTATTGTTTGAGTTAGCTTCTCCATTCTTTCAACAGTACCTGGCCAATTCGGTGTGTTGGGTTGTCCTGGAGTGACTGGTGTATTTGGTTGTGGTTTAGGATCTTTCGGTGTCACACGTTCGACACGTTCTGAAAGGGTTACTGTGTAGACTTGGTCACGTGCTGTATCGTAGTCATAAATCTTCGCACCACCTGCTGTGAATTCATCACTGACAAGCTTATAGCCTTGTTTCTTGAATTCATTGATTTGATTGGTAGTGCTGTAGGCAATGACTTCCCCTGACTTACCTGTTACTTCATCTGTTTTGAGAACATGGTTACCGTTAGTACTTACGTAACGGATAACAGCTTTTTGGGCATCCTTACGGTAAGTGACTGTTTCAACTCGGTCTTGGTCTTTCGCTTGAACTCCACTTACAGCTGGAATTTCTGATTTATCCGCTGTGTAACCTGCGATAGTTGGAGAGACCACTTTATCAAACGTATCATCATTGGTTGTCCAGTCTTGGAAGTCGATATGACCTGTTACCAAGTTGACATTGCTCCAACGTTTGAATTGAAGAGTTTCAACCACATCATCCTTAGCCTTGCTTCCATCTTCGTAAACATAATGGATGGTACGGCTAACACTTTCCTTGTTGTCCAAGTTTTCAACGGTTCCTGGCCAACGTGGGCTATCTGGTTGTCCTGGAGTGACTGGTGTATTTGGTTGTGGGCTTGGGTTATCTGGGTTAACGGGTTCAACACGTTCTGAAAGAGTTACTGTGTAGACTTGGTCGCGTGCTGTATCGTAGTCATAAACCTTAGCACCACCTGCTGTAAACTCATCGCTGACAAGCTTGTAACCTTGTTTCTTGAATTCTATGATTTGACTTGTTGTGCTGTAGGCAATGGCTTCGCCTGACTTACCTGTTACTTCATCTGTTGTGAGAACACGATTACCGTTAGTACTTACATAACGGATGACAGCTTTTTGGGCATCCTTACGATAAGTGACTGTTTCAACTCGGTCTTGGTCTTTCGCTTGAACTCCACTTACAGCTGGAATTTCTGATTTATCCGCCGTGTAACCTGCGATAGTTGGAGAGACCACTTTATCAAACGTATCATCATTAGTTGTCCAGTCTTGGAAATCAATATGACCTGTTACCAAGTTGACATTGCTCCAACGTTTGAAGTTCAGTGTTTCAACCACATCATCCTTAGCCTTGCTTCCATCTTCGTAAACATAATGAATGGTACGACTAACACTTTCCTTGTTGTCCAAGTTTTCAACGCTTCCTGGCCAACGTGGGCTATCTGGTTGTCCTGGAGTGACTGGTGTA